>NZ_CP175557.1:0-313770 GCF_046058985.1 Nocardioides pymetrozini | reverse complement strand
TGTCAGCGGCTCGGGGCCGACGAGGACGGGCCGTCGATGCCGCGATCGGGCGGCGTGTTCGGGTCGCGGGTGGGGCGGTCCCGCCTGGCCTGGTCGCCGAGGGCGGCCTGCTGCATCAGTGCGCTGGCATCCGGCCGATTCATCGCGCGCTCCCACTCGACCGGGTCGATCGCGTTCTCGAGCGCGGTCGCCACGAGGTCGGCGAGCGGCGGCCGCGCCTCCGTGATCTGATCGAGTGCGACCCACGCCTGCGCACCCTTGCCGTCCAGGTAGGAGCTCAGCGCCAGCATCGCCGCCGGCGTATCGCGGACCTCCTCGGGCGCGCGACGTACGAGGTCGTGCCAGAGCTCGGTGTGGACCGGAGCGTTCGTCCGCGTCATCCGGGTCTCGGCCTCGTTCCGGGCTCCGCTGTCGTGGATCACCGCCAGCACACGCGCGGCATCGACGTCGGAGAGGAGCTGTCGGTCCTTGGTGAACTCATCGAGGCGGGAGCCGAGCCACGCGACCTCCGCCTTGAGCGCAGCCATGTCCATCTTCATGACCCGGTCCTGCGCCGCGGGCAGGTGCTCGGCTACCGGGGCCGGGTCGCCCTGCATGGCGGCTGCGAGGTCCTCGCGCTTGCCACTCGGCGGGGTACGGCCCATCAGAGCGAACTCCGCATCCATGCGGGCGCGGGCCGAGGGATCGACGGTCCCGCTGGCACCGTCGAGAACGTCGAACCACTCATCGCCGTTCACCCACAGCATCGGACCAACGTCCGGGCCGCGGTGGTCGCTGACCAGCCGGTCACCGAGCGCGGAGAGTGCTTCGACGCAGGCCTTCCCGTCGTCCCCGTAGGCGAGGAGTGCGATGCGCTGCGTGGGGTGCCGACGCAGGTAGACGTCAGAGAGCGTCTGTAGGAACGGTTCCATCTCCCGCCGTGAGGGCGGCAGGTCGAGCCGCGATACGGGTCCGCCGCCGATCGGGACACAAACCATCCCTTCGGGGTGGAACCGCAGCAAGTGCGGGACGTAGGAGATCAGTTCGTCATGCGAGCTGATCGTGAGCGTGTTCATCAAGGAGCCCACCTTCCAGGGATTGTGAACGGGACCATGTCTTGTAGAAGCAACCGGTCGCGTAGTGGATCGGACAGTCGACCGGTTAGCGATCAGGGGCAGTCACCGAACGCGCCTGACCTGGCGCATCGGGCGGCATCCACCGGGACGGGCCGGACGGGTTGCAAACTCTGTCATATCGCTCCTTCTATGCGTATGATTAGGATAGTCAGCCAGAATCGAACTTGTCGAGGGGGTGCCTGTGCTCTTCCAGACACCTGAGCGAGCGGCTGCACGCCTGCTTCGCGGGCTAGATCGTGCGACGGTCCTTGTGGGAATGGGCGAGCGCCTACCTGACGTCCTTGTCGCCGCCGTGATTAGGGAGGCGCGGGCGCGTCGTGTCCGGTTGACCTTGCTGGTCGCGGACATCGGCGGACGGTGGGCATTCATCGACCAGGACGCCTTGGCGGACGTCCGGTCGGGCGCGCTGCAGTTGAGGCTACTTGCCGGCGGGGTTCCACCTGCTCTGGCTCCCCGCGTCGGCCACGTCGCCGGGTCGATGTTCGAAGTCGACCGAATGATCGCAACAGGCGAACTGCCGGTCGACGCATACGTCGCCCGCGTCGGTCTCGGCTCAGGGGGGCGACTGACGTTCGGCAGCATCGTCGGATACGGACCGACAGCCCTCGAGGTGGCGGACCGTGTCGGGTTCGAAGTGGTCGAGGAGGGACCCTGGCCGAGGTTCGTCGGGGAGATCGACGTCGACCCGCTGGTCGTGACTGCGGCGGTGCGTGTCGAATCGAGCCCCGACCCGGTTACGCCGCGATCGGCTCCGACTGACGAGCAGAGGCTCGTGGCCCGCACCATCGCCCGGCTCATCCCAGACGGGGCAACCCTCCAGACGGGACTAGGAGCGGTCCCGGCCGCCCTGCTTCCCGAGCTCGCGCAACACGCGGACCTCGGCGTGCACTCCGGCATCCTCCCCGCGGAGCTGAGAGCGCTCATCGCAGCTGGGGTCGTGACGGGAAGCCGCAAGAGCGATGCCCCTGGTCGCCACGTCGCAACGGGCGTCAAGGGGGGAACGCTCGACCCGTGGGGCCCGGACGTCTCTCTGCAGCCGATCGCGCAGACCCACAACCCCGACCGCCTCCGCTCCATCGACCACCTGTGGGCGGTCAACTCCGCGTACGAGATCGACCTCGCTGGCCAGGTCAATGCCGAATGGGTGCGTGGCCGGCGCGTTGCCAGCGGCGGAGGACAAATTGACTTCCTGCGAGCCGCTCGGATGAGCGCCGGTGGTGCAGCGGTCCTAGCGCTGCCTGCCCGCACGTCGCGCGGGCAGTCGCGGATCGTCGCTCGACTCAGCCCTGCCCAACCGCCGACGTCGACCTGGGCCGACCTGGACGTCGTAGTGACCGACCACGGGGTTGCTGACCTGCGCGGCTTGTCCTTCACCGAGCGTGCCGAGGCTGTTGTCCGGATCGCCCACCCCGACGACCGTCGGGCCCTCGGTCGGGCTTCTGCTGAGTTGGACGTTGACTCAGAGTCGCTCCAACCCTACATTTGATGATAATGATAGGTATAATTAGGAGACCCTGTGTCGACGAGTGCTTTATCCGGACTCAAAGTTGTTGAGTTCGCCCACGTAATCGCCGGGCCACTGGCCGGTGCACTGCTAGCCGATCTAGGTGCCGAGGTCGTTCACGTCGAGGACCCGGGTCGCGGCGATCCCCAGCGGAACGCCGGACCGCACAGGGACGGCACCCACCTGTGGTGGAAGGTGTCCGCACGCAACAAACGATCGGTGACCTTGGACCTGCGAAGTGACGATGGCCGGGCCGTTGCCCTTGAGCTGGCCGCGTGGGCCGACGTCGTCATCACCAACTTCCGCGTCTCCACCCTTGAGAAATGGGGGCTGGACTACGCGTCACTGCACGCCGCAAACCCGCGACTTGTGTTGCTGCAGGTGACGGGCTTCGGTGCGAAGTCATCACGTCGCAATCACCCCGGGTTCGGCAAGGTTGGCGAGGCGATGAGCGGCGTTGTCAACATCACCGGGTTCGAGGATGGTCCCCCCGTCCACACCGGGTTCTCCCACGGCGACTCGGTCACCGGCCTGATGGGGGCGTTCGCGGTCCAGGCTGCGCTCTATCGCCGCGACAACGACCCCGACTTCGATGGCGAATGGATCGATCTGGCCCTTTACGAGAGCCTCTACCGGTTGATCGAGTGGCAGGTGATTTTCTACGACCAGTTGGGCGAAGTTCCTCAACGCGCCGGCAATCGTCTTGCGGCAGCGCCGGCCGCCGTAATCAACACCTTCCGCACCTCGGACGGCCACTGGATCACGGTTACATCGGGAACACCAAGGTCGGTGACCAACGTGGCTGCTTTGGTCGGCGAGCCGGTCGAGGACTACGCAACATCGGCTCAGCAAGCCGAGCGCCGCGATCGCTTGGATCGCCTCGTCGCCCAGTGGATCTCACAGCGGGCTCTCGACGAGTGCCTGGAGGTCATGTCCGCGCTGGAAGTGGTCGCCTCCCCGATCTACACCGTTCCGGAAATCTTGGAGGACCCCACCTTCGCCGAGAACGGAAACGTCGTTACGCTCGAGGACCCCGACCTCGGGGAGGTGCGCATGCAGGGCGTCGTCCCGCGAATGACCAACCACCCTGGAGCCGTCAGGCGTACGGCTCCGGCGCTGGGCGAAGACAATGAGCGTGTTTACGGGGACTACCTCGGCAAGGACTCCGTTGAACTCGAGCGACTCCGAAGGGCAGGAGCGATCTGACCGTGACCATGCACCAAGCACAGCTCGGGCGATACTTCGAGGACTTCGGGCCTGGGGATGTCTTCCAGCATCCGTTTGGTCGGACTATCAGCGAGGCCGACTGCACCTGGTTCACATTGTTGACCTGCAACACGAACCAGAACCACTTCAACAGTCACCTTGCATCTCAGAACCCCGTATCGGGTGGTCGCATTCTGGTCAACTCCGGCCTGACCATCGCCATCGTCCTCGGACTGTCTGTGATCGACATGAGCCAGAACGCCGTCGCTAACCTCGGCATGACCGACCTGCGTCTCACCCATCCGGTGTACGTCGGGGACACGCTCTATGCAGAAAGCATTTGTCGCGAAGTGCGCCCGAGCGAGTCCCGCCCGGGCTTCGGCATCGTCTCCATGACAACCCGTGGCCTCAATCAGGATGGCGACGAGGTCCTCCGGTGGGAACGGTCCGTGCTGCTGCCCGGTCGGCAGAGCGGTATCGGTCGGGGCTACTTCCCGGTGGCCAAGTCCGGCCCGCTAGCGGAGACGGCGGACTACTCGTGACGCTCGACGAGGCGCGTTTGCGTGAGTTGCTCGACCGGCAGGCGATTCTGGACTGCCTTGTGCGATGCGCAAGGGGCGTCGATCGACTCGACGCGGATCTGATCCGCTCGGCTTACCACCCGGATGCACTTGACGACCACGGCATGTTCGTCGGAGACCGGGACGAGTTCTGCCGATGGGCGGTCGAACTGCACACGTCCGCTCACATAGCCCACCAACATCATCTGACGAATCACACGTGCCGCCTCGATGGGGACAGCGCCGACGCGGAGACCTATTTCGTCTTCACGGCAGTCAACCGTCCGACGTCCGAGGGCGAGGCACCCACTGTTGTCACCAGTGGCGGCAGGTACATCGACCGTCTGGAACAGCGAGCAGGGGAGTGGCGCATTTCAGTACGGCTGGTCGTCCGCGAGTGGTCGGTCGTCCATCCAACGACCGCGCCCGCAGGCGGCGGGGTCACTGCGGTTGGCCGGGCACTATCCAGCGCGGACGTGAGTCTCATGGGAGGCGGGCCGACTGGCCACAGGAACGGACTGGACCCGTCTTACACGCAGGCGGGCGTCCGACCTGAAAGGCTCGCCGCCGGCCGCGCCGCACGAGGCGTGCACCTGTGAAGGCGGTTGTAGTACCTCGTTACGGCGCGCCCAACGTCCTCCAGGTCATGGACCTGCCCCCGCCCGTGCCGGGCCCCGGAGAGGTCATTGTGCGGGTGGCAGCCGCAGCAGTGAACCCGACCGACGCCCAGCTTAGGGCTGGTCGCCAAGAACGATTTCTAGACGGCCGGGAACCGCCCTACATCCCCGGGATGGACCTCGCGGGCACCGTCCTGACGGAGGGTGTGCGTTGGAGCGCTGGTGATCGCGTGATCGGGGTCGTGTCCGCGTGGCGGCCCTCGGGCGGTGCGCAAGCTGAGCTGGTCGCGGTCGACGAGCGATCTTTGGCATCCATGCCCAGCACGTGCGGGTTCGTAGCGGGCAGTGCCGTCGCTATGAACGCCCTGACAGCTTGGGTTGCGCTCGACACTCTTGACGTGGGGCCAGACACTCAGGTCGCCGTCCTAGGCGCCGGCGGCGCTGTTGGGTCGGTCGCGGTGGAAATCTCAGTGGCCCGCGGCGCCGAAGTGCTAGCTATAGCGCGCGCGACAGATCGAGACTGGCTCCTCCGTCGTGGAGCCGCGGAGGTGCTTGAGCGAGCTCCGGAAACTGGGCGTCACGGGAGCGCGTGGGTGGTCGTCGACGCGACGCCGGGGGACCTGACCTCCGCTTCGCGCCTCGTCGGTCATGGTGGCAGAATTGCTGCGATGAGACCGTATGCCGAGATCGTGAGGCAGGATCTCGATGTCACCGCTGTGTTCGTCCCTGACCATCTGTGCGCTTCCGAAGCCCTCGCCGGCATCGTCGACCTGGTGGAACGCGGGGCAATTGAGGCGAGAGTTGCGATGGAGGTCACCCCTGAGCGAGCTGCGGATGCCCACGCTGCTATCGAAGCCGGAGGTCTTCGGGGAAGACCCGTCATCGTCTTCTGAACGATGCTGATTCGCACTCAGCCCCAAGAGATGGTCGATGCCGTGAACTGAGGCTCTACCTCGCTCATGCGGCCAAGGTAGTAGTGCATGTGCTTGCGCATGAGGTCTTCCGCGAGATCTGGATCGCCCTTGATAATCGCCTGCCCGATTTCTCGATGCTCCTCGCGAATCGACGGAGCTACCCGCTGGCTGATGATGCCGGCAGAGACGACTTTGGTCGTGTAAAGCTGCTTCAGCGCGGTGGCCACGAGGTCGATGACGCTGTTGCCCGTCATGCTGCCCACAACGTAGTGGAAGTCATTCGCCGCGTCGACGAAGCGGCTGTCGAGCGCGGTGGCCTCGGCTTCCGCCGCAAGGGCGTTCGCCAGGCGCTCTCGCGCCTCCGAATCGGTGTTAGACGCCGCCAGCCGAGCCACCATCGGCTCGATGAAGATGCGCGTCTCGATGAGCTCGGCGATCGTAGCGTGACGAAGGCTCAGATACAGAGAAAATGTTCGCCCGACATCCCGAGGGTCGACCGCCAAGAGTATGGGACCGCCGCCCGGGCCCGATTTGAGGCTGATCAGTCCATGGGTCTCCAGGATGCGCAACGCCTCGCGCAACGAACCGCGACCGACGCCGAACCGCTCCACCATCGCGGCTTCATTGGGCAGGCGATCGCCCGGCCCAAGGTCTTCGCGAATGACGTCATCAACCAAGGCTGCCGCGATGCGCTCGGATGTCTTGACCGGCCGAGACAGCTGCGCGGGCGCGGAGTCAAGGAACCCCCGCCGACGCTGTGCGACGCCGTCCGCGGAATCCATGCGGTTGGTTGTCATGCCCCAAGAGTAGCGGGCTCCAACAAGACAAACTATGCTTATGAAACGAACCATTGACCGCAATGGGTCGTTGCGCGTAACGTGCCTCACACGAGGTCGGCAAGGCGCTAGCGCCGCTGGCAACAGGCCGCAGCGAAGTGTGAGGAGCACGGCGTGAGCTACTTGGGCATGACCGGAGGCCACAGGCACCTGATCGACGGACGACTCGTTGAGGGCGAGGGCACATTCGAAATCGTGTCCCCATGGTCAGGTGAAGTCATCGCCAGCACGCCAGAGGCCACGCTGCAGGAGACGGCCTCTGCGATCAGTGCGGCTCGCCGAGCGTTCGACGAGGGCCCCTGGCCGCGGATGAGGCGGGAGGAGCGCGCGCGGATCCTCCGCCGCTTCGCCGATGAGCTGCAGGCGCGACGCGATGAACTCGTGAATATCGCCATCCATCAGGCGGGAGCGGTGCACTCGCTCGCCGTATCTTGGCAGACCGACTCCCCTCTCGAGGCGGCGTACGGCTACGCCGACGCGGCCGCCAGGTACGAAGAAGTGGAATCCACGGTGCACCATGGAGCGCCCCTCTCCGGCGCGACTGGCCCGCGAAGGACGCGGATCGTGCAGCGCACGCCCGCTGGCGTCATCAGCGCAATCACCCCGTTCAACTACCCATTCCGGGTGAACGTGCAGAAGGTCTTTCCGGCGCTCGCCGTGGGCTGCACCGTCATCCTCAAGCCCCACCCCACGACCTCCCTAGATGCTGCCCTCATGGCAGAAGCGGCCAACGCGGCAGACCTCCCGCGGGGCACACTCAACATTCTCCTCGGAGCCGGCGCCAACGTCGGCGAAATGCTGGTCGCGGACGCTGGCATCGACAAGGTGAGCTTCACCGGCAGCACCGCCACTGGGCGTCGGATCATGGAGCTCGCGGCACCAACGATCAAGAACGTGGTGCTCGAACTGGGGGGCAAGTCAGCAAACATCGTCTGCGCCGATGCCAATCTTGACCGGTTCTTCGCCACTGAGCCCGGCAACCTCAAGCACGCCGGGCAAGGATGTGGCCAGCTGACCCGCCTCCTCGTCGACCGTCGCATCTACGAAGACGTCACGACTCGACTTGCTCATCAAATGCAGCAGATCCCCGGCGGGGAAGCCGACGACCCGAATACCGGGCTCGGACCTGTCGCCAACCGCGCGCAGTACGAGCGTGTGCTCGACTACATCGACGTGGGACGCCAAGAGGGTGCAAAGATCGCCGTCGGAGGTGGTCCGTCCCCGAAGCACGACGAGGGTTATCACATCGAGCCCACGCTGTTCACAAACGTCGACAACGCGATGCGCATTGCTCAGGAGGAGATCTTCGGACCGGTGCTGGTCGCGATCCCCTTCGATGGAGAGCAGGATGCCATCCGGATCGCCAACGACTCCATCTACGGAATCAACGGCACCGTGTGGAGCGAAGACTTGGACCAGGCATGGCGGATCGCGAGCGCGGTCCGGACGGGAAACTTCGGAGTCAACTGCCTGGCTGCGGTTACCGAGGGGCCCCACGGCGGGTTCAAGCAGACCGGTATCGGCCGCGAGTGGGGCAAGTACAGCCTCGACGAGTATGTCGAGCTTCGGGCATTCGAGACCCACGGCTGACACGCGGCACCTCCGGGCGATGTCACCTTCACGCATACGAACCAACGACAGAAAGCAGGAGCAATAGAGATGGGTGAACTGCAGGAGCGCATTGCATTCATCACCGGCGGCGCTTCCGGCATGGGCCGGGCGACCGCGCTGCTGATGGCATCCGAGGGCGCGACAGTTATCGTCGCCGACCTCGATGAGACAGGTGCGAAATCCGTGGTCAGCGAGATCGAGGAAGCAGGTGGCCACGGACTGGCGATGGCACTGGACGTGACCGACACGTCGGCGGTCGAGGAGTGCTGCCGAGCCGTCGACGACAAGTTCGGCCGGCTCGACATTGCCTTCGCCAACGCCGGCACACCCGGCGCCACCGGCAACGAAGTCACTCGCGAGCAGTACGACCTTTCGGTCGGGATCAACCTGACGGGCGCCTACTACACGGCCCAGGCGGCCATCCCGCTGCTGAGGAAGTCCCAGCACACCGGGTCGATCCTCTTTACGTCATCAACCGCCGGCCTCGTAGGCTCCCACCTGAGCCCGCTGTACTCGGCATCCAAGGGCGGCGTCGTCATGTTGGCGAAGTCGTTGGCCCTGAACCTCGCCCCTGAGATCCGAGTCAACGTCATCTGCCCCGGACCAATCGACACCCCGATGCTTCCGAAGTTCTGGTCGCGAGAGTCGAACGACGACATTGACCAGCGTCTCGATGCCTGGGTCGAGAAGGACATCCCGCTCCGGCGGCGAGGCAAGCCTGAAGAAATTGCCCAAGCCGCGCTTTTCCTCGCAAGCGACCGAGCCAGCTTCATCACCGGCGTCGCGCTGCCGGTGGATGGCGGTTTCGTCGCGAAATAGACAACTGAAGACATCACCGGCCACGGATGGCAACCGTCCATCTGCCACAGTGCCCCACCTGGGGACGCCGGCGCCCCACACGGAACGTCGGGTCGTCCCGTGCCTTGACTACTGACGCATGACCACTCAGGAGACACGATGAACAACTCGTTCCAGTCCAGTGAGCTCTCTCGCCGCTCACTCCTCAAGTTCGCAGGCGTGGGGGCCGTCGCTCTGTCCAGCTCCTCGCTCCTCGCCGCGTGCGCCGGCCGCGACGCCGGCGTCCCGGACAAGGCCAATCCGTTGCTGATGGATCACCTGGTCGCAAACGTTCCCGCTTTCGATTCGACGCATGCGGCTTTCGCCGCCTCAGCCAAGGCGCTGGAGGCGAAGTCGGAATTCACCTCCCACGACGGTGACATCCAGAAAGGCCTTTCGCAGGTACAGCAGTTCGGGTCGCTCGGTGTGCTGGGCGTGCATTCGGCAATCTTCGCCGACGGCAGTATCGACCGGTACTCCCAGATCCTTGCGGATCAAAAGGTTGCAAACACGAACCTGGCCAACCGCCTACCCTGGCTGGCTCCTACGGACCCCAAGTTCAATGGCTACTACCTGGGCACCGTCGGGGGTCCGTTCGCGGATGAGGCCTACATCGTGTCCAAGATCTTGTTCGAACGCGGCGGGAACAAGGGCGAGGTCATCTTGCTGGGGGGTCCGAAGGGCGGATACTCCGAGACCGGCCGGCGGTTCGGAGTGATGAAGGCCATCAGCGAGACACCCGGTGTCACCGTTGTCGCGAACTCCTATACCGACTGGGATCAGAGCAAGGCACAAGCCGCCCTCGAGACGCTCCTCCCTGCGCATCCCGACGTCAAGTTCGTCCTGGCGTTCAACGACGGAGTCGCCCTCGGAGCACTCGCGGCGCTTAAGGCAGCACGAAACACCACGGCGCTCCTTTGCGGGATGGATGGCGACCCAGGCTTCCTCGAGGTAATGGAGAACGAAGAACGGATCGTCTGCACCTCAGGCGGCATGATCGCGTTCTCCGGCGTGCTTGCGGCTGTCCGGCTTTACGACTTCATCAATGGAATCGAGCTCAACCCACTCGAGTCCTTCATGAACACTGACTCGGTGATCATTGACACCCCAGAAGCTGCGAGCGCGCTCCTGGAGCTCACGAGCGAGGACAAGCCCGTGCTCTGGGACGCGACCAAGATGTCGCGGCACCTCAATGGTGACGATTGGATCACCCAGCACCGCTGCCTTGTGGCAGACCCGGCGACTGACGAGTGGGCCGAGGGCGCTTCCAACCCGACGCCGCGACCGGAGGGCTTTGCGTGGCCAGACAGCTATCAGAAGGCGATGGACGCGGGTGAACTTACCACGCTCAACAGAGACTGGGAGTCGCGGTTCGAAGACCCGTACGGATCGGTCCGAGCGAAGGCGCAGTTCCAGGAAGGCGTTCTAGGTGCGCTGAAGGCTGGAGTCAGCGTCGGCTAACCCAGTCCGCTCATGCCCACCACTGAGTCCGAAGGAGGTAACGAGTGATGGCACCAGCGCTCGGAGTGCACGCCAGCCGCGTGAACACGGTCAAGCCCGGCTCGATCGCGGCCCCTCTGCCCCCGACAAGAACCTGTCCAGTGCTGCGCGGTGTTGTCCGAGAACGCACCTGTTCGCCAGGGCGTTCGCGGTGGCCCTTCCGACCGTACTCCTCGAAGACGCCGAGGTATGCGCGGGCGTGGCATGGTCGCCTCTATGACGCCTGTGATACCTCCACGACCGAAGTGCCCGTCGGGGCCGGCGTCAAGGTCCGCTGATAGATCCCTGAACCACAGGAGACTGAAGATGTCAACGATCGCGCCCCGCCTGGGCGACTACCGCGAGAAGTATCAGCGGATCCGCCTCGAACGCTCCGACAGCGGCGTCCTGGTTGCGACGCTTCACACCCACGGCGGCTCGCTCGTCTGGGACACGACGGTCCACGATGAGCTCGCCTACTTGTTCACCGACATTGCATGCGACCCCGATAACAAGGTCGTCGTGCTGACGGGCGCCGGCGAGTCATTCTGCGCTGACATCGACTTCAGCAGCTTCGTGTTGGCCCGCCCGCTGGACTGGGACAACAGCGTGTTCGAGGGCCAGCGGTTGCTCAACAATCTACTGTCTATAAGGATACCCGTCATCAGTGCTGTCAACGGCCCGGCGACCATCCACTCCGAGTTAGCGATCCTCGCCGACATCGTCATTGCTTCGAGAACCGCCTCTTTCCAAGACAATGCTCACTTCCCGAACGGCATCGTTCCGGGTGACGGTGTGCACACAGCTTGGATCCACGCCATCGGCTCGAAGAGGGCCAAGTACTTCCTACTTACCGGCCAGGAGTTGTCAGCGCATGACGCGCAGGAGGCCGGCGCGGTGGACGAGGTTGTCGAACCGGAAGAGGTCCTCGACCGTGCTCTCGAGCTTGCGAGCAGCATGGCCCGCAAATCTGTACTTGCGCTGAGGTACTCGCGTGAGGTCCTCAACAGAGACATCCGCGCCCGGATGCAGGCAGACCTGGGACCTGGGCTTGCCTTCGAAGCGCTCGCCGCCTTGGACCGGTCATGAGTAACGTCAGCGGTCCCGTAGTGCTCGAGGCGAATAACGTTGACAAGCGATATCCGGGCGTTCATGCCGTCGATCACGTGACGCTCGCGGTGCGGCGGGGTGAGGTTGTCGGGCTTGTCGGCGAGAACGGTGCTGGAAAGTCCACACTTCTCAGCCTGCTCTCCGGCTCCGAGCAGCCGGACTATGGGGACGTACGCGTCCACGGCGGGCCGCCAGGTCTCGCCAGTTATGCTGAAGCCAATCAGCGCGGAGTCTACCGGGCGCACCAGGACCAAGGGCTCTTGGCGAACCTGACGGTCACTGAGAATCTCTTCATCGGACACGAGAGCAAGTTCACGACGCTCGGCGTCCTGCGTCCCAGACGCATGCGGGCCGCCGCCCGGCGCTACCTTGAGCGAGACGACATGATGAAAGAGCACCTCGATGCTGCTGCCCTGGTCTCGGAGCTGCCCTTAGATCAGCGGCAGCTCGTTGAAATCACCCGTGCTTTCGCTGTCGCTGAGCTGCTAGGGGTGGAGCACCCCATCGTCTTATTGGACGAAACGACTGCCTCGCTCAATCAGGATGAGGTGGCTGACCTCTTCCGGTACGTTCGAGCGCAACGCGACCGGGCATCGTTCGTCCTCGTCAGTCATCGACTTGACGAGATCCTTGACCTTTGCGATCGCATCTATGTCATCAAGGACGGCCGTGTCGTGGCGGAGCGCCGGGTCGCGGAGACCAACGAAGCCGAGTTGCACGCCTTGATGGTTGGCCGCGAACGCGAGCACAACCACTATTTGGAGGATCGCAAGAAGGTGTCGTTCGGGGACACCGCGCTGCAGGTCAAGGGGTTGACGGCGTCGCCGCACTTCTCCGACGTCTCAATCACTGTCCGTCGCGGTGAGATCCTCGGGATCGGCGGACTGACTGGGTGCGGGAAGTCGAGCTTTGCGCAGGCGCTATCGGGTGACATCTCCGCGGAGGGCCACGTCTCGGTAGGGGGCGTCGCCTTGAAGAGCGGCCGTCCCACCGACCGCGTCGGAAAGCTCGCCTACGGACCGCTCGATCGTCACGGCGAGGGTGTCAGCCTCCTTCAGTCGATTCGCTGGAACACGACCTGGTCCAGCATGAGACAACTGAAGCGGGGTCCCCTGCTGGACTTGGGCCGAGAGCGAAAGCTCGTCGCAAGCGCGATGCGACGCTACCGCGTCGCTGCACCGAGTATGGAGACCTTTGTCGGCTCGCTGAGTGGCGGCAACCAACAGAAGGTGATGCTTGCAAGACTCGTCGCCTCCGGGGCCGAGGTGTTGGTCCTGGACAACCCGACACGGGGAGTCGACGTTGGAGCGCGTCAAGAGATATACGCCCAACTCCGAGACCTCACAGACCAAGGTCTGGCGATCGTCATGATCACCGACGACCTGCGCGAGCTGATCGGAATGGGCGACCGCATCGCAGCTATGAAGGATGGCCGCATCGTGCACGAGTGGGACGTCGAAGCCGCACGCCTACTCACAGAAGAAGACATCGTCGCAAGGATGGTCTAAGTCATGTCATTTGAAGTCACCGAGGCCGAGCGGCCCGTCGAGGCCGCGCTAGAACCCCCTCCCCGGAGCGGAAGATCACGCGAACTCTGGGCCAAATGGGGAATCAAGTTCCTGCCGTACGCGCTGGTTGTCGGGCTGATTGTCTACTTCACCGCGCGTAGTGCGCTGTTCCTCACCGAGGACAACATCCTGAACATCCTGCGTGCCTCCTCTGTACTCATGGTGTTGGCCTGCGCGTCCACCCTCGTGATCGTCGCGGGCAGTATTGACCTCTCGGTCGGCGCGGTGGCCGCACTGACGGGGACCCTGGCGGTCCAGTTCACCAACGACGGGCACCCCGCCTGGGTCTGGCTCGCCCTTCCGATCGGTCTCGCGTGCGGTCTTTTGAACGGATTCCTCGTCGCATACGCCAAACTCCCATCGTTCCTGACGACGCTCGGCATTCTTTTCATCTTCAACGGGTTGGCCCTCCGGCTCACAGGAGGAGCGGCAGAGTCAATGACCCACGAGACCCTGGATAATCTCACAAACGGCGCGACGATTGGCGGGATCCCCAACATCATCTGGTGGGCCGTCATCGGGTTTGTCGTCGTTGCCGTAATTGCGTACCGGACGCCCTTCGGTCGGCGGATCTACGCGATCGGCGGCAACGAGCGAGTTGCGAGGCTTTCGGGACTACCTGTCAACCGAACAAAGCTCTGGATGTTTGGACTGTCGGGGCTGTTCGCCGGTGCCGGTGGACTCATGCTGATTGGTCAGGGCGGCGGATCTTCGCCCGGCATGGGCGATGCGTTTCTCCTCAACGCGATCGCCGCGGTCGTCATGGGTGGCACCGCGTTGAACGGGGGTGCAGGTGGCCCCGCCCGCACGATCGTCGGCGTTCTGACCCTCGGCATTGTCACCAACGGCATGACGCTTACTCAAGTGGACCCAAACTACCAGACGGTGATCTTCGGGGTCATCGTGCTTCTGGCGGTCCTCGTTACCGTACGTAGAACCGAGACGGGCGTTGTGAAGTAGCTGCAGACCGCGCGGACAGGGCTGGACCGAATTTCGTAATCAGTTCGAAGGAGGATGTGTGATGGGCAAGCTGGATGGAAAGGTTGCGGTGGTGACCGGCGCGGCTCAGGGGATGGGTGAGGCGCATGCGCGGCGCCTCGTGGCTGAGGGAGCGCGTGTTGTGCTGACCGACGTCAATGTCGAGCGCGGCGAGGCGATCGCAGCTGAACTTGGATCAAACGCCGTCTTTATGCGTCATGACGTGGCGTCCTTGACGGAATGGACCGCGGTGGTGGGTCGTACCGAGGAAGCCTTTGGGAGCATTACTGTGCTCGTGAACAACGCGGGCATCATCGGTCCGATCACCGACACTGTGTCCATGAGTGAGGACGACTACCTCGCCGTCATTGCTGTGAACCAGAACTCGCAGTTTTACGGTATGAAGGCAGTGATCCCATCGATGATCGCTGCCGGCGGTGGATCGATAGTCAACATCTCATCCACAGCCGGGATGAAGGTCGCAATCGGATCCCCCAACCTGGCTTATGTGGGAAGCAAGTACGCATCCCGAGGGATGACGAAGTTCGTCGCGGTCGAGTACGGCCCCAAGGGCATTCGCGTGAACTCAATCCACCCTGGGTTCATCATGACGCCCATGATGGCGGCGGCGACGGACGAGACTGGTGGCGGCATCGCCGACGTCGTCCCGTTGCGACGGATCGGCGATCCGGATGAGGTGTCACGTCTAGTGACCTTCCTCGCGTCGGACGAATCGTCGTACATCAGCGGGATGGAACATGTGATTGACGGGGCCCTTACGGCCTCGTGACAGGCCGGCCGCAGGTCTATTCGAGGGGTGGCGATGCCGGTGATTGCAGTTCGCTCCGACGGGCCGCAGGTGCCCTTTCTCGCGGCGGCCGGAGCTGGGAAAGGCGAACAGCAGGCTCCAGCTCAGTTTGCGTGTTGCGCCAGTGATGTCGCGAAGGATGACGCAGTGTTGATGCACAGGATGCCAAGGCCGGCTTTCGCGCTTAGCGCGTCGCCTAGGACATCGTGCTCGCCAACGGTGCAGCGTTCGCATACCGTAATACGGCCGCTGACTCGGACGGCATCCGTGTTGCAGCGCGTGGGAAGCTGTACGGAGGTCGCACGGTGATCCGACATGTGGCGATCGTCGAGCTGTCTTCCGACTGCGCACCGGATGATCGTGACGCGCTGGTCGCTCAGATCCGTGCTCTTGGAGCCACCATCCCGACGGTCGCGGCCATGACGGTCGGAATCGCCCGTGATAGCAGCGGACAGGCCTTGAACCGGATCTGTCTGGTCTCTGACCATCGCACGTGGGACGACCTGGACACCTACCTCCGAGATCCGGCACACCAGGCCGTCGCGCGCGAGGTGGGTCGCCTGCGGGAAAGTGCGATGGGTGCGGACTTCGAAGTTCGCTGACTGCCAGTACGCCGTCGATGGCGCGTTCGGCGTCGGGGGAGGCTGCTACCCCTGAGGCCGCCGCGCCGAAAGCGCACCCCAATTTTCGCTGCAGCGGTGCCAACCAGCGATGGGCCCCTGTGAGTTGGATGCGCAGCGCAAGCGCTGGACCGCGGGCATCGAACAAGTACCGAAGTCCGCCTCCGCCCGAAATGAACTCGACCAGAAGGATCATTCATGCAGCTCAAAGGTAAGCGCGTCATTGTGACTGGCGGTGGAAGCGGTATCGGCCTGGAGACCGCGAAGTCGCTGGCGAAAGAGGGCGCGCGCGTCGTCGTTTTGGACATCAACGAAGAGGCCGGCAAGCAGGCTGTGGTCGAGGCCCAGGAGCTCGGCCCGGGGCCGGTCATCTTCTCGCGCTGCGACATCTCGAAGCAGGACGAGGTGAACGCGGTCTTCGACGATGCCGCGGCTCTACTCGACGGTCTGGACGTCATGCTCAACATCGCCGGCAATGAGAAGAACGTCCCGGCCGAGGACGTCACCGAGTCGGAGATCAACCTCATCTTCGATGTCCATGTGAAGGGGACCATGTATACGAACGCCGCGGCGTTCCGACACCTGAAGTCCGACGGCGGGTCGATCGTCAACTACACCTCGCTCGCCGGAATCACGGGGTACCCGGGGAACCCCATCTACGGCGCCGCCAAGGGGGCAGTGACTTCGTGGACCCGCAATATCGCCAAGGACTGGGGGCGCTACCGGATCCGCGCGAACGCAGTCGCTCCGTTCGTGATGACTCCAATGGCGCAAGGCTCATTCGATCAAGTCAGTCCCGAGGAGCTTGATAAGATCAAGAGCTGGTTCAAGATGATGGTCCCTCTGGGCGGCTGGCTGGGCGAAACGCGAGATGCCGCCAACGCAAATGTCTTCCTTGCCAGTGAGGCGTCACGATTCATCACCGGCCAGATCTTGTCGGTGGACGGTGGATTCGCGATGGTGCGTTGAGCGTCCGAATG
Source organism: Nocardioides pymetrozini (assembly GCF_046058985.1). Classification (NCBI taxonomy): domain Bacteria; kingdom Bacillati; phylum Actinomycetota; class Actinomycetes; order Propionibacteriales; family Nocardioidaceae; genus Nocardioides; species Nocardioides pymetrozini. Next base: position 297,027 of record NZ_CP175557.1, on the reverse strand, counting down.
AATCTCTCATTCTAGCTGGGGGCGAATGCGGTCGCGGTAGGAGCGGAGGTCTGGACTTTCGTCGGACCGCCGTCACCGCCCCTTCCAATCCGGTGCGCGCTTCTCGGCGAAGGCGCGAATCCCCTCCCCGTAGTCAGCTGCCCTCTTGATCTCCGCGAACTCCCGCGCAGAACGCTCCCAGTGATGCTCCTCGGAGCCGATGTGTCCGTCGTCGATCCCCAGCGCCATGCGCTTGGTCGCTTGCACCGCGAGGGGCGCGTTCACTGTGATGCGCTCCGCGAGCTCGATCGCGGCGGACAACAGCTGATCGCGAGGCACGACTCGGTTCACGAGGCCTAGGGCGTGAGCCCTCTCGGCGCTGAGCGAGTCTCCTGTGAGGAGCAGCTCCATCGCGATCTTCGCCGGGAGTTGCTGGGGGAGCCGGAAAGCTCCTCCGGCGCCGGCCATCAAACCACGCTTGACCTCGGGAAGGCCGAAGCTCGCAGTGTCCGCCGCTACGATCAGGTCGCTCGCGAGCGCGAGCTCCGTGCCGCCTCCGAGAGCGGCGCCGTTGACCGCCGCGATGATCGGCTTGCTAACCACGTGCTTCACGAAGCCTGCGAAGTGCCACTTCTCGAACTCTTCCTCGGAGGCGTAGGTCGCGTCGCCGCGCGTGGCGGCTTTCAGGTCCGCTCCGGCGCAGAACGCGCGATCGCCGGCGCCCGTCAGGATGATCACCCGGATCGTAGGGTCGTGCGCAGCGCTCTCAAGCGCGGCGCCCAGAAGTCCGGAGACCTCCGCGTTGACCGCGTTGCTTGCGCTAGGGCGGTTGAGCGTCAGGATGAGGTTGTGCCCCCGCGTCTCCTTGAGCAGCGCCGGCCCGGAGTCATGCTCCGACGATGGTGTCATCCGTCTTTCCTTCCCTCTGGGTCCCGTGGACAGGACTCAAGTCAATGATAGTCTATCTAGCGTGCGCTATGGAGACCTGACCGCGATGAAAGCACGCCGGGCTGGAGAGACCCCATGAAGCCGCGGGGTGCCATCGCCGGACTCGGCATGACTGCGATCGGCAAGGTCTACGGACGCACAGCTGAGGATTTCGCCGACGAAGCGGTCGTGCGCGCCTGCCGGGACGCCGGCCTTAGCTTGTCCGACATCGATGGCCTGCTGGTGAATGCCGGAGCCATGCGGGGTGTGAACCTACGACTAGCGAAGCGATTGGGGCTGGGAGACCTACGGCTCGCAGCGGATGTCCAGTCGTTCGGCTCATCGGCAGGCGCCATGGTCCAGATGGCCTGCAGTGCGATCTCCGCGGGCGTCGCGAGCACGGTGGCGTGCGTCTTCGCCGACGACCCGTTGCGGGAGGGCGCGTCCACGGGTTCCAGGTATGTCGGCGCGCAGGACCGCTTGGTCGGCCTGCGCGACCTGCCGCCTGCTGTCGGACTGCGCGGTGCGTTGATGGGCTACGCCATGGCTGCCCGGCGGCACATGGCGAGGTACGGAACCACCTCCCTCGACCTCGCAGCGGTAGCCGTGGCTACGCGGTCGTGGGCAGCGATGAACCCGCTCGCGCAGATGCGTGAGCCACTCACGGTCGCGGACCATCAGGCCTCTCGCATGATCGCTGACCCGTTCCATCTCTTCGACTGCTGCGTGGTCTCCAACGGCGGGATTGCGGTCATCGTCACCTCCGCGGACCGTGCCCGTGACCTCGCCCAGCCCTTGGTCACGATCGTGGGCATGGGGCAGTCGCACCCGGACTATCCGATGGACCGTCGCAGCACGTTCGGTCTGGTGACAGGCGCGGCGGAATCGGGCAAGCAAGCCTACGAGATGGCGGGCGTCTCGCCCCAGGACATCGCTGTCGCGGAGATCTACGACTGCTTCACCTTCACAACGCTGATCAGCGCCGAGGACTACGGATTCTGCGACAAGGGTCAGGGCGGCGAGTTCTTCGGTTCGGGAGCCACGGGCCCCGGAGGACGGCTGCCGATCAATACCGGCGGGGGGCAGCTGTCGGGCTACTACATGTGGGGCATGACGCCGCTCTCTGAGGGCGTCATGCAAGCCCGTGGGCAAGCCGGCGAGCGACAGGTCGATCGGCACGACCTCGTCCTGGTGAGCGGGAACGGTGGCACGCTCGATGACCACTCGACTCTCATCCTGGCAACCCAGGAGGCGTGATGGAGCGCGGACTCTTTGCCCTCGAGCGCGACGCCTGGTCCGCTCCGTTCTTCGACGCGGCGGCCCGCGGACAGCTGCTGATCCTCCACTGCGACGACTGTCAGAACTGGTCCTCGCCGCTCGCGCGACGCTGCACGTTCTGCTCTTCGGAACGGGTCACATGGGCGGAGTCCGACGGCCGTGGGGAAGTCGTCACCTGGGTGGTCCCTCACGTCCGAGGAGGCGCGGGGACCGAGCCGGCGTACGTCGTGGCGATCGTCGAGCTCCCCGAGGGCCCGTGGATCTATGCGCACGGTCCGGCCGATCTCGAGCTTCACATCGGACAGCAGGTGGCCATCGGCTTCATGCCGGTTGCCGGGGGAGAGCCGCTACCGTACTTATCTAGCGCACGCTCTTGACGAGCGAGTGAGCGCCGCGTAACTTGAGGAGAGGCAGGAGCGGACAAGCCCGCACGACTGCATCCGCCCCGGCGCCCCGTGTCAGCACCTGACGTCGTGTAGTCGTGCGATCGCAGCTTCCCGTCAGCTGAGTTGCCCCACTGACGAGACCCACGAGCCAACGAGAGAGGGAACCTCGCGTGAAAACAGGCGTGATCTCGATGAACACCGACGAGGACGGGATCCCTCCACTCGATCTCGCTCGTCTGGTGGAGGACAGTGGCATCGAGTCGCTGTGGCTTCCCGACCACTCTCACATCGGCGTCGGTTCGAGCGTGCCGACCGAGTCGAAGGTGCAGTACGGCGGTGGCGACGAGGAGGAGCGTGAGCAGCGCTTCAAGGTGTCACCCGGCGGTCTTCCGCGCGAGTACTATCGCAACTTCGAGCAGATGACCACTCTCGCAGCGATGGGCGCGGTGACGTCGACGCTCAGGCTGGCCTCTGGTATCTGCCTCGTCGTCCAGCGCGATCCCTTCTACCTCGCGAAGCAGATCGCGTCGATCGACCACTTCACGGGTGGCCGGTACATCTTCGGCGTCGGAGCTGGAGCGCCGTGGAACGCCGAGGAGCTGCAGAATCACGGCGTCAACCTGAAGAAGCGGACTGGCTTGATGCTCGAGCGCATCGAGGCGATCAAGCAGATCTGGGCCGAGGACAAAGCGGAGTACCACGGCACCCAGGTCGACTTCGCCCCGATCTTCAGTTGGCCCAAGCCCAAGACCCACCCCCACCCGCCGATCATGATGGGCGGGACGGGGCCCACCGTGCTCGACCGAGTCCTGAGTCATGCCGACGGATGGTTCCCCGGACACACCGACGACATGTTCGACTCCCTCGGTGACCGGATTGCGGAGCTGCGGGAGCGAGCGGCCGGTCTCGGTAGGACCGTCGATATCACCCTCAACTTCGGCCGTGTCGAATGCGTCGACCAGTACCTGGAACTAGGACTCGATCGAGTGGTGTACGTCCTTCCGGCGATGGCGGATCCGAGCGAGGTCCGGCGCGCCGTCCGGGAGATCGCCGACATAGCGGAGCAGGTCCGAGGGGCTACTGCTTCCAGCGTCCCGTCGGCGTAGCGCCACGTCCTGCCCACCCCCATATAGGTCTCACAGAAAGCCCCATGATGAGTTTCCGTAAGTCCCCCGAGGACATCGCCCGCATCAACGCCACCCTGCAGAACAAGCGCCTCAGTGGAGAGCGACTCGAGGTTGCGTTCCGCAGCGACCCTGATGTCATCGCTAAGATCATGCCGAAGCCGCTGAAGCCCGCCGGCACGGACAAGGTCGTCGTGCGGGTCACCCGGTGGGTGACGAACTACTGCGGCACCTTCACGATGGCGGGGCTGTACCTCGACGCCGAGCACGACGGTCAGAGCGGCGAGTACGTGTTGTCGATGTTCATCGACTCCTACGACGCCGCGCTCCTCATCGGGAGGGAGGGGTTCGGCGAGCCCAAGAAGATGGGGTCCGTCGAGCTCGTGCGGTGCGGCAACTCCTTCATGGGCACGGTCGACCGCTTGGGGACCCGCCTCATGACTCTGAAGGTCGAGGCCGGCGAGGACCTCGGTCCCAGCAAGGGCAGCCAGGCAGGGAATCTGTACTCGATCAAGGCGACGCTGGACCTGGATGGAACCCTCCAGGGCGACGCGTTCCTCATGGCGCAGCAGCTCGAGGTCAACAGCTCAGAGACGCGGACCGGACCTGGCAGCCTGGTGTTGGGCGGATCGCCGCACGATCCCATCGATGAGTTCCCCATCCTCGAGGTGCTCTCCGGCTCCTATGCCGTACAGGAGTTGTACGGCAGTCGGTACCCAGACGGCGGCTACCAGCGTGCCGTGATCCCGGGGGAGGAGTTCCTTCCCTACCACTACGGCCGGCTCGACGACTGGAGCGCGCACGACGTGCTTAGCGGGCTCCGAGGAGCCTAGTGCGGGCGAATCCGCGGAGAGCCGAAATGCCATCTCAGCGAAGCGTGCCCTCCTCGCCCCGGCTGGAGGGTCGAGCGATCCTCGTCACCGGTTCCACTCGGGGGATCGGGCGCGCCATCGCGGAGAGAGCTGCCCTCGAGGGCGCTCTGGTGGTGGTGACCGGTAGGGACGCGAGCGCTGGAGAAATGGTCGTGTCCTCCATCGAGGCGACCGGAGGGCGAGCGCTCTTCCACCCGGCCGACGTCACCCGGGCAGACGAAGTTGAGGCCCTCGTGGCGGCTGCGGCCGACGCTGGAAGCGTACTGCGCGGCCTGGTGGTCAATGCCGCCAGCGTCGAGCTTGGCAACGGCGACGGTCCTGTGACCGAGATCGAGCTCGCCGACTGGGAACGCATGATGACGGCGAACTTGACCTCGGTCTTCCTCACTTTGAAGTTCGGGTTGCGAGCGATGGTCGACGCCAAGGGAGGTGGTTCGGTCGTCCTCATCGGGTCCCTCGCCGCGACGCGAGGACTTGTCGGGATGGACGGCTACACCACCGCGAAAGGCGGGATGGCAGCCCTCAACAGGTCGGTGGCCACCTACTACTCGCGCTATCGCATCCGATGCAACTACGTGTCGTTGGGGCTGGTGGACAGCGGGACCGAGCGCGCAGTGCGGGCCATGCAGAGCTCCGAGTTCCGCCGGGCCAACGCTGCGTGGCAGCTGGGTCGCATCGGCCGTCCGGAAGAGGTCGCCACCGTCGCTGCTCACCTGCTTTCCGACGAGTCGTCCTTCATGAACGGAGCGCAGGTCCCCCTCGACGGCGGAGCCTTCGCCGCTTCGCACAAGCCCCAGCCTTCGGTGGGCGATCTGCCGGGAATATCGCGGGAGGCATGGGACGAAGTCGATGGGGAGGTCGGCGTCGGATGAGCTCCACCGATAGCACTTCGAAGGAGCGTTGGTCATGGATGGACTGACCGAGGGAGTGGCTGGCGCCCGGATGCTCGCCCAGCCGGGGCTGATGATGGACTTCCCGCTCACGATCCATCACATTCTGCGCAGGATGAACGACGTGCACGGCGCGACCAAGGTCCTCACCCTGCTCGACCCGGAAACGGGCAAGTGCCACGAGCGCGAGTTCCGCGACGTCGTCGCCCGCGCCGGGCGGCTGGCGAACGCTCTGGCGCGACTTGGGGTTCGGCCGGGCGACCGGGTTGCGAGCCTTGCTTGGAACCACGTCGAGCATCTCGAGGTCTACCTCGGGGTGATGGGCATGGGCGCTGTCCTCCACACGATGAACCTTCGGCTGCACGGCGAGCAGCTTGCTTTCACCGTCGAGCACGCCGCGGACAGCGTCGTCATCGTCGACAGCTGTCTGTCTGCCCAGCTGGGGGAGATCATGCCGATGCTGCCTGGCGTGAGCAGTGTCGTCGTCATCGGCAATGACGAGGACGCGAGCGCCGCGCTCCCGGATGCGATCGACTACGAGCACCTCCTGGCACAGGAGAGCGAAGACTTCGCCTGGCCGGAGGTCGACGAACGATCGGCAGCCGCGCTCTGCTACACCTCAGGGACGACTGGCGACCCGAAGGGTGTGCTCTACTCCCATCGGTCCATCCTGCTTCATGCTCTTTCGATGTCCGGTGCGGACGTCTTCGGCATCAGAGGCCGCGACCGGGTGCTCGCCCTGGTGCCGCTCTTCCATGCCATGGGCTGGGGCCTGCCCTTCATCTGCGGCCTGGTGGGGAGCGACATCATCATGCCCGGACGCCATCTCAAGCCGGCATCGCTCGCGCGCTTGATAGACGACCACCGAGCGACGTGGACGGCAGGCGTCCCCACCTTGTGGCTCGACCTCCTGCACTATCTAGACGGTCTTCCGCCCGGCACCCACGACCTGACCTCGCTGGAGACGATCCTGAGCGGGGGCACCGCGGTCCCCGGAAGTCTCGCCAAGGAGTACGAGCGCCGATTCGGCGCTGTCATGATCGAGGGCTGGGGCATGACCGAGATCTACCCGGGCGCGACGGTCGCTCGGCCTGAAGGGCAGGGCTTCGAGACCGACGCAGACCGGGGCCGAAAGGGGGCCGGCCGCATGTCACCGCTCTACGAGCTCCGCCTCGTGGACGCCCAGGGTTCGCTGCTTCCGCACGACGGGGCGGCCACCGGCGACATCGAGGTCAGGGGACCGATGGTGGCGAGTGGCTACTTCAACGCATCGGAGGCGACCGCGAAGGCCGATCACGACGGCTGGCTGCGCACCGGGGACGTCGGCACGATCGACGCTGCCGGCCACCTGCGCATCACCGATCGCGCGAAGGACGTCATCAAGTCCGGAGGGGAGTGGATCTCCTCGCAGGACCTCGAGACGGAATTGATGGCACACTCTGCGGTCCGCGAAGCAGCGGTGGTGGGGGTCGCTGACGAGAGATGGGGTGAGCGCCCGCTGGCGTTCGCCGTGCTCGACGGGGCGACGACGAAAGAGGAGCTCACAGCCTTTCTCGCGAAGCGTGTCGCCAAGTGGTGGCTGCCGGAGCGCATCAGGTTTGTCGAGGCGATTCCGAGGACCACCACCGGCAAGCCCGACAAGCGGTTGTTGCGTCAGTGGGCTGAGGCCGGCCGCTAAGGGCGCGCGGCCTCCCGTCACTGGCTTCATGTTCGACATCGCAGCTTGAGACCGAAGGAACGGTGCTTCAAGATGACTACGGATCCACGACGCGAATTCGTCGAGAGCCTCCTCGGGGGCGACAGCGAGAAGGCGATCTCGTTCATCCATCCAGAATGCGTGACTCGCCACCCTCCGACCCTTCCGTACGGCGGAGATCTCATGGGCCCCGAGGGGTATCGACAATTGCAGGACGCTCTCTGGAGCACGTTCGACCTCGATCTGGAGAAGACCGACGTGCGCTACGTCGACGACGACCACGTCCTCGTCCGCTTCTGGGCGACCTTCATCCACAAGGTGACCCGCAAGACGGCCAAGATGACGGTGGCAGAGATCTACCGGTTCGAAGACGGCATGTGCGTCGAGCAGGACAACTACTACAAGTCGCCTGAGCTGGTGACTGCGTTGATCCTCGAGGCTCAGCGTTCGGTGGACGTCGGCAAAGCGTGACCTGTTCGAGAATTGGAGCTCCCTATGGTGTCTAAGTCCGATCGTCTCCCGCTGGCCGGGGTCCGCGTCGTCGAGATGACCGACGGTCTGCTGGACATGACCGGTCGGCTGTTGGCCGACCTCGGGGCAGAGGTCACGAAGGTCGAGGTCGTCGACGCCTCGGACAACCGGTCCACCGCCGCGAGTCAGGACGGACGCCGGCCTCTGCGCTTCCTCGTTGAGAACTTCAACAAGTCGAGCGTGGCTTTGGACCCTTCCTCGACCGCAGGGCTCGCGCAGCTGTGGACCTTGCTGGAGTCGACGGACATCCTGATTCAGGCGAGCCACCGAGCCGATGAGCAGGTGCTGGACAGCGAGGCCGTGCATGCCCGCTTCCCGCACCTCGTGGTGCTCTCCATCAGTGACTTCGGGGCGACCGGTCCCTATCGAGGCTTCGTCGCGACGGACCTCGTGCAGCTGGCCATGGGAAGCCAGCTGAGCCGGTCCGGCGTCTGGCCGCGGGAGCCGTGTCCGATGCCCTTCGACCTGGCGCACCAGTCCAGTGCTGCACAAGCCGCCTGGGCCGCGTTGGTCGCCTACTATGGAGGGCTCGAATCCGGGCACGGCGACTGCATCGACTTCTCCGTCTTCGAGGCGACGATCGAGGTGGTGGACCCACCGTTCGGCACCACCGGCACGGCAACGGCAGGGACGATGCGGTCTCAGGAGCCCGTAGATCCCGCCACCACGGAATGGACCAGGCCGAAGTCGAGGCCTTACCCGATCTATCCCTGCGCGGACGGCTACGTACGGTGCCTGGTGTTGGCCCCTGGCCAGTGGCAGGCGATGTTCAGCTGGTTAGGCGAGCCCGAGGAGTTCCGGGAACCCAGATTCCAGACCATCATCGGGCGCGACCAGGAGAAGGAGGCGCTGGGCCGAGCGTACGTCGAGCTCTTCCGTGGTCGCACAAAAAGTGAACTGGCTGCTGAGGGACAGACGCGGGGAATCCCGATCGCGCCGGTGTTGAACCTAGCGGAGGTCGTGGAGCAGGAGCACTTCAGGCAACGAGGAGCCTTCGTCGACGCCGAACTCGCCCCGGGCGTCGCTGCCGTGATCCCGTCGGGATTCGTGGAGATCGACGGGGAGCGGATCGGTTTCCGTCACAGGGCTCCGCTCCTGGGTGAGCACAACGACGCGTTGGCTTCGGTGGCCGGGGGAGAGGATTTTCCACCGGAGGTGAAGCGTCCGGGGCACCAGTGCGCCGCCCCGCGCGTGCTGCCGCTCTCTGGGCTGCGCGTGATCGACTTCGGCAGCATCGTGTTCGGGGCGGAGGTCGGACGGCTCTTCGCTGACCTCGGTGCCGACGTGATCAAGGTCGAGAACAGCGCCTTCCCTGATAAGTATCGCGGCGGCGCCGAGGCGGGCTCGTTGATTGCGAAGAACTTCGCCCTCGGCAACCGCGGCCGGCGCAGCTTCGGCGTCGACACCCGCACGGTCGAGGGGCGTGGCCTGGTGGAGCGCTTGGTCAAGTCGGCTGACGTAGTGGTCTCCAACTTCAAACCCGGCACGCTCGAGCGTCTCGGGTTGGGATACGCAGAGCTGTCGACAGTGAATCCGAGGATCATTTGGATGTCGTCGAGCGGGTTCGGCGACTCCGGACAGTGGGCGTCGTGGCTGGCCTACGGCCCTGCAGTCCGGAGCGCCGCGGGGTTGACCTCGATCTGGCACTACCCGGACGACCCAGGCGAGTTCGGCGACACCACCACCGTCTACCCCGATCATGCAGCAGCTCGGGTAGCTGGTCTCGCCATCCTTTCGGCGCTGATCCGACGGCGAGTCGACGGGACAGGTGCCAAGATCCAGGTGTCGCAGGCCGAGGTCGTGCTCAACCATCTTTCCGAGCAATTCGGGCGCGAATCCCTCGGGATCTTCGAGACCGAGCGCGACGGTGTTCCCTGGGGTGTCTACCCCTGTTCAGGCGACGACGAGTGGTGCGTGATCTGCGTGCGCGACGACGGTGACTGGGCTCGTTTCTGCGAGGCGCTGGGCAACCCGTCCTGGGCCGAGGACCCTCGCTTCGCCGATCAGGACGCCCGTTCGGTGAATCGGAAGGTCGTCGACGCCGCTGTGCGGGCCTGGACCGAGCAACATACCCCCGCGTTCGTGACGGAGCTCCTGCAGGAGCACGGCGTGCCGGCAGGGTCGATGAACAGACCGATTCAGCTCCTTGCAGACCCGCACCTGGCAGCCAGAGACTATCTGGCAGCGCAGGCCCAGCCCGGCTTCGACGAGCCGCTCACCACGGTGCGGCGTCCTTTCCTCGCTCGCCACATCCAAAGCGCCGCGATCAGCCCGTCGCCCGAGATGGCGCAAGACACCGAGACGATCTGTTCGGAGGTGCTCGGCATCCAAACCTCGGAAGCACAACGTCTCGTCGATGATGGTGTTCTGCAGCTTTCGAAGTCGTCGGCGCCGGCGGCTGGCGTCTCTGCGTCGTGATCGGGAGGTCGCCGTGGAGATGAACGCCTACCTCGAGCGGTTTCGCGCCGACGGGAGGGTTGCCGTCGTGACGGGCGCCAGCTCCGGTTTGGGGGTCGGTTTCACCCACTGCCTGGGTGCAGTGGGGGCATCCGTTGTCGTGGCCGCTCGGCGAGGAGATCGACTGCAGGAGCTCTGTGAGCAGCTGGCCAGCGAGGGCGTCCCCGCTCATCACGTCGTCATGGATGTGACAGACCCTGCGGGGTGCAAGGAGCTCGTGGCCGCGGCGGTGAGCCGGTTCGGCGCACTCGACATCCTTATCAACAATGCCGGCGTCGGTGGCTCGGTCCCGAGTCACAAGGAGGCGCCGGACCACTTCCGGAAGGTCGTCGATGTGAACCTGATGGGCACCTACTGGATGGCCCAAGCGGCGGTCGAGGTGATGCAGCCGGGAGCGGTCATCGTGAACGTCGCCAGCCTCCACGCGGTGACCGCATCACGCTTCCCGCAGGCGGCCTACACGGCGAGCAAGGCCGGCGTCCTCGGGCTCACGCGTGACCTCGCCAGTCAATGGTCGCAACGCCGCGGCATCAGGGTGAATGCGCTCTGCCCCGGCTACGTCGAGACCGAGATGACGAGTGCGGGCATCGAGCCGCTCTCGGCGATGGTCGAGGCAGGCAGCATCATGGGCCGCCTCGGGCGCCAGGACGAGATGGATTCGGCCCTGCTGTTCCTCGCGACCGACGCCTCGTCGTACATGACCGGCGCGGCGCTCATGGTGGACGGGGGCTACAGCGTCGTCTGAGGGCTGCCGACTCTTCTTGCCTGCAGTGGATGACCGACGCGAAGGACATCATGAACAGCACTGATCGCTTCGACGCGGGCATGGCTGTCCGCCGAGCCGTCCTCGGGTCAGAGTATGTCGACCGTGCCACCACTGGTGGTGAAGCTTGACTCAACTGCCGCTCCAGAAGCTCGTCACCGAGTACTGCTGGGGGGAGGTCTCGACGCAAGACGGTGTCAAGAACTGACGGCACGCGACCTTATGCCGGGGTCACGAGGCGGACGGCGTAGTGGGTGTAGCGGCGGGCGATCTCCAACGCTGAGAGCGCGCCGCTTTCGCTGTACCAGTCGTCCGCGGTGGCCCGATTGAGGATCCCGCCGAGCATTCCTAGCAGCACCCGTGCCGAGAAGTGCGGGTCTTCGTTGCTGTCGAAGATGCCCTCGGCGATCCCGTCCTTGATCAGCTCCTCCAGTTTGGCCTCGAATGCCATCCTCCGTTGCACGTACTGCGCCCGGGCCTCGGTGCCGAGGAATCGGAACTCGGAGTGGAGCAGGGCCAAGTCTCTGCGATTCGTGTAGTGCAAGACGACGGCGGTGATGTAGTTCTCGAACCGCTGCAAGACGTCGTCGCCGGCCTCCTCGAGGCACCGGTCGATGTGCATCTGCAGGTCGTCCATGGCGATGTTCAGGAGGGCGACGAGGATGCCTTCCTTGCTGCCGTAGTGGTAGTACAACGTGGGCATCGTCTGTCCGACCCCGGTCGCGATGTTCCGCACTGTCGTGCCGTGATAACCGTGCTCTTGGAAGTGGTCGAGAGCTGCCGCGAGGATCGGGTGCAGGGGGAGATCGGGATAGATGCGCCAGTCGTCCTCTGCATGACTTCCATCTGTCTCGATCGTCGCCTCGGCCATCGAGTTTCCTCCTTCGGGCGGGGGGACTAGCGAGCGGTAATCAGAGTCTATACGTCTGGGCGCCGGTCCTGCGTCAGGTCACGTGTGAAGGCGCCGTGGGCAGACACCGAGTCGGCACTGTGGTACGCTATCGAGCGCTATATACGACGCGGAAGGGCCGCATCCGGTGGGAGACTTCGTACTGAGCAGGGTTGAAGGCCGAGTCGGCTGGCTCGTCCTCAACGATCCTGACCGACTCAACCCCGTCACTTTCGACCGTATCCGCGAGATCAACGCGGCGGCAGAAGCCATGTCATCGCGCGACGACGTCCATGTGGTCGTCATCACCGGAGCGGGTCGCGGGTTCTGCGCCGGAGCGGACCTGTCGAGCAGCGGCACGTTCCTGGAGGAGAAGTCACCGCCGGGGAGCGGATCCATCATCGACGGCCCTGGACTGTGGACCCTCACGGCGATGCGCCAGCCCGTCATTGCGATGCTCAACGGAGCAGCTGTCGGTTACGGTTTCGAGCTCGCACTGCAGGCGGACCTCAGGGTTTCAGCGGCGGGCGCGCGCTTGGGGCATCCAGCGGCGAAGCTCGGGACGATCACAGACACAGGTGCTGCGACGTGGCTGCTCCCGCGTCTCGTCGGCTGGGGGGTGGCCGCCGAAGTGCTCTACACCGGGTCGCTGTACGACGCGTCCGACGCGCTCGCCATGGGCCTGGTGAACTACGTCGTCCCCGACGACGAGCTCACGGAGTTCACGACACAACTGGCCGAGACCATCGCCGCGAATTCGCCCTGGGCGCTGCGTACGACGAAGGGCCTGCTCTTCCGGGGCCTCCAGGAGCCCGCACGTGCGACCGTACTGGACCAGTTTCTGAAGGTGAACCAGGGCGATCCCAGCTACGACCCGTCGAGCCACTATGCGCGCTTCAGAGGCTGAGCTCCGACTCCCGGTGACGACGAACTACAGAAAGGTCTACATGAAGATCGGGATACTCGGCGCCGGATCGATCGGCACCATCCTTGCCAGGCGGCTGAGCGCTCGCGGCCATGAGGTCAGAGTTGCGAACTCCCGGGGTCCCGAGACGATAGGTAGAGACGCACTCATGCATGGTGCTGTGCCCGTCATGGCCACCGAGGCGGCAGTGGACGCCGATGTGGTGATTTGCTCGATCCCCTTCGGTCGCATCCCGAGCCTGGCGCCGTTCCTGGAGCGGACCCCGTCCGACGCTGTCGTCATCGACACCTCGAACTACTTCCCGAAGCGCGACGGGAGGATCGACGCGGTGGAGGCTGGCCAGGTCGAGAGCGTCTGGGTGTCGGAGAAGCTGGGGCGACCCATCGTCAAGGCCTGGAACGCGATCGCCGCCGAGTCCTTCGCGGACAAGGCGGCCGATTCCGGGCAGCGTTCGCGGATCGTTGTCCCCATCGCCGCTGACCGAGAGGCTGATCGCGTCACCGCGGCTCAGCTCGTGGAGGAGACGGGATTCGACCCCTTCGATGCCGGGACGATCGCAGAGTCCTGGCGGCTACAGCCGGCTGCCCCGGCATACTGCACGGAGCTGACGGCCGCCCAGCTGCCGAGAGCTCTGGCGCTCGCCGAGAAGGAACGTCTGCCACGCCGTCGCGAGCTTGTCATGGCGGTCATCGCCGAGCGAACCGACAACCTCGCTCACAGACGCGTGGGGTTCGGCGACTGGATGGTTCAACTGCACCGCGCCATCTGCATGTGACCCATGACTCGGAGGGATGCTAGCCGCGAGCAGAGGCCGGTCGGGAAGCATCAAGCTGATCTACCGCTGGGTGACGACTGGCGCGTGTTCGCTCCGTTGGAGCTTCTGCCGTCTCTCCAAGGAGCGATGGCGGTGTTCCCCCGGATGGGCTATCACGGTGCCACCGTTCGCGATCTCGCCAGCGCAGGCGGCATCACTGTGCCGACGCTGTATTACTACCACGGCGACAAGCAGCGCATCCTGTTCGACCTCCTGAGACTGGGGCTCCGTGAGCTGCTCGATCGTGCTGCTCAGGCGCGAGCCTCGGTCGCGCCCGATGTCGATGCAGAGCTCGACCGCATGGTCGAGGTTGCGGTCCTGCATGTCGTGCACCGACGGCAGCTTGCGACGATCGAGTCGGAGACTCGGTTTCTCGAGCCGCACAACCGGGCGGAGTACCTGGCGATGAGGAGCCAGTTCGATGACCAGTTCCTCGAGATCATCGAGCGAGGGGTCGATGAGGGATTGTTCCGGCTGAGCTACCCGAGAGAGGCGTGCCGAGCGATACTCGGAATGATCCACTCCGTGGCAATGTGGTATCAGCCAGCGGGCAGTCTGTCGCCGCCGGAGGTGGCACATCGGCATGTAAGAGCTGCGCGACGCATCGTCGGAGCGTCGCTGGTCGACGACGGCCGGTCAGCTGGCGGCAGCGGGTCGAGCTGGGGCCCACCCGCGTAGTTGCACCTAGCGCGAATTTTTTCATCCTCACCAGGCGGGAGCCGATGCGGGAATGGAAGAGATATGGCATTCTATCGAGCGTTAGGAACACCGATGTGATGGAGGTCCCGCCAAGATGACGACTTCGATTGATGTGCGGCCGGGTGAAGTGCTCCAGGCAGAGTCCGGTCGGGCGCGGGGGTGGGTCGAGGTTGCTCGGTCTCTTGCTCCGCTGGTGGAGTCTGAGGTGGCGCAGGGCGCTGAGGACAGGATCATCACCGCGAAGGTGGTGCAGGCCTGGAAGGACGCGGGGCTGTACAAGCTGTTGCTGCCGGCTCGGCTGGGTGGTGAGGGGTTGGACAGCGTGAGCTTCCTGCAGGTCGGTGAGGAGGTTTCGCGTCAGGACGCCTCGTCGGGGTGGACGTTCGCGATCCACACGGTGGGCACGTTGTTCCCGGGGCTCATCTTGACCGAGGACGCCTATCTCGACCTCCTCGGGCCCGATCGGGCCGGCATCGCTTGTGGTTTCGCTTTCGGCAAGGTTCCTGGTACGGCGCGGCCGGTCGAGGGTGGCTACTTGGTGCAGTCGGAGCCGATGCCGTTCGGGTCGGGGACGCAGCACGCCGACCGGGTGGCGAGCATGCTGTTCCTGCTCGACGAGAAGGGCGACAACGTCATCGGTGACGACGGGAGCCCGGTCGTGGTGAACTCCTACATCGATCGCAGTCAGATCGAGTGGCTCCACAACTGGAACCCGGCGGGTCTGCACGGGACCGGCTCGGGCCACTACCGGGTCAGGGAGCATGTGCTGGAGAAGAAGTGGCTCTCCTTGGCTGAGGGGGACAGGGCCGGCGACCCGGTGTATGCGCAAGGGTTCTTCGCGATCGTGCACATGCATCACTGCAGCGTCGCGCTCGGTGTGGCCAAGCGCGCGGTGGAGGAGATGGCGAAGTCGGCCAAGGGCCGGCGCCGGGGCGAGATCCCGGCTCTGGACGAGCACCCGCTGTTCCAGGCCGAGTTCGTCCGGGTCGACGCGGAGTATCGGTCTGCTCGGGCTTTGGTGCTCGAGGCGTACGGGAGCATCT
Organism: Nocardioides pymetrozini; assembly: GCF_046058985.1. Classification (NCBI taxonomy): domain Bacteria; kingdom Bacillati; phylum Actinomycetota; class Actinomycetes; order Propionibacteriales; family Nocardioidaceae; genus Nocardioides; species Nocardioides pymetrozini. Next base: position 281,754 of record NZ_CP175557.1, on the reverse strand, counting down.
GGGAGGCCGCTACCGAGGGGCGGGTGACCGAGCTGCACACCGCGCGTGTGGAGCAGGCAGCGTTGCACCTGCACCGCGTCCTGCGCGATATCGTCTCGACGGCATCGTTGTGGGCTGGGTCCGACGCCATCCCCCATGACAGCGCCATCGCCCGGCTCAACGCCGACACGGCCGTCGCGGTCAACCACCTCCTTCTCAGCCCCCACCAGGCCACCAAAGCCGCCCCCCACCTCCTCGAAGCGACCCTCACCGACCCCCAGACCCCCGCCTGATCCCGCGGCCGTGACGCACGGCTGAGGGGGAGAGCCGATTGCGAGCCGCCTCGTGAGTGAAGAGTTCACTAGTCAGCAGTTCCGACAGGTACTAGGGCAGTACCCCACGGGGGTTGTAGTCGTCAGCGCCCTGATCCCGGGGGAGCCGCCGGCTGCGCTGACGATCGGATCGTTCAACTCTGTGTCGCTAGAGCCGCCGCTGGTGGCCTTCTACCCCAGTGCGACCTCCAGCACTTGGCCGAGGATCCAGGCGCAGGGGCGCTTCTGCATCAACGTGCTTAGTGCTGAGCAGGAGGTCCTCTGTCGCGCGTTCGCTCAGAAGGGTGCCAACAAGTTCGACGGTGTCTCATGGCGGCCCGCGCCCGGTGGAGCCCCGATCATCGACGGGGCTGTTGCCTGGATCGATTGCGAGATGGAGTCGGTCCAGGTGCTGGGCGACCATCATCTGGTCGTCGGACGAGTCACCGCCCTCGACACCCAGTCTCGCGACCTGCCGCTGTTGTTCTTCCGCGGCGGCTATGGGCGATTCTTGCCGTCGTCCTTGGCGGCGTCTGATGCCTCGGTCGCCGAATTCTTGCCCGTCATCAACGTGATACGGCCAGAGCTCGAGCGGGTGGCGGCCGCGTCTGCGTCAGAGTGCCTCCTCGCGACTCGGGTGCGCGACGAGTTCGTGGTGCTCGCTGGCGCGGGAAGCAGCACCTCCAGGTATCGGAACCCTCCTTGGATGGAGGAGTCGACGTTGCGCGGCGGCGGTCCTACGCGCGTCGGTCGTCGGTTGCCCTACTTGGCTCCCATGGGAGCGGTCATGGCTGCTTGGGGGAGCGCCGCCGATGTGCCGCGGTGGATCTCTCCAGACGCCGGCATCGATCCGGCCGTGATGGATCGCTGGGGCGACTTCCTTACCACCGTCCGCTCACGCGGCTACGCGCTAGGTCGGGGCGACATCCCCTATGCCGCCTTGGAGAACGCCATCGACAATCGCACCGGTGGGGTGTGGGACGCGAACCTCCTGAGGGCCCTCGACGATGTGCGTGAGGCCGTCCTCGAGCAACCGCCCCTCGACGGTTCGCGGTCCAGCTACGACGTGCGATCTCTGTCCGTCCCCATCTTCGCCCCGCGCGGGAGCGTCCTGCAGATGGGTCTGTACGGCCTTGGGGACGACATGTCCCTCTTCAAGATCCGTCGCTGCATCGATCGACTCCTGAAGGCCAGCTGGAGCTGCACGCAACTGCTCGGAGGCGCAATGCCCGAAGGCTTTCCCCGACCCGAGTCCCAAGATGACGGCTACCAGTCGGACTCGTAGGTGGCGTCGAGCGGCTCGATTGCGCCTCGGTTGACCCCCACGGGGATTTTGAAGAAGTTCCACGCTGGTTCGTACGGTCTGGCCTCGGCCCAGTCGTAGATCGTCACGCGTCTTAGCACCTTCCAGATACCGTCGCGCTTCTCGAAGAGATCGCGATACCGGCCTCCGCTGAATCCGATTGTCGGCTCATCGATCATGCCGAGGTTGACGTTCGGCCCGGCTCCGAAGGCGCCGACGAAGAAGAAGTACGTCTCGACCGAGGCGCGGTCGCCCGCCCATGCCAGCACCTGCGGGATGCCGAGCAGATGATGCCGAGCCCGGCCATCGTCGTCACGCGATCTCAGCGCCCGCTCGAAGAGACCGGCTACATCGCCGTCATACATGCCGTGGTTGTCCGTGCCTCCCGGCCAGAAGACCGATCCCATCAGCTGCTGATCGGCGCGATCCACGGCCCTGGCGTAGCGGAGCATCACCGCTTGAATGGCGTCCACGTCGAGCAGGCGTCGTACTTGGGCGAGCTCCGTCTCGCTGAGATCCACGGCAACACTTTAGGACATCGCTTGATGATGCCCTGGCTAGACCGAGTGTCGATGGTGGGATCGCTGAAGCGCGTCGCATACTCAGCACTGCTTGACGTTGCCGCGATCGGGAGGCACTATATCCGTATAGCGAGCGCTAGTACCGGTGGTGGGCGCTTCCATCCGCCGCTTTCGAGAGCAGGTCTGAAGTGAACCACAAGGATGCGTTGGACACGTTGCACGTCACGAGGGCGGGTCCGGTCGTCACCATCACGCTTTGCCGCCCGGATCTGCAGAACAGGTTCGACTTTGCGCAGCATGCGGAGTTCCTGGATGCGCTGAAGCATCTCCGGAAGAGCGGCAGCGACGGTGTGCGCGTCGTGATCCTGGCTGCCGAGGGCCGGATCTTCTCCGCTGGGGGGGACGTCGGCACGGTGCGCGGGATGGTCGGCGACTCCGCCGCACGCAGGCGTTCGGTGGAGGAAGGCCTGGAGCTCATGAACGAGCTGTTGACCTTCCCGCTGCCGATCGTCACGGCCATTCAGGGCGCGGCGATGGGTCTCGGTGCCAACATCGCGCTGGCCACGGACGCGGTGGTGGCTTGGCGTGAGGCCCGCTTGGCCGACCCGCATGTGCGCATCGGGCTCGTGGCCGGCGACGGAGGCGCCGTTCTGTGGCCGATGTCGGCAGGCATCCTGCGCGCGAAGAGACATCTGCTGACTGGCGACCCGATCACTGCAGAAGAGGGCTACGCATACGGGCTGGTGACCGACCTGGTGGACCAGCCCGAGGACGTCCTGCCTCGAGCGCGTGAGATCGCAGACAGGATCGCGTCACTGCCGCCCCTGGGCGTGCAAGGGACGAAGGCTGCGCTGAACCGGCTTCTCGGGCAACGGGCCGGAGAGGTCTTGGAGCTGAGCCTGCAGCTCGAAGCCATGACCATGGCGACTGGGGATGTGCTGGAAGCGGCCGACGCTTTCATCGAGAAGCGTCCCGGCGTCTACAAGGGTTCGTGACGCCCGAGCAACTCTGTTCCACCGATGTGATGGAGGTCCCGCCAAGATGACGACTTCGATTGATGTGCGGCCGGGTGAAGTGCTCCAGGCAGAGTCCGGTCGGGCGCGGGGGTGGGTCGAGGTTGCTCGGTCTCTTGCTCCGCTGGTGGAGTCTGAGGTGGCGCAGGGCGCTGAGGACAGGATCATCACCGCGAAGGTGGTGCAGGCCTGGAAGGACGCGGGGCTGTACAAGCTGTTGCTGCCGGCTCGGCTGGGTGGTGAGGGGTTGGACAGCGTGAGCTTCCTGCAGGTCGGTGAGGAGGTTTCGCGTCAGGACGCCTCGTCGGGGTGGACGTTCGCGATCCACACGGTGGGCACGTTGTTCCCGGGGCTCATCTTGACCGAGGACGCCTATCTCGACCTCCTCGGGCCCGATCGGGCCGGCATCGCTTGTGGTTTCGCTTTCGGCAAGGTTCCTGGTACGGCGCGGCCGGTCGAGGGTGGCTACTTGGTGCAGTCGGAGCCGATGCCGTTCGGGTCGGGGACGCAGCACGCCGACCGGGTGGCGAGCATGCTGTTCCTGCTCGACGAGAAGGGCGACAACGTCATCGGTGACGACGGGAGCCCGGTCGTGGTGAACTCCTACATCGATCGCAGTCAGATCGAGTGGCTCCACAACTGGAACCCGGCGGGTCTGCACGGGACCGGCTCGGGCCACTACCGGGTCAGGGAGCATGTGCTGGAGAAGAAGTGGCTCTCCTTGGCTGAGGGGGACAGGGCCGGCGACCCGGTGTATGCGCAAGGGTTCTTCGCGATCGTGCACATGCATCACTGCAGCGTCGCGCTCGGTGTGGCCAAGCGCGCGGTGGAGGAGATGGCGAAGTCGGCCAAGGGCCGGCGCCGGGGCGAGATCCCGGCTCTGGACGAGCACCCGCTGTTCCAGGCCGAGTTCGTCCGGGTCGACGCGGAGTATCGGTCTGCTCGGGCTTTGGTGCTCGAGGCGTACGGGAGCATCTGGGAGGCCGCTACCGAGGGGCGGGTGACCGAGCTGCACACCGCGCGAGTGGAGCAGGCAGCGTTGCACCTGCACCGCGTCCTGAGCGATATCGTCTCGACGGCATCGTTGTGGGCTGGGTCCGACGCCATCCCCCATGACAGCGCCATCGCCCGGCTCAACGCCGACACGGCCGTCGCGGTCAACCACCTCCTCCTCAGCCCCCACCAGGCCACCAAAGCCGCCCCCCACCTCCTCGAAGCGACCCTCACCGACCAATGACCCGGTGACCGATCGGTGCTCCAGCGCGCCGGCGGCCGGGTCTGCGCCGACATCAAAATCCCCAACCGACGACGAGGAACGAGCCTTCGATGAGGAACAACACGGCGCACATCGAGTTCCCGAGCCGGATCGGGGTGTGGCTGAACCTCGAACCTTGGCCGATCCGCGAGGCACAGGCCATCGCCCGCGACATCGAAGCGCTGGGGTTCGGCTCGCTCTTCATTCCCGAAGGCGGCGGCAAGGACGTGTTGGTCGAATCGGCTGCTTTCCTCGCGGCGACGGACCGGCTCGTGGTCGGCACCGGCATCGCCAACATCCACTTCCGGTTGCCGATGCCCGCGGAAGCCGGCGCCCGAACGCTGGCCGCGCTGCACCCTGGACGGTTTGTGCTGGGCCTTGGCGTCAGCCACGCACCCTTCGTCGAGGAGCTTCTCGGAGGTGCCTACGGCCGTCCGTTGCGGACTATGCGCACCTACTTGGAGCGGATGGACTCCGTGCCCGGCGAGATCGAACAAGGCGCCGGGTTCGCCCGTCTCCTGGCCGCCCTCGGACCCAAGATGATCGAACTCTCCGGTGAGCTCGCCGACGGAGCCGTGCCCTACCTCGTCACCCCCGAGAGGACCGCCGTCACCCGCGCGATCCTCGGTCCCACGAAGTGGATCGTCTCCGAGCAGGCGGTGGCGATTGCAAGGGACCCAGACGACCAGCTCCGGCGGGCGCATCGCCACGTGGGGGGCTACATGGCGATGCAGAATTATCGAGACTCGTGGTTGCGCCAGGGGTTCGACGAGTCTGACCTGGTGCCAGGCGGATCGGACCGGTTGGTACGCGCTCTGGTCGGGCTGGGAAGTGCCGGTGAAGCCGCGGCATCTGTGAGCGCGCACCTCGACGCCGGTGCCGATCATGTCCTCGTGCAGGTTCTCGGCGGCGACCCGAGCGCCGACCCGCGGCCAGCGCTGCGGGAGATCGCTGGAGCGCTGCAGATCTAACGGAGGTTGCCGCCGACATCGAGTGAGCGCCGACCGACCCCGGGACGAAGCGAGATCGTGGCGTCCATGTTCTAATCTAGCGTTGACTAACTTATCTAGCGAACGCTAACGTAGCGCAGTACAGCAGACCGGCTCGGGGCGATTGAAGGAGAAATGGTGGAGATTCGGCTCAGGCGTAAGCGCGTGACCCTCGCCGCAACGGCAGCCGCGTTGGCAGTCGTCAGTGCAGGCTGCGGCAGCGATCCCTCGGAGGCGGGCTCGACGGATGGGTCGTCGTCTCGCGGGATCACTCGGGCCCAAGCAGAGGTTGAGGAGTTTGCCGCGAACCCCCCGCTCGAGATCAGCGCGCTTCCGAAGCGGCCAGACGAAGCCTTCGCCATCAACATCAACTGCACCCTCCCGGTGTGCGCCCCAGGTGCACTCCAGCCGGCGATGGATGCTCTGGGTTGGAGGTTCGAGGAGATGACCTTCGACATCACCGAGGGTCCAGCCGCTGTCCAGCCAGTTCTGACGCAGGCAATCGCTGCCGAACCGGACGTCATCGTGCTGCCCGGGGCGCTGCCGCTTGAGGGGTTCCAGTCCGAGGTCGACGCCGCAGCGGAGCAGGGAATCAAGTTCATCAATCTCGGCGGAGACGAGCTGCCGCCGAACTACGTCGCGTGCATCCAGTGCAAACCAGCGTCTGTGGTTCTTGGCTCTTTGGCAGCGAACATCGTGCTCGCGGACGCGGGCGGCTCGACCGATATCGCCGTGGCACTCGACAAGACCGTCGCCTCGCAGCTCAATGAGGCGAACGGGGTCGAGCAGGAGGTGGAGAGAAACGGCGAGGGGTCCGAGGTTCTCGAGATCGAACAGTCCATCAACGCGACGCCGGCGGACAATGCCGCGAGGGTCGTGAGCTTCCTACAGCGCAACCCGAACGTCGAGTATCTGGTCCTTGCCAGTCCCCAGTTCAATCCGGCGACGGCGCTCAACAGTGCAGGTCTGGGATCGCGGGTGAAGATCGTCGGCATCTACCCCGTCAGCGAAGCCGATGTCGCCGCGGTCGAGGACGGCCAGGTCCTGGCGTGGGCTGCGATGGAGCTGACGTCGATGTACTGGCGGATCGCCGATGCCGCTGCGCGAGTGGTGTCGGGTGTCGAACTCGACTCGGCAGAACCGGTTGGAAACATGCGCGTAATCAACGAGTCCAACGCCGACGTCAGCCTTCTGGACCCTCCGAACTATCAAGAGATCTACAAGGCGGCTTGGCAGGTCGACTAATGGGTTCGCCATCGGTGATCACGCGATCAGACCCGTCGACCGTGCCAGTTCGGCGCTGGTCGGAGTCTGACGCGGGTTGGATCGACGCAGGCCAGACGCCCGTCATCGAACCCCTACAAGGAGAGTGGGACCCACGTGCCAGTGCGGTTGGACGACAAAGCGATCTTCGTCACCGGCGGAGCTAACGGGATCGGCGAGGCGGTAGCCGTTGCTTGCATCGAGTCCGGCGCATCTGTGGTGGCGGTCGACGTCGATGTGGACGGTCTCGAGCGCCTCGCCGCATCGCTCGACGCGGGCGAGCGGTTCAAGCCCTACGCGGCCGACGTCACCGACGAGGATGCCGTGCGAAAGGCGGTCGACTTCAGCCGCAGCACCTATGGCCGCATCGATGGCTGCTTCAACAATGCCGGAGTCGCCGGCGTGCCGTCACCCTTGCCGGACACCTCTCGCGAAGAGTTCAACCGGATCATGCAGATCAACGTGTACGGCTTCTTCTACGTGCTGAAGCACGCGATGGGCGCGATGCGCGAGCAGAGGAGCGGCTCCATCGTGAACACCGCCTCCACCGCCGGGCTCGGCGGAATCGGCAACGTGTCGCCTTACGTAGCTTCGAAGCACGCCGCGGTCGGGTTGACATTGTCAGCCGGACTTGAGGCCGGCTACTACGGCGTCCGCGTCAATGCGGTCTGCCCGGGTTGGATCTGGACGCCGATCCAGAAGTGGGTCGGTGAGGAGATCTACAACGATCCGATCCGCGCGGCAGAGATCCAGAAGCAGCTCGCCGCCAACGTGCCGCTGCAGAGGTTCGCACAACCAGAGGAGGTCGCGCGGGCTGTCACCTTTCTGTTGTCGGATGAGTCGAGCTATATCGCCGGCGAGACGCTGCGAATCGACGGCGCGATGCTGAGCGGCTACATGGCGTGAGGTCCAGGAACGGTCGGAGAGGCGAGTTGCGGCGCCTCCAGAACACAGAGTCCCCCACGCAGCAGGAGGCACCATGGCAATCATCAACGACCTGAACAGTCCCGAAGTCCGACGCAAGCTGGAGCATCGGCTGCGCGCTGCGTTTCCCGGCGGGGACATGCTGAGGATCACCGATCTGGAGGTTCCGCCTAGCGGTCTGTCGTTCCAGACGCTCAAGCTCACCGTCGAGCGGGAGATCGACGGTCGCACGAGCCGCCAGAAGCTCGTCGCCCGTGTTGAGCCGCTGCCAGGCGCTGGCATCTTCAGGGAGTACGACCTCGAGCGTGAGGTCCGTGTGCTCCAAGCGTTGCAGGGGTCGCGAGTCCCGGTACCGCGCATTCACTTCTACGAGGCGGAGCCCACCGTTCTCGGCGCGCCCTTCGCGGTGATGGAGCACCTGCCGGGCAGGGCGCCAGCCGACAGTCCGTCCTACATGAGACAGGGATGGGTCCTCGACCTCTCGCCGGATCAGCGAAGGTGCATCTGGACGAATGCTCTGAGGGTCGTGGCTGACCTTCACGCGGTCGACTGGGAAGGTCTCGGTCTCGACTGGCTTGCACGTCCGGAGCTGGGTCTCACACCTGTCGACCAACAGATCGCATACTACGAGTGGACCCAGGCGTGGGGTTCGGCCGGGCACGCGAATCCGACAGTGGACGCGACATTCGTTTGGCTCAAGGCGAACCGTCCGAGCGACCCGGAGCCCGTCGTTCTGGCATGGGGCGATGCGAAACCAGGGAACATGCTGTACGCCGATAACTTGACCGTGGCCGGCGCCCTCGACTTCGAGATGGCCGCGCTGGCGAGCCCGGAACTCGACCTCGGCTGGTGGTTGTTCGCTCATCGCTACCACGCCGCGACGCTTGAGGGCGGCACCGTGCCCAGCGGCATCCTCAGCCGCGAGGAAGTCATTGACGGATATCAGGAGATGAGCGGCCACGAGGTTCGTCACGCCTTCTTCTACGAGGTCCTCGGCGGTCTTCGAGTCGCCGTTCTGGCTGATCGTGGCTACCGGATGATGATGGCGGCCGGCTTGCTGCCGCCCGACCATGCCGCGCCTGCGAACAACGCGGCGACTCAGGCGCTCGCCGCAATGCTCGACCTCCCCGCTCCGGACGGGATCAACGACATCCACGAGTTCGAAGCGCCGTCGAGCTGAACAGCCCCGATCCAACCCCGGGTGACGCCCGTGCCGATGAATGCTCAGGAAGGTTCTCCATGCCCATAGCCACACCTGCTGACGACCTGTTCCACGAGGTCGAGAGCGACGACCCCTTCTGGACGGAGACAGCGTGGTTCGCGTTCTCGGTTCCGGAACGCCGGTTGACCGGCATGTCCCATCCGCTCTTTCGCCTCAACCAGGGGATCTGCTCCTCCGGTGTCTACGTCTGGGACGACACCGGGGAGTCGGATCACGAAGTCCTCTACTCGCAGAACTTCTGGCACCTTCCGCTGCCGACGGACGACAAGCACATCAAGCTGCTCAACGGCCTTGAGTACGACGTGCTCGAGCCTCTCCGGCGCTACCGTGTGCGGTATGACGGCGGCCTGGTGAAGTTCGACCTCGAGTACGAGGGCATCTGTGAGCCCGTGATGAACGAGGCCGGAAACCACCTCGATCAGCCATGTCGAGTGACGGGCACGCTCGAGCTGAGGGGTGAGAGCATCAAGGTCGACTGCTTCGACATTCGTGACAAGACGTGGCACGTCCGCTCTGACGTGAACATGAACGCGGCGCTGGCTCAAGGGTCCTACACCTACGCCATCACGGCCGACTCGGCGGTGATGACCTGGATGTCGGGCGACCCCACCGCGGAGCAGAAGCTCCTCAGCGGCTGGTTGCTCCGAGACGGTAAGGTCTCGGAGTTCTCAACTATCTCGCGACGGACCACCCGCGACTCCCGCCGTCTCCTCAGCGGCATCGAGCTGGAAGGCAGGGACGGCCTCGGGAGGGAGTTCCGCCTGTCAGGGAAGACGCTGAACCGGTATGCATTCCGTGCGGCGCCCTCGTTGCCATGCTGGATCAGTGCCGTCGACTACAGCCTCGACGGCGTCCCGGCGCAGGGACAGACCCAGGAGTGGTCGATGCAGCTGTTCAACAGCACGCGTTCCGAGAACGGGTAGCGAGTCACGCGCCGCGCCGCCCGACCGCGATCTCATCACCGCCAGGAGGAACCATGGTCTCGATCTTCAACGAAGAACACCGAAGCCTGCGCATGTCGCTTCGAGGGTTCTTCGCCGATCGGTCGTCCGAGGCCGAGGTGCGCCGCCTCATGGCGACCGACAAGGGATACGACACCCAGGTGTGGCGCCAACTCGCTTCGGAGATGGGCCTGCAGGGCCTGCTGATCCCGGAGGAGTACGGCGGCAGCGGATACACCTGGGTGGAGCTCGGCGTCGTCCTGGAGGAGATGGGGAGATCGCTCTTCTGCGGCCCCTTCTTCTCGACAGTAGTACTCGCCGGCAGCTGTCTGCTGGAGAGCGGCGACGAGTGGGCCAAGAAGGAGTACCTCGAGGGTATCGCGCTCGGGGACACGTTAGGCACGCTTGCCTTCGTGGAGACCGCTGGGCGATGGGACGAGTCCGGGATCGAGATGGTCGCCCGTGGTGAGGGAGACATTCACCATCTGACGGGTGAGAAGCTCTACGTGCTGGACGGCCACGTCGCCGACTTCATGGTGGTCGCTGCCCGGACCGGCGAGTCGATCTCGTTGTTCACCGTGGAGAGTGACGCTCCTGGTTTGACGTCCCGACTGGAGGAGACGCTCGACCAGACCCGGAAGTTCGCGACGGTCGCGTTCGAGGACACTCCGGCGCGGCTTCTGGGCCGCGAGGGCGACGGTTGGGAGACTTTGCGGCGGGTGCTCGACCTTGCGGCCGTCGCCTTGAGCGCCGAGCAGGTCGGTGGGGCTCAGGCGGCTCTGGAGATGGGCGTCGAGTACGCCAAGACGAGGGTCCAGTTCGGCCAGCCGATCGGCGCGTTCCAGGCGATCAAGCACATGCTCGCCGACGTCATGGTGGAGGTGGAATCAGCCAGGTCCGCCATGCACGTGGGACTCGCGGCAGCAAGTGGACACGATGGTCCTGAACTTCCGGTGGTCGCATCCCTGGCCAAGGCGTACTGCTCCGACGTCTTCGAGTTCGCTTCACACGAGAACATTCAGATCCATGGCGGGATGGGCTTCACATGGGAGGTGCCAGCGCATCTGTACTTCAAGCGGGCCAAGGCGATGGCGCTGTTCCTCGGGGACTCAGACGAACACCGCGAGCGGCTCGCTCACTGTCTCGGCGTCTGATCTGCAACCTGCAATCAGGGCTTCGGCCCACCAGGGTCTCGAGGAGGTCCAACATGGTCAACACGGTGAACGACATTGATCCGGGTCGGCTTCGTCTGGAAGTGCGCGAGTGGCTCGAGGAGCACTGGCAAGGAGTCGACGATCGAGAATGGCGCGAGACGGTGCTGCATGCTGGCTGGGCTATCCCAACGTTCCCGGCCGATGCCTACGGGCGGGGCCTCAGCAGGCCGCAGGCGACAGTCGTGGGTGCGGAGTTCGGAGCGGTCGGCGCACCGGGGTCATGTCGCGAGCTCGGGCACGATGTCGTCGCCGGCTGGATCCGAATGGCGGCGATGGCGGTGGCGCGATTCGGGGGTGCCCGGCTTCGGGACAGCTTCATCCGCGACCTGGTGCTCGGGGATGCTGAGCACGGAGTGGCGCTGTACAGCGAACCGAACGCAGGTTCGGACCTAGCAGGTCTGCAGACCCGCGCTGTCCTCGAGGGCGATCAGTGGGTCGTCAACGGCCAGAAGGTGTGGTCGTCGGGTGCCGAGACCGCAACGTGGGGTCTTCTCCTGGCGCGGACCAACGAGGACGTCCCCAAGCACCAAGGCATCAGCTTCTTCGTCCTGCCGATGCAGCAGCCTGGCATCGAGATCCGACCTATCAAGCAGATCACGGGCGACTCGGAGTTCAGCGAGGTCTTCCTGACGGACGCCAAGGTCCCCGCTGAGAACCTGGTGGGAGACCTCAACGACGGATGGCGCGTATTGCAGGTCGTCCTAGCAGCCGAGCGCGAGTGGCTCGGCGACTTCCTGGAGGCGGGAGGTCGTCCCGGTGGGGCTGTCTCAAGTCGGGAGGATGCGCTGACGACAGAGGGCGCAGCTGATCTGATTGACGCTGCGCGTGCCGCAGGCAAGGCCACCGACTCGGCGGTGCGTCAGGTGATCGCCCAACTGCACACGTGGCGACTTGTCCACCAGTGGACCAACGCTCGGCTGTCGTCCGCCAGCGCCGGCGAGGAGTCTGGTGGCCCGGTCGCCGCGGCCGCTATCGGCAAGCTCGCCAGCTCTCGGATTCTGCACTCCACGGGTCGGTTCAAGGCGCGAATGCTGGGGCCCGAAGCCATGCTCTACGGACCGGACAACGGTGCCGCAGACGACGTGAACCGCGAGATCATGAACGCCTTCGTCAACTCGGTCGGAGGCGGATCCGACCAGATCCAGCGCAACATCATCAGTGAGCGCCTCCTCGGCCTTCCCAGGGGCTATGCGCCCGACCGCGGTGTGCCGTTCCGGGAGATCAGGAAGGGCAGCGCACGGCCGTCTCGGACCTGACCGGGCGGCGCCGGTGCGTGTCGCCTGTTGCAGCAGCCGGTGGCGCCGGTCTACCTGCCTGACTCGTAGCCCGGGCTACCGGGTGCCGGCATGTCCGTCGCGTCCGTCGGTCGACGCTGCGATGCGGTCTTCCGGGGCGGTACGCCCTGGTCTCTGTGGTCGCCTGGCAACTCGTTGTCACGAGTTCGGGTAATCGCTTGCCCAGTTGTGTAACGAGCGCTAGTGTAACTGTCGTCTCGGTCACCCAGAAGGCTCGCGAGGACCTCGTCGCCTCGGGTGGGCGCATTCATCCATCGGAGCCAGCGCCCGGAGTGGCGTGGGAGGAGCAGGCACAATGAAAACTTGGCACAGGCGCAACCGCGCCATGTACTTCGCTGGGGCGGCAGTCGCCTTGGCGATGGTCGGCGCAGGTTGCAGTAACGACTCCGACGCTGCGAACTCATCCGGCGGGGCCGGCACCGGTGACTTCGCCCAGGCCCAGGCCGAGGTCGACAAGTTCGCAGCCAACCCGCCTCTGAAGGTCGAACCTCTTCCTGAGCGGCCCGCCACGTCGACAACCGCGATCCAGCTCAACTGCACCCTGCCGTCGTGTGCGCCCGGTGCGATGCAGCCGGCGATGGAAGTTCTCGGCTGGAGCTTCGAGGAACAGACCTTCGACATCACGGAGGGTCCAGCCGCCCTTCAGCAGGCGCTCACCCAGGCGATCGCCGAAGATCCGGACGTCATCTTCATCCCCGGCACGTTCCCGCCCGAGACCCTCCAGGCACAGGTCGACAGTGGCGTCGAGCAGGGGATCAAGTTCGTGACCATCGGAGGCACCGAGGAGGTGCCGCCCGGTTACAGCGCTTGCATCCAGTGCACGCCGTCGGCGGCGGCACTTGGCGCGCTCGCAGCGAATATCGCCCTTGCGGACGCGGGGGATGACATCAACATCGCCGTCGCGTTCGACAAGACCATCACGCCGCTCGTGGCTGAGGCCGACGGCGTCAAGCAGCAGATCGAGGCGATCGGCGGAGGGTCCGAGGTACTGGATCTCGAGCAGAGCGTCGTAGCGACGCCGGCAGACAACGCCGCGAAGGTCGTCAGCTTCCTGCAGCGCAACCCGGACGTGGAGTACCTCATTCTCACGAGCCCCCAGTTCAACCCGGCGACCGCGCTCGCCAGTGCCGGTCTCAGCTCGCGGGTCAAGATCGTGGGTATGTACCCGCTCAGCGACGCGGACGTGGCGGCAGTGACCGACGGGCAGGTCATCGCCTACGCGGCGGGCGAGGTCGCGTCGATGTACTGGCGAGCTGCGGACGCCGCTGCTCGGGCGGTCTCCGACCTCGAGGTCGACCCTATCTCGCCCCTCCAGAGCATGCGCGTCATGGACTCGAGCAACGCTGACATCAGCCTGATCGACCCTGCCGACTTCCAGGACGTCTACGAGGCTGCCTGGCAGGTGCAGTGAGCCGGGCTTCGGACTGCAGGAGTCTGAGGTGAGTGCCATGACGATGTCGTCGACGACCAGCGCCAAGCTGGTCCTGGAGGGTCTTACCAAGACCTTCCAGGGCCAGCGAGCCCTCAGCGAGGTGTCTCTGGAGCTGCGGGCTGGTGAGATCCACTGCCTGCTCGGCCAGAACGGATCGGGAAAGTCCACGCTGATCAAGATCCTTGCGGGCTACCACTCACCCGACCATGGATCCGCACTCATCGATGGGCGGCCGATGGATCTGGGCTCGCCCGCCGAGGCGCATTCTCATGGGCTGCGGTTCATCCATCAGGACTTGGCGCTGATCGATTCCCTGTCGGTCGTCGACAACTTGGCGCTCGGGGAGTCCTACGGTGGGAGGTACTGGCTCTCCGACCGACGCGAACGCCGAATCGCCCAGGATATCTTCGCCGAGTACGGCGTCGACATCCAGGTCGGAAGACCATTGGGCGCGCTCGGGTCGGCAAGCCAGGCGATGACGGCGATCGTGCGAGCTCTTCACCACGGTGACGCCGCACGGGGGATCCTGGTGCTTGACGAGCCGACAGCATCGCTGTCAGAGCCGGACAAGGAGCACCTCTTCGAGCTGTTGCGAGCCGTGAAGGCACGTGGCGGGACGATGCTGTACGTCACGCACCGCCTCCACGAGGTGTTCGAGCTGGCCGACCGGGTGACCGTGCTCCGTGACGGACGCAACGTCGCCACCAGGGAAGTCGGCGAGCTGAACCCGGACAGCTTGATCGAGCTGATCCTCGGGCGTCCCATGGATGCCGTCTACCCAGAGCCGCCGCACCCGGGTTCGGACCGCGTGCTGGAGATGACCGACTTGGGTGGTGGCGCGCTGACCAGCTTCTCCGGGACGGTGCGCGCGGGCGAGATTGTCGGCGTCGTCGGTCTGGCCGGGTCGGGCGCAGACGAGATTCCCCAGCTGATCTTTGGCGCGACGCCCCGCAGAGCCGGAGAAATCAGGCTCAACGGCAAGCCGATCGCCCCGGGGTCGCCGTGGGAGGCCATCCGGAGCGGAATCGCACTCGTTCCTGCCGACCGCAAGCGTCTGGGCGTGATCGCGGATTGGACGTTGCGAGAGAACGTCACCCTACCGAAGGTCCGCGGGCGAGGGCCGTTGCGGTGGCTGAGCCGGCGGCGGGAGGCAGGTGACGTCGCCTCGTACATGACCCAATGCGAGGTCAAGCCGAACGACCCTGAGGCGACGATCTCGTCCCTGAGTGGTGGTAACCAGCAGAAGATCATGATCGCCCGTTGGCTGCGGGCCGGTGCGAAGGTCCTCCTTCTGCAGGAGCCGACTGCCGGCGTGGACGTCGGCAGCAGGAGCGCGATCTACCGACATCTCAACCAAGCTGCGAGCGAGGGCGCGTCGGTCCTGATCACCACGACAGACCTGGAGGAGGCGTGCGCGGTCTGCGACCGCGTCTACGTCGTACGAGGTGGCCGGCTTGGTGCCGAGCTCGATGCTAGCCAACTGACACCAGACACGTTGCTAGGCGAGGTGCTCCGCCCCTCGCACGACTCGACCGCACTCGATGGTCAACCCAGAAAGAGTCCAGCATGAGCACACAAACCGAACGTCCGGCAACAGATGCCCCCCGAGCGCGGGCGGTAGAGCCGAGCTCGGTCTCCGGACTGCTGCAGCATCTGCAGCTGGGGCGGTTCTCCGCCGTCTTCTTCTTCGCCGCGATCTTCTTGATCTTCGCTGTCTGGGTCCCCGACACCTTCCTGACGACGGTCACGTGGAAGTCGATCCTCATCAGTCAGGCGATCACAGGGATCCTCGCTCTGGCCCTGCTGGCGCCTCTCGCCACTGGCATGTTCGACCTGTCCGTCGCCCAGACCATGGGGTTCTGCGCCGTCGTGTGCGGCTACCTGACGACCCAAGGTCCGCAGCTGGGATTGGGATCTGCGATCCTCGTGACCCTGGCCGTCGGCGCCTGCATCGGGATGTTCAACGGGTGCCTCTGCGGCATCCTCGGGCTCGACAGCTTCATCGCGACCCTCGGGACCACCTCCCTTCTGACGGGTCTGGCGGCGGTCCTCGCCGACGGCGCCTACTTCGGCCCCTTCCCGGCTGAGATGACCGAGCTGACCTCGGGGTCGCTTCTCGGCGTGCCCATCATCGCGGTGTACACGCTGATCCTCGGGGTGATCGTGTGGTACGCGCTGGAGCACACGCCCGTCGGTCGGCGCGCGTACGCAGTGGGAGCGAACCCGGACGCGGCTCGGCTCTCGGGGGTCCGCATTCGGCGATTCAGGTTCTGGAGCATGGTCAGCTGCAGCACAATCGCTGCCTTGGCCGGCGTTCTGCTCGCCTCCACACTCAACAGCGTGAACCAGTCGCTCGGCCCGCAGTACCTGCTTCCGGCGTTCGCGTCCGCCTTCCTTGGCACGACACAGATCAAGCCCGGACGCTTCAACGTTTGGGGCACATTGCTCGCGATCGTGCTGCTGGGCACCGGTATACAGGGCCTGCAGCTGGTCGGGGCAGACATCTGGATCACCGACATCTTCTTCGGCGCAGCATTGATCTTCGCCATCTCGACCTCGCTTATCGTGCAGCGAACGCGGGGCCGTCGAGAGGCCAAGGAGTCTGCGGCGAAGGCGGGTCGCTGACCGTCGCACCGTCAGTTCCGGTTACCACGGCAAGAGGAGATGTGAGATGGCGAGTGCTGCAGCGCAGAAGCTCGACGCCGAGCTGCGGGCGTGGTCGAGCACCATGGGGGAGCAGAGCCCCTCTCTCGAGGAGCTTCGCGCGGGTGGTGAGACCATGGCGACGTTCGGCACAGAGCGCGACGACGTCAAGGTCGATCAGGCCGACATGGGCGGACGACGCGCGTTGGTCCACACGCCGGATCCGGCTCGCAGCGGCGCCATCGTGCACTTGCACGGCGGCGGATTGACCCTGGGTTCGCCCGAGTCCCATAGCCGGCTGGCGGCCCACCTTGCCGCTCGAAGTGGACTTCCGGTTTACAATCTGGACTACCGGTTGGCACCGGAGAACCCGTTCCCAGCGGCGATCGACGACAGCGCAGCCGCGATTCGGTGGCTGATGAAGCAGGGCGTGCCAGCCGAGCGGATCATCCTCAGCGGTGACAGCGGCGGCGCAGCGCTGGCCCTGACGACGCTGATGGACCTGCGCCGGGATGGGGTAGGTCTCGGGGGCGGCATCGTCATGTCCCCGTGGGTGGACTTCCGGCTCACAGCCGGCTCCTTCGACACCAACGCCGAGACCGACGTGATGTGCTCGAAGCCAATGATGGTCCCGCTCCGGCAGAACTACTGTCCGGATGGCGACTTCGAGAACCCGCGCGTGTCGCCCGCTGCGGCGGGGGACTTCACGGGCCTCCCTCCGCTCATGATCCAGGTGAGCACGGCAGAGGTCCTGCTCGACGACGCGAGGCTGATTGACACGCGCGCCAGGGAGGCAGGGGTCGATGTGACGCTTCAGGAGTACGACGTCGTCCCGCATGTGTTCCAGCTGTTCGCCGGCAACCTGCCCGAGGCTGACGACGCCCTGCAGTCGATCGCCGACTGGACGGTTCGGGTGCTCACCGATTAGCGCTGCCGCTCGTGACGGCACCGCCGCAGTGCTGCCAGTTTCCGGAGTCTGCCGGGCCACATCTAGCGGAGGAGACCGGTGTGAGATTTGAACGGATGGAGTACCTCGGGATCGTCGTGGACGATCTCGAGGCTGGCGTGCAGCGGTTCTCCGACCTGTTCGACCTGGAGTTCGAGATCTTGAATATCGACGACCTCGAGGTTCGAACCACGGACGGGGCGATACCGGATGCGCAGGCGCCGCAATCACGGATGCGTGTCGCGGTCGACTCGTCCGGTTTCTTCGAGCTCGTCGAGGTCGCCGGAGCGGACGAGGGTTTCCGCAATATTCACTTCCGGGTCGACAGCGTCGAGGACGCGATTGCTGAGCTGTCCGGCAGAGGCCTGCACCTCGTTCGGCACTTCGTGGTTGGACAAATGAGAGAAGCGATCTTCGCTTCCGATGACCTCTTCGGCCTCCGGGTGTGCTTGTTGGAGTACGCCGGCCCAAGCCTGTCCGCCGCCATGCGCGCGAAGGGGCCCGAAGTGGCGAAGGGTGGCGGCGGGGTGGACGCCATAAGATAGCGAGCGACTCTATATCTAGCGCACGCTTGACACTGCGGAACGGCCAATGTCACAGTTTCTGATGCGCGGCGCGGGCGTCGCAGATCGGTGTGGAGGAGAGCAGCAATGACAATGACCACTGAGCTGACCGGAGTTCCGGACCTAGCCGATCCCGAGACCTTCCGCGCGGGTGTTCCCCACATGGCGTATGACCTGATTCGCGAGCTGCCTGGGCTCGCGTGGCAGCCCGCCGATGCCGGAACCCTCACTGGGGGCTTTTGGGTCGTCACTCGCTACGACGAAGCGGTACAGGTCCTCCAGGACGCGGATCGCTTCCAATCCGGGTACGGGGCTGTTTACCCCCTGCCGAACCCCACTCGGATGGAGCCCCTCAGCAAGTCGATCCAGTTCATGGATTCCCCTGACCATAGTCGGGTGCGCCGATCCGCGGCCAAGTCCTTCGGTCCCCGGGTCGTTGCCAACTTCGAGTCGTGGATTCGAGAGGTCATCGTGGAGACCCTCGACGACGCGCTGCCGAGACAACGATTCGACTGGATCGAGAAGGTCTGCCAGGTGATCCCGCCGCTGGTGATCGCACAGATCCTGGGCGTCCCGCGGGAGCGGTGGGGATTCGTCGTGGACTCCAGCCATCGGATCTTCGTGGCTCAGAGCGCGAAGGACGGCGGCATCAGTTTGGCCGACGAGTTCACGAAGATCGGGGGGTATCTGACCGAGTTGGGTGAGGAGAAGCTCAAGAACCCGGCTGATGACATGACCACCCTCCTCGCGCAGTCACATGCTGCTGGAGAGGTTGACTTCGTCGAGTACCAGATGTACCTGGTGTCGCTGCTCATCGCAGGCGCCGAGACCACCAACACGACCATGGCGCACATCGGTCACCTTCTCGCCACGGACCCGCAGATCAGGGATGTGGCCGCCCGTGCACTCGATGAGGGGAAGTCCGGCGAGCTGGTGGAGGAGTTCCTCAGGTACATCACACCTGCCATGAACTTCGCGCGGGTCGCCTCGCGCGAGACCGAGTTGAACGGGCAGCTCATCAACAAGGACGACCTGGTCGTGGTGAGCCTCATCGCCGCCAATCGTGATCCGGCCGCGTTCCCCCATCCGAACACCTTCGACCCGTTTCGTGAGGGCACGAAGCCGCTGGGAGGCACAGGCGGTGCCGGGATGTCCTTCGGAGCGGGGCCGCATCGGTGCATCGGACACATGCTCGCGAAGCTCGAGCTCCGGATCTTTCTCGAAGAGCTTCACGCGCGCGGGGTCGCCGTCTCCATGGACGGCGATCCCGAACGAGGCGCCAGCGGAGTAGTGAACCAGCTGCTGACGCTGCCGGTGGCCGTGTCGGTGGGATGACGCTCGGTACGGGCAGCGGGAGATCGATATGACTGATAAGGCGAAAGTGGTTTTCGTCAAGGACGGGCGACGGACCGAGGTTGAGGTCCTGGTCGGGTCGACGATGATGCGCGCGGCCACGGACAACCTCGTAAGCGGGGTGGTGGGTGAGTGCGGTGGTGATCTCTCCTGTGCGACGTGCCACGTGTACGTCGAACCGCGGTGGTCAGTTCGGCTTCCGCCGCCGAGCGCTGAGGAGCTGGACATGCTCGAGGCCACCGCGGAGGAGCCCACCGAGCACAGCCGATTGAGCTGCCAGCTGGTGTGCACGGCAGAGACGGATGGAATCGTCCTCGAGTTGCCCGACAGCCAATGACTATCCCTTCCCCTGGGGACGAAGGCTTGAGTGAGCCGGATGCCTCATCTCTTGGGCACGTGGTGATCGTTGGGGCCGGGCAGGCGGGCGGGGATCTTGCTGCGGATCTGCGCGAGCTCGGCTACGGCGGCGCCATCACGCTGATCGGCAAGGAGACGGCCTATCCCTACTCCCGCCATCCACTGTCGAAGGCGTTCCTGCTCGGCCAGAGGGCGGAGGACGATCTCGTCACCCGTGCCGAGGAGACGTACCGGCGTTTCGACGTCGACGTGCGACTCGGCGTCGAGGTGGAGAGCATCGACCGTCGGAGCAAGATGGTCGCGCTCGCCGACGGCGACCATCTCACCTACGACACCTTGGTCCTCGCCACCGGCGGATCGCCACGACAGCTGCCCCAGGGCACTTTGGAGACGAGCCCGAACGTCCTGTCTTTGCGTTCTGTCGCGCACGCCAAGCAGCTGCGTGTGATGCTCCGCCCGGGCCAGCGCCTGACCGTGATCGGTGGGGGATACATCGGACTCGAGGTTGCATCGGCCGCACGAGCCCTTGGCCTCGAGGTGGCGATCGTGGAGCAGGAGGAGCGTCTCCTGTCACGAGTCACCTCCCAGGTGACGTCGTCGTACTTCGCCCGGCTTCACTGCGAGAAGGGGGTCGCGCTCCATCTCGGTCGTTCGGTCACCTCGTCGAAGCACAACGGCAGCGGCGAGCTGGCTGCGCTGGTGCTGGATGACGGGACCGTGGTGGAGACCGACGTCTGCCTCATTGGTATCGGGATCGAACCGAACGTCGCGCTCGCCGAGGACGCAGGACTGGAGGTCGCCGACGGTGTCATCGTGGACTCCTGGTTCCGGACCAACGACCAGGCGATCTTCGCGATCGGTGATGTCGCTCGCTTTCCGTCGAGTAGTGGCCGGAGCACCCACCGGCTCGAATCGATCCCTAACAGCAGCGCCCATGCTCGCGCGCTTGCGCACACGCTGGTCGGCGAATCACATCCGTATGACGCGGTGCCGTGGTTCTGGTCCGACCAGTACGACGTCAAGTTCCAAGCCGTCGGACTCATCAGACCGGACGACACAGTCGTGGTCCGCGGAGATGCCCAGGGCGGCCGGGGCCACTCGGTGTTCTACCTTAGGCAGGGGACGGTCCACGCCGCAGAGGTCTTCTCCTGCCCACGGGACTTCGCGATCGCGAAGAAGTTGGTGGCGCAGAGAGTCACCGTTGACCAATCCAACCTCGCGGACGAGGCGACCCCGCTGAGAGCGCTGCTCGGCCAGTGACCCCACGGAGGCGCGCGATGCTGCGTTCCGTCTGGAAGCACGAGCGCAAGAAGCGACTGCGGTTTCAAGCCTGTGACCCTTCAGTGACTCGAGGATCAACGTCCGGACAGCCGGACCAACGTGAAAGGTGTGGAGATGGGAACTCGCTTGGAGGGCAAGGTCGCCCTCGTCACCGGCGGAGCTCGTGGCATGGGCGAGGCCGAGGCAAGACGGTTCTGCGCTGAGGGTGCCAAGGTGGTGATTGCCGACGTCCTCGACGACATCGGGCAGACAGTCGCGGCCGATCTCGGCGCAGACGCCGCGTACGTGCACCTCGACGTCTCCAGCGAGGACGACTGGGCGACTGCGGTCGCCGCCACGGTGGAGCGCTTCGGCGCTCCGACAGTGCTTGTGAACAACGCAGGTATCGCGCGGTACGAGACCATCGACCGGATGCCCAAAGAGGAGGTGGTCGCGCACCTCTCGGTGAACGTCGTCGGGCCGTGGCTGGGCATCAAGAGCGTCTTCGAGCCGATGCGCCGGGCAGGAGGCGGTTCCATCATCAACATCGGGTCGACCAACAGCGTGCGCGGGGCGGCCGGCGCCACCGCGTACGCCACCTCCAAGCATGCGGTGGCAGGGCTCACGAAGAGTGCTGCGGTCGAGCTGGGCCCGTTCGGCATCCGCGTCAACATGGTGCTGCCCGGCGGCGTCGCCACGCCGATGATCGCCGACGCCGCCCCATGGTTCGGCCCCGCGCCGCTGGACAACTCGCCCACGGAGTGGTCGCTCCCGCTGAAGCGTTGGGGCATGCCGGAGGACATCGCTGCGATGGTGTTGTTCCTGGCATCGGACGAGAGCGCCTACTCGACCGGCGCGGAGTTCGTCGTGGACGGGGGCATGACTGCCGACCATCCGTTCAAACCCGCTGCGGCCTGGGTGGAGCATCGCGAGGCGCTCCTCGCCGAGTCGAGAGATTGAAGGAGAGACAACCATGACCCGTATCCGACCCGCGTCGACTAATGTTCACGGACGCGCCGGCGACGACCGAGCTGCGCGCATCGCCGACTCGATCGGGGCCGTCTTCGCTCATCGACCGCAGGCCTATCGTGCCTACATCGAGGCGGAGCAGGCGCTGCAGGCTTCCGGCACGCTGAGCCCCCGATTGGTCGAGCTGGTCCGCCTGCGGATCGCCTTCCACAACCAGTGCCGCACGTGCATGGCGACGAGGCGCGCACCGGACGTGGTGTCCGAGGACCTTGTCTGTTCCCTCGAGCGTCCCTATGAGGCGCCGGATCTCTCCGAGGAGGAGCGCGCGGCGCTGCGCTTCGCTGACCTCTTCGCAGCGGATCATCTGTCGATCGACGACGCGGAGTACGACAAGCTTCGTGCGTTCTTCAGCGAGGCTGAACTGGTCGAGCTCGGCATGAGGTGCGCCTTCTTCGTAGGCTTCGGTCGCCTCACAGCGACCTGGGACGTCGTCGAGGACCTGCCGAGCAGCTTCAGCCAGCAAGACTTCACTGCGCCGTGGGGACACCAGGAGGTCGTCGAGTTCGCACCGTTCGTCGAGTAGGTGGTGGCCATCTCTGACAGGAGGCCTTGACGGAGAACCGTTGCCTTGGTCAGCAGGGACTGGTGAGTTCTGCGATCGGTTACGGGGCACATCCGAGAGGTTGTGGAGAACAGTCTCCGTCGCCTTCAGGTCGAGACCATCGACCTCCTCTACCAGCACTTCCCCGACCCGAGTGTCCCTATCGAGGAAGTGGTCGGGGTGATGGCCGAGTTCGTCGATGCTGGGGAGGTCCGCTACCTGGGTCTCTCCAATGCCGCCGCTGAGGATGTCCGGCGCGCCCACGCGGTGCACCCCATCTCGGTGCTCCAGTCGGAATACTCCATGTTTGCCCGCGGCGTCGAGGCCGTCCTACCTGTGTTGGAGGAACTGGGAATCGGCTTCATCGCCTACTCCCCGCTTGCAAGAGGATTCAGCTCAGCACGACCGAGTTGACCCGCATCGCCCAGCTAGTGCCATCCGGCTCGGGCGTGGTGACTCTCGAGGAAGGCCGCACCCACTAATGCGCTTAGCCTCCTCGGGACAGACTTGCCCCGCGCACCGCCTCAGAGCGAGCGGCGCTGGGTTGCTCCGCGGAACTGTCACTCCGGCGTCATGGCGACGGCCACCGGCACACCGGTCATACGGGGCTGGCCGGTGAAGGGGTCATACACCTCCGCGGTGTCCATCAGGCGGCCGGAGTTGGCTCCCGTACCCAACGGATCGTCCTCGTCGGGCAAACCGCCGAATCCGTGCGTCATCGACACGGTTCCGGGTCGCAGCGTCGCATCTGAGGCCGCGACAACTCGGACCGTGGCACGGGACGAGCGGACCTCGACAAGGTCGCCGTCGACAACGCCGATCTGCTCGAGGTCGTCGGGGTGCATCTGCACGAAGTTGTGCGAGGGCTTGTTGACCGGGTATCCGAGCCCGGGGGTGTTCATGACGTGCGGCACTCGTCGGCAGATGAGCGTGAACGGGTAAGCGGGATCGTCGTCGAGCGGCCGATCGAACTCGTTGGAGAGTGCGATCAGCATCTCGGCATTGCCGACATCGAGCCGTGCCCCGCTGGAGGGATCCCCGGGTACTACGCGAGCCGGCGGATCGTCGTACAGCGCCCCACCCTCGTGCTGGCGGACCGTCGCCAGCGGGATGCGCGATCCGCGATGGGTGACCTCGAGAATCTCCTCCGAGGTGGGCATGTTGACCATGTCGAGCGCGAACGGAGGCGCAGCGTCCGCGAACCCGTGAGGCTTGACTGCGAGCTGAAGGTCCAGTCGCTGCGCAAGGCGGTAGGTCACCTCCCACTGCGGGATCACCTCGGAGTCCTCCGGCGGCTCGACGATCGCCGGGGTGTACTGACCGTAGCTTCGGCGATAACCCCACCCGTTCGTGAACTGGCCGATGAAGTCGCCGTTGAGAGAAGTGGCCGGGAGCTCGAACGGCAGTCGGCACGGAAGCACATAGTCCGCCAGCTTCGCCGTGGGCGACATGGAGATGTCCACCGAGACGAGCAGGTCCAGAGACTTGAGCGCTTCGATCATCCGGAGCTGGTCCGGGAAAGCCGTGGCCGGGCTTCCGCCGAAGTTCAGCAGACCACGGATTCTGCCCCCGCCGTCGGTCAACATCTCCTCCGCCATGCCGCCGGCGGGTGGGCCCACGACGCTGAAAGGCAGGTCGCGCGTCCGGAGCCGGCGCCCCGTCAGCATGGAGGCCGGCGGGATCGCCTGCTCGACGGGTTCCAGGAAGGCCCACGGAAGAAGTGTCGCCGGATGCCGGACCATGTCTCCAGCGCGCGACCACTGCCCGCAGATCGTGGTCAGGCAGAGCGCCAGGTACTCGCACAACGTGCCCCGCCCCGTCATGTTGGGCCCGACGCCCGATGTCACGTATGCGTTCGTAGCGCGCCCGAACATGCGGGCTGCTTCGACAAGCATTCCTGCGTGAACCCCGGACCGTTTCGCCGCATGCTCGGGCGTGAACGGCTCCACCGTCCGCCGCAGCCCCTCCACGCCTGTGACGTGCCGGCTCAGGAAGTCGTGATCGACGAGGTCCTCGGTGAGGAGAATGCGGAGCATGCCAGCCAGCAGGGCGGCATCCTCCCCGGGTCGCAGCTGCAGGTGCAGGTCGGCCTTGCGTGCGAGCTCTGTGCGGCGCGGGTCAATGACGATCAGCTTGGTACCCCACTCCGCGAAGTCACGGAGCAGTTGGGCCGGCGGGTCGATCCGGCCCTGATGGCTGACGATCGGGTTCGCGCCGATCACCACCGCCACCTCGGGTCGGGCGAGGCTGCGATCGGTAGCCATCCACGAGCCGTGCAGGCCCTTGGCGAGGATCTTCCCCGGGGAGTCAAGGCTGAATGGGGAGAACACCATCTCCGAGCCCAGTGCGTGCATGAACGCATCGTTGACAGGGCCGTGCGGAAACTCCTGGAGCACATAGGTGCCCTGGTACATGGCGAGTGCATCAGGTCCGAACTCGTCAACGAGGCCACGCACCCGGTCCGCGATCTCGCCGATTGCGTCGTCCATGGGCAGCCGTCTGAACGCCCCGTCGGGCTGGCGCTTGACGGGATGGTGCAGGCGGGCCGGGTTCTCGTAGGCCAGCCGTTGATTCCGACCCTTGGCGCACCGGTATCCGGCATAGATCGGATTCTCGGTGTCGCCGTCGATGCGGACGATGCGGTTGTCCTCGGTCTGCACCTTCAAGCTGCAGAAATTCACGCACACTCGGCAGATCGTCGTATGCGCCTTCGCGTCTGTGCTCTCCACCGAGTCCTCCGGGTCGCGCTGGATGGCTAACGCTAGTTAGAACTCGTGTGTCTGTCTAGTGCGACCGTTCGGATCACCGGAGGACGAACGGGTCGCCGACGGGGGATTCGTCGGTGTTGACCCAGATGGACTTGGGCTGGGTGAACTCCGCGAATCCATCCATGCCGTTCACCCGACCGGAGCCCGATGCCTTGGTGCCGCCGAACGGCATCGCGAAGCTGAGGGCGCGATAGGTGTTGATCCAGGCCGTTCCCGCGACAACACTTCGCGCTACCCGGTGGGCCCTGCCAAGGTCGCGCGTCCAGATCCCGGCAGCCAGACCGAACTCGGTGCCGTTGGCGATCGCGATCGCCTCGTCCTCGTCCGTGAAGGTTGTGACGGCCAGCACCGGGCCGAAGAACTCGGTGCCGAATGCGTCCATCTTCGAGGTCACGCCGCCGAGCACGGTGGGCGAGTAGAACCAGCCGGCGTCGGGGCGTTCGCCAGCGGGACCTCCGGACAGCAGCTCGGCGCCCTGTTCGAGTGCGCGTTCCACGCCGACGCGGACGCCCGTCAGAATCTTCTCCTGCGAGATGGGCCCCATCTCCGTCGTGGGATCGGTCGGGTCGCCGAGCACGATCTGCTGGGCGCGGGCGGCCACTGCGGAAACGAGCTCGTCAGCAATGTCCTTGTGCACCAGCAGCCGCGAGCCGGCCACACAGGTCTGGCCAGCAGCCGCGAAGATGCCGGCGATCACGCCGTTCACCACGTCGGGAACGTGAACGTCGGGGAAGAAGATGTTCGCGGACTTGCCGCCGAGCTCGGTGACGATGGGCTTCAGGTGCTCGGCCGCGCGGGCGCCGACGATCTTCGCGGAGTCGGGTCCACCGGTGAAGAAGATCTTGCGCACCAGTGGATGGACCACTAGCGCGTCACCGGCTTCGGCGCCGTAGCCGTGCACGACGTTGAGACAGCCGTCGGGCAGGCCGGCGGCCTTCGAGAGCTCGGCCACCATCGCCAAGGAGAGTGCGTTCACCTCGGGTGTCTTGACGACGACGGTGTTGCCGGCCGCGAGCGCGGGAGCGATGCTCATCGCGCCCAGGAGCACGGGCGAGTTGAAGGCGGGGATGACGCCCACGACGCCGTAGGGATCGCGGGTGGTGAACGCCTGGATGCGGGGGGAGTCGAGCTGGACCTGGCGACCTTCGTTGTGCAGTGCCAGGCTCGCGTAGTAGTGGAACCAGGCCTTCATCGACGAGTGTTGTCCCCTGACCTCGCGGACGACCTTTCCGGCGTCCCGTGACTCCAGCGCCGCCATCTCGTCCGCGTGCTCGGCGATGAGGTCCCCGAGACGCCAGAGCACCTCGGCGCGGCGGGACGGACCCGCGTCAGCCCATGCAGGGAAGGCGTCCCGCGCTGCTTGGGCCGCGGCGTCGACGTCGGCCGCGGTTCCTCGAGCCACCTCCGCCCACGGGCGGGTCGTCATGGGGTCGATGGTGGGAAGGTAGTCGCCGCTCGAGGGTGCCGAGTGCCGGCCGTTGATCCAGTGGTCCTTGCGCACGTGAGGGCCTTTCGGTTGCGCGCAGACCTCGGCAGGGTGTCGGGGAGGACCGCGCTGGTGGGCGATTAATAGCTGCTTCGGTGGCTCATGGGTTGTGGGTGACGATGCCGATCTCGGCAAGGACGGCGGCGGTGTGCTCGCCCGAGGCAGGCACGTCGACCAGCGCCCATTCGACGTCGGTCATGGTGACCGGCGGGACGAGCGCCTCGGTGGTGGCTCCTGCCGGCAGCCCGATGGTTCGCCACCGTCCGCCGGGCGGTGAGCTGAGGGTGCGTGGTGAACTCGAGCATGTCGCGCATCCGTGCGTTGGCGATCCCTGCGCCGTCGAGCAGCTCGCCCCCGGCGGCAACGCTCGACTGGCAGGTGATAGCAGCGATGATCCGGTCGAGCTCGGAGCGGTTGGTCACCCGCTCCACGTTGTGGGCGAAGTGAGGATCGTCAGCGAGCTCTGCGTCGCCCAGAACCTCCGAGCGCAACAGCGCCCACTCTCGGTTGTTCTGGATCGCGAGGAAGATCGTCCCATCAGTGGTGATGTACGGCCCGTACGGCGCGATCGACGCGTGCCGAGGTCCCGAGCGTAGCGGCTGGGAGCCGCTGCCGACGGCGTAGTGCAGCGCCTGCGACATCCACTCACCCGGCGCTTCGAGCATCGAGACCTCGAGCGTGGCCCCCTCGCCGCTGTGACCCCTGCGGAGGAGTGCGGTGAAGACTCCGGGATACAGGTACATGCCAGCGCAGATGCTGGCCACCGAGATCCCCACTCTTGCAGGCTCGGCGTCTCCGGTCACGCTCCGGAGACCTGCCTCGTACTGCAGGACGCGAGCGCCGAGGTCGGCCAGCTGGCGGGTCGCGAAGGGAGCGGGCGCCGCCTGCCTGAAGGAGACGACAGTGACGCCGTACAGCGGAAGGGTCATCGAGTTCCTCGATCGGACGATTGTGCTAGCGCTCGCTACACTAGCAAACCCTTGAGGCTGCCGTTGCCCAAGCGAGAAGTTGCTGACGTCAGTGAGGAACGAGCTACCAGGTCTGGTCCGCCGCGCGGACGAGGACCTCGTTGACAGCGACGCGTCGTGGACTCGTGACGACAAAGCAGATCGTGCGGGCGATGTCCTCTGGCGCCATGCGTTCGATCCCGCCGACTTGGGCTTCGAGGCCCTCCCTCAGCTCCTCGCGGGTGTGGTGCACGAGCTCGGTGGCGACGTTGCCGGGCTCGACGACGCTGACCCGCACCCGTAGTGGTTGCATCTCCTGGCGCAAGGACTCGGACAGGGCGACGACAGCTGCCTTGGTCATGCTGTAGACCGCGGACCCTGGCCGTGCCACACGACCGGCAGTTGAGCTGATGTTCACGATGTCGGACACGTGACGCGGCTCCGAGGCGGCAGCCCTCACCAAGTGCGGCTGGGCGCGCTGCGTGACATAGAGGCAGCCGAGCTGGTTCACCGCGACCATCCGCTCCCACTCACCTTCAGGCGCATCAGCCACCGGCCCGAGAAGCATGACGCCGGCGTTGTTGACGACGGTGTCCAAGCGGCTGAAGTGGGAGACCACGCTGTCCACCGCAGCGAACGCCTCACTCCTGTCAGCGACGTCAGCCTCGACGCAAAGCGCGCGACCACCACGACCGATGATCTGCTCGGCCACCTGCTGGAGGCGATCGCTCCGACGGGCGACCAGGGCGACGGCCGCACCTTGCGCGGCCAGCGCGAGCGCCGTCGCTGCACCGATGCCGCTGCTAGCACCGGTCACCAGCGCTACCGTCCCCTCCAACGCTGAATTCCCGTGCTCCGCTGGTCGTTCCGTCGCTGCCATGCGGTGTCCCTTCGATGCAGTTGACCTCCCCTGCCGGTCTAGGGCGAGCTCTACCATGGCTCGGTCCTCATCGACGACTGCGGCCACGGACTCGTTGACGCGCTTGTCTAACGTTCGTTAGTGTAGCGAAGGTCGCCACGCTGCGGGATCCCACAGGGCATGCACCAACCTCAGAATCTCCCGCGGTTTCCACCACGCCGGCCACCCATCAGGGGCTCGGGCGGCCGCGCACCCGTGATGCAGGAGATCAAGAGAATGCTGACTTCCCACTATCTCTTCGGACACAGGGGAGGAAGTCGCAATGTCTTGACGATCATCGCGCTCCTCGTCCTCGGATCGACCGGCTTCATTGCGCCGGCAACGGCGACTCAAGCCGGACTTGCAGATGCAAGCACAGACGTCCTGGCGGCGCGCGTCCACGACGCCACCGCAGAGGCGTCCACCTTTCTGAGTTACACCCGACCTGACGAGTTCGGCATTCACGTGGCGGCCGACGTCCTCGTGCCGATGCGGGATGGCTTCAATCTGACCTGTGACATCTATCGGCCTGCAACGCCGGATGGCACTCCCGCGGAGGGGAAGTTCCCCAGCATCGTGATGAACTACACGCCGTACGGTAGGACCTTCCCTGACTGGCAGACCGACCTTCGCCCGTTTGCTGCGAAGGGCTACAACTTGATCTGGTGCAACACCCGCGGCTCGCAGGGGTTCAACGGCGTGAGCCCCGCCCCCGAGAGCATCGCCCCTGTCCGGCCGTACCAGGAGCGCGAGCATCTGGACAACTATGATCTGATCGAGTGGTTCGCGGCTCGGCCGTGGTCGACCGGGGAGGTCGGTCAGGTCGGCATCAGCTACGGCGGGACCTCCTCCATGCTGGTCGCGGGGCGCGAGCAACCGCCGAGCCTCGAAGCGATCATCCCCATCGAAGGCCGCCCCAGCATCTACGACGGTAGGTATCCGGGCGGGATCTATGCAGACACATTCGCTGTTCAATGCGGCCTTGTCACCGGCGAGCCGACATGCACTGAGCGACTTTCGGCAGAGTACGCCGCACACAAGACGTTCGATGCCTACTGGGCCGAGCAAGCTGTCGACCCTGCGGACATCGACGTGCCCACCCTCTACGTCAATGGCTTCCTCGACATCAACATCTCTGAGCTCGACAGGGTTTACGGGGCGCTGGGAGATCGGGACGACTTCGCGATGATCCTCGGGCCCTGGGTCCACGGCGCACCCGAGCGAGGTGGCCCCCCGTCCTACAACAAGAACACGATCAGCACGGGGGTGTACTTGGCTTGGTTCGACCGCTGGCTGGGAAATGACCGGTCGGTCCCGAAGCCGCCGAAGGTGATTGCGTACGAGATGCCCGCGAGCGGTGACAGCTCCGACCAGTGGCGCGGCCTCCGCGCATGGCCGCCTGCCGATGCCACGCCTGTGCGGTTCAACCTGCTTCCTGAAGGCCAGCTCGCGCGTGGACGCAACGGTCACCGAGGCGCGGACACCTTCGTGGTCTCACCGGATGGTTCTAGCGGTTCCTTGAGTTACACCACCGAACCCTTCAAACACAGCGAAGTCGTCACCGGTAGCGTCAAGGTGACCCTCACGACCACATTTTCCGCTCACGACGGCAACGTTATTGTCGATCTTCACGACGTGGCAGAAGACGGGTCGGTCACAGACCTGGGCCCCGCGGGATACCTGAAGGCCAGCCATCGCTCCTCCCACTCCGACCCAGAGTCCGTCACGCCTGGGACGCCTTACCACTTGACCATCAGGGTCCCCAGCAAGTACTGGGCTGTCCAAGAAGGGCATCGGCTCCGGCTCACCGTCACGAGCAAGGACAGCGTCGTGAGAGAGAATGCCCCAGCCGGCACGGTCAAGATCAGCACGGGCGGCGGCGTCTCGTACGTCGACCTCCATCTGACCAAGCCTCAGCATCACTGACCACCCAGGCAGGAACACCGGGGCGCGGTGTATCGCCGCCGCCCGGTGTTTGTGCGCAGAAGCGCTCCAACTCGTACCGCGGTGCAAACCGCAGGGCGTGAAGTCTCGCAACTGTCAGAGAGCGCGGGCACCCCAGCCTGCCGGACGGGAACTGTCCCCGACCACGCTGTGGTCGCTCTTCCACGGCGGTAGCGCCGGTTCGAATCCGGCCGGGTGTGCGGTGCCGAAAAGCGGCTCTGAGCAAGGGGTCGAGACGTCATGGTCGCGGAGCCGTGCCCGAGCCATCTGCTGGACGCCTTGATGTCGGCGCGGGACGCGGTGGCGAGGCTGACCGGCGGTGTAGCGCAGCTCGCGGGGGTGCAGGTCCGCAACGTTTGTCTCCGCTGCGGTGGTGAAGGCGGTCCGGTAGGTGCTGACCTGTAGCGGCTGCCCGTTGCGGGTTCCGAATACAGATTCTCGGGCTGCTTGCCGGCGACGTGGTGGGGCAGCTCCATCGACTAGGAACCGCGGGACAGGGACCTGTTGCCGCTGGTGGGTCTTCGTCGTGCCCCAGACCAGGCCCACCCGGGGTGACGGCGATGACGGCCCGGTTGCGCTTGAGATCGAGCCGCCCGACGCGCAAGGACGGCCATCTCTCGACCCGGACTCCGGTATTTGAGAAGAACAGCACGACGAGCTGTTCACTCGATGAATACGTTCTCGGTGTCGCGGATCCGCTGCGGGTCCGTCTTCCACACGTACGCCAGGTACGTGACGCCGACGGCAAGCCAGACGAGCGCGATGGGCGCGGCCAGGTCCAACGGGGCCGGAAGCGGCGAGATGAACGCGAACACACCCGAGCCGAGTCCGAGGCTGGTCAGAAAGACGGGGATCATCGTGAGGCACGCCCCCAGCGGGACTACACCGTTGATCAGCACGCTGAACTCTTCGCGCCGATGACGCAGGACGTAGACAGCGCTGCCAACAGCGACAAGCATGTACAGGAAGACAATCATCGCGGTGAAGTACGTGCCGATGACGGCGAATGCCTCCAAGGGACTGACGGCAAGGAGACCTCCCCCGATCGTGATGACGACGTAGATCACGCCGAGCACAACGGTTGCGACGTGCGGCGTCCTGTGGACAGGGTGTGTCTTCGCCAACACGTCGGGCAGCAGTCTGATGCGCGCCATCGCGTAGACATGACGGGTCCCGCCATTCTGCCCGCCGATGGCGCTTGCGATGCACGAGTTGAGGACCGCGAACAGCACGAGGATCCAACCGATGCCCCACGCGTCCTCGGCCATCCCACTCCAAGGGTCGCCACCATTTGCACCCATGAAGCCGTCATAGCCGTCCGCGCCGAAGTAGACCGCGGAGGCGTACGTGGTCAACACGTAGAAGATCCCGATGATCACGATCGACCAGATCATGGCTCGGACGACATTGCGTCGCGGGTCCCGGGTCTCCTCCGCCAACGGCGCTGCGTTCTCGAAGCCGACAAATCCGAACACGGCGTAGACCAGGCCGCCCACCACTCCAGCCGTCCCGACGAAGCCGTCAACGTTGGCGTGCTGTGTAGAAAAGACGCTGAGCGTATTTGCATCGCCGGCCTTGATGATCAGCCAGACAGCAAGGACCGCAAAGATCAAGATCTCGACGATCCCCAAGACGACACCCGAACGGGTGCTGAACTTGACGCCAACATAGCCAGCAGCGAAAACCGCAGCCGCGCAAATGATGGAGCAGATGACCCAGGTCGGCTCGAACGGCAGTCCCGTTTCGGCGTGAATCGTAGTTCCTAGAAAGTGGCCGAAGGCCAAGTATAGCAGCGGCGGATAAGAGATCCAGACGAGTAAGTACGCCCACGCCACCAGGGCGCCGACCGCTGGGTGGAACGCTCTGGCGGTATAGGTGTAGAACCCTCCGGCGGAGGGGAATCTCCGCGCCATCTGTGCGACACAGACCGCCACCAACAGGCATCCGCAGATAGCAAGAAGCACCGACAAAGGCAGCGCACCGCCCGCGTACGCAGCACCAATCGATATCGAGGCGGCTGCGGACAACGCCGGAGAAGTTGAGGAGACCGATTGGAAGAGAACTTCTGAGAGACCGATCGCGTCGTTCTCGAGAGTTTCGTCCGCTTTCGTCTTCGCGCTGATCATGGGGTCGGTTTCATCGGTGGTCATCGCGGTTCACCTCGGCCCGGAGGAGGATGTAGCTGTAATCTCGAACCTGCACAGTCTTCTCACCAGACGTCCTTTCGAGCCGCGCGGCCGATCCGCGGGAATCTGTTGCATCACGACGTTCCCGTTAGGTGTCAGACCACCGCCGATAACCGCCCGGTGGGCCGCTCGCATCTCCGGGGTGGCGACTGGATTCGTCGCGAGGGGGTTGACTGATCGTCAATCTGGCGGTCATGACAGTCGTACGTCAATCCCCGTAGACGCAGGTATTTCGACCGCGCATTGCACGTATATACGTGCACAAAGGATTCATCTTTAACGCACCTATGAAAACAGCTGGGGTGAGTCCCCGAGGTGGTGGAAGAAGCGGGACGCCATCACTGCGACGAGATAATCCGCGCCGCGGCGTTACGCGCGCTGGCCGCGGCGCCCGTTGTCGTCGGCTGGGTGCGCCCCGCGGGTATGCTCGCGGAGATTATGCACCCTACCTGCAATAACGGCGGATCGATAAAGCACGTAAGTCTAAGAAAGTGCGGCTTCCTACACGCTTACCGCTTGACAGCGCTGCACAGTTGCCGGTGAAATCCAACTGATCAATCAAATTCGCAGAGGCCGTCAAGCCGCCGCGACGGTATTCACACACCGACGCCAGGGTTGCCGGTCCATCGACGATCGAGGGACGCAGATGATCATTGAGCGGGACGTTCGGATTCCCCTTCGGGACGGCATCACCGTAGCGGCAACGCTGTACCGCCCCGAGACCTCCGAGCCCGTGCCGGCGGCGCTCATTTATGCGCCGTATCGGAAGGACGATCTCAACGCCATCGAAGACGAGTATCAGACTCAGTACTTCGCCGAGCAGGGCTATGCGTCATTGCAGGTCGACATGCGCGGGTGCGGCGGATCCGAAGGAACACGTTGGGAGTCGTTTGCCGGGGAGCTGGAGGGCCAAGACGCGTACGACGTCGTCGAGTGGGTCGCGGCCCAGCCGTGGAGTGACGGCAACGTGGGTATGTACGGCTTCTCGTACCCTGGCTGCACGTCGCTCCAGGCCGCCGCGCTGCGACCGCCCCACCTCAAAGCGATCGCGCCGATCATGCCGCCCGCACACGCGTACGAGCTGTGGTATCCGTCAGACGTACCCGCTCCCTACATCTCAGCGACCTGGGCGGGCTTCATGTTCGCTCTCGAACTCTTGCCTCCTGGTCGTCAGGATGCCGAGGGCAAGTGGCATGAACTGTGGCTGGAACGTATCGAGCGTTTCGCCGAGCGCTCGCGCGAGTTCCGCCGCCACCCCGACCGTGAGGACCCGTACTGGACTACGCGAGCTGTCGACTGGTCGAGCATCGAGGCAGCGACGTTCGTTATAGGCGGGTGGCGCGACCTGTTCCCGCGTGAGGTGACGTGGGGATTCGACGCGCTCAAGGCGCCACGCAAGCTGATCATCGGGCCGTGGGAACACTGTCTTCCGCACGTAGCGCCCCTCGGCACCACCGATCACCTGGCCCTGATCAAGTCCTGGTTCGACCGCTGGCTGCGAAACGACACCTCTGCTCTGGACGATGACGAACCGGAAGTGGCCATTTGGACCTACGGCGCAGATAAGTGGCGCTCCGAGCGCTCGTGGCCGGTCATCGACCGAGCTGGGATGACGACGCTCTTCCTTTCCGACGGGCACCAGCTCGTGACTGCAGTCGGCGACGTCCAGCAGGCCGAGATCGCCTACGCCGGGGACGCTACGGTCGGGGCCTACTCGGTGCTGATGGACGGTCTCGGGGGAGGGCTTGCTGCGGCACTTGATCAGGGGCCGGATGACATCAAGTCGATCACCTTCGACGCCTCACCCTCCGCCGAGCCGATCGAGATCGTAGGCATTCCCGAGGCGACACTCTTCGTGGCGGTCGACTCGGGGAGCGAGGTCGACCTGTCGGTGAAGCTCAGCCACGTCGCTGCTGACGGACGCGCCACGCTCATCACGAGCGGATCCGCCCGACTGACGACAGAGGACGACGGCGAGTCCGTCCCGCACGGCGAGTACGCCGAGGTGAAGGTCGCGTTGGCGCCGATCGCCTACCAGGTCCCGGCAGGACACCGGCTGCGGGTCGCCTTGGCGACGGCCGACTTCCCTCGGCACTGGCCGTCGGTGGTGACACCGGCAATCCGACTAGCCGTCGACGGAGAACGGGCGGCCGCCCTCAGGCTGCCCACCCTCCCCGAGCACGAGTGGGTCGAGCCCACGTTGCCGGCGCCCGATCCGTCGGTGAACGTCATGCCGTTGGCCATCGAGGGCGGATTCGTCGACCGTCGCATCGAAACGAGCGTGGCCACTAAGAGCGTCATCACCCGGATCGACTCTCGCGGATCCACGTACCTCCCGTCGGGCACCGGCGAGGTCATGACGTTCGACCAAACCTTCACCTTCACGGTGACCCCGGACAAGCCGGAAGCGGCGCAGGTCGACACGGACGTGCGCATCTCGATGGGTCTCCAGGGCGGGACTCAGGTGGACGTTCACGCCATGACGTGGCAAACGCGCCGAGCCCATTGGGGAACCGCGGAGATTAGCCTCAACGGCAAGCCGTTCTTCACAAGGAGTTTCCACGAGTGACCCTCCTCCCCGCCGCGACGGTGGGATCCCACATCACCTACACCGACAAGATCAGCTGAAGTGCCCTGGGTGCCGCCGGGCACTCAGGGCACACGCGCACGCCGACCGTGATCAAGGCGGGGTAGCAGTGTGGCTGTCGAGGTCCGAACGCATTATTTGCGCAGGGGCCGCAGACAATGACTGGCGCCACGGCGATGAGCTCAGTTCGGCAGGCTCTGGAGGAACTGCGTCAGAACCTGGGCGGTCCGCTCCGGCTGCTCCTCGGCTACGAAGTGCCCCGCATCGAGGACCTCGCCGCGAACGTCGGCGGCATAGTTGCTCCAGACCTTCAAAGGATCTGCCTGCTGGCCGACGACCCCGCGGGAGCCCCAGATCAGTAGCATGGGGCACTCGATCCTCTTGTCGCGACTTTCCCGGTCGTGCTCGAGATCAATGGACGCTGCGGCCCGATAGTCCTCGCACATCGCGTGGATCATGGCTGGATCGGCGAAGCAGCGCTCGTATTCTGCCATTGCCTCCGGCGCGAAAATGGAGCGTGTGCTTCCAAACGAGTTCAATACGTGGCGCAGAAATGTCACGGGGTCTGGTGTGATCAGGTCCTCGGGCAGAGGCTCCGGCTGGATGAAGGCGAACCAGTGCCAGTACGCGGTGGCCAGCTCCCGCGTCACGTGCGTGTAGTTGTACTCCGTCGGGAGGATGTCGATGAGAGCCGCTGCGGACACCCGGTCGGGGTGGTCGAGGAGCAGGCGGTGTGCCACCCGGGCGCCGCGGTCGTGCGCTACGACCGCGAACCGCTCGTGTCCCAGTTGCTCCATGAGCTGGACCTGGTCGAGTGCCATTGTGCGGAACGAGTAAGTCGAGTGGTCGGCGCTCGAGCGCGGCTTCGAACTGTCCCCGTATCCCCGAAGATCGGCGGCGACGACGGTGTGCTCGGCCGCCAGATGGGGGGCGACCAGGTGCCACATCGTGTGGGTCTGTGGCGCACCGTGAAGGAGCAGGACCGCTGGTCCTGTCCCGCCCTGGACGAAGGAGATCTCAACGCTGTCGTTGTCGACGCGAACGGTCCGTCTCTCGAAGTCTTCGAACACGCGATGATCATTGCCAGGCGGAGAGCCGGGGTCAACGGCCCTTCGTACCCGGGCAAGCTCGGTGTTCCGCACGACGGCATGAGCGCGCGCTGGCAACTGCCGTGCCACATCGTGGAATTCCTATCCGGAAAAGTTACGTGCATGAACGATCGCCGTTCCAGCAGGTACGTGCACAGTCGTGGAGCAGGCGTCGAGGGAGACCCGACGCGGTACCGCCCGCGGCACGCGGCGCCACCGAGAGCATGGCGTGGTGAGGCTGGTACGTGTCAAGTCTGCGGTGCGTTGAAACAGGTACCGCCAGCCCTTGAATGTGCGATTGGCGTCACGTTTGACCCTTGACAGCGCATCTCGAGCAGTCGTTGTCTATTGACCAGTAGGTTCACTGGTCAGTCTGTGAGCCAAGGGAGCGGGGAGCTCTAGAGCACGGCGGTCGCTCCGTCAGGGGCGGTTTCGCGCGGTTCGATTCAGCGACTAACGCGATTCAGAGGAGAGAAGTGATGGCGCACTCAGAGCAGACAGACGTGGTAGTCGTTGGCGGCGGCTTTGCCGGACTGACCGCGGCGCGGAACCTCAATGATCGTGGAATTTCGGCGATCGTCGTCGAGTCACGTGACCGGCTCGGGGGGCGGACCTGGTACCGCAACTTCGCAGACACCGACCAGCTGATCGAGATGGGTGGCAACTGGTTGACGATGAACTACCAGCCGTTGATGCGGGCGGAACTCGACCGGTACGAAATTCCGATCGAGCTCAGTCCGGAGATGACCACGTCGGAGTGGCTGATCAACGGCGTGCGCAGCAGCGGATTTCCCGTGCCGCTGGAGGAGATCCCCGCACTGGAGAAGGCCGTCCTCCATTGCGTGCGCGCGGCCGACCGGATCGATCCCTACGCACCGCTCGACGGCCAGGGTCTGCACGACCTCGACGTGTCCTGGGATGAGTTTCTTTCGCCCCTCGACCTTCCGGCGGCGACTTGGGACTTTCTCTCGATGTTCCCCGTCTTCTACGCGGCTCGGGACACGTCGACGATCTCGGCGCTGATGCTTCTCCAACAGCTCGCCCTGGTCGGAAACAGTCCGTGGAGCTTCTTCGCCATCGGCCACCACCGTTTCACCCGCGGCACGAAGTCCATGATCGACGCACTCGCCTCCGACTGCGCCGACATCCGGCTCGACACTCACATCACCCGGGTCACGCAGACCGAGAACGGTGTCGAGGTCACCACTGCGTCGGGCGAAACGATCACGGCCCGTTATGCCATCTGGACCACTCCTCTGAACTGCTGGAACGACGTCGAGTTCTCCCCAGCTCTGAGCAGCGGCAAGCGCGGCGCCGCGGCCGGCGCGCACTGCTCGAACACCACAGTGAAGTTCTGGGCGCTCGTGGAGAACAACACCGTCGACGCCCTCATGGCGGGCCCCAGCACCAATCGAGGGCTGGCCGTGCTGAGCCGGGAGTACGATGTCGAGGGTCACGCGCTCAAGGTCGGGTTCTCGTGCGACCCCACGGCATACGACTTCGACACGGTCGCTGGCACAGATCAGGCCGTCGAGGCACTCACGCCGGGCGCGCACGTGATCAAGAGCGACTGGCACGACTGGAACAACGACCCGCTGGCAAAGGGCTCCTGGTTCGGTGCTCAGCCGGGAATGCTGTCCAAGTCCCACTCGGAGCTCTCCCGACGTGAAGGGCGGGTGCTCTTCGCCAGCAGCGACGTCGCGGTGTCGTTCATGGGGTGGATGGAAGGCGCCCTGGAGACCGCTCACAAGGCGTCCACCGAGGTTGCGGCCCTGCTGGACACCGAGAGCGCGAAGGCCTGATCATGCGTCGGCTCGCTGCACCGGTGCTGGACGGGACCGTCCGACCATGACGTCCTCGATCAGTGCGGAACCGGTGGTCTCGCCGGTCGCGACGGAGGCGCCGCGACGGGCCCATCCCCTTCGCTCGCTCCTGATGCAGCGCGTCCCGCTCGGCCTGGTGACCATCTGGGTCGTCACCGTCATCGTGTTCGCGGCGACCCAGCTGCTGCCCGGTAACGCAGCACGCGCGGTCCTCGGCAAGAACGCCACTCCTGAGCGTCTGGCAGCTCTCGAACGACAGATGGGCCTCGATCAGTCGGCATTGAGTCAGTACTGGAACTGGGTCACCGGGCTGCTTCAGGGTGACCTCGGTACGAGCCTCGTCAACCAGCAGCCCCTTTCCACACTCATCGTTCCTCAGATCGTCAACTCCGCAGCCCTCGTCGTGACAGCAGGCGTCGTTGGAACGGCCCTCGGTGTCGTGCTCGGTCTGGTAGCCGCGGTACGTCGTGATCGGCTGGCTGACCACGCGATGTCGGCCACCTCGTTGGCAGTGCTCGCGCTGCCGGAATTCGTGGTGGCGATCTTCGTCACGGTCCTTCTGTCCACTAACGTCTTCCACTGGTTCCCCGCGGTCTCGGCACTCTCGCCCGGGCAGCGGCCCTGGGATGACATCGCCATGCTGGTCCTTCCCACCGTCGTGCTGGTCATCGTGATCGCTCCTTACGTCTTTCGCATGATGCGCGCCGCCACTATCGACGCTCTCGAGAGCGAGTACGTCGAAATGGCGCGGCTGAAGGGACTGAGCAAGCGCCAGGTGCTGCTTCGTCACGCCTTGCCGAACGCGGTCGCCCCCACCGTCCAGGCGATCGGGCTGAACCTGCTCTACCTGGCCGGCGGCATCGTGGTGGTCGAGACTGTCTTCAACTATCCCGGCATCGGACAAGCGCTGTACCAGGCAGTGCTGAGCAAGGACATCCCGACCATCCAGCTCCTCGTCACGTTGCTGGCCGCCTTCTACGTGGTGGTCAACATCGTCACCGACCTGCTCGCGCTGATGGCGACGCCGAGGAAGAGGATGCCGCGATGACGGGGAAGCACCTGACCGAGGCGCCTGGACTCAACGCACCTTCGGTGCGTCGGTGGGAGTGGGCCTACGTGCTCGGACGAGCATGTCGGACGCGTAGTGGCACCGTCGGTTTGGCGCTGACCATGGTCGTCCTGGCTCTGGCATTCGTGGGCCCCTTCTTCGCACCTCACGAGCCGAACCAGGTAGGTGTCGTCCGTGCTTTCGCAGGGCCCTCGTCCGAGGCCGTCTTCGGTGGGGACTCGTTGGGCCGGGACGTGCTCAGCCGGGTCTTCAGCGGGGGCTGGCAGATCATCATCCTGGCTGCCCTGGCCACCCTGCTCGGTGTGGTCGTCGGTGCACTGGCCGGGGTGGCAGCCGCCTACCTCGGAGGCTTGGTGGATCACGCCATCATGCGCACGGTCGACGTCGTCCTCGCCTTCCCCCAACTGGTCTTCGCACTCCTCCTTGTCTCCGTCCTGGGTAGTCACCTGTGGCTCTTGGTCGTCGCCGTCGGCGTCTCCCACTCTCCCCAGGTCGCCCGGGTGATCCGGGCCGCTGCACTCGACGTCGCCGAACGCGACTTCGTCAAGGCCGTCGCCATCACGGGGGTGCGCCCGGGGCGCGTCATGCGCAGAGAGATCCTGCCCAACCTCACGACGCCGCTGCTCGTCGAGGCGGGGCTGCGGATGAGCTTCTCCATCATCGTGATGGCGGGCCTCGCGTTCCTCGGCTTCGGGTTTCAACCGCCCGACGCCAACTGGGGCTACATGATCAACGAGAACCGCATCGGCGTCTCGATCAACCCATGGGCGACCCTCGTTCCGGCCTTCCTCCTCGCCGTTCTCGCCGTCGGCATCAACACTTTCGCCGATGCTGTGACGCGAGTGGCTCTGGGCGCCGACAGGACGACCAGGAAGGCCCTCACCACGGACCCCAGCGCGGTCGCCGACGAGACGGTGATCGCGCGCGGCCAGAGCGCTGCGACGGAATGACGGGGGAGGGGCCGCACGTGTTCACCACACAGGTCACCGGGGACGAAGCGCTTTCGGCAACGACAGACGCGCACATCCCTTCAGTCGCCGCACAAGGGACCCAGGTCACGCCGGCGAGAGTGTCGGTCGAGGGCCTCACCGTCTGCCTCCGCGATGGCGTGGAAGTCGTCAGGGACGTCACCCTGCAGGTCGACGCCGGAGAGATCCTCGGCGTGGTCGGTGAGTCGGGGTCAGGCAAGACCACGCTCGGTCTCGCCATGATCGGGCACACCCGGCGGGGGCTGAAGGTCACGCGAGGGACGGTGCGCATCGACGGCCGTGACCTCAACGCTCTCGGTGAGAAGGAGCGCACCGCCCTGCGCGGAAGCGCCATGACCTACGTACCCCAGGATCCGGGCACAGCGCTGAATCCCGCCCGGAGGATCGGGTCGCAGTTGCGCGAGATACTGACAGTGCACGGCCGCAGCAGGTCAGCCGCCCAGAGCCGGGTCGCCGAGGTTCTGGAAGAAGTGGGACTGGGAGACGTAACGCACGTGCTGGACGCGTACCCGCACCAGCTTTCGGGCGGACAGCAGCAGCGCGTCGCAATCGCCATGGCCTTCGCCTGCCGTCCCGGACTCATCGTCATGGATGAGCCGACCACCGGGCTCGATGTCACCACACAACGCACCGTGCTGAACACCGTGCGACGCTTGTGTGGCAAGTACGGCGTTGCGGCGGTCTACGTCACCCACGATGTCGCCGTCGTTGCCGAGCTTGCTGACAAGGTAGCTGTGGTCTACGCCGGCGAGGTCGTGGAGATGGGCACCTCAGGGGAGGTCCTGTTCAAGCCCGCACATCCCTACACCCGCGGTCTACTGCGCGCGGTGCCCTCGTCTGGTGAGCGCGCCCGCTTGGTTGCTATGGGTGGGGTGCGGCCCGAGCTCGGCTCCCTGCCGCCAGGGTGCGCCTTCGCTCCACGCTGCCCGGCGAGCGATGCGACCTGTCGAGAGCGCCACCCTGTTCTCGTCCCGGTGTCCGGCGGCAGCGATCACGACGCCCGATGCCTCATCGTCGAAGCGGTCCCCCATCGTGAGCAGGCGCACCTAGCGGTTGTGGAACCGGAGGTAGCCCCTACGGATGCCGCATCCGGTGCTGACAATGGCAGCCGCGCTGTCCTGCAGGTGACCTCGCTCGACGCGAGCTACGGCCACAAGCGCGTCCTCCGGGGCATCGACCTGTCGATCGCGCCCAACGAGTGTGTCGCTCTGGTGGGCGAGTCCGGATCCGGAAAGACCACCCTCTCCCGTTGCCTGGTCGGCCTGCACGAGTCGTGGACCGGCACTGTTCGACTGGGAGACGAGCAGCTCCGTCAGGGTGTCAGGACGAGGTCGCGAGACGCTCTCATGCGGATGCAGTACGTCTTCCAGAACCCCTACGCTTCGCTGAATCCTCGGCGGACCATCGGCGGTCTGCTCCTCCAGCCGTTGGAACACTTCACAACCCTCGACAGGGGTGCTCGGAACACCCGCGTCGTGGAGGCGCTCGACGCCGTCTCACTCTCCCGCAACTACCTCGACAAGTATCCCGATCAACTATCCGGAGGCGAACGCCAGCGAGCTGCCATCGCACGCGCCCTCGTCGTCAAGCCACAAGTCCTCGTCTGCGACGAGGTCACGTCAGC
Source organism: Nocardioides pymetrozini (assembly GCF_046058985.1). Lineage (NCBI taxonomy): Bacteria > Bacillati > Actinomycetota > Actinomycetes > Propionibacteriales > Nocardioidaceae > Nocardioides > Nocardioides pymetrozini. The sequence goes on along the minus strand of NZ_CP175557.1, from coordinate 239,991 downwards.
CCTCGACGTGTCGGTCCAAGCCTCAGTCATCGAGATGCTGCGCCAACTGCAGCACGAGCAGGAGCTCTCGCTCCTCTTCGTCACCCACAACCTCCCGCTGGTGCGGTCGATCGCGCAGCAGGTCGCCGTCATGTCGGCTGGACGCATCATCGAGCGCGGCGCGACCGAGGACGTTCTTGATCGTCCGCAGGCCGAGTACACCCGAAGGCTGATCGAGCACCTGCCGAGGTTCGACGCCGCGAGCGGTGGCGCTGAGGATGAATAACTCGACAGGGCGCGCGCTCCGGCACCACGGCTTCGCCAGTGACACCTGCGCCGGGGCTCACCCTGAGGTGCTGGCCGCTATCGCGGCGGCCAGCGAGGGCTACGAGGCCAGCTACGGGGGCGACGGTCACACCGCGGCTCTGCAGCACCAGGTCAGGCACCACTTCGGTGAAGCCGCACAGGCTCTGCCGGTCTTCAACGGCACGGGAGCGAACGTCGTCGCACTCCGATCCATGACGGCGGGGGGCGGGTCGGTGATCTGCGCAGCAACCGCGCACATCAACGTGGACGAGTGTGGAGCACCGGAGTGGGTCAGCGGGGCCAAGCTCCTTCCGATCGCGACGACGGACGGCAAGCTCACGCCAGATCTGGTCGACAGCGAAGCTCACGGCTTCGATGACGTGCACCGCGTGCGCCCGCGGGTACTCAGCGTGTCTCAGGCGACCGAGCACGGGACCGTCTACGACCCCGACGAGCTCATCGCGCTGTGCGAGCATGCGCACAGCCGCGGCCTGACCGTGCACATGGACGGCGCCCGGCTGGCGAACGCGGCGGCGACTCTCGGGGTCCCTCTCAGTGCCCTGACGACCGAAGCAGGCGTGGACGTCCTCTCCTTCGGCGGCACCAAGAACGGCTTGATCGTCGGCGACGCCGTGATCGTGCTGCACCCCGGAGCCGTGCACGCCCCGGAGTACGCACGCATGGGTTCCGCCCAGCTGGGGTCGAAGCTGCGCTTCGTGTCCGCTCAGTTGAACGTCCTCCTCCACGAAGGACTTTGGCTACGCAACGCGCAGCGCGCCAACGCGATGGCCCGCCGGTTGGCGAGTGCGGTCCGTGGGCTGCCCGGGGTCGATATCACACGCCCGGTCCAGGCGAACTCCGTGTTCGCGACCCTTCCCCGAGCGGCGACGGTGACTCTTCACGAGAAGTACGACTTCCACGTCTGGGACGACCGGCGCGGCGAAGTTCGCTGGATGACGTCCTTCGCCACCACCGAACACGAGGTCGACGAGCTCGCCGGCGACATCCGTGCCGCCGTCGCTCAGGCCGCGTGAGACCTAGATCCGATCATCGACCGTCCCGACGAAAGGGCCAACCCATGACTCCGACCCTCGAACTGCGAGGAATCCTTCCCGCGGTCATCACCCCCTTCACCGAGGACGGCTTGCGCATCGACGTAGAAGCGCTCCGCACCCACGTCCGCCGGCTGGTCGATGCCGGGTGCGGCGGCTTGATCCCCGGCGGCACGACGGGCGAGTTCGCAGCCCTGACCATCGATGAGCGCAAGCTGCTGCACGAGACCGTCATCTCAGCGGCCGGGGGTGAGGTGCCGGTGCTGCCTCAGACGGGAGCACTCACGGCTGTGGAGGCGATCGAGCTGACGCAGCACGCACAGCGGTCCGGCGCTGCCGGGGTGATGGTCATCCCCCCCTTCTTCGACGAGCTGACCTTTGCCGAGATCCGCTCCTACTACGTGGCTGTCGCCGATGCCGTCGAGGTTCCGGTGATGCTCTACAACATCCCGGGAGCCACGGGACAGCACCTGTCGCCCGGGCAGCTCGCCGAGCTCGCGTCCGTGCCCGGCGTCACATCGATCAAGGACAGTGGTGCTGACGCCACAGCGCTCACCGCGCTCCTGCTGGAGCACGGCGACGACGTCCAGGTCGTCAACGGATGGGACACCTTCACCTTCCTCGGCCTGGCGTCCGGCGCGCAGGCATCAGTGTGGGGAGCCGCGAACATCTTCCCCGAGCTCGCCGTTGAGCTCTTCGAAACGATTGTCGACCGGGAAGATCTGAAGGCTGGGCGGGCTTTGTGGCGCCGGCTGTTCCCGGTTGTCGAGTTCCTGGAGAAGCAGTCCTACGCCACCCGGGTCAAGACCGCCTGTGCGCTCCAGGGCAAGCGGGTCGGCCCGGTACGCGCTCCGCTACTGCCGCTTCCGGCTGAGGATGAGGCGTTGCTCGTCGAGCTACTCGAGGCGGCCGACCTTCTGCCCGCCGACGCGCTCGTCCGCTGACCCGATCAACCTCTCGGGCTCAAATTTCAATCCCGTGAATAGGAGTGACCATGTCAAAGTCGTCGAACCCGAGCATCTCCCGGCGCAGCCTTCTCCAGTCCGCCGGCCTAGGTCTAGCGGCGGTCGCGGTGACCGGCGTTGCCGCGGGATGCAGCTCCTCCTCCCCTGGCTCTGGGAGCACCTCCGGGAAGCCTGTGAGAGGAGGCACCCTACGGGCCGGTCTCACCGGCGGAAGCACCAGTGACACGCTCGACGCTGCGCAAGCCCTCAACAACGTCGACTTCGCCCGCAGTGCGGCGCTCTACGAGCCACTCATCGGCATGAACAACGACGCCCACGGTGTCAACGTGCTGGCCGAGTCGATCGAACCGAGTTCGGACGCGACCTCGTGGACGATTCGCCTCAAGCCCGGAATCACCTTCCACAACGGCAAGCCGGTCACAGCCGACGACGTGCTCTTCACGCTGCGTCGCGTCATCGACAACGGCTACGCCGGATCGGCGGCGCTGGTGCCAGTTGACATCGAGAATGCCCGCAAACTCGACCCGCGCACGCTCAAGCTCCCCTGCCACCGCCCGTACTCGGTCCTGGACGAGGCTATGTACGCCAACTCGTTCTACCTCGGCATCGTGCCCACCGACTACGATCCGATGAAGCCCGTGGGTACCGGCGCTTTCACGTACAAGTCCTTCACCCCCGGCCAGGAGAGCGTATTTGCGCCGTATTCAGACTATTGGGGAGACGCGGCTTACGTGGACTCCTTGGTCATCAGCAACTATGACGACGAGACCGCGCAGCTGAATGCACTCCAGTCCGGGCAGATCGACCTCATCAACCAGCTCTCGTCGACCTCCATCGAGGTCGCGAAGGCATCCGGCCAGGTGCTCGTCTCCCAGGGCGGCGGCTCCACGCCGTTCGTCATGCGCTGCGACAAGCCACCGTTCAACGACGTGCGCGTTCGCCAGGCACTTCGCCTAGTGATCGACAGACCTGCTCTCAATGACGTGGTCTTCAACGGCGAGGCAACCATAGGCAATGATGTCTTCAGTCCCTGGGACCCCAACTACGACAGCTCGATCCCGCAGCGTGAGCAGGACATCGACCAGGCGAAGTCTCTGCTTGCCTCGGCTGGACAATCCGATCTCACCGTCACGCTCGTCGTCGCCGACATCTCGTACGGCGCGGTACAGGCGGCGCAGGTCTTCGCCGACCAGGCCAAGGCCGCCGGAATCACCGTCGAGATCCAGAAGGTCACGGTCGCCGAGTTCTTCGGAAGCAACTTCCTGTCCTGGGACTTCTCCGTGGACGCGTGGTACTACGCCCCCTACCTCAGCATGGCGGGGTACACGACGACGCCGAACGCACCGTACCCTGAGACCCACTTCAGCAACGAGAAGTACAACAGCCTCTACGAGCAGGCCATTTCGACCGTCGACGCCGATGCGCGGCGAGAGTTGTCCCACGAGATGCAGCAGATCGACTATGACGAGGGCGGCTACATCATCCCGCAGTTCTCTGCGTCGATCGATGCCGCGAGCAAGAAGGTGCACGGTATGGCAACAGCGAAGACCGGACTGTCCTTCGGGAACTTCGACTTCAAGTCGATGTGGATCTCATGACAGCCGCCCCTGCTGCCGGCGGGGTCCGGCCGACGGTCGCCAAGTCCACCGATCCGTTCGAGGCTTTCACCGACGAGGACTGCATCCACTGGCTGTGGTCGGCGCGGTACAGCGACGACGGCTCGCACGCCCAATGCACCAACTGTGGCAAGATGCGTCGGTTCCATCCTGTGCGTCGCCGCGGCTGCTACAGCTGCGACAGCTGCGGGCACCACGTCTTCCCGCGCGTCGGGACGATGTTCGAGCGCTCGCGGGTTCCGCTACGCACGTGGTTCGCCGCCATCTACGAGCTCGAGAGGCACCCGGACACGGACACCTTCGCGCTCGGTGCACGCCTGGGGATGACTACGGCACAAGCAAAACGCGTCTGCAGCCGCGTCGCTCAAGCTGCGACCGACAGCGGCGAGGCAGCAGAGCTCGCCCGCATCGCGAGCGCTGTCGAGTCATGGAACGAGCAGTGGCACAGTCAAGGCAAGACCAGGCAGTCGCGTCGCAACGAGACGGACCTCACCCGCATCAAGATCTTGGACGCCACGGTGCAGGTGATCGTCGACCGCGGCTACTCGGACGTTCGCGTGAGCGACGTGGCGCAGCGCGCCGGGCTGTCCACGGCGACCGTCCACTACCACTTCGAGACGAAGTACGAGCTCCTCTTCGCAGCGCTCAGCAATGCCATGCGTTTGTGGTTCGAAGAGGGCGACGTGGACGAGGAAGGCGACCCGGTGACGCGCCTGGGTGCAGCGCTGCGACACGCGGTCGTGGCCTCGCCCGACAGGACGGATCAGATCGTCTGGATGGACTTCTCTCGCCTCGCCCTCCGCGACTCCCGATGGGCGGCGCGTCTCGAGGAGCTCTGCCTCACCTGGGACGCGCGGATGAGAAGCATCATCCAGGACGGCGTGGACCGCGGCGTGTTCCGGTGCGTCGGGACCGTGGACGACGCGGTGATGCGGATCCAAGGGCTCATCGACGGTCTCGCAGAGCGAGTCATGCTCGCCTACAGCGACTCCCCAGCCCCGCGAGTCTACCGGCTCGTAGCAGAGGCAGCAGCCATGGAGCTGAGGATAGACGCCCAAGAGCTCATCGAGGCGATCGACGCCGAGCTCCCCGAACCGGCGGTCGCGCCGCCTCTGGCCTCCGAGACCGTATCTCCGTTCCGAAGGAACAGGCCGTGACCATCAAGCGCGGCACCTACCCCGCCACTCAGTTCGACTCGACGCCCGGAGATCGCGCAGACGTAGTGGTTGTCGGCTCTGGTCCGTCGGGCGCAACCCTCGCCAAGGAACTGTCGGCCATGGGATTCCACGTGGTGTGCCTCGAGCAGGGCCGGTGGATCGACACCCACGAGTACACCGGCAACCGCGACGAGTACGAGCTGTCGACGTACGGACGTTGGCACAGCAGCTCGAACGTGCGCGCCATGCCGGAGGACTACCCGCTCAACCTTGCGGACAGCGACGTCAGCCCGGTCATGTACAACGCAGTCGGCGGCGGCAGCATTCACTTCGGGGCCTACTGGCACCGCTATATGCCGAGCGATTTCAAGCTCCGCACGCTCTACGGCGTCGCGGACGACTGGCCGATCTCCTGGGACGACCTTGCCCCGCACTACGACGCGGTCGACCGTGACTTCGCCGCGGCGGCGATGCCAGGGGACACCGCCTTCCCGCAGACGCCGGGGGTGACACTGCCGGCTCACCCGATCAACGACTACGGTCGCCTGTTCGCGCAGGGGATGAACAAGATGGGGTGGCACTGGTGGCCAGCCTCGAACGCGATCGCCAACACTAACCGGAACGGTCTCGTGCCGTGCGTCCGCTACGGCGTCTGCGAGGCCGGGTGCCCCAACGGCTCCAAGGCCAGCGTCGACATCACCCACTGGCCGGTGGCGCTGAAGCACGGTGCCACGCTGGTGACGGGGGCGAGGGTTCGCCAGCTCGTCATCGACGAGCGCAGCACCGTGGACAGCGCGGTCTTCCTCGACGACGAAGGACGAGAGCACCGGATCAAGGCGGACCTGTTCGTCCTCGCCGCCAACGGCATCGGCACCAGCCGACTTCTCCAGCTCTCGACCTCGTCGCGCTTTCCCAGCGGGCTCGCGAATTCGAGTGGGCTGGTCGGCAAGCGGTTGATGCTCAACCCGACAGCGATGGCGGTCGGCATCTTCGACGAGGAGCTCGCCAGCTGGTACGGCCCTGCGGGCAATACTGCCCACTCCTTCGAGTTCGTCGAGACGGACGCTACGCGGGGCCATGTCCTGGGGGCATCGTGGGGCACAACTCCTGCTGGCGGACCGATCGCGGCGTACGCGCTCTCGACCGCCGCAGGTGGTGTGCGCGCAGGCGCCGGGATGCTGGACGGTGTCCGCGACATCCTGGGGCGATCCGTGCTGATGTCGATCTGTTCCAGCGACCTGCCCAATGAGAACAACAGGGTCACGCTTGACCGTGAGCTCACGGACTCCCACGGGATCCCGGCGCCTCGAGTCGAGTACACCAAGGACCAGAACAGCCGGGACCTGATCGAGTTCCACCTCGACCGCGCCACGGAAGCGCTCGAGGCGGCCGGTGCCGTACGGGTCCTGCGCTACCCGGAGATGCCCGACCAGCCCGGACACATCCTCGGCACCGCTCGGATGGGGACCGATCCCGAGACCTCGGTCGTCGATCCCTATGGCCGCGCTCACGATGTGCCGAACCTGTTCATCGTCGACGGCAGCGTCTTCCCGTCAGCGGGGACCGTGGGGCCCACGAACACGATCAGCGCGTTCGCCCATCGCACGGCGCACCACATCATCAACCGCGCCATGGAGCAGGAGGACTGATGCCAGCCGCCAACTCCGATCTCCCGCAGGTACAGATCGATGCCTTGGAGGAGCTCGCCGAGATCATCACGCCAGCCACACCGGGCTTCCCGTCGTGTGCCGACGCCGACCCCGACGGCGAGGTTCTGGCGCTGGCGCTGCGGGAGTTCGTACGCGACATCCCACGGATCACGCGATACCTCAGCCAGGTTGCGCAGCTGACTGCGCCGGAGAGATCAGACCTGTCCGCGCTCGAGGCACTGGACCCCGACGGGTTCGGGATCGTGTGTGACCTTCTCGTCGGCCGCTACCTCACCTGCCGCCCGGTCTGGAAGCTGCTGGGATACCCGGGGCGCGTCCCGGCCCAGCCAGCACCGGACGAGGCGGAGTTCTTCCTGCGAGATGACCTGCTGCTCCCCGTCGTCGAGCGAGGTCCGATCTACACCGTCCCGCCTGCCTGACGCGCGAGCCGTGCCGCGGCCGCCTGAGACGGCGGCGACATCAAACGACAGTCGATCAAAAATCAGTCAGGTCGACAATAAGAGAGCCCTGGAGACCCGCCCATGACCCTGAACACGCCTCCCGTCGCTGGTCCCGGCGCCGTCCGCACCGCGCCTGAGCCGACAGTGAGAAGGACACAGGCGTTCATCGGCGGTGCCTTCGTCGACGCCCAGTCGGGCCGCACGTTCCCCACCTTCGCGCCGGCGACGGGCCGTGCGCTGGCCGAGGTGGCCGACGGCGGAGCTGAGGACGTCGACCGCGCCGCGGCCGCCGGACGCGCGGCCTTCGACTCGGGGCTTTGGGCATCGCCGAGCGTTCGGCGTGACGCGCTGATGCGCCTGGCCGACCTCGTCGAAATCCACGCGTCTGAGCTCGCCGTGCTGGATGCGATCGACGCAGGGAAGCCGATCACGGACTGCGAGACGCAGGACATCCCCGAGGTCGCCCATCTGTTTCGCTGGTACGCCGAGGCGATCGACAAGGTCTTCGGCAAGGTCTCACCCAGCGTGGACGGTGCTCTCGGTGTCATCTCGCGTGAGCCCGTGGGCGTCGTGGGCATCGTCGTGCCATGGAATTACCCCGCCGTCATGCTCTCGTTCAAGGCGGCCCCAGCTCTCGCGGCCGGAAACTGCGTGGTCGCCAAGCCGGCGGAGCAGGCGCCGTTGAGCGCGTTGCGTCTCGCTGAGCTGGCTGCCGAGGCGGGCGTCCCGTCCGGTGTGTTCAACGTGGTTCCCGGCAATGGACCGACGACCGGTCGCGCGGTTGGTGAGCACCCGCTGATCGACGCCGTCGCCTTCACGGGTTCGACGGAGGTCGGTCGGGCGTTCCTCCGCTATTCCGCCGACAGCAACCTCAAGAACGTTGTCCTCGAGCTGGGCGGGAAGAGTCCTCAGATCGTCATGTCCGACATGAAGGACGACCTTGAAGCTATCGCTGCGGACCTCGCGGGTGCAGCATTCGGGAATGCCGGCCAGAACTGCACCGCTGGGTCGCGTGTACTCGTAGCGAACTCCTTGCGTGAAGAGCTCACTGAGCGACTCGCTCACGCTGCGGCTCGGATCCGAGTGGGGGACCCGCTCGACTACGCCACGCAGATGGGCCCGCTCATCGAGCCGGCATCGCTTGCGCGTGTCTCGCGATATGTGGGGGAGGCGGCTGGCAGCGGAGCCACGGTGCGCGTTGGAGGCCAGGCGGTGCTGGAGGAGACGGGCGGCTACTTCTACCCGCCCACGGTGGTGGCAGACGTAACCCCTGACCTTCCGATCGCTCGCGACGAGATCTTCGGTCCCGTCGTGTCAGTTCTCGGATTCGACGCAGAGGAGCAGGCGGTCGCTATTGCGAACGACAGCAGCTACGGACTGGCTGCAACCCTCTGGACACACGATGTCGACGTGGCGATCCGAGTGTCCCGCCGGGTGCGGGCCGGGACGGTCGCTGTGAACGGCTACAGCGAAGGCGACATCACCACGCCCTTCGGAGGACATCGGATGTCCGGGTTCGGCGGACGGGACAGCGGCGTCGAGGCGCTGGAACAGTACACCGAGCTCAAGACGACGTGGTTCACGCTGCGATGACTCGGGGCGTGGGTCCGGGAGTAGGTCCCGGGTGACACTGCACACCACCATGCCGAGCTTCCGGCTGGAACAGTACTTCGCAGCGTGGGAGTTCACCGCCAAGTTCAACCTGGCAGCGTCCGACCTGGAGACACGTCGCATCAGCGACCTCCTCGCGGTAGCGACCGACGAGGACCGTGAGGCGTTCAACGACCTCGCGCTGGGCTACACGCCTACGTGGGGCGGGGACCACTTGCGTGAGGCGATCGCCTCGACGTACGCGACACTGTCAGCTGACGAGGTACTCGTCTTCGCCGGGGCCGAGGAGGCGATCTTCTGGGCGATGCAAGTCCTCTCCGGGCCGAACGACCACGTGATCATGACGGTCCCGAACTATCAGTCGATGGAGACTGTGCCGCTGAGGACGGGGGCGCAGGTGAGCGGCGTGGTCCTCGATTCGGCACAGGGATGGCGACTGGATCTCGATGAGGTACGTCGGGCGTGGCGGCCGAACACGAGTCTTGTCGCCGTCAACTTCCCCAACAATCCCACAGGTGCGCTACCGGACCAGCAGACGTGGCGCGAGCTCGTGGACCTGTGCGTCGAACGAGGAGTGCGGCTGTTCAGCGACGAGGTGTACAGAGGGCTGGAGCCGGAGCCGAGCCTGACGCTGCCTCAGGCAGCCGACATGCATCCCGCCGCCGTGTCACTCAACGTGCTGTCCAAGTCCTTCGGACTCGCTGGGCTGCGCATAGGTTGGGTCGCCACGCACGACCACGGGCTGTTGGAGGAACTCGAGCGACACAAGCACTACACCACGATGTGCAACTCGGGCCCGAGCGAAGCCTTGGCGACGATCGCGATCAAGGCACGCGAGGAGATATGGGCGAGCAACCGGCAGAGGATCTCGAGCAATCGACCGCTGTTCGACGACTTCTTCGAGCAGCACGTCGAGCTCTTCGACTGGAGCCCGCCCCAAGCGGGGTGCGTGACGTTCCCCCGCTACCTGGGGAGGAACGGAGTCGATGCCATGACCGCGGAACTGGTCGAGCAAGCCGGCGTGCTGTTGCTGCCGGCCAGCCTCTTCCGATCCGATCTGGCTCCCGTGCCGGGTGATCGGTTCCGGATCGGCCTCGGAAGGCGAGGCGCGGAGGAGGCTCTCGCCGCGTTCGACGGCTTCCTGCGCGCGCGGAGCACACACCGCATCGGTGCAGACAGGAGGGGGTGAGCCGGATGAGCTATCCGGAGCTGGACACGCATTTCATCGGGGGTGCGTTCGGATGCGGAGGGGGCGAGGTTCACGACGTCATCGACCCGTCTACAGGGGAGACGATCTGGTCCTTCACCGCAGACACCAAGGACGACGTCGACGCCGCGATCTCGGCCGCCGGGTCCGCGTTCCCGGGGTGGGCAGGCGCAACGCCGGCTGAGCGGTCGAAGGCGCTGCTGCGGCTTGCCGCGGAGCTCGACGGCTTGGCGGAAGCGCTCGCCCAGGCTGAGACCTCGCAGGCAGGCAAGCCGATTCGGTTGAGCCGCGAGTTCGACGTGCCGGGGTCGATCGACAATGTCACGTTCTTCGCCGGCGCTGCTCGGTCACTGGAGGGCAAGGCGGCGGCGGAGTACTCGGGCGACCACACCTCGTTCATCCGACGGGAGGCCCTTGGCGTCGTCGGATCGATCTCGCCGTGGAACTATCCGCTCCAGATGGCGGTGTGGAAGATCCTGCCGGCGATCGCCGCAGGCAACACCATCGTCCTCAAGGCGTCCGAGCTGACCCCGATCACGACACTCATGCTCGCCCGCGCGTGCCACACCGCAGGGATACCTGATGGTGTGGTGAACGTGGTGAACGGGCCGGGTCGCACCACCGGCGAGGCGCTGGTGGGTGATCCGCGGATCGCCATGACGTCATTCACCGGATCGACCACGGTCGGTCGTCATATCGCGGGCCTCGCTGCCAGCAACGGGACGCGGGTGCATCTTGAGCTCGGGGGCAAGGCGCCCTTCGTCGTGTTCGACGACGCCGACCTAGAGGCCGCGATCCGTGGTGCTGTGGCAGCCGCGCTCATCAACTCCGGCCAGGACTGCACGGCGGCTACGCGTGCCTACGTGCACCGATCGCGGTTCGGCGAGTTCGTCGAGGGGGTGGCCGACCTCATGGATGCGGCCCGTCTCGGGCCAACGCGGTGCGAGGACACGGATCAAGGCCCTCTGATCTCGACGCAGCACCGGGACAGGGTCGCGAGGATGGTGGACGTGGCGCGGGCCGAGGGCGCCCGGGTGGTCACAGGCGGTCGTACGCCGGGCGGCTCGCTCGATGCCGGCGCCTACTACGAACCGACCCTTCTGGTCGACGCGGACCAGCGCAGCAGCATCATCCAGGATGAGGTCTTCGGGCCGGTTCTCGCCGCGCTGCCGTTCGATGATGACGAGCAGGCGTTCGACCTCGCCAACGACGTGCGCTTCGGTCTCGCGGCGTCCGCATGGACCACCGACGTGTTCCGGGCACAGCTGGCCGGCCGTCGACTGCAGGCCGGCACGGTGTGGATCAACGACCACATCCCGATCATCTCCGAGATGCCCCACGGCGGAATGAAGAGCTCCGGCTACGGCAGGGACATGTCGTCGTACTCGCTGGAGGAGTACACGCAGGTCAAGCACGTCATGTCCGAGCTCACGGGGTCCATCAGCAAGCCGTGGCACCAAACGATCCTCCACCTGGACCGGGCGCCGGACTCCGAGCCGGCCCCATGAGGATCCTTGCCATCGGCGCCTCCGGCACCATCGGGAGCGTAGTTGCCGCTCGGTTGACCGGTCGCGGCCACGAGGTCATCACCGCGAGCCGAAACGGTTCGATGTTCTCTGTCGACATCGCTGAGCCGAGGTCAGTGCAGGATCTGTATACGAACGTCGGTGAAATCGACGCTGTGGTGTGTACGGCCGGCAGCACGCCGTTCGGACGCTGGCAGGAACTCGGCCGACCGGAATGGCGGACGGGGCTGGACAACAAGCTGCTCGGACAGGTCGAGGTAGTCCTTGCCGGCCGTCGGTGCGTTCGCGAAGGTGGTTCGTTCACCTTGACCACCGGTGTGCTCTCCCGCGAGCCGGTGCCCACTGGCAGCATTGCATCCGCAGTGAACGGCGCACTCGAGTCGTGGGTTCGTGCCACCGCGCTCGAGCTCTGGGGCTCGGTCCGTGTGAACTGCGTCAGCCCGCGGTTGCTCAGGGAGTCGTCGGCGGCGTACGGCACTGTGTTTGCCGGGCACCCCACAGTGCCGGCAGAGACGGTCGCCGACGCCTTCGTTCGCTCCGTGGAAGGCATGGAGAGCGGCAGAGTTTTCGAGCCGTGATGCTTCCGGACCAGAAGAGTCGGCAACAGGAGATGAACCCGCTCATCTCCTGTTCCCGGCGCGAGCGGATCTCGACCGTATCCGTGAGATGCCCTGGCGGTGGGTGGCTGCGAGCTGCGCATAGGTTTGCACCTGACGAAGGTTCTCGGTGACCTCATCGTCGGTCAAAGTCCGTCGGACTCGTGCTGGGACGCCGACGAGGAGCGAGCGGTCCGGAAACTGGCCGTCCGTGGCCACCACCGCGCCGGCCGCGATCATCGAGTCCGAACCGATGCGCGCATGGCTCAGGACGATCGATCCCATCCCGACGATCGTCCCGGACCCGATGTAACAACCGTGGAGTATCGCGCCGTGACCCACAGATACCTGCTCGCCGATGTGAGCAGGAGCGCCCGCATCGACGTGGACGACAGCGTTGTCCTGGATGTTCGAGCCGGCGCCGATCGTGATCGTCGCGTCTTCCGCCCGCAGCACAGCGCCGTACCAGACGCTGCTGTCTGGGCCGAGCGTGACCGCGCCAGCGACCACGCTGCTCGGGGCGAGCCATGCTCCTCGTGCGACGGCAGGCCGAAGATGGCCGAGGGGGATCACGAGCGCCCCTCTGGTCATACGCACCGCATCGTCAGACCGCCGTCAACCGGCAGGCACACTCCATTGACGTACTGGGCCTCGTCGCTCGCTAGGAAGAGTGACGCGTTCGCCACGTCCCAACACGTGCCCATCTGACCGGTCGGACTCGCGGCGCAACGGGTCTCCAGAAGCTTGTCCACCGACGCCGCCTGGCTGTGGAGTTGCCGGCGCACCATCGGGGTGTCCATGAAGCCGGGCGCCACCGCGTTCGCGCGGATGCCGCGGTCCCCGTACTGGACGGCGAGCGACACGGTCACCTGGTTGACCGCAGCCTTGCTGGCCATGTATGCGGGATAGGGATAGCCGACGTCTCTCAGCGAGGCGATGGACGACACGTTGACGATCGCGCCACGACCGCGCTCGAACATCGTCGGGAGAACGTGCTTGGTGGTGAGGAAGACGGTGTCGACGTTGATCTCGAACGCGCGGCGCCAGTCCTCGTAGCTCAGCTCGACGGGACCGCCGAGGACGGTGACGCCGACGTTGTTGTGGAGCACGTCGATCGTGCCGAACCTCTCCAACGCCGCCTCGACGGCGGACAGGACGGCTGCACCGTCGGTGGCGTCCGCAGTGATCGGAAGTGCCACGCCACCTTCCGTCGTGATTGCTGACGCGGTCCGAGCCGCGCAGTCCGGATCCAGGTCGACGGCAACGACCTGCGCACCGGCGCGCGCGTAGAGGAGCGCCGCCGCCTGCCCGTTGGTGACGCCGTCCGTGCCGGCGCCCGCGCCGAAGACGATCGCCACTCGCCCTTCCAGGTTGCCGATCCCAGCCACCACCAGCGTCCTCCTTGGTTTCGTGCGCTGCCGACACACCCCGTGGCCGTCGCGTGAGTTTTGACGCGCTACGTGGTCGAGCCTGCGTCTCGTTCTCGCCGTCCGTCAACGATTTGTCGGCTTCTGTTTGCCGTTTCATTCCATGGAACGGAACGATTGCAGGATCCGCGAGTCTGTGTGCATCATGCGGCTATGACCGAGATCCGGCGACCGCCGCTGACCACTGGACAGGTCGTTGCCCGGGGAAAGCGTCTACAGCGTTCCGCGGCATGGAACGTGGCCCACGGCTCCGGCTTGGCAGAGACAACGCCGGGGGCGCAGAGCCTGCACCGGGGGTTGGTACTCCTCGACGTCGTCGCAGTCCTTGCTCGGGATCGTCCCCAGGGAGTCGCTCTGGCTGAGCTCGCTCGCGTGACCGGAGCACCGAAGTCATCGCTGCATCGGATCCTGCACGCCCTGTCCGAGGCCGGCTATGTGGAGCGGGTAGAGCCGTCGGGCACCTATCGGTTGGGCCTGCAGGCGAGCGTGTTGGGTCAGCTCGCAGCATCGAGCCACGACCGCGTGGTCGAGGCGGCTTCGGACAGCCTCATCCGCTTGGCCGAGCTGTCGGAGGACACCACATTTCTCACCGTGCGCCAGGGGACCTACGGGCTGTGCCTGCGTCGTGAAGAGGGAGCCGGCGCGATCCGCAACAACGCGATGGGGGTGGGTGACCGGCATCCGCTGGGCGTGGGCGCGGGGTCGCTCGCCATGCTCGCCGAGCTCGACGACGTAGAGGTCGACCAGGCGCTCGAGCGCAACGCGCCGGTCATCGCTCGGAACTACCCGCACATCAAGATCGACGTCCTGCGCCGGCTGGTCGACGAGACGCGGGCGAACGGATACGCGGTGAACCCCGGTCTCGCAGCGCCCGGGTCGTGGGCCATCGGTATCGCCGTCTGTGACCCGTCCGGCTCGCCCCGCGCCGCGCTGAGCATCGCCAGCATCGAGCAGCGACTGAGCGGCGCGCGCCGGGTGGACCTCGCCGCTGCGCTCCGCCGCGAGGCCGCCCTGGTCAAGGCGGCCGTGACCGACCCGCTCAGCGCATGACCGGTCGCGACGCGACACCATCCCCCACGTCGTCAGGAATCTCGTTGCTCACCTCACGCTCCACTCCCCATCTCACCGGCTGGTCGCACACGGTGTTCGGGAAGCATCCCGAAGCCGACCTTGAGTCACTGGTCGCGCAGGCAGCGGATGAGGCGCTGAGCCACGCCCAGCTTGACGCGGGCGAGCTCGACGCCATCTACGTGGGGGTCTTCAACGCAGGCATGTCGGCCCAAGCCTTCGAGGCTGCCTTACCCGGAGTCGGACGGCCGGAGCTGGCGCGCACACCTGCCACGAGGGTGGAGAATGCGTGTGCGACGGGGTCGGCAGCGCTGTACGCCGGCCTGGACGTCATCCAGGCCGGGCGAGCACGCAACGTCCTGGTCGTGGGCGCTGAGCACATGACGGCAGCTGACCCGCAGACCGTCAACGACTCCCTCCTCGCCGCGAGCTATCGTCGGGAGGAAGCGGCGGCGGGGAGCTTCGCGGGCATCTTCGGTCAGATCGCACACACCTACTTCGCCCGGTACGGCGACCACAGCGCGACGCTGGCGGAGATCGCCGCGAAGAACCACCGCAACGGAGTCGCCAACCCGGTCGCTCACATGCGCAAGGATCTCGGCGTCGGGTTCTGCAACAAGGTCTCTGATCGGAATCCCCTGGTCGCCGGACCCCTGCGACGAACGGACTGCTCGATGGTCTCCGACGGTGCCGCCGCTGTGGTGCTTCAATCGGCGGAGGTCGCCGGTGGTGCGCCACGCGCGGTCAGGTGGCGGGGACGGTCCCACGCCAATGACCTCCTGCCGCTCGGCCGCAGGCGGGATGTGCTCGAGCTCGCGGGCGCGCGGGCCGCGTTCCAGGGAGCGATGGCGGAGGCAGGTGCCACCCTCGATGATCTCTCGCTCCTCGAGACTCACGACTGCTTCACGATCGCAGAGCTCCTCGAGTACGAGGCATTCGGCTTGGCAGGACCGGGGAAGGGGGCGGGCGCGCTCGAGTCCGGGATGGTCGCTCCCGGGGGTGCGCTGCCGGTCAACATGTCGGGCGGGCTGAAGGCGAAGGGCCATCCCATAGGGGCGACCGGGGTGTCACAGCACGTCTTGGCCGCCGTACAGCTGACCGGAGAAGCCGGCGACATGCAGGTGCCCGGTGCTGAGCTCGCGGGCGTCTTCAACATGGGAGGCGCCGCTGTCGCGAACTACTTCTCCGTCCTCGAGCGCGTTCGATGAACCGCATCCAGAATGTGCACTCGTCCCAAGGAGCGTCGTGACGGTCACCAGTGCACTCCGGAGTCTGCCCGGCCTCGACCGTTCGACGCGGCGTACGCCGAACTTGGCAGCAGCGCTGCAGCAGACCGCGCGCCGGACGCCGCACCGCCCCGCTGTGGTCTTCAGAGACTTGCGCTGGACCTGGGGTGAGCTTGATCGTCGCGTAGACGCTCTCGCCGCAGCCCTTCGTGGCGCAGGCGTCGCCCCCGGACAAGTGGTGCTGACCCATTCTCCGAACTGCCCGGACCTGCTTACCGTCATGTACGCGGTGTGGCGGGCAGGCGCTGTCTGGGCGCCCACCAACTATCGGCTGGATCCGGACGACGTCGCAGGGCTCGCTCGTCACACTCAGCCTGTGCTCTTCGTCTGTCACCGCGACTACGCGGACCACGCTGCGGCGCTCGCCGGCGTTCCTGTGTGGTGGCTCGGCGATGATCCCTCCCGCCACGCCGGCCCGGCCGACGTCGAGCAGCTCATCGAGGCGCACGCGGACCAGCGACCTGAACGCTACGACCCACGTTGCGATGACCCAGCCTGGTTGTTCTTCACCTCCGGATCGTCCGGCTCTCCCAAGGCGGCGGTGTTGACCCACGACCAGATGCAGTTCGTCGTCACCAACCATCTGGCCGACCTGATGCCGGACCTGAGGGCCGAGGACGGGACGCTTGTCGTTGCCCCGCTGTCACACGGGGCAGGTATCCACGTGACCATGCACGTCGCGAGAGGGGCGCGCATCGTCCTTCTTCCCGACAGGCGACTCGACCCTGCTGTTGCGTGGTCACTCGTCGAGAAGGAACGGGTCTCGACAATGTTCACAGTGCCGACGATCCTGAACCGCCTGGCCCAGCATCCAGCGGCGGCGGCGTTCGACCGCTCGTCGTTGCGCTACGTCATCTACGCCGGCGCACCGATCACGGCCAAGGACCTTGCTCGTGACCTCGAAGCCCTGGGCCCTGTCCTCGTCCAGTACTACGGACTCGGCGAGGTCACCGGGAACATCACCGTCTGGCCGCCCTGGATGCACTGCGCCCCGGAGCCCGGATCGAGTCCGACGGCCGGCTACGAGAGAACCGGCATGCAGGTCAGCATTCAGGACAGCGCCGGAAACGAGGTGGATGATGGCGAGCGCGGAGAGATCTGTGTCTGCGGGCCGGCCGTCTTCGCCGGCTACCTGAACAACGACGAGGCGAACCAGAAGGCCTTCCGGGCCGGCTGGTTCCGAACCGGCGACATCGGCTACATGGACGAGACGGGAATGCTCTTCATCACCGGACGCGACTCGGAGATGTACATCTCCGGGGGATCGAACATCGATCCACGCGAGGTGGAGGAGAAAGTGCTCAAGCACCCAGACATCGAGCAGGTCGCGGTCGTCGGCGTACCGGACGCCGAGTGGGGTGAGGTCGGCTACGCCGTCTGCGTGCTCCGACGTGGCGCCGCGTCCACCGTGCCGGACCTTGTGGAGTGGTGCGCGCTGAACATGCCTCGCTACAAGGCCCCACGTCGGGTGATCGTCGTCAGCGAGCTCCCCACGTCGGGCTACGGCAAGGTCACCAAGGTCCTCCTGAAGCAACTGCTCGAGGAACTTGGGGAGTGGCCGACCCCGGTCTCGGCACCGTGACCGCTGCAGTCCCGGCAGAGCGCTTCCTGTCCGCGCTGGACGGATTCGGTATCGAGCGCGATCGTGTTCGCAATCGCGCTGTGGATCTGGCGGGCCGCGCAGCCGACGCCTCTCACTACCAGCTCACGCCCAGCGTCGTGGTCGTTGCCCAGGACGCAGACGATGTCGCACGAACTCTGGCTGCAGCGACAAAAGAGCGTGTTGGCGTCACCTTCCGGTCCGGCGGCACAAGCCTGTCCGGGCAAGGGGTGACCGATCAAGTTCTCTTGGACACTAGGCGGCACTTCCGTGGCGTCAGGGTCCTCGACGACGGCCGGCAGGTGCGAGCCGAGCCTGGGGCGACGGTGAGGACCGTCAATGCTGCTCTCGCCCGGTTCGGTCGCCGGCTGGGACCAGACCCCGCCAGCGAGGGCGCGTGCACGATCGGTGGCGTCATCGCCAACAACTCGAGCGGGATGAGCTGCGGTATCCACGCCAACGCCTACAGAACGGTCCTCTCGCTAGACCTGCTGCTGCCCGGCGGGACGCGGATCGAAACGGGGGAGCCGGGCGCTGACGACCTGCTGCGCCGAAAGGAACCCGCGCTCTATGGCGGCCTTGCCCGGCTACGCGACCGGACCCGCGCAGAGCCGGAGGATGTGGCGACCATTCGGCGTCTCTTCGCTATCAAGAACACCGTGGGGTACAGCGTGAACGCGCTGCTCGACCACGATCGAGCGATCGACATCCTGGCCCACCTGATGATCGGCAGCGAGGGAACGCTCGGATTCGTCGCAGCCGCGACGTTCGCGACCGTACCCGCGCCTAGGCACGCGACCACGGGGCTTCTGGTGATGCCGACTCTCGACGAGGCGGCGGCGCTCGTGCCCACGATCGCGGCGACAGGAGCCGCCAGCATCGAGCTGATGGATGCCCGGTCGCTCCAAGTGGCTGCCTCGGGCGACCGACCGCTGCGTGGGCTGACTCACGAAAGCATCGGCCGCCAAGCCGCCCTGCTCGTAGAGTTCCACGCCGACTCGTCAGAGGACCTTGCCGCCGCTGAGCATCGGGCCCTCGACGCATTCGCCCATGGGGTGGCGGGAACCCGCCGTCCGACCCGGGACGCTCACGAGCGCGCTGAGCTCTGGCAGGTCCGCAAGGGTCTGTACACCGCGGTCGCAGGCGCGCGGCCGGCCGGGACGACTGCCCTTCTGGAGGATATCGCGGTCCCGCAGGAGCAGCTTTCGGCAGCGTGTCGCGGCTTGGGTGCGCTCTTCGACGACTTCGGCTACGAGGACAGCGTCATCTTCGGTCACGCTAAGGACGGAAACGTGCACTTCTTGGTCAACGAGGAGTTCGCGAACGAGTCCGGGGTGGAGCGTTATCGCCTCTTTACCGAGGCAATGGTCGATCTCGTTCTCGAACACGGCGGCACATTGAAGGCCGAGCACGGCACCGGGCGGGTCATGGCGCCGTTCGTGCCGCGGCAGTACGGACCGCGACTGTTCCAGGTGATGCGTGAGATCAAGGACCTGTGCGACCCCGCCGGCATCATGAACCCCGGCATCGTGCTGACGACCGACCCGGATCTCCATCTGCGCGACCTCAAGGTCGTCACGGCGGTCGAGGAAGAGGTGGATCGGTGCACCGAGTGCGGCTACTGCGAACCGGTGTGCCCGAGTCGGGACCTGACCTTGACGCCGCGCCAGCGGATTGCCGTGCGACGTGCCGCAGCCACCGCGCTCGAGCGGGGGGAGCACGAGTCAGCGCAGGAACTGCTGGACGAGTTTCATTACGACGGCGTGCAGACGTGCGCGGCCGACGGCATGTGCCAAACGGCTTGCCCGCTATCGATCGACACGGGTGCCCTGGTGCGCCGTCTTCGGGCCGAGGCAGCCCCGGCCACCCAGTCCCGTGCTGGAACGTGGACAGCCCGCCACTGGCGGGCGACAACGGGCGCGGTTCGGCGCGGTCTCAATCTCGCCGCCCGGCTGCCCCGAACCGCTGAACTGCTGACGCTGGGCGCGCGGCGCGTCGTCAGCCACGAGCTGCTCCCGCTCTACCCGGGACTTCCGGCGGCAGGCCGTGCTCGTGTCCCATGGCAGTTCTCGGAGCCGGCGGCGATCGTCATCCCCAGCTGCACGGTCGGCATGTTCGGTTCGGAGGCGCAGCCCGATGCGTTGGAGGCGCTTCTCTCGCTCTGCCGCAAGGCCGGCCTCGACCTTGCCGTGCCTGAGCGCCCGGCCTCGCTCTGCTGTGGCACTCCGTGGTCGTCCAAGGGACTGCTCGAGGGGTACGGCCATATGGTCGACCGGCTCCGCGGCGCGGTCGACGCAGTCGACCCGAGTGGCGACATGCCCGTGATCGCTGATGCGTCCTCCTGCTCAGAGGGACTCGTGAAGGCGCTCGAGCAGGTCGGTCGGAATGTGGAGGATGCCGTCTCGTTCGTCGCGCGCGAGGTCGTCCCTCGGATCTCGGTGCGACGAGTGGAGGCACGACTGGCGGTCCACCCGACCTGCTCCTCCCACCGGCTCGACGCCTCTGCAGCGCTGTTCTCACTCGCGCAGGCGCTGTCGGACGACATCTTCGTTGCTCGGTCCTGGGGATGCTGTGGATTCGCCGGCGACCGAGGTCTCCTGCACCCGGAACTGACGAACGCAGCGACCCGGGTGCAAGCCGACGAGGTGATCGCAGCTGAGGCCGATGAGCACATCTCGTGCAACCGCACGTGCGAGCTCGGCATGACTCTGGCCACCGGGCGTGGCTATCGACATGTCCTCCAGTTGCTGGATGCGCGGTCCGAACCGCTAGCCCCCACGCGCTAGCCCTGCGCTCAACGAGTTGCTGTTCCCCGCCTCGACGCGCGAGCTCGCGGCGGCACGCGGCACGTACGCGGACCTCTAGGGGTGCCGACCCCCGAGTGTGCACGGGCCGGCGCGAATCGCAATAGTCCATCTGCAATACGGCTCTTTGCTTAGGGACGTACATGTTCTTAAATAGCGATACACACGCAGGTACTTGCTCGAAAAGATCGCCCTATTTGCAGGTATTGATGCGGGTTGACAGTCGGGGGTGGAAGAACGTCTACTTAATCCGACAGTCAATTCAATATCGTGCCACTGAGTCGAGGAAGTGTTTATTGTGAGTTTGGAGATCTACCCCAACTCACCGATGACGGCGTATCCGCCGTCAGGCAACTGCCGGACGATCTACGGCGACCCCTCCGGTGCACGAACGACCCCCGTGATCATGGAGTGGGAGCTTGTCCAGGGGGAATTCTCTGACGAGCACCCTTACGACGAGATCAACTTTGTTCTCGATGGCGAGCTTCATGTGGAATCGGAGGGCGAGTGCGTCGTCGCCCAGCAGGGAGACACCGTGCGGGTCCTTGCCGGGAGTATCGGCGTCTACCGTGCCCCTCGTTATGCGCGGAT
Source organism: Nocardioides pymetrozini (assembly GCF_046058985.1). NCBI lineage: Bacteria > Bacillati > Actinomycetota > Actinomycetes > Propionibacteriales > Nocardioidaceae > Nocardioides > Nocardioides pymetrozini. Next base: position 219,090 of record NZ_CP175557.1, on the reverse strand, counting down.
GCTCCTCGTGTACGACCACAATCCCTTCGGGGTGGAGACCGCGGTTCATTTCAATCGCTCGCTTCGGTCCACAAGCGAGAACGAGAGCTCGACCGTATCCGCCTAGGCCGCTCGCTTTCCAGCGCCTTACTCGACGACCGCATTTGTTGCATCCCTTGATTCAGGAGATTCTCATGTCCTTTCACCGATTCAAGCAAGTTTTCGCAACTCTTTCCGTACTCGCTGTTTTCGTGGCAGGCGCCTGCTCGGTTGACGACGTCAAAGGCGAGTCGTCGGCTCTAGTCTCGGAAGAGGTCAAGTCCGCAGCCGCCGGCGAGGGTGAAGTGATCGTGGTGAGGAACAACTGGACGGGCCAGATGATCTCCTCCGAAGTTGGCGCGCAGGTGCTGGAGCGAATGGGCTTCGAGATCGAGATCCAGACCTTGGACAGCATCGCGATGTGGCCCGCGATCGCGAAGGCGGACAACATGCTTCAGATGGAGGTCTGGCCGCCGGTGCAGAAGCCCCAGATGCAGGAGTGGATCGACGACAATGGCGAAGCCACCGTCGTCGGGGAGAACGGTTACGCCGGCACGGAGGGCTGGTACGTGCCCACCTACGTGATCGAAGGCGACGAAGAACGTGGGATAGAACCGACCTGCCCTGGGCTGCCCGACTACCAAGCTCTCAACGACTGTGTCGAGATCTTCGCCACGAGCTCGAGCGGTTCGAAGGGGCGGTACCTGTCAGGCGATCCCTCGTGGGGCGAGTACTACGGCGACGAACAGAGGATCGAGAATCTGGGCCTCGATTATGTGATGGAGTTCGCCGGCTCCGAAGCCGCACTCGCTGCCGAGATCAAGCGTGCCTATGACCGAGGCGAACCGATCCTTGCGCTGATGTGGTTCCCCCACTTCATCACCTCGCGCTACGACCTCACACAGATCGAGTTCCCGCCGTACACGGAAGAGTGCTGGAAGACCACGTATGCCTGCGGTTGGGAGGACGGCCCCGCCTTCAAGGTGGTGTCCGACGAGTTCGAGCAGAGGTTTCCCCTTGCGTACCAGGTCGTCGAGAAGATCGAGATCCCGACTGACGCGCTGGTGGACATGATCGTCCGAGTCGACGGCGACGGGCTCACCGTGGAAGAGGCCGCGTCCGAATGGCTTGACGACAACGAGGATACGTGGACCAGTTGGGTTCCAGAGGTCAACTGACCGTACTCCCAGCCGCGGATGCGAGACGAGCTGATGGCCGGTCAATCGATTGTCGTCGAGCGGGACGCGGTGGCTGCGGAAACGCCTTTAACAGCTTCGGGTGCGTTCGCAGGCACTAGCATCTCGGTAACTGACCTGTGGAAGGTATTCGGTCGACGCCCTGAGGCCGCACTGAAACTTCTACGTGACCCGACCAACCAGGCTGACGAATTCGATGGAACCGGCTGTACGCCCGCGGTTCGCGGAGTCTCGCTGGAGGTATCTGCTGGCGAGATGTTCGTCGTCATGGGCTTGTCCGGTTCAGGCAAGTCTACGCTCGTCCGCTGTTTGACACGTCTGATCGAGCCGACCGCCGGTACTGTGCGGTTCGGGGAGTTGGATGTGACGGGTGCTGGGCGCCGGCAGCTGCGTGACTTCCGCCGGTCCCAGGTCTCGATGGTGTTCCAGCACTTCGGCCTGATGCCGCACCAATCAGTCGTCGAGAATGTCGCCTACGGCCTTCGCATCCGAGGTGACGCACGAAGAGAGCGCCTCGATCGGGCCCGGAAGATGCTGTCGCTGGTGGGGCTGGATGGCTGCGCCGACCGCTTCCCCGAAGAGCTGTCGGGTGGCATGAAGCAGCGGGTCGGACTTGCCCGTGCGCTCGCTGTCGACCCCAGCGTCCTACTGTTCGACGAGCCGTTCTCTGCGCTCGACCCGCTGATCCGCAAGGAGATGCAGGACGAGATCGTGCGCCTGCATCGAGTGGTCGGGAAGACGATGGTGTTCATCACCCACGACCTCGACGAGGCACTGCTGCTGGGTGACCGTATCGCCATCATGAAGGACGGCGAGTTCGTCCAGGTCGGCAGGGGCGAGGACCTGGTCGGGGCGCCAGCCAACTCATACGTCGCGGGGTTCGTCCGGAACGTTGCGAGAGCGAATGTACTTCCGGTGCGATGGATCATGGACAGCCCAGTCGTCACGTCCGGGACGGCGGCCGCCGTGTCGGTGGGCACTTTGATCCGTGACGCCGCCTCGATCGTCCTGGCGAGTCCGGAACCGGTCCGGGTCGTCGAGTACGACCGAGTGGTCGGCGTCCTGACCAGGGAATCTGTCCTGGCGGCGCTGGCGGGGCAGCCAGCATGAGTCTGGTCATCATTTCGCGGCGTCCGGGACGACCGGCCGCGGTGGCCTTTCTGACATTCATCGCGGTCGCGTTCGTGATTCCTGGCGAGTTCCCTGCGGGCTGGCGTATCGATGTTGGTTCCCGGCTCGCGACGTGGAGCGATTCGCTGATTGAAGCGACATCCGGATTCACCGATCCCGTCGGGCAGTTTGTGGAGTCCATCTACGCTGACCTCGTCCTCCGACTGAGCCTCGTGCCCGCGCTTGAGGTCGCGACGGCGTTCGTCGGCATGGTCTTGTTGATCGCAGGGTGGCGCCTCGCAGGACTCGCTGTCATCGTCGTGGCGTGGCTGGTCGCGACCGGGCTCTGGTCGGCAGGGCTCGAGACTATGGTGCTGATGGCGTTGAGCGTGCTGGGTGCGACTGTCCTGGGTGTGGCCGTGGGCGTCAGCTGCTCCGTCGTGCCGAGGATCCGGTCGCTCGTCCTCGGCTGCATGGTCGGCATGCAGACCGTTCCTGTTTTCCTCTATCTCATTCCCGTCGTCCTTGTCTTCGGGCCGGGTAACACCGCAGCCGTGTTCGTCACTCTGGTGTACTCGGTGCCGCCCGTGGTTACGCTCACGGATCTCGGACTCCGTCAGGTTCCGTCGGACCCGTTGGAAGCAACGGCATCCATGGGCGCTACGCGCTGGCAAGCGCTCCGATGGACCGAGCTTCCGATAGCGCGTCCTCAGATCATCGCGGGCGTGAACCAGGCAGTGATGCTGGCGATCGCGATGTCGATCATTGCCGCGATGATCGGAGCCGAAGGACTCGGCAGCCCGGTGTGGAGCAGCTTGGGTCGCCTGGAGTTCGGCCGCGCCCTCGACGCGGGCGTCGCCCTCGTCCTGATCGCGGTGCTGCTGGACAGGTCCACCGCCTCGCTGAGCGAGCTTACGAGACGGCGGCGGGGCACTTCCGCGACTGCGGTCTCTCGCATCGGGTCCCTCTCCTCCATCAGGTTCCGCAGCTGTGTTGCGCTGATGGCCGTGGGGGTCGCGGTTGCCGCTGTGGCTCTGAGCTCCCAGTTGCGCAATCTCGATTTCTCTCATGCACCGGAGAGCATGAGATTCACTTTTCGAGGACACGTCGACGCGTTCGTCGATGAGGTCAACTTGCGCGCCGGTGACTTCTTGGCGGGCATGAAGGACGCGTTCGTGCTGCATGTGTTGGGTCCGCTCAACCAACTTCTCGCGGACATTCCTTGGCTCGGGGTCGTTGCTGGAATGGCCTGGGTCGGGAGTGTCCTGCTGGGTCCCAGCCGAGGGCTTCTCATCGCGGTGGGACTGGTCAGCATCGGCTTGGTAGGCATGTGGGATCAAGCGGTACTCACGGTGTCCGCGGTGAGCGTCTCAGCGGCGATCGCCATCGTCGTCGGAGTCCTATTGGGCATTGCTATGAGCGCTTTCAAAGCGGTCGAACGTGCGGTGCGCCCGATGCTCGATGTCCTGCAATCGATTCCGATCTTCCTGTTCGTCCTTCCGAGTGTGATCATCCTCGGTTCAGGTCCCGCAGCGGGGATCATCGCCACCGTGATCTACTCACTGGCCCCGGTAGCTCGGCTGACGGCGCTCGGCCTCAAGGAGATCGATCGAACGGTGCTCGAAGCTGGACACAGCATGGGCGCAAGCTGGTGGCAGACCTTGCGTCAGGTGCGAGCACCGCTCGGCATGCCGATCATCCTGACGGGCATGAGCCAGACGATCCTTCTTGCCTTCGCGATGAGCGTCGTGAGCGCCTTCATCGGAACCCCCGGACTAGGACAGGTGATTCTTACTGCGGTGGGCCAGGCCGACCTGGCAGCCGGTGTTGAAGCGGGGTACGCGATGCTCGTCCTGGCACTCGTCGCGGCCTCGATCATTCAAGGCCTCACCCGGGTTGCGCCGGGAGCGCGCGCAATGCCGACCCACGAGCGCCGCGCGGTCTAGCTTGTCGTCCGACAGCCGACAAGGCTGCGCAGTTTGCGAGCCGCGATCGCGGTCGAGCCCTCGTGACGGCACCCAACCATTGGAAATGGAGCGAGTAGTGCAGCAGGTCCAGGCAGTCATCGCGCGGAGCAAGGGCGCGCCGGTGGAGATCGCGACGATCAAGGTGCCGGACCCGGGTCCGGGTGAGGCGGTGGGCGATCACAGCTCGGACGTGACACGCGCTCCCCTCGACAAGGGAGCCGTCCGTCGGCATGCGCCACTTGATGGTGCGGCCAGCTCGCTCCGCGAGGGCGAGACCACCGCTGGCTCGGATACAGTCGGCCGGTGTCGATTCCTGCAATGATGACCGAGATTGCCGCCGCCGTGGAGGAGCTGCTCGCCGACGGGGTCGCTCGAGAGCCGGAGTCAATCGTCGAAGGTTTGACGTCTCGCGGTGTGGATCTGGGCGTAGCCCCTGACGACACGATCGCCGACGTTCTCGATGACGACGAGCTCTGTCCGCACGTCTGGGAGCTGGACGAGCGTTACGTGCTGCTGCCTGCGTTACTGCGGGATCGGACCTTCACGCACCGACTGACCGCCGCGGAGGCCGAGCTCGACTTCCTCAATGTCTCCCCGGATCTGGAGCCGGTATCGCTGCTCACCGAGGTTGAGCGTTATCGCCGGCTGACCGACGGCTCGGCCGTCGAGGAGGTGGTGGTCGGGTACGACGACGGCGTGCTGGCCGAGCGCGGCGTATCGCTTGACGACGTGGACGAATGCGTCTGGCTGCTGGATCGCGGGGTCTGGGGACGGCTCGGCGCGTCCGCCGGGGACCTGGTCGGCATCATCGTCCGTGCCGAGGGCTTCGAGTTGACGCTCGTCCGCGCACCAGGCGCCCCCGACGGCTGCGTACACGCGATCGCGTCAGCAGCCAGTGGGGTGGGCTTGGACGAGCCGATGCAGATCATGGACGTGGTGTGGCTGGCGTGTGCGGACAACCCGGAGCTCTTTCGTGCCGCGACCATGCCGCTGACCGCACTTCTGGACTCGGCCGGACTCGCATGGAACGGCGAGTTGCTGGCGCCGGCGGGATTCGACTTCGGATCGTGGCGGGTCAGCAAGCGCGTCTCTCGTGTCGCGGCTCTCCATCGACTCGACGAAGACCATGCGCTGGCGGTTGTGGTGATCACCCGGCTGTACAGGGAGGTCGCCGACGTCGTCGCGTTCGCTCAGGAGCTCGAGGGTGCGGGGGAGCCGCTCGACGAGCTGTTTCAGGAAACCGATGATGGCGCCGCAGCACCGACGTTCGGTCCCGCCGAGCCCCAGCGCGAAAATGAGCGCGAGATGGCGGTCCGCGAGACCCTTGAGTTCCTTCGTGATCCGGCTGTCGCCGAGTCGGTGCTGGTGGAGACGATCGGGGCTGGGGTTGACGGAGCGGCCGCTCTGGGAGCGTTCGCCGAGTCTCTGGAAGGAGAGGCACCCTCCAAGGCCCGTCCCGCGTTGCGGTGGCTGCGTGGGAAGGCGCTGGACCGGCTCGGGGAGGTCATCGAGGCCGAGCAGGCGTTCGAAGCGGCCCTGACGCTGGACGCGGACTGGGAGCCGGCGCTCTACGACCTTGCCCGCTATGCCAGTGACCGTGGCGACGCCGAACGAGGGCTGTCGCTGCTGCGCCGAGCGGGCGCACCCGCCGACGACGAGCTCGTCGCACTGCTCGAGCAGTTCCGGCCGACAGAGCGCAACGACATCGGACGCAACCAGCCGTGCTGGTGCGGTTCGGGCCGCAAGTACAAGGTCTGTCACCGCGGCAGGGAGTCGTTGCAGTTGGGAGATCGCGCGGCGTGGCTCTACCAGAAGGCAGGTGCCTACCTGGCGGATGGCCCCTGGCGCGGGGAGATCGTGGAGGCGGCCACCTTACGCGCCCAGCACCAGGACGACCCGATGGCAACCTACGCCGCCGTGCGGGACCCGCTCGTCGCCGACGTCCTGCTGTTCGAGGGCGGTGCCTTCGAAGCCTTCCTCACTGAGCGGGGAGTGCTGCTTCCCGACGACGAACGACTGCTCGGCGACCAGTGGCTACTCGTCAGTCGCTCCCTGTTCGAGGTGGAGGATGTGCGGGTGGGCACAGGGTTCACCGTCCGCGACCTGCGCACCGGCGACCGCAGCGAGGTGCTGGATCGAGCGGCCAGCCGCAGCCTCAAGGTCGGGATGCTGATCTGCGCCCGGTTGGCCCCCGTCGGCGACACCGTCCAGTGCTTCGGCGGGATGGAACCGGTCGCTCTCCACCAGCGTGACGACCTGATCCGACTGCTCGACGGCGAACCCCATCCGCTGGAGCTGATCGAGTTCCTCTCCCGACGCTTCGCTCCACCGGTGCTGCAGAACACCGAGGGCGACCCCCTGGTCCTGTGCGAGGCGACGCTGCGTAGCCCGGATCCGGCCGCGCTCAGCTCGCGGCTCGACGAGTCCTACGATCGGGCCGACGACGATTCGGACGCGCCTGTCTGGTACGAGCACGTCGTCACCCACGGCCTACGACGGATCCGCGCGAGCCTTGCGCTCGAAGGCGACATCGTCCGGATCGATGCCAACAGTGTCGAACGGTTCGACCGCATCCTCAACGCCTTGTCAGAGATGCAGCCCGGGCTAGACGTCCTGGAACAGACCCGTCGACCGGCCGCGGACGCGCGGGAAGCAATGAGCCGCGCGCCCCGCGGTGGCCATTCGCTGTCCACGCTCGACGCCGAGGACCCGGCGATCGCCGCAGCAGTGGAGGAGATGATCCACCAGCACGAACAGGCCTGGTTCGACCAGCCCATCCCTGCCCTCGACGGTGCCACACCCCGCCAGGCAGCCGCCGACCCGACCCGCCGGCCGGACCTGATCCGGCTCCTCGACAGCTTCGGCGCGCCCAGCCCGGGCGCGATGAACGCGGATCGACTCCGCGCCGAGCTTGGACTCTGACGGTCTGCCGCACGAACGGTTGAGTCTGAGTCGGCTACCGGACCTGCAGCTGCGACTCGAGCTGCGGCAGCCGCTCCGTGGCGTTGACGGTCACCGCCGCCACGGGTCGGTTCGCCCCGCTCAGGACGAGCGCTGCTCTGCCGTCCTCGAGAGAGCCCCAGACCACCTCGGCTCCGTCGGCGGCGTGCGGGAAGCCCACGCAGCGGATCTCGCTTCCGCCGATGAGCGAGCCGAACCAGGGGAGCGACGTGTGATCGCGCGCGCAGTCCCGACCGGATAGGAGGTTGGCGGCCGCCAGGGCCGCCTGGTCCAGCGTGCTCGCCCAGTGCTGCACCCGGACCCGAGCGCCGTCGAGGAGAGGTTGCGTGGTGCGGGCGACGTCGCCGGCCGCGACGACCCGGTCGGCGCCGAGGGCGTGCAGGGTCGGGCCGCAGTTCACGCCTCCGGCCACGCTCAGCCCGCTACCGCGAAGCCACTCGACGTTGGGGCGGGTGCCGGTCGCCATCAAGACGACGTCGGCCCGAAGGTGGCTGCCGTCGTCGAGGACGACGCCTTCGACACGTCCGCGTCGTACGTCGAGACGGCGTGCGCGGGCGTGCGCGCGGAGGTGGACCGGGCGGGCGCGGAGGAGGCGGCTGGCGTAGGCGGCGACAGGTCGTCCCAGGGCGCGCTCGGCCGGCAGGTCCCCTCCGTGCACGAGGGTGGTGTCGTGGCCGGCTGCGGCCGCGGTATCGGCCACCTCCACGCCGATCAGGCCACCACCGACGACGACGACTCGACGTTGTCCGGCGAACAGGGCGGACCGCAACGCACTCGCGTCCTCGACCGTCCGGAGCACGAACGCGCCTTCCACGTCGTCGACCATCGCCCGGTCACGGGGGCGTGCTCCGGACGCGATGACCAGGCCGTCATACCCGAGCCGCTCGGTGTGGTCGAGCACGACGGTCCGGCGCTCGAGGTCCAGCCAGGTCGCGGTCGAGGCCAGCCGCCAGTCGGCGTCGGGCACGTCCGGACCGAGATCGAGGCCGGCGCGGTCGGTCTCTCCGCGGAGGTACTCGTAGGACAGCGCACAGCGGTCGTAGGGGCGGTGCGGCTCAGAGCCGACGATCGTGAGCGCGCCTTCGTAGCCCAGCTTGCGGAGCGTCATGGCGGCCTGATGTCCGGCCAGCGACGCGCCGACCACCACGATCCGTCGCATCAGACCGACGGACCGGCCGGCGCCAGCTGTCCGACCGACGAGTCCGTGTGGTCAGCGCCCCCCACCGCGGCCAGGCGGCCGCCCTGGACCTCGAAGACCCGGTCGCACAGGACGTCCAGCGCCGCTCGGTCGTGGCTCGCCACCACGATCGCTGTGCCGCTGGCGGCCGTCTGGGCCAGCAGGTTCAGCACGCCGGCTGCGACCGACACGTCCAGCGCGGACGTCGGCTCGTCCGCGACGATCAGCCGCGGCGCCGCGGTGAGCGCGCGCAGGATGACGACCCGCTGGCGCTGGCCGCCCGAGAGCCGCGACGGAAGGGCCTCGACATCGACGCCGTCCAGGCCCACCTCGTGCAGCCGCTCGCGCGCGATCCTGCGCCGGTCGTCGCGCGAGAGGTGCAGACCGCGGTACGGCGCGGTCAGCGGCTCGGTGATGCTCCGCCAGAGCGGCCAGCGCGGGTCCAGCGCGGCCGACGCGTTCTGCCCGATCGGCATGACGAAGCCGTCGCGCCGGGGACCGTCGACGGGCGTGCCGCCGAGACGGACCGTGCCCGAGGTCGGGCGCTCGGTCGTCGTGATCACCCGCAGCAGGGTCGACTTCCCGCAGCCGGACGGTCCGCGCAGCCCGACCACCTCCCCGGCCTGGACCGTGAGGTCCACCCCCGAGAGTACGTCGAACCGTCGCGCCCCGCGCCCGTAGCGCACGCAGATGTCCTCCAGGCTGAGCACCGGGTCGCTCATGAGGCCTCCCAGCACGACACGCCGGCGACCAGGTGCGGCTGCTCGGCGCGGCAGTGCGTCGACGCCATCGAGCAGCGGGGTGCGAACGCGCAGCCGCAGGGCTCCTCGTCCAGCCGGGGCGGAGCCCCCTGGAGGGCGACCGGGAGCCCGTGCCCGGGCCGCGGCGTCGCGGCCAGCAGTGCTCGGGTGTAGGGGTGTCGCGGCCTCGCGAGCACCTGCTCGGCCGCGCCGCGCTCGATCACCTCGCCTGCATACATGACGGCGACCTGGTCGCTGTGCCGTGCGACGAGGGCCAGGTCGTGGCTGACGAGCAGGATCGCCGAGCCGGAGTCGCGCAGCGCACTGACGATCGTGTCGGCTCGGTCCGCGTCGAGGGCTGAGGTGGGCTCATCCGCCACGATCACCCGCGGGTGGTGTGCCTCGGCGGCCGCGATCGCGGCGCGCTGCAGCATGCCGCCGCTCCACAGGTGCGGTCGCAGCTTCGACCGGACCCGCGCCTTGTCGATGCCGAGCCGCTCCAGCGCGCGACCAACCTCGTCATGGCCCGGGCGCTCGTGGTGCACGCGCCACGCCTCCGCCACGGAGCCGGCCACGGACATCAGCGGGTCGAAGGATGCCATCGGGTCCTGCGCGACGAGACCCAGCGTCTTGCCACGGAGCCGGTGCAGCGTGCCGCCGGACGCGCCGACCACCTCGGTGCCGTCGACGATGATCGAGCCGGTGACCCGCGCCGATCGCGGCAGGAGCCCGAGCACGGCGTTCACCACCGTCGTCTTGCCCGATCCGGACTCCCCGACGAGTCCGAGACATCGGCCCGCACCGACGGCGAGGTCCACCCCGCGCACGGCGTGCACGCCGTCGGCGTACCGGACGTCCAGAGCAGTGGCCGCGAGCGCGTCGTCCGTCATCGGTGGTCTCCTTCCCTGAGGGAATCGGCGATGAGGTTCACGGCGGCTGCCGTGCCGAGGATCGCGGCCGCTGGCGCCAGGAGCAGCCACGGCGCGACGTAGAACGCGCTCTGCGACTCCGCCAGCATCGAGCCCCACTCGGCGGTGGGCGGCTGGATGCCGAGGCCGAGGAACGACAACCCGGCGATGCTGATGACGATGTCGCCGATGGTCAGCGTGCTCACCACGCCGAGCTGAGCGGCGACACCGGGGATCACGTGGCCGCGCACCGTGGTCCACCACGGCACCCCAGCGAGCCGGGCCGCGAGGATGTCCTCCCGCTGCCGGCACGTGACGGTGAACGCGCGGGCGAGCCGCGTGAAGGTGGCGACGTAGGCCACCGACAGCGCGCTGACCAGCTGGACGAATCCCGGGCCGAGAGCTCCGATGACGGCCATCGCCAGCACAATGCTTGGAATGCTGAGGAGCACGTCGTTGATGCGCATCACGACCGCGTCGACGAACCCACCCGCGAGGCCTGACGCGACGCCGACGACGAGCGCCACCGTCAGCGAGATCATGAGCACCAGCGCTGCGGCTGCCAGTGATGCCATGCCGCCGGCGGCAAGGCGGGCGAGCTGGTCGCGGCCATAGGCATCGGTACCGAGCGGGTGCGTGAGGCTGGGGGAGAGGTACTCGTCCTGGATGGCCACCGCGTTCGGCTCGGCGGGGGTGAGCAACCCTGCGCACAGCACGATCAGGACCACGACGCCGAGCGCCAGGCCGATCCGACCGGTCGCGGAGTGGGTGATCCGTGCCCCGTGCTTGATCTCCAGCAGTCGCCGGCGACGCAGCGCCGGCATCGCAACAGTGCGAAGGGACGGGACGCTCATCGCCGGCTCCTGACGCGAGGGTCGATCACGGCGGTGGCGAGGTCGGCGACCAGGCTGGCGGCGATGTAGCTCGCCGTGGCCAGCAGGACGATCGCCTGGATGACAGGAAGGTCGCCCATCTGCACGGACTTCACGAGGTAGGAGCCGACCCCCGGCCAGTTGAACACGGCTTCCACGACCACGGTGCCGCCGATCATCCACGCGGCTGCGAGGGCCATCGCGTGGAGGAACGGGATCGCCGAGTTCGGCAGTGCGTGCCGGAGGAGGAGGTAGAGCTGTCCGCCGCCCCGACCGCGGGCGACCATCGCGTAGCGCTCCTCCATGCCGGCGACGAGTGATCCCCGCAGCACCCGCGTCGGGATCGCCACCGCGCTGATCGCCACGCACAGCGCGGGCAGCAGCACCTGCCCGAGCGACCCGTCGGCGATCGCGACGCCCGCGCCCATGCGGACCACGACGACCTGGATGAGGAGCAGGGCAACGACGAACGATGGGACGGCGGCACAGACGATGAGCAGCATCCGCACGGCCAGGTCCGTGACGCCCCTCGTCGCCGCGGCCAGCAGGCCGAGGACCAGCGCGGCGACGAGGACCATCGCGAGCGCCGTACCGGCGAGCACCAGCGTCGGCTGGAGCCGGGTGAACACCTCCTCGGTCACCCGCTGTCCGCTGACGTACGACGTGCCGAGGTCGCCGTGCAGCACTCCCGACGCCCAGTCGAGGTAGCGCTCGACCACGCTGCCGTCCAGGCCCAGCTCCGCCCGCACCTGGGCCAGCTGCTCGGCGGAGGGGCTGCGGACCCCGCGGCTGGCCAGCACCCGCTGGGCGGGGTCGGTGCCGGACAGCCCGCTGAGCAGCCACACGATCACCGAGGCCGCGGCGAGGGTGACCACGGCCTGGCCCAGCTGTACGAGCAGCCAGCCCGCGCCGGCGGCCAGCCGTCGTTCACCTCGGCGCCCACGTCCGTCCGCGTGACCGGCGCGCCCGCGGACCCGGCCCCCGGCCGTTCCGGGAGCCGCGGAGGGACGGTCGAGCAGAGTCATGACGCGGGTGCCGTCTTCCAGTCGAAGGTGGCGTACTGGTAGCCGGCGCCGGGCCGATAGTCCGACCAGCGCGTCGACACCAGGGCGCCGTCACGTTCGAATGCCAGTACCGCAACGTACGCCTGGTCGAACGTGCGCTGCTGGATCTCCGCCAGCAGGTTGCGACGCTGCCCGTCGGTGCCGCTTGCGACCATCTGGTCGAGCAGCCCGTCGAGGGTCGGGTCGCCGACGCCCCAGAGGTTCGCCGAACCGTCCGTCGCCAGATAGGTCTTCAGGTAGGCGTCCGGCGCGCCGGTCGGCGAGATCGCGTACTCGCTGTAGAGCGCCAGGTCCCACGTCGACGGGTCGTCGTACATCTTGTAGTCGAAGGGCTGGGAGACGATCTTGACCTCGACCCCGAGCTCCTCGAGCTGGGACTGGATCCCGATGCCGAGCGGCTTGAACTCCGGCCGCTCGGCGTAGCCGAGCAGCGTCACGGTCAGCCGCTCGCCGTCCTTGGCCCGGTAGCCGCCGTCGCCCATCGTCCACCCGGCGTCGTCGAGCAGCTGTGCAGCCTCGGCCGGGTCGGTGCGCTGGGCGGCAACCGCCATCGGGTGGTCCGGTGGCAGCAGGGACGTCGCCGGCTCGCCCACCCCGCCGGTGAAGTCGGTCGCCAGCGCCTCGTAGTCCAGCCCGAGGGTCAGCGCACGGCGTACGTCGAGGTCGGCGAGCGGGCCGGTGCGCGTGTTGAGGAAGACCCGCACCGAGGAGAGTGGCGCCTCCGACAGCACCAGCTCGGCGGACGGGTTGCCCTCGATCGCCGTCACGACGTCGGGCACGTTGGCGCCGTCGGCGATGTCGACCTGTCCGCTCTGCACGGCGGCCACGCGTGCCTGGACCTCCGGCACGTGCGTCAGCTCGATCTCGGCGAGCGCCGGCGGGCCCTGCCAGTAGTCCTCGTAGGCCTCGAGCGTCATCTCGCGGGCGTCGAACCGCACCACCTCGTAGGGTGCGGTGAACCCGCCCTCGCCCACCCAGCGCTGCGGGTCGTCCCCGGCTCCTTGGGCGACCTCGACGTCGTGGATCGCGAAGCCGATGTCGGCGAGGGTGTAGGGCAGCAGTGGGGCGGGTGTCTTCGTCGTCGCGACGACCTCGAGCTCGCCGTCGGCAGCGAAGCGGGCACCGGGAAGGCTGGTCCTCCCGGCGAGCCCCTCGGTCACCGCCCGGTTGAGGCTGGCGGCGACGGCATCGGCGTCCGCGGCCTTGCCGTTCTGGAAGGTGATCCCGTCGCGGAGGGTCAGCCGCCAGGTGCGCGGCGACTCCTGCTCGGGGTCCTCTGCCAGGAGGACCGGCTCGACCTCACCTGCGTCGTCGACCCGGGTGAGGGTCTCGGCGAAGGAGAAGACGGAGTCGATCCCCTTGGCGGGGTCGAGGGTGACCGGCAGGAAGGTCGCGGCGATGCGAAGGGTCTTTCCCTCGCCTGCGCCGCTGGACATGCCGGAGCAGGCGGAGGTGAGGAGCATGACGAGTGCGATGAACGCGATCCCGAGTCGCGGGGCTTGGCGGTTCACTGGTGCCTCCCGGTGCTCGCAAGAGCCGTTTCGAGGGTGGTAGTTGATCATGAGCGGGCCTCCACAGGAGTGGGCGTCCGCTGGACCGCGGCTGGATCGACCGGCGGGGCGGCTGCCACGCCGTCGTCCGCCTTGCGCCAGGCGGCGCGTCTGAGCAGCCGCAGGCCGTTCAGGCCGACGACCATGGTCGACCCCTCGTGCCCGGCGACTCCGAGCGGTAGCGGCAGGATCCACACGATGTCCCACACCACGAGCACGGTGATGACGGTGGCGGCGAACACCAGGTTCGCCTTCACCACCCCGTGGGCGCGCCGGGACAGCGCGATGACCCTGGTGATCGTGGCCAGCTCGTCGCGCACGATGACCGCGTCGGAGGTCTCGAGCGCGAGGTCCGACCCCGCCCGGCCCATCGCGACCCCGAGCTCGGCGGCGGCCATCGCCGGGGCGTCGTTGACGCCGTCCCCCACCAGCAGGACGCGATGTCCCTCCGCCTGGAGGGCGCGGACGTGGGCGACCTTGTCCTGCGGCAGCAGCCCGGCGCGGACGTCGGTGATCCCGACCTCGGCGGCCAGCCGTCGGGCGGCGCGCTCGTTGTCGCCGGTGAGCAGGACGGGCGTCCGGCCGGTCAGCCGGGTCAGGCGGGCGACGGTCTCTCGAGCGTCCGCACGGACCCGGTCGGCCAGCGCGAGCACTCCCGCGGGGCTGCGGTCGACCAGCACGACGACCGCCGTACGACCGACCTCCTCGAGCTGACCCACCATCCCGTAGGCCGCAGCGATCCGGTCCGCGTGGGCCGCGTCCAGGTCGTCGAGGAGCACCGGCGACCCGACCTGGACCAGCCGGCCGTCGACGACGGCGCTGACCCCGCGGCCCGGGGTGGACGTGAAGTTCTCGCTGTGAGGGACGTGGACGTCGCGCTCGTGCGCCGCGGCCACGACCGCTCTGCCCAACGGGTGCTCGCTCGGCCGCTCGGCGGCGGCGGCGAGCTCCAGCAGCCGGTCGGTGGTGAGGCCGGCGCCCGGCACGAGCTCGACCTCGGCGACACGTGGCGTGCCCTCGGTCAGGGTGCCGGTCTTGTCGAACGCGACCAGGTCGGCGGTGCCGAACTTCTCCAGCGCCACTGCGGACTTCACCAGCACGCCGTGGCGCCCGGCGTTGGCGATCGTGGAGAGCAGCGGTGGCATGGTGGCCAGTACGACGGCGCACGGCGACGCCACGATCATGAAGGTCATCGCCCGGGCGAGCGTCGGCTCGAACGCGGCGCCGAGAGCCAGCGGGATCCCGAAGAGCGCGAGCGTCGCGACGACGACACCGACCGAGTAGCGCTGCTCGACCTTCTCGATGAACAGCTGGGTCCGCGCCTTGGTCTGGGACGCCTCCTCGACCATCACGACGATCCGAGCGACGACGGAGTCCTTGGCGGCCCGGTTCACGCTGACCCGCAGGGCCCCTGTGCCGTTGAGGGAGCCGGCGAAGACCTCGTCGCCGGGCGCCTTGGTGACCGGGAGCGGCTCGCCGGTGATCGAGGCCTGGTCGACGTCGCTGAGCCCCTCGAGGACCTCTCCGTCCGCGCCGACGCGCTCGCCGGGGCGGACCAGCACCACGTCGCCGACGACGAGGCTGGCCGTGTCCACGTCCTCCTCACCGTCAGGCGTGACCCGGGTCGCCCGCTCCGGGGCGAGGTCGAGCAGGGCGCGGACCGAGTCCGCCGTACGCCGGGTGACGAACGCCTCGAGGGCACCGGAGGTCGCGAAGATGACGATCAGCAGCGCTCCGTCGAAGACCTGTCCGATCGACGCTGCCAGCAGCGCCGCGACGATCATCAGGATGTCCACGTCGAGGGTCCTCTCGCGCAGCGCCTGGAGACCGGACAGCGCCGGTTCCCAGCCGCCGGTGGCGTAGCAGGCGAGGTAGAGGGTCCACCACACCGGTGCCGGCGCGCCGAGCAGCTGACAGGCGCCGCCGGCCAGGAACAGCGTGGTCGCCAGCGCGGCCCACCGCACCTCGGACATCGACAGGACGGCCCAGAGGGCCGACCGGCGGGACTGGGTGGGTGTGGGGGTGGCGACCTGAGGCGGCCGGGTCGACAGGGAGGCAGTCATCAGAACCCTTCCGAGTGGTGGAGCCCGTGACGCTAATACATGAAGATATGTTCATGCAAGCCCCTGATGGTACGGTTGTCTCATGGGTCATCGGATGGACGCACGGCTGTCGACGAGCACGAGGCTCGACCTTGCCTCTGCGAAGGCCGTGGCGACCACGCTCCAGGCGCTCGCCACTCCGAGCCGGCTCATGATCCTCGGTCGTCTCCGTGAAGGGTCAGCGACCGTCAGCGAGCTCGCCGACGCCGCCGGCATGGAGCAGTCCGCCGTCTCCCACCAGCTACGACTCCTCCGCAACCTGGGTCTCGTCGACGGCGTCCGCAACGGCCGGAGCATCGTCTACTCGCTCTACGACAACCACGTCGCCCAGCTGCTCGACCAGGCCGTCTACCACGCCGAGCACCTGCGGCTCGGGATCCCCGACCGGCCGGCAGAGACGGGCTGACGCCGGCAGAGGGCGTTGCCGCCGGTCCGACGCCTGCCTCAGGCGAGCGGCGTGCCGAGGGTGAGGTCGATGCTTCGCGCGGCCTCCCACACGGTGGCCGGGCGGGCGCCGATGGCGCCGTTGGCCGCGACGACGGTGAGCACGTAGCGACCGTTGGCGGGCCGGGGCATCTCATAGCGGCCCTCGTGGTCGGTGCGCGCGGACAGCACGGTCTCGCCGGTGTTGCGGGTAAGGACGACGAGCGCGGAGCTGACCGGTTCGCCGGCGGAGTCGGTGATGACGCCGGTGAGGGTCAGCCGGTCACGCAGCACGATCGGGGGGAGCGGCGCGTCGCTGTCGAGATGGAGCATGCGCGAACGCGGCTGCCAGCCGTCGGCGGCGGTCACCACGAGGTAGTCCGCGCTCCCCGGGATCGCGGCGCTGAACCGCCCCTCGGAGTCGGCCTGTCCCCAGTCGACCGGCTTACCGTCGGGCGTCAGGATCGTGACCACGGCGCTCGGGATCGGGCGCGAGGACGGCGAGAGCACCTGACCGCGGACGACCTTCGACGGCCGGCCGGTCGTGGCCGTGCCGACGCGGTCGGCGTCGGCGTCGAAGTCGCTCATGCGCAGCATGGGAACTCCGAGCGCCGCCGCGCCGAGAGCAGCGGCGGCTGCGGTCCACAGCAGCAGCGTGAGCGCCTGGCTGCTCGGCAGGAGCTGACCGCCGACGGTGACGACCCACGCGGTGGTGACGGCGGCAGTCATCGCGCTCGCGGTCGACGTACCGAAGGAGCGGAGCAGGACGTTGAGGCCGTTGGCGGCAGCGGTCTCGGTGACCGGCACCGCTCGCATCACCAGCATCGGGATGGCGCCGTACACCATCGCCGTGCCGGCCCCCACGATCACGGAGCCCACCACGACCTGCGTCAGGCTGTCGCTGAGGAACACGCGTCCGACGTACGCCGCGGACATGACGGCGGCGCCGCTCAGCATGGTGGCCTGCGGGCCGACGCGGCGCGTCAGCCATGCGGACACCGGTGCCATCAGGCCGAACGCCGCGGCACTGGGCGTCATCCACAGCCCGGTGTCCAGGACGTCGAGCCCGAGCCCGTAGCCGGTCGCCGTCGCGGCCTGGAGGAACTGCGTGGTCAGCAGCATGTTGGCGAACATCGCGAAGCCGGCGAGCGCCGACGCGGCGTTGATGAGCAGGACCGCGCGCCGGCCGGCGACCCGTAGGTCGACGAGGGGGTCGGGCGTCCGCAGCTCGAGCGGCCCCCAGACGGCCAGGATCGCGACGCCCGCGGCCCCGAGACCGAGGGTCAGGGGCGAGCCCCAGCCCCACTGGCCTCCCTTGGACAGCACCAGCAGCACGGCGGTGAGGGCGAGTGAGAGGAGTACGGCGCCGCGCACGTCGAACGTGCCCCGCGTGCGGACCGGCGACTCCGGGAGGACGACGAGGGCGGCGAGCAGGAGAATGACGCCGACGAGGCCGGTGAGCCAGAAGATGGCGTGCCAGTCGAGGTGCTCGGAGATGACACCCGACAGGGGCGACCCGACGCCGGCGCCGATGGCCAGGGTGGCGCTCATGAGGGCGACGCCGAGCGGCAGTCGCTCGCGCGGCAGCTCGTCGCGCATGATCGCGATGCCGACGGGGATCAGCGCCATGCCGACGCCCTGCAGCGCCCGCGCCCCGACGAGCAGGGGCAACGCCTGGCTCAGCGCACCGACCAACGAGCCCAGCACCGAGACCGCCAGTGCGATCACCATCATCCGCCGCTTGCCGTACATGTCGGCGAGCCGCGAGATCGTGGGGGTTGCGATTGCTCCCGTCAGCAGGGTGGCGGTGACGAGCCAGGAGGCACTGTCCGCGGTGGTGTCGAGCAGCTCCGGCAGCAGGGGCAGCAACGGCAGGAGCAGCGTCTGCTGGAGCGACACGACGATGCCGCACAGCGACAGGGTCGCGACGACGAGCGCGGGGCTGGCCGGGGGCCGCTCCGGAGGTCGCTGCGCTGCGCTCACGGAGGCAGTGGTCGATGCGACCACGTCCGTCACCTCCCGTCTCGACCTCGTCGGCCTCCATCTTGTCCTGTATCGACATCCCCTCAGGCGGGCGGTCGGCCAGCGGACCAGCTCCTCTTCTGCCCGGCGGTGCGTCGCGGCCCCTCGATTGGGTCGGCCCGGGCCGGATGGGTTAGAGTTCCACCGCTTCACAAGGCCCCGTAGCGCAGTTGGTTAGCGCGCCGCCCTGTCACGGCGGAGGCCGCGGGTTCGAGTCCCGTCGGGGTCGCCAGCAGCCCGGATCTCCGATCCGGGCTTCTTGCTTCCTGCGACCGGCACAATGGTCGTCGTGCCGGTCGAGATGGATCCCGAGCGCTTCGACGCGCTTGTCAGCGAGGCTCTCGACGCGATCCCCGACGAGATCGCGACGCTCGTCCGCAACGTGGTCGTCCTCGTCGAGGACGAGCCGCCCGACGACGAGCCCGACGACCTCCTCGGCCTCTACGACGGCGTGGCTCTGACTCAGCGCGACAGCTCCTGGATGCCGGACCTGCCCGACCGGATCTTCCTGTTCCGCGGCCCGCTCCTCGACATGTGCGAGGACGAGGACGAGCTGATCGAGGAGATCCGGATCACCGTGGTCCACGAGGTCGCCCACCACTTCGGGATCGACGACGACCGTCTGCACGAGCTCGGCTACGCCTGAGGACTTGAGGGCGGCCGCTGGTTGAGGGCGGTTTCGAGGCTCGGCCGCGGGCGGCCTCGCACCTCAACCACCCGAGGTCACCTCAACCACCGGCGATGGCATAGCCGAGGGCGGCGGCGGCGAGGCCGAGGGTGAGCGTGAGCGCTGCGTACGTCGCTCCGCCGCGCCGGCCGAGGTCGCGGGTCTGTACGGCGAACGAGGAGTACGTCGACATACCGCCGCAGAACCCGGCGCCGACGAGTGCCAGTGCGGCGCCGTCGACCGACCAGCCGACGCACATCCCCAGAACGAGGGAGGCGACGACGTTGACCACGAGCGTGCCCCAGGGGAGCGCGCCGTCGTACCGGCGGCCGAGCGCGAACCGGAGCGGAGCGCCGAGGCCGGCGCCCAGCGCGACCCAGAACACGTCGCTCACATCTCGTCCTCGCGGGGGAGCGGCGGCGCGAAGCGCCCGACCACGACCACGGCGGTCAGGCATGCCGCCAGCGTGCCGAGGAGGTAGCCAGCGGCGAGCACGGTGTCGCCGGCAGCCAGCAGCGCCCGACCCTGCTCACTGGTCGCGGAGAACGTCGTGAAGCCGCCGAGCAGCCCGGGCCCGATGCCCGCCGCCCACGTCGCGGAGCTACGGGCGAGGGGGAGGAGCTCGAGTGCGGCGAGCAGCGCGCAGCCGACGACGTTGATGGCGAACGTCGTCCACGGGAAGCCGGCGCTGTCGGGTACGGCCTCTCCGACCTCGAAGCGGAGCACGGCGCCCACCGCACCGCCGACCGCCACTGCGAGCAGCAGCCGGGACGAGGGTGGCACGGGCTAGATGCTAGGACTGGTGCTCGGGTTGCCCGACCACGCCTGGGGGGCGGCGCCCGCTGCCTGGCGGCGGAACTCGCTGAGGAACCAGATCTGGAACGCCCGCTGATCCGGAGAGCGCGGAGCGGTGAGCAGTCGCTCGGCGCGGCTGAAGTCGTCGGCGGCGTCGAGGAGGTCGATCAGCTCGCCGATCTGGCGGGCGTCGTGCGGCGGCATCCGCAGCCTCAGGTCGACCCAGTCGCGCCCCGCGTCGAGCGCGTCGTCGACCTGCTCGCGGCCCATGTTGGTCCGCAGTGGGCGCTCCAGGGCGTTGAAGTGGTTCGAGAGCACCTTGGCCAGGGGGTAGTCCTCCTCGTGGGCGAGCGCGAGCAGCCGGATCTCGCGTCGCAGGTCGCGGTAGTGGCGCTGGAACCGGGAGAACGCGTGCACCGGGACGCCCTTGACCTGGATGGCCACCTCGCCCATCCGCGTCCGGGGCTCGCCGGCGTCCGGGGGCGCCATCAGCTGGAAGTCGGCGCCGGCGGCGTCGGAGAACTCGGTGGCGGGCTCGAACCAGACCGTCTTGCCGTCCTCCTCGATGACCGCGCCCCAGGCGACGCTCGCGCGGGAGACGATGTCGAGGCCGCGGCCGAAGCCGCCGAGGTTGCTGATGTCGATGTTCTGGCTCGCGCTGGAGTCGAACGCGTCGAGGTCGAAGGCGTCGAGGTCGATGCCGCCGCCGCGCGACCCGGGCTGCGGCGGTACGACGGACGCGTCGGAGACCTCGATCCGCGGGTGCTCCGGCGTCCCCCTCAGCTGGAGCCGGGTCGGCGGCTCGCCGTGGAGGAGGGCGTTCGTCACGAGTTCGGACACGCCCAGCTCAGCGCACTCGACGAGGTCGCTCCGCTCGATCGCTTCGCACGTGCGCACCGCCCAGCGACGCGCTTCCTGAACGCTACGAGGACCAGAGGTCAGGGTGAGGACCTGCCGGTGCGGCACCAAGTAACCCCTTCCGTGATGGTCCAACGCCCGAGAGCGGGTCGACCCAGTAATCCAGGGTGATCTACCCGGTGCACCAGCGGTCAAACATTCACCTAGCGCCGGATTCTGTCGCGAACCGGGACCGAACGGGTACCTGCCCGTCCTGCGAGTCGTCCACAGATGGAGACCTTCCCCGTTGTGGTTCAGCAGACACCACGGAGAGGCGTCGTTTTTGGCCGGACAGGCGTTGGCGGGAGGATAGGAACAGCCAGACGACGCTGTCACGGCACCGGCACCGAGCACCATCCCGCAGCAGGAGGCTCCCGATGACCGCACAGACCCCGACGCCCGACCGCGCACTCGTGCCGCGATCGAACCGGCACCAGGTCGTCGTCATCGGATCTGGTTTCGGCGGGCTGTTCGGCACCAAGGCGCTCAAGGGTGCCGACGTCGACGTGACGATGATCGCGAAGACCACCCACCACCTGTTCCAGCCGCTGCTCTACCAGGTCGCGACCGGCATCCTCTCCGAGGGCGAGATCGCGCCGCCGACCCGCGAGGTGCTGGCCAAGCAGAAGAACGCGCAGGTGCTGCTCGGTGAGGTCACCTCCGTCGACCTCGACGCCAGGACGGTCACGTCGCAGGTCCTAGGCCGCGAGCTGACGACGCCGTACGACTCGCTGATCGTCGCGGCGGGCGCCGGTCAGTCCTACTTCGGCAACGACCACTTCGCCGAGTTCGCGCCGGGCATGAAGAGCATCGACGACGCCCTCGAGCTGCGCGGCCGTATCTTCGGCGCGTTCGAGATGGCCGAGCTCGGCGCCGCCCGCGGCGAGAACGTCGACCACCTGCTGACCTTCGTGGTCGTCGGCGCCGGACCGACCGGCGTCGAGATGGCGGGACAGATCGCCGAGCTCGCCCACCGCACCCTCACCCGCGACTTCCGAGCCATCAGCAGCCACCACGCTCGGGTCATCCTCGTCGACGCGGCCCCGCAGGTGCTGCCGCCCTTCGGGGCCAAGCTGGGCGCCTGGACCCAGAGGAAGCTCGACGACCTCGGCGTCGAGGTCATGCTCGGTGCGCTGGTCTCCGATGTCGACGAGCGGGGTCTGGTCGTGAAGTACAAGGACGGCACGGAGAAGCGGATCGCCGCCGTCACCAAGGTGTGGGCCGCGGGTGTCCAGGCGAGCCCTCTCGGGAAGACGCTCTCGGAGCAGACGGGCGCGCCTCTGGACCGGGCCGGGCGGATCTCGGTCAACCCCGACCTGACCTTGCCCGGCTATCCAGAGGTGTTCGTCGTCGGCGACATGATCGCGCTCGACAACCTGCCCGGTGTCGCCCAGGTTGCGATCCAAGGAGCGAAGTACGCCGCGAAGGAGATCGAGGGCCGGCTCGAAGGGAAGGCGCCCCAGAAGCCGTTCAAGTACTTCGACAAGGGCTCGATGGCGATCGTCAGCCGGTTCCGGGCGGTGGCGCTGGTCGGCAAGCTCCGGCTGACCGGGTTCATCGCCTGGCTGATGTGGCTCGGCGTCCACCTCTTCTACATCACCGGGTTCAAGAACCGGGTCACCGCCGTGCTGCACTGGCTGGTCTCCTTCCTCGGCCGTGGCCGTTCGGAGCGGACGTCGACGGAGCAGCAGATTTTCGCGCGGGTCGCGCTGCAGCGGCTCCAGCGCGGGGCGGCCGACCTGGTCTCCCGGCCGGGGGAGTACGACGCGGAGGCGGAGCGTCAGCGCCGTGAGGAGCTCGAGCGCCAGGCCCTCGAGGAGGTTCGCCTCACCGACGAGCAGGCGCGCGGAGTGAAGGCGACCTCGGTCGGCTCGTCCATCTGAGCCGGCGGAGAAACCGAGTGCGACGAACGTCGCGGCTCGGTCAAGATGGAGCATGACCGCGCTCGTGCTGCCTGATCTGCGGTGGTTCCCCAGCTGGGCCGCCACCGTTGCCGACTTCGGCGACGAGGTCATGCACGGGTCCGGTTCATGGAACCTCGACCGCCCCCTCGAGCCGACCGAGGCGTCGTGCAAGGAGCTGGTCGACGTGCTGGCCGAGCGGGTGTCCGCCGACCCGGACAGCGGCCGGGTCGCGTCGACGTACTTCTGGATCACGGCGGGGGACGGCGACCGCGAAGACGAGGTGATCGGGTTCCTCAACCTCCGCCACCAGCTCAATGACTGGCTGCTGCAGGAGGGCGGCCACATCGGCTACTCGGTGCGGCCGGCGCGGCGCCGGCAGGGGCACGCGAAGCGGGCGCTCGCCCTCGGCGTACGACGCGCGGGCGAGCTCGGCATCGACCAGGTGCTGGTCACGTGCGACACCGACAACGTGCCGTCCGCGCGCACCATCGAGTCCGGCGGCGGCGTGTTCGAGGACGTCCGCAACGGCAAGCGCCGCTACTGGATCACGCCTCCGGCGTAGCGGGCGTCGGTCGCAGGTCCGGCCGCACGCGATGGAGGACCGCGGTGAAGCGGTGTGGGTCGACCATGCTCCGGTCGATCACCAGCAGCGGCTCGTCATGGCGCTCGATGAGCACCTTCCACCCGCGGTGACCGGGCTTGCCCTGGATCGCGACCGGCGTGTAGACGCTCGCCAGGTCGACCACCTCGAACTTTCCGTCGCAGATGATCTCGAGCTGCCCACGGATGACCGCCAGCTCCGTGACGCTGGTGCTGGCGCGCACACCCCAGACGATCAGCGTGAGCACGGCGACGATCGCGGTCAGCCCGTAGTTGAGGCTCGTCGGCACCTCGTAGGCGCGATAGCCGGCGGCGGCGGTCATGGCCACGGATGCGACGAGCACCAGCGTGATCGTGTTCCGGACTCCCTTGCGAGGCTTGAAGACCGCGTTGGTGGAGCGACTTGTGGTCAGCTCCTCCTCGTGCTCCGGGGTGGAGGCGTACGGCGACGGCTGGCCGGGCGTCGTACCGGTGCGCGGGGGCGGGGTGGGGTAGCCCGCAGCCGCCGGGTCCGTGGCGACCGTCTCCGCGGGGTCCTTAGCCGGTTTGTAGGGGGCGGGCCAGCGTGTCGCGACCGGCGGCTCGGGCGCCAACAACGCATCGATGACGTCCCTTCCCGCGTCGCGCGTGTTGGGGATGGCCAGGCTGTTCGGATCGATGGTGCCCGGCAGGTCCTCGCGGTGCTTTCCGCCACGGACGGGATCCCCCTGGTCGCCGGCGTACGTCGCGCGCTTGGCCAACCACTTGCGGATGGCGTCGGTGTCCGCGCCGAAGTCCACATCGTCAAGGTCTGCCACGACGGAGCCTCCTTTCCTGCCTCCGCGAAATCTACGCCGGATCCCGCGGTCGCGTGGCTGGTTCCCGCCCGCGCGCCGGTAGATTGAGACCCAGTCTCAACCGGACGGGGAGGCCTGGATGCCCGAGACCTCGACGCTGCGGCCGACCCGCCAGCGGCGCGCGATCACCGAAGCGCTGGCGGACGCCGCCGACTTCCAGAGCGCACAGGACATCCACGACACCCTGCGGCACACCGGCGAGAAGGTCGGTCTCGCCACCGTCTACCGCACCCTCCAGGCGATGGCCGAGGCCGGCGAGGTCGACGTCCTCCAGAGTGGGGGCGGCGAGGCGGTCTACCGCCGCTGCAGCACGCACCACCACCATCACCTGGTCTGCCGCTCGTGCGGTCGCACGGTCGAGGTGACGGGCCCAGCCGTCGAGACGTGGGCCGACGCCGTCGCCCGTGAGCACGACTTCGCCGAGGTCAGCCACAGCCTCGAGCTCTACGGCATCTGCGCCGCCTGCCGCTCCGCCGGTTGAGGTGCGAGGCGCTGCCGCTGGTCGAGGTGCGAGGCGCGCCAGCCCAGCAGCCGCCGCCGGTTGAGGTGCGAGGCGCGCAGCCCAGTAGCCGGAATGGGATGTGTCGGGTCATCGGCATGGCGCAGCGGTGGGGCGGGGCCGGATTGAGCGTGCCAACTTGGCTGTGTAAACGGCCGGATCGAAATTTTCAGGCTCCCGCGGGTAGTCGTCCGGGGAAGTGCAGTTCGAACTGGTTGAGCGCGGCGGTCCAGTGTTGGCTGGCGGCGCCGCGCATGAGTAGTTTCTTCTCCTTGCCTCCTCCCCGTGATGTGGTCCGCGATTCGATGTCACAGATGGCTAGGTAGAGCAGCTTGTAGGCGGCCTCGTCGTGGGGGAACTGGCCGCGGTTCTTGGTGACCTTCCTGAGTTGGTAGTTTATCGACTCGATCGCGTTGGTGGTGTAGACGACCCGGCGGATCTCCTCGGGCAGCTCTAGGAACGGGATGAACTCCTCCCAGGCCCGCTTCATCACCTCGACCGCGGCCGGGCAGCGTTTGCCCGGGTCGGAGTCCTCGAACACGCCGAGGGCCTGCTCGGCGGCTTGAAGGGTGGGGGCGGTGTAGATCGGCCGGAGCATGGCCACGATCGCCTTGCGGTCCTTCCAGGAGGCGTAGCGCATCGCGTTGCGGATCAGGTGGACCACGCAGGTCTGCACGACCGCTCGGGGCCAGGTCGCGGTGATCGCTTCCGGCAGCCCGGTCAGGCCGTCGCAGCACACGATCAGCACGTCGCGCAGGCCGCGGTTGCGCAGCTCGGTGAGCACCCCGGCCCAAAACCGCGCGCCCTCGGTGGCCTCGATCCACATCCCCAAGACCCGTTTCCGGCCCTCCATGTCGACCCCGACGACGAGGTGGCAGGCCTTGACCCGGACCTGGCCGCCGTCGCGGATCCGGATCCGGATCGCGTCGATGTAAAGGATCGGGTAGACCTCATCCAGCGGCCGGTTGCGCCACTCCTTGACGGTCTCGTTGATCGCGTCGGTGATGTTCGCGATGGTCTCGTGGGAGACCTCGGCGCCGTAGGTGATCTGCAGGTGCTCGGCGATGTCGCGAGTGGTCATCCCCTCGGCGTACAGCGAGATCACCAGGTCCTCGAACTCGCCCAGCCGGCGGGTGCCCTTGGGGACCACCACGGAGTCGAACAAGCCGTTGCGGTCACGCGGCTTGTCCAGCTCGACCGGCCCGGCATTGGTCTGCACCGTCGAGGGCGTGGTGCCGTTGCGGGAGTTGCCGGTGCCGCGGCCCTCGGCGGCGTACTTCTCATAACCCAGGTGAGCGGTCATCTCGGCGTTCATCGCCGTCTCCACAGCCTTCTTGATCATCCCGCCCAACAAGCCCTGCTTGCCGGTCAGCTGCAGACCCTCGGTCTGTGCACGCTCGATGATCCTGTCGATCTCGGCATCCAGCCCACTTCCGAGCGCCTCAGGCACCCGCGCGGACTTCGACTTCGAGATCGGCTTCTGGTCTGACATAGGGATAGGTCTCCTTCCACGAGCAGGCACAGCCTGCCCGTCCACCGACCCAACCGTTTACACAGGCCATCTGACACCCCCGCCGGGTTCGACGCTGAACGGTGTCGAAACGCCGCCTTGTCATCACCGCCGTGCTGGCCGGGGCCTCCCAGAGTGAGGCCGCCCGCACCTACAACGTTTCCCAGGGCTGGATCAGCCGGCTCATGGCCCGCTACGCCGTCGAGGGGGAGACCGTGTTCGAGCCACGGTCTCGTCGTCCCCACCACTCGCCCAACGCCACCGCGCCTGCGACTGTCGAACTGGTCCTGCTGCTGCGCAAACAGCTGATCGAAGCCGGGCTCGATGCAGGGGCGGACACGATCAGCTGGCACCTGCTTCATCACCACCAGATCCAGCTGCCACGGGCCACGATCCACCGGATCCTGGTCCGGCACTCGGCGGTGGTCCCGGACCCCTCGATGCGAACGAAGTCCTCCTACCTCCGGTTCGAGGCCGAGCAACCCAACGAGACCTGGCAGTCCGACTTCACCCACTACCGGCTGGCCACCGGCGTGGACGTGGAGATCTTGACCTGGCTTGACGACCACTCTCGCTACGCACTGCACGTCAGCGCCCATCTCCGGGTCACCGGGCCGATCGTGCTCGCGGCATTCCGCGAAACCGCAGCCCAGTACGGGCATCCGGCATCGGTGCTCACCGACAACGGGATGGTCTACACTACGCGGTTCGCTGCGGCCGCGGCGGGCGGAACCACCTCAAGTTTGAGCTGCGTGAGCTCAACATCGTGCAGAAGAACTCCCGCCCGAACACCCGACCACCTGCGGGAAGGTCGAGCGGTTCCAGCAGACCCTGAAGAAGTGGCTGCGCGCCCAGCGCGACCAGCCGACCACGATCACCGAGCTGCAGGTCCTGCTGGACCGGTTCGCCGTCCAGTACAACACCACCCGGCCACACCGTTCGCTACCCCGCAGTGCGACCCCGGCCACGATCTACGACACCCGCCCCAAGGCCGTCCCCGCCGCCGACAGGTCCCGCGACACCCACGACCGGGTCCGCACCGACAAGGTCGGCAAGAACGGCACCGTCACCCTGCGCGTCGCCGGCCGACTGCGCCACATCGGCATCGGCCGAACCTGCGCCGGCACCAACATCCTGCTGTTTGTCCAGCACCTGCACGTCCGGATCGTCAACGCCGCCACCGGCGAGATCCTCCGCGACCTCCTCATCGACCCGCGCGCGACTACCACGGCACCGGACGACCACCCGGACCAGCACCCAGAAACAATGAGCCCGAACCCACATCCGTAGGTTCGAGCTATGCCGATGTCCTGAGACATCACATAAGTAGGCCCCGCGGGACTGGAACCCACAACCTAAGGATACATAATAGGGGATCATTGAGGGTCCTCCGAGACCAGGTTTCTCCTGCTCAGAAGCCATCTGTGGCAAACTCGGCGCCACGCCAGACATCCCCGATCATCCCATAAGTGATGAATAGTGGGGTGCAATGAGGTCCACCGTGTGACAGATATCGCACGATTCGTCTACTACCTGTAGACAACGTAGGGCTCGCGGTCGACGGCGTGGCCTAGTGATGTCGCCGCGGCCAGCCAGCGCATCCAACCGCACCTCAACTCTCGAGCGTGAGCGCGAGTCCCTGTCCGACACCGACGCACAAGGCCGCGACCCCCAGAGATCCGCCTCCGCCGGCAAGCTGGTGTGCGAGCGCACCCGTGAGGCGGGCGCCCGAACAGCCCAGCGGGTGACCCATTGCGATCGCGCCGCCCTGACGATTCACTCGCTCAGGGTCGAGGTCGGGCCACTCCTTGAGGCAAGCGAGGGACTGAGCAGCGAATGCCTCGTTTAGCTCCATCACCTCAACGTCGGTGACGGACCGACCGATCTTCGTCAGCGCGCGGTCGACAGCGCCCACCGGCGCGATGCCAAAGTCTTGAGGGTCGACCGCATGGACACCGGTCGAGCCGACGCGCGCGAGCGGCTCGGCTCCCGTCGCGTGGAGGGCCTGCTCCGACATCAACAGGACGGCTGCGGCGCCGTCGGACAAGGGAGAAGCGTTGCCCGCGGTCACGATCCCGTCGGGACGAAACGACGGGCGGAGGGTCGCGAGCGTCGCCGAGGTCACTTGGTCGCGGATGCTCTCGTCCCGCGTCAGTGCACAGCCCGCGACGTCGATCACCCACGAGTGCTGGCTGCCGGTCTCCCAGGCCTGCGCGGCCAACGCGTGACTACGCGCAGCGAACTGATCGCATTCGTCGCGCCCGATCCCGTGTTTGGCGGCGAGCTGTTCGGTCGCCTCGCCCAACGAGACCGACCATTGCGACGGCATCTTCGGATTGACCAGGCGCCAACCGAGCGTGGTCGAAACCAGAGCCGCATCCCCGGCCGGGTACGGCCGCTCGGGCTTGGGCACCACCCACGGTGCTCGCGTCATCGACTCGACTCCGCCGGCGATGAGCGTGTCGGCGTCCCCGGTCGCAATCGCCCGGGCGCCCATGACGACCGCGTCCAGTCCTGAGGCACACAGCCGGTTCATGGTCGAACCGGGAACACTGGTCGGCAGTCCGGCGAGCAGACCCGCCATCCGAGCCACGTTGCGGTTCTCCTCGCCCGCACCGTTGGCATTCCCGAAGTACACTTCGCCGATCCGTTCGGGATCCACGTTCACGTTCCGGGCGAGCAAAGCGCGAATCGTGGCTGCGGCCAAGTCGTCGGGACGCACGCCGGACAGCGCGCCCCCGTACTTCCCAAGCGGAGTTCTGACTGCGTCTACCACAAACACCGCTCGTCCGTGCATGACCATCCCTAGATGTCGAACGCCTAACGCGCTACGTTTGGAGTCAGAAACGCAGAATACATGTAGCGAGTAGGAGCTTGATCTTGTCCGAGGATCATGCCAGCGCGATCGTCATCGGTGGCTGCGGCGGCATCGGCGCCGCGATCACCGAGCGGCTGGTGCCGCGGTACCAGACCGTGGCGACCTTCGCTGTCAACGAGCAGCGAGCCGACGCGCTCCGGTCGCGCCTTGTGTCGCAGGGGACCATCGAAGTGTTGCGGTGCGACGCGCGGGAGGAGTCCGAGCTCGGCGTCGCGTTCGACGCTGCGCAGGCACTCGGCGGGCTCCGCGTCGCCGTCCATTGCGTCGGCGGCTGGGACTATCCGAGGCTGATCGACCTCACCGTCGCCCAGATCGACCAGTCGCTCGCCCTCAATCTCAAGTCCGCGCTGCTCGTTCTGCGGGAAGCCGCTCGCCGTGTCGAGGACGGCGGGAGGGTCGTGCTGCTGTCCAGCGCCGCAGCTGCCGTGGCTCCGGCGCGACAGATCACCTATGCCGCTGCGAAGGCAGGTCTGGAGATCGCGGCCCGGGTGGCGGCTAAGGAGCTGGCTACCCGCTCGGTGACCGTCAACGTCGTGCGACCCGGTGCCACCGACACCGAGACCCTGCGCACCGGCACGTCGGATCGTGCGATCCAGGCGATGGCCGCGTCGAACGCGATGCGCCGCCTGGGTGAGCCCGAGGACGTGGCCGGTGTGGTGGAGGCCCTGGTGGTTGCCGACATGGGCTGGGTCACAGGCGGCGTCATTGATGCGACCGGCGGCCTGAACTAAAGAGCAACAACTAGGTGTCGAAACGACATAGTAATGTAGAGTATAGCCGACATCGGCGAGAGGACCCTCATGACATCTGTACTTCCCAGCTTCCTCTGTGACTCGTGGCAGACCGGAGCCGGCGACGGAGTGGCGGTCGCGGACGCCGTGACCGGAGAGGCGTTGTGTCGGGTCAGCAGCGACGGTCTGGACCTGGAGAACGCTGTGCAACATGCGCGCCGCGTAGGCGGTCCGTCGCTGCATGCGCTCAGGTTCCCCGAGCGAGCAGCCGTGGTGAAGTCGATGGCCCTCGCGCTCAGTGATCGCAAGGAGGAGCTGTATGAGCTGTCGGCCAGGGCGGGGGCCACTCGTTCTGACGCCAAGGTCGACGTCGACGGCGGCTTCGGAACCGCGCTCGTCTACTCCAGCATCGGTCGCAAGGCACTACCCGACGGCAGGATCGTGGTCGAGGACGAGCCGATTCTGCTCGGCAAGGAGGGCCGATTCGTCGGTCGGCACGTGCTGACCTCCCGCCGCGGCCTCGCGCTTCAGATTAACGCGTTCAACTTCCCGGTTTGGGGAATGCTCGAGAAGCTTGCTCCGGCTCTCCTCGCCGGCGTGCCCACGATCGTCAAGCCGGCGACCCCGACGGCGTTCATCACCGAGCACGCGGTGCGCATCATGTTGGAGGCCGGAGTTCTTCCCGATGGTGCGCTGCAGCTGGTCTGCGGTTTCGTGCCCGGGGTGCTCGATCAGCTGGGCGGCCAGGATCTCGTCGGCTTCACGGGCTCGGCCGCGACCGCCGCGCGGCTTCGCGCACACGATGCGGTGACGCGCCGGTCGGTGCGCTTCACGGCCGAGGCCGATTCGCTCAACAGCTCCATCCTCGGCCCGGACGCGGTGCCGGGTACGCCCGAGTTCGACATCTTCGTCGACCAGGTCGTGGTGGAGATGACGACCAAGGCCGGCCAGAAGTGCACGGCGATCCGTCGAGCCTTCGTGCCGCACGCGCTCTACGAGGCGACGGCGGAGGCGATCGCCGAGAAGCTGGCCGCAGTGGTCGTGGGCGCCCCGGATGCCGACGGTGTCACGATGGGAGCCCTGGTGGGCCTGGACCAGCGCGAGGACGTGCGCACACAGATCGCCAAGCTTTCCAGGTCTGGCGACCTGCTCTTCGGCGACCCGGGCAAGGTCGATGTCGTCGGCGCCGACGCGGAGCGCGGTGCCTTCCTCTCACCCATCCTCCTCGGTGCCGATCCTGACGCTCGAGCACCGCACGAGGTGGAAGCGTTCGGGCCGGTCTGCACCCTTCTCCCCTTCGCCGATCCCGCCGATGTTCCCGACCTCGTGGCGCGGGGAGAGGGCTCACTGGTGGCATCGATGGTCAGTGCGGATGCTGACTTCGTCCGGTCCGCCGTGGTCGGCATCGCTGCCCATCATGGCCGGCTCGTCGTCCTCGACCAGCGCAGCGCCACCGAGTCCACCGGTCATGGAATTCCGATGCCTCAGCTTGTCCACGGGGGGCCGGGCCGGGCCGGTGGCGGAGAAGAGGCGGGCGGCCTGCGAGCGGTCTACCACCACCTTCAGCGCACCGCGGTTCAGGGTGGTCCCGAGGTCGTCGATGCTCTCGCCAGATCGACCAGCGGGTCGTTGGCCGGAATCTAGCCCGCCGAGGAGCCGTTCGGCGACAGCACAGGGCGCAAACGTCAAGTAAACGTAGAACAAGTAAAGCGGGCTGCCGTACCGGGCCGCGACTACACAGGAGACAAACAGATGACCATCCAGGCGAACGACAACCGCACCGGCGCGGCTCCCACACCGACCGGGCCACTGTCGAAGATCGACTACTCTGAGAAGATCCCCAACAACGTCAACCTCTCCGAGGACCGGCGGCTGCAGCGCGCCCTGGAGGGGTGGCAGCCGAAGTTCCTCGACTGGTGGAAGGACCTCGGTCCGCAGTTGCCGACCAAGGACGTGTACCTGCGAACCGCGGTCGCCGTCGGTCGCGACGGCTGGGCACACTTCGAGCACGTGCCGATGGAGGAGTACCGATGGGGGATCTTCCTGGCGGAGGAGGACCCCGACAAGGTCGTCAACTTCGGCAAGCACAAGGGGCAGCCGGTCTGGACCGAGGTGCCCGGTGAGCACCGCGCCGACCTGATGCGACTCATCGTGGTGCAAGGCGACACCGAGCCGGCGTCGGTCGAGCAGCAGCGGGTCCTCGGCAACACGGCGCCGTCGATCTACGACCTGCGCAACCTGTTCCAAGTCAACGTGGAAGAGGGTCGGCACCTGTGGGCCATGGTCTACCTGCTTCACGCCTACTTCGGACGCGAGGGCAGGGAGGAGGCCGAGCAGCTGCTGAAGCGCAACAGCGGCGACTTCGACGCACCGCGGATCCTCGGCGCTTTCAACGAGGAGACCACCGACTGGCTTCAGTTCTTCATGTTCACCTACTTCACCGACCGCGACGGTAAGTATCAGCTCGGGACCCTGAAGGAGTCTGCTTTCGATCCGCTCGCGCGCACCTGCGAGTTCATGCTGAAGGAGGAGGCACACCACATGTTCGTCGGCACCACCGGCGTGCAGCGAACGGTCGAGCGGACCGCGCAGGTGATGCAGGAGAACGGCGGCACGGCAGGCTTCGCCGAGGGAGTCATTCCGCTCGACGTGATCCAGAAGTACCTGAACTTCCAGTACTCGGTGTCGATGGACCTGTTCGGCTCCGAGCAGTCGACCAACGCAGGTAACTACTACTCCTCGGGCCTCAAGGGCCGCTGGCAGGAGACGCGACGCAACGACGACCACGTCCTGCTCGACGAGACCCGCACTCTGCGCTACGTCGAGGACGGCGAGCTCAGGGAGAAGGAGGTGCCGGCGCTGTCGGCGCTCAATCTCGACCTCCGCGACGAGTACGTCGCCGACTGTGCGAACGGCGTGCGCCGGTGGAACCAGGCCCTCGAGGACGCGGGTCTCGAGGAGCGACTGTTCCTCCCGCACGAGGGCTTCAACCGCAAGGTGGGTGTCTACGCCGAGCACCATGTGAGCCCCGACGGCAAGGTCCTGACCGACGAGGAGTGGGCAGCGCAGGTCGACAGCTGGCTCCCCTCTGCCGAGGATCGCAAGGCGGTGGCCGACCTGATGGTGCCTGAGTACGAGTACGGCAAGTTCGCCAACTGGATCGCTCCGCCCCAGACTGGCATCAACGACCAGCCGGTGGAGTTCGACTACGTGCACCTCGCCGAGGAGGACCTGGTGTGACTCGCCGGGCCGACCACGACCTGGTGTGGGTCCGGGACGAGGATCCGGTGTGGGACAACGACAAGCGCCGGATCATCGGAGGCGCTCCCGACGGTGCCTCTGTCCTACCGTTCCGGGAGGGTGGGGAGCTCCCGGGGAGTGGTGGTCGGCCCGAGACGGTGGTGCCGACGGAGCCGTCGTGGGCTACCGGCGCCTCGACATCTCATGGGGCGGTGACGCCGAGATCTTTCTCGCCGTGGAACGGTCGGCTCAACAGCGCGGCATCGGGAGCTTCATCCTCGCCAGCTTGGAGGACGAGGCTGCGCGCCGGGGAATCAACTACGTCTTCAACGTCATCCGCGACCACGCCCAGCGTGTGTACGTCCACGACTGGCTGGTCGTGCGCGGCGTCCGCGGCGCAATCGACGGCGACCTGCGCAAGCGCGTCGTCGGATCGGCCGAGCCCGATCACGAAGGCGAGATCCGCGAGGAGACCTACCCGGAGGCCACTTCGCAGCAGGAGGCTCGGGCCCGGGCCAGGAGGACCAGGGCGGCTACGTGGACGTCGAGGAGCACCAGTACTGAGTTCCGCGCCGCGCGCGAGAGCCTGCTGATCTCAGGACAGCGGGCCCTCCGCCGTGACTAGGATCTCCCAGGCAGCCCGAGCACCCCGGTTCCAGCGGGCATGGCGCTCGTGGAAGACCTGCGCGGCACGGTGCCCGGGCCAGTCGTGATCGAGCAGCTCGGCCGGCAGGGCGGGATCGAGGAAGGGGAACCGGCGCCACGCCTCCACCATCTCCAGCTGCGCGACGAAGCACTCGAGGTCGGTGCCGGCTTCCCTCGTCTCGAACGCATCGATGAATCCCAGGTAGAGGTCCTCGACGGCGTCGAGTTCCCAGGCGGCCTCGAGCAGCTGCTTCTCGCTGCCGATCCCGCAGGCAGGGCCGACCCAGGCGAATGCCTGGTCCTCGATGCCGAGATCGCGGATCACGGCGTGAACTTCGTTCGACAGCGCCGTGTCGGGACTGATCCACAGGCCAGGGGTGGGACTGCCCATGCCCAGCCAGGTGAGCCTGGTCCGCAGACGGTGTCGCAGCTTGCGCTGCGCCTCCGAGATAGGAGCACTGAGCACGAGCCAGCGCCCGTCCCACGGCCTTCCGCCCCTCATGAAGCCGTAGATGCGCTTCGTGCCCTCCTCCAGCAGCGTCCTTCCCTGGGGCGTGAGCGACCACGACACGCGCCGACCGTGACGGCTCGCCTCGATAATCCCCTCGGCCGCCGTGCGGTTGAGGGCCTGTCGGGCGGACTTCTCCTCGATCCCCAGAGCTGATAACCCCGACAGCAGGGTCCCGGTCCACGCCGGTTCGCCCCGCGGATGAACGAACTCGCCGAGCATCGTCAGCAACGACGAACGCGCACTGGCGGATCCGATCTGCCGTCGACGGGTCGCCGACAGGTTCGTGGAGCCAGGCGTCGACGTGGACGCGGTCATGTAGGCCTACCTCTCCCAGACTTCGCAATCGAGGGGGTGGGCGCTGCTCGTTCCACACCTCGATGCAGTTCTTATCCGAATCTTGTCATCCGTCTCGCCGGGTTGCGCCGCAACGAGGGTCAGTCACGACAAAACGCTACAACCTCTTGACGATTCGCTGCTCGTACGTAGAGGATTGCTTGCATGCGGCGCGACCGCGCCATGTAAGCCCCGATCAACGGAGGACCACCTCGTCATGACCGTTCTGGACGCTACTGAGGAGCAGTCGCACGGTGCTGCGACCCCGCCCGTCGTCGACTTCGATACCTCCCCAGATCGGTACAAGCACTGGTCGATCGACATCGACGGCGCCATCGCCACCGTGACCCTCAGGGTCGACGAGGACGGCGGTCTGGTGCCCGGGTACGCCCTGAAGATGAACTCCTACGACCTCGGCGTGGACATCGAGCTCTACGACGCTGTCCAGCGGCTGCGGTTCGAGCACCCCGAGGTCAAGTCGGTCGTTCTCACGGGCGGGATGGAGCGCATGTTCTGCGCAGGAGCGAACATCCGGATGCTCGCCCAGAGCAGCCATGCCTGGAAGGTGAATTTCTGCAAGTTCACGAACGAGACCCGCAATGGCATCGAGGACGCAACGGAGAACTCCGGGCAGACCTGGATCGCGGCGCTGAACGGCACCGCGGCCGGCGGCGGCTACGAGGTCGCGCTCGCCTGCGACGAGATCATCCTGATCGACGACAACTCCTCCACCGTCTCCCTGCCAGAGGTGCCCCTGCTCGGGGTGCTTCCGGGAACCGGCGGTCTGACTCGCGTGGTGGACAAGCGCAACGTGCGCAAGGACCGAGCAGACCTGTTCGCCACGAAGTCCGAAGGCTACCGCGGCAGTACCGCCGTCGAGTGGGGTCTGGTGGATGCGACCGTGCCCCGCAACAGCTTCGTGGAGACGGTGACGGCTCGCGCCAAGGAGCTCGCATCGACCTCGACCCGGTCCGCCGCCGGCCAGGGGATCGAGCTGACGCCTCTGGAGCGGACCGAGAACCACGACGAGATCTCCTACCGCTACGTCCGAGCCACCCTGGATCGTGAGGCTCGACGCGTCGACATCGAGGTGCGCGGACCGAAGAGCGCGCCGCCGTCTGGCGCCGCCGAGATCCACGAGCAAGGGGTCGCCTACTGGCCGATGGCGTTCGCCCGCGAGCTGGATGACCTAGTTCTCCGGCTCCGGACGAACGAGATCTCGCTCGGCACCTGGGTGTTCAGGTCGGCCGGAGACTCGGCTGCGGTGCTCGCCTACGACCAGCAGCTCACCGACCTGGCCAGCGACTGGCTCGTCAACGAGATTCGGCACTACCTAAAGAGGACGTTCAAGCGTCTCGACGTGACCAGCCGCAGCCTCATCGCCGTCATCGAGCCGGGAAGCTGCTTCGCCGGCTTCCTGGCCGAGATCGCGCTGGCGGCCGACCGCCAGTACATGCTGGAGGGCGTGTACGAAGACATCGACCCCGCCGCCACTCCTGCCACCATCCAGCTGACTGCCTCCAACGACGGCACGTACCCGATGGGCAACGGACTGTCCCGGCTGGAGTCCCGCTTCTGGGGCCGGCAGGACGATCTTGCCAACGCGCGCGAGGCCATCGGCAAGTCTCTGAACGCGTCCGCGGCCGACGCAGCGGGACTGGTGACCGTTGCGCTCGACGACATCGACTTCGCCGACGAGGTTCGCATCGCGTTGGAGGAGCGGACGTCGCTGTCCCCCGACGCGTTGACGGGCATGGAGGCCAATCACCGGTTCGTGGGTCCGGAGACCCTTGAGACCAAGATCTTCGGACGGCTGACCGCCTGGCAGAACTGGATCTTCATCCGGCCGAACGCGTCCGGTCCCGACGGCGCGTTGCGCAGGTACGGCACCGGCCAGCGGGGCGAGTACGACTACGACCGAGTGTGAAGTGATGAACGCACCGTTCAACGCCGCCGATTACCTTCTCACCCGCAACGTCGATGCCGGGCGAGGCGACCACCCTGCAGTAGTCGGCAGCACGAGCACGCTCACCTACGCCGAACTGGATGTCCTGGTCGGCGACGTCTCCGCGGCCTACCGGGTCGCCGGTATGCGCCCGGACGACCGGGTGATGATGCTGATGGCAGACGACATCCCGATGCTGGCATCGATCCTCGGCGCGTTCCGCGCCGGCGTGGTGGCCGTCCCGGTTTCCACGATGCAGACAGGTGCCGAGGTCAGCAAGGTCCTCGCGGACTCTGGCGCGCGGATGCTGATTTGCACCGAGGATTTCGCCGCAGCGGCGCGGGAGGCTGTCGGTGCGGTGCCCAGCGTCGAGAAGGTCGTCATCGTCGGACAATCAGGTTCCGAGCTGCTCGGTGAGCGCGAGGTCATCGAGTTCGACGACTTCGTCGAGTCGGGACGCGCGGCCACCCACGCGAGGGGGACCGCCGCAACCGATGAGGACTCCTGGGTCTTGTGGCTCTACACCAGCGGCACCACGGGCATGCCCAAGGCGGCGATGCACCGGCACGCCAACATCCGTCATGTCTGTGAGAGCTACGGTCACCAGGTGCTGGGGATCCGGCCAGACGACCGCACTTTGTCGGTGGCGAAGATGTTTTTCGCCTACGGCATCGGCAACAGCGTGTTCTTCCCTTTGTCCGTCGGCGCGACGACGATCCTCGAGCCGCGCCGGCCCTCGCCGGAGGTGGTCCGGAAGCGGATGGCCCAGAGCCAACCGACGCTGTTCTTTGGCGTGCCGACGTTCTATGCGGCGCTTCTTGCCAGCGACATCCCGGACGACGCGTTCTCGTCGGTGCGGCTCGGGACGTCGGCCGGCGAGGCGCTTCCAGCGCCGTTGCTGAAGCGCTTCAAGGAGCGGTTCGGGGTGGACATCATCGACGGCATCGGCTCGACTGAGGTACTCCACATCTTCTTGTCCAACCAACCTGAGGACATCCGACCCGGCACGACCGGGCGCGCCGTGCCTGGCTATGAGGTGGTCGTGCTCGATGAAGCCGGCAACAAGGCGGCACCCGGTGCGCCCGGTGCGCTGCACGTGCGCGGAGCGTCGATCGCCCTGGGGTACTGGCGTCGCGCCGAGGCGTCTCGCCAGGTGTTCCGAGGCGAGTGGTTGGTGACCGGCGACACCTATGTCTGTGACGAGGACGGCTACTTCAGGTGCCTGGGCCGCAACACCGACATGCTCAAGGCGGGAGGCATCTGGGTCTCACCCGCGGAGGTGGAGGCGTGCCTGATCGACCATCCCGGTGTGCGGGAGGCCGCGGTCGTCGGTGTCGCGGATGCCGACGGGCTCGACAAGCCGGTCGGCGTGATCGTCGCCGCGGCGGACACCCAGCCCGACGGAGCCGAGCTGATCACGTGGTGTCGCGACCGGATGGCCCACTTCAAGGCGCCGCGACACATCGTGTTCGTCGAGGAGCTTCCGAAGACCGCGACCGGGAAGATCCAGAGGTTCAAGGTTCGCGCGTTCCTCGCCTCAGAGACCGAGGAGTCGCCGGCGGACCTCTCCGCATCAGGGGCGGCATCGCAATGACCACCGACGTAGACATCCTCATCATCGGCGCGGGACCTGCGGGTCTGTTCGGCGCCTACTACGCCGGTGCCCGCGGACTCAGCGTCGCGGTCATCGACTCGCTGAGCCAACTCGGTGGACAAGTCACCGCGATGTACCCCGAGAAGCAGATCTATGACATCGCCGGCTTGCCCGCCGTCTCCGGTCGCGACCTCGTGCGAGGGCTCGTCGACCAGGCGACGCAATACGAATCGACCTTTATCCTCGGCGAGGAGGCGCAGCTCCACGAGCGTCTTCCCGAAGGCAGCCTCCGACGCCACCAGGTGACCACCAGCAGCGGGAAAGTGGTCCGATGCGGCGCGGTCATCGTGACCGGCGGTATCGGCACCTTCACGCCGCGCCCTCTGCCGGCGGGGGAGGACTTTCTCGGCCGGGGTCTGGACTACTTCGTGCCCGACAGCGCCGAGTACGCGGGGAAGGACGTGCTCGTCGTGGGGGGCGGCGACTCTGCGATCGACTGGTGCCTGACGCTGGAGTCGATCGCGGCGTCGGTGACGCTGGTGCATCGACGCGAGCAGTTCCGGGCACATGCCGCAAGCGTGACCGAGGTTCGCTCCTCGAGTGTCCGGATCGTCACCAACGCCGAGGTCGTCCGGCTCGACGGCGGTGCCGTTGTCGAGAAGGCGACCTACCAGCTCAAGGGAGGTGAAGCGAGCACCGTCCCGTGCCAGAAGGTGGTCGCAGCGCTCGGCTTCACCGCTAACCTGGGGCCGCTGCGCGAGTGGGAGCTGGAGCTCGCCAACAACCGCCACATCGTCGTCGACAGCGCCATGCGAACGAACCAACCGGGCATCTTCGCAGCCGGGGACATCACCGACTACGACGGCAAGGTCCGCCTGATCGCGGTCGGGTTCGGCGAGGTGGCAACGGCGGTGAACAACGCCGCCGTCTACATCGATCCGGATGCCCAGCTGTTCCCCGGACATTCGACCGACACGCCGCACCAGGTCTCGCTAAGCGCCTGACGGCCCGCTCGTCCGCCCCTCTCGCGCCGCGAGCAACCATCCACGAACGAAGGAAACGCGCATGCCTTACGTGATTGCCAGTCCGTGCATCGACGTCCTTGATCGCTCCTGCGTCGAGGAGTGCCCGGTCGACTGCATCTATGAGGGTGGTCGCAAGGCGTACATCAATCCCAAGGAATGCATCGACTGCGGCGCTTGTGAACCGGTCTGCCCGGTGGAGGCAATCAGTCAGGACCGGCGTGTGTCCGAGTCGGACGAAGCATTCGTCGAGGACAACCGTCGCTTCTTCGTGGATATCCTCGACGGCCGTGGCGAGCCCCTCGGCGCCCCCGGTGGTGCCCACAAGGTCGGATCCCTCGGTGTCGACACCCCGTTGGTCGCCGGCCACTGATGGCCGACGGCAGTCCTGCAACGTCCGTTCGAAGGAGGCGACCGAACCCGTGCTCGATGATCAGACATTCGTCGATGCTCACGTCCATGTGCCACATCTGGACACCCTGGCGCCGGCATGGATCGAGTGGGCGCGGGAGTTCGGTGCGGACGGGATCCTAAAGGGCGTGTGGGACTCCACCGGCGCGCCCGTTCCCGCGCAACTGGATCACCTGTTCGCGGCTGAGGGCGTGGACGCCGCACTCCTGTTCTGTGAGTACAGCCCTCGGGCCACCGGGGCGCAGCGCTTCGACGACCTCCTTCCTCTGGTCGACCACAACCCTGAGCGGTTTCGACCGGTCGCCAACGTGAATCCTCATCTGCACTTCCCCATCGCGCGGGAGCTGGTCCGACAGCTCGACCACGGTGCTGCCGCCCTCAAGCTGCATCCTGTGCACGGAGGCTTCCGTTGCGACGATCGCGAGCTCTACCCGGCGTACCAGGTCCTCGCCGAACGCGAGGTACCCCTTGTCGTCCACTGCGGCACCAGCTCGTTCCCCGGCAGCCGCAATGAGCTGGCCGACCCGGAGTACCTGCTTCCCGTGGTCCGCGACTTCCCGACCTTGAACGTCGTGCTCGCTCACGGTGGTCGGGGATGGTGGTACGACACGGCGGCCTTCATGGCGCTCGCCAACCCTACGGTGTGGATCGAGCTCTCGGGACTGCCGCCCAAACGGCTCCCCGACTACTACTCAAACTTCGAACTGAGCCGCCTCGCGCAGAAGTGGATCTTCGGCACCGACTGGCCCGGAGTGCCCGGCGTGGCGGCCAACGCGGCCGCGGTCGCAGGACTCGGGTTCGACGAACGCACCCAGGCAGGAATCCTCGGCGGGAACGCCATGGCGATCTACCACGGACTCGACCATCTCGTCGGATTGGAGGGCCGCTGATGCCGGTCTACGCGCTCGGCGATCTCGAGCCACGCATCCATCGCGACGCCTACGTGCACCCCGACGCCGTGATCATCGGCGACGTCGAGATCGGTGCGGAGGCTTCGGTATGGCCCGGTGCCGTGCTCCGCGGCGACATGGGCTCGATCGTGGTCGGCGCCCGCACGTCCGTCCAGGACGGCACCATCCTCCACACGACGGAGGAATGGCCGACCATCGTCGGCCCGGAGTGCGTCATCGGACATAACGCCCACCTCGAGGGCTGCACCGTCGAGGAACGGTGTCTCATCGGGTCGGGGTCGGTAGTCCTCAACCGCGCGGTGATCGGCACGCGCAGCGTCGTGGGAGCCCAGGCCCTCGTGGCCGAGGACTCACAGATCCCCCCGGGTTCGATGGCGCTCGGCGTGCCAGCGCGAGCTCGGCCGGTCGAGTCCACTAAGCAGGCCAGGTGGATCGACTACGCAGTCAAGGAGTACGTCGATAACGCCCGGAGGTACCGCCACCAGCTCCGGCTGGTCCAGCCAGCGATTGCATAGGAGCATCGAGATGACCGACCACGACATCGCGCAAGAAGCGCTCGGACGGCCGGTGCGTGAGCTGCGTGATGAGGAGCTCGAACAGCAGGGCAAGGCCGTCCACGACACTCGCAACTGGGTGTTCCTCAACGGCACCTCCGAACAGTTCGCCACCCACACGGCGCGGATGCTCGAGCTCGAGCAGGAGTACCTCCGCCGTCATCCGAAACGAACCTGGCAAGGAACCGGTGGCGCCGGGGACCCAGGCTCCGACATCGACGTGCTGAGGGCCGCGCTCCGCGGCATCGTCGCCCAGATCGAGGTGCTGCTGGTGCCACAGCCGCGCGTGGCCGAGTCGTCATCGGAGCCGACGTCAGACCCCGTTGTCGCACTGCTCGAGCGGATCGCCTCCAGTGCGAACGGGCGGTTGCACAAGCTCGAGGTGCACCAGGCAGCGCGGGAGGTCGGGCTCGACCGCACGGCCCTCGCGCGTCTGTACACCCGCGAACCGCGGCTCCTCGCCACGGAGCAGTCAGACCGGGTGATCACCGACGCCGGCCTCGCTCACCTGACCCGAGCCCGTGGGGCAGCGTAGTGACCGGCGCGAACGATACCTCCGTCCCCCTGGTCGTCCGCATCCCCGCGCAATGCGGCGTCGTCGGCGGCGGCCGGATGGGTGCGGGCATTGCGCACGCGCTCCTCCTGGCCGGTGCTGACGTCACGCTGGTCGAACGAGACGACGACGCCGCGGCCGCCGCCCACGGAAGGATCGGGAGAGCCCTGCAGGTGAGCGCCGGGCGCGGCCAGATCGACGACGCCGACCGGGTGCTCGCCCGGATGCAGCTGGCAACGAGCGCCGGGTCCCTGGCAGCGACCGACCTCGTGATTGAGGCTGTCCCTGAGGACCTGGAGCTCAAGCTGCAGACCCTGCGCCGTATCGAGGCGAACGTCGCGGCGGACACGGTGATCGCCACGAACACCAGCAGCATCAGCCTCGACACGCTGACGGACGCCCTCCAGGAGCCGCATCGCTTCTTGGGTCTGCACTTCTTCAACCCGGTTCCGGCCAGCAAGCTGATCGAGGTCGTCACCACCGAGGTGACCGGTCCCGACCTGACCGAGATCGCCACCGGCTGGGTCGAGGCGCTGGGCAAGACGGCAGTCGTCGTGCGCAACTCCCCAGGTTTCGCCAGCAGCCGGCTGGGAGTCGCGCTCGGTCTCGAGGCCATTCGGATGGTCCAGGAAGGTGTCGCTGCTCCGCAGGACATCGACGCGGCGATGACCCTGGGGTACGGCCATCCAACCGGGCCTCTTCGGCTGACCGACCTCGTAGGCATCGACGTGCGCCTGGGGATCGCCCGCTACCTCGAAGCCGAACTTGGACCCCGGTTCTCCCCACCACAGTTGATGGTCGACATGGTCGAGCGCGGCGAGCTAGGGCGCAAGACGGGGCGAGGCTTCTACCCCTGGGCGGACGAAACGTGACCCGGAGCGAAGTCATCACGTTGGAGGGTGTGGAGTTCGAACGACGAAGCG
The DNA here is from genome assembly GCF_046058985.1 of Nocardioides pymetrozini. NCBI lineage: Bacteria > Bacillati > Actinomycetota > Actinomycetes > Propionibacteriales > Nocardioidaceae > Nocardioides > Nocardioides pymetrozini. The sequence goes on along the minus strand of NZ_CP175557.1, from coordinate 177,021 downwards.
ACCGCGCTGTCGTCTGGCTGACCCGGCCCGAGGTACGCAACGCGATCGACGCGGGCACAGTCGCCAGCCTCCACCAGGTCTGTGCCGTGCTGGAGTCCGATCCCGTGCCGGCGATGGTCACCGGCGGCACCGAGGTCTTCGCCGCCGGCGCCGACATCGGCCAGCTGCGCGATCGCACCAGCACCGACGCGCTCGCCGGCATCAACTCGGGAATCTTCGACAGGATCGCGAAGCTTCCGATGCCAACGGTGGCGGCGATCGCCGGACACGCGCTGGGCGGTGGCGCCGAGCTTGCCTACGCGTGCGACTTCCGGGTCGGCACCCCGACGACGACCATCGGGAACCCCGAGGGGCGCCTTGGCATTCTCGCCGCTGCCGGGGCCGCCTGGCGCCTGCGGGAGCTCGTCGGCGAGGTGCTCGCGAAGGAGATCCTTCTCCTCGGCCGCATCCTGACCGCCCAAGAAGCGACCGAGGTCCGACTGCTGAACGAGATCGTTGAGGCAGATCAGTTGCTGCCCGCTGCCGATGCGATCATCGACCAGATCCACAGGTCGGCGCCGCTCGCGGTGCGGCTGACCAAGCTCGCGCTCCACGTCCCCCGCGACGCGCACCCGGTCTTCGACAACGTCGCGCAGGCGGTGTTGTTCGAGACGCCGGAGAAGCACGAGCGGATGACCGCCTTCCTCGACCGCAAGTCTCGTTTCTGACGACCTCAGCTCGCCGGCCGCACTCGCGCGCGTCACTGACCCAGCGCCGACCGGCGGTAGGCGCCCGGCGTCGTGCCGAATCGCGCGCGAAACGCGCGGTTGAAGTGGGCAGCATCGGCGTATCCCAGTCGATTCGCGATCGCCATCGTCGACCGGCCGCGTTGGAGCGGATCGGCCAGCGCGGTGCGAATCGCTTCCAGTCGCAGGCTCCGGGCCATCTCCATCACCGACTGCGGCTCGTCGTGGAACAACCGATGGAGGGAGCGTGGCGACATCGTGTGTGCGGCCGCGACGCTGTTGTGGGAGAGGTCGAGGTCGGTGAGATGCGCCCGCACGTAGGCACCGACCCGAGCGCGGAGGGTGTCGTCGGACCCGATGGTGCTTCCTTCGCTGACGATGCTCGCGAGCAACTCGAGGCTAGCTTCGCCGAGGTGAGCCGCGGCCGCGGTGACATCAGCATCCACGTCGCGTTGTGCGGTTAGCGAGCTGACCAGGAGATATGCAAGCGGCCGGCTCGCTGGATAGATAGATTGAACGGATCGTCCTCGGCCGTGATGATCGAGCGCTGAGTTCGACGTACGACCTGGGGGGATCCCGAGACATGGAACGCCGTGGCCCTGCCCAAACGGACCGAGGAGATCTTGCCGTCGAGACGGTCGCCGACGCGTCAAGTTGTCCGTCGACGTAGTCGGCGCGCAACCCGCCAAAGGCGTGGCCCAGTCGGGCCCTCCATTGCTCGGTGCGCGTGGCGCGTGGGTCCATCTCGGTTGCCATCGGTTCGCAGGCCTCTTCTCGCGTCACTGGCGCGTCGCGCATAGAACGACGGCGCCGAAAGTCAACGCAACGCTGACGAACTAGGCGAGGGTTGTCACGCACTAGTTCGAACTACGCCAAACCAGATCTTCGAGTCTCTGGTGTGCGACGGGGACCCGGTCGAGAGGACAACAAATGGGCAGCCTTCTGGACTCCGCCGAGTGGCAGGGCAAGATCTTCAGCAACGGGTGGGTAGACGCGGCGGGTGGCACTGTCGACACCATTGAGCCGGCGACGGGCGATGTGCTTGCGACCGTGGGTCTCGCGAACGCCGCAGACGTCGCAAACGCTGCGGCGGCGGCGAAGGCGGCGCAGCCCGAGTGGGCGGCCAAGACCGGTCCAGAGCGGGCCGCTCTGCTTCGTCGGGCAGCGGGCATCGTCGAGTCGAACCGCGCCGAACTTGAGGGTTGGCTGATCCGCGAGGGTGGCTGCGTTCCTGGAAAGGCGGCATTTGAGGTTGACCTCGTCCTCGGGGAGCTGTGGGAAGCGGCTGCCCTGCCGACGCAGCCGTGGGGCCACCTCTTGCCGTCCGGCGAACCCGGTCGCCACTCGGTGGCGCGGCGAGTTCCCCTCGGTGTCGTTGGGGTGATCTCCCCGTGGAACTTCCCACAGATCCTGGCCGTTCGTGCCGTTGCTCCTGCGCTCGCACTCGGCAACGCCGTCCTCCTGAAGCCGGACGTGCAGACCGCCGTCTCCGGCGGTGTGCTGATGGCGAGGATCTTTGAAGAGGCAGGTCTGCCGGGCGGCTTGTTCCATGTGATGGCTGGCGACGCGGAGCCTGGAGCCGCCCTCGCTTCCGACCCGAACGTTGCGATGATCTCGTTCACGGGTTCGACAGCTGTCGGTAGGGAGGTCGGTGCTGCCGCTGGAAGGACCCTCAAGCGGGTGTCGCTGGAGCTGGGCGGCAACAATGCTCTTGTCGTCCTTGACGACGCCGATCTAGAGGTGGCTTCGTCCGCCGGCGCGTGGGGCGCCTTCCTGCACCAGGGGCAAGTCTGCATGACCGCTGGACGTCACATCGTGCTCGATTCGGTCGCAGATGAGTACCTCGATCTGCTGTCCAAGCGCGCAGCCAGTCTTCCAGTCGGCAACCCCCACACCGATCAGGTGGCGCTAGGCCCGCTCATCAACGAGCGCCAGGTCGCCAATGTCGAGCGCATCGTCTCAGAGACCGTCAGTGCCGGAGCCGAGATCAGAGCCGGTGGCGTCGCGGAGGGCTGCTACTATCCCCCAACCGTTCTTGCAGGAGTCACCCCGTCGATGCCGGCGTTCCGCGAGGAGATCTTCGGTCCTGTGGCTCCGGTTGTCGTGGTCAAGGACGAGGACGAGGCCGTTGCCGTGGCCAACGACACCGAGTACGGGCTCGTCGCCGCAGTCCAGACCGGGTCGATTGAGCGCGGAATGCGCCTTGCCGACCGCCTCCACACCGGTATCGTGCACGTCAATGACCAAACGCTGAACAACGATGCCTACGCGCCCTTCGGCGGTACCGGGGCCTCCGGGAACGGCAGCAGTTTCGGCTCCCAGTCGAGCTGGGACGAGTTCACGTCCTGGCAGTGGATCACGTCTCGCGAGCAGGCCCACGGATTCCCCTTCTGATTAGGGTGGCATTTGCCTGATCAACTCGGGCCCGGCGTGCAACAACGCCGGGCCCGGGTTTTCTCACGCCGAGCTTGAAGGGCTTGAGGGCAAGAGCTGTGCGCAGCTCCCGCGGCTACGAGGACCCGCCCCGGCGGCTCAAGCGGTTGAAGGCCAAGAACCGGGGGGCCGGCGTGACGGCGTCACCCAAGCGATCGGGGTACTCCCTCTCGGGGGCTTCCTCGCGTCGTACGGCGCTGACTTGGCAGCTACAGAGGGACGTGTCGTGGCGCAGGCTCGCGTAGTGCTTGGGGGTCGGGGCCTCGCTCAGACAGATCGTGCATTGGCGGGCAGGACCCGCCTGCCCGCCCTATCCGACATGTGTGGGAGGCCCCGATGTTCACCGAGCGTACGAGTGTCGGCCTGGATGTGCACGCCCTCTCGGTGCGTGCTGCTGGGTCGGACACCAGGACGGTCAGTTGTTCGAGAAGACGTTGACCCCGTCACCCGAGCACATCAGGGACTGGATCCGGCGGCGGCCGGGACCGGTCGCAGCGGCCTACGAGGCAGGACCTCCGCGTTCGGTCTGTACCGGGCGTCGACCGTAGCCGGCACTGGAGGAGTATTACGACAGGGGAACGCGGTGCCGTCCAGGGGGCGGGTGTCGTAGGCGGCGATCTGGGCGTCCAGGCTGGCGCAGATCCGGGAGACCTCGGACTTGGAGATCCCGCTGCCGACGCCTAGCGCGGCGACGAGGTCGTCGACCTTGGGGGTCGACACGCCGTGGACATAGGTCGCCATGATGACGGCGTGCAACGCCACGTCGACCCAACGGCGGGGCTCGAGCAGGGTAGGAAACGACCCGTGCGCAGCTGGGGATCCGGACGGTGAGGTCGCCGGTGGTCGTCGAGACGGTCCTGGGTCGGCTGCCGTTGCGCTGGTTGGTGCGGTCCTCGGTCCGCTCGTGGGGTGCCGCGCCGGACACCGAGGTGGCCTCGGCTTCGACGAGTGCCTGAAGCATGAGGCCGAGCATCTGACGCATCATGTCGCCCTCATCGGCGGCCCGCAGCATCTGGGTGAGCTCGAGCAGGGCAGACTGGTTCAGGGTCATGGCGTGAGTCCCGTTCTGCGAGTTGACTAGAGCCTTCTCGCAGAGCCTCACGCGATGGCCCGCCTAGTCTGGACGACACCCCGTACAGGGCCAGTTCGTGGTTGAGGCGGGCTGCTACTTCCACCACTCCTGTCACCCAAGCCTCACCGGATGCGGCGCCCTCCGTGGCGGAATCAGACAAGGATCGCGGCGGTAAAAGTCAACAATGATGCGACATGGGTGACAGCCTTAACGCGCATGGCCAAGTATCCCAGTCGGAATCTCGTGACGTTGCTCCTCAGCTAAGCCTGAGGACTCGCCGCACACCGCAGTTCGCGACCGCCAGGGCAGTTCACATCTTCGGTTTGAGAAGTTAACATTTTGAGAACGATCGGCGGGAGAAAAAGGGGTGTGCGCGAGCAACCTGTCCCAGAAGCGCATCTGGGCCCTAACTGAGCGTATCGACGGAACAACGCCCAAGAGGAGAGAGTTTGATGGCAGTGGAAAAGAAGAGCCGCGTGTACGCAGGGGCCGCGGATCCTGCGCTTCACGATTGGAAGCCCTTCCAGTGGGACGAGCCGGCGCTGGGTCGGGTTGAAACGCAGGGCGAAGTTGCGATCTTCCGACCGGAAGGGACAAGCGGCCGCTTGGTCGCTGGCTTCTGGCGATACCATGCAGGTGCTCCCGGCGCCAACCCAGACGGCTCGGGAACGGTACTATCGACGTCTCCCATGGGGGATGGTGTCTGGGTGATTCTCGACGGGTCGGCGACCGTCACCGCCAATCAAGCTGGAACGAGTCACCAGGTGGGTCCCAATTCGATCGTTCACGTTCCGAAGGGTGTCGAGCATACCTGGGATATTGCAGGACCGTACTTGAAGACATTCTGGGTCTCTTGGGATTGTGATAACCCCACCGGCGCCGATTTGAACGACATCTACATTGCAAGTACCAACGACAATCCGCATTCCGACGAATGGGTCACTTACGTTTTCAATGAGCCGCTTGAAGGCGAGTTGGTTTCCGGCGAGTACATTACCTTGTATCCCCAAGGGAGCAGCGGCACGTACTTCACTTCTCTGTGGCGAGTGGGTAAGGGCATTCCCGGTGGCGACGCTGATGGAACCTCTAGAGTTGGCTATACGTCCACCCTCGGAGATGAAACCATCTTGCTTCTCGAAGGCGAGGTTCACATCCGGGATGACTCGACAGGCGAAGAGTTCGAGTTCCGAGCAGGTGACCTCATCGCGCTACCTGCGGGAGATCACATTACGTGGACCACAAAGGGGCCGTTTGTCAAGAAGTTCTCGGTGATCACTGGCGCGTCGCTGACCGCCTAGCCCTCGTGGCCGCCGGATATGCAAGGGTGACCTGCGGCGGCGCCTGTGTCACAATGCGACGGGAGATCCCAGCCTGGCTCGCCAAGGCTCTCGCCCTAAGCTTGAGCAACGCTCCCAAACCGAGCAGATTGTCGGTTAGGTCGCTGCGGTGGATCCGTGGTGTCAGAACATCTGACATCCGCCGGGCGGGCCGAGCACGCATCGGACTAGACCGTATGGAGTACCGCTCGGGGCTGCTGCGGGTTGTTGCGGGCCAGGGACCCACAAATGGGTCACGGACTAGGGGATGGCCTGCTCGGGCTTATCCAACGGTTATGGAACGCCCCGGTGTGAACCGAGCGTACGAGCGTTGGGCTCGACGTGCACGCACGATCCGTAGTAAGAGCGAGGCTATCGCGGTGGCCAGGATTTGCCGCCGGGTCGCCCACGCCAGTGTCTTGCGGGATCGGGTGTTGATTCGCTCCTCGACGCGTCGGAGGTCCGCGATGGGGTGGGCCCGCGGGTCGCTGCCCTTGGGGAAGAAGTACTGGCAAGCAGACCGTTGCTGTTCTCGTTGGTTGACCGCTGCCAGGGCTTGCCGGCGTGGGCGAAGAAAAACCCTCGGCGAAGAGCGCAGCGACCTGATTATGACCGGCCATCTCCGAGCTCTGATCTCAGGAAAGGGGAGCCGGGCAGATTTTGGAAGCTCGCCGAGGGTCTGGTGCATGCCCGCGATCAGCGCTTCGGCGGTACGACGTCCGGGCGGGTGAACGAGCCTTACGTAGCAGCCGCGATCCCGAGTCCGGTGGCCAGGTGGGTCTTTCCGGTGCCGGGCGGGCCGAGCAGGACGACGTTGCGGGCTTCGGTCAGGAACCCGCCGGATGCCGACGACGCGATCTGCTGCCGGACGGCGGGTTGGGCGTCCCAGTCGAACTCCTCGATGGTCTTCTGGGCTGGGAACCCGGCGGCGCGGATCCGCAGCTGGGCCTCGGATGCGTTGCGGGCTGCGACCTCGCGGTCGAGCACGGCGGCGAGGTACTCCTCGTGGGTCCAGCCGGCATCACGGGCGTGGTCGGCCAACCTTGCTGCGGCTTCGGTGATCCGGGGCGCCTTCAACGCTGATGCCAGGTAGGTCAGCTGCTTGAGCGCCTCGGTCGCCTCGGTCTTCGCCTTGCCTGCCATCAGGCCACCTCCTCACCATCGATGGGGCCGTTGGTCATGCCGCCGTCGAGGAGCCCGAACGCGCGGTCGTAGTCGGCCAGGTCCCGTTCCATGTCGTCGTCCGGAGCCGGTGTCGCGTGGGGACGCTGGAACTGTTCACGCAGCACCTTCGCTGCCGCGACGTGGGCGGGATCGGTGATGGTCATGCCGCGTGCCGAGACCCGGTCGTGGGTTGCGACCAGGCGACCTTCGTGGCGGACCTCGGCACGGGCCAGGTCGGCATGGACGTCGACGAACCGGCCGATGACAGCAGGGTCGACGGAGTAGTCGTTGCTGTCGACGCGGACGTAGTAGTCACGTCCCAGCCGGACCCGGTTGGCCCATCCGACCGCTGGGGCGACCGGCGGCAACGGGAGCATCGCCGCCCGGTCGGCATCGAGCAGGTCGATCGGACGGGCCTTGATCGTGCGCACGACCCGGCCGTTGGCGATGGACAGCCAGTCGCCGAACTGGATGTTGAAGTCAGCCGGGGACTTGAAGTCGCGGCCAGGCATGAAGGAGGTCTCGAAGTAGCCGTTCCTGCGTTCGACCACGCCCTTGGATTCGGGGTCGTTCGGCTTGAGTCGCTGCAGCGTCGTGGCCAGCGTCCCGGTGAACGCGCTGACCCCTTCGGCGTGCCGCTTGCCACGTCCGATGCCAGTCTCGTTGTCCCAGATCAACCGTCGTGGGACCCCTCCGAGCAGCTGTAGCAGCATCCACATCCCCAGCAGCAGATCGGCTGTGGTCCGGGTCGGGATCATCCGCCCGAGGATGAACCGGGAGTGGGCCGCGGTGATCACGAGGACCGGCAGCAGCATCTTGGTGCCGTCCTCGAGCGGGATCTTCTTCGGCGGGAACCACAAGTCGCACTGCGCCGCATCCCCGGGCAGCCAGACCAGCCGGTCTGCGGGGTCGACCGGCCGGTGGTCAGGCCGCAACCGGCGGACGTTGTCACGGAACCAGGTGATCGACCCAGTCCAGCCGACCCGCTCGGCGATCACCGTCGCCGGCATGTCCGGCGTCTTGGCCAGCAGCTGTCGCACCGCCGGCTCGAACGGGGTGAACGATGTCGACACCGCCGGCCGCTCGTACTTCGGCGGCCCGTCCGAGGCCAACGCCCGCTCGACCGTCGACCGTCCGATGCCCAAGTCCCGTGCGACCTGACGCTGCGAAACACCGTCCGCTACCAGCCGCCGGATCAGAGCCCAATCCTCCACAGAGATCACCCATCCAATCTGTCTGGGTGGCCTCGTTTTCGACCGTCGCTATGGCCTCGTTTTCAAGCGTCGTCGACACCCACACACCAGCGTGATCGCGGACAACCCGCCACACCCTGTTCAGGCCGGCTCGCACCGTCCTAGAGCGTCTGGTAGATCGTCTCGTGACACACGTGCCAACGCGGCCGGCCGGAGGCTCGGTGCGCAGCTAGACAGCGAGTTGTTCCGGGCTCCACTCCAACTGTTGCTTGGCCCGGACTGCCTCCTTCGGGCCCGCTAGGTGACGAAACGACCACCCGTTCGATGTGCTCGGCTCGTCGCAGCGGTGGCAGACCACCGCGTTCAGCCCGCCACCGGTGGCCCGTATTCCGACCGATCCCAACGAGGGTGCAGGCCTCGCCTGCCGACGCCTGCCAGGATCAGATGCCAGTACTCGTCCTCGATCCCCAGACGTCGTTTGCGTCCCCGTCTTCCCAACATGCTCTTCCTTGCCAGCGAGTATTGCGACGTGACAACGAATCCGCCTGCCGCGAGGGGGTTAGTTTCAGCCTCCGTTGGCAGCATCCATACGCGTGAAGGGGTAGACGCTGGCAGCGCCTAACGCCCCTTCGTGGCGACTTTAGCCAAGGGTTTCGACGGGAATAGTCTAGACCTGTCCCGAGTTAGCGTTCTACCGTTAGGAAAAGAAGATGGACATTCATGCGCAGGGAAGAGGAAGATTATGCTTACGCAAGCACTGGATCCTAGGGTGCAGATGATTCGAGATTACGCAGATGCATGGAATCGGCACGCAGTTGATGACATGATTCAATTTCACACAGAAGACACAGTCTGGACCCTCCCCGCAGTACAGATGGAGAACGTGGGGAAGGCTGCGGTGTACAAGGCGTTTGAGAGCGTCTTCGAGTATTGGCCAGACGTTCGGTTCACGGAACGCCGAATGCGTTACGGCGGCGACATTGTAGCAATCGAGACGTACCTTTATCAGACTCTTAAGAAGCCACTTGAACTTGGAAATGTGGTAATACAACCTAATGGCAAGACGGTACGAATTGACCTGTGTGACATCTTGACGTTGGAAGACGGAAAGATTAGCAGAAAGGACTCCTACATGAACCTGCCTTACCAGCAGGAAATCCTTGAGGGCGGCCGCCGAGGGGGCCTAAGATCCTGATCGTTGGCGCCGCGACGCTGTTAGCCTCCCTGCACTGGACGGTATGACGTGACCGGCTCGGCCTGAGCCCGTTGCGGGCCGAGGCCTCACTCACAAGATTCGTGGGTTACCGAGCAGCGCAGCCTGCTCGGCCTGTCCGCCAGTTGTGGGAGGCCGCGGTGTTTTACCGAGGGTACGAGCGTTGGGTTCGACCTGCATGCCAGTTCGGTCGCGGCAGCAGCGATCGACGGCGTCACGGGCGAGTTGTTCCAGACAGAGCTGACCCCGTTCTACGACCACATCGAGTCCTGGATCACCGGCCTGCCGGGTCCGGTCGCGGAGGCCTACGAGGCGGGGCCGACGGGCTTCGGTTTGTACCGGGATCTGACCGCGGCCGGGATCCGATGCGAGGTCCTCGCGCGACCGAAGCTGTAGAAAACCCGCCAGTGACCGTCAAGACCGACCTGTTGACCGAACTACTGGGCTCCCGAATCGCGGGGTGCGTGCCCGGTTGACCTGTGCTGGCTAGGTTCCCCGCTCGTGACGAATGACGACGAGCCACGGAGTCTGCGCGAGCTGGTGGTGCCGCTGGTGGGGTCGCTTGAGGCGACCGACGATGTGTTCGCGCCCTTCGGCTGGTGGACGAGGGGGGCGTTGCGGTTCGCCCGGTAGCGGCGTTCTTCGCCGAGTTGACCGCGTGTGGCAGGCCGGCGACGACACAGCGTTCGTACGGGATGGATCTGCTGCGCTGGTTCCGGTTTGTGTGGGCGCTCGGGGTGGAGTGTGTCGGCCACGCGGGTCGAGGCGCGCGACTTCATCCGGTGGCTGCAGGCGACGGTCAAGCCGACACGGCCGCATTGGCGCTATCCCGAGGGTGGCGCGCCAGGGACAGATGCCGCACCGCCGGTGGCCAAGGCGAATGCGGTGACCGGCAACCGGTCTCGCGGCGTCCGGTACGAGGCGGCCACGGTGGCGCATTGCGAGAGGGTCCTGCGCGGCTTCTACGACTTCCACCTCGAGGCAGGCAGCGGGCCGATGCGCAACCCCTTCCCGCTGGCGCGGCACGCCCGCGCTGGACGTGCGGGGGCGCATCGCAACCCGATGGAGCCGTTCGCCGCGGAGCGTCGTGGCCGGTATCGGCCGAAGGTGGTCGAGCGGGCGCCGCGGAGCATCCCCGACGAGCGGTTCGACGCGTTGTTCGCACAGCTGGGATCGCACCGGGATCGGGCGCTGGTTTCGTTCTGGGTCTCGACCGGGGCACGGGCCAGCGAACTATTGGGGGCCAGCGCTGGCGAGGTCGATCCGGGCCAACAGCTGCTCACGGTGATCCGCAACGGCACCCGGGCGCTGCAGGCGTTGCCGGCCGCGCCGGATGCGTTCGTGTGGCTGCGGCTCTACCAGGCACAGCTGTCGGGTTTGGTGCCGACCGGCCGCGACGAGCCGCTGTGGTGGACGCTGCGCCGGCCGTTTCGCCCGCTGGGCTACGACGCGGCCCGGGCGATGTTCGCCCGCGCCAACGCCGCGCTGGGGTCGAACTGGTCGCTGCACGACCTTCGTCATACCGCGGCCTATCGGATGTCGCGAGATCCGCAGATGCCGTTGACCGACGTGCAGTGGGTTCTGGGCCACGCGCACCTGTCGACCACCCAGCGGTATCTGAACCCGGTTGCCGAGGACGTGATCGCCGAGGTGCTGGCCTTCCACGCCCGGCAACGCGACCGTGACGCGGCCCCACCTCCCGCAGCGGCGTATCGCGCCGAGAGCCTGCGGGTCCTGTTCGGCGAGGAGGAGTCGTGACCGCCGGCAGCAGCACCCAGGTTGACGCCCCGCTGGACATGAAGGTGGACACCGGACCGGGCGGCGCAGACCCGGTGGTGGCCGGTGAGCTGGTCACGGTGGTGGCCAAGCCGACGGGGAGCCAGCTGCTGGCCGCGTTCCCACCCCGTCGGATCGAGGCGTCCTGGCCGGCGACCGAGGAGACCCGGTCGGCGGTGCTGGCCCGCGTGCTGGCCGCGCCGTTCACCCTGGACAACCGGCTCAGCCAGCAGACCCGTCGGACCGGAGTGCTGTCGGTGCTGAGCTGGTTGCAGACCCACCCCGGTGAGAGCTGGCAACAACGCTGGCAGGCCAGCGGCGCGGAGAACCAGTCCGACTGGCGCACGATCGTCACCGTCACGGCCGCGGGTCGATCCCGATCGCAGGTTGCGGTGGGCAGGCAGCTGCCGCACCTGAGCCCCGGCCTGCTGGTGCTGATCTGCGCCGACGTGATCCGGCCCAGCCTGGCCTGGCTGCTGCGCTTCGCCCCGGCACGCCGCGGCCTGGCCACCGAGATGGCCCGCACCCGCGATCGGGAGACGTTCGCCGCGCTCGAGCAGTTCTGCAGCCAGGGCCGAGTCGGGTTGCAGACCGGGCAGCAGGCCCTGACCCGCGTCGGGGTGATCATGGCTTCCAAGGGCGGCTCGGTCGCCGCGGTGCGCGTCGGCGACTGTGTAGAACTCCTCCAGGCTGCCGCCGAACTGCGTGCCACCGCTGGTTCGGAGGCGCATGCGCATAGTCCGCTGTTCTACCAACTGCTGCGCCGTCACGGCGTGCTCGGCCAGGACGCTCCGGCCGCGATCGAGATGTTCTCCGGCCGAGGGCAGCCGACCTGCGAGCAGCTCATCGACCGCTACAAGATCACCTGCCGTCCGGTGCGGGACCTGCTGGTGGACTACCTGCGCGAACGGCAGCCGTCGGTGGACTTCTCCTCCCTTCAACGCTTCGCCTACCTGCTCGGCAAGCTGTTCTGGGCCGACCTGGAGGCTCACCATCCCGGCATCGACTCCCTCCAGCTGCCCCGCGACGTCGCGACCGCCTGGAAGCAGCGGGTGATGACCCGCACCCGCACCACCACAGGGTCGGATGGCGAGCCGGTCACCGTGACCTCGGCCCGGTTGGATGGGCGCAGCGTGTTGTCCGCGGTCCGTGCGTTCTACCTCGATATCGCTGAATGGGCCGACGACGACCCGGGCCGGTGGGGACCGTGGGCGGTGCGCTGCCCGGTCAGCGCCAGCAACGTCTCCCACAAGAAGGACCGCTCCCAACGCAAGTCCCGGATGGACCAACGCACCCGAGAACGGCTCCCGGTGCTGCCGGCACTCCTCACCTGGGTCCAGGCCGAACGCGACCGAACCGCCGACCTGCTCGCCGCCGCCGAGGCCAGCGCGCCCGGCGAGGTCTTCACCGCCTCGGGTCAGACGCTGCGTCGGACGGTGATGAGCACGCCGACCACTGGACGGGTCTGGGTCGAGCCAGCCGACGGCGGAGGACGCCGGGACCTGAGCTTCGAGGAACATCGGGGCTTTTGGACCTGGGCGACGGTGGAGGTGCTGCGCCACACCGGTATCCGGATCGAGGAGCTGACCGAGCTGTCCCATCACGGCCTGATCCAGTATCGGCTGCCCGGGACCGGCGAGCTGATCCCGCTGCTGCAGATCGCACCGTCGAAGACCCTATCCCGACGAAGTGATCAACGCCCATCGCGCGTTCATCACCCGACGCCGCGAGCTACGTCCCGGCGAGGTATACCGCACCCCCACCGACGAGGAATGGGCCGAGTTCATCGGTCACTTCGAACGCCGCAAGGTCTCAGTCGGTGACTGCGGTCGCTCCTACGACACGCCCTGCATCCACGAGCACAGCTGCCTACGCTGCCCCCTGCTCAGGCCAGACCCGATCGCCCGGGACCGGCTTGTGCAGATCCGCGACAACCTCATCATCCGCGACAACCTCATCACCCGCATCGCCGAAGCATAGTCACATCGCTGGCTCGGCGAAGCCGAAGAGCTCAAAGTCAGCCTCGCCGGTGCTCGAGACAAACTCACCCAGATGGACCAGATCAGCGCCCGCCGCGCCCAGAGCGTCCACCTCGGCATTCCCACCTTCACCGACACCGCCAGTCGCACCAGCACGAGCCAACCAACGTGAAACCAGGCCGCGCCGATCATCCGACGACCCGGCATCCGATAGTTCGGAGAAGACATGAAAGACGCCATCCATCTCGCGCGGTTGCTGCGGCTTGACGAGATCACCTCGGTAGCGATCCCGACCGTGGATCAGGAGGCCGCCCGTGACCTGGTGCGTGCCCGGGAGGACTGTCGCGCCGATCTGATGCGCGCCCGCCCGGCACCGGCTGTCGAAACTGCTGCTGCGGCACGGGATCGTCTACTACGGCGGCAACGCCTGGACCGGCAAACACGACATCTGGCTGCGGCACGATGCGTCCCGCAACTGACCGCGCGGCCGACCCGGCTGACCTTCGACAACGACTACGAGGCGGTGCTCGCGGGGAAGGCGCGCCGGGATCGGCTCGATGCCGCGATCGAGGGGCCGCAGATTTGGAGTTCACCCCGGTCGTGCGACGGCTGGGATGTCTGCGCGGGGTCAGCACCCTGACCGGGTTCGGGCTCGCCGTCAAGATCGGCGACTGGCACCGGTTCACCGGCAGCTCGATCGGCACCTTCGTCGGCCTCACCCCAACCGAGCACTCCTCAGGTGAGTCCAAGACCCGCGGGTCGATCACCAAGACCGGCAACGGCCATGCCTGCCGGCGCCTGGTCGAAGCAGCCTGGCACCACCGCGCCCGCTACCGGGTCGGCAAGACCATGGGCGACCGCTGGGACCTTGCCCCCGCAGCGGCACGGGTCCGCGGCGACGAAGGCAACCGGCGGCTGCACCGGAGGTGGGTGAAGTTCGTCGATCGCCGCAAGACCCACAACGTCGCGAACGTGGCCATCGCCCGTGAGCTGACCGGCTGGTGCTGGTCGCTAGCCGTCATGGAAGTAGCACCCCTCGATCTGCTTCGTCGCAAACCACACCTGGTGGCAGCGCGTGGAGCGACCCGCGATACACCATGAGCAGCCCGACCACCGCAACGATGGCCGGACGACGCTCCTCCCTAGACACGCGTTCAGCGCTCCAGCCGAAACCCCGTCCTGCGGTAACCAACCCGCGAATATCAGTCTGATGCGATGAAGGAGCGGGGCCTCGCTCCTCGTGCGTCCCCTATATCGACGCGCCAGCAAGGACGTCGAGGGGCAACAAGAATGCCGGCCAACACTCTTGACCGGCCCCGCTCCTTCAGGGATGGATGACCCGCGCGTCGCGAGACGCGCTCGCCGAGGCAAGGACATCGACGAAGCACAGGCGCCCGTCCCGCAATTACCGGGGACGGGCGCCTCGCCATGCAGGAGGTCGCTACATATCAGTTGTTCTAACTACGGACGTTAGGTACGGCGGGTCGACTGGACCATGACGAAGACCTCCGGGTGAGGTGTGGAGCTACCACACCCCACTCGCCATCACGGAGGTCTTCGTGTCCCACGCTACGCCATCCTCACTCCGGCCGGACGACTGCGTCTGGCCACGCTGATCGTCGACGGACGCGGGTCCTACGCCCGGGCAGCACAAACGGTTCTCAGTCAGCATCACCACCGCACGGCGTTAGGCGATGCGCTACCGCGAGCTCGGCAAGGCGGGGATGGTCGACCAGTCCTCCCGACCGCACCGGTCCCCGAACCAGCTGCCACAGCGGACCGAGCGTCGGATCGTGAAACTACGAGTGACCCGACGCTGGGGCCCGGCCCGGATCGCCTAAACCTCGGCCTGAACCCCTCGACCGTCGGTCAGGTCCTACGCCGCGCGGCTGCCCACGACTGAAGTGGGCCGACCCCGCCACCGGCGCCCGGATCAAGACCTCCTCGCGCGAGAGAACCGCTACGAACACGCCGCGGTCGGCGACCTGATCCACGTCGACCTTAAGAAGCTCGGCAAGATCCCCGACGGCGGCGGCGGGCGATCGACGCGGGCACAGTCGCCAGCCTCCACCAGGTCTGTGCCGTGCTGGAGTCCGATCCCGTGCCGGCGATGGTCACCGGCGGCACCGAGGTCTTCGCCGCCGGCGCCGACATCGGCCAGCTGCGCGATCGCACCAGCACCGACGCGCTCGCCGGCATCAACTCGGGAATCTTCGACAGGATCGCGAAGCTTCCGATGCCAACGGTGGCGGCGATCGCCGGACACGCGCTGGGCGGTGGCGCCGAGCTTGCCTACGCGTGCGACTTCCGGGTCGGCACCCCGACGACGACCATCGGGAACCCCGAGGGGCGCCTTGGCATTCTCGCCGCTGCCGGGGCCGCCTGGCGCCTGCGGGAGCTCGTCGGCGAGGTGCTCGCGAAGGAGATCCTTCTCCTCGGCCGCATCCTGACCGCCCAAGAAGCGACCGAGGTCCGACTGCTGAACGAGATCGTCGAGGCAGATCAGTTGCTGCCCGCTGCCGATGCGATCATCGACCAGATCCACAGGTCGGCGCCGCTCGCGGTGCGGCTGACCAAGCTCGCGCTCCACGTCCCCCGCGACGCGCACCCGGTCTTCGACAACGTCGCGCAGGCGGTGTTGTTCGAGACGCCGGAGAAGCACGAGCGGATGACCGCCTTCCTCGACCGCAAGTCTCGTTTCTGACGACCTCAGCTCGCCGGCCGCACTCGCGCGCGTCACTGACCCAGCGCCGACCGGCGGTAGGCGCCCGGCGTCGTGCCGAATCGCGCGCGAAACGCGCGGTTGAAGTGGGCAGCATCGGCGTATCCCAGTCGATTCGCGATCGCCATCGTCGACCGGCCGCGTTGGAGCGGATCGGCCAGCGCGGTGCGAATCGCTTCCAGTCGCAGGCTCCGGGCCATCTCCATCACCGACTGCGGCTCGTCGTGGAACAACCGATGGAGGGAGCGTGGCGACATCGTGTGTGCGGCCGCGACGCTGTTGTGGGAGAGGTCGAGGTCGGTGAGATGCGCCCGCACGTAGGCACCGACCCGAGCGCGGAGGGTGTCGTCGGACCCGATGGTGCTTCCTTCGCTGACGATGCTCGCGAGCAACTCAAGGCTAGCTTCGCCGAGGTGAGCCGCGGCCGCGGTGACATCAGCATCCACGTCGCGTTGTGCGGTTAGCGAGCTGACCAGGAGATAGGCAAGAACCGAACCTGGCGCATGGTGTGTCTCCCAGGGATGCGACATCGCCCTGGTCAGGGACGCCTTCGGCAGACCCAGAGCATGCCGAGGGAGGGTCATCACAGCGCACGACCAGGCACCCTCCAAACGCAGGTCGTAGGGGCGCCCGGTGTCATAGAGCGCCAGCTGGCCCGGTTTAAGGACGACCTCCACGTCGCCTTGACGCACCACCGCGCGGCCCGCCCGCAGGATAGATATCTTGAACGGATCGTCCTCGGCCGTGATGATCGAGCGCTGAGTTCGACGTACGACCTGGGGGGATCCTGAGACATGGAACGCCGTGGCCCTGCCCAAACGGACCGAGGAGATCTTGCCGTCGAGACAGTCCGCCGAAACGTCAAGATGTCCGTCGACGTAGTCGGCGCGCAACCCGCCGAAGGCGTGGCCCAGTCGGGCCCTCCATTGATCGGTGCGCATGGCGCGTCGATCCATCTCGGTTGCCATCGGTTCGCAGGCCTCCTCTCGCGTCACTGGCGCGTTGCGCATAGAACGACGGCGCCGAAAGTCAACACAGCGCTGACGAACTAGGCGAGGGTTGTCGCGCACTAGTTCGAACTACGCCGAACCAGGTCTTCGAGTCCTTGATGCGCGGCGGGGACTTTTCGGTCCAAGGCACGGTCGATGCGCGGTCCTTACTCGTCATCGATTGTGAGTCCTTTCCATCGGTTGCTTATGCGAGGACGTTGCCGAGGCGGCAGCCCAGAACGCAATGCCAGTTCGCGCTAAGGTACCATGCTATGACACAGACGACTATCTGTATTGGTGCAATTGGTCGTACCTAACGGCTATCTCGACGGTCTCGCAGGCTAGGGGCTGTACCGGTCTTGCTACCGCCGGGTGCGCCCGCGGAGACGGTTGTTCTTTCCTAGTGAACTGGATTCGAGATCCGCTGCATTAGTCGTCCGAGGCTGCCGAGGATCTGGTCGGCGGTCTTGGTCCACACGAAGACCTTGGGGTCTTCGTTCCATGGGTTGACCCAGTTGCGGATGTCGGCTTCGAGGGCTTGGACGCTGGGGTGGTCGGAGCGGCGGAGCAGATCGGCGGTGACGTAGCCGAAGAACCGCTCGACCAGGTTCAGCCAGGAAGAGTAGGTCGGGGTGAAGTGCAGGTGCACCCGCGGGTGGGCTTGAGCCAGGTCTTGATGATCGGGTGCTTGCGGGTGCCGTAGTTGTCGCAGATCAGGTGGATCTCCAGCCCGTCGGGGACCTCGGTGTCGATCTTGGTCAGGAACTTCTTGAAGTCGATCGCACGGTGTTTGCTGTGCAGGCTGGTGATCACGGTGCCGTGGGCGATGTTCATCGCCGCGGACAAGGTCGTGGTGCCGTGCCGGGGGTAGTCATGGTGCGGCGCTCGGGCATGCCGGGCATCATCGGCAACGCCGGCTGGGAGCGCTGCAACGCCTGCATCTGGGACTCCTCGTCCACGCACAGCACGACCGCCGCCTCGGGCGGGTTCAAGTAGAGCCCGACGACGTCGTAGAGCTCGTCGGTGAACAAAGGGTCGGTGGACAGCTTGAAGTGGTCGACCCCGTGCTTCGTGCTGGGCGTCGAGCCGCTGGGACACGGTGACCTGGGCGCGGGCCAGCTCGGGTGGGACGGAGTAGAGGTTCCCACGCCACGCGACCAGCGCGTGGGCCGACACGGTCGGTTCCTCGCTGACCGTCGCGGGGAACGGCGCAGCCGGCACCGGCGCCAGCGGCTCTGGTTCAGCGAGCGTGAGCACGCTGGCTCGGCCGTCGACACCCGAAGGCCGCAGCCGGGGGTCGCCACGGACTTCGCAGAACCGGTCCAGCGAGGCTTGGGCTTCCTCGACGGTCACGTCGTCGGGCAAGGTGCGCCACCAGCGTTGCGCCGTGGTGTGGTTGGACCTCTCCACCACGCCCTTGCGGTTGCCGCGCCGGGGCGGGCAGATCGCGACCTGCACGCCGTAGTGCTTGGCGACCGCCGAGAACGTCGCGGTCACCTTCCCCGACTCGGGGTGACAGGCCGTGGTCATCCGGTCGAAGCGCCACTTCTTCGTCAGCCCGCCCAGCTTGCGCGTGGTCTTGTCCAGGGCGTCGATGAGCTGGGCCTGATCCTCAGCCGGAGCGAGAGTGCCGCGCCATCGACCGGAGTGGGCCAGGGCACCGACCAGCAGGTGCGCGTTCTTCCCCCACCCTCAATGAGCGGGCGGGTCGGGCAGCTCGAGCCAGTCCCACTGGGTCTCCTCACCCGCCGGATGATCGATCGGGCCATTCGCCCGACCCTTCGTCGCCGAGCACGGCTTGCAATGCGGCCGCAGGCCCCTTGTGCGGATCTGGCGGGTGAACGTCGAATACGACCGGTCGTACCCGAGCCCGACGACCTCGTCGAACAACGTCATCGCCCACAGATGCGGATCCTCCCTCAGCGGTTCGCGGACGTAGTCCACGAACGGCTCGTACGGGATCATCCCCAGCCGGCTTGCGTTCCCCGGCGACCCGGCCGCCGGCGAGGTAGGCGGGAATGGTCTTCCGGTCGCGGCCCAGATGCCGGGCGATCGCGGAGATCGTCCAGCCTGCCGGTGCAACGCGTGAGCGTCGATGTCTTCCTCCCGTGAGGTCGCCACGGGTGTAGCCCACGACCGTCGGCTTGCCGGTGGTCCCGGACGATGCGTGGACCCGGACGACCTGCTCCCGCGGCACAGCGAACATGCCGAACGGGTAGTGCTCGCGCAGCGTCGCCTTGGTCGTGAACGGCAGGCGCGCGAGGTCCTCGAGCGTGCGGATGTCATCGGGGTGGACCTCAGCGGCCTCGAACGCCGTGCGGTAGTGCTCGACGTTGTCGAACGCGTGGCGCACCGACCACTGCAGCCGCTGCAGCTGCAGCGCCCTCAGCTCGTCGACGGACGCCTTCTCGATCGGCTCGAGGCCGCGGTCGGGGGAATCGGGGAGGGCAACGCTCGTCCTTTCCTCAGCGGCCGACGAAGACCGGCCCGTCCTTGCTGAGGAACGCCTGCACAGCGCCGGCGTGGTCGTGGGTGGAACCCGCCCGGGTCTGGCCGGCGGACTCGGCGGCGAGGGTCTCCTCGAGGCTGCGGGTCCAGCTCTCGGCGAGCAGCCGCTTGCTCTCGGCGTACGCCGCCGTCGGCCCCGCGGCGAGCCGCTCGGCCAGCCTCGTCGCGGCGAGCAGGGAGACCCCGGGATCGGAGACGTCGGCGTCGACGCCCCACTCGACCGCCTGGGCCGCGGTGAAGGTCTCCGCGAGCAACACCAGGCGACGCGCGCGCGATTCCCCCACGGCTCGCGGCAGGGTGTGCGCCAGCCCGGAGTCGCAGGTCAACCCGATCGAGCTGAAGGCGGTCGCGAGCACGGCGTCGGACGCGATGACGCGGAGATCGCAGGCCAGCGCGAAGCCGAGCCCGGCCCCGACGCAGTTTCCCTCGACGGCGGCGACGACCGGCTTCGGCATCGTGGCGAGGCAACGGACGATCGGCGCGTAGTGCTCGGCGACCGTCGCGAAGGCGCTCTCCGCGCCGCCGGCCGCGAGCGCGTCGGCGTGCTCCTTGAGGTCCTGGCCGGCACAGAAGTGCTCCCCCGCGCCGGTGAGGACCACCGCACGAACGGCGGGATCGGCGGCGACGCCGGCGAGGGCGTCGCGCAGAGCGACCTTGACCTCGGCGTTCAGGGAGTTGCGCCGCTCAGGGCGATTGATCGTGACCGTCGCGACGGCCTCTCGACGCTCGATGAGCACCGGTTCCATGACCACCTCTTCCATTTCCTGACCTTTCGGTCAGTATTACAGACATCGCGCGGCTCGGCCAGACCCTCCCGAGCCGTCCCCCAGCCGTATGGGAGCCTGCTCGCATGACCACGCCCGACCCGTCCGCGCGGCGGCGGGGTCGCCCCGGCTACGACCAGGCGACCGTGCTCAGGCGCGCGATCGACCTCTTCAACCGGCAGGGGTACGACGCCACGTCGATGGGGGACCTGGCGGCCGAGCTGGGCTTCACGAAGTCGGCGATCTACCACCACGTCCCGAGCAAGACGCATCTCCTCAAGGAGGCGCTGGACGAGGCGCTCGACAACCTCACCGAGGTGCTCGACCGCGCCGAGGCGGGCGGCTCGGGGTCGGCGTACCAACGCTTGCGCGGGGCCGTCCGCGACTCGATCGAGGTCCTCGTCGAGCACCTGCCGGCCGTCACGCTGCTGCTGCGGGTGCGCGGCAACGGCGAGGTCGAGCAGGAGGCGCTGCGGCGCCGCCGCGTCATCGACGATCGGCTCGCGGCGCTGGTGCAGGCCGCGGTCGCCGAGGGCGTCGTCCGGGACGACCTCGACCCGTACCTCATCAGCCGGCTCCTCTTCGGCATGGTCAACTCGTTGGTGGAGTGGGTCCGCCCCGACGGCCGGTACGACGCCCACCAGCTCGCCGAGGCGGTCGCGACCGCGGCCTTCGACGGCCTCACTCGTCGCGGCTGATCGGCCGCCCGAGCGACCGACTGCGGCCGCGGAACTCGGCGACCACCGCGTCACCGCGACGGACGGTGACGTCGTAGATGCCGGATCGTCCTCGGCGGGCGCGCTCGACGGCGGTCGCGACCAGCTCGTCACCGAGGCGGCCGGTCTCGAGGAACTCGACCTCGAAGCCCGCGGCCACGGTCACCTCGCCATAGCTGTTGCAGGCGTAGGCGAAGGCGCTGTCGGCGAGTGTGGCGATCAGGCCGCCGTGGGCGATGTCGTGGCCGTTGACCATGTCGGGCCGGACCACCATGGCCAGCTCGGCGCGGCCCGGGCCGACCGAGCGCAGCTCGATGCCGAGCGACTTCACGGCCGTGTCGGTCGACCACATCGTCTCCGCCGAGCGGCGGGCGACCTCCTCGGCGCTCACCATGGGTAGAAGCCCTGCCCGCTCTTGCGACCGAACTCACCGGCCGCGACCTTGTCACGCAGGATCGCCGGTGGCTCGAACCGTGGGCCGAGTTCGCGCGCGAGATGCTCGGCGATGTTGAGCCGAACGTCGAGACCGACGATGTCGGTGGTCCGGAGGGGTCCGACCGGATGGCGGTAGCCTAGCGTCATGGCGGTGTCGATGTCCTCGGTGGTCGCGACACCCTCCTCGAGCATGCGCATCGCCTCGAGGGCCAGCATGACGCCGAGTCGACTCGAGGCGAATCCGGGTGAGTCGGTGACGGTGATGCCGGTCTTGCCCAGGTCGGCGACCCAGGCCTGCGCCCGCTCGACGAGCGCCGGGTCGGTCTGAGAGCCGACGACGATCTCCACGAGGGCACTGGCGGGGACCGGGTTGAAGAAGTGCAGTCCGATGAGTCGAGGCGGTTCGACAAGGGACGCGGCCAGGGCGTCGATCGAGAGGGAGCTGGTGTTGGTGCCGATGCTGGCATCGGGGGCACACTTCTCGATGCTCGCCAGAACCTCGGCCTTGAGGTCGGGCAGCTCAGGAACCGCCTCGATGACGAGACGGGCGGGCCCGAGCGCAGCGGCGTCCGTCGTGACGCTGAGCGATCCGACGTCACCGACCGGTCCGCGCTCGGCGGCCTTGGCGAGGCTCGCGCTCACTCGATCACGTGCGGCGGCCGCGGCCTCCGGCGAGCTCTCCACGACGGTCACGTCCGAACCGCACACCAAGAAGGCGTGGGCGATGCCGGCTCCCATCCGGCCGCCGCCGTACACGCCGACGATCTTCGGCAGGCTGTTCACTTCTTCTCCTTGGTAGAGCCAGTCCGGCGCTCGAGGAACGCCGTCATCCGGTGGTGCTTGTCGGCGGTCTCGAACAGCACCGCCTGCGCGACGTCGTCGATGAGCGGGTGCGCCTCGCGCGGCGCGTGGAAGACGGACTTCGCCAGCCGGACGGCCAACGGTGCCTGTTGCGCGATCCGGTCGGCCCAACGCTGCCCGGCGGCGTCGAGCTCGTCGGGCTCGACCACCTCGTTGAGCAGCCGTACGCCGAGCGCCTCGTGCGCATCCAGCAAGCGTCCGGTGAGCAGCAGCTCCTTGGCCAGCGGCTCGCCGACGAGGTCCTTGAGCCGCCACGTCGCCCCGGCGGCGGCGAGGATGCCGAGCCCGGCCTCGGGGTTCCCGAGCTTGACCCGCGGCGTGCCGATCCGGAAGTCGCAGGCGTAGGCCAGTTCGGCGCCGCCGCCGAGGGCGTAGCCGTCGACCAGGCCGATCGTCGGCATCGGCAACTGACGGATGCGGTCGAAGATGCCGGAGTTGATCCCCCGGAGCGCGTCGTCGCGACGTCGTTCGCGCAGCTGGCCGATGTCGGCTCCGGCCGCGAAGACGCCGTCGGAGCCGGCGATGAGGGCGACCCTCGGCGACCGCTCGAGCTCCGCGCACGCGGCGTGCAGGAGGTCGACGACCTCCTGGTCGATCGCGTTCTTGGCCTCGGGCCGGTTGAGTCGGAGGACGACGCGGTCCTCCGCCTCCTCGATGAGCAGGGGTGTGGTCACGGACGCTCCAGGAGCAGCGCCGCGCCCTGGCCGACGCCCACGCACATCGTGGCCAGACCGCGCTGTCCGTCGCCGCGTTCGAGGCGGCCGAGGAGCGTGAGCACGATGCGGGTTCCGGAGGCGCCGAGCGGGTGGCCGAGGGCGATCGCCCCGCCGTCGGCGTTGACGATGTCGAGGTCGAGCCCCAGGTCGCGGATGCAGGCGATCGACTGCGAGGCGAACGCCTCGTTGAGCTCGACCGCGTCGAGGTCGCCCACGGCCCAGCCCGCGCGGGCCAGCGCCTTCTGCGTCGCTGGGACGGGCCCGATGCCCATGATCTCGGGAGGCACGCCGGCGCTGGCCGACGCGACGATCCGGGCGCGGGGGGTGAGGCCGTGCTGCTCGACGAACCGCTCGCTGGCGACCACCACCGCGGCCGCGCCGTCGTTGAGGGAGCTGGAGTTGCCTGCGGTCACGACCCCGTCCGGTCCGTTGACCGGCGTGAGCCTGGCGAGCCGCTCCAGGCTGGTGTCGGCGCGCGGGCCCTCGTCGATGAACACCTCGCCGTCGCCTGCGGGAACAGCGACGATCTCGTCGGTGAACCGGCCGTTCTTGATCGCGTCGAGGGCACGCTGGTGGGAGCGAAGCGCGAAGGCGTCCAGCTCGTCGCGGCCGATCGACCACCGCTCGGCGACACGCTCGGCCGTCTGCGGCATCGACAGTGTGGTGTCGGCGTCGAAGCGGGGGTTGGTGAAGCGCCACCCGATCGAGGTGTCGAAGGCCTCCCCCGGCTTGGCCCAGGCTCGCGCCGGCTTTGACTGGACCCACGGCGCGCGGGTCATCGACTCGACGCCGCCGGCCACGACGAGGTCGGCGTCCCCGGCGGCGATCATCTGGCGAGCCGTGGCGATCGCCGTCAGCCCGGAGGCGCAGAGCCGGTTGACGGTGAAGCCGGGCACGGTCTCGGGGAGCCCGGCGAGCAGGGCGGCCATCCGGGCGACGTTGCGGTTGTCCTCGCCGGCCTGGTTGGCGGCTCCCAGGACGACCTCGTCGATCAGCGACGGGTCGACTCCGGCCCGGCGTACGGCCTCACCCACGACGAGGGCCGCGAGGTCGTCGGGGCGCACGTGGGCGAGCGCGCCGCCGTAGCGGCCGATCGGCGTCCGCGCGCCGGTGAGGATGAAGGTCTCGGTCATCTCGCTCCTGGGGATGGTCAGGCGTCGAAGTCGATGGTGAGGGCGTCACTGACGGGATAGGTCTGACAGGTGAGCACGAAGCCGGCGTCGACCTCGGCCTTCTCGAGCGCGTAGTTGCGGACCATGTCGACCTCGCCGGTCACGTGGGCGCGGCAGGTGCCGCACACCCCGCCCTTGCACGCGAACGGCAGGTCGCTGCGGGTCTCCTGCGCGGAGTCGAGGATGCTGCGGTTGCGCGGCATGGGCGTGGTGGTGCTGCGCCCGTCGAGGACCACCGTGACGTCGCTGGTGACGCCGTCGAGAGTGGCGTCCTCGTGGCGGAGCTGCGGCGGCGGCTCGTCGACGAAGAACAGCTCGAAGTGCACGCGCTCCGACGGTACGCTGAGCTGGTCGAGCACGCGGCGCGCGTCCTCGATCATGGCGAGCGGGCCGCAGAGCCAGACGTGGTCGACCTGCTCGAGCGGCACGAGCAGGGTGAGGATCGTCCGCAGCCGGTCGGCATCGAGTCGGCCGGAGAAGAGCTCGACGTCGCGCGGCTCGCGCGAGAGCACGTGCACGAGGTCGAAAGTCGCAGCATGGCTGTTCTTCAGGTCGGCGAGCTCCTCGGCGAACATCACCGTGTTGGTGCTCCGATTGCCGTAGAGCAGCGTCGCGGTGCTCTCGGGGTTGCTCAGCACCGTCGAGACGATCGACAGCATGGGCGTGATCCCCGACCCGGCGGCGATGCACAGGTGCCGGCCGGCCTCGGCCGCACTGGCCCGGAAGTTGCCCGAGGGCGCCTGGACCTCGATCGTGTCGCCCGGGCGGACTTGATGGATGAGCCACGAGGAGAAGAGCCCGCCGGGGATCTCGCGCACGCCGATCCGCGGCGCCGCGCCCGCCGGAGCGCAGATCGAGTACGTACGCCGATGCTCGATCCCCCCGATCACGCGCCGCAGCGTCAGCGACTGGCCGGCGTCGAACGCGAAGGTCTCACGCAGTTCGGGCGGCACGTCGAACGTGACGGCCGCCGCGTCGTCGGTGAGCCGCTCGACCGAGGCGACGGTCAGGGCATGGAAGTCGGTCGCGGCGCGCGAGCGAGGCGTCATGGTCTGGGTCACGGGGTCAGATCTCCTTGACGTGGTCGAAGGGCTCGAGGCAGGTGCGGCAGCGGTAGTGCGCCTTGCAGGCGGTCGAGCCGAACTCCGACGAGAGGTCCACGTCGGTCGAGCCGCACCGGGGGCACGCGACCCGGCGGCGTACCGGACCGAGGGTGAGCGGCACCGGACCGCGGCGGACGGGCGCGGGCCCCGGGGGCGAGATGCCCGCCTGCGCCAGCGCAGCGCGCCCGTGAGGGCTGATCCAGTCGGTGGTCCAGGCCGGATGGAGCGCGACCCGGACCCTGACCTCCTCGAACCCGGCCTCCATCAGCCGGTGGATCACGTCGTCGCGCATCGTCGCCATCGCCGGGCAGCCGCTGTAGGTGGGCGTGATCGCCACCTCCACGCGGCCGGTCTCGTCGATCTCGACCTCCCGGAGCACGCCGAGGTCGGCGAGGGTGAGCATGGGCAGCTCGGGATCGGTGACCTCGGCCGCGACCGTGCGCGCTCGCTCGAGCAGCTCTGCCCTGGTCACCAGGTCCCCCTCGGGTGGGCGCGGGCGACGACCTGCATCTCGGCGAGCATCCGGCTCAACGCCTCGGTGTGGAGGCCGTCGCGGCCGGTGCGCCTCTGGATGCCAGCCAGCGGCGGCCGATCCGGTCGGGTCACGTCCGCGACGGCGAACACCTGCTCGAGGACGACGTCGGCCTCTTCGGCCACGGACGCCGGATCGACGCCGACGCCCGCCTCGGCGACCTGAGTCTCGATCGGGTGCGGCGTGAAGAGCTCTGGCCACAGCGGCATCAGCCCCTCGAGGGCGACGGCCAGTCTCCGGCGGGACTCCTCCGTCCCTTGCGCGAGCGTCACGAACCAGCGGCCCGCGAAGTCACGGTGGTAGGCGAGCTCCTTGACGCCCTTGGCAGCCACGGCGGCAAGCACGGCGTCGCGGCTGCGCGCGAGTCCCTCGAACAGCGCAAGTCGCCAGGTGGAGAAGAGCAGGATCCGGGCGACCGCCTCCGCGAAGTCGCCGTTCGGGACCTCGGCCAGCCGGACGTTGCGGAACTCGCCGGCCTCACGGAAGAACGCCAGGGCGTCCTCGGCCGGCACCGGGGAGCCCTCGGGGAGGGTCGGCACAACAGCAGGATCGGCGGCTGCGGCCCGGGCGAGCAGCAGCCTGGCCTGGCCGAGCAGGTCCAGCGCGATGTTGGCCAGGGCGATGTCCTCCTCGAGGTCCGGCGCGTTGCTGCACCATTCCGCGAGGCGCTGGGACAACACCAGTGCGTCGTCGCCGAGCATCAGGCAGTACGTCGCGAGCGCCCGGGCGTCCACGCCGTCCGGCACGGTCGTGTCGACGCCCGCCAGCGGGTCCTCGAAGTCGGTGCCGAACGCCCAGTGGGAGTCGTTGACCAGCAGGCCGTCGTAGGCGCTCTCATGGTCGTCGGGCACGTGTGTGTGAATCACGGGCGGGTTCACGGATGAATGCGTCGGCTGGGTCATGTCGTCCTCACATGTGCGGCACGTCGGCCGGGATGTCGTAGAACGTCGGGTGCCGGTAGACCTTGTCGCCGGCCGGCGCGAACAGCGGGTCCTTCTCGTCGGGGCTCGACGCGGTGATGTCTGAGGAGCGGACCACCCAGATCGAGACACCCTCGTTGCGGCGTGTGTAGACGTCGCGCGCATGGCGCAGCGCCATCTGGTCGTCGGCGGCGTGGAGCGAGCCGACGTGGACGTGGTTGAGC
This sequence comes from Nocardioides pymetrozini, assembly GCF_046058985.1. Classification (NCBI taxonomy): domain Bacteria; kingdom Bacillati; phylum Actinomycetota; class Actinomycetes; order Propionibacteriales; family Nocardioidaceae; genus Nocardioides; species Nocardioides pymetrozini. The sequence goes on along the minus strand of NZ_CP175557.1, from coordinate 150,488 downwards.
CCGCGCTTGCCGCGCACGAACACCTCGTAGAGCGGCCACTCGGCCTTGACGCCGGTCATCGGACCTCCTCGTTGTCGCCGCGGTTCTGCGCACGCCCGACGGACTCGGCGTAGGCGATCGCGGCCTCACGGACCCAGGCGCCGTCGTCGTAGGCCCTCCTGCGGTGGGCCAGGCGCTGTGCGTTGCAGGGGCCGTTGCCCTTGACGACCTGCCAGAACTCCTCCCAGTCGGGCTGGCCGAAGTCGTAGTGCCCACGCTGCTCGTTCCAGCGCAGCTGCGGGTCCGGGAACGTGACGCCGAGCGCTTCCGCCTGCGGCACGCTCATGTCGACGAACCGCTGGCGCAGCTCGTCGTTGGTGTGGCGTTTGATGCCCCACGTCATCGACTGCTCGGTGTTGGGCGAGTCGGCGTCGGGCGGGCCGAACATCATCAGCGCAGGCCACCAGAACCGGTCGACGGACTCCTGCACCATCGCCCGCTGCTCGTCAGTCCCCCGCATCATCGTCGACAGCAGCTCGTAGCCCTGGCGCTGGTGGAAGGACTCCTCCTTGCAGATGCGGATCATCGCCCGGCCGTAGGGTCCGTAGGACGTCCGGCACAACGGCACCTGGTTGCAGATCGCCGCACCGTCGACCAGCCAGCCGATCGTCCCCACGTCGGCGTAGGTGAGGGTGGGGTAGTTGAAGATCGAGGAGTACTTCTGCGCTCCGCTCATCAGCTTCAAGGTGAGCTCCTCGCGGGAGACGCCGAGCGTCTCGGTGGCGGAGTAGAGGTACAGACCGTGACCGGCCTCGTCCTGGACCTTGGCGAGCAGGATCGCCTTGCGGCGGAGGGAGGGCGCGCGGCTGATCCAGTTGCCCTCCGGCTGCATCCCGATGATCTCGCTGTGGGCGTGCTGGGCGATCTGCCGCACCAGCGTCCGGCGGTAATCGTCGGGCATCCAGTCACGAGGCTCGATGCGGTCGTTGTGAGCGATGGTGGCGTCGAACGACGACTGCAGAGCGGCCTCGTCTGCAAGCGCTGTCATTCCGGTCCTCCGACTTCTGAGAGGTATTTACTGACCGAACGGTCTGTAATAGCCTTGCACATCGGACGCAGGCCTGGCAATGGCTCGCGCAACGGACAGTGCAACGAGAGGACAGACGTGAGCGAGATGCTGGAGAGCTACGCATCGGGGGCCTGGTACCGCGCCTCCGCCGAGGGCGAGCCGCTGCTCGACGCCGTGACCGGCGAGGAGGTCGCGCGCATCTCCAGCCGTGGCCTCGACCTCGCCGCGATGGTCGACCATGCCCGCACCGTGGGCGGCCCTGCCATCCGGGAGCTCACCTTCCACGAGAGGGCCGGACTGCTCAAGCAGCTGGCCAAGCAGCTGTCCGAGGACAAGGACGAGCTCTACGCCCTCTCCGCGCGCACCGGCGCGACCAGACGCGACTCGATGGTCGACATCGACGGCGCCTTCGGCACGCTCTTCTCCTACGCCTCCAAGGGCGCCCGCGAGCTGCCCAACGACACCATCGTCCTCGACGGCCCACCCGAACCGCTCGGGCGCGGCGGCACGTTCCTCGGGCAGCACGTCTACGCCTCACGTCCCGGCGTGGCGGTCCAGATCAACGCCTTCAACTTCCCCGTGTGGGGCATGCTCGAGAAGCTCGCACCGGCGTTCCTGGCCGGACTCCCCTCGATCGTCAAGCCGGCCAGCCAGACGGCGTACCTCACCGAGGCGGTGGTCCGCCGCATCGTCGACTCCGGGATCCTCCCGGAGGGCTCGCTGCAGCTGCTGTGCGGCAGCGCCGGGACGCTGCTCGACCACCTCGGCGTGCAGGACTCCGTCGCCTTCACCGGCTCCGCGCACACCGCCGGCATCCTGCGCACGCACCCGTCGGTGGTCCACGGCGGCCTGCAGCTCGGAGTCGAGGCCGACTCCCTCAACTGCTCGATCCTCGGCCCCGACGTCACCGTCGACGACCCCGAGTTCGACCTCTTCGTCAAGGGCGTCGTCACCGAGATGACGGTCAAGGCCGGCCAGAAGTGCACCGCCATCCGCCGCACCATCGTGCCGACCGCCATCGCCGACCAGGTCGTCGAGGCCATCGCCGCGCGGCTGGCGAAGACGACCGTCGGCAATCCCGCCGACGACTCCGTCCGGATGGGCGCGCTCGCCTCCCTCGCCCAGCGCGAGGAGGTACGCAAGGCGATCGAGGCGCTGCGCTCCTCCGCGGACATCGTCTACGGCGACCCCGACCGAGTCGAGGTCGTCGGCGCCGACCCCGAGCGCGGCGCCTTCGTCTCCCCCGTGCTGCTGCGCGCCCGGCCCGGCGCCGTGGAGCCACACGACGTCGAGCCGTTCGGCCCGGTCTCGACGGTGCTCACCTACGACACGCTCGACGAGGCGATCGCCCTGGCCGCCCGCGGCCGCGGGAGCCTGGTCGGCTCACTGGTCACCCACGACCCGGGGGTCGCCCGCGCGGTCACTCTCGGCCTCGCGCCCTGGCACGGCCGCCTGCTCGTGCTCGACCGCGACGACGCCGGTGAGTCCACCGGCCACGGCTCTCCGCTGCCGGTGCTCGTGCACGGCGGGCCTGGCCGCGCGGGCGGAGGCGAGGAGCTCGGCGGCATCCGGGGGGTCCTCCACCACATGCAGCGCACCGCCGTGCAGGGCTCCCCCGACATGCTCACCGCGATCACCGGCCGCTGGACCGTCGGCTCACGACGGACGATCACCGACGTCCACCCGTTCCGCAAGAACCTCGCCGAGCTGAGCATCGGGGACACGGCGGAGAGCGCCGCACGGACCGTCACGCTCGACGACATCGAGCACTTCGCCGAGTTCACCGGCGACACGTTCTACGCCCACACCGACCCCGAGGCCGCCGCGAGGAACCCGCTCTTCGGGGGCATCGTGGCCCACGGCTACCTCGTCGTGTCGCTGGCCGCCGGTCTCTTCGTCGAGCCCAACCCGGGGCCGGTGCTCGCCAACTTCGGCGTCGACAACCTGCGCTTCCTGACCCCGGTCAAGGCCGGTGACACGATCCGGGTGCAGCTCACGGTCAAGCAGATCACGCCGCGCACCTCCGCCGACTACGGCGAGGTCCGCTGGGATGCGGTCGTGACGAATCAGGACGACGCTCCGGTGGCGACCTACGACGTTCTCACGCTCGTGGCGAAGAGGTAGGGGCCTGACGTGCACCGCATCACGATCGCGTACGGCGCTCCGGCCGATCCGGCCGATCCGGCCGCGTTCGACCAGCGCTACCAGGACAGCACGTCCCCCTCGTCCGCAGGCTGCCCGGTCTCGCGAGGTTCACCTTGAGTCACCCGCGTGGACTGGGCGGCGACGCGCCGTACCTCGTCGCCGAACTCTGGTTCGACGGGCCCGACGTGATGAAGGCAGCGATGAAGTCCCCCGAGATGGCCGAGACGGCTGCGCATGCCAAGGGATTCGCGGTCGCGTCGATGTCGATGTTCACCGGCGAGGTCCACGCGGTTTCGTGACGCGCACGGCATGCGGGCGGATCGTCACGACGGTCCGCCCGCTGAGGTCTTCCGGTCCGATCGCTACGGACAGCAATGGTGGGGCAGGAGGCTGGCCGCAACTCCCAGCGTCACCGAATCAACCTGCGAGACCGCAACCGTCTCGATTCCGAATACCTCCAACAGCGCCAGTTCCACCTCGCCCAGTTCCGCGTGCGGCGACTCTGCGCGGATGGATCCGACCGACGCGCGGTCGAAAGCCAATCCGAGATAGCCGTACACCTCCTCGAGGACGTGTTGCAGCCGGATGTCGTCGCCGCCGGTGACGAGCGTGCTGAACAGCCACGCCTTGGGCAGCACGCGCTGGGCGGTGCCGACCAACTTGGCGACGCCCCGAGCGTTCACGCTGTGCACATCGGGGCAGTACTCGCCCGGGACGGCGCCGACCCGGGCGTCGATGCCGAACACGATCGCACCCCGCGACGATGCCTGATGGGCCTCGAGTGGACCGGTCGGCGCAGAGCTTCCGAAGCCCACATCGCCCGTCTGCCAGCGAGCTCGGGCGCCATTCCGTTCACTGACCGAACAGTCTCAGCCGTGGGCGTGCAACGGCTTCCCGGCTAGGGCCAAGAATGCCTCGCCGAGGGCCTCGTTCTGAGTCGGATGCGCGTGCAGAAGCGGCGCTACGTCGGCAGGCATCGCCTCCCACGCCGTCGCCAGCTGCGCTTCCCCGATCAGCTCACCAGCACGGGCGCCCACGACGTGGATGCCGATGACGGGCCCGTCTACCTGCTGGACCAGCTTGACCATGCCTCGGGTCTGCAGGATCTGGCTCTTGCCGTTGCCGGCCAGGTCGTAGCTGAGGACCCGGACGGCGTTGTCCCCGTGCCGCTCGCGTGCCGCCGCCTCGCTGAGGCCGACGGACGCAACCTCAGGTTCACAGTAGGTGACACGCGGCATGAGCTCGTCCCGGACCGGAATGGGCGCGAGGCCCGCGATCTCCTCCGCGATGAAGATGCCGTGTGCGAAGCCGCGGTGGGCCAGTTGCAGACCGGCGACGATGTCACCGACGGCGTAGATCCCCGGCACGGTGGTGCGCAACCGCTCGTCGACAACGACACAGCCCCGATCTATCGCGATCCCGTTCTCCTCGTATCCGAGTCCGTCGGTGACCGGCGCACGGCCGACCGCGACAAGCAGGATCTCGGCCTCGAGCGGATCCCCTGTCTCCAGGTGCACGCGGACACCGGAGTCGGTGGTCTCGACCTTGCTGACCGGCGTACCGGTGGACATGCCGATACCACGCAGGCGGAACGCTCGGGCCACGGCTGAGGCGATGGCCTCATCCTCACCGGCCAAGATCCTCGGCAGCGCCTCGACGATGGTGACCTCGGCGCCGAAGGAGCGCCAGACGCTGGCGAACTCCGAGCCGATCACTCCTCCGCCGAGGACGATGACCGACTCGGGCACCCGGTCGAGGTTGAGGGCGTGGTCGGAGGTGAGTACGCGGACGCCGTCGACCTCCACGCCCGGGAGGCTGCGCGTGCGGGATCCGGTCGCGAGCACCAGGTGCTTGCCGGCCCAGCGTTCGCCGTTGACCTCGACCTCTCGCGGCCCGACGACCTTGCCGGCGCCCCTGATGACCTGGATGCCCCGGGCTTTCACGAGTCCGACAAGCCCGGTGTGGAGCTTCTTCACGACACCGGCCTTGTACTGGAGCATCTTGGGAACGTCGATCCCGGTCAGCGTGGCACCGATTCCGAATCGCTCGGCGTCACGGACCGCGTCGGCGACCTCGGCGGCGTGCAGCAGGGCCTTGGTGGGGATGCAACCGGCATGGAGGCAGGTACCTCCCAGCTCACCCTTCTCGATGAGGACCACGCTGAGACCGAGTTGCGCGGCGCGCAGGGCACAGGAGTATCCGGCCGAGCCGCCACCAAGGATCAGTACGTCGGCCTGGTTGCGTGTCGCAGCGCTGACCATCACATCCTCGCAATCGCGGAGGCAGGGTCCTCGATCGCGTCGGCCACGGTGCGCATGAAGCCGGCCGCGTTGCCGCCGTCACAGACGCGGTGGTCGAAGACGAAGGACATCTGGGTGATCTTGCGAGCCAGGATCTGGCCGCCTACGACCCACGGGCGGTCGATGATCCGGCCGAACCCGAGGATCGCGACCTGCGGGTGGTTGATGATGGCTGCGCTGCCGTCGACCCGGAAGCTGCCGTAGTTGTTCAGTGTGAAGGTGCCCGACGCGAGCTCTTCAGCGGTGACCTTCCCGAGCCTGGCCCGTTCAGTCACATCCCGGATGCCCGCGTCAAGCTCGTAGGTCTTCAGCGCTCCCGCGTTCGCGATGGCCGGCACCACGAGGCCGCGCTCACCTTGGACGGCGATTCCCAGGTTGATCTGGTCGAGCTCGACGATCTCGTCACGCTCGGTGTCCAGACGGGAGTTGAGCACCGGGTACTGCTGCAGGCCGGCTACGACGAAGCGGGCGATGTAGGCCAGCAGCCCCGGGCCGGGGTCGGTGGCCGTGCGCACGCTGGCACGCAGCTCCACGAGAGCGGTCGCGTCGACGTCGACCCACACCGTCGCCTCGGGGATCTCCGACCGGCTACGGCTCAGAGCCGTGGAGACGGCCTTCCGGAACCCGTTGAGCGGGACGCGCCGCTCCCCGACACCGGTCGACGCTGGCGCGGCAGCTCCTGCCGGTTCGAGCGTCGGTCCCGATCTTTCGCTTCGGGAGATCGCGTCCTCCACGTCGGCGCGCATGATCAGGCCCCCCGGGCCGGTCGGCTTCAGTGCGCGCAGGTCCACCCCATGGTCGGCGGCCAGCCTGCGGACCAATGGCGAGACGACGAGGACAGGACCCGCCGGAGCCGCGGCAGCCTCCGGAGCGGCACGAGAAGCATCAGCGGCGGGTGTCGGCGCGGGGGCTGCGGTGGCTGCCGTGGCAGCGCTCTTGGGTCGGCGCCGTCGCCCTGAGCCGCCGTGCCCGGAGGTGCCGTAGCCGATGAGCACATTCCCAGAACCAGCCTGTTCCTCCTCGCGGTAGCGCTCAGCATCGCGGGTCGTATCCTCACTAGAGAGGGCGGCCGTGCTCGACCCGACGGTGATCAGCGGCTTGCCGACCTCAACTGTCTCTCCTTCTGCCGCGTGGAGTGTGAGCACCACCCCGGCGTACGGGGAGGGGACCTCGACGACCGACTTGGCGGTCTCAACCTCAACGATGGTCTCGTCGATGGCGACCTGTTCGCCCTCGGTGACGAACCAGCGCACGATCTCGGCCTCAGTCAGGCCTTCCCCGAGATCGGGAAGGAGGAAGGTCCTCCCGGTAGCGGTATGCGTCATCAGTCCTCCCACTGAAGCTCGTCGACGGCGTCGAGGATCCGGTCCACCGACGGCAGCTGGAAGTGCTCGAGCTTGGGCGGGGCGAACGGAATGTCGAAGCCCGTGACCCGCCGCACGGGGGCAGCCAGGAAGTGGAAGCAGTTCTCGCTGACCCGGGCGGCGATCTCCGCGGCGACCGACGCGAACCCGCTTGCCTCGGCGATGACGACGGCACGGCCCGTGGAGCGGACTGCGGCGAAGACCGTCTCGTCGTCGAAGGGCACGATCGAGCGCACGTCGACGACCTGCAGGCTCCGGCCGTCGCGCGCTGCGGCCTCGGCAGCCTCCAGGGCAGTGGGCACCGAGGTTCCGTAGGCGATCAAGGTGGCGTCGGTGCCGCCCCGACGCACAACGGCTTGTCCGATTCCAGGCTGTGTCCCGGCGCCGAGGGCGACTTCGTCCTTGGCCCAGTAGAGCTTCTTCGGCTCCAGAAACACGACCGGGTCGGACGAGGCGATCGCTTCGCGAAGCAGGGCGTAGGCGTCGGCCGGTGTGGAGGGCGCGAGCACGTGCAGACCCGGCGTGTGGGCGTAGTAGGCCTCGGAGGAGTCGCAGTGGTGCTCGACGCCGCCGATGCCCCCGGCGTACGGGATCCGAATGACGATCGGGACGCTGACCTTGCCGCGTGTCCGGTTACGAAGCTTGGCGACATGGCTGACGACCTGCTCAAAGGCCGGGTAGGCGAATGCGTCGAACTGCATCTCGACGACGGGGCGCATGCCGTTCATGGCCAGTCCCACGGCGAAGCCCATGATGCCGGACTCGGCCAGCGGGGTGTCGAAGCAGCGGTCCTCGCCGAACTCACGGGTCAGACCGTCGGTGACCCGGAACACACCGCCGAGCGGGCCGACGTCCTCACCGAACATCAGCACGGTGGGGTCCTCGGCCATGGCGTCGCGCAGGGCTCGGTTGATGGCCTGCGCCATCGTGAGCTTCTCGTGCCCCACGGTTGTGGCGCTCATCAGGAGGTCTCCTCTCGGCTGAGCTCGTCGAGGACGACGTCGAGCTGGGCGCGCAGCTGGGGGGTGGGCTCGGCGAACACGTACCGGAAGAGGTCTTCGGGGTTCGGCTCGATGTCTTCGTTCAGCGCCTCGCGGGTGCGCTGGGCGAGCTCCTCAGCGGCTTCGGTGAAGGCGGCCATCGTGGTGTCGTCCAGCGCGTCGATCGAGCGCAGGTAGGTCTCCAGGCGGGTGAGCGGGTCCTTGGCCTCCCACTCCTTCACCTCGGCGTCCTCGCGGTAGCGGGTGGCGTCGTCGGCGTTGGTATGGGCCTGCATCCGGTAGGTGTGTGCCTCGACGAACTGCGGCCCCTCGCCGGCGCGGGCGCGGGCTACGGCCTTGCCGAGCACCTCCAGCAGTGCAGCGGCGTCATTCCCGTCGACCTGCTCCCCCGGCATGCCGTAGCCGACGGCCTTGTGAGCAAGCGTGGGGGCGACGGTCTGGCGGGCAAGTGGCACGGAGATGGCGTACTTGTTGTTCTGGACGAAGAAGACGACCGGCGCACCGAACACCGCGGCGAAGTTCATCGCCTCGTGGAAGTCACCTTCGCTGGTCGCACCGTCACCGCACAACGCCATGACAACGGTGTCTTCGCCGCGCAGCTTGGCGGCGTGTGCGACCCCGACGGCGTGCAGCAGCTGGGTGGCCAGCGGGGTGGCCTGTGGGGCGACGTTGCGCGCATACGGGTCGTAGCCGGAGTGCCAGTCGCCCTTGAGCAGGGTGAGGACCTCGACGGGGTCGACGCCACGGGCGACGACGGCCGCGGTGTCGCGGTAGGTCGGGAAGAGCCAGTCGCCCCCATCGAGGACCTGGGCGGCGGCGACCTGGCATGCCTCCTGCCCGTGGGAGGACGGGTAGACCGCCAGACGACCCTGGCGGACGAGGGCATAGGCCTGCTCGTTGAGGCGGCGGGCTGAGATCAGACCTCCGAGGGCGCGTAGTAACGCGTCGGGCTCGGGCAACGTATAGGCGTCAGAGGGGACGGCCTCGCCGGTGGCGTCGATGAGCGTCACCGGAGCCTCCGACGGCAGCAGGTGGTCTGGATCAGATGTCATGGCGAGATCCTCACTTAGGTTGCCATTCGTTTCCATACCGCTGACCGATCAGAGACAATGTGCACTACTCATGGCAATCAAGCGACTGATCGTCCATTTCTCTAGCAGCGCAGGTAGAAAGGTCGAGACATATGGCCAGCCCCCTCGACAATGTCGACGAGCGGATCCTCGAGGAGTTCTCCCGGGACGGCCGGATCTCGATTCGCGCCATGGCCGAGAGGCTGCACATCTCGCGCGCGAGCGCGTACGCCCGCATCCAGCGGTTGACGGAGGATGGGGTCATCCGCGGCTTCCATGCGGACATCGATCCAGTGGCCGCGGGCCTCGGAACCTCGGCCTATCTCACGGTCAATCTTCGGCAGGCCGAGTGGCGGAACGTGCGCGACAAGCTGCGCAGGCTTCCTGGAGTTGCCCACCTCGCCCTGGTTGGCGGCGAGTTCGACGTGATCATGCTGGTCCGGGCCCGCGACAACACCGATCTGCGGCGCCTGGTGCTCGAGGAGATCCAGGGCATGGAGGGCGTGCTCAGCACCCGCACATTGCTCGTGTTCGACGAACCGCAGGTGGAGAAGTGGGAAGCGCCCGGCCTGTAGGTGTCCTGCAGGCCGGGCGCGGCTGATCAGTCTGCTCAGGCACCGGCAGGCCGGCGGTCCCGAGGATGCCGGGCGCGACGTCGCGCAGCGCTGCTGCGAGGCGGCGACGTCGGCGGCTGACCGACGGCCGGTGCCGCGGGTGGCGCCTGCGATTCGGTTGACGGGGCTTGGAAGGGCCGCCCGAAGCGCATCGGCCGCGGGGCAGATGGACGACCATCCGCCCCGAGACGCAGGCGATACTCCGCTAACAGGTGGCCGGGATCAGACGCCGCCCGCCTCGGCGGCCTCCCGGACCGGCGGGTACGTGTAGACGTTCGGCGTGGTGCGCTGCTCCCGGGGGACGAAGCCGCCCTCCACCCGACTTCCGTCCATGCAGATGATCTGCCAGTCGTCGCCGGTTCGGTGCCACGCGGTGATCACGGCGTACAGCGAGCCCCTGAGTTGGGTCATTTGGCTTAGTGCCTTGGAATCGGCTGTTCCAGCGCGGTGCGGATGGCCTGGACGTCGGGGCGATCGCGAGTGGGAACGTGGTGATGACGCCGTTGATCTGGATGGCTGCCGACCTCAGTGGCCTCAGGGTCCGCAGGAACCGGCGGATCGACAGGCCGGTGCGGTCCTGCACGGTTCGGGACACCGCGAGCGCAGTGAAGACGATGGTCAGGTGCGTCTCGATCGCATCGCGGGTGCGGGCGAAGATCGGCCGGGCAGCGAGGTCAGTCTTCGACATCCGGAAGGACTGCTCGACGGTCCACAGGTCGTGGTAGCTGGCGATCACCTCGGCCGCGGGCATGAGCGTGGCCTCGATGTTGGTGACGTAGCCCTTCAACCCGACCAGTCCACGCGCCCGAAGCAACCGGCTACGCCTCGATCGCCTGGGAGGCCAGGGATCCGCTCAAGCGCCTCGAGGCCCACCTGCGTTCGATCGGCGCCGTCGGCAGGCCGGGTTCCACGGGTTTCGGGTCACCCCGTACCCGGGTGAGTGGATGGAGGAGTTAATCGCGAACTCCGGGGTCGCGCTCTTTGCGACCGGGATCGCTCCGGCCGTACGAGGCCGCTGCACGAACGGCGCGTCGCACGGCCTCGGGGGGCGCGTCGCGGACGACCGCGGTCCCGTGCCGGGTCGGCATGCCTGCAGGCGAGGTTGTCCGTCACCCCGAACGGAGCGCCGGCGAGCGGGCCTGGGTCCTCGCCGCGCGGCGGAACGCTTCGTCGATCTGCTCTGCTTGGGCCGGGGCGCCAGCCGGGTCGCGGGGTCGCGGTAGACGAACCCGTTCAGCTCAGGGTTGAGCCGGCCAATCACCTCCGGTGACGCTGTGACCACGTCGACGACCGTTCCCTAACGGGCACGGACCGCCTCGGGGGTGGCGACGACCCCGTGTGTCCCGGGCACCGGGCTCACCGGCTCCCTCCGAGGTACTCGTACGCTCCGCGGCGCACCTTCCCGCGGTCGGCGAGCTTGCCGGCAGCTTGGCGTTCGCGTTCCATTGCCCGCTCGACATCTTCCACCGGTGGGCGCATCAGGTTCAGGTGCATCGGGGTCGCGGTGCCGTCTGCACCCCACCGTTGGATCGTCCCGAGGGCTGTGCCGAGCAGGTCTGCGGGTGCGACGACGTCGTCGAACAGGCCGATGCGCCGCGCCTCGCGGGCGTCGATGCGGCGGGAGTCCATCACCAGCGCCATCGCGTACGACCCGACCAGTCGCGGGAGCAGGTAGCTGGCCCCGTTGGAGATGGCCAGGCCGCGCAGGTTCTCGGGAAGGAACACCTCCGCATTATCGGAGGCGATCCGCTGGTCGCACGGAAGTGTGATTTCCAGGCCGCCCCCCACTGCTATCCCGTTGATGGCGGCGATGACCGGTTTCGGGCAGCTGAGGACGGCACGGGTGATGTCGTTGTAGTGCTCGATGGCCTGGTCCATCTCCTCGCGGGACTGAGGGGTCACGTCGAGGTCCTGGCCGGCTGAGAACGCTGTGCCGGTGCCGGTGAGTACTGCCCCAATGATGGCGTCGTTCTCACGGACCTGGCCGAAGAAGCGGCGCAGGTCGGTGAGCATCTGCAGGTTCAGAGCGTTGAGCTTTGCCGGTCGGTTCAGGGTGAGGACAGCGACGCCGTCCCTGACCTCCATCTGCACCAACGCTGCCGGTTCTGGTGTAGCAGTCACTCTTCGCTCCTGTCGTCGGTCAGTCACGTTCATGTCGCGAGGGGTGCGGCCGGCTCGGGGCGATCCGCGCCGGCCGCCCCGCAAACGGCCCTATCGATCGGTCGATAGGCATTGTAGGATTGTGGTCCGTGGTGCGGCCCGAGTCAACGGTGCGCACCTCAATATCCCAAGCCGGCACCCATGGAGGAACAAATGAACGAGCGTCACGTACTGGAGCGAACGGTGACCCTGGAAGACACTGCGGCCGCGCTCGACCCGCGTCTTCCCGCGGCCGCGTCGACGCCGTTCCTGGTCCACTTCGGCGAGGCGGCCTGCTTCGGCCTGGTCGCGGACCGGTACGCAGACGGCACCCTCAACGTGGGCGCCCGGGTCGAGATCGATCACCTCGAGCCCAGCCCGGTCGGCGCGGTTCTGCGAGCCGAGGCCGAGCTGATCTCCGATGACGGCCGCCAGCAGCAGTTCGAGGTCCAGATCACCGAGGCCGGGCGCGTGGTGGCACGGATGAGCCATCGCAGGGCCTGCGCTCCTGAGGAGCTCATCCGATCCAGGCTCGAACGCTGAGCGCCGGCGCCGGCGCACAGGTCAGCCAGTACATGGCTGCCCGTGCAGGTCGGCTTGCGGAGGGCAGCTGGGGAGGTCAGCTGGGGAGGTCAGCTGGGGAGGTCAGCTGGCGCTGCGGGACTTGCGGGCGCCGACCAGCCGCAGTGCCAGCTCGACGTACTGCTCCGCGATCTCCTCGGGCGTCAGATTTCCGTCGGGCCGGTACCACTCCTCCGGGCCAGAGCAGAGCTGGAGGAGCGCCAGGCGCATCACCGTCGGGTTCTCGACGCGGAAGGCCTTGCTGGAGATGCCTTTGCTGAGCACTCCGTGCCAGATCGCCTCGTACTGGTCGCGCAGCGGCACCACCTCGGCGCGCGCTTCGGGTCCGAGGAAGCGGAATTCGACGGTGGCGACGTTGGCCACCGTCTGGTTCCCGGTCTCAGTCAGCACGTGCTGGCGGACCAGTGCCGCGAGCATCTCCTGAGGTGCGCGCAGGCCGGCGGTCGCGGCCATCGCGTTCCCGATCAGGGACTCGAAGGCTTCGCGCATGATCGCGACGAGGAGCTCTTCCTTGTTCGAAACGTAGTGGTACAGCGTCGCGGTCGACAGGTCGGCCTCGCGGGCAATGTCTCGGATCCCAGTGGCCACGTACCCCTGCCGGGCGAACAGCGTGACCGCGGCTGCGCGCAGGCGGGCGAAGCTGTCCTGGGTCGCCGTCGCCTTACGGGGACGGGCGGAGCTTCTCTGGTGTAGTGATTCCTGACTCGTCATACCAACCGATCGATCGTTAGAGTAGGTTTCCCAGAGTCTAACGCGGTCCTCATGACCCGCGGCCAAAGGAGTCAGCATGAGCATTCCCTACCTGATTAGGGTCACCGATTACTTCGACCTGCACGCCGGTACGTCACCGGACGCGCCATTCTTACGCCACCGGGGCGCTGAGATCACCTATGGCGAGGCTCGAGAACAGGTGGACCGGTGCGCCCGCGCGCTGCTCGCCGCCGGTGTACAGCGCGGCGACCGGGTTGCGGCGTACGGAAACCCGCGCCCTGAGTACTACCTGACGTTCCTGGCCGCCAGCCGGATCGGGGCGATCTGGCTGGGCCTGAGCCCCAAGTACACCGAGCCGGAGCTGGAGTACAACCTGCAGGACGCGGCACCGAAGGTCGTGTTCAGCATCTCCGAGGTCGATGAGCAGACGCGGATGCTCGGCCGGCTCGCAGCTGCGATCGGTGCGCGCCTGGTCACCTGGCATACCGCTCCGTCGGCCACGGGCCAGTCCGTGGAGACGTTCCTGGACAGCGGTGACGATGTCACGGGCGATGCGGTGGAGGCCGCGCACGGCGAAGTGAGCGCCGAAGACCCGGTCGCGCTCGTCTACACCTCGGGCAGCACCGGCCGGCCCAAAGGGGCGCTGCTCGCGCACCGCGGGTTCGTCTCCTGTTACGTCCCGCAGGTGGAACGGTGGATGTCCGCACCGAACCTGCGGTCGCTGTGCGACCTGCCGATCAACCACATCGCCTGCCTCGGGGACGTCAGCACCTCGACGATGATGGCCGGCGGGTGCATCGTGTTCGAGGAAAAGTTCTCCCCCGAGGCTGCCCTGACGGCGATCGAACGTGAACGGATTACGTTCTGGCTCGCCGTCCCTGCGATGTACCAGCTCGCGATGGCTTCCCCACGCTGGCAGACCACCGACTTCAGCTCGCTGCGGCAGGTCGCCTGGAGCGGCGGTGCCGCCTCCGCCGCATTGGTCGCCGGGCTCCGCACCACCGGCGCCCCGCTCGCGACGAGCTACGGGATGACCGAGACCACCGGGTCGGTAACCTTCTCCGCCGACCACGCCCCTGATGAGGTGCTCGCCGAGACCGTGGGCACCGTGCATCCCAGCTTCGAGGTCCGCGTCCAGGACGAGTCCGGACGCGAGTGCGCCATCGGCGAGGAAGGCGAGCTGCTCGTGGCCGGGCCCTGCCTGATGCTCGGCTACCTGAACCGGCCAGAGGCCACTGCGGAGACACTCGTGGAGGGCTGGCTGCACACCGGTGACCTGGTACGGATGCGTTCGGACGGGAACCTCGTCCTCACCGGACGGCTCGGGGACATGTTCAAGTCCGGCGGGTACAACGTGTACTGCCGCGAGGTCGAGCTCGCGATCGAGGAGCACGACGGGGTCCACCTGGCCGCGGTCGTCCCAGTGCCCGACGAGCTGTACGGGCAGGTCGGGCACGCCTACGTGCAAGCCTCACCTGAGGTCACCACCGAAGACCTGCTCACCCACCTGCGCACCCGGCTGGCCAGGTACAAGGTCCCCAAGCAAATCACGGTCGTGGCCGACCTGCCCCGGCTGCCGGTCGGCAAGGTCGACAAGGCGGCCCTGCGCCGAGGCGTCGTCGCCGGATGAGTGCCCCGAAGGCGAACTTCGCCTCGACGACCGCTACACCCTGCGTGAGGGGACGGTGTCCCTGACCGGCATCCAGGCACTGGTGCGGATGGTCCGGGACAGCGCAGCACGTGACCGCACACGAGACCTACGGACCAGGACGTTCGTCTCCGGGTACGAAGGCTCCCCGCTGGCCGCTACGACCTCGAGCTGATGCGGCGCCGCCGCCTGTTCGACGGCCTGGACCTCGTCCACCAGCCGGGAGAAACGAGGAGCGCTCCGCGACCTGGTGATGGGCATCCATCTCGCCGACCAGTTCGGCACGCCTACCTGCGAGGGCATCTTGGGCGACTGGTACGGCAAGTCGCCTGGCCTCGACCGGGCATCCGACGACGCGCTGCGGGCCCACCCTCGTGGTAGGGCCGTCGCACTGGTCGGCGACGACCCGGCCGGGAAGTCATCTTCGGTGGCGTGCGCCTCCAAGCTCACCCTGGCCGACCTGCTGATCCCGACGCTGTACCCGCAGACGCCCAGGACATCCTCGGCCTCGGGATGCACGCGGTCGACCCGTCCCGCCACAGCGGCCTGTGGTCGGCGATGATGAAGATCGTCACCGCCGTAGCGGACAGCACATTCACCGCCACCGTTCACGCCGGCGTGCCGGACGCGCCCCACGTGCTCGCCGAGCTCGAGCCGAGCACGTATCGCCCGGACGCGTTCCTGGCCGGACCGATCCTGATCAAACTCGAACGCACCGTGGTCCCCGACCGGCTGCCCCGAGCGCTGGCCTACGCACGCGCACGAGCTGAAACGCGCCGTCGTCAGCACAAGTAACGACCTGATCGGGCTGATCGCCGCCGGGAAGACCTGGATGGACCTGCAAGACGCTCTCGACCGGCTGGGCCTGGACACATCCGAGCTCCAACGCCGCGGGGTCCGCTGCCTCACGCTCGGCATGATCTGGCCGCTAGGTGTACTGACCACGGACGTTAGGTACGGCGTGCCGGCTGGACGATGACGAAGACCTCCGAGTGAGGTGTGGAGCAACCACGCAACCACTCGCTCGACATCGGAGGTCTTCGTTGTCCCACGCTAACGCCTGCCTGACCCCGGCCGGTCGCCTACGTCTGGCCCAGCTCGTCGTCGACAAGGGCTGGACCCTGCGCCGCGCGGCCGAACGCTGGAACTGCTCGGTCACCACCGCCAGACGCTGGGCCGACCGCTACCGCGAACACGGCCGGGCCGGCCTGCACGACCGGTCCTCACGCCCGGTTCACTCACCTCGACGCACCCCGACCCGAGTCGAGCGACGCGTGCTCGGGCTGCGCGTCTCACGCCGCTGGGGACCCGCTCGGATCGCCTACCGGCTGAGGATGACGGTCTCCACGGTGCACAAGATCTTGCGCCGCTACGGCTGCCCGCCACTGGCCTGGACCGACCCCGCCACCGGCGTCCGGATCAAGTGGGTCCGCAAGAAGGCCAACACCTACGTCCACGACGCGCCCGGTGACCTGGTCCACGTCGACGTCAAGAAGCTCGGCCGGATCCCCGACGGCGGCGGCTGGCGCTTCCTCGGCCGTGCTGAAGGCAAGCGCAATCGTGGGCGTGGGGTGGGCTACTGGTACATCCACAACGCCGTCGATGACTGCTCGCGGCTGGGCTACAGCGAACTGCTCGAGGACGAGCGCAAGGAGACCGCTGCGGAGTTCTGGAAGCGCGCCTGCGCCTACTTCGAGTCAGCCGGGATCGAGGTGAAGCGAGTGCTCACTGACAACGGCGCCTGCTATCGCTCCACGCTGTTCGCCGATGCGCTCGGCGAGGAGATCAAGCACAAACGAACCCGGCCGTACCGACCCCAGACCAGAGGCCGAACGCGCGGCGCTCTTCGACGACTGGCTCCATACCTACAATCACCACCGCGGGTCACACCGCGCTCGGCGGCAAGTCACCAGCAGACCTCGTGCCCAACCTGTGTGGACAGAACAGCTAGGCCGGAGATTATCGGCGATTGGCGGCAGGGCTCGATGAGATCGTCGTGATCGAGGAGAAGCGGCCGTTTATCGAGGACCAAAGGTCCGCAATGCCCCTCTACGGCACCGTTGGCCCACCCCGCGTCCTCGGCAAGAGACACGACGCCGGCAACAAGCTCATTTGCCTCTTCCGACTTCTAGCGGGTGAGCGGCGCGCCGGTGCCAACGCCGCGTCGGCCCGCACCAAGATCGGTGCTGAGACTCCGAGGAGCCGGCGGGCGGCCTTGACCGCGTCGCCGACCCCTCGCATGGCGCCGCGCGGTGATCCGGTCGAGCCCTTGCGGAGCCGTTGCGCCACGATCACCGGCGCATTCGTGGCGGTGCACAACGTCGCCAGCAAACGCGTTCAGGCCACGGACCCCGGAGCAGCCGAACCCGGCACCCTGCTTCGCGTGACCCTCGACCTCGATGATGGTGTCGTCGACATCGAGCAGTGCGTAGCCAAGATCCGTGCCCCGCCCGATCGGCGGGGCACGGTGTCATGGACGGCGTTGTCGCGACGCCCAGCAGCCGGGTCAACCCAGCCAGCGCGACCAGAAACCGGGAGGCGACCGCATCGAGCTGACGGACGTGTCCGAAGGTGAATGCACGAAGGAACGATCCCAACGTCGACGGTGCGTAGGCCCGGGCGAAGATCCGCCCCATCCCGCCATGGCGCAGCCTGTCCATGTCGTCGATCGAAGCAGCGCCGGCGACCATCCCCGGCGACCAGCGAGGCAACCTTCAACCCCGCGTTGGCGCCCTTGTCGGTCGGCAGCAAAGCTGCTCATCGGCCAGATCCCCGAGCCCCGCGGACTCGGCCAAGCCAGCACCGGAACCAAACCTGCGTCCGACACCAGGTTCGGATCATCGAAGAGCGCCGATGTCGCCCGCAGCGTCTGAGAGAGTTGCACCTCAGAGATGTCCCTTGTATTCGGTCGAATCGTTGCCTGAAGAACTTCGATTCTCCCGCTACACAAGGCATTCTCGTTCTACGCCACGCTCAGCCCATCCACCCCATCGGCGGATTGAGGCTAAGTGTGTCACGCCCGACACCAGCACCGGCCCTGACCAAGGCAAACGCGGAGCCGGCCCCGAAATCACGCCCCACCTGTGCAAGTCAAGCGCTACGCCCCCTCGTAGCGCCGACGCAGCGGGGCGACTAACGACGAGGCGATGCGCACAATGTGCCCAGCTCACTCTCACTGCGGTCGGATAGGAGACCTGGACATCTTCCCGGGACCGGCGCGCGAAGAAGCAACACCTTCACAGTGAAGAACTCCAAATATTGTTCAGACCATCGCCAACAGTCGATTAGGATTATCGATAATCAACTGGTCGACATCCTGCGACGACATTCCCCAGATCTTCATCAAGGGAACTACGTTGCGCAGAAAATGTCCGTAACCCCAGCCACCAAACGCTGTCATCTGCATTTTCATATGAATGTCGTGTCCGACGACAATCTGATCGCGATAACCGAGGTCCATAAGCTCCATAATTTGCTTAATCCGGCCAGTGTCGTTTGGCATCTCTGGCATGGCGCCATCAGCAAGTGCAGCTTCAGCCGGATAGTAGCCCTCCAGGCCGAACACGTCGTACTCCAAGACAACACCGGAGTCGGCGATGTCCTTGCGGGTGTCGAGTTCGTAGCCACAGCGATCCATATGGCCCATGATCACACGCGAGAGGTCCGCGCCCTCCGAGTGAAGGATGTCGCGGATCTCTCCTAATGCAGCCTCGTTCCGGCCGGGATGGACCGAGATTGAGACTCCCGTGTTCGCCTGCGCGATCGCGCTCGCGCGCAACACCTTCGCCTCGTTCGGGGTGAGCGGCCATGAACAACCGATCTCGCCGATAATTCCTGCCTTCGCCCCTGTTTCTGCGTCACCCTTCAAGATGTCGGCGGTCATCTTGTCGGCCAGCCAACTGACGTCACGCTCTTCGACCCTATGAGCGTCCGGGTAGGAGCCGTCGATGTACCAACCGGTCCCCAGCACCACATGGACATTGGTCTTTTGAGACAGTTCGATAAGTCGCGCCGCGTCGAGAACGCCAGCCGGTGTAACCTCAACCAGTGTTCCCCCGCCCGCGGCCGCGTACCTGCTGACTTCCGTTAGCCAAACCGGATCATCGGCAGGGGTGGCAACATTGTCCAAGTTGTCCCGGAGGTGGTAGCGGACCCACCAGAGGTTTTCAAGAGAGACCGGCGAGGAGGCGAGGTGCTGCTCCTCCTCCGTCCCGTACTGCTTCGCAGGGTACGGAAAGCCGTCGTCACTGACGGATCGGCCGATGTGCTCGTGCATCATGACGGGCCCCAGGTCGCTGGGCTCAACGAGCCCCCGTACGGTCTGCACCATGCCCTTACGTTCGCTGGTCACTGGTTTGAACTCCTCATCGGGTTATCGGTTGCGCCTCGATGCGTTGATGCCTCTGACATGCACTAGGTCGAACGTGCGGAGCCGTTGCGAGGTTCGGCCAGAGAAGCAGCCCTCCACAATCCCAACTTTGGGCACGACGGATCGGCCGACACCAAGGCACCGTGGTGGCCAGTCGGCGTCGCGTGTGGCCGCTACATGGTGACTCCTTCGGCCACCTCGGTGGGACCGAACGCGCGGCGTCGTCGCCGCGCTTAAACAAGCGGCGCCGAACCGGCCGCCGCAGCGTCGTGCGCACCAGCACACTGGTCGCGGTCGTGAGCGTGCACGCCTTTCCAGGGCACCCTGGTCGTAGCCGGCGCGGCGGCACTCGGGGCCGTCGTGGCCGAAGCCGATGATCGACAGGACGACCAGGCGCGGGTTGCGCGCGGGTCGGCTTCTCGATTCCCGGCCCGAGCCGCTCGAGGACGCCGATGCGGAAGTTCTGGACGAGCAAGTCGGCGCGGTCGACCAGGTCGAGCATCACCTGCTTGTCGTGCAGGTTCTCAAGGTCGAGCGCGATCGACTTTTTGTTGCGGTTGGCCGCGAGGAAGTACGTCGCCACGGCGCGTCCTCGGAGGAGCCGACGAACGGCGGACCCCAGCCCCGGGGTGTCGTCGCCGTGGCCGGGCGCCTCGACCTTGACCACGCGGCGCCGAGGTCGCCGAGCGCCATGGAGCCGCGGGGCTAGGC
The DNA here is from genome assembly GCF_046058985.1 of Nocardioides pymetrozini. NCBI lineage: Bacteria > Bacillati > Actinomycetota > Actinomycetes > Propionibacteriales > Nocardioidaceae > Nocardioides > Nocardioides pymetrozini. The sequence continues at coordinate 130,786 of NZ_CP175557.1, read as the reverse complement.
GAGGGCACGGCTGAGGTCCACGACGACGTCGGTCAGCGGACAGGCTCACCGGAGCCTCCCGCGCAGGGCCCGGCCCGGGTGGACGCCGTCGATGAGTTCGCCGGCGCGGACGACGGGCTCGCCGGCGACCAGGACGTCGCTGATGCCGACCGGCGCCGCGTCCGGCTGCTGCACCGTGGCTCGTACGGCCACCACGGTTGGGTCGAACACGACGACGTCGCCGTCGGCGCCATGCGTGAGGCGCCCCTTGCGGGCCGCGTCGGCGCACATCGGCTCCAGCAGCTTCGCCGGCCCGAGTGTCATCTTCCAGATCGCGTCTGAAAGCGAGAGCAGGCCGCGCTCGCGAACGTAGTGGCCGAGCACGCGGCTGAAGGTGGCGCCCGCCCGCGGGTTGCCCGCCTGGCCGCCGGCGACTGGCACCGCGTCGGAGGCCACGATGACCGTTGGGTCCTGTAGGGCGACCTCGACGGCCGACTCCGGGGTGATGTGTTTCATCACGAGCGCGGTCGGCTGCTCGGCGCGGAGCCGCTCGAAGGTGGCTTGGTCGAGCCGTTCCCCCGTGGGCGGCCACTCCAGCGCGCTATAGTCGCAGTTCCACCTCTTGGTCCATCCCTCGGAGAATAGCGCCGAACCGATCTTGCCGGTTGCGCCGGCGACCGACGGCACCTCGACGCTGAGTGGTACGCCCCGCACGCGGGCACCGGCGATCGCGCGCAGGATCGCGGGGGTGTCGTCGAGACCCTTGCTGGACACGTGACAGATGTGGGCGTGCGCCCCGGTGCTAGCGGCACAGGCGATGACCTCCTGCATCGCTCCCAATGGGGTGCCGCGGTCGGCGTTGGGCCACTCACGCGTGTGCACGAAGACGGCAGCGCCGAGCCTCGCGGCCTGCTCGAACAGCTCCAGCACCTCGACCTGGTCGGCACCCTGGACGTACTCGAGCCCGAGCCCGATGCCGATCGCTCCCGCCTCCAGCTGCTCGGCAACCAGGTCGTGCACGCGCCGGACATCGGCAGGCTCGACCCGCTCGCGCGCCAGCTCCTCCAGTCGAGCCACCTCGGACTCGGGCAGCGCAGTGTCGAACTTCGACTGCGTGATTCCGGTCTGCACGAGCGTGCGTAGGTAGCCGTATCCCGCAGATGCCCCGAAGTGCACCAGGGAACGGCCGGTGAGCCGTTCGTTGAACGCCGGGACCTCGGCCGAGCCGAGCTCAAGCTCAAGAGCGGTGGTCACGCCGTTGCGCACCATGAGCGACTGGGTCAGGTGGTCGTGGGCGTGGACGTGGACGTCGACGAAGCCCGGGCAGACGACCCGTCCGGTCGCGTCGATAACGATGTCTTGGGCGTGGTCGGGAAGGTCGCCCGATGTCACCTCGGCCACGACACCATCGACGATCCGGACGTTGGCGACCGCGTCGGTACTGGAGGCGGGGTCGATGACCCGGCCTCCCACGATGGCAACGGTTGGCATCCGTTCAGTCCTCTCGGCCGACGAGGGTCAGGAGCCGGTGCGGTGTGTCGAGAGTGAGTTTGCGAACCGCGTCGACGGGCACCTCCCAGACCTCGAACAGGGGCAGAACGGTGCGCAGGAAGTGGCCGTAGCCGTAGCCGCCGTAGCTGGTCATTTGGAACTTCATGTGGATGTCGTGGCCCACGACGAGCTGGTCGGCGTACCCGAGCGAGACCAGTTCGCCGATCTGCTTGATTCGCCCGGTGTCGTTGGGCATGTCGGGCATCGCGCCGTCCGCGAACGCGACGTCGGCCGGGTAGTGGCCCTCCATTCCGAAAACGTCGTACTCGATCACCATGCCGCTGTCGAGAATGTCGCGGCGTGCCGGGAGCGAGTACCCGCAGCGGTCCATGTGGCCCATCACGACCCGGCTGAGGTCGGCCCCGCCCTCGACCAGGACATCGCGAATGCCGGCCAACGCGGCGTCGTTGCGCCCGGGATGGATAGACATGGCGACGCCCGTCGCGCGCTGGGCGATGGCCGCGGCGAGCAGCACCCTGCGCTCGTTGTCGGTGAGCGGCCACGAGCACCCGATCTCGCCGAGCATGCCGCAGCGGTTGCCTTCCTTGTCCCCCACCACGATCGCGTCGATCATGATCTGGGCAAGGGCTTCGACCGTGGACCCCGGGACGTCGAAGTGGCTGGGATAGCTGCCGTCGTGGTAGAAGCCGGCCCCGGCGACGATGTGCACGCCCGTGGCTCGGGAGATCGCGGCCAGACGGTCGAGATCGAGGGTGTTCGCTGCGGAAACCTCGCACAGGGTGCCGCCGCCCGCCTCGGCGTACCGCTGGACCTCGGTCTCCCACACCGGCCACGGCGCCCGGGTGAGGTTGTCGAGGCTGTCGCGGAAGTTGTAGCGGACCCACCACAGGTTCTCCAAAGACACCGGCTTGTGTGCGTAGCTCTTGCCCAATGGGTCCTCGGGCTCCCGGAAGTGCACGGGTCGCGGCTGATCATCCCCGCCGGTCGGTCGCCCGATGTGCTCGTGCATCATCACGTGGCCGAGCTCGTCGGGATCAACGAGCCCCAACACCGTCTGCACTCTGCCGATTCGGTCCATGGTCTCTCCTGCGTGCCGCGTGGTCTGCGCGGTCATCGTTCGCCGCCCGTCACTCGCGTGGACTCCAGCGTGAACCCGGGCGCACCCGGGACGGAGTCGAGCAGTTGGAGGGTGTACGGGTGCTGAGGCCGGAGGAACAGGTCGTCGCTCTCCGCGACCTCGACCAGCTCCCCGCCTCGCATCACCGCAACCGCGTCGCTGACGTTGCGTACGATGGCGAGGTTGTGGGAGATGAAGAGCATTGTGAGGTCGAGCTCGTGGCGCAGGGAAGCGATCAGGTCGAGGATCTCGGCCTGGACGGAGACGTCGAGCGCCGAGGTGATCTCGTCGGCGACGACGAAGCGCGGCCGGACTGCGAGCGCGCGAGCGATGGCGATTCGCTGACGCTGGCCGCCGGAGAACTCGTGCGGGTAGCGCCACATCATGTCAGGCTGCAGGCGGACCCGCTCCAGCCAGTGCGCGATTGTCTCGCGGTGCCGCCCAACTCGGGCGCCGCGCGGGTCGATCGCCTCGGCGATCGCTTGGCCGACGGTGTGTCGCGGGTTGAGCGACGAGTACGGGTCTTGGGGGATGAGCTGGATCAGCTCACGCGGGATCTTCCGACGGTGACCGTCCTTGAGTACGACCGAGCCGCTGATGGTGATCTCCCCCGCCTGGGGGTGCACGGTGCCGACCAGCGCCTTTGCGAACGTGGTCTTGCCCGATCCTGACTCCCCCACCAGTCCTGTGGTGGTGCCGTGCGGGATCTCTAGGTTGAGGTGGCGAAGGATGTGCGCCGCTCCCGGCCCGTGTCCGTAAGACACCGACAAGCCGGTCACCTGAAGCATCGGCTCGCGCGTACCCCCTGTCGCGGCGGTGGTTGTGGCTGACTCAAGCATCGACACGCTCCTCCTCGCCCGTGGGAAGGTGTGCGTTCTCGCGGGCCGGCAGGACCGGTGTCGCAGCGAGCAGCTTGCGGGTGTAGGGATGCTCGGCCGACCCGGAACGAAGTTGCGCTGCGGTCAGCTCCTCTACGACGCGACCGTCGGTCATCACCAGGACTCGGTCGCACAGCTCGCCGACCACCCCGAGGTCGTGGGAGACGAAGAGCATGGCGGCCCCGGTGCGCTCGTTGACGCGCTTGAACTCGCGAAGCACCTCGGCCTGGACGGTGACGTCGAGTGCGGTGGTGGGCTCGTCGGCGATGATGAGCTGGGGCTCGACCATCACGGTGGAGGCGATCATCGCCCGCTGTCTCATTCCGCCGGACAGCTCATGCGGATGCTGACGGATGCGCCGCTCCGCTTCGGAGATGTGCACAGTTTGGAGTGCCTGGACCACCTTCGCCCGGGCTTCCCGGCGCGACAGGCCCCGGTGGCGGCGCAGGACCTCGGAGAGCTGGGCCCCGAGCCGCAAAGCAGGATTGAAGGTGGTGCCTGGGTCTTGGTAGACGTTCCCGACCAGACCTGCCATCGTCCTAGCATCGACCGGTCGCCGTACGTCGTGCTCGCCGATGCGCATCGTGGTGGCGTCGGCGCGGAGCGACTCCGGCAGCAACCGCGACAGGCTCATCGCCGTGAGCGACTTGCCCGAACCCGACTCCCCGACGACCCCGAGAATCTCGCCTGGACGGATCCCGAACGACACGCCCTTGACCAGTTCGTGTCCGTCCTCGCGCCGGACCACCAGGTCACGCACATCGACGAGCAACTCGCCGTCCCTCGGGAGGCTCGGCCCATGACCAGCCACTGGAGTGAGCGCGGCGGGCCCGGCGATTCCTGCCCGCAAAGCGTCGGCGGAGCGGCGGGACCGCTTTCGCCTACCGAAGCGTGCTGACCGCACGTTGAATGCGGCTGCCAGTCCGTCGCCGATGAGCATGCCGGCCAGCCCAGTCAGGATGATCATGACCGCCGGGCCGACGACCTGGATCGGGCGGGTGTAGATCGCGCCCAGGCCATCGACGAGCAGCCGCCCGAAATCGTAGTCCGGAGATTGCACACCGAGGCCCACGAATGAAAGGCCCGACATCTCCATGAGTGCGATTGCGAACTGGGCCGCGGTCATGACCAAGAGGGGCTCGGCCATATTGGGCAGCAAGTGGGCGCGCACCAATCGGGCGCGGCTGACTCCCAGCAACTGGGCCGTCGAGACGAAGTCGCGTTGGGTGAGGGAGGCGGCCATGTTGGCTGAGAGTCTCGCGAATGCCGGGATACCCGCGACTCCGATGGCCATAACCGCCGAGGTCGTCCCAGGGCCGAGCACCGCGGCCACGATCAGGGCGATGAGCAGGCTGGGGTATGAAACGGCGATCTCGACAAGCCGCAGGCCCGCCTCACGTATCCGGCGAGGAGCTGCCCAAAGTCCTGCACCGATGATGACGCCACCGGCCACCGAGAGTGCACAAGCGGCGACAGTCATGATGAGCGTGAGCCGAACGGCGACCAGCGAGCGGGCTAGCATGTCACGGCCGAGTCCGTCGGTCCCGAGAGGGTGATCTGCGCTCGCCGGGAGGTTGGCGCCGTCGGTCAGCGTGCTGGCGCGGTCTCCCAGCACGAAAGGCGCCGCCACGGCGAGCATCACCAGCGCCACCGCCATGGCGAGACCAGCCACGAGGCTGAAGTTCCAGCGGAACTTGGTCGGACGACCGGCGAGGGCAGTCGTGTCGTCGGTCACGAGCGACCTCCCAGGGTGCGTGAATCGACGACGCCGAGTAGCACGTCGACAACGAGGGTGATCAAGGTGGCCAGCATGCCGAGGACCAGCACCACGCCTTGGATGAGCGGGTAGTCCCGATTGGTGATCGCGGCGACGATGGCGCTGCCAAGTCCGGGCCAGGAGAAGACAGTCTCCACGATGACCGCGCCACCGAGCAGGCTGGCGAGAACGAGACCGGACAGGGTGAGGGTCACGGTGACGATGTTCGGTAACACGTATCGGAGGTAGATCGCGCTTCCGGGAAGTCGCCAGCCACGGGCGGTGCGGATGTAGTCCTGGGTCAGGACCGTGTCCGTCTCACGGCGAACAATCCGCGCCATGGTGCATGTGGGTGCGATAGTCAATGCCACCACTGGCAAGATGGCCGACTTGAATTCGTGCCCAGGTGAGTATGCCGGCGGCACTGCCCCCATCTGAACGGCAACGACCGCGACCAGCAAGGTCGCCAGGACGTAACTCGGCACGGTGGAGAAGAGGCCCGTCAAACAGCCGAATAGCGCGTCCAGCCAGCGGCGGCGGCCGTCGCGGGTCAGTACGGCGACGGCCATGCCGAGCGGGAGGGCGATGAGCAGAGTCAGCAGCATGGCAACTATTGCGAGCTGGGTCGTGTACCACAGACGCGTGGTAACGATCTCACTCACGGGCAGGTTCCACATGAAGGACGTGCCGAGGTCCCCGGTGAGGACGTTGCCGAGGTAGGTGAGGTACTGCTCCCACAGCGGGACGTCCAGCCCGAGTTGGGTGCGCACGGCCTCCACTTCTGCGTTGGTGGCCTGCGGTCCGGCGACCGCGACCGCCGGGTCGCCTGGCAGCAGCTGCACGATGAGGAACGTCAGGGTCAGGATGACGAAGAACGCCAGCACCACGCCGAACAACCTTCGGAGGGCGAAGCTGGTCCACGGGGACCCCATGATTCGGCTCCAGGCCGACCCTGCCCAACCCGCCGACTCCGGCGACCCTGCTGGCCCATGACGCCCACTCGCGTCGACGGAAACGGTCACGACTCGGCTCCTCTGTCCCTCAAACCTGCTGTGATGTGCCCCGCTACGGCGTGTGATCAGCCGGTAATGCGGATGGTCTTGTAGTCGACCTCGCCGTTGAGCACCTGGACGTCGACGCCATCGCGGATGATCACGTTGTCCGGCAGTGCCACCAGCGGCACAGCGGCGACGTCCTTCAACACCGCCCGCTGCGCATCCTGGAATGCGGCGCACTTGGCCTCGGGGGTATCGGCTGCCAGGCCAGCGTCGAGTGCCTTCTCGGCGTCAGGGAGGCGGACGCCGGAGATGCTGCGACCGCCATCCTCGGCAGGGGTGCCCATGATTCGGGTCAACGACTGCAGGAGAGGGGGGTTACCGCCCATGACCGTGAGGTCCCAATCGACAGTCTGCTGAGTGACGGCAGTGGCCCATCCGGCGGTGTCTGTGGTGTTCAGGTCGACGTTTGCGCCGACGGCGTTCAGTGCCTCCTGGATGGCGACAGCACCGGGGAGGCTGGTGTAGCCGATCATCTTGAGGTCTACGCCGGAGAGTTTCTGCTTCGCCGCGTCTGTATCGGTGGGCACCAGCAGGCTCTCGTCGCTCAACACGCACTCGGAGTCCTCGGTCCCGATACCGGAGAGCAGTGGAGCCCGCCCATCGGTGGTGGCGTTGCTGAATGACTGTCGCGAAATGGCCTGGGCGACGGCGGTCCGCAGGGCGAGGTTGTCGTGGAAGGGGCTGCCTTCGCGCTGGTTGAAGACCACGAAAACCCAGTAGGTGAAGGCCTGCTTGATGTTGAAGTCAGAGTCGTCCTCGAACCGTTCGACGTTGTCGTTGGTGATGACTCCGAAGTCGAGGTCTCCACTGGTGAGCCGGTTGGCCACAGTGGACGGGTCGGCGCTGACCGTGACGTTCACGGTGCGCGGCGGTTCACCGGGCAGATCCGTCTCGTATTCCGGCCACTGGTCGTAGTCCTCGCGGAGTGCCAACTCGTAGCCGACCCCGGGCTCGGTCTTCTTCAAGACGTAAGGGCCCGAGTAGGCGCCCTCCACCGGAGATGTGTTCAGGGCGTCCTGGTCTTCTAGGCCGGCCGGGCATACGATGCCGGACTGGGCCATGCTCATGCCGCGGGGCAGCTCGGAGTAGGGCTTGTTCAGCTCGATGCTGACGGTGTCGCCGTCGGCGCTGATCGTCGCGTCGCCTGCACCGAAGATGAGGGAGCGTGCGGCCGCGGCTGTCTTGGGGTCGGCCAGGACGGATAACGAGTTTGCGACGACCTCTGCGGTGATCGGTGTTCCGTCCGCACAAGTCGCCCCGTTTCGGATGGTGAACGTATAGGACGAGGCCGATTTCGCCTTCCATTCAGAGGCCAGCGCTGGGACCAAGGTGTTGCCGTCGTCCATGCGGAGCAGGGTGTCGTAGAGAAACGTCTCGAGGATCGCGTCGTTCGTGGTCCGGTACATGAACGGGTTGAACCCGCTGGGGTCACCGTTGATCACCGTGGTCACGGTGCCCTCAGCTTGACCGCCACCTCCCCCGACCGATCCGCCTCCGCAGGCGGTGAGGGCCAGTGCCGCGATAGTGAGACCGACGCCGGGAAGGGCGATGCGAGAACGCTGGGACATGTCCGCTCCTTAGTGATTCTCTGTCTCGGCGGCCCCGAAGTACAATCGTTGTACGCCGTCCAAGAACGTGCTCCGGTTCACACTGTATGACCTCACCCAGACCATCTACGCTTCGTTCCACCTGGCGGCACAACCGCAGCACAATCGAGGCCCTACTGCCTCCTCCCACAACCCGGGCGCGCCAAGGGTCGACAGAGCGCCGGGATGCGAGGCGGCATCGTGTCATGCTCTGGCCATGGCGAACACTCGCGTGAAGAAGGGGCGTCACGCGCGCGGCATCTCGCGCCTCCAGGTGGTTACCGCAGCCCTGGCGATCATCGACGCCGAGGGCGTCGAGGCATTGACCATGCGGCGCCTCGCAGACTTCTTGGGCGTGTACCCGACCACCATCTACTGGCACGCCGGCAACCGGTCTCAACTGCTGGCGCATGTCAGCCACGAAGTGTTGTCGAGCATTGACGTACCGCACCCGGGCTCCGTGCAGTGGGACGAGTGGGTCCTCAAGTTGGCACACGCGGCCCGCAGCAAGTTTCGTCAGCACCCGAACTTGGCGGCCGACTTCGCCTCTCGCATCCATCTGACCTCGACGGGGATGACGATGGCCGACAAGGTCCTCACGGTTCTTGAGGATGCCGGCTTCCGCGACGAACGCCTCGTTTTCGCGTACAACACTGTGCTCGGCGGGATCTTCGGCTGGATCGCAGCTGAGTTCGCGATCGAGCCGTCGAGCGAGGACAGGACGAAGGCCGAGGACCTGCGCGAGGCGGTCCTCCACGCGCCGGAGAATCTACCCACTTTGCACCGCAACAGGGCCGCCCTGGCCGATCGTGCCTTCATGCTGCGAACCTCCTCGGGCCGCACCACGCCGATGGACATGAGCTTCGACTTCGCGATGAAGACCATGGTGGCCGGACTGCAAGTGTTGGCGGCTGAGTAATCCCGCTCATGCTGCGACCCACGGCGCGAGGGTCAGCTCGGCCTCGTTGCTTCCTTGACGTACTGCGGGGTGCCGGACAACGGAACGATTCGGCGAACTGCCCACTCGCCCGCTTGTACGGTGTCCAAGAACCGTACACAAGGAGCAACACGTGACAGATACGACCGCGAGCGGACCTGATCTCGAGCCAAGAGACAAGGAACCGCGTGCCGGACTCGGAGGACTGCTGCGCCAGGCCGCCCAAGACTCTCCTGATGCCGTGTTTCTCGAAGATGGAAGCGCCACGACGGTGACGTTCGGGGCAGCATGGCGCCATGTCAGCCGATCCATCGAGGCGCTTCGCGCGCGCGGTCTTGCCGCCGGCGACCGCATCGGGATCCTGCTCCCAAACGACGTGCGCTGGCCGCTGACCTGGTTGGCGGTCACTGGCGGCGGGTTCGTCGCGGTGCCGATCAACTGCAGTTACGAGACCGGCGACGTCCGTCACGTCCTGGACGACGCTCAGGTCGCGGCGATGGTGACCGACGTCGATCTGGTGAGCAAGGTGAGCGGCGCAGGTGCCGCTCACCCACCGGTCATCGTGTCGGCAAGGAGTCTCTTCGCACTCGAGGAGACTGTCGGGAGCACCGACGCGGTCGAGGTCACCGAGGACAGCTCGAGTCTCGCCAATCTGCAATACACCTCGGGTACGTCGGGGATGCCGAAGGCGTGCATGCTCACCCACGGCTACTGGCTCGAGGTCGGTCGCGCGATGAGCAATGCCTTTGAACTGACCAGTGCCGATCGACTGATCACCGCTCAGCCGTTCTCCTATATCGACCCGATGTGGATGACGGTGATGTCCCTCCAGCACCGGATTCCGCTTGTTGTGCTGCCCCGCTTCTCTGCCAGCCGGTTCTGGGATGACGTGCGTCGATATCGAGCGACGGTCCTCTACGTGCTCGGCAGCATGCCGCAGCTGTTGCTTGGGCAGCCGGCGACCGGTCACGACACCGACAACGATGTCCGGTTGGTCCTGTGCTCTGCAATCCCGGCAGCGGTTCACGCCGATCTGGAGGCACGCTGGAATGCCCCGTGGCGAGAGGCCTACGGCCTTACCGAGTCCGGACTCAACATCCTCGCCCCTCTTGATGACCCTCGGAGTGTGGGGCAGGGTCTTCTCGGCGTACCCGCGCCCGGCTGGCGCGTGCGCGTAGTCGACTCAACGGGCGCCGATGTCGCCGATGGCCAGCAGGGCGAGCTGCTTCTCGCGGGACCTTCGCTGATGCTGGGGTACTGGAACCGTCCGGAAGCGACCGCGGCAGTACTGCGGGAGGGCTGGTTCCACACGGGCGACCTCGCCATTCGCCGCGAGGATGGCTGGTTGCGACTGGTCGGGCGACTCAAGGACTCGGTGCGACGTGGTGGCGAGAACATCGCTGCCTCGGAGGTCGAGGAGATTATCCGTGAGCTCGACTTCGTCTCCGATTGCGCGGTCGTCGGCGTCGATGATGAGTTGTTCGGCCAAGAGGTCAAGGTTCACGTCGAGGTGCCCGTCGGCACCGTCACAGAGGAACTCGCAGTTCTGGTGCAAGACCATGCACGAGCCCGGCTCGCACCGTTCAAGGTGCCCCGCTACGTTGACATCTGGCGTTCGCTACCCCGCACGCCGTCGGAGCGGATCGCCAAGCACAAGATCGCCCAGCACCCCTCGGACCAGCTGGTGGCGACGGTTGACCTCGGCCAACGTGGGCGGAGGACCTCGTGAGCGGCCAGGTGGTCGGCACGCTCGAGGAGGAGGTGCTCGTCCTGCGCCTGGACGACGAGGCGACGCTCAACGCCCTCTCGGCCGCCATGCTCGCAGACCTGGCCCTTGGCATCCGGTCGGCCTCGGACGACGGTGCCGTCCGAGGCGTCGTCGTCACCGGCACCGGACGCGCCTTCTCCTCTGGGGAGAACCTCCGCGAGACATCGTCGCTTGTCGGCGCCGAGGGAATCGGCGAACTCTCCCGACTCTTCAACGACATCACTGAGGCCGTGCTGGCCAGCCGCGTGCCCTGCGTTGCCGCGGTCAATGGGGTCGCCGTCGGCGGGGCAGCCGAGCTCACGTTGTGTTTCGACCGCCGCATCGGCACGACGTCCTCGATGTACCTGTTCCCCGAGAGCGCCATGGGCTTCACCATCTCCAACGCAGCCTCGATCTTGCTGCCTGCCTTGATCGGCCGCTCAGCGGCGCTCGACGTGGTCTTGAGCGGCCGTCGTCTGGATGCAAGCGAGAGCCACCGTCTCGGCCTGCTCGATGAGGTCGTCGACGACCCTGCAGTTCTGCTCGACCGGTGCCGTGCCTACATTGCCTCGCTCACTCCGCAAGGGAACACCGCCCATCTTCATCTTGGACTCCTGCGTCCTGACATCGACACGGTGCGTCAAGCCTTCTCGTTGGAAGCTGAAGCCGCACGCACCGCGTGGGAGTCGGGCGCGATGGATGCCCAGATTGCCCGGTACGACGGCTCGTGAGCCGACCCATGCATCGTGATGCGTACCGCCCAGCATCGAGCACCCCGGGCTCAGTCAGATCGAGATTCTCGCCTCCGACGCTCTGGCTCGCCCCGGCGTGGGAGGCTCCACGGGACCCGTGCGAGCACTTTGCTTGATGCTCGACAGTCGCACAGTCGGTGCTGCCCCTCCCGGGTCGCCCCTCAGTGTCGGCCCGACGTGGCCAGCTCTCCGCAAAATGCCGTGGGGGCAAAGGTCGATGACTGTCACCGACCTTTGCCCACCAACAGTCTTATAGCCGCACGGCGTCGTCCTCTGATGCCCCGTCCGGTGATCGAGCTCCCAAGAGACGCAGAGCAATCGTTGCAGGATGCACAACGGTCCCGTCGTTACGAACAGGTCAATGGCTCACTGGCTTTGGAGCGGTCATCGTCAAGGCGATGTCGGTGATCATGTCCTCCTGCCCTCCGACCAGGCGGCGCCGGCCACATTCGGTGAGGATGTCGCGAACGTCGACTTGGTGGAGCGCCGCGGCGTTCTCCGCGTGGCGCAGGAAGCTGGAGTACACCCCGGCGTAGCCGAGGGTTAGCGTCTCTCGGTCGACCCGGACAGGGCGGTCCTGGAGCGGGCGGACGATGTCGTCGGCGGCGTCCTGCAGCTTGAACAGGTCGCAGTTGTGCTTGAGGTCCGACAAGTTGGCGACCGCGATGAAGGCCTCGATCGGGCAGTTGCCCGCGCCGGCGCCGTGGCCGGCCAGCGAGGCGTCGACGCGGTAGACGCCGTTCTCGACCGCGACGACGGAGTTGGCGACCGAGAGCGAAAGATTCTCGTGGGCGTGGATGCCGATCTGGGTATTGGCGTCGAGCACGTCGCGGAAGGCCTGCACGCGGGCCGCGACATCGTTCATGGTCAGGCGGCCGCCGGAGTCGGTGACGTAGACACAGTGGGCGCCGTAGGACTCCATCAACCTGGCCTGTTGGGCCAACTGCTCGGGCTCGGACATGTGGGAGAGCATTAGGAAGCCGGAGACGTCCATGCCGAACTCGCGGGCGGCCGCGATGTGCTGGGCGGAGATGTCGGCCTCGGTGCAGTGGGTCGCCACCCGCACCGATCGGACGCCCAGGTCGTAGGCGCGCTTGAGCTCGTGGATGGTGCCGACGCCGGGTAGCAACAGCGTGGTGAGCCGCGCGTGCTTGAGTACGTCGGCAGCGGCCTCGATCCACGCCCAGTCGGTGTTGGAGCCGGGGCCGTAGTTGACCGAGCCGCCGGCGAGGCCATCGCCGTGGGCGACCTCGATGGCGTCGACGCCGGCCTCGTCGAGAGCGGTGACGATGCGCTGGACGTCCTCCGGGGTAATGCGGTGGCGGACGGCGTGCATGCCGTCGCGCAGGGTGACGTCCTGGACGAAGATCGGAGTGCTCATCAGTTGCTCACCTTCGCTGCTGCCATGCGCTCGGCGACCTGGAGGGCGGCCGACGTCATGATGTCGAGGTTTCCGGCGTAGGCCGGCAGGTAGTGGCCGGCTCCCTCGACCTCGAGGAAGACCGACACCTGGTGGGTCGGGCGTTGGGCGCTCTCGGCCAGCAGCGTCTCGACCGGTTGGCCGGCCGGGATCTCGGTGACCTGCACCCGCTGCTTGAGTCGGTAGCCCGGCACGTAGGCCGCGACGTCTGCGATCATCTTGTTGATCGAGTCCTCTATCTCCTCGAACGCAGCCCGATCGGGGGCGTTGACCAATGCGAAGACGGTGTCACGCATGATCAGTGGAGGTTCGGCCGGGTTGAGGATGATGATCGCCTTGCCGGACTTGGCGCTGCCTACCTTGACGATCGCGCTCGACGTGGTCTGGGTGAACTCATCGATGTTGGCGCGCGTGCCCGGTCCGGCCGACTTGGAGGCGATCGAGGCGACGATCTCGGCGTACTCGACCGGAACGACGCGGGAGATCGCGGCGACCACCGGGATGGTGGCCTGGCCACCGCAGGTGACCATGTTGACGTTCTGCGCGTCGAGGTGGTCGTCCAGGTTGACCGCCGGTACGACGTAGGGGCCGAGCGCGGCTGGCGTCAGGTCAATCATCTGCTTACCCAGCGGCTGCAGTTTGGCGGCGTTGTGCTCATGCGCATTGGCCGAGGTCGCGTCGAATACGATCTCGATCTGGTCGAAGCCGGGCAGGGCGATGAGCCCCTCCACTCCGTCCGAAGTGATCGGCACGCCGAAACGATCGGCGCGAGCGAGTCCGTCGGAGGCGGGGTCGATGCCCACCATCGCGCCCATCTCGACGTGCCGCGCGGTGCGCATCACCTTGATCATCAGGTCGGTACCGATGTTGCCCGACCCGATAATGGCCACCTTGGTCTTGTTGCTCACGAGTTCGCCTTCCAGTCGTTGCCGAACCGGACGGAGACGGTGCCCAGTCCGGATATCTCTGCTGTGACGCTCACACCGGGCGCCGCGGCGCGCATCGGACCGAGTGCACCCGAGAGGATGACCTGTCCAGCGCGAAGCGGGTCGCCCAGGGAGCGGGCCTGGCGGGCGAGCCAGAGCACGGCTTCGAGTGGGTCGCCCAGGCAGGCCGCGCCGCTGCCGGCGGAGACGACGTCGCCGTCGACACTCATCGACATCTCGACCTCACGAGGCTCGAAGTCTTCCAGCGACCGGTGGTCTGTCCCTAGTACGAAGGCGCCGGACGACGCGTTGTCGGCGACGGTGTCGGCGAAGGTGATATCCCAGTCGTCGATCCGACTGCCGCAGATCTCGATCGCGGCTACGGCGTACTCGATGGCGGTGCGCACTGTGGGGATGTCCAGGTCGTCGCGGTCGAGGTCGCTGCGCAGGACGAATGCGATCTCGGCCTCGGCTCGCGGCTGAAGGACCGCGTCGAACGGCACCACGTCGCCGTCTTGGTAGACCATGTCGTCGAAGAGCATCCCGAAGTCGGGCTGACCGACGCGGAGCTGTTGCTGGACCGCCGGCGACGTGAGTCCGATCTTCCGTCCGACCACCCGGGCCCCGCGACTCGTGCGGGACTCGGTGATTCGCTGTTGGATGGCGTACGCCATGGCGAGGTCGTCGGGGTTGACTAGGTCCCGGATCGGAGCGCAGGGGCGTCCGACCGCGGCCGCCGCGAGCAGTCTGGTCGCCGCTTCTTCGATGATCGCCGTGTCGAGGCGCGCTTGCGTCATGGCTACAGCGTGGAGGGCTGCAGCGTCACTACCGAACTGTTGTGCCGCAGGGCGAGACGCGCGTGCATCACGTCCCCGGAACGTGGTCGAGGTCCATGTCCACGTGAGTGACGAAGTCGGGTTCACGGACGAGGAGGGAAAGCTCCTCGACAGCGCCTTCCTCGTCGGGCACATCGACATCGACAACGTACCGGAAGCCTGCTGACTCCGCCGCTGCCACGGCAGCCAGATCGGCGGCCAGGGCCGCGAAGACGACCTTGCGGCATTCGGGGTCCTTCTCGAGGATTCGGTCGGACTCCTCACGCAGAACGCGGCCGAGGTCGTCAGGCGCGACACCGGTGACCTGAAGTTCAACATCGTGCTCCGCGGCGGGGTACGACGCAGCAAGTCGTCCATCGAGGCACCGCTCGGTTCTGATCATGTTTCCTCCACCAGTGCGCGAATGGACAACTTGTCGAGCTTCCCTGACGCGTTGCGCGGGACGGCCTGACGATCTGGAGCCGGTATCGGCGATCTCAATCCCGGCGTGCCCCCGCATGGCGTCGAATGGTGACCTCGCGGCCTTCTCCTATCGAGCCCACGGCAACGACCGTCTTCTCCCGAGTCATCGTCCGGGACTCCGATGATCACGACGTCGGTGACACCGTCGAGGTCAGCGAGTGCCCGCTCGACCTCGGCTGGGTACACGTCTTCTCCGCCGGACATGATCATGTCCTTGAGCCGGTCGACAATGAAGAGGTAGCCGTCCTCACCGAGGTAGCCGATGTCCCCGGAGTGGAACCAACGTTCGTCGTCGAACGCGAGCGCCGTCGCTTCCGGGTTCTGCCAATAGCCCGGAGTCACGTGGGGACCGCGGACGGCAATCTCACCCGAGCTGCCGGGCGAAAGGACGGCGCCGGTCTCGGTGTCGACAACCTGCACCCCGGTATGCGGCAACGGGATACCCGCGGAGCCGAGCTTGGTGACGGTCTGCTCCTCCGGGAGGTGGGTGGCGAATGGGGCTGTCTCAGTCATTCTCCACGCCTGCTGCAAGGTGAGACCTTGGTCCGAGAATTGCTGGATCAGTGCAGGCGGCACCGGAGCCCCGGCAACCACCAGGCTGCGGATGCGGGACAGATCGGTGTCGAAGAAGCCGGGGAGTCGCGGCAGCGCGGTCAGCATGGCCGGGACCATGAACGTGCTGTTGACGCCGTAAGCGGTGGCGTCGGCGACAAACTCGGGGCGGTCGAAGCACCGCCCGCAGCAAGCACGGAGGCGAACCGAGCGGCGCGGTCGTCCAGCGCGCGATGGGTCAGGTCTCCCCCGGCGTACCGGATCGCGACGACGTCGCCGAAGTAGCGCACATTGCGAGCAACGGTGGAGGCGGGGTTGATGTCGATGCTCATGTCGGGATCTAGTGCTCGGCCAGCCTCAGCAGGTCACGAGCCCGAGAAGGTGGTCGCCTCCAGCCGGTGAGTCGAAGCCGCGAACGCCGATGCCGCCGTCGGCCGAGATCGTCTCCCCGGTGATGGTGCCGCTCTGCTCGCGGGAGGCGAGCAGGACGTACGGTCCGGTGAAGTCTCGCGGGTCAACCGAGCTGTGATGGAGTGGGATCGGCATCCCTTGCTGGGGGTCGCGCTTCGCGAACGAGGTTGCGATCGAGCGGTCTGAGAGGCCGATCGACTCCGGTCCCCGCAGGTCGGTGTTCATCCCGCCTGGGGCGACGGCGTTGACGCGGACGTGCGGGGCGAGCTCGTAGGCGAGCTCGCGCATCAACCCTAGGCAGGCGTGCTTGGCGGCGGTGTATACCACGCCGCCGCCGTTGACGTAGAAGGATGCGTTCGACAGGGTCATCACGATGCTGCCGTTGTTCCTGACCAGGTCACGCCAGGCGGCTTCGACGGCCAGGAGGTAGCCCTTGACGTTGATAGCGAAGAGCTCGTCGAACGCGTCGCCGATCTCTTTGCCCGAGAGTTTGGTGAACTGGCGGTGGAAGTCCCAGACCCCGGCATTCGGGACCAGCGTGTCGAGCTTCCCGAACCGGTCAACCGTCGTCTCGACCGCAGCTTGCATCGCGTCGGTGTCGCGGACGTCGGCCTCGATCGCAAGCCACCGCTCGGGCTGTGCCTGCTCCGAGATCATTGTGTCGAGGACGTGGCGCTGGCGACCGACGACCGCCACGCTGGCGCCTTCGGCGACGAAACGTTCGGCGACTGCGCGGCCGATCCCGGTCCCTCCGCCGGTCACGAGCGCGACGTAGCCCTCCAGCCAACCGGTGCTCATGCGAGGAAGTCCGAGACGAGGCGCTCGAACTCGGGCTGCCGCTCGAGCTGGACCCAGTGACCGCAGTTGCCGAAGACGTGCAGCTGGACGTCCCGGATGTGCTTGAGCATGAGCTGGGCGCCGTCGAGCGTGATGGTGCGGTCGTCGCGGCCCCATAGCAAGAGGGTGGGTGCCTTGATCTTGTGAAGGTCGCGCCACAGGGGATCCATGCCGTGCCGGTTCGCGAAGTGGGCGTTCAAGCGGTGGTAGAACTCCACATGGCTCTCGTCCAGGGAGGCCTCGTAGCGCGCCTGCGCGGTGTCCTTCCACTGCTTGGGCTCTGCCGTCATGACGCCGATGAATGACTGCATCTTGCGCAGCGTCGGTCCCTCGCCGTTGAAGTAGCGGAACATCTCCTTCTGGCCCTCGGTCGGCGTGGGCCCGAACGGCAGCCAGCCACCCCCCGGAGCCATGAGCACCAGCCGCTCGACGAGTTCGGGGTGGCACTGCGCGAGAGCGATCGCGGCCGCGCCGCCGAGACTGTTGCCGAGCAGATGGAACCGCTCGACCTTCAACTTGGCCAGCGCGGCGACGAGGGCATTCACCGTGATCTCGGTGATCGAATCCGTGTCGAGCTGCTCTTGGGTCGGACGGAACGAGCCGCCGAAGCCCGGCTGGTCGGGCAGGATCACCCGGAACCGCTGCGCGAGCACGGGCAGATTCTGATAGTAGTTCGACACGCCGCTGGCGCCGGGACCACCACCATGGAGCATGACGAGAACCGGGCCGCTCCCGGCCTCGGCGATGTGCAACTCCCCAGCTGGGGTGGAGAGCTGGTGGTGGGTAAGGGCGACGTCCGCCACGGACTCGGTGATCACGCGCTTCCCTTTCGGGTCAGGGGTCAGAAGAAGGTCGAGATGTTCTTGGCCAAGAGGATGCTCTGGTCGAGCAAGATCTCTCTGCGAGCGACCTCGAGCCTCCCGTCCGCGCGTCGGCGCAGGACGTCGGTCCGCTGGCCGGCGAACACCCCTTCCTCGCGCTCAAGTCGGTTCCGGTACAACAGGAAGGCGCTCTTCGCGATCAGGTCCCCAGAAGTGAAGCCTGGGTGAGCCGCGGGATCAGCGTGCCGGACACGAACGTTGGTGATGAGGTGTCGGGTGCGTGACGGTGGGTCCTCCGCCCACGCCATCCCGGAGTCGAACCGCCGGATCCGCCACGCCAGCGAGTCCTTGGTCTCGTCGTAGAACGCGGCCTCGCCCCGCGCGGCGATGGAGAGTGCCTGTTGGCGACGAAGCCGGTTCGTGCGGGTCGGCATCCAGTAGTCGAGGTCGTCGGCGAGCATCTCCAGCCAGTCGACGTAGCGGCCCTCGTCGAGGAGATCTGCCTCTTCGTAGTAGAACTGTTCCACCTCGAAGTGGACATCTCGATCAGCGCGCTGGCCGGCACGACTCACTTCGGTTTCGGCGGCGGTGTTGGTGGTAGTCACGTCATCCCCTCAGAAGCTTGCGCAGATCGAATTCGGTGTCCGCGAGCCGCTCGGCATCGACTTCGATCCCGCGGTCGATCATGCGGCGGGCAGCACGCACGTCGTTGGTCGCGTCGATCCCGACCGCGCCGATCACCCGTCCGTGCTGGACGGTGAACACGGAAAACGGCGCATCGCCCGGTACACCGCGCGTCACAACCGTGGTGATGGCGTCGGGCTCGCGCATTTCCCCCACGCCCTCGACATGGCGGCCGTGCCGGTCGCTCCACCACCAAGGAGCGGTCGCAACCGGAGCCGGCGTACCGAGGATGGTGGCCGCCGCGCGCTGGCCGTCGTGCTGGGCCGCTTCCCAATGCTCGGTGCGCTGGTTGTCCCGACAACGAGAAGCATCGCCGACGGCCAGGACACGGGGGTGGCTGGTCACTCGCAGGTCGTCGACAAGCACGCCGCGGTCGACCTCAAGCCCTGCGGTCTCAGCGAGGGCGGTGTCGGGAACCATCCCGACACCGATCAAGACAGCGTCGAAGGCACGGGGGTCGGCTTCGTGTGCGAGCTGGGCGGCGACCGCGTCGGCCGAGACCTGCAGCGAACTGAGGGTCCCTGTGATGGTCTCGATGCCTAGGGCGGTGTGCTGGGCGTGCAACCAGGTGGCGACGATCGATCCTGCAGCCGCGAGAAGAGGGGGGTCGAGCGGGTCGACGAGGACGACCGCACAACCGAGCCGGACGGCCGTCGACGCTGCTTCCGCGCCAATCAGCCCCCCGCCGACGACCAGCAGGCGCGCTCCGGGTACGAGCGCGGCGCGGAGGGCGTCGGCGTCCGTGTGCTCGCGTAGTACATGGGCGCGACCGGCGCCGCGGGCGTCCTCGAGACCAGCGATCGGTGGGAGTGCGGCTCGCCCCCCGGTTGCTAAGACGGCCCGGTCGGCGGCGATCACCCGCCCGTCGTCGAGCGTCACGGTGACCGCGTCGTGGGCGGGCGACAACCCGACGACCGCCGAGGAGGGAACGAGCTCGATCCGGTTGTCGGCGTACCAGCCCGGCTCCTGAAGCGCGATCTCCTTGAGGTCGCGGGCACCGGCAAGGTACTCCTTCGACAGCGGCGGCCGGTCGTAAGGAAACTCGCCGCGATCGACGAGGACGACCTCACCGGCGTAACCGCCGGAGCGCAGCGCCGCGGCGGTCGCGACGCCGCCGATTCCGCCGCCGACGATCACCACGCGATTCAGGTCGCTCATCGTCAGGGCTGCTCGTTGGGGTAGAGGTAGACGTCGCCGTCGCGGACCTCGACGCGGTGCGCCAC
Source organism: Nocardioides pymetrozini (assembly GCF_046058985.1). NCBI lineage: Bacteria > Bacillati > Actinomycetota > Actinomycetes > Propionibacteriales > Nocardioidaceae > Nocardioides > Nocardioides pymetrozini. The sequence continues at coordinate 111,292 of NZ_CP175557.1, read as the reverse complement.
GGTGTCCTTCGTCGCGGGCAGGCCTTCGACCGCGCCGTTCTTCAGGCAGAACCTCGACGCGTGGAGGGGGCATTCAACGTGACCGTTCTCGACCCAGCCGTCGGCGAGCGACGCTGTCTCGTGGGTGCAGGTATCGTTGAGCGCCCAGACGCCCCCGTCCTCGTCGCGGAGAATGGCGATGTTGTCCTCGGTGCCGGTGACGTCCTTCGAGATCGCCAGGCCCTCGCCCTCGGCAACGTCGTCAAGCGCGGCTACACGGATGCCGTCGGTCACCGGTCCTCCTCGTTCTGCTGCGGGCCCTCGTGCCACGCGGGTGTATTCATCAGCGTTCGCCAGCGCGCGTAGAACGAACGCCCGGCAGCGTCGGAGTACAGCTCCGAGGTGTGGCCGGGGTACCGACCGTCGTCGCGCTCGGAACCCAGGCCCATCTGGTAGTTCAGCGGTACGCCGTTGGTGATGAAGCCGTGGGAGATGGCCTGGACCTCGCTCCAGTTCTCGCCGTCGTCCTGCTCGAAGATGCCGGACGGTCCGAAGGTGCGGAGGTTGTAGAGGCGCTGGGCCTCCTTCACCTCCTCGGGCCACGACTTGTCGACGATGGTCCAGGCCCAGACCTCCACCTTGTCGGGTCCCTTCGGGTGCCATATCCGGATGGATCCGTTGACCGGGAGGTAGGAGAAGTTGGGGAAGACCGTCGCGTGGCCGTTGGTCAAAGGGCCCTGCACACGGGCTTCGCCGAGACGCTGGCGGAGGGCGTCGTAGTCGACGTGGTCGTGCACGGTGCGGGCGTCGAAGCGGTTCTTGGGGTGCACCGGGAAACCGGCGCCGTGCCCGTTCGGGTCGACGTACTGCCGTCCGGTGCGATGGACGATCTCGTCTTTGGGCTTCTTGCCCGTTGGGCTCATCACCATGAGCGCCGAGGCGTGGCTCATGTTGACGTGGTACCAGTCGGTCGCGAACTGCTCGGCCGAGAGTTTCCAGTTGCCTTCGAGCACCCACTTGTGGACACCGCCGACGACCTCGGTGCCCTCGTCGTCGTGGTCGAGCATGGCGTCCATGTACCAGGCCATGTCGCCGAGCGACTGGCGTAGCGAGACCGGGTTCGGGTTCCACGTTCCGAAGATCAGGCCCTTGTACGTCTCGATGTTCGGGACCTCGACCAGGCCCCAGTCGGCGACCGAGAAACTCTCGGGGTAGCCGTTCTGGTTGGGGACGCTGACGAGCTTGCCCTCCAGGTCATAGGACCAGCCGTGATAGGTGCAGGTGAAGTTCCGGGTCTGTCCGAAGTCCGCTCGGCACACCCGGGCGCCGCGGTGCCGGCATGAGTTGAGGTAGGCATGCAGGTTGCGGTTCTTGTCCAGCGTGACGATAACCGGGTCCTCGCCCATGTAGGTGGTGAAGAAGTCGCCGGGTTTGTGGAACTGGTCCACGTGGGCGAGGAAGAGCCAGCTGGGGGCGAAGATGCGCCGTAGCTCTTGCTGGTAGAGCCGTTGGTCCGTGAAGATCGCCCGGTCGACCAGGCCGCCTTCGGCGTCCACTAGGCCGGAGACGTCGACCGTCGGGGCCAAGGAAGACGGGCGCTGCAGCCGGCCGCTGGGAGCACCTGTGGCGCAGGTCCGTGCGACCTCCGTGGCCGCCGCGCGCACGGCGTTGGGTTCGCTGGTCGTCGTCATGCCGCAAACTTTCGGCCACCGGTCCGAGTGGCTCAACGCGACGTGCCGGCCGGCGGCACACACGCTGGTCCGACAAGACACCAGTTGGCCAGAGTCGGAGTGTGTTCGCCGCAGTCGCCATCTCCCAGAACCCGACCGATCCGCTCTCGGGGCTCCACCTCCAGGATGTCCCCATCCCTGAGGTCGAGCCCGGGTGGTCCCGAGTCCGGGTCATCGCCTCGTCGTTGAACATGCACGATCTCTGGACCCTTCGCGGCGTGGGCCACCCAGCCGAGCAGCTGCCCCGGATCTTGGGGTGCGACGCCGTGGGATACGACGAAGCCGGTCGCCGCGTCGTCGTCTACCCCGTCATCGCCTCCCCTGACAGGGGCCACGGCGACGAGACACTCGACCCGCAGCGTGCGCTCCTGTCTGAGCAGCACGACGGCGCGTTCGCGGAGTACCTTACGGTTCCGACGCGGAACCTGCTGCCAGTTCCTGAGGAGCTCTCGCTCGACGAGGCCGCTTGTCTCCCGGTCGCTTGGGGGACGGCGTATCGGATGCTGTTCACTCAGGCAGGCATCCGGGCGGGTGACCGCGTTCTGGTCCAAGGCGCTGGCGGCGGCGTCGCGTCGGCTGCGATCAAGTTGGCGCTCGGCGCTGGGGCCACGGTCTACGCCACTTCGCGCTCGGAGGACAAGCTGGCTTTGGCGGAGGAATGGGGCGCACGGGGCATCCCGACCGGCGGCCGCGTACCCGAGCGTGTCGACGTCGTCGTCGAGACCGTCGGCGAGGCAACCTGGGCGCACTCCCTGAAGTGTCTGCGTCCCGGCGGCACAGTCGTCGTGGCCGGCGCAACCTCTGGGATGAACCCCCCAGCCGACCTTGGCCGCGTGTTCTACCTCCAGCAGCGAATTCTGGGATCCACGGGCTGCACTCTGGTAGAGATGCGGGGGCTGCTGCGAATGATGGCTGCCACCGGTGTACGCCCCGTCATCGACCGGACCATGCCCCTATCCGAGATCCACAAGGCTTTCCAGCTGATGATCGACGGCGAACTAGCCGGCAAGGTCGTCATCCACCCACCGACTCCCGAAGGAGCCCCCGCATGAGCGCCGCCGCAGTCGGACTCTCCCACTCCCCGCTGATCGGCAAGAACGACCCCACTCCCGACGTCCTCACACGCGTGGACGAGGCCATTGCCGGCGCAAGGCAGTTCGTCCACGACTTCGACCCCGAGCTCGTCGTGCTCTACGCGCCCGACCACTACAACGGCTTCTTCTACAAGGAGATGCCGCCATTCTGCCTGGCGACCGAGGCGCACGCGGTCGGGGACTTCGGCTCCCAGGCCGGCGCCCTGTCAGTGGATTCGGTGTCTGCGAAGGCGCTGATTCGGGGTGTGCTCGACCGAAACGTCGACCTGACGACGTCCGCACGAATGATCGTCGACCACGGATTCGTGCAGCCGCTCGAAGTGCTCTTCGGCGGGATCGACCAGGTCCCCGTTGTACCGGTCTTTATCAACGGCGTCGCTACCCCACTGGGCCCCGTCTCTCGCATCCGTGCGCTCGGCACCGCGATCGGTGAGGCGGCAGCCGAGCTCGACAAGCGGGTGCTGTTCCTCGGGTCCGGTGGCCTCTCCCACGACCCGCCGGTGCCGGTTCTGGACGGGGCGCCTCCCCGGGTCGCCGACGCTCTCATCGAGGGCCACCCGCCGACCCCCGAGCAGCGCCTTCGCGGCGAGGAGAGGGTCGTACAGGCTGGACGCGACTACGCCGCCGGCTCGACGTCGATGATCCCGATCAACCCCACGTGGGACAACCAGCTGCTCGACATCCTCGAGTCCGGCTCCCTGGCCGAGTTCGACTCGTGGACCGTCGATTGGATGGGCGCACAGGGAGGCGGATCAGCCCATGAGGTCCGCACCTGGATCGCAGCATTCGCCTCGCTGGCCGCCTCCGGCCCGTACCAGATGCGCTCGCGCTTCTACGAGGCAATCCCGGAGTGGATCGCGGGATTCGCGGTCGCCACCGCGTCCTCCACGCCCAGCACCTGATCAGACCAGCGGCTTGCCGCCCGGAGTCCCCACTTTGACAACACGTTCCACAGTCAGAACCACACCACAGTTGCATCACGCGGACCCGCGATCGGCCGCCCGTCAGTGGATCGCCTGACTGAACCGCCCCGGCGAGTCCGGAGGCTGGGTTTGGTGGCTCAGCCGGTCGGCTGGAGCTCGTTTCGTGCAGCGTAGTGAAGTTCCTCGGCGGCCACTGGGGTGAGGTCGTCGAGAGCCTGGTGGGGGCGCTCGTTGTTGAAGAAGTCGACCCAGTCCAGGGTCTCGAGCTCGACGTGCTCCACGGCGCGCCAGGGGCCTTCGGGCCGGATCAGCTCGGCCTTGTAGAGCCCGATCTGGGACTCCGCGAGCGCGTTGTCGTAGGCATCGCCCACCGACCCCACGGAAGGGTCGACGCCCTCGTCGACCAGCCGCTGGGTGAAGGCAAAACTGACGTATTGAGACCCGGCATCCGTGTGATGGATCAGTCCGGAGAGGTCCTCGACCCCGGCCTGACGGCGGGTCCAGATCGCGTGCTCGAGAGTGTCCAGGACGAGGTCGGTGGTCATCCGGGTGGCTGCTCGCCAGCCGACGATCCGGCGGCTGAAGACGTCGAAGATGAAGGCGACGTAGACGGTGCCGGCCCAGGTCGCTACGTAGGTGAAGTCAGCGACCCACAGCTGGTTCGGGCGGGTGGCGAAGAACTGCCGATCGACCAGGTCGGCCGGCCGCTCGGCGGACTCGTCGGGGATCGTGGTGCGGACCTTCTTCAGCCGTAGCGCCCCGACCCAGCCCTGTTCGGCGTAGAGCCGCTCGATCGTGCAGCGCGCGACGTCGTGGCCCTGGCCGCGCAGGTGGAGCCACATCTTGCGGGCACCGAACCTGGCGAACAGCTTCTGCCGGGCTCGTTCGGCCACGATCAGCTCGACGATCTCGGCGTCGCGCAGCTTCCGCTTCGACGGCTGACGGGAGACGTTCTCGTAGTAGGTGGAGGGGGCAATCTTGATCCCGTGCTCTGTGAGCACGCGACAGATCGGCTCGACCCCGAACTCGTCCTTGTGCAAGCGAACGTAGTCGATCAGTACCGGGAGGGGCGGTCGAGCTCCGCCGCGAAAAAAGCTGCCGAGGAGAGGCTGTCGCACGAATCAGCCGGTGCGGCGTTGCGGATCGATGACCCGCGCCCGAGGCGAAATACTGAGCCGTGGCCTACAACTTCGCTGCCGTCGATCGTGAGCAACTGCTCCTGATGCCGCCCTCGGTGGCGGAGTGGTTGCCTGAGGATCATTTGGCGTGGTTCGTCATCGATGTTGTCGCCGAGCTCGACCTCTCGGCGTTCTTGGCCGGCTACCGAGCTGACGGCCGGGGCGGCGGGGCCTACGACCCGCAGATGATGCTGGCGCTGCTGGTGTACGCCTACAGCGTCGGCGAACGTTCCAGCCGCAAGATCGAGAAGCGCCTGGTCGAGGACGTCGCCTTCAGGGTCGTCGCGGCAAACCAGCAGCCCGACCACGCGACTATCGCCCGGTTTCGGGCCACGCACGACGCTGCGATCGCTGGCTTGTTCGGCCAGGTTCTGGCCCTCTGTGCTCGTGCTGGGCTGCTCCGGCCCGGGCTGATCGCGATCGATGGCACGAAGCTCAATGCCAACGCCTCGCGCGACGCGAACATGACCGCGGAACAGATCGCCGCAGAGATCCTTGCCGAAGCTGATGCCACGGATGCAGCTGAAGATGCTGAGCAGGATGCAGCCCGCAGTGATGGTCATGATGACGCTGATCGCGGCCTGCGCACTCGAGGCGAGCGGCGCGCTCGCTTGCGTGCCCTGCTCGATGAGCTCGAGGCGGAAGCCGCGGAGAAGTCCTACGAAGCACATCTCGCTAGGCGCGCTGAGAAGGAAGCGGCCACGGGCAAGCCGATCCGAGGTCGCCGCCCCACGCCGGGATCGGCAACGCACAAGTCACGTCAGCGGGCCAACGTCACCGACCCAGACAGTCGTCTGTTGAAGACCAAGGACGGCTACGTGCAGGGCTACAACGTCCAAGCGGTGTCGACCGCCGACCAGTTCGTCATCGCTGCCGAAGCCACCAACCTGGCCATGGACGCACCGGCATATGCGCCGATGGTTGCCGCCGCGAAGACCAACCTGAAGACCGCCGGGGAACGACGCCGGGTGCGCAGAGTCGTGGCCGATGCCGGCTACTGGAGTGTCGACAACGTGGCGCTGAAGGGAGTCGAGTCGTTCATCGCACCCGGACGCGCTCGACAGCTGAAGAAGATCGCCGAGAGCGAGCAGGCACGCACCGAGATCCTCGACCGCGTGCAGACCGGCGAACTCGACACGCTCGCGGCAGCCGAGCACCTCGGGGTCACCAGAGCCCGGGTCAACCAACTCCTACGCCGCCGTCGAGCCGGTGACCCGGATCCGCTGACCACCACGATGATCGCCAAGCTCGACACCCCGCGCGGTCGGAGAACCTACAAGAAACGAGCACCGAGCATCGAGCCCGTCTTCGCCCAGATCAAGCACAACAGAGGCATCAGGACGATCTCCCGACGAGGACTCACGGCCGCAGACAGCGAGTGGAAGCTCATCTGCGCCACCCACAACCTGCTCAAGGTCTACCGGCTGGCCTGAGGGGGATCCCCGGCCCCCGGGGAGGAACGCCCAGCGGGGGCGATTGTGGACCCGTCAGAGATTCGTGCGACAGCCTCAGGACTTCAAGATCGCGTTCGCCCGCCGCAACTCGGAGACCTCGGCCTTCAACGCCTTGATCTCAGCGAGCTCCTCGTTCGTCTTGCCTGGACGCTGGCCGCCGTCGATCTCGGCCTGGCGAAGCCACTTGCGCAGCTGCTCGGGCGAGGAGATCCCGAGCTTGCCCGCGACCGACCTGATCGCCGCGGACTCTGAGGGGTGATCCCCGCGGACCTCGATCACGAGGCGAACCGCGCGCTCACGCAGCTCGGTCGGGTACTTGCTGGGTCGTGCCATGAGAGTGATCCTTCCAACGAATCAGCTCTCCGGACATGCCGGGGCGGTTCAGACCGCCAGGCGCGAGACGGTGATGCTGGTCAGCTGCATGGTCCCGTCTTCCAGAGGCAATGCGTGCCAAGGCACGCCGTAGCGCAACGCTCTATGACGCCCGAACCGGGGGTCTAAACTGCCGGACCTGGGGCAGTGTCGTCACCATGTGCGCGATCACGCGATCGCTGAGACAGACGTTGGCGTGTGGCACGTCGCCTGGAAACCTAACGAAGTCGCCCGCGGAAAGGTCAACGGTGTCGGTCAGCGGCCCCGTCCGCAACTTGCCGCTGATCACGTACAGATGGTGGAGCGTTCCTGGCTGGTGACCGTCGACGACGCGGTCCTCATCGCTCGTTCTCTCCAGCCGGAGCAGTACCGTGCGGACATATCCGCTTCCGTAGATCTCATCCAGCATCCGGTGGGACCAGCCATCTCCCTCTTGCCACTCGGCTTCGGCCTGGCGCTGGACAAACACCGGCGTCCCCCACTGCGTCAGGAGCCGCCGAGTGGTGATATCGAGGGCGCCCGCCAAGGCGGCGAGCGTCTCAATCGTGGGGTTGCCGCCTCCTGCCTCGATCTTCGACAGCGTCTGCTTCGAAACACCCGAGCGACGTGCCAACTCGCCCAATGACATGCCTCGTTCCAGTCGGAATCTACGAGTGTTGAACGCAATCAATTCGTTGTCCGCATGCATGATGGATAGTGTCACTTAAAATGGACGGTCGGAACAAGTTGACTGACGCCCGTGCTCTTTCGCAGACTGTCACCCATACCTGACGATCAGCCAAGTGAAGGTGACGCCGATGACTGGTAGCGCTACCGGGCTGGCGCCGCGTGTGCAGTCCACTGACGGATCCACAGCCGGCGCTCGCGACGACCGTGCGGCCGTTGACAAGGCCATGAGCCTCCTGCTGGCATTCGGTGACCAGGCGAGTTCAGGGGTTGGCGTCAGTGAGCTGGCGCGGCGAGCCGACCTGAGCAAGTCGACCGCGTTCCGGGTGCTGGGCATCCTAGAACGCAACGGAGCGGTCGAACGCGTCGGCCGTCAGTACCGCCTGGGGGCGCGGCTTCACCAGCTCGGTCAGGATGTCTACCCACGCCAACATGACCGTGTCCGCGACCAGTTGATCCCTTTTGTGGGGGACCTCTACGAGCGCACACACCACACCGTCCACCTTGGCGCCTTGCACGACACTGACGTCATCTACCTCGCCAAACTCTACGGACGCCGACGCGCCCCTAGCCCATCGCGCATTGGCGGCAGGATTCCGGCGCACGCCACCGCGATCGGAAAGGCGCTGCTCGCGCACGATGCAGACGCCTGCGAGCAAGCGCTTGGCGGTTACCTGGCTCAGCTCACATCCAGCACCATCACAGATCCGATGGACCTGGCCGCAGAACTGGACCGGGTACGACGACGTGGCGTCGCCTACGACCGCGAGGAGGTACAGCCCGGCCTATTCTGCATCGCGGTGCCCATCCTCAGCCACAGCGGGCGACCGCTGGCCGCTCTCTCCGTCTCGGTCCCCCGCAGCTGCGACATCGAGCGAGTCGAACCCGTCCTTCGTCATGTGGCAGCAGACGCAGCCCGGGCCTTGGTTCGACCAGCGCCGCCGATCGGCCGGACAACCTAGTCGACGCACACTCGCCTCTCCGCCGCGACGAACTGCCACCGAATCGGGTGTCGTCCGTTGCGGACGACACCGGTCAGGCGGCTTGCCGTTCGGGTTGCCGGTTCCTAGCTGACCGCTGGAGGACGCCTCCGCCCCGTTGGCGGCGGGGCACGCCTCAGCTGGGGGCACTGCGGTCGGCGCGCCTTCGACTACAAGCGTGATACAAGCGACTACGGATTCACGACGTTTGCGCACGTCAGCATCAGCCAGTCATTCAATTCTACGACTTGTAGCAGTACAGCTCGAACTCCTCAGGTGTCCACGACCGGGCGGACTCCCTGCCTCGAGGTCGTCGACTGCGGCTTCCGCTGGCTACCCTCTTGGCGGAGTTCCGGCGTCACGCTGGAGGGTCGTCCAGACGGTGCGGTAGGGCCAGGTACACGTCCCGCCCAGAGGTGTCTCGAGGACTCACGAGCGTCGGTGGTCGAGGCAGCGCAAGAAGTGATATACCACATTTCATGTTCCGCGACGACGCCCGCGATCTCGGGCACGGACACCGGCCGCGTCTCCTCGCCGATGGGGGATGCCGGTGACCGACCCGCCCGACGGCGACCTGGAATGGCGCACTCGAACCTCCTACGCCGCGGCGGCTCGGGCATCCTTCGCGATCGTCCGCGAAGCGGCGGCAGGAGCCACGCCTGGGTGGGACGAGCCGACGTGGCGAGCTCCGGCAGCAGCCGATCGTCGCCATGAGTGGCGGCCCCATCCGGCAACCGGGACGACCGAGCAGGCTCGGGACGCGGGGTGGCTCGTGACCCCGGGTGCGCCGCCCGCTACGACACGTCCGGGTCGGCTCAGTGGGCTCCGTGTGGCCGTGAAGGACGTGATTGACGTGGCCGGGCTACCGACGCGCAACGGCACGCCGGGGGCGACTTGGCGCAGTCCCGATCGGTCCGCCACGGTCTGGCGGCTGCTGGCCGAGGAGGGAGCGGAGTGTGTGGGCAAGGCCGCCACTCACGAGCTGGCCTGGGGAGTGACCACGGCGACGGTGCCCCACCCGATGGATCCGGGTCGGATGCCGGGCGGCTCCTCGGGTGGGTCCGCGGCGTGTGTCGCCGCAGGTGTGGCAGACGCTGCCCTGGGCACCGACACCGGTGGGTCGATCCGCATTCCCGCCAGCCTCTGCGGGGTCGTCGGTCTGCGCCCCACGACCGGGACAGTGCCGAGCCACGGGATCAGCCCTCTGGCGCCCACCCAGGACGTGGCCGGACCCATCGGGCACGACGTCGCGACGTGTGCCGCGGTGGGCGAGGTGCTGCTGGGGCGCCCGCTGGGACGCAGCGAGACCTCCCTCGGACGCATCGGGGTACTCGCGAACCCCGGCCCGCTCGACCGTGCCACGGCCGAGGTGTGGCGGCAGGCCGTGGCTGGGCTGCGGGACTCAGGTGCCGAGATCGTGGAGGTCGACGCCGCCCCCCTGCGACTCGCCGGCGCGGTCTCGCTGCTGACGATGCTGTGGGAGTCTGCGCAGGCCTACGCGACTGCAGTGGCCGACGACCCCAGCGGCTTCGGCGGTGAGGCGCGCGCACTCGCGACGCTGGGTGTGGCACTGGCTGACGACATCGCGGCGCTGGGAGCAGCACGCCGAGCGCTGAGGGCAGAAACTGCCCGCATGTTCGTCCAACACGAGCTGGACGCGGTGCTCACCCCCACCACTGCGTGCATCGCTCCCCGCCGCGCCGCGAGCACGGTGACGCTCGACGGTCGAGAGGTGCCGGTCGCGACCGCCCTCACTCGTTACACGGGGTGGGCCGCAGCGACGGGCCTGCCAGCGGTGAGCGTGCCAGCCGGCACCCCGGGGGCTCTCCCCGTCGGCGCGCAGGTGATGGCTCCGCCCGGGGACGAGGCGACGTGCCTCACTGTCGCTCGCGCGATCGAGGACGACGTGCGCCGCCGGTCTGCCTGAACGAGCCGGCGGCCGCCCCCACGGGCGCCCGGCGTTCGACTGCCGGGACGGCGACCGCCCGCCGCGCGTCCATAGCCGCCGGTCCTGACCTGATACACAACACACTCCACCAAGCACCGCGCCTCTCCGCAGGAAGGTGGACACACGCCCCGCCATCGGGCTCGCCGGCTCACCTACTTCGGCGGGGCCGGGGCGCTCGGCTTCGAGCTGACCTACCTCTGCGGTGTCACGCTCGTGCTGATCTTCGGCCCGCGCTTCTGGCTGGTGGGTCAGAAGTACGGCTACGTCACCCCGTCGGAGATGCTGGGCCACCGCTACGACAACAGGGCCGTGGCCGTCGCGACGGCCCTGGCGAGCTGTGTGTTCCTCATCCCCTATTCGGCGGTGCAGCTCGCCGGCGTGGGCTACTTGGTGAGCGGGATGACCGACGGGGCCATCAGCTTCACTACCGGCACTGTGCTCGCCACGGTCCTGGCCATCCTCTTCGCGGTCGTCGCGGGACTCCGCTCGGTCGCCTGGACTGACGCGCTGCAGGCGGTCGTGATGATCATCAGTGCCACGCTCGTGGTGCTGTTCGTCATCGAGGCGCTCGGCGGCTTCGGGGAGTTCTTCGGGTCCCTCAGCCGGGACCACCCCGGGGCGCTCAGCGTCCCTGGGACCGGCTTCTTCACGTTCAGCACGTTCCTCGGGCTGACCATCCCGTGGGTGTTCTTCTCCATCTCCAACCCGCAGGTCAGCCAGCGGCTCTACACCCCGGCCTCGATGCGAGACCTGCGCCGGATGATCCTGGGCTCCATGGTCTTCGGCCTGGTCTACACGCTGGTCGCGGTGGTGTGGGGCTTCGCAGCCCTGCTGGAGTTCCCGGACCTCGCCACGGGCGACCTCGCGACCCCCAGCCTGCTGGGATCGGACCTGGTGCCGACGGTGTTGGGTGTCATCGTCATGGTCGGCATCATCGCTGCCGCGGTCTCCACGATCGACTCGATCATGCTGACCTTGTCGTCGATGGTGGTGCGCGATGTCTACGCGGTGGCCAAGCCGGACAGTGACGAGAAGCACCAGCTGGCGGTGGGCAAGCTCGTCCTTCCCGTCATCGCCGTCATGGCCTTCCTCTTCGCCCAGCTCAAGGTCGACCTGATCGCCGTCCTCTCGGTCTCGGCGTCCGCCGGGCTCTTGGTGATCGTGCCACCCATCATCGGCGCGTTCTTCTGGAAGCGCGGAACTACCGAGGGCGTGCTCGCAGCGGTCATCGTGGCCGGGGCGCTGGTGTTCGTCCTGGAGTTCACGCTGGTCAAGCCGGCTGGTCAAGCCAGCGGCATCTGGGGCCTGTTGGTATCGGCGGTCCTCTTCGTGGGGGTCAGCCTGGTCACGCGGGCGCCAGAGGCGCGCGCGGCCGAGTTCCTCGCCCACACGCGACAGAAGCTCGACGAGCACCACGCGGTATGAGCGTCATCACCACGCAGGGACAGATGGGCCGGGCCCCCGAGGGACCAGCCCATCGGTCAACCGGTCCGGGATGCCTGGCGCTCAGCCGCCGCCGATCTCGTCGTCCATGTGACGGGTCGAGAGAATGTGGACGCGGGTGATCTCCGCTGCACGCTCCTGATCGCGCGCGGCGAGAGCGTCGATCAGCTCGTCGTGCTGGGCCGCAGACTCGGCGTGCGATCGGGTGACCTTGGGGCCCTGGGGCATGGCCTGCCAGAGCAGCCGCATCATCGACAGCAGCATCGGAGACGCCGCTGCCTCGTAGATCGCGAAGTGGAATTCGCGGTTGAGGGCGCTGTAGCGCTCGTGGTCGTCCAGGTTGCTCTTCATGGCGTCGCTCAGCTCGCGCAACCTACGCAGCTGGTCTTCGGTCACCGCCTCGGCCGCCAGCCGGGCTCCGAGCGGCTCGAGGGCTGCGCGCAGCAGCGAGTTGTCCTGCACGATGCCGTTCCGCGACGCCGCGACCGTGGAGCCGCGGTGCGGGTCGTTCACGACCAGCCCTTCGGACTCAAGTCGGCGGAGCGCTTCGCGCACCGGGGTCTGACTGACACCGAACCGCGCGGCGAGGTCGCGCTGCCGCAACGGCTCCGATGCGGTCAGTTCGCCGCTGATGATCAGCTCGCGCAGCATCGCGCACACGATGTCGCTCTTGGACGAGTAGTGCATCGCGGGCAGCTTGCTGACTGCGGGGATCGACACGACGGGCCTCTCTCTAGCCGTTAGTCAATAGTAGGCGAACCGATGTGCTCGGTCCGATCCTTCTCCACTCCCCGGGTGGTCCGGGCGCCTGCGGCGAGCAGGCCCAGCACGACACCTGGTGACAGCGGGAGCTGCGGCACGGCAGGCACCCGTACGGCGTCACTGACCGCGCTCGCGATGGCGGCTCCTGCTCCGGTCAGGCCACCCTCGCCCGCGCCTCGGACGCCGAGTGCGTTGGTCGTCGCCGGCACGTCCTCACTCACGATCAGCTCGATGTCCGGGATCTCACTCGCGGTGGGCATCAGGTAGTCCATGAAGGTGGTCGCCTGGGGCTGCCCCGCGTCGTCGTACTGGAACTGCTCCAGCAGGGCGCCGCCGACACCCTGGGCGACGCCACCGAGCAGCTGGCCCTCGACGAGCTGCGGGTTGATGGCGCGGCCGACCTCGTAGGCGACGAGGTAGCCGCGGACCGCCACGCCACCGGTGCCCGGGTCCACCTCGACCAAGCAGACATGCGTGCCGTAGGGATAGGTCATGTGGTCAACGCTGAATCGGTGCCGCGCCCACAGTCCGGCCGGCTCGTCGGCTCCGAGCAGCTCGCTGCTGGGCTGGGACGCGCCCCAGACCTGCGCCAGCGTGAGCGAGCAGTCGGGCACACCGCGCACCCGGACCGTGCCCGCGACGAGCTCGAGGTCGCCAGGCTCCACCTCGAGTGCGCGACCGGCGAGCTCCCGCACCCGGGCGGCGACCGCCTGACCCGCACCTCGTACGGCGTTGCCGGCCATGACCGTGGAGCGACTCGCCCAGGACCCGGTCCCGTAGGGCTGCAGCTGGCTGTCCCCGTTGATCACCTCGATCGCCTCCATGGCGACGCCGAGCTCATCGGCCACCACCTGTGCGAGCACCGTCTCGATGCCCTGCCCCAGCGACGTCCCGCCGCTGTGGACACGGACCCGCCCGGTAGAGGTGATCTCCACGTCGGCCGTGTCGTGCGGTCCGAGGCCGCTCTTCTCCAGGAAGTTCGAGACGCCGATGCCGAGCAGCCGCCCCGCGTCGCGGCCCTGTCGGACGAGGTCGTGCCAGCCGAGCTCGTCGACGCGCGAGAGAGCGCGCTCCATCAGCCCGCCGTAGTCACCGGAGTCGAGCAGCATGTCGGTGCCCAAGGCGTCCAGGGGACGGTCGAGAGGCAGCTCGGCACTGGTCAGTAGGTTGCGGCGGCGCAGCTCGATGCGGTCCATCCCGAGGGTATCCGCGGCCAGGTCGAACAACTGCTCGCGGACGGTGGTCCCCTCGAACCGCCCGGGAGCGCGGTAGGTGCCGCAGGGCGTCTTGTTGGTCAGCGCCACGCGGACGCGACCGGAGTAGGCGGGCACCCGGTAGGGCCCGGGCAGCATGGCGAGGGTCAGCTCCGGGACGATGACCCCGTGGGTGCGGATGTAGCCGCCGTTGTCGTGCCACACGTCGTCGCGCAGGCCCATGATGACGCCGTCCGCATCGAGGGCCACCTCGATGCGGTGGTGCTGCTCGCGTGAGTGGTTGACCGCGACCAGGTGCTCGGCCCGGTCCTCGGTCCAGGCGACCGGCTTGCCGAGCCGGCGTGCGACCCAAGGGGCCAGGAAGTCCTCAGGATAGAACTCGCCTCGGACACCGAACCCGCCGCCGGCATCGACGTGGTGCATCCGGATGTCGTAGGCGTCCATGCCGAGCAGGTCGGCCAGCACCTGCCGGTTGAACACGGGCACCTTGGTGGAGCCGTAGATGTCGAGGTGCCCGTCGGGACCGACCTCGACGACCAGGGAGCGGGGCTCCATGGGCACGGCCGTGTGCCGCCCCACGTGGAAGTCGAGCGACACGACGTGCTCGGCCGACCCGAAGGCCGCGTCGACGTCGCCGTACCCCAGGGTGAAGTCCGCGGCGATGCGCGAGTCGTCCGCGTCCGGTGCGTGGAGGAGCACGTCCCCCGGCTCGATGTCGACCTCGACGAGCTCGGCGCCGTCCTCGGCCGTGTAGGCGTCCTCGGCCACGACGACCGCCACGGGCTCCCCGACGTAGCGCACGTGGGTGCTCGCCAGCACCGGTTGCAGGTGTTCGCTCAGGTCGATGCCGCGGACGGTGAGCCGGACCGGGATTCTAAGGTCGCCGGGGAGATCTGCGGCGCTGAACACCGCCACCACCCCGGGGAGGTCCCGCGCTGCCTGGGTGGCCACCTCCAGGATCCGGCCGGCAGCGACGGAGGAGCGGACGACGCGCAGGTGGAGGGTGCGAGGGCGCTGGACGTCGGCACCGAACCGACCGTGCCCGGCGAGGAGCCGCGGGTCCTCCTTCCGCGACGCACGGGTGCCCAGGAGCTCAACCATGCGCGAGACCCCGTCGCATCTTGGCGACCTCGCAGACCGCGTCCACGATGCCCTGGTAGCCGGTGCAGCGACACAGGTTGGCGGAGACGACCTCGCGCACGTCCTCTCGGTCGCCGTCGGGCTCGGTGGCGAGGTAGGCCTCGGCCAGCATGAGGAAACCAGGGGTGCAGAAGCCGCACTGCAGACCGTGGTGGCGGGAGAACGCCTGCTGTAGGTCGTTGAGCTCGCCATCGGTGGCGAGGCCCTCGACGGTGCTCACCTCCTGCCCGTCGGTCTGCACGCCGAAGATGAGGCAGGCGCGGACCGGCTCTCCGTCGAGCAGCACGGTGCAGGCCCCGCAGATGCCGTGCTCACAGCCCAGGTGGGTGCCGGTGAGGCCCAAGTCGGTGCGCAGCACGTCCGCCAAGGTGCGCCGCGAGTCGATCAGCACCTCGTGCTCCTCGCCGTTGACCTTCATCGTCACCAAGTGCTGGTCCTTCATGTCGCCTCCTGGACGGTGGGGGCCGACGCGAGCGCGTCGACGAGCTGGGCCGGCGTGACGGGCACGTGCTGGAATCGAGTGGAGTGGTGCCGCAGCGCATCGTTGATGGCCGACAGGACCGTGGCGGGCGCGCCGATCGTGCCTCCCTCCCCCATCCCCTTGGCGCCGGTGTCGGTCTGGTCACTGGGTGTCTCGAGGTGGTGCACAGTGATCGGCGGGATCTCGGTGGCAGTCGGGACGAGGTAGTCCATGAACGTCCCTGCTCCCGGCTGCCCCTCCGCCGAGTAGGCGAGCTCCTCGAGGAGCGCGGCGGCGATTCCCTGGGCGACCCCCCCACGGACCTGGCCGTCCACGATCATCGGGTTGATCACCACGCCGCAGTCCTCCACGACGATGTAGTCGATGACGTCGACGCCTCCTGTCCCGGGATCGATCTCGACGAGCGCGGCGTGGCAGGCATTCGAGAACATGCCGGGAGGGTCGGCCATTCCCCGCGCCTCGAGCAGGTGGTCGCCCCGGCCGGTCAGGGTCTGGGAACGGAAGTGCACCGAGGCGGCGATCTCGTCGATGGACACACCGATGCCCTCGACGCCTCGGACCGTCGCCTTACCGTCGGCGAGCTCGATGTCGCCGGCGTCCGCCTCGAGGATGTCGGCGGCCACCTCGCGCAGCTGGTCGGCCAGTCGCCCGGAGGCGACGGACGCGGCCCCGCCCCCGATGACCAGGGAACGACTGCCGAAGGTCCCCCAGCCGAAGCTGGTGACCTCGGTGTCGCCCTGCCGGAGCTTCACCCGGTCCGGGTGGATGCCCAGGCGGTCCGCGACGATCTGGGCGAAGGTCGTCTCGTGCCCCTGGCCGTGACCGCAGGTGCCGCTCGTGACGACCACGTCGCCGGAGGCGTCCATGCGCACGTGCGACACCTCGAAGCCCGGTGTCATCTGCATCTTGCGCAGGCCCATCGTGGCGGTGCCGTAGGCGGTGCGCTCGGAGAAGTTGGCGATGCCGATGCCGTACAGGCGGTCGCCGTCGGACGAGTCCCGGCGCTCCCACCAGCCGGACGCGCGGGTCTCGTCCAGGCACTTCTCGAGCGACTCGAGATACGAGCCCGGGTCGTAGGTGATGCCGTTGGCACCGATGAAGGGGAAGTCCTCTGAGGCGATGGTGTTGAGCCGGCGGATATCGATGCGGTCGATCCCGAGCCGGTCGGCAGCCCGGTCCATCAGCCCCTCCATGACCATGACGATCTGGGGACGCGACACACCCCGATAGGGCGCTGTCGGGGGCTTGTTGGTGGCGTACCCGCGGGCTCGGGCGGCGTACCTCGGCACCTTGTAGACACCGGGGAGCTCGGTTGCCGCCATCAGCGGCTCGACCGCGCACGAGAAGGGGTAGGCCGAGTAGGCGCCGATGTTGCAGCGGATGTCCGCGTCCAGCCCGACCAGCGTGCCGTCGGCTCGGAAGCCGGCGCGGACGTGGTACTCCTGCTCGCGCCCGTGAAAGGAGGAGATGAGGTTCTCCTGGCGGTCCTCCGACCAGCGCACCGGACGCCGGCACTGCCGCGCGATCGCAGCCACCACCACCTCCTCACGCCCGACCACGCACTTGAGTCCGAACCCGCCGCCGACGTCGGGTGCGATGACCCGAACGCCTCGTTCCGGGAGGCCGAGCGCGAGGGCGACTCCGGTACGCACCTGGTGCGGGACCTGCGTGGACAAGGTGAGGACCAACTGCTCGTCCCGGTCGACCCACTCGGCCAGGCAGGTCCGGGGCTCCATGGGCGCGGCGTGGACCCGACCGCTGCGGAAGGTCTCCTCGAGCACCAGGTCAGCGGCGGCGAGCTCAGCATCGAGCATGTCGTCGGTGAACATCTCGAGGTCGACGAGCACTCCCTCGGGGGCGTCGTCGTGGAGTGGGACGGAGCCGGGCACGTCGCCGATGGTCATGACGGCCGGCGTCTCCTCGATGTCGACCACGACGTCCTCGGCGGCGTCCTCAGCGAGGTAGCGGTCTCGGGCGACGACTGCGGCAACGGGCTCGCCCGCGTACCGGACGCGGTCGTGGGCCAGCAGCGGCATCAGCGTGGGGATGAACTCGTCGCGCTCAAGCACCGCGGTGAGGCCGACATGACCGAGGTCTGCTGACGTCACGACCTCCAGCACGCCGTCCCGTGCGAGGGCCTCGCTGACGTCGATGTCCCGCACGGTGCCGGACGCCACCGGGCTGCGGACGAAGGCGACGTGGAAGGCATGTGGCTCGGCGATGTCGTCGGTGAACCGCCCGGCCCCCCTCAGCATCCGGGAGTCCTCGCGCCGGGGGAGCCGGTTCCCCACCCAACGGGTGGGCTTCTCGGCCGGCGTGGTCATCTGGTCGCCCCAACGGCGAGCGCTTCGGCCACGCCTCGCCGGGTGAGGTTCTCGACCAGGTGACGCCGGTACGCCGCGTCGCCGTTGAGGTCGCTGGGCGGGTTCAGGTCGGCGGCTGCGGCCCTGCTCGCCTCGACGACGGCGTCCCCGTCGACAGCAGCCCCCTCAAGGATGCTCTCCGCCTCCGAAGCGCGTACCGGCGTGGCAGCCACCCCACCGAGCACGATGCCCACGTCGGAGAACCGTCCGTCGACCACGTCGAAGGCCAGGCCGACGGCGGCGATGGCGAAATCGCCCCGCCGGCGTGCGTACTCGGTCATGGCGCCGTGGCCGCGGGGGCGTGTGAAGCGCGTCTCGACCACCATCTCGCCGGGGTCGCTCGCGGTCGTGAGGAACCCGCCGAACCACTCCTGGGCGGGGACCTCCCGCTGTCCGGCTGGACCCTGCACCACGATGCGGGCGTCGAAGAGTCGGGCCAGCAGGCACCACTCCGCCGTCGGGTCCGAGTGGGCGATGCTGCCGCCCACCGTCCCCCGTGCGCGGATGGGGTAGTGGCCGATCCAGCGCGCAGCGCGTGGGAGGAGCCCGAACCCCTCCAGGACGCCCGGGTCGCGCGACGTCTCCACGGCGCGGTGCCGGGCGAGAGCGCCGACGTGGAGCTCATCGCCCTCCCGGCGGATGTGGTCCAACCCCGCGATGCGCATCACGTCCACCAAGGCACTGGGGCGTGCGAGCCGGAAGTTCATCATCGGCGCGAGCGACTGCCCCCCGGCAAGGATCTTGGCATCCTCGCCGAGCTCGTCGAGAAGGCTCACGACCTCTTCCACGGTGTAGGCGCGGTGGTACTCGTATGCTGCCGGCTTCATGGGTCAGCCCCTTTCCACTCCGTGATATACCATATCTCACAGGTGATGGAACCACATCGCCAGCCGGAGGAGGCCGCGATGAGCGGGTTGTTGAACGACATCCACCGTCCGAGCAGTGGTCCGACCGTGCGACTTCTGCGCCTCGACCGGGCAGCGCGGCGCAATGCGCTGGACATGGCCGCGGTGGAGGGACTTCTCGACGCCCTGAACGGTGCCCCCGAGCAGTGCGTCGTGCTGGGCAGCTCGACGCCCGGCATGTTCTGCGCGGGCGCGGACCTCGGCGTTCCGGACGCGGAGCGGGCCGAGGTCAGCGAGCGGCTCTACGAGTGCTACGAGGCGATCGTTCGGCGCCCCGGACTGGTGGCCGCAGTGGTCGACGGGGCTGCGGTCGGCGGCGGCGCTCAACTCGCCGCGGCCGCCGACATCCGGGTGGCTGGTCCATCGGCCAGATGGCGTTGGGTGGGTCCCGGCCACGGGTTGGCCGTCGGCGCGTGGATCCTCCCCCACCTGGTGGGTCGTTCGCGGGCGCTCGACCTCACGCTCACCGGACGATGGCTGGAGCTGCCGGAGGCGCGGGATGCGGGGTTCGTCCACAGGGTGGATGAGGATCCCTGGGCCGCGACACTGGCGCTGGTCGAGGATCTCGGCCGTCTCGACTCGGCGGCTCTCGCCACGGTCAAGGCGATCGCCACGTCCCCGCAGGTGCTGGAGTCCCTCGAGCACGAACGCCGGCGCAACGGCGAGTCGTGGGACGGCCACGCGCCGCCCCCACCGAGGGCCGCCTCGGCACACCCTTGACGGCGCATTCGAAGTGATATTTGATATACCAGATACCACAACCTTCCGGAGGAACTATGGATCTCGATCTGCACGGCAAGAAGGCCTTCGTCACCGGCGCCAGCAAGGGCATCGGACGCGAGGTCGCTCGCACGCTCGCCCACGAGGGCTGCGACGTCGTCATCACCGCCCGCGGCCAGGAGGACCTGGAGAAGACCGCGGCCGAGCTCAGTGAGGAAACCGGACGCCGCGTTGTCGCCAAGGCCGGCGACATGAGCCAGGACGCGGACGTCGCTCGCTGCGTCGCGGAGGCGATCGACGAGCTCGGCGGAATCGACATCCTGGTGACGTGCGCCGGCAGCTCACCCGGTGGACTGCTCGAGGAACTCACCGACGAGCAGTGGATGCAGAGCCTCAACCTCAAGTTCATGGGCTACGTCCGCACCGTGCGTCACGTCGTCCCGCACATGGTGGAGCGCGGCAGCGGCTCGATCGTCCTGGTGGTCGGCAACGACGGCCTCAAGCCGAGCTTCTGGGAGATGACCGCCGGTGCGGCCAACGCAGCGGACCTCAACTTCGCCAGCTCCGTCGCTGACCAGTACGGACCCAAGGGCATCCGGGTCAACACGGTCAACCCCGGCCCCGTCGACACCGACCGGTGGGACACGTTGGAGAAGGCGTTCGCCCGCGACATGGGCGTCGACCAGGCCGAGGCCCGCCGCAGGGCCGAGACCTCCATCCCCTTCGGCAGGATCACCCAGCCGCAGGAGGTGGCCAACCTGGTCGCCTTCCTCGCCTCCGACGCGGCGGCTAGCATCCACGGCGCCCACGTGCCGATCGACGGCGCGCAGCGCAAGGCTCTGATGGAGCGCTGATGCAGCTCTCCAACTCCTTCACGATCGATCGACCCCTGGCCGAGGTCTACCAGGCCTTCCTCCAGGTCGAACGGATCGCCACGTGCATGCCCGGCTCGACGTTGCTCGGGCAGCCCGAACCGGGTACGTACGAGGGTGAGGTCAAGGTCAAGGTCGGCCCGCTGGGCGTGACGTACGCCGGCCAGTTCGTCATCCTCGACGCCGACGAGGCCGCCCACCGCCTGACCATGCGTGCCAAAGGCCGGGAGAAGCGCGGCGCCGGCAATGCCGACGCCCATATCGTCGCGACCCTGTCGGAGTCCCCCGCCGGAACCGTCGTGCAGGTCGACGCCGATCTCGACATCCGCGGCAAGGTCGCGCAGTTCGGGCGAGGGGTCATCGGTGAGGTGACCGACGGAATCATGCAGACCTTCGCACGCAACCTCGAGGACCTGCTCCGCAGCGGGGGTGTGTCGGGACCAGCGCCTGCGACGAGTGGCGGTGCCACCGCTCCCCCGGACGTCTTGGCGGCCGCGGCCGCTGCACCCGGTCCTGCGCCGGCACCCGAACCGGCCGCCGCTCCGGCGGGTGCCGAGTTGGACGCGTGGGCCCTCATCGTGCGCCCCATGCTCCAGCGCCACGGCGCCGGCATCGCGTCCGTCGTCCTCTCGGGGCTCGCAGCCTGGGTGGGCGCCCGGGCAGGCGCTCGGAGCGGCGCGCGACGGCGCTACTTCGAGCACCGCTGACGTCACGACCACGCCGACCACGAGGAGCGACCATGCCCACAGCCACCACCGACGATGGCGTCCGGATCCACTACGACGAGACCGGTACGGGGACGGCCATCTTGTTCCTGCACGAGTTCGCAGGCGATCACCGCTCGTGGGAGCCGCAGGTACGACGGTTCTCCCGCACCCACCGGTGCCTGGTGCCTGCCGCGCGCGGCTTCGCGCCGAGCGACGTGCCGGCCGACCCGGCGTCGTACAGTCAGGCCCGGGCCGTGGCCGACGCGGTCGCCGTTCTCGACGCTGCGGGCGTGGACCGCGCGTTCGTCGTCGGCAACTCCATGGGCGGGTTCACCGCCTTGCACTTCGCGCTGCGCCACCCGGACCGGACGCTCGGTTCGGTGGTCGCCGGCTGCGGCTACGGCGCTCACCCGGACAAGGAGGCGACGTTCCGCGAGGAGTCGGAGAAGGTCGCCGTCGCGTTCGACACCGAGGGGTCGGAGGCCATGTCGCAGTGGTACGGCGTCGGCCCGGCGCGGGTGCAGTACCTGGCCAAGGACCCTCGTGGCCACGCCGAGCACGTGCGTGTCCTGGCCGAGCACGACCCCCTCGGGGCAGCACACACCATGCGGGGAGTTCAGAAGGCGCGACCCTCGCTCTATGCGATGGCCGAGGACCTCGCCGCGATGACGGCTCCCGTCCTCGTCATCGCCGGCGATGAGGACAACGGTGTGCTCGAGACCGATCTGATGCTCAAGCGCACCATCCCCCGTTGCGGGCTGGCGATCCTCCCGAAGTCGGGTCACGTGACGAACCTCGAGGAGCCGGAGCTCTTCAACGAGCTGGTCCAGCGGTTCATGACGGCCGTCGAGCACGAGGCCTGGGGCGAGCGCGACCCCCGTGCCCTGTCGACATCGACTGTCGGCGCCAAGTAGTCGTCCTCGGCCAACCCCACGGGACGGCCGGTCTCGTGCCTCGCGGCGCGAGACCGGCCGTTCTTCGTGCGCGGAGGCGGGACACCTCCCGCAGGACAGCTCAGGGATAGGTGTGGAACCCGCGGCCCGCTTTGCGTCCCAGCAATCCGGCGTCGACCATCCGGGCCAGGAGCGGCGGCGGGGCATAGAGCGGCTCCTTGAACTCCTCGTAGAGCGACTCGGCCACCGCCTTCGTGGTGTCGAGGCCAATGAGGTCGGCCAGGGCGAGCGGGCCCTGCGGGTGCGCGGCACCGAGCACCAGTCCGCGGTCGATGTCCTCCGCGGTGGCGAAGCCCGATTCCAGCATCCGGATGGCCGAGAGCACGAACGGGATGAGCAGGGCATTGACGATGAACCCGGCCCGGTCCTGGCTGTCGATCGCCCGCTTGTCGAGCGGGCCCTGCACGAAGTGCCGCGCCCGTTCCGTGACGTCGTCGGCCGTGAGCAGGCTCGGCACGAGCTCCACTAGCCGGAGCACCGGCACCGGGTTGAAGAAGTGGATGCCGAGTACGTTCTGGGGGCGCGACGTGACCACGCCGAGCTTCATGATCGGGATCGAGGACGTGTTGGAGGCCAGGATCGCCTCGGGGTCCGCGACGATCTCGTCGAGGCGCCGGAACAGCTCCACCTTGGCGCCCTCGTCCTCGACGATGGCCTCGATGACCAGCTGCCGATCGGCCAGCTCGAGAAGGTCGGTCGTCACGCGGATGCGGGCCATGACTGCGTCGACTGCGTCGATCTTGCCCTTCGACGCAGCCCGGGTGAGCGAGCGGCCGAGACGTTCTCGCGCTGTCCGCGCCACCGCCTCCGACGACTCGACCACGACGACGTCCGACCCGGCGCGCGCACACACCTCCGCGATGCCGGCGCCCATCAGACCGCCCCCGACGATCCCGACGCGGTCGATGTCCGTATTCCCTGTCATGCGGCACGCTCCTCAGCGGAAGGCGGCGGAGCCGGTCAGCGACTGACCGATGACGAGCTGGTGCACTTCGGAGGTGCCCTCGTAGGTGAGCACCGACTCGAGGTTGTTGGCATGACGCATGATCGGGAACTCGAGGGTGATGCCGGCCGCGCCCAAGAGCGTGCGGCACTCGCGAGCGATGGCGATGGCTTCGCGCACGTTGTTCAGCTTCCCGACGCTGACCTGATCCGACGAGAGCTTCCCCTCGTCCTTGAGCCGACCCAGGTGCAGCGCGAGAAGCATGCCCTTGCCGAGCTCCACACTCATGTCGGCGAGCTTGGCCTGCGTGAGCTGGTAGGCGGCGAGCGGCTTGTCGAAGATCTCGCGCGTCGCGGCGTACTCGATGGCGGTCTCCAGGCAGTCGCGGGCGGCACCGAGGGCTCCGAAGACGATGCCGAAGCGCGCCTCGTTGAGGCACGACAGCGGGCCGGAGAGCCCTGACGCCTCAGGCAGCACCGCGGACCCGGGAAGGCGGACGTTGTCCAGCACGAGCTCACTGGTGACCGAGGCCCGCAGCGACAGCTTCTTCTTGATCTCCGGCGCCGAGAATCCCGGGGCGTCGGCGGGAACGACGAAGCCGCGCACCTTGTCCTCTGTCTGCGCCCACACCACCGCAACGTCGGCGACGGAGCCGTTGGTGATCCACATCTTGTTGCCCGTGAGGAGCCAGTCGTCTCCGTCCCGCACGGCGCGTGTGCGCATGCCGGCGGGGTTCGACCCGAAGTCGGGCTCGGTCAGGCCGAAGCAGCCGATCGCCTCGCCCGCGGCCATCCGCGGCAGCCACTCCTGCTTCTGCTCCTCCGACCCGTGCTGCCAGATGGCGAACATCGCCAGCGACCCTTGGACGGAGACGAGCGAGCGGATGCCGGAGTCACCGGCTTCGAGCTCCATGCAGGCCAGGCCGTAGGCGGTCGCGCTGGTCCCGGCGCAGCCGTAGCCCTCCAGGTGCATGCCCAGCACGCCGAGCTCGCCGAGCTCACGGGCCAGCTCCCGGACCGGCAACGACCCGTTCTCGTACCACTCCGGGAGCCCGGGCTTGAGCCGGTCCTCGACGAAGCGCCGGACGGTGTCGCGCATGGCGCGCTCGTCCTCGCCGATGAGCGGATCGGTCGCGAACAGGTCGAGCGGGGCGACGGGCGTGCGCGGAGCCATGGAGGTTCCCTTCGGGGCGGTCGATGTACCTAACGGTGTCAGGAAAACAATAACCAAACAATGTTAGGATTGGCAAGCCGTGCGGGACGCGCGCGGCGGACCACAGGGAGGCGGCGATGGGCCGACCACGTACTCCGCTGCTGAGCCGGGACCTCATCCGGGACGCGGCGCTGGCTATGATCGACGAGCACGGCCTCGCCGCTCTCTCGATGCGGCGGCTCGCCCTGGAGCTCGGCGTCCAGGCCGCCTCGCTCTACACGCACTACCCCACCAAGGAGACCGTCCTCGATGCGGTGGCCAACCTCCTGGTGCGCGATGTCGACACCGGGGGGTTCGAGGAAGGGTGGCGGCCCGGGCTGTTGCGATGGGCCCGCTCCTACCACGCCGCCCTCGTCGCGCACCCCCGCGCCGTGCCCATCATCGCCTCGGGCACCCAGCGCCGCGAGGAGTTCCTGGCGATGGCCAACGCCGTCCATGGCGGCCTTGTGGGAGCCGGCTGGCCGGCTCGACGAGCCACGGAGATCTCGGGCGCGGTGAAGTACCTGGTGATCGGCGCCGCGTCGACGCCGTTCGCGTCCGGCTTCGCCGACGACGTACAGGTCTACCTCGACCGCTACCCGCACCTCGCCCAGGCGCACCGGCTACGGTCCGAGGCGGCGCGCATCGACCGGGACTCCTTCGAGGTCGGGCTCACGGCACTGGTCCGGGGGCTGGAGCCGGGTCCGGACCCGCGTTCCCATATGATCGATGATATACCACCGCGGACGGCGGCGAACCTCACAGGAGAGACCGATGGCTGACCCACATGCCTCGCACGTGCCCGACGACGCGAAGCCGGAGGCCGGCCCGCTCCACGGCGTCACGGTCATCGACCTCACCCGGGCACTGGCCGGCCCGACGTGCACGGCCCTGCTCGGCGACCTCGGCGCCGACGTCATCAAGGTCGAGGGACTTCCCGGCGGCGACGGCGCCCGCAGCTGGGCGCCGTTCGAGGGCGACGAGAGCCTCTACTTCGCCTCGGTCAATCGGAACAAGACCTCCCTTGCCCTCACGCTGAGGGACCCGCGAGCGCTCGAGGTGCTCGACAGGCTGCTCGCCACTGCGGACGTGCTGGTCGAGAACTTCCGCCCCGGCACCCTGGCGGCCATGGGCCTGGCGCCCGACATCCTGCGCCGGAAGTTCCCCAGGCTGGTCATCGCCAGCATCTCCGGCTTCGGCTCACGCGGTCCCGAGCAGTCCACTCCAGGCCTCGACCAGGTCGCGCAGGGGATGTCAGGCCTCATGTCGCTGACGGGTCCGGACAGCGCCCACCCCACCCGGGTCGGGGTTCCCATCATCGACTCCATCACCGGGGTCATGGCCGCGCTGGCGATCAGCGCCGCCCTGGCCGGACGAGGCCGTACGGGCCACGGCAGCCATGTCGAGACGTCGCTCCTGGAGACGGGCATCAACATGCTGTCCTTCCAGGCCCAGCGCTACCTCTCACTCGGCGAGGTCCCCTCCGGTCACGGCAACGACCATCCCGTGATCTGGCCCTACGGCACCTTCAGGACCGCTCGCGAGGAGATCAACATCGCGGCCGGCAACGAGCCCCAGTGGCGTGCCCTGTGCCAGGTGCTGGGCGAGCCCGAGCTCGCCGATCGTCCCGAGTTCAGCAATGGCCGTGATCGGCTGGCGCGTCGGGAGGAGCTCCGCGCCGAGATCGAGCGACTCCTGAGCGTTCGGGACGCTCGCGACTGGATTCCCGACCTCCGGGACGCGGGCATCCCCGCTGGGCCGGTCCACCGTCTCGACGAGGTGTTCGCCGACCCGCAGGTCATGGCCCTGGACATGGTCCAGGAGGTCACGTCCGGCGCCGGGTCGCCGCTCCCCCTCGTGCGCGGCCCGATCACGGTCGACGGGAACATCCCGGAGATCCGGCTGAGTCCGCCCTCGCTGGGTCGGGACTCCGAGGACATCCTGCGGGCGACAGGCCTGTCAGAAGGAGAGATCGAGGAGCTCGTGCGCGCGGGCGTGGTCGGGCCCGGCTAAGCTGCCCATGTCGTGGGCTGCCGGTTGGGCGATGACGTCCCAGGACGTGGCCGGACCGAGGTGGTTGACGCTGCGGTTCTCCTGACCCAGTTCGAGATCCCGCTTGAGGTCGTCGAAGCCGCCATCTCCTCCGCCCGCGGACTGGTGGTGGCGAATCCCGCTCCGTACCAGCCCTTTCCGCCGAGCACGCTGCGCGATGCCTACGTCTGCGTCCCCAACCTGCCGGAGTTCGCCGCCATATGCGGGGTGGCCAACGTCGCTCTTGACGAGGTCGAGCAGCTGCTGATGCGGGCTCCTGTTGCTGGGAGCGCTCGTTGTCACCCTGAGGGCGACGGGGCTGTGGTGCGGACCCCCGAAGCACGTGAGGTCGTCTGGGTGCGCGCGCCCGCCACGGACGTGGTCGATACACCGGCGCCGGTGACTGCCTACTAGTGGAGCCTTGGCTGTCGCACTCGCGGTAGGGGCCGACATCGTCGAGGCCAGACGGTTCGCCGTCGAGGCGGCGTCAGCCTCGACCACCGGCGCTGGCGCCCGCGCATCAATCCCACGCGGGCTCAATTGGCTCGATCTCTCACACGAGGGCCCGGGCGGACCACGTGACTCGACGATCGTGCGACCGAAGCAGGGTGACGGAACTCCGCATCTTGGGTCTCCCCGCGCGCGTGGCCCGCTGTCCGACGAAGAAGCAACAGGGCAAACTGGAGCATGCTCGTGCGTACCGGTTGCACCCCGCGCCCATTGAAGTTTGGCGTTACCGCAGGTCAGCGGGCCGAGGTCATTACTATTACGACATCCCACATCCACTTGTTCTTCATCACCCCCTTCAAGCCGGAACGCATGCTACGAAGGACGTAGATGGGTCGCCCGGGTTCGGGCGGCCCACGCGGCACTTCTGGGGGTCCGTTGGTTGTCGACGGACGCGTTGGGACTCGGGTCCGGGGTGGTCGGCGTGCATGGCGGGGTCAAGTTCTACCGGGGCGCGGCCAAGGCGGCGCGCGCCCTACGTCGAGCAGGACCTATCCCGGGCCGATGACTACTACCTCGCCGAGGGCACCGGCATCGCGAACCGTTACCTCGCCGGCCCGGACCACGTCGACCGGGCCGCGGATCTGACCGGGGACACCCACGAGCGATGGGTGGCCGGCATCGATGTCGACACCGGTCGTCCGAAGGGCCGACTACGCGACGACGCCAAGGCGTTGCGGTTCGTCGAGGTCACCGTCGACGGCCCGAAGACCTGGTCCCTCGCCGCTGCCCTGCATCCCGATGTGTCGGCCGCCTTGGATGCGGCGCAGGACCGGGCGGCCGAGCAGATCATCGGCTGGGTCGCCCAGCACGCCACCACCCGGATCGGGCCACGTGGCCGGCAGGTGCAGGTCCCGGTGGAGCAGATCGAGGCGGCGGTGATCCGGCACTACACCTCCCGCACCGGGGACCCGCACCGCCACCTCCACCTACAGATCAACGCCCGCGTCTACGCGGCCGCCGGTGCGTGGCGGGGCAGCCACTCGGTCGGGATCCGGGACAGCATCGAGGCGATCAACGGGATCGGGCACGCCGCGGTCGCCACCGACCCCAGTTCCGCGCCACCCTGGCCGCCCACGGGTTCACGCTCGACCCCGAGACCGGCGACATCCAGCAGCTGACCCCGTTCGTGGGGGCGTTCAGCGCACCGTTCCCGTCTGGTCGCGACCCACCAGACCTCGATCTTCGCCGCGGCGAGCGACCCGGCCGTCTCGGCGTGCAGGTCGCGGTAGCGGGGAAAGTCGGGCAGGGCGATCACGCTGCCCCACTCCGGCTCCTTGCCGCGCAGGCGCATGGCGGCCAGCACAGCTTGGGAGTACCAGTGGCCGGCCTGGGTGCTCGGGCTGGTGCGCTTGGCCTCGCCGGCGCGGGCCGGGTCGGCGTAGTTGCGGCTGGGGAACCCCTTGACCTCCACCCCGACGGTGCGGCCGTCGCGGGCGGCGATTACGTCGATGCCGTGCTCCTTGGTCGCGGTGTTGGCCACCGAGAGGATGCGCCATTCCCTCGCCCGCCAGCGCCGTGACCAAGGCGGCCTGGACGTTGGCCTCGGTGTGCCACTCCCCTCCGACCTCAACCGGGGCGGCAGTAGGTCGAGGGGCGGTAGGCGCGGACGTGGCGGCACGCAAGGGCGGTGCCGTCGTGCGTGATTCGACGTTCCCGGCGATCTCGAATCCCAGCGCCGCCAGGTGCCGACGAGCGGTGTGAGAGATGAACTCAGACCGAGGTATCCCCGTGGCGACCTCGAAGGCCTGGACGGCTGGGTGCCACGTCTCGTTGATCCTCACCGCGTGCTTGCGGATCACGTCGGGAGGCACGTCGGTCAGCCGGGCCTCGACGTCCTCACGCGCCAGCTCGTAGCGCTGGCCGTTCAGCGTGAACCGGATCGGCGCACGGCCCTGGCTATTCATGGCCAGAAACTACGGCACCGGCCCGACACAAGGCGGCTGGTTCCGTGCATCCGTTCCGGGCCGCCAGGCACCCGCTACACCCTTCGAACATGTGTTCCACCCTTGGAGTCATGGCAGGCGGTGGCTACGGACGCGGGGCGGGGGTCCCGTTGAAGGACCGCGTCCGCGTCGACCAGGACGCCGCGGACTCCGCGACGGCGATCGCCGAGGCGCCCGAGCACCCCGGGCGGCACTGCTGGGTCAGCGTCCCCGTCGACGCCTCGCAACCGCGCCCAGGCCTGCTTGACTGGAAGCGCGAGGGGCGACGCTGGGAGGCCCTGGTGGTCTGGCACGACGACGCGGCTCTCAGGCCGGTCGTCAAGATGGATTGGCTGCGGACCGAGAACCTGATCCCGGTGCCGGTCGACCCGAACTGGACCGGTCTCGGCGACTGAGGCGATCAGGCGACGCCGAGCTCGTCGTCGAGGTCCTCGAGCGCGAGCGGCGGCACCCATCCCTGGTATTTCGCGTACCGGCGGGCACGAGTCGCCGAGACCCGCTGCGGAACGGTGTCGGTCGTGGGGCAGCGTCATGCACAGCTCGTCGAACAGCGCGTTGGCTTTGCCGGCGGTTGCGACGGTCAGCCGGCGCTCACCGCGGACGATCGGGATGACGTTCGCAGCGTGGCGCAGCCCGAGGCGGCGGCCGAGCTCCGACATCGACCAGCCCAGCGCCACAAGCGCCTGCAGTCGCCGCGACACGGCGGCCGAGCTCTCCTGGTCCAGCACCGCGCCCCACCCCGCCGCAGTCGGCGCCGCCCCGGTCGCGTCCAGGGCGTAGAGCTTCTCGGCGGTCTCACAGAACCCGGCCGCGAGGGCGTCTGAGAGCCGTCGGGCTGGCGCTTGCCGTACATCAGCTTCCACAGCGCCCCGTGCGCGACGCCCGAGCGTTCGGCGATCATCTTGAGGCCTATCCCGACCTGGCGCAGCTCCTGGACGCGGAGACGCAGCGGGTAGGCGTCCGCGCGAAGGCCTTCGAGGAACGGCGATGGACAGCCAGGAGAAAGTCACCGCGACGATCCGTGTCTCTGAGTTGGCGCGCGACGTGCGGGAACGACGTGCGGGAACATCAGGCCGAAGCCGGGTGGCATCCGCTGAGACCCCGGCCGGTCGTCGAAAGAGCCGACCGCATCGAGCACGACCGCCAGGGCGGGGCGCGGCAGTGTCTTGGCGAGTTCACTGGCGCGGACAAGTGTCCATGTGCGCCATCAGGAGCGTGTCACCGGCAGCGGGAGCATCCCGGTCGGGACCGAAGGCCAACAGGTTCACACCCCCACCAGCCCCGACAGCCACCGCATAGCGAGCGGCGAGGTCGGGTAGCCAGCGTCGGAGTACCGCAGGGCGGGGCGGGCCAAAAGGGACGCTCTTTCGACCGACCAGCCCACCTCCTCCAGCTGGTGCCGACAGTGGGCCCGTGCCGTCTCCAGACTCCCGGGGACGTCACGGTGGCGAGGGGTTACGCAGAGCGCTTCGACGTCGCGCCGCAGGCGGGGGACCGTCGCCGGCGCGCTCACCTCGTGGCTCACCAGCCCGCTCCCACGAGAAGGCCCGTCCAGGCACCCAGGACCAGGAACGGTCCCAGCGAGACCCCAGCGCCTCGCAGCGGGCGCCGAGTCACCATCCAACGCACGAGGACGTAGATCAACGCCAGGACCAGGGCCCCGTAGATGCCGACGACGAAGGCCTGCCAGTCAAGCCGCGCCGTCACCAGGCCGACCAGTGCGGCGAGTCGTACATCGCCGAACCCGAGCCCCGCACCGAGGAACCACAGGACCCAGAAGCACGTCCTCGCGATCATGAGCCCGGCGACGGCACGTACCAGCACGTCGAGGTCGCCTGTTGCCGCCCACTCGACAACAAGTGCGACCAGCACGACCAGCGTCGCGGGCACGACCAGGCGCCGCGGCAGGAGACGGGTTCGAGCGTCGATCACGGCCAACGCGTATCCGAGTGGCGCCAGCGGCACCAGGACCACCAATTGCGGGTCGGCTCCCATCGCGGCCCCGAGGAGACCCGCGCCGACGACGGAGACGACGACGCCCACTGGCAGGAACCATCGCTCGGCCGCGATCGCGGCGTAGCTCACCGAGTCGGAGCCTCCGGCGGCGCCGGCATCGCTCTCCCCCGCATCGGCCGGCACCGGTAGCCGTCGCACGAGTGTGGGCACGCCGCACGCCAAGAAGCCAGCGACAGCGGCGCACGCGAGGGCAACGGTCCAGATAGACATGCTGCGTCTACCCGGCTCAGGTGTTCCAGCCGTCGCGCGATTCCAGATGCGCGAACGGACGCGCCGTCGGGTCGGCTCCATCGTCTGCACGCCGCGACGCCACTCCGACCCGTTGCCGCGACATTCCCAGCAGCTCCCCGAGCTTCGCCAGCGACAGGTTCGCCTGAGTCCGCAGGTAGATCAACGTCGATGTGCGTAGGTCGGCGTTGCGCTTCGTCAGCTCGGCCAGGTGATCGTGCAGCACGATGGTGAGCTGGGCGACGCCTTCCGGCCCTCCGTATCGGTCCGACCAGCCCGGCTCCGCCTTCGCGGCCGCGTCAAGGAAGGTTGCCGGGTCGCGGAGCACCTCAGCCACGACCTCGGGAGGCGCGGCGGTCACATCGGCGGGCTGCATACTGCTGACCCTAATGGCGCCGGAGGCGGTCCGGCGGCGGGCTATGTCAGCCTCAACAGCGTCCATCCGGGCCTTGGAGTCCGCGAGCTGCTGCGAACGAACCCCGTCGAGGGCGGCGTGGTGCCAGCATGCGCGCATGCCGTCCTCGGTCTTCGTGGTCGCGGGCTGGTCGCACCAGGCGCAAGGCCGCACGAAATCGACCCTGGCCTCGCTCACGAGCACCCGCTCCCGGGGTCGACGAAGTCGCAGCCGCCGGCACCCGGATCCGTGCCGGTCGCGAGGCCGTAGGTAGCCCAGAGCATCGACTGTGCCTGGTCGGCCTCCAAGGCCTGGCGCTCGGATTCTCGACGCGCCGCCGACCACGTCGACGTGGCCCACGTTGTGGGCTCTGGCACTCGCTCGGCCGGGGTGGCGTAGGTGGGCCAAGACGAGGGCGGTCGCGGTGCTTCGAGCTCGCCACGGACCGCCTGCTCCAGGGCAAGACGCGTGGGCTCGGGCAGCCGGATCAGGTCGCCAAGCATCTCGCGGGCCCGCTCGTAGTACGTGCGGCGCTCCTCCGGTGAGGCGCCGCCGTTCTTCGCCTGCCGCAGTAGCCGCTGGACCTTCTTGATCCGGTCCCGCTCCCGCGGCTCGAACCGGGCGAGGCGCACACGCTCGGCGTGGTGTAGCGCCGCCTGCCACTTGGTCTCGGCAGTGCGGGTGGCCTGGGCGTACCGTTCCACGGCCTCGGCCGCCTTGGGGCGACGCGTCGCGGAGAGGTCCGCGGCCGCGCCGAGAGCCTCGATGAAGGCGCCGGTCTTCGGCTCGGAGACGTCTGAGAGCAGCGGGAACGAGAGCACCTTCTCGATGTCGTGCTGGAAGTCCATCCACCGCTCGCGGAGTCGGTCGTGACGTTGCACCGACTCCTTCCAGATCCGGTCCAGTCGGTCGGCCTCAGCCGCGTCTCGAGTCCTCGCCCGCCGCACCCTCCCGGACACATAGAGCACGACGAACACCGCCGCGATCACGCCTGCTGCACCGGCCGCGATGGAGGCGACCAGCGACCAGTCGATATCCGGCACCGATGGGTCAGGGGCGCGCTTGCCGGCCGGTTCTTGCAGCGCGGAATCGAAGGCGGACCGCAAGATTGGCGGCGCTACGAACCCGAACACGCCACCCATCACGACGGTGCCGAGCCCCCGGTGCTCGCCGTAGGTGACGAGGCCGTTGACGAACTGGATCGCTCCGGTGATCATCATCGCCGCGCCCAGGAAGGGCATGGGCCAGAGCACGATATGCGCCAGCTCTTGGAGCGTTGCGTGGTCCATCAGTGTCCCCTCCCGCGATCGCCGCCGGTCTGCTCGTCTGCGCGGGCACACATTTCGATCAGCCGGTCCACCTGCGTGTGCGCTCGACCGCACACGCACTCCCCGGACTGAACGGCTCCGAGGAGGTAGGCCGCCGTATTCGTGATCTCCTCGTCGAGGCCGACGAGGACGAGGGGAACCGTTGTCTCCGATCGAACGATCGACTCAAGCGACAGCTTCCGGTGTAGGCGGGCTGCCTCGAGGAGCAGCCACGACTCGTGTCGGACGGTCGAGCAGAAACCTGGCTCGTCGACCTCGGCCGCCGCCGCGATGAGAGATCCCAGCTGCTGGCGATGACTGATCGAGAGGTCTTCAAGATCGTCCGTGGTGAAGTCGAGCTTGCTGGTCCGCGGGTCCAGCGCTTCCAGGAGGCTGTACAGCCGCTGGGAGTACTCGGTGAGCATGTCGCGCGGCTCGTCCTCGGTCAGCGCCGTGTGCCACGTCCGGTGCGCCCGCATCCCGACCAGGAGGTACACGATCCCGACCGTGACCATGCCGGACGTCGCGACCGTGAACACCACGGTGATCAGGTCCTCGCCACGGCCCGTCTTCGCAGGGTCAGCCCACAGCCCGGTCGACGTCAGCCACGAGAGCAGCAACCAGCTGCACAGACCCAGAGACCCGCCCGTCAGGGGAGGTAACCATGGTCGTGCGCCTCCGCACACGCGCATCCCAAGCTCGAGCACCCACCGCGCCGGGCGATCCCCTGTCTCCATGTCACATCACTCCGCTTTGGTTCCGATTCCCGAGGTGTCGGCCGCTGCAGAGCCCGATGCGAAACGTCCAGCACCGCCACCCGCACTACCGACAGCTTCCGTGTGCCGGCGCTCCTGCGCGGTCAATCCCGCCCTCATGTCCACAGAAGCAACCGCGGCGCCGGCGGATCGGACAAGTGACGCGTTATGCGCGACGCCGAGCGCTCCAGGGTTGGCGACGCGCAGGAGCACGTCGGCATGGCAGGCCTCGTCGAGGCGGCACGAGCAGCCCAGCGGCCTGCCAGCGAGGTGGCGGCGCACGTCGTCGACGCTGATGGGCAGTCGGCCGGCGAGGAGATCTTCCTCGAAGAGCCTGACCGCCTCGGCACGGCCGACGTCGGCCACCTTGTGCGGGTTGCCCCACCGGCTCCCGCGCCTCACGGACGCGCCTCCCGGGGGCATCCGGTAGCCCGCGCGCCGCGAGAGCTGGAACCGCGCCGGCGTGCTCATCGTCGCTCCCCCCACCGCCGCCGGCGGCCAGGGAGACGGGCGCGAGGCGCCGGGCAGGTAGAGCGGATGCCGGGGGGCCCCGCTCTTCGTCAGGCCCAAGGCGGTGAACCGGTCCGCGCCGGGCATGGCGAGTACCCGCTCAACGCGGTCCGGTCGCGCGTGCGCTCCCCAGGCCGCGATGATCGGGAAGTCGTACCGTGCCGCCATGGCGAGGAACGTGGCGAGGTAGTGGTCGTTGCGGGGGCCGACCGGATCGGTGGCCGCCATCGCCTCCGCGGGTGAGGTGGCCCGAACCGCGTAGAGGTTGACCACGGCGAGTCCCGTGCCGCCCAGGGCCTTCGCGAACGCGACGCACCGGCGGATGGTGGGGTCGTCGTGGACCGCGTCGGCAGTCGACGGGTTCAGCATCACGAAGGTGACCCACCGCGGCCAGAAGAAGCCGGTGCACCACTCCCGATGCAGGCTGTAGCGGTAGACGCCGTCGGGTGAGAGCACGGCGTCGCGAGCCATCGGCTCGAGGTCGAAGAGGGACTCAGCCATGACGGGCCTCGGCACGGTCCGGGTACTGGTCCCAGCTGCGGCCGTCGAGCTCGCGGCCAGCGACCTTCTTCGCGACTCGCGACATCCGCACCGCGCCGGCGGGCAGCGGGATTCGACTCGTGGTGGTCTCGCCGTCGCGGTGGACGACCGTGCTGCCGTTCGCGGTCTCGACCCACGCGCCCCACTGTTTGAACAGGACCGGCACCCCGGCCGCCTGGCACTGGCCCCGGAGGGAACGAGCCCAGTCGGGGTGCATCGGGGTGCGCCGTGTCCGGACTCGCCGCCGACGATCACCCAGTCGAGACCGACGGGGCCTCGCAGCCATGCTCCGGCGTTGACCGGACTCAGCAGCGGCTCGAACGATCCGAATCGGACGGCGGCAGGCGTTTCCGCAAGAGCCGTCAGGCGGGTCCGCGCCCACCGCTGGTTCTCGACGGAAACACCCAGCCAGGCGTTCGGCAGGGGCCACCTCAGGGTGTCGCCCACGGCGCCGAGGTGGTTGTCGCTGGCGGCGATCCAGGCGTGCTCTAGGACGATCCGGGGGAACACCGGGTCAGAGAGCAGAGACCGCATCCGGCCGTGTCTCTTGGTGAGCAGCTGATAGGTGTGCTGCGGAGTGAGCGCCATCCGGGCGAACACCATGGCGATGAAGCTGTCCGGCACCTGGTCGTGGAACAGGTCCGACATGCTGTTGACGAAGATCCGCCGACCACGCTTCCAGCGCAGCGGCTGGTCGAGCCGCTGGGGCCGCAAGACGACGTCGAACCCGGTTTCGAAGTAGTGGCCCGGCGTGCCGCGGAACCTCTCCGCGAGCGTCTCCGCGTAGCAGTTCGCGCATCCCGGGCTGGCAGGGCTGAGCTTGGTGCAGCCCGTCACCGGGGGGTTCCACGTCGCGTCGGCCCACTCGATACCGGTGTTGTCGCTCATCGCCGCTCCCCGACGCCGCGCGTGGTCGCTGCGGTGACAGGAACCCACGTGCTCCCCTCGCTACCCGCCACGCTGGGTGTCAGCGCAGGCCGAGGACCTGCGAACGTGACCCCGTCCAGGTCGTCCTCGAGGTCCTCGAGTTCGTCGGGCAGAGCGGCCAGTGCGCAGGCCGGGCACAGGTGCTCGGTCATGGTCATCGCCCACCCGGCCTCGAGCGCGGCCTCGTCCGCGTACGACGGCATCGACCAGCCGGTGCCCTCGGGAGCGGTGAGACCGCAGCGGTCGCACAGGACGACGTAGTGCGCTGTCTCTCGGTAACACATCAGCCATGCCCCCCTTCGAGGTGGCTGTCGTCGACCCACGAGCCGTTCGAGGCCAGCCGGACCATCACGTGGTAGTCGCACATCCGTAGCCCGAGCTCGGCGTGCCGGTCGCAGCCAGGGAAGTCACAGGCCGCCCCAAGGTGCGTCTGTTCGCGGCGCCAGGTGGTTCGCTCGCCGGCGTCAGGGCACTGATCTGCCGAGCCCGCCACGGGGAGTCTTTGGATGCTCATGATGCCTCCGTCTCCTCAGTCACGAAGTAGCGGTAAGGGTTGATGCCTGTGACCCGCTCGAGTTCACTGCTCGCGCGGCCGGTCGCCTTCCAGCGCTCCACGAGGAGCGCCTTCTCTGCGGTGTTCAGCTCGACGGACTTCTCACCCGCCATCCGGCGCGCGATGGCTACCTCGTCGATGTCCTGCTCGTCGGTTGATGCGGGTTCGCCGTCGAGGTCGTCCAGAGCGAGCGGCGGCAGCCAGCCATGGCGGCGCGCCAGGTTGCGTGCCCGCGATGCGGCGGTCCGCTGGAAGCGGTCGGCCTGGGGTGGCAGGGTCATCGACAGCTCGGCGTAGAGCTCTTCGATCCTGTCGATGGTGCCGCGCTGGATGAGCCGGTCGTCGTCCTCGATGAGAGCGACGGCGTTCGCACCGTGGCGCATCCCGAGTCGACGGCCGAGCTCGGACATCGACCAGCCGAGAGCGACCAGTGCACGCAGGTGGGTGCGTGCCAGCGGGGTGCACTCCGGGTCGACCTGGCCCGCTCCAAGGTTGGCCGGGATCGGCTCCACGGCGTAGATCCGTTCGGCGGTCCTGCGCAGCACACGGCGCGAGGGTGCCCGGACCAGCTCACCGGTGCCGCCCCGACCACCGCCGGTGCCGGTCGAGTCGTAGACACCGAACACGAGCTTGGACAGGGTGCCGGTCGAGACGCCGGAGAGCTTCGCGACCTGCTTGAGGCCGATGCCGTAGGCCGCGAGCTCGGCCAAGTGCAGCCGCACCGGGTAGGCGTCAACGTACTTGTGGTAGCGGCCGTAGGCCTTGAGCCGCACCCTCTCGCTCTCTGCCTGGCTGTTGGCCTTCGAGCAGGGCTCGCACCGGCATCGGTCCAGCACGTAGCAGGCACGCGTGCCGTGCTGGTGGTTGGCCCGCTTGTGCAGGCAGGGCTTGGGGGTCCGGTCGACCGCCGCCATCCGCTCTTCGTGGAGCGCGGCCCGCAACATGGCCTCCTCGTGCTTCCTGCAGGAGTGACGCGAGAACCACCCCCTGGCCTCGGCCGCGCCCGCGTTCTCGTAGACGGCCTCCAGGCCGCACCGGGCACATCGGTAGGAGCGGGTCGCGCGGCGTACGCCGTCCGCGGTTCGGCACACGTGACGCCTCGCGTTAAACTCAGCCTTGGCGCGGGCGGAGTAGGTGCGGGTCCAACCGCAGGTGCACGTCACACGGTTCATAGCGGAAGCACTCCCCTCGCGGTGGCTACGCGCTCGTAGGCACGTTCGTCCTGGCTGAGCTGGATGAGCTCGGACAGGAGGAGCAGTCGGGCATTGCCGGGGTGGATGCCAGCGGTGGCGGCAGCGTCGATGTACTCGTCGAGGACATGGGCGACGGCGTCCCGGAGCTCTGGGTCGGCGATGGGCTCGACAGCGAGGAACTCGACGATGGTGGTCATGCCGTCGCGGCTGAGGGTGTCGACCTGGATGCGGGTGCGGGCGCTCATGCTGCGACCTCTTCGCCGTGCAGGACGGCACGGAGCCGGTTGCTGATCCACCAGCCAACCTGCGGGGAGACGGCGTTGCCGTAGCCGTCGACCCGGTCGCGGGCGGAGCCCCAGACCTGGAAGGTGCCCTGGTGATCGGCGAAGTCGACGTCGAAGCCACAGCCGCGGCCGATCTCGTGGTCGTACATCATCCGGAAGTAGCAGTCTTCGAGCGTGAGCTCGGCGAGCGCCTGATGCCACTCGGCCGTCAGCAGCGCCGTGGTGTCGCGCGAGGTGAGCGTGCCGAACGGGTCGGTCACCGGGTGAGGTGCGGTCTCGGTGCCGGTGGAGCCGTTCTGCTTGTACCAGCCGGAGAACAGCACCGCCTGGGTCGGCTCAGCGGTGACCGCTCCCAGCGGGTCCGAGACGGGGTGCGCCCGGTACTTCGCCTCACCGATCGACCCGTTGTTCTTGATCGTCCCGGCCGCGGTCAGCAGTCCAGGGATCTGCTCGGTCGTCACGGTCGGCATCGCCTCGGCGTGCGAGGTCGGCGTCGTGTGCCTCCGATACGGGAGCACACCCGAGCTGATGACGCCGAGGCCGCCCGACCCGGCGTTCCCGACGACAGTCTGCATCGCTGCGTCGAGACCTCGAGGCGTGGCGTTCTCCCGGTTGGCGAACACCGAGGCGGACAGGATGCCCATGGTCTCCGACCCGCCCTGGGTCGGCAGCGGCTCATCGGCCCCGCGAGGAGCGCCCTGGTAGTTGTCGATCGCCATCGCGACCGGCGGCGTCAGCATCCCGGTGCCGTTCGTCGAGGTCTGCGAGGGCAGCGGCTGGGAGAAGTCGCGGGTCCGGCAGCCCTTGGAGCCCGGCCACTCGAACGTGTTGCCCGCAGCCGCCATGAGCGCTCCGGTGGAAAGGACCGCGGTCTCCTGCTGGCTGGTCTGCGTGGCCATCGGCTGCCAAGGGTGCCGCTCGGAGCCTCGCTGCGACTTCGCCGGCATCAGCACGGCCGGGAACTCGGCGAACCGCTGACGGCACCGCTCGGCCCGGGCCATCGTCGCGGCCGCGAGCGGCTTCTCACGGTCGCCGATCCGGGTGCCCAGGTTCGAGAGGTCAAGTGCATCGAGCGAGGGCGTGAACGGCGGGATCACCTCGCGGTAGCACGACGGGCAGCGGTAGTTGTACTGCTTGCCGTAGCGCACCGATCCGGTCGGCGGGACCCCGGTCTTCCACGACCACACGGCCTGCACGATCGTCTGACAGTGGTCGCACCAGGACTCCGGCCGGTGCGCCAGGTCCGGGGTCGGGAGCTTCTTGTCCCAGAAGACCCAGTAGCCGCGGTCGCGAGACTGCCCGACGCCGAAGAACATCGAGTTCAGGTAGAGGCCCTTGTGGTTGTAGCCCAGCAGGTCGAACTGCTTGAGCCACCACCGGTAGGTCGACCCGTCGCCGACCTTCCGCTTCCCGGGGACGAGCTGCCCCCACGAGTAGAGCTCGGTGGTGCACTCGACGAGGATCAGCCGCGGGTGATGCTGGGCGGCGTAAGCGAGTACGCAGTTGGCGGTGGCTCGGTCGCGCTCTGAGCGGGTCACGCGGGACTCGTAGTCGGGGTCCTCGAGATCGAACAGCGACATGCCCTGCTCGTAGGCCTTCCTCGAGTTGGCCTGCGAGTGGTTGACGCAGCTCACGCCTGCGGCGAGCAGGTCGCCGGCAGGGAGCTCGCGCACCGAGTGGTAGGCGGGGGACTCGGTGTCGACCAGGTCGGCGATCCAGTGCTCGGTGGTCGGGTGGTTCGCCTCGTGGACCTTGACCTTGTACTCGTTGTGGTTGGCCGCGGTGATCACGTCGAACCCGGCGTGAGCGATCCCCTGCGTCAGGCCACCGAACCCGGAGAACAGGTCGACGGCGACCAGGGTGTCGTGCTTGAAGCGGCGCTGCTGCAGGGCCGGCCGGTGCTGGGCGATGGTCATGATGCGCTCCCCGAGAAGGTGAGCGACGCGACGTGGCCGTCGTTGGGCACACGGTCCGCGTGGTCGGCGCACAGGTGCCCGCCTCCCGATCGGACCCACCCAACCGGCATCTCCACTGTCGACGGCTCGAGCCAGAGCGCGCCCTGGTCAAGACGGGTCCATTCCGAGGCCCTACAGGCCGACCGGTGCTCGGGCCTGCCTCCGATGAAGTCGCAGTCGAACTTCGCGGACTGGTGTTCCGGGATGACATACACGCTCACTGGGTCACCGCCTTGACGACTGCAGCGACGACCTCAGATCGCTTCGTGGAGCGGCAGACCTCTCGGTCGTGATCACCCTGGGTGACGCAGACGCTGTAGCCGTACCACTTGCCACCTCGGCCGTAGCGGTCGCGGATCATCACCAGGCCGTCGCCTTGCCCAACCCCGATCGAGCGGGAGACCCCGTGAACGACCCGCCCGTACTCGACCTGGCTGTACGACCTCGCCGTGACCTTGGCAGGCACGCCAGCCGCGACGAGGTCCACTGCGAGGCGGTCCCAGCGCTCGGCGCTCACCCGATGACCTCCGTCGAACGGAGGACTGTCAGGTCGAGCTCGTCGAACTCGACGTGCTCGTAGTCCTCGAGCACCTGGTCGCCGTTGTCGGTGACGTACTGGTCGAACCCGGCGAGGTCGTTGTCCTTCCACTCGTCGGTGT
This sequence comes from Nocardioides pymetrozini, assembly GCF_046058985.1. Lineage (NCBI taxonomy): Bacteria > Bacillati > Actinomycetota > Actinomycetes > Propionibacteriales > Nocardioidaceae > Nocardioides > Nocardioides pymetrozini. Next base: position 71,469 of record NZ_CP175557.1, on the reverse strand, counting down.
CGTACGTGGCAGGAATGTCCACGACCCACTCCTGGATCCGCTCGATCAGGTAGGTGCGTCGAACTCGAATCCGACGGGTCCCCGTGGCCTCGGTGTTCATGCCTGCGCCCCTTCCGTGGGACCTGTCGCCCAGGTGGGCAGGTCGATCTGCTCGACGCGGCAGAAGTCGGCGAGCGTGAAGCCGTTGACAGGGCCGATCTCGTTCCACGCCTTGGCGTCTCCGTAGGACTGTCGCGCGAGGCTTGCGAAGGCAGCGGCGCTGAGGTGGTCGAGGACTCCCCCGGTCTCCTGGCGCATCAGGCACTCGACCAGCTCGAGGGTGGCGGCCTCGTCGAGGCCGATCGCCGACCTGACCAGCTGGGCGTATCCGGTGATCCGGCGCCGGGCGTTCATGCGGCACCACCCGGGCACGGCGAGGGGTGGCGCGGGTCGCTGCGTCCGCAGTCGCGGCAGGTCCAGCCGTTGGCCACTCGGATGCAGGGCCGGCAGGGACGGTTGTGGCGAACCTGGTAGGCGGCGGTCGCCTGGATGGTCTCGCCGCACTCCGGGCACGGGTACGGGTAAGGCCCCTTGCCCCTCATGCGCCCGCTCCGTTCGCCTCGGCGGCCGCGATCGCCGTCCAGTAGGGAGCCGGGTCGCGCTCAGGCTCACCGTGTCGGCAGGTGCATGTCTGCTGGCACATCGGCAGGCCCCGGTTCGAGCACTCCTCAGGCCCGTGCCCCTCGTTCGCACATCCCTCGCAGGTGCTCATCTGACGACCTCCATCGCCTAACGGATGCTGTCCCTGATCCCGCTACTGTAATCCCCCCCGTTACAGGGTGTCAACCCCCCCGTTACACCGTGTCGTGATCCCTCGTCGGTCACCGGCATGAGGACCACAACCCGCGGTCGGCATCGCGGGCGAGGCCCTCCATCTGGGCGTACTTCGGGTGCCGCGACACTGGGGTCGAGCTGTCGCGGGCCTCGGCGGACCCGGAACGGATCTGGGCGGCGCCGACGTCGCGGCCCCAGGCCTGCACGTACCGCAGCCAGCGGCCGTAGGTGTCGACGTCGTCCTGGGTCGGGTCGCTCACGAGAGTCACCTGGGTGCCGGCGGGCAGCAGCTGCTCGAGGTGCCGCGTCGCAGCCTCGCCGTAGCACTCCCCCGGCTTGCCGGGATGCGGTTCCTCGGGAGCACTGATCCCGAGGAACCGCACCCGGACCTCGCGGCCGTCACGCAGTTCGACCTGGACCGTGTCGCCGTCGAGGACGTAGGCAACGACGCCGGCCGTGCGCTGGCCACGCTCGCCGGAGTCAGAGCCGGCGGGCCGGGTGTCGAGTGGGTCGCCCCCGAACGCGAATCCGCCGGCGACCACGCGGCTGCCGACGATCACCACCAGGGCCACAATCGCCAGGGAGAGGAGTCGGACCGGTTTGCTCGCGATCATCGCGCGATCCCGGTCTGTACGGCGGCCGCCGGCTGATGCAGCTCGCTGCTGCTTCGCGGCCGCGGAGTCGGGGGCGGCAGCGCCGGCCGGCGGCCAGTGGCCGCTCGCTCGGCCGCCGCGGTGTTCTGTGCGCTGGCCTCCTGCACCCGGGGGTTGGCGTCACTCAGGAGTGCCTGCAAGGTCTCCGGGGCGATGCTGGGGTTCTTCGCCAAGGCCACCCGCACCTGCGTGTCCGGGTCCGCCTGGAGCCGAGTGAGGACCGCCGGATCGACATGCTGGTTGCGGGCCAAGGCTCGGCGGACGCCCGGCTCCTGGTCGAGGACGACGCGGTGGGAGTCGGCGGCATCGATGTTCGGGTTCGACGCGGCGTGCTCGCGCACCCAGGCATTCGTGTCCTCGTGCGCCAGCCGGTACAGCGCCGGCGCCGGAAGTGACGGGTTCGCGGCCGCGACCGCTCGTGTCCGGGTGCCCGTCGAGGTGTCGCGTGAGAGCCGCTCGAGGACGTCGGTTGGGGTGGCCGGGTTCTTGGCGATCGCCGCCATCGTGTTGCCGTCGGTGTTCTCCCAGCCGGCGAGGATCTCCGGCGGCGTGCTGGGGTTGCTGGCGACGGCCTGGCGTACGTCCGGGTCCACCCACGTGCGGCCGGGTGCAGGCGCCGTGGCGAGATGCTCGAGGACCGCTGTCGAGGCGTGCGGGTGCCGGCCGATCGCGGCGAGCACCGTCACGTCCTGGTCGCCGATCATCCGCGCCAGCGTGGCCTCACTGGTAGACGGGTTGCTGGCCACGAACCAGCGCACCTTCGTCTCGGTGAGCTCCTTGGCCTCGTCAGGGTCGTCGGCAAGCCGGTCCAGCGCCTCAGCCGGGGTGTGCGGGTTCCGGGCAACAGAGCGGCGGACCGTGACGTCCTCGTCGCCCGCCAGTCGGTGCAGCGTCGCGGCCGAGGTAGCGGCGTTCTCGGCAACCACGCGCCGGTCGCCGCCGATCTCACTGCTCGCGATCTCATCGAGCACGGCCGGGTCGGTGCTCTTGCGCGCCTCGCGGTAGCGCACGGCCAGCGCCGGATCGATCGGCAGGGTCGCCTCGGTCGGCGCTGGGTCGTCCTGGGCGAGCGGCTTGTACGCGACGACTGGGGTCCCGTCACCCTGGCGGACAATGAAGATCCCGGCCGCGTCCCGCTCGGCACGGGTGCCCGACCACGCCAGGTGGGCGCCCCGGTCGCCGTCGACCGGGGTGGTGATCATCTGGTGACTCGTCTGTTTGGTGACGGTGCGCACGTCCGGCTCGGTCTGCTCGCGCTGACCAGCCAGGTAGAAGACCTGCACCCGCGTGCCCACCGGAAGGTTGCGGCGCAGCTCGGCGACCGAGATCCGCTCGCGCCCCTCCCCGATGGGACGGCGCTCCTGGGTCGGCTGATCGGCGCGGGGCGTGCTCGGCCCGGGGTGCGCGGTCTGCCACGCCTTCACTTCCAGACTCGGGTGGGTGTCGAGCCACCCGCCCAGGGCATCTGCGGCGCGGGCGCTCATCGCTCGCGCGGACTCGGTGTACATCGGGTTCCGGGCCTGCTGCTGGTAGCGGTGATGGGCGCGCGCGACGAGGACCGCAGCACCGGCATCGAGGTAGCCACGTGACCGGTCGTCCACGTCCAGGATCACCGAATCGGAGCGGTCGCCCTCGAAGTACTCGAACACGACGCGCTCCGAGGAGTGGGTCGTCTTCCGCTCGCAGATGATGGTGAACTGGTCGGGCAGGCGCAGGTTCTCCAGCGCAGTGCGCTGCTGGTCGGTGTAGTTGCGGATCCGCATCGGTGTCTCCTGATGATGGGTGCCGGTCTTCGGGGTGTTGTCCTGCGCTCGGGTCTGGTGCGCCTGCTCGGCCGGGTGCGCGGCGGCCTGCCGGCCGAGGTGCTGGTCCTCGAGGAGCTCGAGCAGGTCGACCGGCTCGTGGTCGAGCCCGGCCGAGAGCGCCTGGTCGTGGAGCTGGAGGCGCTCGGCGTCGAGGGCGGCGTACTTCTGCTCCCAGGCCGGGAGCACGCCGCTGGCCTCGAACTCCTGGAGTTCGCCGAGGTACGCCGCCTGTCGTGGCGTGAGCGGCTGGCCCTCGACGATGGGACCGCATCCGATCGCGGCCGCGCTCGCTGCGAACCGCGGGTACGCCTTCCGGTGCTCGCGCAGCCGGTCGCGGAGCTCGACGAGCTGCTCGCGGACCTCGGTGGGCACCGACGCGGCGATCGCCTCGATGTCGGCCCACGCGATGAGCTCGCGTGGGTTGTGCCAGGACTCGTCGAGGCCGAACCCGAGCCCGTCGGTCGTGCCTGCGATCCGCTCCCCCGTCGCCGGGTCGGAGTGCTGTGTGCCGGACCATCCGGACTCCCTCACTTGGGCCACCTCGGACGGGTCGAGGAGGATCGAGGTCATCGCCCAGGTCGACCACGACCGCAGCAGCTCGTGCTGACGACGCCGGCTCGTCACGAGGGTCGGCCGCCCGGTCACCGTGCTACCCCCGGGCCGAGCGCCGGCCGCCCCGGCGTCAACTTCGCTCGCTCCTCCTCCGCAGGCGCCGCGGTGTTCGGAGGCAGCAGTGCTGGCCGATCCGGGGCGGCCTCGAGGCCGAGCCCCTCGCGGATCGAGGACGCAGGAATGCCCATGGCCCGAAACGTCGCGACGCTGAGCCGGTCGGCGTGCGCCTTCACGACCTCCACCTCGGCCGCGCGCACAGCATCCTCGCCGAGCTCGCGCACCGCGGCTTCCCGACTGCCGTCGTCCTGGTCGGCCATCAGACCTCTCCCGGGTAGCGCTCGTGCGGCGGGCACGAGCAGTCCTCGCACGGCAGGAAGTGGTGCCCGTGGCTGCACCACGGACAGGGCAGGTCGTGACTCAGGCTGAGCGGCCCCGTGCGCCGCTCAGCCCGAGCCCGCTCGGGTCGTGGAGGAGCCCCGAGCGTTCCGGTGGCCATCACGCCACCACCTGGACGCCGGCGGCCTCAGCAGTGCCGCCGGCGTCCCCGTCGCTGGTGTCGGAGTCGTCTCCGGTGTCGGTCTCGACCTGGCGCAGCCGACGTACCGTCGCCTGGTCGAGACCGGTCAGCTTCACGACGTCCTTGACCGCCAGCTTCTCCGCCAGCAGTCGCTCGATCGCGGCTGCGGCCGCGACCTCCGCGTCCTTGACCGCCTGCTCGGCCTGAGACCGGTCCTCCCAGGCCACCTCGACGTCGACCGACGCCTCGTCGATGCGACGCTCCCGGGCCAGCTGGTCCGGGTCCAGCTTGAGCCGGCGCTCGCGCGCCGCCTTCAGCCGGGCGTCCCGAGCCCGATCCCGAACTGCCTGTGCCTGAGTCGCCTTGCTGCCCACTGGGGACCACCTCTTCCTTGCTCGTCACGTCACGGAAATCCACCGCGACCCTTCACAAGCGAGAAGCAACCTCGACCGCCCCAGATCGGACACCTCGACCGAGCCAATTTCGAACCATCGAAACCCACCCGGCTCACTCCACTTTGAAAATCTCCGAACCGCTCACCAGAACCACGCACCCCATGCACTGTCGGAAATGGGTGCCGGGCAGGTGTCCGATCCCGGCTCGTCGCGGTTGCTTCTCTGCGATGTGATGGGTGTGCACAAGCTGACCGCGGGCGACGGGTACACGTACCTGACCCGTCAGGTCGCCGTGCACGACGCGACCGACCGGGGCCACGCGGGACTGGCCGACTACTACGCCGAGAAGGGCGAGTCACCGGGCGGCTGGTTCGGCGCCGGACTGGCTGCGCTCGACCTCGAGGCCGGCTCCCAGGTCACCGAGAAGCAGATGCAGAACCTCTTCGGCGAGGGGCGCCACCCGGACGCGGAACGGCTGGAGGACGCCGCCGAAGCGGCCGGGAAGAGCCTCGTCGAGGCCAAGAAGGCCTCCCAGCTCGGCCGCGTGTTCGCCCGCTACCTCGGCAACCAGCCGGAGTTCATCCAGGAGACCGCACGGCGCTACATCGCCTACAACCTGGCCAACGGGGAGCATTGGAAGACCCCCGTGCCGGCCGAGGAACGCGCCCGGATCCGCACCGAACTGGGCAACGAGTACTTCCAACGCGAGCACGGCCGCGCACCGATCGACGACCGCGAGCGGGGCTCCTTCATGGCCAAGGCGACCCGTCAGCAGACCACCGCCGTGGCCGGCTACGACCTCACCTTCGCTCCGGTGAAGTCCGTCTCGACGCTGTGGGCACTGGCCGACCGGGACGTCGCCAAAGAGATCGAGTCCGCCCATCACGCGGCCGTCGAGGCCACGTTGTCGTGGCTGGAGAAGGAGGTGCTGTTCACGCGCCGCGGCCGCGGCGGTCTGCAGCAGGTCAAGGCCAAGGGGCTGATCGCGGGCATGTTCACCCACCGCGACGCGCGCTCCTCCGACCCTCACCTGCACACCCACGTGGCGGTCAGCAACAAGGTCCAGGACGAGACCGGACGCTGGCTCGCCGTCGACGGCCGGGTCCTGTTCAAGGCCAACGTCACCCTCGCGGAGATGTACAACACCCTCATCGAGTCCGAACTGATCGCCCGGCTGGGGGTGCGATTCGAGAACCGCCGCAGCGGCCTGGTCAAGGGCGTCGACAAGCGGCCTGTACGCGAAATCGTCGGCGTCGACGAGCGTCTGGCCAAGACCTGGTCCAAGCGTCACAGCGCCATCGAGGCCCGGCGACGTGAACTGGCAGCGGCGTTCCAGACCGAGCACGGTCGCCCGCCGACCGAAGGCGAGGCCGTCACCCTGGCAGAGAAGGCGTGGGACCAGACCCGGCAGGCCAAGCACGCACCACGCGCCGAGGCCGACCAGCGGGCCGCCTGGCTGGCCGAGGCCGCAGACATCATCGGCAGCGAACAGGCCGTCCGCGACATGGTCGAGGACTGTCTCGGACACCGCACCGACTCCCAAGACGTCACCGACGAGTGGGTGGCCGAGACCGCTCAGAAGGTCGTCGCGCGGGTCGCCGAGGACCGTGCGACCTGGCAGGTATGGCACCTGCGTGCCGAAGCCCAGCGCCAGGCCCGCGCCCATGGCGTACGACTTCCCGACCTCGACGCCGCCGTCGACCGCGTCGTAGCGACCGCGATCGGAGAGCACTCCATCGCCTTCAACGACCCCGACCCGCTCACCCACGCGGGCACCGCGGCCACCCAAGACGTGACGATCCCCGAGCCGTTGCAACGCACCGAGCACGGGGTCGACGGGGAGGAGATCGTCAGCGTCTACAGCCTCGCCGGCGCCCGCCTGTACACCTCCCAGGCCGTCATCGACGCCGAGCGGCGCATCGTCGAGTCCGCCCGCCGCACGGGCGGCCGCACCATCAGCGAGGTCCGCGTCGGCATCGCGATCGCCGAAGCCGCCGCCAACGAGCTCCAGCTCAACGCCGCCCAGCAGTCCCTGGTCCGCGAGATGGCCACCAGCGGGCGACAGGTCCAGCTCGCGCTCGCTCCCGCAGGAACCGGCAAAACCACCGCCATGCAGGTCCTCACCCGCGCCTGGCAGGACTCCGGCGGCACCGTCCTCGGCCTCGCGCCGTCCGCGGTCGCAGCCCAAGAACTCGGCGCCTCCATCAACCCCGAGGCGGACGCAGGTGCTGCGACGAAGGCCAAGGGCGGCCTCCTCGCCAGGCCGTGGCGTCCGGGCCGGAAGAAGGTCCGCGCGGACACCCTGGCCAAGCTCGTGTGGCACGCCAAGAACGGCGACGCGCCCTCGTGGATGGAGCGGATCAACTCCAAGACCCTCGTCCTCATCGACGAAGCGGGCATGGCCGCCACCACCGATCTGGCGGCCGCGATCGACTACATCACCTCCCGCGGCGGCCAGGTCCGGCTGGTCGGTGACGACCGGCAGCTCGCCTCGGTCGCCGCCGGCGGCGTCCTGCGCGACATCGCCCACCAGATCGGCGCCGTCACCCTCAGCGAGGTCCACCGCTTCCGCAACCCCGACGGCAGCCTCAACCACGCCGAGGCGGCCGCCACCCTCGCGCTGCGCGACGGCGACCCCTCAGCGATCGCGTTCTACGCCGACCGCGGCCGCATCCACGTCGGCGACCTCGGGTCCTGCGCCGACCAGGCCTACGCCGCCTGGGCCGCCGACCGTGCCGCCGGCACCGACTCGGTCGTCATCGCACCCACCCGCGACCTCGTCGCCGAACTCAACGCCCGAGCCCGCAACGACCGCCTCGCCGGCCGCGACGAGAAGGAGATCGGGCGCGTCCTGACGCTGGCCGACGGCACCAAGGTCTCCGAAGGCGACCGGATCATCACCCGCGACAACGACCGTCGCCTTCGCATCAGCCGCACCAACTGGGTCAAGAACGGCGACCGCTGGCACGTCAAGAAGGTCAACGCCGACGGCTCCATGATCGTGGTCCACGACCAACTCAACAAGACCGTCACCCTGCCCGCCGACTACGTCGCCCAGACCGTCCAACTCGGCTACGCCACCACCGTGCACGGCGCCCAGGGCATCACCACCGGCACCTGCCACGTCGTCCTCACCGGCGACGAGGACCGCAACCTGCTCTACGTCGCGCTCTCCCGCGGCAAGTTCGCCAACCACCTCTACCTCAACGTCGCCTCCGACGGCGACCCCCACAACCTGATCCGCCCCGACGCGCTGATCCCACCCACGGCGCTCGACCGGATCGCCGACATCCTGCGCCGCGACGGCTCGCCGATCTCCGCGACCACCGCACTGCGCGAGCAGACCAACCCGCACCAACTGCTCGGAGACATGGCCGCCCGCTACCACGACGCGGTCACCGCCGGCGCCGAACAGCTGATCGGCCCCGTCGGCATGGACAAGATCGACGCGCACGCCGAAGCACTCCTGACCGGCCTGACCGAGGCACCCGCCTGGCCGACCCTGCGCTCCCACCTCGCGCTCATCGCGCTCGACGAGCACAGCCCACTGAAGCTGCTGACCACAGCCGTCGGCGCCGGTTCGCTGGCCGACGCACGCGACCCCGCCGCGGTGCTCGACGCCCGGATCGACGACCTCGTTGCCGAACTCAACGCCGCCCGACCGAACGATCCGGACACTCCCCCGCCCACCGACGGACCGCTCCCGTGGCTGCCCGCCATCCCCGCCCGGCTGGCCGAAGCCCACGACTGGGGTCCGTTCGCGGCCGCCTACCACCAACTCGTGCGCGAGCAGATCGACGCCGTCCGCGAGCAGGCACGGGGGTGGACCGGCGCCACCGCACCCGTGTGGGCACAACCCTTCCTCGAGGACGAGGACGCCGACCTGAGAGCCGACCTCGCCGTGTGGCGAGCCGTGGCCGGCACCGACGAGAACGACCTGCGCCCCACCGGCGAACGCACCATCGGCGCCCCCGGCGCCTACCAGACCAAACTCAACCGGGCCGTCCGCGCCGCACGACCGAGCTACCCCTTCTCCAAGCGCACCTGGTACCAGGTGCTTCCCGAGACCGTCCGCACCGACCCGTGGATCACCCCGCTGTGCCAGCGGCTCGCCCGCCTCGAACGTGCAGGGCTGCCCGTCACCGACTACATCAAGGAAGCACTCGCCTCCGACCCCTCCCTGTCCGATCACCAGACCGCCACCGCCCCGGACGCTCCGCAGGACGACAAGACCGCACCCGACCCGCGGCCGCTGCCCGACGAGCAGCAGGCCGCCGCGCTGTGGTGGCGTCTTATGCCGCACCTGGGACCGGCGGCACTCGGGGCCGACGCACACTCGGCGAACCTCCTGCAACCCGCCTGGCGCCCCGCCCTGGCTGAACTCATCGGCACGACCAAGGCCGACTACCTGCAGAAGGCCCCCGCGTGGCCCGCACTCGTGGCCGCCGTCGACGAGGCCTGCCAGCACCACGGCTGGAGCCCGGCCGAGATCCTCTCCACCGCGCTCGCCGGCGTGCCCCAGGACGGGTCCCTCACCGGCGTCGAGATCGCCGACGCACTCGTACTGCGCATCGCCATGCTCACCGACCAGCCGACCGAAGCGCCGCCGCCCCGCGACGACGAGGCGCCCTACCCCGAGGCCGACATCCCGGTCGACCCCGACCTGCTGCCGCCCGAGGACGCCGACGAGTTCATGGCCGCCTTCTACCGCGACCAGCCCGCCGACGACGCCCCGGTGCTCCACTCCCCCGCCCCGGACGCGTACGACGACCTCGCCAACGAGCTGGTCGACCGGGAACCGCCACCGGACGACTACGACCCGACGCCGTACGACGACGTGCCCGCCGGCGCCTACCCGTACGTCGAGGACCCCTACGCGACACCCCTGCCCTGGGCGCATGCCGACCAGGTCACCGCCGAGAACGCCTTCCCCGACCCCAACGAGCTCCCGGCCGAACGGATCCACGAGCTCAACCAGCAGGCCATGGCCTACTTCGAGTCCTGCTACCCGCGCTCATGGGCACCGGAGTACATGCGCGAACGCCTGGGCACCGACCTTGCCGACCACCCCACCTACGCCCTCGGGTACGCCCCCGGCGGAGGCCGCAGCCTGATGCGCCACCTCACCGACCACGGCGCCACCCTCGACGAACTCGCAGAAGCCGGGCTCGTCTCCAAGCGGGACCGCGACGACGGCACGACGTACTACCGCGACTTCTTCCGAGACCGCCTGGTCATGCCCATCCGTGATCCCCACGACCCCAGCGGAGAGGCGATCCTCGGCTTCGTCGGCCGCCGCAACCCCACCAAGGGCGACGACGACTACGCCGGGCCGAAGTACCTCAACACCCGAACCACCTCCGTCTTCACCAAGGGCGAGGCGCTGTTCGGCTACGCCGAAGCCCGCGAACTGCTCGCCGGCGGTGCGCTCCCGGTCATCGTCGAAGGCCCCATGGACGCACTGGCCATCACCCTGGGCAGCAATGGCGCCGCCGTCGGCATCGCCCCGCTGGGCACCGCGCTCACCATCAACCAGATCAGACTGCTCCGCGCCAACATCGACACGGTCAACGGCCGCGACCGCATCGCCGTGGCCACCGACTCCGACGCCGCTGGGTGGAAGTCGGCACAGAAGGCCTTCTGGCACCTGACCGCCGCCGACCTCGACCCCACCCAGCTCGAACTGCCCGACGGCCTCGACCCCGCGAAGGTGTTCGAGACCGAGGGCGCCGACGCGATCGCCGTCGCCATCGAGAACCGGTCCCCGCTCGGCGACGCCATGATCGACCACCTTCTGCGCACCGCCGGGCACTGGTCCGAGACCGACGTCCGCCAGACGCTCATCCACCAGGCCGCGCGCATCCTCGCCGTGCGCGGCTCCGACCGCTGGCTCGACGGGTTCGAGCGTCTACGGCACAAGCTGCACTTCGCACCCGGCATCCTCGAACACCAGACCGTCACCGAGAGCATGGAGCGCGACCGCAACCGCCCGGCCTACGCCCAAGCCCGCATCGACGAGATCAACGCCGAAGAGCGCAAGAAGGCCGCCAAGACCGACCCGCAGTCGCGTCGGCGGGCAGCCGAGAAGCGGCTCGCAGCCGCAGCCACTCCGCCCCGGCCTGGGCACGACGTGCCCCCCTCGGATCCCGGTTTCGAGGGTCCAGCACGCTGACGACAGGACGCTCAGAATCGCTCTGGGCGAACTCTGCCCGAAAACACGGCACGAATCGGGGTCTGAACCTGCGTCAGGAAGCCTTCTGAGCGCTTTTCGTGTCGATCGGCCCGGCAAGGCGCCACCGTCCACTCGCGCGGCTACCCCTGGCCGCCGCCGCCGCCGGTGGTGACGGCTCCTGCCGCAGACGACAACGGCCGCCGTCGGTGGCGCCCCACAGCCTCCTTTGGACGTCTTCGCAACCAGCAAGTGTCGGCGCGGAGTGGAACACTCGGCCGACATGGAGATGGACATCGGCTCTCGAAACGCCGCCCTGGTCGTGGGAGAGGATCTGTACGACTCCGTCGAGATCCCAGGGTTCGAGCACCAGAGCAACTGGGGATTCGACCTCAGCACCAGGTCCTACTGGGCATCACTGTCGCCCAACAATGCCGACCCTGATGCCCCTCCCGCGGTCTCTGTTGGTTGGAGCGGCCCCGTCTTGCCTCGGCCGGACTGCGTGCTCGTCGAGCTGTGCACCCAGCTCCGGCTCGATCCACTGACGGTCGCCCGCGGCCTCGGCCTGATGCGACCGATCCACCCGCGGACACCAACGCAGCTGGCCACCCGCCACCTCGAGGTGTTCGTGCCCGGTGTGGTCGACGGCTACACCCTCGTCGGTAGCTGGCTGGTCGGCGACGCGGAACGGTGCCCAGCAAGCGAGTGGCCGTGCTACCCCGGCTTCGTCCCTCAGGCTGAGCACCTGTGGGCGGAGCTCTTGTACGTGACCGGGCGCCTCTACCTGGGCGAGCGGACCCCTCTCCTGCTGTCGGTCGACGAGGCGCTGGGCTACGCGGCCGGGTTACTGGGCGACTGACCGCCCGCGCCCCCGCCCGGCCAAGCAGACCGGATCAGAACAGCGCCATCTGCGCCTCGTCGACCGAGGCCAGCGCACGGGCAATCCGCTCGTCATCCCAGCCGTCGGTCACGGCGGCGCGCAGTGCGAGCGACCGGCGGTACATCGCCTCGCGGCCGAGCATCCGACCACGGTACCTACGGGAGTCACGGCGGCCGTGCTGGGCGATCCGTGCCAGGTTCGCGGCCTGGGTGGACCCTTCGAGATGATCGAGCAGTGTGCCGTCGGCGCGGACGCAGATCGGGTTGTCACAGACCACGTGCTCGACTACCGGGTGTAGGTCGATCGACACGCCCTCGGCCAGAGCCCAGGCGACCCGATGGGGTCTAAGAACACGCTGACGTCCGTCTCTGGAGATCCAGAATCTCCCGTAGCCGTCGTCACCAATTGCGGCGCCGTCTCGGGCCCACAGCCAGCAGTCGGTCTCCCGAGGTCCCTTCACGACGCGCGACCAGAACCGGTCGATCTCGTCTGCCGTGAGGTGCATGGGTTCACCGTAGGTGTCGGCGCCGACAGTTTCAGTGCGCCGGGAATCTCACGCGCCCAACCGGCGGCTCCACGCCCAATAGACCCGCTTCGAGCGTGACAAACCCCCGTTGACCTGCGCGTGCGATTTGCGTGTCTCCTGGTGACGGCACGAGACGGCGCGACGGTGGCGGCCTTCCGGCGCCGCGGTGCTCACCTGCCGAGACCCGGAGCCGGTCGCGGCAGTGTGAAGAGCCCCTGGTCGGATGCCGCCGTCGGCGTGGGTGCGGTGGGCGCGGCCCGGAGCGCGCTGGCCTGCATGGCCACGGACTCGGCCGACCTGGCAGGTGTCGCTGGCTGCTGCTGGTCGAGGAGCTCGAGGAGGTCCTCAGGCTCGTCGTCGACGGTGAGTGGGAGTGCGCGGGCGATCGCCGCCTTTTGACGGTCCCAGACCTCGCGCAGTGCGGTGAGGTGCCTGCTGTACGCCGCGTCCCACTCTGTCTCGGCGACCTTGTGTTCTTTGTCGGTGGCGAAACGGTGTCGCCAGGGCCAGCCGCCGCGCGCGTCGCTGAGCTCCCGCCAGCCGCGGTTCTCATCGCTCTCGGTGCGCCGCAATGTGTCCAGTTCAGTGCGTAGCTCGTGCGGCAGGGTCGCGCCGTACGCGGCCGGCTGCGCCCACGTCACCTTCAACACGACCTTCGGTTTGATCTGCCGCCACGCTTGGGTGGCGTCGGTCGCTCCGGCGTCGCCGGCCGCGCGCAGTGCTGCGGAGAACTCGGAGTGGTCTTCGAGCCAGACCGCCTTGCGGTTGTAGTTGATCCAGCAGCCGGCCTGGGTCGCCGAGCGGCCGCCTTCGAGCGTCCCGCGCTCGCGGAGACGGTCGAGGAGCGCGTCGGCCGCCATGCCAGCGCCGAGCGATCCGAGCAGTTGCTGTTGGTCCCGGTTCAGCATGCCGCCCCGGCCCGTCTACCTGGCGGGTGCAGCTGAGATCGCCACCCGCTGGCTGTTCTCGTCCTGGTGGCGGCGCGCACCGTCGTCGCGGGCCTGGTCGAGGGCGGCCAGCTGGAGCGTCGTGCTGCGCGTGCTGTCGGGGGCGCCGGGGTCCTCGGCGGGGATGCTGGTCGGGTCCGCGTAGTGCTCGTCGAGTTGGTCGACGATGCGGGCACAGACCGCGTTGAGGCGTGGGTTGTTCGCGACCTTGTTCTGGGCGTAGATGACGCTCGTGTGGTCCTTGCCGAAGTAGGTCGCGATCGCCGGCAGGGTCAGCCCGCCACGGCGCGCCGCGGTCATGGCGACGGCGCGGGCGTCGGTCACTGCTCGGTGGCGGTCGGCGCTCAGGACGGCGTCGCGGGTGGTGCCGAAGGACTGGGCGGCGGTGGCGATGGCGATCGCGCAGATGCCGTCGGGGCCGACGTCGGCCACCTCGCCGGTGGCGTTCTCGGCGGCGTTGACCTGGGTGGCCAGGGCGATCGCGAGCGAGCGCAGCTGTTCGGCGTTCATCTGGTCGAGCGTGCGCTCGAGGACGGACTGGTTCGCGTTGGCGACGAGCGCGGCGAACGCTGCAGCCTGCTGGGCGCTGAGGCCGTCCGGCTCCAGGACCTCCTCGTCGGGCTGGGTCTGCTGGTCGTCAACTAGTCGAAGCCGTCGGCTGCTGTTGTCTGGAGTGGCCATCGCGGTTACCACCTGTCGTGAAGGTCGTCGGGGTCGGGCTTGGTGTCGGTGGGTGGGCTGGTGACCGCTGCCAGTTCCCCGGCCCGGTCGACGTCGTCGCGGTAGCGCTGCTTGCGGCCACGGCGCACCGGCGTGGAGGCGTGGCTCTCGTCGCGCTCGCGTCGGGGCCGGGGCTGGTGCTTGCCCGGCTGGCAGCCGTCGCCGAGCCGGTCACGGAGCCGCTCGAGGAACCCAGGCAGCCCGTAGCGGTGCCAGTCCTCCAGCGCGGCCGGGGTGACGGCGAAGCTGGTGTAGTAGCGGCTGCAGGCGAGGACGGCGAGGTCGTGCACCAGGTGCGGATGCGCGGGCCAGCATTCGGGGATGCCGGGGCGGGTCACGTTCCATAGGTGCTGCTCGTTGACCCACATCGCGACCAGGTCCAGCCACGCCCACAGTTCGGTACGTATCAGCCCGGTGCACGTGGCCGGGTCCCAGGGCCGCGGCATCTGTGCGAGCTCGCGCAGTTCCTCCTCGTCGGCGGGAGGCTCGACGGTGGCCTGCTGTAGCTGCTCCATCGCCGTGCGGATGGTCGGTCCGGGCTCGGGGAATGGGCGCACCATCAGCCCGACCAGCGGCATCATCCCGTTGCCGGTCGGTCCCGCAGCCCCGCCCGCTGCGCGGGAGGCGAGCTCGGAGGGGTGTCTGCGGTTCTGTTGGGTCGTCATCGTGTTGGCTCCTCGTCCTACTTCGGCATCCCGAGCCGCTGCCGGGTGCGGGACACCGACTCGGTCGGCACCGTGGGCTTGACCGGCACCGGCTGGATGGTCTCGGGGCCGACGTCGTGGCTCCGGGCGGCGAATCGGGCACGCTTCTGAGCGGCCAGCAGCTCCTTCCCGCGCTTGCCGTCGATGCAGCGGTGCAGGTTGGCGATGATCGGGTCGTACATCTCGGCCAGGACCAGGGCCTTGCGCTGCTCGATGCGGCGCAGCTCGGCGGGTTCCAGGATCGGCACCCGCCGCTGGTCATAGGACCGGTCCATCACGCCGAAGAGTTCGTGCCCGCGCGCCGAGTATCGGGTCTCGGTGTGGCTGGTGGACCCGATCAGGTCGGAGAGCTCCTGGTAGAAGCGGATGTCCTTGCCGCCGCCGAAGACCACCAGGTTGTTCGACAGCCCGTAGATGGTGCGGGCCTCGTCCTCGCCGTAGCAGACGACGAACTGCCGCCAGGTCTGGGCCGCGAGGATGAAGGAGAGCCCCAGTGCACGTTCGTTGGCCATCCGGGTCGACAGCGTCGGGATCGGCGCGGTTGACGGGAGCTCGTCGAGGCAGGCGAGGAAGGGCGGGCACAGTCGGCCGTGCGGGGAGGTCTCCCCCAGTCGCTTGGCGGTGTCGAGGATCTGCTCGGTGACTGCCGTCATCAGCGGCGACGCACTGGCGTACGGGTCGTCCCGGCCCAGTAGGTAGATGGTGCCGCCGTCCCGGATCAGGGCCTCGAGGTCGGTGGCCGGGCGGGCCGCGGAGGGGACGCAGCGTTCCCGGATCGAGCGCTGGAAGAACAGCGCCATCGCTTGCTGGACGGTGGTGATCGTGTTGCCGGCGGTCCGCTCGTCGCCGTACAGGGCGCCGCGCAGCAGACCGTCCCACAGCGGCTCCGCGGCCGGGTGGGTGCGCAGGATCTCTTCTGCCTGCGGGTACTCACGCGGGCTGGAGACCCACATCAGCACCTCGTCCAGCCCGATGCCGGCGATCGCGGCGGCGTGGAAGTACGCCTGGAGGACCTTCGCACACTCTCCGGCGTAGAACCGGGCGGCCTGGTCGGAGGACTGCGAGGTGGCGCCCTTGATGGTGCCGTTGGCGAACGCCTTCGCCCGCCGTTCGGCGAGCATCGCATCTTCGCAGCCCGCAATGCAGTCCCACACCAGCTCGGGGGTGCCGGGTGCGGCGTTGAACGGGTCCAACACGGCCACCGGGCCGTGCTTCTGGCGGGCCTCCAGGGTGAGAAACAGGTCCTCGGGCTTGGTCAGGGTGACCAGTGCTGCCCCGGGTGCATCGAGCAGGGCGGGCACCAGCAGGTCGAGGGTCTTGCCCGAACCCTGGGGACCGATCACGCAGGTGGTCCTGTCGAAGGGCACCCACAGTTCGGGTCCGCTGCGGCCCGCCTGGCCGAGCCGCCACCCGACGTCGTGGGGTTTCACGTGCTTGAGAGCTGGAGTCATGTTTAGGCTTCCCTTCCGCCTGTGGTGGTTCGGCTACTTGCTGCCGACGGGGGTTCGTCGACCGGTTCGGGCGTAGAGGTCGGGCCGGATCACCGCGGCGCTCTTGCGCAGGCGCGGCAACCCGAGCGCTTGGGCGGCCTGCGTGGGGGTGGCCAGGCCATGCCGGGAACCGGTGCCCGTGAGGTCACGCATCCACATGCCGAGGACGACGGCGGCACCGAGCACCAGCACCTCGCCGAGGAGCGTGAGCATCCACATCACCGCATCCGAGGGCAGCGCATCAGCGACCCCGTCGGCCAGACCGACACCGAAGCGGCCGCGCAGCAGCCCCCCGTAGGCCTCCAGCAGGTGCCCGTTCGGCAACGCCAAGGTCCCCGAGGTCGCCCAGCCGGCGATCGCCTGGACGACCAGCGGCGTGATCAGGAAGAAGAAGACGCCGGCCAGCAGGACTGCCACCGTGAACTCGCCCGCGGTCGGGGCGACGTTGGTGAAACGGGAGCGCCGGGAACGTTCCATGCTCATGCGGATTCCTCTCAGGGGATGGGTGTGGCGGGTGTGACGGGTTCGAGCAACCTGTCGAGGGCTGGCCCGCTGAGGGGCCGCCCGGGATTGGCCAGCAAGGCAGCGGTCAGGTTGTCGAGCACCTGGGAGTGCCGGGTGATTGCCTCGGTTGCGGCCTTACGGGCGGCAGTGAAGAGCGCATCGGTGGTGAGCTCGCCGTCGTAGCCCGTGGGGCGCTGGCCCGTCGAGAGGATGGCCGCCACGGACTCCAGGGCCCGGGCCATGTCGTTGCTCGATCCGTAGTCGTGCGCACCGTCCTCGACGTCGACCAACTGGCCGGCGACCTGCGTCACCAGACGACTCCACGCGTTGTCAGGCAGCCGCTTGTCCGCGTGCTCGGTCACGCAGAGGCCGTCGCGCATTCCCGCCGCCTCGATGTCGACGCGCAGGACCCGGCCCCCGACCCAGTTGCAGGCGACCGCGTGCGCTGCTTCGTGGCGTGCCCGTCGTTCCAGTGACTGCCGGGCGTTCTCCCCCGCAAGCGCGCGGGCCGCTGGGACCGCCACACCGGCGTGCACCGGCACCCAATCGGTCTGCCACCGCCGGCGTCGCAGCAGCGGACGCGCGATCAGCTTCCAGGTGATGTAGAACGCGCCCAGGTAGGCCAGGAGCCCGTGGCGGACACGGGGGGTGCTGAGGGCGGCGTCGAGCACATCGGAGGCAACGTAGACACCTGCCGTGGTCCACCACGCCAGCAGCGCCATCGACCCTGCCACCCAGGCGAGGGTGCGCAGCAGCTGCCCTAGGCTGCGGCCGAGGAACCATCGAGCGACCGGCCGCCGTCGTCGGGTCTTCGTGGTGGTGGTGTTCATCGTGCGGCCGCCATCCATGCGCCGGCTGGGGCCTGCCAGCGATGACACGGGAAGTCGATCGGTCCTCGCTGGTCCGGGATGATCGCGATCGTGTCGATCGGCCAGTCCAGTCGGCCCTGTCCGTCCAACACCGCGATCTCGGCGGGGTCCGTGGGGTCGGGTCGCACCAGGCCCAGGCAGTCGACGGCCTCGAGCAGCGATCGGTCGGCGAGGCTGTTGCCGCCGTGCGAGGTCAGGATGGTCCGGCCCCGCCCCCACGGCAGGAAACGGAGGCGGTCGTCGTCGACGAGGTCTATGTCGTCGACCACGACCAGACAGGTTCCCGGCCGGCAGGCGCTACCGACCGGCTGGTCCAGCTGATCGGGGTGCTCGGGCGAGCACTGTCGGTCTGCCCACTCGCTGGGTACTTGGGCGTACACGTGGGCATGCCGCCGGGTGCTGGCTAGCCACCACCGGGTGAGGTAGCGCGCGGTGGTGGTCTTGCCGCGGCCGACGTCGCCGACCAGCAGCAGCGGCCGCGAGCTGCTGGTGTCGAACCCGGCAGCCTGGCCGTCCAGTGTGGTGCCGATACGTACGTCCATGTTGGAGAAAGGCAACCGGCCGGCCGGCGGATCGGACATGTCAGGTCGAAGAAGTGCCGATGCCGTTGTTGAGGAAGGTCCCCTCGAAGGAGGGAGGCGGCAGGAGCCAGTGCGCCTTGGCACCCTTCTCGACCTGGTCGTGGGTCTGGTGGCCGACATCGGGCCAGTTGTCTACCCATTGGCCGTCGCCGAGGTAGATCGAGACGTGGCCGCTGCCGGAGTAGGGCCACGACACGATCGCGCCCGGTGGGGGCGGCCAGCTGGACCCCTGCTGGCCCTGCACGACGGACCCGTAGGCTCGCTCGCCACCGTCACCGGAGCCGACGTAGGCGTTCCCGTAGATCATCATCGAGATCGCTGTGCAAGCGTCCGACCACCCACTGAACCCGACGCCTTGGCAGTCGAACCCAGGAACCGAGCAAGGGGACGGGTAGCGCTGGGCGAGCTTGATGACCATCTCGGCACGTTGACGCAGCCGGTTGAGCCGGTCCCCGCTCACCCCTCCGGTCTCGGTGACGGTGGAACATCCGTTGTTGTTGACGTTCGTGGTGTCGCCGCCGACCGCGGCGACCGCTTGCCATGCGGTCTCGAGGTACGGGCGGTAGTCGGTCTTCTGGAACGGGATCCAGTCGGCGAACTTGGCTTCGCCTGACCCGGGCCGGGCGGAGTAGAGGGCAAAGGCGTACTTGGCGTTGAGGAGCGGGTCGAAGATGTCGGCCTGCTTGTTCCAGCCGGGCACCTTGCCCTTGTGTTGCGCGGAGATTTGCCACAGCCCGTAGTGGGTTCCGTTGACGGCCTTGGGGTTCCAGCTCGACTCCACCCGAGCGAGGGCCACGGCGGTAACCAGGTCCTCCCCACGGAAGCCGGCCTGGGAGGCAGCCTCAGCCGCGACCTTGGCGGCCTCCAGGCCGGCGGGTGCCGCGGCGGTCTGGATGATGGTGCCGAGAGTGGTGGGGCACGGTGGGCAGCCGGCCGGCCGCGTGCCAATCGGCTGAGGGCCGGAGGTGTTCGAGCCGGGGCCGGCGCCGTTCATCGCCATCCGGGTGAACAGCGCGGGGTGGTCGGAGTGGACGGCGGCCTTGCTGATCTGCCACGTCTTTGTCACCGTCACGGGGGCGGCGTAGAAGTTGTAGATGACTCCAGCGTCCTTGGTGTACTTGTAACCCGCCGCGGCCATCTTCGGCACTGCTGACTGCGGGCCGTCGTTGGGGTGAGAGTTCATGTCGCCTCCCACCAGGACCGGCCCGTACGCGGCGAGGACGTTCGCCAGCTGGATCAGGTAGTCCATGCCGAGGCCGTACTGCTCGGCGCGGGTGAACGGCTGGTTCCCCCACTGGGAGTTCGGGAACCGGAACGGGTTGGTCATGTGGTGGGTCGCGATGACCGAGACGACCGCGCCATCGGTGCGCTGGAAGACGCCCCAGGCGGCGAACCTGTCCCAGTTCTTGCGGTTGCCCTTGAAGATGACGTGGTCGTCGTCGGCGATCTTGATGCGGCCGCCGTCGAGCATCGTCCACTTGTCGGTGCGCCACATGATCGCCGACCCCATGGCCTGCCCCGCATCATCGCCGTCTGCAGGCAGCTTCTCCCTGTAGGCGTCGTAGCCGGTGACCGCTGATCGCATCCGGGGCAGCGAGACACTCTCGATCTCGTTGAGGGTGATGAAGTCCGGTGACGGCTTCGCGAGTGCGTGGACACCGGGGTTGAACCCCGCGTCGGTCTTGATGTTTGCGTTGGCGACGGTGACGGTGCCGGTGACCGCACCTCCCGGGGAAGCGGAGATGCTCGTCGGCATCACGCCCAACTCAGCCGCGCCGCGCTGGGGTGGTGTCGAGCCGGCCAGCTGCACCGTGGTGTGAACGAACGGGTGGTCGGTGTATTTGTGCGCCTTGTCGTTGGTGCTCTGGTCGACGACGGTCCCGGAGAAGGTGGCGGCGGGGCTGCCCATGATCCAGTCGATCTGCTTGTCGGTGGGGTTGGCCGCCGACCACCCCGACGCCAGAGACAGGAACAGCCGCTTGAACCGGGCCTTGTCGTTCATGTCGCCGGTCAGGAACAGCGGCGTGTTCGGCTCGGCCGCCTGCAGCTTCGTGAGAGCGGTGGCCTCGGCGCGCACGGCCTTGTCGCGCATCGTGTCCGTGCCGCCCACCGCGCCGGCCGGGTTGTGAGTGTTGAGCACCCAGACCGACCCGAGTCCAGCCGTGGAGGTGAACCTGGCCATCGGCACCTGGATCATCGGGCTGCCGTACCGGATCGACACGTACCGGGTCTCGTCGAGTTTCCAGGCGGAGGTCTGGTAGGCGATCGCGTTCGCGGTCGACGCCTGCCCGCTGCCGTTCTTGCCTTTCACGATCGCCCAGCCGCCGTTGGTGGCCTTGAGGAAGGCCTGTGCCTGTTGCGGCTCGAACTCCTGGAATCCGATGATCGAGGCCCCCGAGCCGCTGATCTTGGCGACCATGTTCGGCACACGCTCGTGGTAGGGACGTTCGCCGGGGTGCGGGTTGCGCTTGTAGTGAGAGGCGCCGCGCCAGTTAAGGGTGCCGATCCCCATCAACCCGCCCGTGGTCGAGTTCACCGAGGTGGCGCACGCGGCCCGGACAGACTCGATATTCGCGCTCCCCATGCCCAAGACGAGCAGCAGCAGCGGCGCGATCAGCACCAGCGGAAGAGCCAGCAGAATGCCCTTCTTCATGGTCAACGGCCCCTGGAGTCAGCCGGCGAGGAGGTGCAAGTTCGGCGCAGAACCGTCAGAAATCCGGGGAACATTCACGCTCCCGGATCGATCGCGTCGTTGGTGTAGGTGAGCCGCCTCTCCAGCGGGGTCAGCAGCGTCTGCACCTTGTACCGCTGGTCGCCGACCATCCACAGGGCGCGGCCCTTCTCCTGCATCGCCCAGTTGGTGATCACACCCTGCTGCATCTCAGACAGGCCCATCAGGCGGCCGAGCTCGTCGGCGACCGACTCGTCCTGGCCCATGAGGATGCGGACGTCGGAGAGGTTGAGCAGGTCCTTGGCGATCTGAGCGGCCTGGCTGCCCTGGTCGCCGGCCGAGAGCGGGTCGGACGGCTTGTGGTACGTCACCAGCTGGATGTCGCCCTCGGTGCGGGACAGCCGCAGGTTGGCATCCAGCGCCTCTACCGCCTCGAGAGAGAGGCGGGTCTGCAACCACGCCTCATCGCGGAGCACGATCCGGCGATCGCCCGCCGACGCGGCCTCCCGCATGCCCTGGCCCCAGGAGTTCAGGCACATCAGGGCGATGCCGACGGCGACCTTGTTGCCGGTCTCATGCAGCGACCGCAGCGACAGGGTCTGGATCGGCTTGCGCCAGTCCGGCTCGAAGGTCGACTCGGTGTCGAACATGCCCTGTAGCGAGCCCTCACACAGGGCACCCAGGGCGTCACGCAGCGGCCGGGTGCCGTCGAAGAACGCCTGCGGGCTCTCGTAGCGGCAGTCGGTGACCAGGTCCTTGGTGGGCGAATCGAGGGCTGCCCACACCTGCGGGATGGTCACCGGCTTGAGGCGGGACGCTCCGGCCGACCATCCGGTCAGATGCCGCAGCACCTTGTTGATGACCCGCTCCTCGGTCGGGCTGAACACCACACCTTGGGAGGCCACCAGGCCGCGGATCAACATGAGCCAGCGGTTGAAGATCACCGTGGCGCGCTTCTCCTGCTCTTCAGCGGTCTGCTTCTCCCAGTCCACGCCGAGCGGGCCGAGGTCGAGCGGGTTGATCCGCCCCGGCAGGCCGGGACCGATCCGGAACGGGTCGACGCCGAGAAACTTCGCCAGATCCTCGTACTCGTCCTTCACATCGCCCAGTACCAGCGAGCGGTAGCCGAACTTGATCATCCGGATCATGAAGGCCTTGACCGTGGCCGACTTGCCTCGGCCGGGCTTGCCGAAGATGAAGATGTTGGGGTTGGTGACTGGGATCGAGTCGTCGAGCACCCAGCCCATCGGGTCGCAATAGAACTTCCCGCCCGACAGGACGTCGTAGCCCATCTCCGCACCCCACGGCGGGAGCCCGTTACCGGAGATCAGGGGCCACAGCACCGGGGTCTCTTCCGAGGTCATCTGATAGCCCGCCAGCGGCGGCATCGTGGGCGCCCAGCCGTGCCCCATCCGGCGTACGCCGCTGAGCTTGACCGTGTGCGGGAACAGCTTCTCCGCAGGCGGTGTCGGGGCAGGTGCCTCCTTGCGCGGCATCGTGGTGCCGAAGTCGGCCAGCAGGTCATCGATCGTGCGCGATACCGGCCGCGTGTTCTTCGTGCCTCCCCGGGGACGCGTCTTGGTCGCAGCCACGCTCACCACTCCCCTGCCGTCACACGCGGCGAGCTCGACCGCGCGTGATCAAACGTGAGCGGGTCGATCGCCCGGTCGACGTGCCGCGCCAGGTCAAGGGGTTCGCACCCGGCGAGTTCGTCCAGCAGGACGCCGTACCCGGCGCGCGGGTCGACCACGACAAGTGGCCAGCTGCGCATCGCACCGACGACGAGGCGTTTCGCCAAGGCCCCCTTGCCTCGGCCGGGCCGGCCCAGCACCCTCATCTGGGGGTTCGGGGTCACCCCACCTCCGGCTACGCGAGGGGCGGGCCACCACGCCTGTGGTGCGGGGACGGGCCTCGTGATGGCCATCTCGTGCAGGCGACCAACCAGCGGCGGCCGCGTCGAGCTCGGACGGCGCGACGAGCGCCTCGACGTCACAGGTGTCTTCATGTTCGAGAGAAGCAACAGCCCGGCCGCCAGATCGGACATCTGACGGCCGGGCTGTTTCAGGACGTGCCGGTCGCGGCGCTTCTCGGGTTAGCGACGCTTCTTCGGCAGGCCTGCCCCCAGAGGGATCGCGGACACGGCGAAGGCCGCGTCGTGTGCCCCGTCCAGCGGGAGCGGAGTGAACCCGCTGATGCGGATCGAGGCGTCGAGACGTCGCCCGAAATCCTGCACGTTCCACCCGGCCGGAACCGTGATCGACACCGCGGACGCCACCTTGACCAGCGAGCGGCCGCGCTCGAGCTTCTCGTCGCGCTCGGCCAGCTTGCCGACCGAGGAGCGGTCCTTGGCCCGCTCGACCTTGCCGGCCTTCTCCCGCAGCGTCCCGGCCATCACAGCCGACATCTGCGCCCGGCCGGTGGACCGGTCGGCGGCCTGCTGGGAGACCGGACGGTAGAACACCGTCAGCGCGCGCCGCTCACCCGGCTGAGAGGGCACCAGCACGCGGGCCAGCGCACCCATGCGGGCGCCCTTGCGGGGCAGGAGGATCGTCGAGGCGACCGACTCCCACTCACCGTGCCGGTAGGACCGCATCGCCGTGGAGGCATTGGTCGGGCCGGCGGCCGCGACCGGGACGCCCGCTGCGATGGAGGGGTCTTCGCGGTGGTGGATCTCCGCGTCGGCGAGAGCGGGCAGGTCGCCCGGCTCGAAGCCGGTGCGGATTGCGACCGCGAGCTCGGAGGTGTCGAGCCAGTTGACCCGGGTGCAGCCGATCGAGCCGGTGAGCCGGGCCTCGACCTCAGCGAGGACCGAGTACAGGATCCGCGCCCGTCCGATCACGCCTCGGCCGGCGCGTTTGGCGTCCTTGTTGATGACGTCCTCGCGGACCACGACGGTCACGAACGCCTCGTGCCGGACCGCCGCGCCGGCCGTCATGGCCTCCAACTGTGCGTTGACCCGTGCCGACACCTCGGGCTCGTCGGGCCGTGCGTTGTGGCGCACCCACTCCGCGCGTTCGGTGCCGTCGTCGGGGATGGTGCGGACCTGGACCACGACTAGGTCGATCTGGTTGCCGGCGGTCGCAGCCTCCATCATCTCGGTCAGCCCGGCTCCCATGCGGAACCGGTCGGCCTCATCGCTCATCCCGATCCCGGGATGGACGATGCGGGCTGTGGCCGCCCAGGTTCGGGTCGAGTGGTTCTGGATGATCGCCGGCCGCGCGGTCTGCCCACTCATTGGCGGACCGTCGTGGATCTGGATGCCCGCCAAGATGCCCGGCAGGTCCGCTTCCCTGGCGTCACCGTCGTCCTCGTCGTCGTCTCCGTTGCCGAGGTCCAGGTCGCCGGCGGCGGCCTTGGACTGGAACCGCGACCAGCCGAACGCGAGGCCGGCCATGTGCCGGAACACCACACCGATCCACTGGATCGCCGAGTGGCCGCGGATCGGGAGGCAGACCAGCAGCCCTACGACGACCCACAGCGGCAGCACAACGAGCAGTGCCAACCACTGCTGCATGGCGATCGCCATCCAGGTCGGGAACCCGGCGGCAAGGACCAAGAAGAACTGGGGTCCGGTGAGACCGAACAGCCACGCCTGCCGGTCTCGGGTTGCCGATGCTCCGTAAACGCTCATGTCTGGCTCCGCTCTGGTGTCTCGAAGTTGGGTGCTCGGGCGGCGGATTGGTTCCGCCTGGCGGCTAGGCGAGGAAGACCTCCGGGTCCTCCTCGGCGACGTTCACCGCCTGCTGGGCCTGCGGCGGGATGTCGTTGGCGACGCCGTCGCCGTTGGTGTCGTTGAACGGCTTCATCTGGTGGGCCCTCTTGTTCTTCTTGGGGTCGTGCTCGGTCGGGTAGTAGCCCTGGTTGCCGATGCCGCCCTGTCCGAGCACGTCGACGCTCATCGCGGCGCCGGCCTGGGCGACCTGCCCGGCGGCATGCATGCCGTTACCGAAGGTCTTGGCGGGGTGCCGAACCGGATATGTGAGCCCCTTGCCAGCGCCCTTCGCGAGCGACCCCGCGCTCCAACGGTGGCCATGTTCGGCCTCGGCGCCGCTCTCCGACGAGCTCCGTCCGTCCGAGGCGGTCTCGGCAGCGGCACCCGACCCGGCGGCCTCTCCCCCGCCACCCGCGCGCTTGCCTCGCAGCAGTCCCGACACACCGCCGTTGGCGTCCATCGTGGACCGGAACGAGGCGCCCGAGGCGGTGCCGGGGTCGACGAAGGCGAGCAGCCGGAACAGCACCATTGGCATGAAGCAGGCGACCAGCATGATGACCGACCCGACCACCGACATTCCGACGTTCTCCAGGGCCGAGGAGCCTGTGCTGCTCTCCCCGTCAGGCATGCCGGACCACGCGAACTGCGTGCCCATGCCGAGGACCAGCGCCAGGAGCGGCTCCATCAGCACGCACGCGAGGAACCAGCGGATCGACTTCCACATCCACGACTTCGTGCCCTCCGACAGCGCTCCGGCCGCGGCCAGGGGCATCGTGGCGACGAGGATCAGCAGTGCCGCCGAGCGGACCATCATGATGATCATGTGGCCGAAAGCGGCCGGGATCAGGATGAACAGCCCACAGATGCCCAGCACGGCTGCCTGGGTCGTCCCCGAGACGGTATCGACGAACCCGTCGCCGGCCGCGTATCCGGAGAAGCTGTCGACGCCCAGCAGGGTGTCCAAGATGCCCTTGGTCAACCCCGAGGCGGCGGCGATCAGTCCCGCGCACACCGTGATCCAGCACGTGAGGACGAGCCCGTACTGCACCACGCCGGCGGCCAGGGTGCCGAACCCGCGCCCGTCTTGGCGCAGCACCGCGAGCCCGATTTGGCCGAACGCGACGAGCAGCGCGATCACCAGCGCGATCCACAAGGTGACCGAGTACAGCTTGTTCAGGTCTGGGTCGGCGACATTGGGGGTGAAGTTGTCGATGAAGTCGAAGGCGGTCTTCAGCAGCCACATGGCGCCCGACCAGATCGCCATCATCATCGAGGTGAACCCGTCGGCCAGGGTCTCCTTGGCCTTGTTGCCGAGCCACTTGAGCGGGTTGAGCTCGATCATCGGGACGATGTTCACGATGAGCGTCTCGTTCATGACTGCGCCACCTCCAGCCACTGGTAGCCCGCATCGAAGGAGGCCTGCGAGCCGGGCCACAGCGACGGTGCGGGTGCCGGCTCGTCGCCTTCGCCGATCACCCACCGGTCGTCCTGCCACACCATGCGCTGGCAGTCGGCGGCAGCGACCTGCTGCGGCTCCCCCGAGGTGGTGGTGGCGGTGACGATGAAGTCGATGCACGGAATGACGAAGTCGTCACCGACCGTGCCCTTGATGAACCCCATCTTGGGTTCGACGGCGATCGTGAGCGAGCTACTCGCCTCCGATGACATTCCGGCCGCCTCCAGCAACCCGGCCACGGCCTGAACGCCCGACCAGCTCTCCGCGGTCGGGCCACCGGGAGCGGCCCACTCTTTGATGACGTCTTGGGCCACCCGAACCGAGGCCGAGGTCAGTGCGGTCGTGTCGATCGCGGCCAGCTGTGCCAGCGCACCCTCCGGGGTGTGCGGGTATCCGGTCGCAACGCCGACCTCCCCCACCTCCGTCGGTGGCGGAATCTCGATCGTTCCGGTTTCGCCTGAGGACAGGCTGCCCGGCTGCGCGGCCTCCAAGGGAGCCTCGGGCAGCTCCTTCTCGGCGAGCTGGTCTTGGGCCGACTGGGCCGATTCGGACCCGGCAGCATTGGACGCCGAGGAGCCGGTGAGCATGTTGACCACCGACCAGGCGCCGCCCACCACCAAGGCGAGGACGACGAGGGCCACGGCCCCCAGCAGGATCTGCAGCCGCAACCGGGTCCACTCGGTGTCGGGGTCGACCAGCCGTGACTGGTAGGCGTGTCGGGTCCGGTCGAACATGTCAGCAGCCGTTCCCGACGATCCCGTTGAGGATGGCGTAGATCGTGACGAACGCGATCGCGCCGATCACGGTCCAGAACAGGCCCGAGGCGCCGATCTGGGCGGCACGGCCCATCTGGCCGAACTTGCCGACGATCAGGGCCCCCGACGAGGCGAAGCCGGCGCCGATGATGATGGCGATGACGCCGTACTTGACCCAGCTGAGAATGTCGTTGACGTAGCCCTCGACACCGGTCGGCGGAGCCGCGCACACGTCGCCGACGCCCTTGGCTTGGATGTTCCCGGTGAGCGCCACCATCTGGGTGGTGACCTCGGAGATGGTTTCGATCATCATGTGAATCTCCTGCTTCCTTCTAGGTCCGGTTCGCCGTCAGCGGTCCGGTGATGGTGGTGATCCGCTCCAGCAGGCGCTGGGAGGGGCTTGTGAGCTGCTTGGGCAGCGGGTCGGGACCAAGGCCCGGCAGGGTCTTGGCGGGAAGGAGCGGGGCGAACAGCACGGCCTCCTGCTCGTGGGCACGGCGCAGGAGGCGGCCTGCGGTCGCGAACTCTCGGTCGCTCCAGCGGCCGGCGCCCACGACGACGACCACGACTTGGTCGGCCGCCACCTGGTCCTCGAGGTGTGTCAGTGCGGCTTCGTTCTGGCTCAGCGCGAGGGCGTTCGGCCGGGTGACCAGCACCTCGGCATGTGCGGCCGCGGCGGCGACCCACGCCGTGGTCTCGGAGGCGACCAGCTCGCGCATCGACCAGCCGGCGTCCAGCACCGTCAGGTCCACTCCCTCGACAGACCGTGGGATCGGCACGTCAGAGGGGACCCGGACCACGTCCTCGACACGATCGATCAGCACGCCTTGGCCACGGCGGCCGCGACGCCACCCCTCGGCAGCACCCAGTTCGGTGACCGTGGCACCCAGCAGCCCTGACCACCCCGGCGCGGCCGCATCGAGCACCCGCGTGCGGACGCCGGCGGCGTCGGCGACCTCCGCGAGCGCGAGGGCGATCGTCGAGGCCCCAGCGCCGGCGTTCGCCGCACGCACCCGCACCAGCGGCCCCAGCCCGGCTGTAGCCGTCACGTCGACCCGCTTGGCCGCGGCAGGCTCGGTCACCGTGGCACCGCGGTGCTCGGCGTGAGCGTCCGCGGACTCGTCGAGAACCACGGTGCGGGTGGTCTCCGGCGTGGACACAGAGCCGGTCGCGAACTGTCCGGCCGCCAGCGCCTGTGCGGCGGCCTGAAGCTCGCGGGTGGAGTACCGGGGCGCGGTACGGGTGCTCATCGGAGCGCCTTGATCCGGGCTGCCCGCAGACGCAGTGCCTCGCGCAGAACCTCGGCGGGCGTGTTGCGGAGCACCTCCCGTGCCTCCGCAGCCTCCTCCGCGTCCGCTCGCAGCCGCGCGATCATCTGCTCCATGTCGGACAGGGCGACCTCGACGCTGTGGTCGGCCACCACGTCCAACAGCTGCGCGACGACCTCGGGGGTCGGCTCGGAGACAGTGACTGCGGTTTGCGTTTCGCGGCTCATGTTTTAGAACAGCAACCGCTCCCTGCCCAGATCGGACAGGGAGCGGGAGATTTCTTCGAGAGAAGACGCGAGCCGCGCGGGCGTTCAGGCGATGGCGGCCAGGTACTGCGGGGCGGCCTCGTGCAGTCGCTCGGCGGCGCGGGTAGTGCGCCGACGGATCGTCCGCATGCCCACGCCGTGGCGCTCGCCAACGACGCGCTGCGCCTCCTCGCGACCCAGCCCGTCGTTCTCCGCAGCGATCAGCTCGACGAGCAGGTCGACGTCCTCGGTGCCGAGCACGCCAACCCCGGTGGCCCAGGTAAGCAGGTCGGCCAGGTCCTCGACCGGGTCCTCCACCTCGGGAACCGCGATGAGCAGGTCACGGTCGCGGTCCTCTCGGCCGACCCCGTCGCTGTGCAGGCCGAGCGTCAGAGCATTGTTCGTCTGGATCCGGGCCTCCAGTGACGTCGTGTCGATCCGGGAGACCATGCCGGCGGCCGGGCGGCTCAGACGCTGCCGTGCCCGCTGCAGCAGGTAGCGGGCCGCGTGGCAGCCCAGCTGCGGCTCCGCACCCTTGACCTCCTCCCAGACGGTCGCGTTGACGTCGTCGATCTCGCACACGTACGTCAGGGTCATCGCGACCCGGTTCACCCCGTCCTCGAGCAGCACCGCCACCGCGAGTGCGGCGTCGTCGTCATCTCCGCCGCGGCGCGACCCGAGGGCGGTCAGCCCGGCCACGACCTGGTAGCAGCGCTCGTCCCGGCGGCGCCAGGCCTCGCGGACCTCCTCGAGGCTGGCGAACCCGGCCAGCCGAGGCTCGACCTCCTGCCACTGCGCCCACTTCCCGGAGCGCTCCAGGCTGGCGATGACGGAGGCGGCCAAGGCGCTCTGGGCTTTGCGTCGTGTGTGCTGGCCGTCCGCCCAGGTGATGGCGGGGACGTGGTTGTCGTCGTCGAAGTACGGGGTGAGGGTGTTGGCCGACATGGCGGTCCTCCGAGAGAGGTGATCAGGACGCGCCTACTGCAGAGCCGACCCCTCACCACCTCGCTCACCAAGCCGCTCACCACCGCCCACCGACGACCGGATGACCGCTCACCAAACCCGCTCACCAAACACAAACCCGCAGGTCAGAAGCCGTTTCGGCACTCAGTGCCTGCCCGGGGAAAATTCCTGAGAAAAGTTCGCCCAACCTGCTTGCATGCACCCGAAAATGGGGTTCGGCCCCGCCTCACCACGGTGGTGAGACGGGGCCGAACTCCGTGTCCAGCGAGCCTGTGGACTACCCGGTGGCACCCCACTCGCGCTGCTCCACAATCGTCTCCGAGCGTGCCGGCAGGTCCTCGTCGAACCGATCGAGGACCTGCTCACGGACCAGCTCGCCGGCCGCGGCGCGGCCCGACTCAGCCTCCGTCGCAGCCGCCTCATCCAGCCAGGCAATGTCAGCGTTGGGGTTGGCCTTCCGCGCCGCTTCACAGGCCAGCCGCACCAGGTCGGTGCGCCCTTCCGTCACGGCCCGGTTCGCCAACGTGTGGGCGACATCGTGGACCGCTCCGGCCAGAATGTCGTCGGGTCGCCCCGTCTTCAGGAGCCACTTGAACCGGCGTTCGGTGGCCCCCTCGAACGGCGCCCCGGTGACGAGCGCGAGCGCCTTCATCAGGTCCTCCTCGCAGCCGCCTGCATCGCCTCGACGTTCGGCCCGGTTCTTGAGCCGGATGAACAGGTCGGCGCTGTTGAGAACCCCACCGACGCCCTTCACCAGTTCGTAGGTCGGGGTGGTGCCACGGATGGCACCCGCGCTCATGCCAGCGTCCGGCAGCCAGTCAGTACCGTCGGGTCGTTTGCCCAGCAGGAAGCGAGCGTTGGTGCCGCGGTTCTGGACCGTCTTGACCGACGACCAACCACAGTCCGCCGCGGCACGCTCCCCGGTGACCCCCTTGTCCAGCCAGGCGAGGTAGGCGATGAAGGAGACTGTGCTGCCGGAGTTGTCGATGGCGGAGGGGTCGCCGCCGTTGAGAGCGGTCACTTCGACCGGGCCCAGCAGGTGAATCTTCGGTCGGGGCGAGGCTTCGTCGTACCAGTCTGCGAGGTCCTGATCCAGCGTTGGGTCGAGGTCAGCGAGCTGCTCGCGAACCTCCGCGGGGACGCTCGGCGCGACCGCTGCGAGGTCCTCGGCTGTCGTCGCTGCAGTTGCCAGATAGACCTCGTCGGCGTCGGGCAGCATCGAGGAAGGGTCGTTGCCCTGGGTCCGGCGGGGAGCCGTGTACTCCTCCCGCAGCGACCCGTCCGCCCGTGCGTACTTGCCCAACGGCCCGTCATCGGAGGCGGTGGGCGGGATCGGCTCGTCGTTCAGGTTGCGGGTCGACTTGATCAGGTCGGCCATCGGTCCAGCGTCCTCGGCCTGCAGCGTGAAGGCCTTGACGCTGATCCCCCACATTGGCAGGAACGCCATCCCATCGCCGGCCAGCTCAACCGCCGGGGACTCCTCGTCGCCGTGCAGCACCACGACCCGGGACCGGTCCCGGCTCTCGATGTCGGTGACGAACTCTTCCTCGGGGCGGGAGGACACCACGACCACCACCGGGTTGGTGGTGTCCAGCAGCAGCCCATCGCGACGCCTGGTCAGCACGTCGGCATCCAGGTTCTGCTCCACCTCGGCCATCTCGCCGGTCAGCACCGCGGCCCGCGCCAGGGCGTCGCTGCGGCGCACCTGCCGCAGGCGGGCCGGGTTGAGGCGGACGGTCTCGGCCGCGAACTCGTCGGCCAACAGCACCTCGCAGCCCTCGGCCCAGTCATTGACGGCCAGCTCGGCCACCATGAACCGGGCAAGGTCGGCCACCTGCTGCGGGTCGCCGCCGATCCCGCACATGCCCAGTGTCTCCAGGTCCAGGTACCAGGTGTGGCCGCCCTCGTCGAGACCGACGCTCACCAGTGCCGGGTACGGCGGCGGCTGGTTCTCCAGCTCCTCCTCGAGGATCGTCCAACGCGGCAGCATCCATGCGCGGGCATCGTCGGTTGCGGTCCATCCCTCCGGCGCCTCGGTCTCAGCTGGCTGGGTGAACAGCAGCGTCAGGTCCTCATCGCCCAGCACCGCGGCACCCAAAGGCGGAAGTGCGGCGGCGGCCACCTTGCACGATGCAGCGACGTACCGCAGGGCACGATCCAGGAACTCCGCGTCCTTCTGTGCCGCGGTGCCGTGCTCGATGATCGACTGCTCCACCTCGACGAGCTCGTCGGGAGTGGAGGCGATCATCCGACCGAGGCGCCGCTCTCGCCACTGGCGACGCCGGTTGTGCAGCAGCAGCCCGAGGGCACCCGCCGACAGGCACACGGCGCTGGCCAGCAGCGCGTCAAGGGTGCTGATCCCGCCGTCCTCGTCAGCCTCCGCCGCATCGGCAGCGGCCTGCTCGCTCGGCTGCTGCTGCGTGGACGCCGGTGGCTCCTCAACCGGCGCCTCCTGCTCCGGCGCCACTGGGGTGGCCGGCGTCTGCGACTGGTCCTCACCGGCCGCATCCTCATCCCCGTGGCCCCCCTCTGCCCCGGGGCCGCTCCGCTCCCCCTCGTTGGGCCTGCCGGTGGAGTGGTCACCCTGCGCGGGGCGCTCCGGTGAGCCTTCGTCCGTGGCCGGGTCGGCTGCTGCACCGCCGCCGGGCAGCACGATCACCTGCCCGGGATGGATCAGGTCCGGGTCGCTACCGATCACGTCCTTGTTGGCCTCGTACAACGCACGCCAGTTGTCGGCGTCCCCGGTGGTCTCCAACGCGATCCCACTCAGCGTCTCCGTGGGTGCGACGGTGTGCTCCGTCTTCGAGGCCTTCTCGCCGGGCAGGTTGGTCGCATCCGCGGGCAGCAAGAGCTCCCAGCCCGGCTCGATGCTGCGCGGGTTGTTGAAGACGCGCCCATCGGCCATGACCCGACCCTTGTTCAGGTCCGCGATCTCCTGCCAGCGGAACCCATCACCCAAGTGCCTCTCGGCCAGACCCCACAGGGTGTCGAACTTGTCGGTGACGATCCGAGGGAGATCGGCCTGGTTTCTATCGGCATTCGGGTTGACCTTGACCGGCGCGGCTTCCGTCGGAGCTGCGGGCGCCTCGCCCGGCGACTGGTGTGCCACATGCGTGATGGGCTGCAGCGGCGTCGCCGGTGCAGCCTGTGCGGTCGCTGCATGCGAACCCATCAGCGTCGTCGAGGTGACGCCGACCGCGAGCACGGTGTGGACGAGGTACCTGATGAACCTCTGCTGACCACCGATGGCGATCGGCAGCCGCGAGGCACCCTCGGGCTCACGCCGCAGCGCAGGCGGGATCTCCCACAGCGTGCACAGCAGCAGCTGAGCCCACACGAACCAGCCCAACAGCGAGATGATGCCCATCACGGCCGAGTTGCTCATCAGCGACAACTCGTTCAGGCCACCATCGGGCCACGGGTTGCCCACGGCCGCGATCAGCAGGGCGGGGAACCCAACGAGGATGCCCAGCAGCAGCGCGAGGGCTCCGAGTCGCGCGAGAAATCGCAACATAAGTGCTTCCTTCTTCTCCCGGACGCAACCTAGTTGTGGTCCGTCAGGGCGTTGTTGATGTTGTCGCGTTGGCTGCTTCCTGATGTCCTCATGGCGTTCCGCATCGGACGGCCGGGCCCAGTGCTGTGGTCATGTCCAGAGAAGCAACGGCCCGGCACTGGGATCGGACACCCTGGTCTGCTCCGGTCGAAGCTTTTCCACGACTTCGCGTCGCCGTGTGTGAGCCGCGGGCCGGGCAACCTCATGGACCACGCCCTAGTTCGGGCCCGTGATCGAGGTGGCCGTGCCCGACTCGTCGACCGGGAAGCTTGGGAAGCCGATAGCGCCCAGGAACGCATTGTCGGACTTCCCGGTGACCCTCACCGTGACGTCGAGGCCGTCGATGCTTACCGAGCCGTGCCATCCCGCTTGGCGCAGGATCTGGTTGGCGCGGGCCCGAGCGGTCGATTCGTTGATTCCTTCGGTGCCGTCGCGGACGCCGCGCATCTCGTCCGCGGCCGCACGAGCGGCCTGCTCGGCGGCACGGTGGGCCTCGATGCGCTCGTTCATGGCGTTGCCGCCGTCATAGACCAGGCCGAGCAGGACCAGGAACACCCCGGAGGCCGTCAGAATCGTCCAGACAGAGATCACGCCGCGCTCGTCACGCCGGGACAGCAGACGTCGGATCAGCCGCGCCATCATGGGAGCCTCCGGTATTGCTCGATGGGCACCACAGCCGTGGCCGTAAAGCTCTTGGCGCCAGGTAGGCCGAATCCGACCACATCGCTCAGGTTCGCGTGACAAGTCACTCGTGCAGTCACCTGCCCAGACGTTCGGAAGTCGGTGCCCGCGAACGACACGGTGAGTTGGGTGCAGGCCTTGCCCCGGTCCGCGAGCGAGTCCTTGGCCGCGTCGCGGCCGGCGATCTGCGCGGCCTCGAAGGACGTCTCGAGGGATGCCGCTCGCGCGGCCGCGTACGCCGCGTCGTCGACCTGGCTATTGGAGTCGACGATCCTGCCGCCGCCGACGACCACGGTGATCATCCCGACCAGCACGGTCGTCATCGCGAGCAGCTCGACCGCGGTGTATCCCCGCTCGTCCCGCGGGCCGCGGAGACGGCTCCACCAGCCTCGGCCGACAGAGGCGCGGTGGCGACGCATTGACTGGACCGACTGCACCACGACCCACGGCGATGCGAGGTTGCGGTCCCCATTGACGTCCCAGCGGTCCTGGTCCGGCCGGCGGTCGTCGAGGCTGGGCTGCTGGCGGGTGACGGGCACGCCGGCGACAAGGAGCGTCTGGCCGGGGGCGAGGTCGTGGAGGGCCTGCACAAGGTCGGGGTGTGCGGCCGCCAGCGCGGCGTCGCCGCCGGGGCCGCGGTGCTGGAAGGTGTCGACGGCGTCTCGCCAGTCCGTGGTCGCCGGGCGCGTCATTCTGCGAACCTCTCGCGTGGAACCGTCGCGGTGGCCGAGACCCGTTTGGTCATGCCGGGCACGAGGGTCATCACGTCCCCTGAGACAGTGACGGTGACCTCGGTTGCGCCCACGTTGATCCGGACGCTCGTGTTGGACAGGTCGCTGCCGGAGTCGGCGAGGTACTCGTTCGCGGTCTGCTGTCCGGCCGCCTCGGTGCCGTCCCAGGAGGCTGCGTCGACGGCTGCCTCGCGGGCGGCGGCGTGCACGATCCGGTCGTTGTACAGCTGGACCGACCACTGGACCAGCATCAAGAAGATCAGCATCACGACCGGCATGACGATGATGAACTCGGGTGCGCCCATGCCGCGCTCGTCGCGGCGCCGGCGGCGCAGCGATCGTAGGCGGTCGGGATTCATCGTCGTGAGTCCATCTCGCTGATGCTCGTAGCGGTTTGGTTCGGGCTTACTTGCCGTTGAGCTCGTTGCCCTTGTTGGTGACGAAGGTGCGCACGGCCACAATCGCGAGTGCCGCGATCGCGATGATGCCGAGGAGCAGCACCAGGTACTCCGGTGCCGATCCGCGCTCGTCTCGGCGGGCGACCTCCCACCGAGCACGCCAGTAGTCGATCGCCATCTTCAGGTGAGTGAACTCGTTCATCAGGTGGTTTCCTCTCTTCAAAGCTCTAAGTTGCATCCGAGTTAGGCGGTGAACAGGAACAGCACGCGGGCGAGGATCACGTACGCGGCCGCGACGAGCGCCATGACCATCAGGTTGTTGCGCATCGCGTCGGTTGA
Source organism: Nocardioides pymetrozini (assembly GCF_046058985.1). Taxonomy (NCBI): domain Bacteria; kingdom Bacillati; phylum Actinomycetota; class Actinomycetes; order Propionibacteriales; family Nocardioidaceae; genus Nocardioides; species Nocardioides pymetrozini. The sequence continues at coordinate 36,512 of NZ_CP175557.1, read as the reverse complement.
CTTGTTCGCGCGGGCGTGGGCGTCGTGGAGCCGGGCCTCACGCATCGACTGGGCTCGTGCGATGAGGGTGTTGCGAATGCTGGTGCCCTCGTCCTGAGCCAGGTTGAGGGCGGCCCGAAGGTCGAGCAGCTCCACGACGCCGTACCGTTCGCCGACCTCACCAAGTGCCTGCCATGGCGTCATGCCGTTGGGGCGGGCGTTGTCGATCGCGTCGTGGAGGGTGTGGAAGGCCCACCCGTTGCCGATCTCTGCGATATCGGGGAGCGCGTCGGCGTGGCTGCGACCTCCTTCCATCGCCATCACCACGAGGTCGAGGAAGTCCGACAACGCGTCGCACAGCTCCTCGCGTCGCTTGGCGGCCTGCTCTCGCAGTTCCTTGACCTCACCGATCACGGCGACGATCGCGCCGAGGAGACCCAGCGCGGGAGCAACCAGCATCGGGACACCCAGGCCGCCTGCGTTGGCGATCAGCACCAGGGTGACCGGGCCGAGGAGGCCGACGAGGAACCACACGAGCAGCTTGGCCAGCCACTCCTCCATCGGCTGGCCGGTGATCGCGAGGTCGCGTTCGTAGGTCTGCATGTCGTCGGGCCGGCGGGTGCGCAGGTGCTCCGCGAACCACTCCGCTGCCCGCTTCGACCAGGTCTGGTCCTCGGGCGCTACATCCATCAGGGCACGCCGACCGGCGCGGGCGCGTGCCCGTTCCCATCGGGCCGCCTGGTCGACCAGCGGCGGGGCCGCGGGGAAGGCCAGGCGGTGTAGCCGAACCAGGCCAAGTCCCGCGATCGCGGAGACGATGAGCATCGGGATCACGGCGCCACTACCTCTCGGCCGGCGGCCTGCGTGAGGGCGGCCGCCCCTGACAGGAATCTGGGGTGCGGCTCTGGGGCGGCCAGCCGCTGCAGGCGGACCAGCAGGGCCACGTAGACCGCGGCCAGCACCGCGAGCACCATCTGCCCGTAGAACGAGCTGTACGGCTCCACCCAGCCGCGCAAGAACACAGCCTGCAGCCCGGCCAACGCCAGCAGCCCGATGGCGACCTGGTTGGACTGGCGGCGTACGCCGTTGCGTTCGGTCAGTACCTTGCGCCGCATCTCCAACTCGGCGCGAGTGTTGGCTGCCAGCGTGGTCAGCACCCGCTTGAGGTTCCCGGACTGCTGCTGTGCGGTCAGCGAGAGGGCGATCACGACCTTGTCCGCGCCACGGTCGTCGACCTCGTCGGCGAAGTCGGCCAGCGCGATCGGCAGGGGTGTACGCAAGTCGATGGCGTCGATTAGGTTCCGCAACGGCCGGCGCAGCAGCGCGGGTGCCCCATCCAGGGTGGCAGGCAGCGCCTGTGCCAGCCCCGACTCGGAGGCTGCTGCATCACGCAGCGACTCGGTCCAGTTCGCGATCGCCTCGATCTTGGCCACGCTGCGCTTCTCGATCGCGCCCGAACGCGCCAGCTTCGGCCACAAGAGCACGACGGCGACCGCCATCGCACCGGCCACCGGCCAACGCGTCAGGGCCCAGACCACGACGCCCACGATCAGCGCGATCGTGACCTGCCGAGCCATGCCCTCGCGATCGGCCACCTTGCGGCGGGTGGCTGCCACTCGCGCCGGCAGCAGGCTCTTGCCACGGGCTGTGCGGATGATTCCGATGATGCCGAGACACGCCGCCAGCACACACGCCACGAAGAGGGCCATCAGATCCACGACCCCTCAGCGTCGTCGCCACCAGTTGGATCGGTGAAGCTGCGAAGGTCGGCGGTGCCGTCGGGGTTCCAGCCGACCTCGAGGAGGTCCTCCTCGCAGGCGATCGCCTTCCGCGTGAACTCGGTGCGGCCCGTGGCCTTGTTGAACTTCCACAGCTCCGTCGTCTTCACGCCGTCCTCGTCACGGCCGACGACCTCGCGGATCGACTCGATGATGCGGCGCTGGCCACCGTCCGCAGTGCGGATCCGCCGCATGAACACAATGAAGTCCAGGGCACCCGTGATCAGTCCATTGGTGGCCTCGAACGGCAGCCGCTCGGCCGCCTGCAGTGCGTACGTCTGGATCTTGGCGACGACATCCTTCGACGAGTTCGCGTGGATCGTCGAGAGGCTTCCGTCGTTGCCCTGCATCATGGCGTTGAGCATCGTGATGACCTCATCGCCCAGGACCTCGCCGACGATGACGCGGTCGGGCTTCATCCGCGTCGAGTCGCGGACCAAGTCGGCCAGGCTGACCGCGCCGGCCCCGTCGACGTTCGGCAGCCGTTCCTCCATGGCCACCACGTCTGGGTGACGCTCGGGGTCCTTGTGCAGGCCCAGCTCGATCGACCGCTCCACCGTGATCAGCCGCTCGCTCGGGTCGATCTCGGACGCCAGTGCGCGCAGCAGCGTCGTCTTCCCCGCGCTCACCGCACCCGCGATCATGATGTTCTTGCGGGCACGTACCAGCGCGGACAGGAACGCCGCCAAGTCGGGGTCCACGGTGCCCTGGCTCTGCAGGTCACGGGTCCGTTCCCGTTCCGGCAGGTGAGCCTCCCTTGCGGCCAGGCCGGGAACGGGGAGGAGGGTCACCTTGGTGAACCGGTGCTTGCGGATCGAGATCGACAAGCCGGTGTCCGTGACGCCCTGCACCGCGTGCAGACGGGACCCATCGGGCAACCGAAGCGTCACGGAGTAGTTCAAGACGTCGAAGGGACGGGTGGAGAGCCCGTCGTAGGTGGAGATGGTCTTGACGATCTCCTCCAACTCCTTGTCCGAGTTGGCGATCGGCGCCAGTTGGGCCTTGCTGCCGTTGGCGTAGGTGACGAGCACGTTCTCGTGGCCGTTGATGGTGATGTCCTCGACATCGGGGTCCTCGAGCAGCTGGTCGAGGTTGCCGGCCCCGAACAGCTGGGACTTGAGCGCCGCCTCCAACCGGTTTCGTGCTTCTTCCTCCAGCGGAGTCCCGCCGTCCTCGACGAGCTCGGACTCGTACTGGGTGAGCACCGTGGCCAGCAGCGCCTCGGTGTGCTGCCGGGCGTCTTCGCCTTTGGGCGGTGTCTGTCCGTTGCGACGGAACTCCTCCAACGCCTTCGACCGGCGGGCACCTACCCGCGACTGGAGGCGCTTGATGAGCACCTGGTCGACGGGCGCGAACCGCTTCAGATGCATGCCGTTGGTGTGTGCGCCGTACCCGTTCGTGCCGTTGGTGTCCATCAGGCCTCCCCCGTCTGGACCGCGTATGTGTTGGCCGGCGCGGCCGGCGCCGCAGCGTACGGTGCGACACCAGCGGCCTGGTTGATCTGGTCGTTGAGTACGCCGGCGGACTTCAGCAGCGGAGTGCGTGCGTTCTTCCCGCCCACCTGGCCGGCGTACATCGCCTCGACTCCGGACGGATCCAACGCCAGCCACCCAATCCCCGCGACCGCGCGGGCCGCGTTGGAGGGTGCGAGCATTCGTCCCACCTCCGAGACGACCGCGTTGGCCTGCCGCTTGGGTGTCACTACCACCGGCACGATGATCGGCGGCGCGTTGCGGATGCTGGCCAGCACCGGCGCTAGCCGCTCCAGCCGGTCCTTGAGGTGCAGCACCGCGCCCACCTCGGGACGGGTCACCATCACGACAACGTCGGCGGCCGCCGCGATCGGAATCGTCGGCGAGCTCGAATGGATCCGTCCCAGGTCTGCCACCACGCGCGACGACGACGCCCGCAGCGCCTCCGCCAGCGGAGTCCAGTTCTTCACGCCCGCGGCCTGCTCGGCCGAGAAGTGGCCAGGCACGATCCGCGTCGACCCAGTGAACTCGTGCGCCTTGCTGGCCACCAGACCCGGGCTCACCGACGTACGCGCCTCGGTCGCCAAGGTCAGCACCGTCGGCGTCGGTGGGAACGCCTCGCCATGGCCACCCGGCGCGGCACACCGCAATGCGAGGTCACCGCCGTACGGGTCGGGCTCGACCACGATCGTCGGCTCCGGCGTCGAGACACCCAGCGCCAACGACACCGTCGTCGACCCCGGAGCGCCCCGGTCGCAGCACACAGCAATCAACATCAGCCCTGCCCTCCGGCGCTGTCCTGCGGGGCGGAGTCCTCGGGGTCGCCCTCGGTGATCGGGGCCTGCAGCAGGGTCAACTGCCCCACCGATCCGTACGCCGCCACCGTCTTCGCGTCGGTCTCCGAGATCAGAAGCGTCACCACCACCGTGCCGTCCTGCGACCTCTTCGTCGAGTACACCGTCGCACCGGCCGAGATGACCGGCGGCTCGTTAAGCGCCTTCGGGTCACCCGCCTGGCCCTCCTGCGGCACCGCGATCGCGTCGACCACCGCACCCGGCGCCAACGTGTCAGGCACCCGGCCCGCCGGAAGGTTGACCGCGATCAGCCGCTTGCCGTCCTGCGGCAGCAGGTCACTGGTCAGCGAGTCCTCGGTCAGCACCTGGCCCGGCAGCAGAGCAACCGTGGTGCGCTTCCCGAACACCTCATCGACCTCCGAGACCGGGATCGCACCCTCGATGCCCGACACGCTCCGGGCAACCAGCAGCGGGTCCCTCGAGGTGCGGACGTCGTCCTCGGTGATCGGGTGCCCGGCCGGGATCGGCTGGTCGACGACCAGCACCTCCTCCACGCCGCCCTTGTTCATGTAGAGCCAGCCGCCGGCGACCACGGCCGCGATCACGACAAGGACCATGATCAGCATCTGGCCGTACTTGCGCGGGGTCTTGGACACCGCCTTCGACAGTGATGCGGCCCCGGGCAGGCCGCCCGCCAGCGACGTCCGCTGGCCATCGGCTCGGTTCGAGGGCCGAGAATCCAGTGAGGTCACTTGTCATCCACCGTTCTTGTTGACCGTTTGGCGCTGGAACACCGTGATCGTGGTTGAGTCGCCCGCAGCGGCGAGCTGCGAGCCGAGGTCTCCACTGGTCGCGCCCCCGCAGTTGCCCTCGCAGGTCCACGCCAGCGTGTAGTTGATCCGAGCCGTCACGGTCCACGTGTCGCCCTCGGGGTCCTCCATCTCCTCGTACGCGTACGAGCAGTTCGTCGGCGCGTCCTCAGGCATCCCCTTCACCCACGCACGCCCGGCGCCGACACACGAGACCGTGTCCCCATTGCCCATGTCCCACTCGACGTACGACGGGGACGCAGTCAGCGTGACCGTCGCACCCCGCAACGAGCGGCTTGCGGAAACCGTGTGCCACTGCGACGACTCGATCCACAACCAGTTCTTGTACGAGATGTAGGTGTGGTACGTCGGCGGCGGAGCGATCTTCGCGTCCGCGAGCTCATACGGGATCGTTACCATCAGCGAACGGGCGACCGCTGCGCCATCGACCGGTGCGAGGCCGCCGCTTGCCCACCAGACGGCGAAGCTCGCTGCGTTTCCACTTGCACCGGTCTGGCAGGTCCACCACATCCCGTTCTCGTTCTCGTGGCCGCGGGGAGGCGGGCTCTGAGGGCGCTGCGGCTCGGCATAGCACCAATGAGGGCTACCCCACCACGTCAACCCATCCTTCGTGCACGGCACCTCAGTCCCATCCTTGTCCTGGCACGAGGCTGTTCCGCCCGTACCGCCGGTGTTGCCGGGATTGGAAGGCGTGGTGCCGGGAATGTTCCACCGGATGCAGGCGCCCGTCTCCGGATCGTATTCGGCGCAATCCCCTGGGCCATCCGCCCAGGAAGTGCTCGTAGGGCCAGCAGACACCAGCATCACGGCTGCGAGGACCGAAGCGACGAGGCCCACAACGCTCAGGCTCGCCAAGGCGGCACGGTTCATGGGGCGGTCGGCGTGCATGTCTTCACCCCTTTGTCATTGAGATACCGCTCTTTCAGCCAGCCCTTGGACGTCTTCCGCATCCGGATCGTCCGCTCAACCAGGTACGGGGGCTTCTGCGGCGTCACCTTCCCGTTGACCGTGATGCGGATGTTGGTGTTGTCGAGGCAGTACCTGAAGTCGACCGTTTCCTTGCCGATCTTGGTAGCGCTCGTCCACAGCACCTCGGGCGGAACCTCCATCCGTGCGCCACCGCGGACATACGAGTCGAGGAATGCAGAGCGCTCGCCCAGCGGGGACATCGTGTACTTCTCAAAGCCCTGCATGACTCCCGGCGTGTCCACACCCTTGCGCGCGATCTCGGTGTAGAAGGCCCAGAACTCCAGCCAGCGGTCTCGAGCCGCGCGGTAACGCTTCATCTGTGCCGGGCTGAACTTGTCGTCCCACGTCGGCTCCGGCGTGGTGGTCGCGGAGGGCGAGGTCGACTCAGTGGGCGTCGGATCTGCCTTCGGCTCGTCGTCGCCCCCGCAGCCGGTGAGCGTCCCGGCGAGGGCGAGAGCGGTTGCAGCGATGAGAGTGCGCTTCATGAGCGTCCTTCCTGAGCCCGGGTCGCCCGATGCACGGGCCTGGGGCACCAGTCTTGACGACATGGCCGACAGGTTGCCGACCTCGCCGTACTGCGAGTCGGGTTCACGGTGAAGTCCTTCCCTCCGAGTGGGGCTCTCTACCAATGAAGGCAACCGGGCGCGGAGCGGATCGGACACCTTCGGCGAACAATCTTCGAGACACGCACACTGGCGTGTCAGGCGAAAGGGGCGCTGTAACACCAGCTGGCGGCCCGAGTTGGCAAGCGGCGCCGGCAGCATCCGAGCCAGGCCCCAGCGCGCTGCTAGCGGCCCATCCATGGCCCCGTGATGAGGAGCTGGACGCGGCAGGACGTCTCGGGGGTGCATACGCCCCCGGTGACGTTTGCTGACGTGTCCCCACGACCGCGTCCTTCCTTCCTGGGCCCGAACCCAGGGGCCCCTATTGTCCGTCGACTCGTCAAGTCGCCGCTCCGGCGCGACCCGTGGCTCCCACCATCGGGCCTTGTTCTGCATTACCCTGAGCATGACACAAGAACGGCGCTAAAGGCAGTTCTAACACGAAATGGGCGAGTCTCGGGATCCGGCACAATGCGCACGTGCCCCGTCTGTCGAAGCCGCCAAACATGCCCGAGGAGGTGCTGGCGATCATCGACGCGATCGGCAACAGTGCGCGCACCGAGATCCTGCGCCACCTCTCAGTGCGGCCAATGAACGCGATGGAGCTGGCGGAGGCCGTCGGCATCGACCACAGCCGGGTTCTTCGCCACCTGGCCGTCCTCGAGGACCTCGAGCTCGTCTCCGCCGACCACCCCCGCGGCGCCCGCCGCGGAGTCGGCCGCGTGGTGATGTGGGAGACCAACCAGGAACGCGTCAACGAGGTCGCCAACACGTGGAAGGCCTACGCAACAGGCCAGGGCTCCGCGCCTGGGAACAAGTAGGGGGCTGCGCGGGGGTGGGACAGAATCTCGGGTCAACTGTCCGATCTGGTGTGACTGCTGTTGTTGTTGTAGATGTGAGGGACTTCGAGCACCGTTCTCACCCCTCGTGTTTTTCGCGAAATTTCCAGAAATCCGCGACACGCCCGACGGTGGCAGGTTGCGGCTCCGTGGCTCAGTCCCACGGTTGGATTGCCCGCATGGGTCGGAAGTCGAAGGGCGAACGCCACAAGATCATCCCGAGCATGCCTCCGGAGGCCGCAGCTTTCGTGAAGGCGGACGCAGTCTCACTGGGCTGTCATATCGGCGACTACATCGGCTGGCTGGTGTGCCGGCACGTCGATGTACCGATGGACCTGCCAATCGGCGACCTCGCTGAGCACCCCGACCCACTCCCCGCCCCGAACGGCCGCGTGCGGTACCGCGCGATGCTGCCCCGTGACGCGGCCGACCTGGTGATCGCCGACGCGGAGCGTCGTGGCGTGACGCTGGGCGATTACGTCACCGAGGTGGTCTGCGACCACTACGGCGTGCCGTTCGAGCCGCGGGTGATGAAGAAGGCCTTGAAGGCGTGGGCGAAGGCCGCGGAGGCCGGAGAGCAGCTGCCCATGACCGGTTGACCGGGTCAGGGCAGTGCCCTGAAAACGACAACGACCCCGCTGCAACGGGGCCTAGTCGGAAGCTCCACCGGGCTGCAACCCGGATTCGCAAAGTCTGATCCCTCACGAGGAGGTGTTGTGCTGCCCACTGTAGAGCAGGTCCACGTGGCGCGGAAGTCATTCCCGCGCTGGCGTGTCGACGCGCGTGCCCAGCACTCCCCCACGCGTTGTGGTGATGACGGCCGAGTCCAGGCGATGGCCGCGGTAGAGAGCGCCTGGTCCACTCACGTCCTGCCCCTGCGAGCACGGAAGGCGGTGGTGGCGTCCGGCAGCGTTCGGGACGGCCCATAGGCCCCAGAAATGACGAAAGGCCCCGTTGGCGCGGGACCTGACCGTCTTGGTGAAGACCGGGAACCAGTTGGCGCTGGTGACCGGGAGGACTCCGAAAGGAGCTATCAAGATTTGTTGCCGGTAACTGTACCGGCGTCGCACCGCGATGCCGCACACCCTGATGCAGGTCGGCGTGTCTCCCCGGCCTTGTTGGCGCTCGACGAGTGGATGTTCAACCCACATGCGACCCAGTGGTTCTTCATCGACGACGGCAACACGGCTGTCCCGAAGACGACGGTCACCACGCTCGCGGATGGGCTCGAGCTGGTCGGCCGGGGCCGGATCGCTGCCCTGGTGGGGCATCTGCGCGATGGCGTCGGGGTGGTCGACGTCGACGTGCCCGGGGAGTTCGGCACGTTCCTTGCCGCGGAGATCACCGACTGGCTGCGTCGGCGGGAGTGTTGGGTGCTGGAGCGCCCCTCAGGTGGCGCCAAGGGCCGCTGGCACATCTACTTCGCCCGCGCCGACTACCGCTACGCCCCGGCCGCGTCACGGAACGGGTTCTGTGCCGAGGTCGGCGACTTCCTGGCCAGCCTGGCTGCGGACGTGAAGGTGCCGCGCAACGAGCTGGATCTGCGCGACGCCGTACGGCCGCTCTGCTCGCCCCACAAGACGGGGGCGGTCACGAAACCCAAGGGCGACCTGCGCCAGGCCCTGCGCGACCTGAAACGGGTGCTGCCGGACCCTCCCGCCCCGTCACCACTGCGGCCACGCCGTAAGACCACGGCCACCAAAGCCGGCCAGCCAGCGTCGTCGGCCGGCGGCGGGCAAGGATTCGTGGTCCCGTTGGCGTTGCAACGGTGGAAGCGTCAGCTGCGCCCTGACTGGCGCCGCTACCTGGTCGACGGCCAGGTTCCGGCAGGGTCGTGGGCGGCCGGCTCGACGAAGACCCGTGGCGCGGTCGAGGTCGACCGGTCGCTCGTGGAGGCGGCCTGCACTCGGGAGATGGTATGGGCGATCGGCGACCCGGAGACCGCGTGGCGGCTGATCCGCGAGTCCCATCCGACGGCGATGACCAAGGCCAAGCACCAGGGCTACTCGTGGTGGCTGGCGTATGTGTGGAACGAGCTCGTCCGCACCGCGTCTGAGTTCAACATCAGCCCCGACCAGAAGCCTCGGCAGGTCGAGGCACCACCCGAGGACGTGGTCGACGCCGTGGCGGCCGCTCGTGTCGAGTTGGAGCGGCTGATGTGGACGGTCCCGGCCAGACGGCGGCCGGCGCTGCTCCAGGTCGGACACCAGCTGCTGGACCGCGTGCTCCGCACCGGGGAGTTGCGTGTCCCCTGCCCCGAACGGGACCTGCTGCTCGACACCGGGCTGGGCGACCGCAAGACCATCCGCGCCGCCCTGCGCCTCCTGAACGGCCGTCTCGGCACCCTCCACACCGACTGCCTCTCCCTCGTCGAACGGGACTCCACGAGCTACGAGTTCGAAATCAACCCCGCCCCCTCGCAGGGGGGACGGCAAATCCCCCCACCTGCGTTTGACCCACCCCCACCGGTGCGCGGCCTCTGGGCCACCCTCCCCCGCTCCAGCCACAGCCTCTGGCGGGCCCTCCTGACCATCGACGGCACAGTGGACCTGGGTGAGTTGACAGTGAAGGCAGGCCTGGTGGAGACCCCGGGCGAGGTGCCGTCGAAGTCGCAGCGGTCGACGGCGAAGGCGGCGCTGGTGGCACTCGCGAAGGCAGGCATGGCCTGCGTTGACGAGCACGGCCGCTGGCAGGCCGCCACCCGTCCCCGGTCGGTCCAGGTCGAACAGGACGCGGCCGTGGCATACGCCCGTCAACTCGCAACCGTTGAGATCGAACGAGCCGCCTACCGGGCCGGGATGACCTCGAGCTGGACCGCCGGCCGTGCTCGCGCGATTAAGGCACAGCGGGCGAAGGAGAAGGCCTGGTGGGACAACCTCTCCCCCGCAGCCCGCGCCGAACGCGCCGCGGCGAAGCGGCTCGAGTTCGACCAGATGTCGATCACCCAACAGTCAGCACTCAAGGCTCGGCTCGCTGAGCGACGCCGCCGCGCTGGCATCGACGAGCTCGACCAGTACCAGACCTGGCTACGCAGCATCCCGGCCGACGAATACGTCGCCCGCAGCCTCGCGCGCAAGCAGCGCTTCCAGGACCTCTCCCCCGCCGAACGAGGCGCGTGCGTCGCCGCGTGGGATCGCCACCGACTCCGATACGGCCTGACCGCCCAGCGCCTCGCCACCCCCGTCGTCGACGAGCGGCCACAGAGCCCCGACCTTGAGCAGGCAGCGCTACTCCCCGACGGAGCCGCGACTCGCGACGCGGCGTTCTTGGAACGGCAAGGCCGGCTCTTCGGTGCGACCGACCGCCAAGCAGCTGGCTAGGAAGCCTAATTCGTGGATCACACTGCTGTACGAATTAGGCCTAGTGCCTGGGCCTCGAGTGCGGCACGGGCATCCGGCATCGGCCATCGCCCCGGGCGGGTCCGGTGGAACGAGCCCTCGATGGAACTGAGGGGCCTCACGGGCCCCTCTCCCACTCCTCCCGCTCAGTCGGTCGGCGGAAGCTCGCGGCGAGCAATCCGCTCACGGGCGTCTCGCAGGATCGCTTGGAGCCGCTGCTCCAGCTCGTGCTTGGGCGGTAGCGCCGTCCAGTACTCCGCGACCACGATGCCGTCCTTGTGCATCTCCAGCAGCTCGACCTGTTCGCGACTGGCCTCCGCGCACAAGATCAGACCGATCGGTGCCTCTTCACCCTCGGCGCGCTCGTAGCGGTTGAGCCACTTGAGGTACAGCTTCATCTGGCCCTCGTGCCGGGCGTCGAACTTCCCGATCTTGAGCTCGACAGCCACCAGCCGTCGCAGCGGGCGGCTGTAGAACAGCAGGTCGAGATGGAAGTCGTCGCCGTCGATGATCATCCGCTTCTGGCGCTCGACGAAGCTGAACCCAGTACCGACCTCGAGGAGGAACGCCTCCAGGTCGCGGAGGATCGCCGCCTCCAGGTCGGTTTCGGCGTACCCGTCGTGGAGACCGAGGAAGTCGAGCAGATACGGATCGCTGAACGTGTGCGCCGGCACCATCGACCCCGGCTCAATCTGGGAGTTGGCGATCTCGCGCCGCTCATACGCCTTGCGTTGGATGGCTTGCTTGAGCTCCCTGACCGTCAGCCGGCCGACGGCCACCTGGTCCGCATAGAAGGCCCGGGCCTCGGCCGACTTGAGGGGCAGGAGGGTCACGAAGTGAGTCCAACTCAATTGTCGCGCCAGTGACGCGACAATCTCGGCGTCTGGGTACAGCTGGGCGAACTTGATCATCCGCCGCAGGTTCTTCTCCTCGAAGCCCCGCCCGAACCGCTCGGTCAATTCTCGCGCCAGTGACGCGACAATCTGGGCACCGTACTCGGCCCTCTCGCGGCCGAGGACCTCAGAATCGATCAGCGCACCGACCTGCCAGTACGTCATGGTCAGGGTCGCATTCGTGTACGACGCGATCGCCTCACGGGCCTCACGCACCAGCGAGGACACCCGCTCGACCAGTTCGTCCGGGGTCGCAGCCCCACCGGCCGAGGCACGGCGCACCGGGCTGATGCCGCGGTCCGCACTCGGCAGGGTGGGTTCACTCATGGGTCCACTGTCCCAGCACCGTCCGACATTCACCGATCCGCCGGCGACCACTCGTGGGTGGCCATGAGGGAGCGGGGCTCCTTGGTCGAAGTGAGCGCGCCACGCTGGTGGAGTGCGTCCACCATCGCCGATGCCAGCGGGCCCTTGACGCCGAGCGCGGCGGCCAGCTCGCGCCAGGTTGGCCCCTCCCCCGTCTCAGCCCACACGCGGGCCACCATCTCGCGGGCCGCCACGGCGTGCTCGGCAGCCAGCTCGCCTGCCTGCTTGCGGATGCGCGCCGCGCGCTCTCTCCGCACCTCGCGGCGTCGCTTCTCCTCGGCGTAGATCTCGCGCACATGCGGGACCTCGGGGGCGCCCATAGCACCGTTCAACAGCGCCACGGCTGCCTTCCACCGTGGCAGCCCCGGCTTCCCGGCGTGGGTCGCGAACCGACGATGCTGCTCGAGGACGTCCGGAGTGATCGCCTTGTTGTACCCGGCGGCCGTGAGAAGTTCCTCCACCCGCTCATCGCTGGCCTTCGGTCGTGGCGGCCGCCCTCTCCGGGCGCTCGGCTGCTCACCGCTGCCAGCCTCTTGGTCGCTCTCGTCCGCGGATGTCGGGGCTTCCGTGACCCTCGTCGTCGGCCCGGCCGCGGCGTCGATCGGCTGGGTGCGTTGCCCACGCGCGGCGTCGCCGCAGGCCTGGCACACCGCGTACGGCCACTCCCCCGCTGCTCCCGATCGGCTGCGGTCGACCTCGCGACGCAGCTCGACCCACGTGTTCGTCGAGCCACACGCCCGGCACGGTCTGCCCAGTGGCCGCCGCGTGTGTGATCCGCGCGCAGTCTGCTCGAGTTGTGTCTGCACCAGCACTCCCGTTGGCTGTCCGTCGGACCTGATCGTCAGGTGAGGTAGGCCGTCAACACGGCGGCCACGAACGGCGACCGCTTCACCGGGCCGTGCTTCTCGGCCAGCCGGTCGATCACGTCGAGATTGCCGGACTTGATCCGAAGCGAGACGCCAACGAACCGCTCCCCCTTCGAGCCGGGTCCGCGGTCGAACAACCCATCGTTGATCGTGGGCTTCTCCGTGGACGCGGCAACCAGGTCATCCAACTCACTCTGATGGGCCACGATCGCGTCGAGCAGCACGTTGACCTGCGAGGTGCGATCCAGCTTGGCGCGGTCCCGCCACGCCTCCGCCAGAGTCAGCGGCACCGAGACCGACACCGGCTTCATCGTGTCCGCGTCCGCGCTGCGTGGTGACGTTGTGGCCTTCTCCGGCCGCGGCTTCCGCGGCCTGGGCGACCTCGGCCTGGCGCGCTCCTCTGCCGGCGTGGCCTCCTGTGGCGCCGCCACAGACTCGAGCACTGCGCCCTCGGCACGCTCAGGGCTTTCATCGGTGTCCTGCGAGGTCTCCTCGGTGCGCGGCGGCGGCACCGGGGCCAGCGTCCGCGGCCGCGCCAGAGGTGGCGGCAGCTGGGGCTTCTTCAAACCCTCGACCGGCTCCATTGGCTGGCGACGGCTCATGCGCTGACCTCCTCCAGGGACTCCTCGAACTTCCCGATCCGAGTGATGATCGCGTTGGTCAGCAACAGGTGGTCATCCGCGAGCGCCCCGACACTCCCGGGGATCCGCTCCGGCCTGCGGCCCTCCTGAAGGGCCTTCCACCACGGCTCCCCGGCCTCTTCCTGTGTCGCGATCTCGGCGAGCTCGTGAACCAGCTTGCCCGCGGTGCGCGCGTCAATCGCCGCGCTGGAGTGACGGATAGTGATCACCTCTCCGGCCTCGTCGAGGAACAGCGAGGCTGCACCATCGAGAACCGCCTCGATGTCCTCCACCGCGTTGCGCAAGATCCTGGTGGCCTGCCGGTCGAAGTCGAACGGCACCACCCCGAGCACCTCGATGTGAGGGTTCACGTGCCGCACCGCTTCCATCTCCGCCGCGAGCTCACGAACGTTTCCGATGCTCGAACGGTCGCTCTTGGTGGGAATGATCAACCACCGCGTCGCGCCCAGGACCAGCTGAAGGATCGCGGGCGACGTCCCGGTCGCGGGAGGCGTGTCGATGACGATCAGGTCGTAGTCCTTGGCCAGCGGCGCAAGGGCCTCAGCCAGCATCAGCCGGAACTCAGTCCCCCGCCGTTCCTTCCCCTCAAGCATCTCCACGATGTGCTTGAGCGCCACCCGCCCCATCGGAACGACGTCGAGCTTCGGGCGAACCTCACTCAGCACCGGCTGCAGCGGCTTATGGGCGTCGAGCACCTCGAGCATGTGCGCGCCCTGGTCGTTGTCCTCGCTGCGCTTGTAGCCGAGATCGTCCCCGGCGTCGCCCTGCGGGTCGAACTCGATGAACAACGTGCGCCAGCCGGCCGCCGCGCACAGACCGGCGAAGTTGGTAGATGTCGTCGTCTTCCCGACACCACCCTTGCCGTTGGCAAAGGTGATCACTCGGCTGAGCACATCTTGGGTCAAGGCCATTGGGGAAGAAGCCTCTCTGTGTGTTCTCCCGGATATCTAGGTCGCCTCCGATGATGCCGCAGCGCATCACCGCCGAGCAGTAGCGACACGCGGTAGCGGAATGCGGTAGTGCGGGGCGGTAGCGTGAGCACCAGCGCCGAGCATGCACGCATGGCAGCAACGCGGCGCGACGGTCCCGCGCGGGAGTGCGGCCCGATGCCGCCTCCCGCCACTGCACGCACCATTGCCGCGCGGCACGACGGTGCACCACGCTGACGCAATGTCGCGCCGCGTCAGTTGCGAGACGTACCGTTCGCGGCCCTGGCGCGCGGCACCGTTGCGCAGCAGCGACGCGCGGTAGTGCTCTGCGGTAGTTGGACGCGGTAGCGCGGCGCCATATCGCCCAGCGGCAGGACGGCGCAACAGTGTGGGGGAGTGCCGCTAGCGTTGCCCCGGCGTGATCCACCCTGCTTGCCTGAGCGCCTGGCCTCGCGAGGCGTGGTTCCGTCCATCGAGGGTCTCGCGGGCCGCGAGAAGGCCGTTCTGGGGCTTCTGGCGCGGTGTGTGCGAAAGGCCATGAGGCCAGAGAATGACACGCGCGGGATTCGGGCCGACAAGCCCCGGTCGGCGCGGGGCGCCCGCGCGCCGTCCACGTTCAGAGGCCGAGTGGAATGTCGACGTGCGCGGACGGAGGCTCGTCGCGGAGAAGGAACGCGGAGCCGAGCTGGTCGGCTTGACGCAGATCGACATTCCACCCGATGAGTGCTGAGGGGTGCGACGCGGCGACCTGCCGTCCGTTGGCCCGGGGCAAACCGAACTTCACGCGGCCCTTGATGAACAGCAACGACGTCGCCGACGTCATCGCCTCGTGCCAAATGCGGGTGTCGGTGTGGGCGGGGACGAGCAGCACGACCCGGGATCCGGCGGCGCCGGCCTCGGCGCACCGACGTACCCAACGCACCCTTGCCTCGCCGTAGGGCGGGTTGCAGAACACCGTTGCGGCCGACCAGGGAAGGGCCGCACCGTCATCGGGGAGTGCGTAGAACCGGTCGGCGCCAACGGGGTTGTCGGCAGTGGTGCAGGGGTCGAGCTCGATCCGACCGCCGAGCACGGCACGGACGGGGTCGAGCACGTACGCCGGTGTCAGGTGGACTTGCTCCTCGGCGTCTTCGGGTCGCCGCCGCAGCTCGTTGTCGAACCGGAACAACGCCAGCTCCGTCGCCACGTCACCAGCCTCCTTCGGGACGGGGCCTGTCAGCGGCTCGGGGCCTGGTCAACCGCAGGGCTGTGCGAGGTGACAGGCGGCCGCGTCGGCGCAGGGGCGGTGGGGGAGTGCAAAGCGGCGGCCTGCAGGGCCGCCGACGGCACGGGAGCCCAGCCGGGCTGCTGGGGGAGGGGCTCCTCGGCCGGAGTCGAGGCCCGCTCGTCGAACAGGGTGTGCTCGGTGGTGCCGCCCAGCGCCATAGGCACCAGCGACCTGGTCTCCAGGCGTGCCGCGTCCCAGGTCGCGAGCCGGTCCGGCGGCGTCTCATTCCGCCTCAGCGGCATGATCCTGTACTCCCGTCGCAGATCCATCACCGCGGATGCGGCCGCCTGGTAGCCCGGCTCGGCTGCGGTCTCCCGCGCGACGCGGCGCACATGATCGACCGCCGCGACAGGGTCTGTGAATCGGGACTCTTCACCGGTCATCAGGACTCCTTCGGCCTGGGGTGGGCTGGTCTGTTCATCGGGCGGCGTACGACGAACCACCGAGAACGCCGCTGGCGACCTGGCAGGCCCGGAAGGAGGTTGCTGGGACGGCGAGATCGACTCGGGTCGTGGCTGCTGCGATGAGGTGCCCGCCGCAGCGTTGATCGTCGAGCGCATCAGCGAGACTCCCGAGCTCTGGGCAGGCGTCGTGGCACCTGTGGGGCTCGTCTGGCCGGTCATCTCGGCGAGCAGTGCGATCGCGCGGTCGGCGAGGTCGCAGCCGGCGTCGTCGCTGTCGTGCCAGTCGTCGCCGGCGACGTATCGGCCGGCTTCCTCGGCGGCCGATAGGTCGGCGCGTTCCGCACGCCACTCGGCGTGCTCGGCGAGCAAGTCGGAGGCGGCGCGGAGCTGGTCGACGGTGGGCCCGTCGATACTCCTGCCCAGCGCGGTGGCGAGAAGGGGCAACAGCTCCTCCGCGGTGGGCAGGTGTACGTCGGCGGCTTCGCGGTGCTGGCGATCCCAGTCGGGCCGCGCGCCGGGTGGGTGGCCCTCGTAGTCGCAGTAGTGGCCGTCCTCGACACCGTCGAGGGGATACCCGTCGACCGTCACATCCGAGACGACCCACCGGCTGGCGTGGGCCTCGGAGCGGCCTTCCCCGGAGTCGGCGACGAAGACCGAACGGCACGTGGGGCCGGCGTACGCGCCGCCTTGGTCGAATGACACGAAGATGCCAGTGCCGTCGGTGGTCCAGCCGGTCACGGTGCCGAACTGCGCCTCGCCCGCGCCGTCGCCGCGGAAGACACGGGTGCCCGCGGGGGCGGTGTCCTGGGCAGCGACCACGGTCTGGGCCGGGGAGTCCTCGAGGTGGAGGTAGACCTTCACGTGGTTCTCGATCCGATGCGGGTAGCCCGGATCATCAGCCCACGGCGATCCCTCGCCAGGGGAGGGGCCAGTAGCGGCTGCCGGGCCGGTCGGGTCCTCGCTCATGTCAGCGCTCCTTGGGTTGGGTGGTTGTGTGCCCGGCCCCGCAGGTACACCTCCCACCGAAAGGAGGAGAGAGGGATTGTGGGTGCCCTTCGCCGCACCGCCACTCGACGGCGTTGACGGGGCCAGGCAAGCGTGTGGAGTTGTCACAACGCCGGGGCGCCGTAGGTGGCGCTCCGGGCCGCCGGGAACGGCGTTGGTGGGCGAGCCGACGTGGTGGGGGTCAGGTTCAGGGACTGTTGGAGTGCCGCCCGCTGGAGCGGGTTGCTGAACCGGGCCGCCGGCTCGCTGGGGGCCGGCATGTTCACCAGGTCGGTCAGCGTGGCCTCCAGCCGGGAGCGGCGCCCGACGCGCACCGGACCGTCGCGGTGGCGGGGGTGGGCGTCGATGAGATTGCTCTTGGTGCGCAGCAGCTCGCGGCGCAGCGACTTGCCGAGGTTGTGGGTGACCTCGTGGGTTGCCTTGGCCAGCTCAGCCATCTGGGTGGGCTGGAGCCGGATCGGGACGCCCTGGTCTTCCATCCGTGCGACCGCGGTTGTGAGCTCGCTCTGCTGCCAGAAGCGGCGCATGTTGGGCTCCTGGGCGGGCGTGACGTCGGCCAGGTGGCTGATCTGAGGCTGCAACTCCTCTAACACCTCGGCGCGGTCGGCGAAGAACGCTGCGAACATGCTGGTCTTGGGGGACTGGCGGGCGGCGGCCGCGAACGCCCGGCACAGGTAGAGCTGGCTGGCCGTGACCTGCCGGGCCGAGTCGGCGGTGATCTCCGGCTCGTCGGCGTAGAACGCGTCGGAGGCCATCATCGGGCGTAGGAAGCGGCCGAGTCGCTGTTGCGCGGCCGCGAGATCGGTCGGCGCGGACACCAGCGACACCGGCTCCACCACCGTCGAGGCGGGTGCCTGTGGCAGCCGCGGTGTGGCTTCCTCAGCGGCGGCGCTCGTGGCGTGCCAGGCCGCCACCCGGGCCGTCTGGGAGAGCACCATGCGTTTCTCGTCAAGCCCCATCGCGAACTCCGGGTGCTGGTGCTCAGTCAGCAGGCCGACTTCCTCGAGGCGCGAGTCGAGCACCAGGACCGCCTCCAGGGCGACCGCCACGTCCCGCATCACCCACCAGCCGGCGCCCGGGTCGGTGCGCCACGGCTGTTCCTCGGCCGCCGACAGCGTGTGGGAGGCCGACAGCAGCTCGATCGCCGCCGTCCGCCACGACTCGACCGTCGGGTCCTGCGAAGCAGGTGTGAGGTAGTCGGAGTGGGGCCGTCGCTCGTCCAGCGTGAGTGACGGCAGCGCGAAGGCGATGTTGTCCACCAGGGTCGCGAGCTTCTCGTCCAGCCCGGCGAGCATCGGCTTCGGTGTCCGGGACGGCAGGTGGTCCGGCGGGGGATACCAGGTGTCTTGGCCCACGTCGTAGAGCCGCTGCCGCAGCGCATCGACCACGGCCTCGCGGCAGTGCAGCAGCTGGTCGACCGCGTGCTCGTCGGCCGGGATCGCATCGTCACGGATCAGGGCGTTGAGCGCCTGGGCCGCGTTCTCGGCGTGCTCGCCGTACGTGGAGACCGTCATCGCCGGTCACCCGCCGGGCGCTGGTCGGGACACGTTGCTGCCATATCCCGAGAAGCAACCGCCGCGACGCCAGATCGGACATCGCGGCGGGAACTAAGTGTGGAGAAGCACCAGCGGCGTTCTATCTGCCCCGCGTACCGGGGGAGCGGCGCATCCGCTCAGTGGCGGGCACGTCCGGCGGCCGCGGCGTCGACCGGCTGGTGCCCAGCGCCGCGGCCTGCAGCGCCGTCGACCGCTCACCCGGCGCGCCTCCGGGTGCGGCCAGCAGCTCCGCGGACCGTGCGCCGATCCTCACGCCGAGGTCATGTAGCTCGTCGAGCAGATCGGCGGTTCCCCAGATCTGGTTGCGGGTTCGGGCCGTCAGCGGGCGGATCACCTCCGCGGCGGCCAGCCGTTCGATCGCGCGGTAGGTCGCAGCTGTCGAGAGCCCGAGTCGCGTCTCGAGGTCGTCGGCGGTGAAGATCGGCGTGGTCGGCAGCGAGGCCAGCACGTCGGCCGTGGCGCTGCCTACTCGGGGCGAGCCGGCGAGATCGTGCCACTGCGCGGGCATCGCGGCCAGGCGTGCCGCGGTGAGGGTGGCCTCCTGCGAGGCGACGATCGCCGATCGGGCGAAGGCGTGCACGATCGGTCCGGCGTCTCCGGCCCGGTAGTGATCCAGCGTCCCGAAGTAGTGCTCGCGGCGGGCCACCAGCGCCGAGGCGATCGGGATCACGACATGCTGAGCCACGCCCCGCTCGCGGATCACTGCCGCGGCCAGAGCGCGACCGATGCGGCCGTTGCCGTCGGTGAAGGGGTGGATCGACTCGAACTGCGCATGCGCGATCGCGGCCTGGACGATCACCGGCAGGTCGGTGCGCTGGCCGAACGTGACCAGGTCGTCCATCAACTCCTCGACCAGCTCGGGCGGTGGCGGCACATACAGGGCGTTGCGGGGGGAGTGGTCCGATCCGCCGATCCAGTTCTGCATCTCCCGCCAGCGGCCCGCATATGCCCGCTCGGCCGGATCGTCGGCCATCAAGAGCCGGTGCGCAGCCGTGATCCCGGACGCGTCGATCGGGCCGTGCAGCAGCCGGTCCATCGCACCGGAGGCCGCCACCATCGACGTTGCCGACGAGTTCGCCTTCACACCATGCAGGGCACGCGCGAAGTCCTCGATGCTCGCGTCCTCGTGCTCGATCTTCGAGGATGCGACCGACTCCGCCCGCAACAGCAGTGTCGCCAGCGGCCGCAGGTGCTCACCGCTGGTCTCATCCAGCCGGGCGATCGTCCGCACCGCCAGGTCGCATTCGGCGAGGAGGTCGTTCGGCACGCGCGGATCCAACCCGGCCACGCGCGGCGGGATCGACACCGTCACCTCGCGCAGCGTCCGGTCATCCACCGTCCCGCCGCGATGGGTCTGTCGCCACGCAACCGTGCGCTGCTCATGTGCGGGTACGACGACCCGTGGCCCGACGGACCCCACCGGAGCGTCGCCTGCGACGTCGTCGACCACCGAGAACACCTCCCGTCGATCTCTCAGATACTACAGATAAGTGAGAATAGCGGCTACGGTGTTCTCACAACACCATTCGCACGTCCCCAGCGTCAGGGCGTGACGGGAGGGCCGGAGTCGCCGATCGTGTGAGGCCCGGCGGCCGGCCGAAGCGACGGTGGGGGAGTGGTGCTGAGGGCTGCCGCCTGTATCCCGGCGCTCCACACCGAGATGCCGGACTCCGACTGCGTGTCGGCGGTCGGCGGGTCACTGCGGCCGAAGTGGTGGGGGTCGCCCGGGTCGATCAAGGTGACCCGGTGCCCGTAGTCGGTGCACATCCGGGCGATGGATGCCGGGTCGGTGGCGACGTACACATCATCGAGCCACTCCTCGCGCTGGGTGTCCTCCGCGAAGCTGTCGATCAGCAGCGAGTCCTCCATCGCGGCGACCGCCTGTTCGTACGACGTGTACGGCCCGACGACCTCCGGACGTGGCTGCTCAGAGTCGGCGTACCAGCGCAGGGTCACCCACCAGCCCGGCGCCTCCGGGCCACCGTGGGCGTTGACGTAGTCGGTCCAGGTCGCATCAGCTGTCAGTGGGTTCGTCATGTCCAGAGAAGCAACCATCACCACGGCGGATCGGACACGCTCCGCTGTAGAGCGCTCTTGTCGGCCGCGCTCACTCACTCCCAGTGAGGCGGCGAGCCGGGCCAACGATCGCGGCGTACCGCTCGGGGGTCAGCGGTCCAGCGACCCACTCGGTGCACACAGGACGACGTCCAGGTCGCCACCGGCTGGCGCGGCCGCAGCCGCCTCCAGGCCGCGGTAGATCGCTGCGCGCGAGATGTCGGGGGAGAGGCCGCCGTACCCGGCGCCGATCAGCGGCATCGCCATCGAGGTGACACCGAGCTCTCGGGCCTTCTCGACGGCGCTACGTGCGCATGCCTCGACCCCGGCCGCGCTGGCTCGCCAGAAGATGTTGAGCCCGGCGACGTGGATCAAGTACTTCGGCCCGGTCATGTCGCCGGCCGCCGTCGAGACCGCGTCACCGACCTTCAGGACCCCCATGCGTGCCAGATCTCGCCACGGCCCCGGTCCGGTGACCGTCTTCAACTGGCCGCTGATCCCGCCGGTCAGCAGCAGCCTCCGGGGCACGAAGTTCCGGTTCCAGGCGTTGACCAGGGCCTCGACCGGTTGGTCGAGCAAGTCGCCCGTGACCTCGCGAACCCGCACCCCCGGCATCGCAGTGGCCCCCTGCTAGGCGACGGCGGCCACGCCGCGGCGCAGCAGCCGCCGCGCGGAGTCGAGGCGGAGGCTGTGCTGGAGCACCTGCGAGTTGGCCAGGAGCATGGTGAGGCGCTCCTCGAGGTCGGCCAGCCCGGACCGCAGGTCACCGACATGCACGGGAACGTAGCGAGCGGGCCGCCGCTGCCCGAAGTCGGTGAGCTCAGCACGAGCCATCCCCAGGAACGGCAGCACCATGGCGTGCCCGTCCTGCCCGGTCGCGCCCTCGAGCGCGGCAAGCAGGGAGACCGCGTAGACGAAGTCCGGGGTGGCGTCGTACACGTCGCCGCCTCGGAGGTCGCTGGGAACAGACATCAGGTGTGGTCCTTTCGAAGAGGATCGACAGCGGGTCCGACCCCCGCCATCAAGTGGAACAGACCCGGCCCGTGAGGCGCATCCGGCGCGCCCGGACCGGGGGAGAACCGGCGTGGAGCTCGGCCTGTGGACGAAAACTGGACCGCCCCGCGCGATCATCGCGACCACCCCAGTGCGCCCGTGGGACCGCCGAAGCCCGGCGGCGGCGGGGACGCCGGTGGGGGAGGCGGAGCGATCGCGGGCCGAGCCGTCGACTGGGATCCGTTAGGTGACGTTGTGACCGGCGCCTGGTCGGCGGAGGCGTCGCGGGCATGAATCCGTGGCCGCGGTGCCGGTTCCCCGCGGGCCTCACGGGCACGCTCGGCCATCTGCTGCTTGATCCGGCGCCGAGAGGTGCGGATCGCGCCCATCTCGGCCGGCTTGACGTTCCGCGGCGCCTCGAGCCGCGCATCGCGCAGCGCCCGCCACTTCTCGGTCACCTCGTTGTAGGTGGTCTCGGCTTCCTTCACCAGCGCGGCGTGCTTACTTGCGGCCTCATCGGACGCACTGCCGGCCGCATCCGGCGCCGCGGCCGTCCCATCCGTGGCCGGGCTCGCGCCGCTGGGACGGTCTGCGGCCACGAGCCGCATCAGCTCCGTCAGCGCCCGGTTGCGTTCCTTGAGAGCGTCGAGCTCGGCGGCGGCCTCGAAGGTGGTGTCTTGCTCGGCCGCTGAGACCTCGACTTCCTTGTGCAGCCGTTCGACCCGGGCAGACAGCGCGGCGGGACGGTCAGCGATGCTGCGGACCAGGTTCTCCAGGCGCGTGATCGCACCGGTGTCGATCTTGCCGGGCATCAGCTCGGCGGGGGAGAGGTCCAACAGGTCCGGTGCCCACTCGCGAGTGTTGGCCGGATCGTCGACCCCGACTCGGTATGACGGTTTCCCAATCCCGGGTCGATAGGTCCAGGCGTAGAGGCGCACGCCTCCCAGCTTGCCGATCAGGAACGGGCGCCCTTCACCCAGCGGGGCGTACTGCAGATCCCCCGACAGGCCGGGGGACTCGGCCAGCCTGAGCGCCGCGTGCTTGCGCTCGATCACCGGTCGGTCCTCGAGTCGGCCGTACTTGTTGGTCGCGAACATGCGGAACGCCTCGCCGGAGGTGTCGCTCACCTCGTTGGCTGCGCCTTCCAACGCGGTGATGCTCGCGGTCAGGGAGGTGATCATGCGGGTGCCCTGCGCGACGACGTTGGCGTGGTACTCCTTGGAGGCATCGAATGTGTCGGCCTGGTTCTGCATTCGCCGCAGATCCAGGTCGAGCTGGGTCTTGTCCATCAGCAGCGGGTTGTTCGCCGCGAGCGCCTTCAGCATCGCGGCCTCGGACTGGGTCGCGGACTCGGACTGCCCGATGATCGTGGCGTCGAGGTCGGCGAGGGCGAACGCCCGCAGGAAGTTGTCCTTGCGGGCCACGTGCGCCCACTGGAACCCCTCCGTGGAGCCCTCCAGCGGGTAGTACAGGACTCGGACCTCGTCGAACTGGTTGCCGCGGCGGATGGCGCGGCCGTTGCGCTGCTCGATCTGGTCGGGCCGGTACGCGCCGTCGACGTGATGCAGCGCCGAGAGCCGGTTCTGCACGTTCAGGCCGGTGCCCATCTTCCCGGTCGACCCGATGAGTACCTTGATCTCGCCTGTGCGGCACCGCTCGGTCAGCTTCCCCAGCTTGGTCGCATCGCCTTCGGCGTCATGGATGAACGCGACCTCGTCCGGTTTCAGGCCGCCGTCGACCAGTGCGAACTTCAACGCGTCGTAGAAGGAGTGCTTGCCCTCGCCGTTCGGGACGCCCTTGTCGCAGAACACCAGCTGGAACCCGCCCCGGATCGGCGCCGGCTCAGCCGACCCGCGGCGCACCGTGAACTGCATGTCGCGAGTCCGCTGCCACTCGGCGAGGACCTGCTCGGCGACGAGCGGCACCTTGGAGTCCGCGTCGGTCAGTTCGTCGGGGTCGATCCCGGCCTCCCACAGCTTCAGCTTGGGGATGAGCCGCAGGTCGACGGCCGAGGTGAGCCCGTCGGTGCCGATCGCGACGACCGTGTCCTCGCCCGGCTCGGGCTTGAACTTCGGCTTGATGGCCTCGCGGCGAACGTTGAGATGCCGGATGAACGCTTGCTGATGCTCCGAGACACCGCGCACGATCTTCTCTGCCTGGCCACCGCGCAGCTTCGGGCGCTCCAGGCCGACGTCCTCGGCCGTGACCTCGTCGGCGAACTGCACCCAGATCCGCTTCAACTCGCCCGCGTTGACCAGGCCGTCGCCCTCACGCATCTTGACCTGCAGGCGGCCCGTCACGGTCGGCTCGATGGACTCCTCCATCTGCAGGAACGCCTTGCGGAAGTCGTCGAACTCGCTGACGCCGGCCTCGGCGAGCAAGTCGGGGCGCAGGAACCGGATCATCACGTAGAACTCGCGCGTCGAGTTCGAGATCGGCGTCCCGGTCGCGAACAACGCCACCGACCGCTTCCCGAGCTCGGCGTTGCGTTCGCGCAGCCAGTCCAGCTTGGCCCGCAGATCCACCGCACCCAGGTTCGGCTTCCCCTTCGCCAGCGCCCGCACCGACGACTCGACCTCGTCGTTCTTGTACTCGTGCGCCTCGTCGACCACGACGTAGTCGAACCCGGCGGTCTCGAAGTCCAGCGGCCCGATGTCGCCACCGATGCGGTCCTGGAGCTCGCGCAGCGAGGACTCCTCACGCTCGATGCGTTCCCCGATCCGCTTCACCGCCTTGGTGTCGCCTTCGGCGAGCGCTTCCTCGCGCTCGCCCCGGAGCTTGTCCAGGCGCTGCTGGATGTTGTCCTCGATGGTCTCCTCCGAGAGCGGCAGCAGCCGGAACGACGAGGCGGTCATCACCACCGCGTCCCAATCGTGCGAGGCGGCCTGGGCGACGAACCGGCGCCGGGCGTCCGGGCCGGAGATGCCCTTGGTGTCGGTGGCCAGTAGCTCGGCGTCGGGGTAGAGGATCGTGAACTCTCGCACCCACTGCTCCAGCAGGTGGTTGGGCACCACCACGACTGGCTTGTGGATCTGCCCCAGCCGCCGCTTCTCCATAATCGAGGCGGCCAACGAAAAGGTCTTCCCCGTGCCGACTTCGTGGTGCAGCAGCACCGCCTCGGAATCCTTGGCCATCGCGACCGCGTCGTTTTGGTGCGGGTCCAGGGCGATCGCGTCCGACATGCCCGGGTAGGCCGAGTAGGGGGAGTCGACGTAGTTGACGTCGGTGTAGGAGCGGTACTTGTCGTTGTATGCGGCGTGCAGCCGCTGCTTGCGGTCGGGGTCGCGCCAGAGCCACCGGGCGAACTCCTTCTCGATGACCTCCATCTGCTCGCCGGCGGCCTCGGTCTCGGCGCGGTTGATCCGCTCCACACCCTCGGAGTCCTTGTCGGTGACCTGCGGTCGCTGGCCCTTCAACGCGGTCTCGACGAGCTGGTAGGTGGTCCGCCGCGAGGTGCCCCATTTCGCTTTCAACGGCTTGCGCCAGTCATGCCCCGGTGGAGCGCCCATGCTGCCGCCACCCTCCAGCGCTGGGTTGCGGCGCGAGCCGCCGTTCGCCGGGGAGCACTTCCAGCCGTCCTCCTCGGAGTAGGTGACGGTGGCCCGGTCGTTGCCGGTGATGTCGCGAACGAACGTCTCCACGTCGGCTGCGGGGATCCACACCATGCCGAGCTTGGCGCTGATCTTGGTGACGTCCTTGTCCGGCGGCACCGCGGCCCGCATCGCGGCCGCCGCCTCACCCCACTTCTCTGGATCGTCCTTGGCGAGCTCCTCGAGCTCGGCCGCCTTGCGGCGCACGTTGCCTGACAGGAACAGGTGGGCGGGGACCAGGTCGCCGGTCCGGTGGTCGGTGAACACCAGCCCCTTGGTGAGCGAGGTGGCCTCCTCGACGTTGACGCCGAGCAGGCCGGCGATGCGGTCCATGTCGACGCGGCCGTCGTGCTCGCGACTGATCGCCACCGCATCCGCCGGCGACTCCGCCTTCGCCGGGAGCTCGCGGAAGCCGACCATCCGCTGGGCGAAGAACTTCGCCTTCGTCGCGGTGTTGGTGAACTCGTCGTAGGCGGCTTCCAGGCCCGTCAGCGACCACCAGGTCGGATCCTTACGAATGCCACCCATCCCCGGCTTGGTGTAGGTGATCTGGTACCACTCGCCGTCATCGCCCTCGACCAGCCCTTCGGTCTGGTTCGGGTCCTCGGGGTCCTTGACCTTGACCTGCTTCTGAGACGCCTTCATCCGGCTGATCGGGCCGTAGTCGGCCACGTAGGTGTCGTAGCAGCGGTTCAGCTCGGCCCTCAGCTCGTCGATCTCCGGGGTGTTCTCGGTCGTCTCCCGCTCGGCCTCGCGCAGGTCCGCGGCCAGGTCCCGCATCCGCAGCAGGCTCACGAGCTCGTCGGCCTGCGAGGGATGGTGCCCATCCTTCGTGCGCCGGCCGGCTGTCTTGGCCCCGTCCGGGACGTAGGGCACCTCCGTGCCGTCGAAGTCGACGACGGTGAACGAGTGGCGCAGCGACCCCGCCGAACCCCGGCGCTTGCCCGGCACCGGCTCAGTGGCGGTGTGGGTGATCTGCCCGACCTTCTTCGCACGCGCCCGGGTGCGCGCCGATCTCACGGGCCCGTGGCTGACGGGTGCGGGAGCGCCCGACGTCGACCGCGCCGACGGCGTCGGGCTCGCCGGCGTGGCCGGCGCCTGGGCAGCCGTCGGTGCGGTAGACGACTGGGTCGACGGTGGCGCGGTGCCGGCGGGGGAGTGGCCATGGTCCTCGGCGAGGGCGGCCGCAGTGATCACCTCGAGCCGTTCGCGCAGCTGGCTGCCCAGGGTGCTGTCCGAGATGAGCGGACGCACGGCGAGCACCTCGCGGCCCATCGCGGCCTGCCCCGTGGCCGTGGTGCCGAGGATGTTCTCCGGGTGGGCGGCGAAGTAGCCGTTGATGTGCCGTTCGGTGCCGTCGTCCAGCCGGGTCGGCACCGAGGTCACCCACGCGTCGTCTCCCGGGGTCCGGTCGGGTTCGCGGCGCCGCAGCACGAGGACGTCGGTGACGACCTCGGTGCCTGCGGCGGCCCGGTGCGCGGCGTTGGGCAGGCGTACGGCGCCGAGCAGGTCGGCCTGCTCGAACCAGCCGCGGCGCACGGTCGAGAGCTGCTTGTCCAGGGTGCCTGCGGAGGTGATCACCGCCATCGTTCCGCCGGGCTTCAACCCGGCCAGGGCCTTGGAGATGAAGTGGTCGTGGATCAGCAGCTGGTTGCGCGGATTGTGGACGCGGTCCCTGACGGGGTAGTTCCCGAACGGGACGTTCCCGATCACTGCATCGTAGGTGCCGGGCCGAACCGGGGTCTCGCCGAACGACTCCACCCGCACCTCGGCCGACGGGTAGAGCAGTCGTGCGATGCTGCCGGAGGCCTCGTTGCGCTCCACCCCGACCAGCCGCGCACTCGCTGGGGCGAACCCAATGAAGTTGCCGGTGCCGCAGCCGGGCTCAAGCACAAGACCGGACTCGAATCCCAGACCCGTGAGGGCGGCCCACATCGGCTCCACCAGGCCGGCGTCGGTGAAGTGGGAGTTCAACGCGTTCTGCATCGCGTCGTCGTACTCAGCCGGCGACAACAGTCCGCGCAGCTCCTCGCGGACCGGCGCGTAGGTGTCGTCACCGGTCACGAAGACCTTCGGCAACGCACCCCATCCGGCGAACCGCGCGAGAACCTGCTGCTCATCGGCCGTGGCTGGACGATCCTCTGCCTCGATGCGCCGCAACAACCGCAGGGCCGCCAGGTTCGCCTGAACCTTCGCGTCCACCCCGGCAGGAGCAAGATCGCCCTGGCCGGTGGGCTTGAAGTCCACCGACTCCGCGGCCTTGGCCGGTGCATCCGTCGGTGTGCCGTCGATCGCGAACAACCCGAGACGGCGGCCGAGTGCCTGCCCCGCCGAGGTGATCGGCGTCCATCGTTCGACTGCTGACGCGTCGAGCTCCCGGGCTTCTTGCATCAGGCGGGTGCCGATGCCCTGGCGGCGGTGGTCGGGGTTGACCTCGACGGTGGCGTTGCCGTAGCCGGGTGTCCAGTGGACCCTGCCGATTCGCTTGCCATCGAGCAGTGCGTGGATCTCGACGTGGGCGGCGTACGGGTTGCTGTCGTCGTAGTTCAACCGCCGCGCGCTGCCGTCCGGCATCCGAGCGAAGTCGACGTCGTGATACTCCACCGGCACGTAGCTGACCGCGTCGGCGGCGGTGGGCGCGGCAGGGTAGCGCCGGTCTGCGGGATCGTCCGTCGACGTCGAGTCGGGCTCGTGATGCGCTGGCTGGCCAAGGTTCGTCGGGGGTCGACGAACTCGGTCACCGGGTGCGCCTCGACGTAGTCGTCACCAGATCGCACAGCGACGTTCTGACTGCTCACCGAGACCACGGTGCGCCCGCCGGTGAGCTGGTCTCCGGGCCGCACCGTGTCGCCCTCGACGTCCCGACCGAGGTCGGGGGAGTGGATGGTGGCGGCGGCCGGCGAGGTGGATACCTCCGCCGACGGCTGGACTACTCCGAAGTCAGCGTCGTCGGCGTCTCGCGCGAGAGGGTGCCCTGCTCCTTCGGCAGGTACACCAGCTCGGCCAGCGCCTCTTCCTCGGCCCGCATCCGTGCCATCGTCGCCCGACGTCGCGTCAACTCCGGCGGATCGTGCGGTCGGCTGGATGCTCGCAGGTTGTCCGCGGCCAGGTAGTCCACCATCTCGGCCACCTGCTGTCCCAGGTCCTCGAAGAACGCTCGGCGCTCCGGGACCGGGATCGTCTCCAGGCGGCTCGGCAGGTACGTCGCCCAGTACCGCGATGCCATCGACGCGTACTTCATCCTCGGGTCGACCTCGTTGCTGGTCTGCGGACTCATCGCCTACTCCTTCCGCCTCGTCCCTAGTGTGCGCCCTCTCTCCGACAGTCTCATCGAGCCCGGGCTCTGGTGCGCCCACCCCAGCGGCGGCGTCGCGCTGGCTTCCGTCCGTCCCCGACTGCTGAAGACTGGTGACCTCACCAGCAGCGACAGGCACCTCACCGGCCGGTTCACCTGGCTCCTCACCAAGATCCCAAAGCGCCAGCTGATCAGAGTCGTCAGCACTCCCACGACCTCGCGCCACGCCCGGCACCTCCAAACCGTTGGTGAGGACGCCCGGCCGCAGCCCACACCGCGGCTCACCACCGCCCTCTTCAACGAAAGGCACCCACTCGGCCCGCAGATCGGACACCTCAGGGAGAAAAAGTGGAAAAAGTTCCAGCCGGACCCGGCCGAAGCGTCCGATCCACAGGCCCCGCCGTTGCCTTTCTGGACATGACCACGACACACAGCGCCCCGGCACCAGCCCGGGCCGACCACGACCACGAGCACGACCGTGACCGGCAGACCTTCGAGCTCTACGGCCGCCGGATCACCCACCCCAACCACCCCGACGTACAACAGCTGCTCGCGGCCGCGCACACCGACCGGATCCGGCCCCTGTGCCTGTGCCGCCCCGACGGCGTCGCCATGTACGTCGCCAAGATCGGGCCCGAGAGGTTCGTCATCAAACGCATGCCCGACTCCGGTCTCGAGCACACACCCCGATGCGCCTCGTACCTGCCGCCCGAAGAGCTCTCCGGGCTAGGGCAGGTCCTCGGATCGGCGATCACCGAGGAAGCCGACAGCGGCCTGACCGCCATCAAGCTCGGGTTCCGCATGTCCAAGGCCGAACGCGCCGCCCCGGCCGGCACCGGCAGTGGGGGAGTGGCCGACTCCGTTGCCGCCGACCCCAACCGCCTCACGCTGCGTGCGGTCCTGCACTACCTGTGGCAAGAAGCCGACCTGGCGACCTGGACGCCCGGCATGGACGGCAAGCGCAACTGGCGCATCGTGTCGTGGTACCTGCGTCAGGCCGCCCGCGGGAAGTTCACCAAGGGCAAGCCGCTCGCCACGAAGCTGTATGTCCCTGAACCGTTCAACGTGGAGAAGAAGACCGAGATCGCTGCCCGCCGACTGTCCGCGTGGGCGCCGCTCCAGCACAACGGCTCCGCGCAGCAGTTCATGATGCTGATCGGCGAGCTCAAGAGGATCGCGCCCGCCCGGTTCGGACACAAGCTCGTCATCAGGCACCTGCCCGACGCGCCGCTGATGGTCGACGACACCCTCCACAACCGCCTCAACAAGCGGTTCGGGAACGAACTCGAGCTGTGGCAGAACAATGAGGACGGCCACCTCATGGTGATCGCCACCTTCTCCGTCGGCCGCGCGGGCCTGGCCACCGCCGAGGAGATCTCGCTCGTCATGACCGACCGCAACTGGCTGCCCTACGAGTCGCTCCTCGACAAGCTGCTCCTCGACACCGCGCTCGACGCGCGCCGCAGGTTCACCAAGTCGCTGCGCTACAACCTCGCCCCCGACAAGCCCATGGCCTCCCTGGTGTTCACCGACACCGAGACACCCACCGCGGCGTTCCTGCTCACCAGCGACGATGACCGTGAGGTCGCCACCCAGATCGCCGCCGACACCGGCACCGAGGTCTGGACCTGGGTCGTCACCGAGGACATGCCACCCCTGCCGCCCGTCGCGGACCACCGGCACACCGCACCCAGCGACCAGTGAGCACCACCATGTCGCGCCGCCGACCAGAAACTGTCGGTGCCGCCAGGCACCATCACCTCCAGAGACCAACCCAGGAGTCCCACTCGGAGGAATCCATGGCCCAGACGCTGCGAACCCAGCCCATCGCGTCGTACGACGACGCTCCGCCCCCGGCGCCGATGACGCTCAGCGCCGACGCGGTCGTCGACCGAATCTGGGACACCACCCGGTGGAAACCGCTCGTCCTGGTCTCCTGTGTCCTCGACGACCGACCCAAGGTCAGCCTCGACCGGCTCACCTCGGCGATCGGGGACGCGGCCGAGATCCTCGTCATCACCGCCAGCGAGGCATGGAACCTCCAACGCCGCGTCCCCCGCGGTTTCGAGGCCTACGGCGGAGCCATCCGCGTCGTCCTCCCCGACGCCACCGAGAACGACCCATCCGAACGGCACCCACTGTTCTTCACCTTCGACAACGACAACCCCGCCGACACCGTCTCCCGCATCTCCTCCTGCCTGACCCGCAACGACTTCACCCGCACCAAGAGCGAGCAACCACCGAAACCGCCTGCGACCCCGCGCCAACAACGCCGCGCCCAGAAACTCCGCGACGCCCTCCGCACCATCGACCGCCTCGAGGAGGACAACACAGCCCTCACCGCGACCGTCCACGACCTCCGCGCCGTGAACACCGACCTGGCCGAGCAGCTCGCCCAGGCCAAGGCCGACATGGACGAGCTCGTCGACGAGCTCGACGAGGCCACCTGCCCCCACCCGATCGTGTATAGCGACCCCGAGGAGCAGCTGCGCCACGAGATCTGGCTGACCTGGCTCACCAGCACCGCCGAGACAGACCGCGCCGCTCAGCCGCTGTGCGACTACGACCTCGGACCCGACTTCCTCGACTCCATGAACCTCCAACTCGTCTCCCGCGGCCGCATCCTCGACGTCGTCGTCGACGTCCTCACCCGCCGCGTCCACCAGATCCCCGCCCGCCGCAGCCACCCACTCCGCACCGCCGACGCAGGCAACGCACCCCAACGCACCCGCCCAGACGGCGCCGCCGCCTGGCGCTGTGACCTCAAGACCGGCAAAGCCGGCGGCCCACGGCTGGCCTGGTGGCAACACCCCGACGGCCGGATCGAGCTCGGCAAGGCCAGCCACCACGACGACTACGCCCTCCGGTAGCACCGGAGAACCGCTCGTGGTGCCGCGCCACCGAGGCATCTGCGGTAGTTCTCAGCGGTACCCACGCTGGAGTCGGTAGCGTCGCCTCCGTGCCACCTACCCCCGCCCGCGCCGACCTGATGGAACGCCTCGTCAACAAGGCCGGCGGCGTACGGTCCGAGGCAACCATCCAAAGCGACGTCCGGATCCTGTTGCTGGACAGCGAACTCGATCTCGACGACGTCCACCTCGAGACGCAGGTCGGCGCCAAGCACCGGCGCATCGACGTCGAAGTCGGCTGCACCGTCATCGAAGTCAAGAAGACCCTGGCGTCCGCGGCCGCGATCGCCGCTGGCACCAAGCAACTGGCTGACTACGTGATCTCGCGCCAAGAGGCCATGGGACAGCGGTACGTCGGGATCCTCACCGACGGTGCCCTGTGGCTCGCGTTCCACGAGGTCGACGGCGCACTCTCCGAAGCCACCCGCCACAAAGCCACCACCGGCGAGGCCGGCGCCCGCGATCTGCTGACCTGGCTCGAGGGCGTACTCGCCACGAAGAAGGCGGTCCGGCCGACCCCCGACGAGATCCACGACCGGCTCGGCGCCGACTCCTCATCTCACGACCTCGACTTCGCGACCCTCAAGGCGCTCTACGACGAGCACAAGAACGAGCCGACCGTCACCCTCAAGCGGGAGCTGTGGGCCAGCCTCCTGCGCTCAGCACTCGGGACGCAGTTCACCGACGACGACGCTCTGTTCCTCGAGCACACGCTGCTGGTCAACTCGGCCGAGATCATCGCCCACCTGGTTCTCGGACTCGACGCCACGCAACTCTCTCCGGCCACGCTGCTCAGCGGCGACCAGTTCACCGCCGCCGGACTCCACGGGGTCGTTGACCGCGACTTCTTCGACTGGGTCTTGGAGGTACCCGGCGGCGAGGGTTTCGTCTCCGCGCTCGCACGCCGACTCTCCCGCTTCGACTGGTCGGCGGTGGAACACGACGTGCTCAAGGTGCTGTACGAATCGGTCATCAAACCGGAGGTCCGCAAGAGCCTCGGCGAGTACTACACCCCAGACTGGCTGGCCAACCGCGTCGTCAGCGAAGTTGTCACCGACCCCCTCAACCAGCGGGTCCTGGACCCCTCATGCGGGTCGGGCACCTTCATCTTCTACGCCGTACGCCGCTACCTTGAGGCGGCCGCCCACGCCGGCGTCAGCCTGACCGAGGCAATGGCGACCGTGAGCTCGCGGGTCATGGGCATCGACCTACATCCCGTCGCCGTCGCTCTCGCCCGGGTCACCTACCTGCTCGCCCTCGGCAGAGACAAGCTGGTCTCGCCCGAGCGCGGCAGCCTCTCGGTGCCCATCTACCTGGGTGACTCTCTCGGGTGGAATCAGGCCGAGGACATCCTGTCGGTGGACATGCTCGTCATCCCCACCGAGGTGGGTGACCAGATCTTCAGCGCTCCGCTCCGGTTCCCCGAGGAGCTCCTCCGAGACGCCGCCAGGTTCGATGCGCTGGTAGCCGCGCTCGTGGATGAGTCGGAACGTGCAGCGGGCAAGCCCACCCGCGCCCTCAGCGCTGGAACGGTCCGTCGGCTCGGCCTCGACGAGGCCCACCTGCCCGTACTGAACGAAAACTTCGTGCGTCTCAAGCAGCTGCACCAAGACAACCGGAACCACATCTGGTCCTACTACGTCCGCAACGTCTCCAGACCAGCCTGGCTGGCCCGCGAAGAGAACCGCGTCGACGTCCTCGTCGGGAACCCGCCGTGGCTCTCCTACCGACACATGACCAAGGAGATGCAACGCGAGTTTAAGTCACTCGCCCGTGCCCGGGAGTTCTGGCACAAGGAGAACACCGCCACCCACCAAGACCTCGCCGGCGTCTTCGTCGCGCGCGCCGTTGAGCGATACCTCAAGACCGGCGGCCGCCTGGCCTTCGTCGTCCCCAACTCAGTCATCGACCGCGACTACTGGTCCGGCTTCCGCCTCGGCCGCTTCAACGGCGCCGCAGTGAAATTCGACGTCCCCTGGGACCTGCGACGCGTCCGGCCGCACATGTTCCCCCGCGGCTCCGGGGTCATCTACGGCACAAGGACGCCCACGCCGCGCGAGATGCCAGCCCGCGCGGTCGTATGGAAGGGTCGCGTGCCCCGCCGCCAAGCAGCCCTCGACTACGCCCTCGGACTCACACAGTCGGTGGAGAGGATCAAGATCCACAGTGACGAGGACGAGCTATCCCCTTACCACCCCCGCTTCACTCAAGGCGCGATCCTGGTACCCAGGCTCTTGTTCCGCGTCAAAGAGGTGGCTGCTGGAGCGCTCGGCGTCCCAGCGGGGAAGGTCTCAGTCCAGTCCGATCGCTCGGTCACGGAAAAGAAACCGTGGAAGGACCTGCCCGACGTCACCGGGACGGTGGAGCGACAGTTCGTCCGTCCGACCTACCTCGGTGAGCATGTCATCCCGTTCCGCGCGCGAACGCCAGACACCTTCGTCATCCCGCTGACGGGCAACGGTGAGTTGCTGGAGGGTGACAATCCCAAACTCGACGGCTTCCCCGGACTCGCTACATGGATGAGAAGTGCCGAGGCGATCTGGAACGAGCACGGGGCCGGGAACATGACCCTCGGCGAACAGATCGACTACATGAGCAAACTGACCCAGCAGGTGCCCGCACCGCCGCTCCGGGTCGTCTACGCGACGGCAGGGATGCACGTCGCGGCCGCCATGATCACCGAGCAGCGAGCGATCATTGACTCCAAGCTCTACTGGGCCGCCGTCGCCACTGAATCCGAGGGGCACTACCTGACAGCCGTGCTCAACGCCCCCATCGTCACGACCCTCGTCCGCCCGCTCATGTCTTACGGAAAGGATGAGCGAGACATCCACAAGCACGTGTGGAAGTTGCCGATCCCTGCGTTCGACCCCGACAACAGCCTCCACATGTCGATCAGCAACCTCGGCCGCGAGCTCACCGGCGTCATCGCCAACCAGGATGTCAGCGACTACTTCGTGACCGCCCGCCGCGAGGTGCGGGCAACGCTGACCGAACGCGCCGAGCTCAACGCCCTGGTGGCGGAGCTACTCGACGAGCCGCTGCCCGATGACAGCGGCGACGTGCCCTTGCCCAGTCTGCTGCGACTCACCAGCGGCGAGCTCGGGGTCGAGCCTGCGGACGTCGAGATCGACCTGGACCTCGAGTTCGACGAGGACCAGCGCGTCTACCTCTGGGGCTACCTCGTCACCGAGAACGAGGAATCGCGGTATGTGCCGGTGGGAACCGCCGACGCCGACCCCACTCCCGACGCTCTCGCACGCGAACTGCTGCTCCAGGTCTCCGAGGTCGTCGAAGCGGCCCGGGCAGCCGGCAGATCCGTGCGGATCTACCACTACGGCTCCGTCGAGGCGGCGCACCTTGCGCGGCTCCTCGGCAGCGACGCGGAGCCGCTGCTCGCGGCCGCCACGGACCTCCTGGCTGTCCTGCGCGCGCACTTCTTCTCCGGCGTCGGCTACGGGCTCAAGAGCGTGGCCGAGTTCGCCGGCTTCGAATGGCGCAGCGCCGGCATGACCGGCGCCGACACCTACGAACTCATCGGCAAGGCCCGCGAGGGCGACGAAGCCGCGTGGCAGACGCTCCTGGAGTACAACGAGGACGACACCCGCGCCACGCTCGCTCTGCGCCGCTGGCTCCGATCCGGCGGCGGTCAGCCGCACTCCGGGGGCTGACCGTCACTGGCCACAAGCCGCAGGTGATCGCGGCTCGGCCAATTGACGTCGACGACCGGGACACGGTCCGTCGCCAGCTTGGCCCCAGGGCAGGAAGGGTCCAGGCAGGGGCCAAAGAACAGGTCCGCCTCGAGGTGCAGGTCATCCATGGAGAGTGGTTCCTTCCTCCGGGTCAACGAAGCGCGGTGGGGTGTGTCAGCACCAGCGCATCGCCCTGGCCAGTGCTGGTGGTCGCCTCGTCGTGCTCTCGCGCGGTCTGCTTCCGCTGCTGGCGCTCGTCCGCGGCCACGCTGATGCGGTGCACCCGCTCCAGTGAGTCGGCACCGTCTTGCCACTGCGCGTAGTGGACCATCGACCCAGCGAGGCCAGCCAAGGCCACGCTCCGGTCGGCAGCACGTTCCACCACCCGGCGCCAGTAACGGTCGGCAGCGGGCGCGACGTAGCTGATCGCGATCAGGCTGCCGGTTGCGATCCCGAGGGCGGGGTCCCCGCCCGGCTGGAAGCCCTGGACGACCACGACCACACCGATCACGAACCGCATCTGCCACGCGAACCCGGACGCGGGCACCCAGGAGAAGGCTCGCGCGATCTGGCGGATCACCACGTACAGGAGCGTCCAGGGGAACGCCCACAGCCGCGCCGCCAGGTCGAACCGGGACGGGCCCACCCGCTGGCTGGCCACCGCGTGCCCGATCGCCGCGGCCGCGTCCTCCTGGGTGAGACGGTGCTCGTACAGGCCCTGGACCAAGGTCGGCTCGACGACCACCGTCCGCCGCCCGATCCACGTCACGGGAAGCCCGCCGGTGTCAGTCCAGCGCATCACCACACGGTGCGGCTCCAGCTCCAACACCTTGAGCAGAGCCAGAACCGGCGCGAGCGCAGCGCGCTCACCGGCACGAAGGCCGCGAGCGAAGCCGAAGATCCGCGCCGCCGGCGCCTCCCAGGCACCGCACGCCAACACCAACGACACGACCAGGGTGACGGCGAACGCGGCCACCAAGCCGAGGCCGGGCAGGAAGCTCAAGGCCATGACCGCGATGAAGCTTCCCGCGATGCCGGACGGCACGACGGCGCACAGGCGGATCAACTTGGTCGAAGCGCGCATGTCCTCACGTCCTCTCACGAGCGGGGACCCGATGGTCCACGCCCTGGTCGACACGACCCGAACGTGCCGGCACTTCAATCTGAGTGTGCATCTCATCACCGACAGCGCAACCTCATCGCCGCAAACCTGTGGATAGCGAAGCGCCATACACAGGTCCCAGGGATGCACTCTTGACGGGCGCGCTGTGCCCCCTAGTCGCTCAGGCTCCTGTTCAGTCGGTCCTGGTAGGCCGGGTCGAGGAAGACCAGGTCAACCTGTGGGCGCGTCTCCGGGCACTGGGGGAGTGGGGGAGTGGAGGCGAGGAGTCGCGCGAGGCGCGTCTCCAGCTGGGATCGAGTGTTCGACACGGGTCTAGTTCTCCTTCCT
>NZ_CP175556.1:2795000-4435007 GCF_046058985.1 Nocardioides pymetrozini | reverse complement strand
GCCACTCCCTCTCACTCGGGTGTCTCCCCGGGAGCCCGGCCGCACCGGGCGGGGTGCTGGCTCCACAGGTTTGTCCACAGGTTGTGAACTCTTGCATCATCAGGTCGACGATGCCGAACCGAGGCCGCTGTCGGCTCCGCAACAGACGATGTTTGCGCAGGTCAGGGGCACGATCCCGAGACGGGATAATGATCTGCGCAGGACACGTCGTGGCGAGTGACCGGCACCGGCGGGGAATCCCGGATCGGACGAACCTAACTGCCGGCTGGCCCCGGATCAACCCGCTATCCACAGGTCGTGCCCCTGTCCCGGGCAGCGAGGCGGCAGGAGGGGCGACGGCGTCGGTTTGACCCTTGATCCGGCGTCCGCGTACCGTTGATTGGTCAACCGGTGTCGACCGGTGCCGCATGTCCACGACGTCCCGGCCTGATGTCCGGATCCTCGTGGCTGCGCGGTGCCGGCCGACGTGCTGTGCGGCTCCCGACCGGAGTCCGCTCCCGGCTGCCGGCAGACCCTTCCCGCCATCATCTGAGAGGCCGATCGTGAGCAAGCGGACGTACCAGCCCAACAACCGTCGTCGCCACAAGGTGCACGGTTTCCGACTGCGGATGCGCACCCGCGCCGGTCGCGCCATCCTGGCGAACCGTCGCCGGAAGGGCCGTCAGAGCCTGTCCGTCTGAGGACGGACCAGCGTGTCCGCCCAGCGGTTCCCGTGGGGCTGACCGTGCTCGCTGCCGACCACCGGCTCACCGACCCGGACCTGTTCCGGACGGCGAGCCGTCGTGGCCATCGCGCCGGGTCGCGCACCCTCGTCGCCCACCTGCTGCTCCCTGACGGGCAGCAGGTTGTCGGCATGTCCGGGGACGTGCGGGCCGCCCGCGTCGGGTTCGTCGTCAGCAAGGCCGTCGGCAACGCCGTGGTCCGCAACCGGGTCAAGCGACGGCTGCGCCACGCCACGCGCGGCACGCTCGAGCGGCTGCCGGCGGGCGCGGTGCTCGTCGTGCGCGCGCAGGCGGCCGCGGGGGCGGCGTCGTACGCGGAACTGAGCGCCGACCTCACCCGTTGTCTGGATCGCGTGGTCGCCCAGGGGCAGGAGGCGCGATGAACCCGGTGACCTGGGTGCTCGTCGCGCTGGTGCGCGCCTACCAGCTGCTCCTCAGCCCCTTGCTGGGACCGACCTGCCGCTACTACCCGTCCTGCTCGGCGTACGCCGTCGAGGCGCTGCGCACGCACGGCGCGCTGCGCGGCAGCTGGCTGGCCGGGCGACGCCTGCTGCGCTGCCACCCGTGGGCGCCCGGCGGCGTCGACCACGTGCCGCCGCGCCGCGGTCGCGGGCACGACCACTCCCCCATGCGCGCTGAGCGCGCCACCGACCTCCTGCCGGCGTCCGTCGGCGGTCCCGACTCCCAGCAAGGAGCCTGATCCGTGGGTTTCATCGGCGACATCGGCCACTTCATCATGGTGCCGCTGTACTACATCATCTCGGCGGTGCTGATCGGCTGGCACGAGCTGTTCTCGGCCCTGGGTCTGGACCCGGCCGGTGGTCTGTCGTGGGCACTGTCCATCATCGGCCTGACCCTGGTGATCCGCGCGGCGCTGATCCCGCTGTTCGTCAAGCAGATCAAGTCCAGCCGCAACATGCAGCTGCTGCAGCCCAAGGTGAAGGAGCTGCAGAAGAAGTACGGCCACGATCGGCAGAAGCTGGCCGAGGAGACGATGAAGCTGTACCGGGAGGCCGGGACCAACCCGTTCGCCTCCTGTCTGCCGATCCTGCTGCAGATGCCGATCTTCTTCGCCCTCTTCCGCCTGCTCGACCAGGCCGCGAAGAAGCAGAAGGCGCACGGCTTCCTCGACGTGGAGCGTGCCAAGCAGTTCGGCGAGGCGGACATCTTCGGCAAGATCCCGCTGGCCGACTCGTTCTGGGGATCGCGCACCTGGGGCGAGGACCCCAACGGCCTCGTCATGGGCGTCGCGCTCGTGCTGGTCCTCGCGATGACCGCGACCACCTTCTTCACCCAGCGTCAGCTGATGGCCAAGAACATGCCCGCCGAGGCGATGAGCGGGCCGTACGCCCAGCAGCAGAAGATGCTGCTCTACATCCTGCCGGTCGCCTTCGGTCTCGGCGGCGTGGCGTTCCCGATCGGCGTCCTCCTGTACTGGACGACGTCGAACCTGTGGACGATGGGCCAGCAGTTCTACGTGATCCGCAACAACCCCGCCCCCGGCACGCCGGCGTTCCAGGCCAAGCAGGAGCGGGACAAGGCGAAGGCGGCCCGGCACGGGCACGTGGTCACCGACACGGTGACCGAGACCGCCCCGGAGCCGGCCCCGCGTCCGAGCACCCGGCAGCAGCCGAAGCGCCAGACCCGGTCCCAGCGCCGCAGCACCCCGAAGCCGGGCGGCGCGGCCGCCGGCAGCGGCACGAACAAGAGCCGATCGGCCGAGTGGGAGGGCTATGACCCCCAGGCCGGCACCGAGAAGAACGAGGGAGACAGCAAGTGAGCGCGGAGACCGAGACCGGCACCGAGGTCGTGACGGACGAGACGGCCCAGGACCTGGGTGCGGACGCGGCGGAGGACGTGCGCGACGACGCCGAGACCGAGCGGGACGTCCCCGCCGGTGACGCGGACCGGGTCGCCCGCCTCGAGCAGGAGGGCGACATCGCCGCCGACTATCTCGAGGAGCTCCTCGACATCGCCGACCTGGACGGTGACCTGGACATCGACGTCGAGGCCGACCGTGCCGCGGTGTCGATCGTGGGTGCGGACCTCAGCCAGCTCGTCGGCCGCGACGGCAAGGTGCTCGAGGCCCTCCAGGAGCTGACCCGCCTCGCGGTCTACCGGGAGACCGGTGAGCGCTCGCGCCTGATGCTGGACATCTCCGGCTA
Source organism: Nocardioides pymetrozini (assembly GCF_046058985.1). Taxonomy (NCBI): domain Bacteria; kingdom Bacillati; phylum Actinomycetota; class Actinomycetes; order Propionibacteriales; family Nocardioidaceae; genus Nocardioides; species Nocardioides pymetrozini. The sequence goes on along the minus strand of NZ_CP175556.1, from coordinate 4,432,120 downwards.
CCGCGCCGACAAGCGGACCCGGCTCACCCAGCTGGGCACTGAGACCGCGGCCGAGGTCGCGAAGACCGGTGAGCCGGTCTCGCTGGAGCCGATGTCGCCGTTCGAGCGCAAGATCGTGCACGACGCGGTCGCCGCAGCCGGCCTGCGCTCGGAGTCCGCGGGCGTGGAGCCCCGCCGCTACGTCGTCGTGCTCCCGGCCTGAGCGACCCGACGGGTCGTCCGTTTCACGTGAAACAACGGCTGCCGGGCCCTCGCGCCCGGCAGCCGGTGCAGTGACCAAGATGCAGCAGCCGCACGGCCGATCGTGAGCCGTGCACCAGGGAGAGGGGGTGGAGTGATGACCGATGGCCTCCCCCCTCCCCCTGCGGTCCTGGCGGACGTCTTCCCCGCCGACCGACTTCCCCTCGTGCAGGCGTACGCCGAGCTCCTCGCGACGGACGGCGTCGTCCGCGGCCTGATCGGCCCGCGAGAGACCCCGCGCCTGTGGGAGCGTCACCTGATCAACTGCGGCCTCCTGGCCGCCGCCCTGCCCGCCCACGCGACGGTCGCCGACGTCGGCTCCGGAGCGGGCCTTCCCGGCCTGGTCCTCGCGATCGCCCGCGCCGACGTGCGGGTGACGCTGATCGAGCCCCTGCTGCGCCGGACCAACTTCCTCGACGAGGCGGTCGAGCGCCTCGGCCTCGGCAACGTCGCCGTCGTCCGCGGCCGGGCGGATGCGCTGCACGGAGTGGCGACGTACGACGTCGTCACCGCCCGCGCGGTCGCGGCGCTGGACAAGCTGGCGACCTGGTGCATGCCACTGGTCGCACCCGACGGCGCGCTCCTGGCCATGAAGGGCTCGACGGCCACCGAGGAGGTTGCCGCCGCCGCGGAGACCTGTCGGCGTCTCGGCTGCGCGCCGGCCGTCATCGAGGAGCTGGGCGCGGAGCTCGCCGACGCGGGTGAGGTCGAGCCGATCCGCATCGTCCGCCTGTCGTGGGCCGATCCGGCCCGCGTATCGTTGCCGCTTCGTGGCCAGCGCGGTTCTCGGACGCCGCGTGGGGGCTCGTCGCGAAGGAAGAGGAGGAAGTCGTGAGCGACTCGTTGGGTTCTGGTCCCGGGTTTTCCACCGGCCCGGGGCCGAGTGCTGAGCGTGAGTCTCCACAGAACGCCCCTGGTTATCCACAGGGCGCCGTCTCAACGGAGGTCGGTACGGACGCGTCGGTTTCACGTGAAACCGACGGGGCCGCCGCAGACGCCGCCGCCGACGTTTCACGTGAAACGGCGGCCACGGCAGGTGTCGCACCGCTGACCGCGGCTCAGCTCGCTGAGCGGGCCGCCGGGTTCGACGACGACATGACCCCGCTCGCGCGGGCCGCCCAGGCGACGGTCATGGTCCGCGCCGGCATCCCCCAGGAGAGCCTCGACCGCCCTTCCGAGACCCGGGTCTTCGTGGTGGCGAACCAGAAGGGCGGGGTCGGCAAGACCACCTCCACGGTCAACCTCGCGGCGGCTCTGACCCAGCTCGGGCAGCGGGTCCTCGTGATCGACCTGGACCCGCAGGGCAACGCCTCCACCGCGCTCAACATCGAGCACCGCCAGGGCACCCCCTCCTCGTACGAGCTCCTCGTCGACGGTGTCGCCATCGCGGACCTGGCCCAGCCCTGCCCCGACGCGGCGGGCCTGTGGGTCGTGCCGGCGACGATCGACCTCGCCGGCGCCGAGATCGAGCTGGTGAGCGTCGTCGCCCGCGAGCAGCGGCTCAAGCGTGCCCTCGACGCACACCCGCGGATCGGCACCGAGGAGGCCGTCGGCGACGATCGGTTCGACTACGTGTTCATCGACTGCCCGCCGTCGCTCGGCCTGCTCACGCTCAACGCGCTGGTCGCCGGCGCGGAGATGCTGATCCCCATCCAGGCCGAGTACTACGCCCTCGAGGGCCTCGGCCAGCTGCTCGCCACCGTCGACATGGTGCGGGCCCACCTCAACCCCGAGCTCGCCGTGTCGACCATCGTGCTGACCATGTACGACGCGCGTACCCGGCTCGCTGCCGGCGTGGCCCAGGAGGTCCGCGAGCACTTCGGGGACCAGGTACTCAAGACGGCCATCCCGCGCTCGGTGCGCGTGTCCGAGGCGCCGTCGTACGGCCAGACGGTGATGACCTACGATCCGGGCTCGCCCGGCGCGCTGAGCTATCTCGAGGCAGCGCGCGAGATCGTCGTCCGAGGGAGCCTCGCGTGAACAACACCCCCCGCCGCGGCCTGGGCCGTGGTCTCGGATCGCTGATCCCGACGGCTCCCCCGGCCGCTCCCCCCGCGCCCGGCCCCGCCGCCGGGAGTGGGGACGCCGAAGGCGGCACTGTCAAGCAGGACGTCCACAGTTCAGACCTTTCCGCTGGAGCGCCTTCCAGCCCCTCGGCGGACCTGGGGTCCACCGACGCGGCGAACGGCGCTCAGATCGCCGATTCGGCTCTGCGGCCCGTCGACGGGGCCTACTTCGCCGAGCTGCCCGTCGAGCAGATCTCGCCCAACGCGGTGAACCCGCGCACCGTCTTCGACGAGGAGGCGATGGCCGAGCTGGTCCACTCGATCCGAGAGATCGGCCTGCTGCAGCCGGTCGTCGTCCGCAGGACGGGTGCCGACCGCTACGAGCTGGTCATGGGCGAGCGCCGGTGGCGGGCCACCCAGCAGGCCGGACTCGCCACGATCCCCGCGATCGTGCGCGAGACCGACGACACCGACATGCTGCGCGACGCGCTGCTGGAGAACCTGCACCGCAGCAACCTCAACCCGCTGGAGGAGGCCGCCGCCTACCAGCAGCTGCTCGAGGACTTCTCGTGCACCCACGACGAGCTGGCTCAGCGCATCGGCCGGTCCCGCCCGCAGATCAGCAACACGCTGCGGCTGCTGCGGCTCTCCCCCGCGGTCCAGCGCCGGGTCGCGGCCGGGGTCCTGTCGGCCGGCCACGCGCGGGCGCTGCTCGGCGTGGCGGACGCGGAGCAGCAGGACCGTCTCGCGCAGCGGGTGGTGGCGGAGGGCATCTCGGTGCGCGGGCTGGAGGAGATCGTCGCCGTCGGCGACGGGTCCGGTACGCCGAGCGCCCGCCCGCGCCGCGCGAAGCCCCAGGCGCCCGGCCTCGGCGAGCTGTCGGAGCGGCTCGGCGACCGGCTGGAGACCCGCGTGAAGATCGACCTCGGCAAGGCCAAGGGCCGCATCTCCATCGAGTTCGCCAACACCGGCGACCTGCAGCGCATCGTGGACCTGATCGACCCGCGCAACCAAGACGACCGCCCGATCTGAAGACTTGTCGACAAAGCGACAGATCGACTGATCGACGTGTCAATTCAACAACACGAACACCACGGGCCCCGGACGTTTCATGTGAAACATCCGAGGCCCGTGGCCGTGCAGGGTAGTCAGGCCCTGGGCTAGGCCCTCTTCTCGGCCGCGCGCTTGGCGGCTCGAGCGCGCAGCTCCTCCTTGTCGAGGCGGTCGGCCTCCTCCGGGGTGGGTGCGGAGCCGCCGAAGCGGGCCGGGGTCCACCACGAGCCGGGGGCCTTCTCCTCCTCGGGGTAGTCGGCGATGACCTCGTCGAGCATCCGCTGCATCGCGGCGCGCAGCGCCGCGGTCTCCGCGGTGATGTCCTCGCCCGTCGGATACATCGGCTCGCCGACCTTGACCACGATGGTCTTCGGCGAGCGGGAGAAGTCCTTCGGGTGGTCCTTCGTCATCAGGCGGTGGGCACCCCAGACGATCACCGGGATGAGCGGGACGCCGGCATCGGCGGCGATCCGGGCTGCGCCGGACTTGAGCTCCTTGATCTCGAAGGAGCGGGAGATGGTGGCCTCGGGATAGATCCCGACGACCTCGCCCGCCCGGAGATAGGCGAGCGCGTCCTTCATGGACTGCACGCCCGAGGCGCGGTCGACGCGGATGTGGTGGAAGGAGCGCAGCAGGTGCCCGACACCCGGCGCGTCCATCATCTCCTTCTTGATCATGAACCGGACCAGGCGCTTGCGCGGCTCCGCCCCGGCGCCGGCGTAGATGAAGTCGACGTAGCCGGTGTGGTTGATCGCCAGGAGCGCCCCGCCCTTGCGCGGGATCGACTCCGAGCCGCTGACGACCACCCGCTGGCGCATCAGCTTGAAGAGGATCTTGGCGGTGACGATGACGGGCGGATAGGTGATGTCGAGCACCGGTGCAGTCTGTCAGGCGTACGCCGCCGATCGCGACTGCGTGTCGCGCAGACTCGGCGGGCGGAACTGACCGGTGGGAACAGTTGCGAGGGGGTGGGGGGTGGTTTCGAGGCTCGTCGCTGGCGCTCCTCGCACCTCAACCACCGGAGGGGGCTCGCCGCCGCCGACCGGTCAGCGGCGGGTGGCGAGGAAGTCGGCGATGCGGCCGATCGCCTCCTCGAGCACCTCCACGTCGGGGAGGGTGACCAGCCGGAAGTGGTCGGGAGCGAACCAGTTGAAGCCGGTGCCGTGCGTGACCAGGATCTTCTTGGCCCGCAGCAGCTCGATGACGAAGCCCTCGTCGTCGTCGATCGGATAGACCTCGGGATCCAGGCGCGGGAAGCAGTACAGCGCGCCGCGCGGCCGGACCGAGGAGACGCCGGGGATCTCGTTGAGGAGCCGGTCGGCGAGCATCGCCTGCTCGTAGAACCGTCCGCCGGGCACGATCAGCTCGTTGATGGACTGGTAGCCGCCGAGCGCGGTCTGGATGGCGTGCTGGGCCGGCACGTTGGCGCACATGCGCATGTTCGAGAGCGTGGTCAGGCCCTCGAGGAAGTCCTCGGCGAGCTCCTTGGGACCGGAGATCATCACCCAGCCGGCACGGTAGCCGCAGACCCGGTAGGCCTTGGACAGGCCGCTGAAGGTGAGGCAGAGGACGTCGTTGCCGGCGGCCTGCGCCGCGTGGTGGTGCACCGCGTCGTCGAACAGGATCTTCTCGTAGATCTCGTCGGCGAAGACGACCAGGTCGTGGCGGCGGGCGATGTCGACGAGCTGGGCCACCATCTCCTTGCTGTACACCGCACCCGTGGGGTTGTTGGGGTTGATGATGACCAGGCCGTGCGTGCGCTCGGTGATCTTGGACTCGATGTCCTCGAGGTCCGGCACCCAGCCGTTCTCCTCGTCGCACCGGTAGTGGACCGGCGTACCGCCCGACAGGGAGACCGCCCCCGTCCACAGGGGGTAGTCCGGCGCGGGCACCAGGATCTCGTTGCCGTCGTCGACGAAGGCCTGCAGCACCATCGAGATCATCTCGGAGACGCCGTTGCCGATGAAGACGTCCTCGACGGCCGTGTCCTTCAGGCCGCGGGACTGGTAGTACTGCGCGACGGCGGTGCGTGCGGAGTAGATGCCGCGCGAGTCGGAGTAGCCCTGTGCGTCGGGCAGGTTGTGCACCATGTCCGCCACGATCGCCTCCGGCGCCTCGAAGCCGAAGGGTGCCGGGTTGCCGATGTTGAGCTTGAGGATCTTGTGACCCTCGGCCTCCAGGCGCTGGGCCTCGACGAGGATCGGCCCCCGCACGTCGTAGCGGACGTCGCGAAGCTTCTGGCTCTGGCGGATCTTGCGCACGGGCCCATCCTCTCAGGTCCGCGCCACTGCTTTCCGGCTCGCTCGCGCGTACCATCCCAGCTGTGGCCCGGACCACGGTCCCCCTCACCCTGGACCTGCTCGACGCCCTGTTCGACGACGCGGCGGCGCCGTGCCGCGCCTGCCTGTTCTGGGAGCGCGAGCCCGTTCTGCGCGAGCGCCTCGGCCCGGCCGAGCGCGCCGCCGAGAAGGAGGCCTGGGTCTCCGAGCTGCTGCGCGAGTGGGGCTCGTGTGGACGGGTGGCGCTCGTCGACGGCCGCCCGGTCGGCTATCTCGTCTACGCGCCGGCCGCCTACGTCCCGGGTGCGGCGTCCTTCCCGACCGCCCCGGTGTCCCCCGACGCGGTGCTGATGACCACCGCATGGGTGCGTCCGGAGTACGCCGGCAGCGGGATCGGGCGGCTCCTGGTGCAGGGCATGGCCCGCGACCTCGTGGCGCGCGAGGGGATCCGGGCGGTCGAGGCGTTCGCCCGCGCCGGCCACGGGCACCCGGGCCGTGCCGCGGCGTGCGCGGTCCCGGCCGACTTCCTCGCCCGCGTCGGCTTCAAGACCCAGCGGCCGCACCCGCGCACCCCGCGGATGCGGATGGAGATGCGCTCGCTGGTGACCTGGCGCGGCGAGGTCGAGGCCGCGTGGGAGCGCCTGGTCGGCGTCGTACGACGACCCAAGCCGGCGCCCACGCCCGTGCCCCGGGAAGCACGAAGCCCCCGGCCGTGAGGACCGGGGGCTCGCGTGAGGGCACTCAGGCGCCGATGAACTCGCTGAGCTCGTTGAGGATCGCGGCCTTCGGGCGGGCGCCGACGATGGTCTTGACGACCTCGCCGCCCTGGTAGACGTTGATCGTCGGGATGCCCGTGACCCGGTACGACGCGGGGGTGACCGGGTTCTCGTCGACGTTCATCTTGAGGAAGGTGATCTTGTCGCCGTGCGCGCCGGCGATCTCGTCGAGGATCGGGGCGACCTGGCGGCACGGACCGCACCACTCGGCCCAGAAGTCCACGAGGACGGGCTTGTCGGACTTGAGGACCTGCGCGTCGAACTCGGCGTCGGTCACGGCGGAGATGTTGTCGGCCACTGCGGCCACCCCTTCGGTTGGTTGAACGAGACGTCTGTGGACTTGAACCTACGCGTTGGCCGGAGCATTCCCGGCGGTCGCGGCGGCGTGGTCGAGCTCGGCGAGGTAGCGCTCCGCGTCGAGAGCGGCCGAGCAGCCGGTGCCGGCCGCGGTGATGGCCTGGCGGTAGACGTGGTCGACCAGGTCACCCGCGGCGAACACCCCGGGGATGTTGGTCGCCGTCGAGCCGGGCCGGACCAGCACATAGCCGTTGTCGTCGAGGTCGACCTGGCCGACCAGGAGCTCCGAGCGCGGCTCGTGGCCGATCGCGATGAACAGGCCGGTGGCGGGCAGCTCGCTGGTGGCGCCGGTGCGGGTGTCCTTGAGGGTCAGGGACTCGAGCGAGTCCTCGCCGTTGATCGACTCCACGACGGAGTTCCACACGATCTCCAGCTTCGGGTCGGCGAAGGCCCGCTCCTGCATGATCTTCGAGGCGCGCAGCTCGTCGCGGCGCACGATGAGGGAGACCTTCGAGCCGAACCGGGTGAGGAAGGTGGCCTCCTCGACGGCGGAGTCGCCGCCCCCGACGACCGCGATGTGCTGCTCGCGGAAGAAGAATCCGTCGCAGGTGGCGCAGTAGGAGACGCCGCGCCCGGAGAGACGCTCCTCGTTGGGGAGGTCGAGCTTGCGGTAGCCCGAGCCGGTCGAGAGGATCACCGCGCGCGCCGTGTAGGTGTCGGTCGCCGTCTTGACGATCTTGACGTCGCCGGTGAGGTCCACCTCCACGACGTCGTCGGCCACCAGCTCGGCGCCGAAGCGCTCGGCCTGGGCGCGCATCTCGTCCATCAGCTCGGGGCCCTGGATGCCGTTGCGGAAGCCGGGGAAGTTCTCGACCTCGGTGGTGTTCATGAGTGCGCCGCCGGCCGTCACCGAGCCCTCGAACACCAGGGGGTTCAGCTGGGCCCGCGCGGCGTAGATCGCGGCGGTGTAGCCGGACGGCCCGGACCCGATGACGATGACGTTGCGGGGCGCGGACGTGGCGGACTCGGACATGGGACTCCCCGACGGGATCTGGGCCAGCGGGACCTGGCCGATGGATGGATGCGGCGGACACTTCGGCTACGAGATGACCACGAGATGACAACGTGATCGTAGGCCGCCGGATTCCCTCGCGGTGCCGGTGGTCACCCGGTGGCGGTGAGCGTGGTCGACTGGAGCACGTCGGCGGTCCCGCAGGCGAGCACCTCGGCGACCTGGGTCGTGCCGACGGGTGCCCGGAAGGCCACGACGGCGGGCTGGCCGTCGTACTGGACGCCGATCAGGCGGCCCGGGCCGAAGGCGGCGGGCTCGCACACGAACTCAGGCGGTGCGACGAGCACGGTGCCGGCGTAGTCGGCGGTCGAGGGGTGCGGGAGGGAGAGGTGCTGCAGGGCGACCAGGTCCTCGCGCAGGTGCGCGGCCCGGATCTCGTGCAGCGGCCCCTCGGCGGGCACTCGCTGCAGGGTCAGCAGGGCGGAGTCCTCGCGGGCGTCGGGCGGGGCGGCGCTCGGGGCCGGCGCGGCCTCGGGCACGCTCGCCTGGTCGTCGCCGCCGGCGCTGCCCGCGACGGCACTCTCCCGGGCCGAGCCGTCCTCGGCCAGGCCGCTCAGGGCGGCGTCCTCGCCGGACCCGGGATCGGACACGATCCCGACACCCACCGCGATCGCGGCGACCGCGGCGGCCGCGCCGAAGAGCACCCGCACGCGGCGCCGGCGGCGCAGCGCAGCGGGGTCCAGGGGTACGACGACCGCCGGCGCCTCGGGGTGCGACTCGTGGACGCCGCCGGGCGGGAGCCCCGCCGTGCGCTCGGCCGCGAGCTCGGCGAGCACGCCGTCGATGCGCTGCGCGACGTCGTCGGGGATGGCGACCGGGCCGGACGCGTCCGCGAGGGCGCGACGGACCGCGGCCTCCCGGGCGGGGCTCAGCGGGTCGGTCGGGTCGGTCATGGGTGGCTTCCTGGGCGGTCGGTCCCGAGCGGGCAGGGGCGGCGAGGTGCGCCGGTGGGTGGAGCCCGGTGGGTGGACGGTGGTGGACGGTGGGTCAGTCGACGGCGGTGCCGGCCGGCGGGCCGCGCGGGGTCACCTCTCCGACGTCCGCCGCGCTCGGCGGGTTCCCGCGCTCGGCGTCCCGAGGGCCGTCCGGTGCCGGCTCCGGGGCGTCGAGGAGCCCGGCCAGCAGGACGGCGAGCCGGGCCCGCCCGCGCGAGCAGCGGCTCTTCACCGTGCCCTCCGCGCACTCGAGGATCTGCGCCACCTCCGCGACCGGGTAGCCCTCCATGTCCACGAGGACGATCGCGGCCCGCTGGTCGGCGGGCAGCGTGGCCAGGGCGGCGAGGACCTCCGCTCGTCGCTCGGCGGCCAGTCCCTGCTCGGCGGGATCCGCGGCGTCGTCGACGGTCTCCCGGCGGCGGTGGGCACCGTCGTCGTCGAGGTCGTCGGGGAGCGGCTCGGCGCGGCGTACCCTCTCCGCACGCAGCCGGTCCAGGCACGCGTTGACCACCACCCGGTGCAGCCAGGTCGTCACCGCGGCGTCGCCGCGATAGGAGCCCGCTCGCCGGAAGGCGGCCACCAGCCCCTCCTGCAGCCCGTCGGCGGCGGTCTCGCGATGTCCGCAGGTGCGCAGCGCGACCGCCCAGAGCCGGTCGCGGTGCCGGGCGACCAGGACGCCGAACGCCTCGGGATCGCCGGCGACGTGCGCCTCCACCAGCTCGCGGTCGGTGAGCGCGCCGGGGTCCGGACGGGACGGCGCGCCCGAGGCTGCGCTGGACGCGCTCGGCTCACTCACCACGGACCACCACCTCGGCGACCTCGGCCCGGAAGTCACCGGCGACCTCGGGCAGGGCCGTCCACCACAGCACAAGGTAGCGAGCCTTCACCGGTTCCGCAGGCGCGAGCGTGAGGAGCCCGCCCCCGCTGGCCTCGGCGAGCGGCTCACCGGCCGGGGCCTCCGCGGGCGCCGCGTCACCCGGCGCCGCGTAGAGGGACACGGCGTTCGCCCCCATGGCGCCCTCGTCGACCATCCGCAGCTGCACGCCGCTGACCGTCCGGGTCTCCCCCAGGTCGACGACCAGGCCGACCCCGGTCTTGAGCCCCGGCGGCGGACCGAGCTGGTCGAAGTAGGTCTGCGTGCTCCACGTGGTGCGAGCATCGCCGTCGACGAGGAGCGGCAGCGTGCCCGGGTTCTCCTCGCCGTCGGTGCCCAGCGGGTCGAAGTCGTCGAGCCGGACGCCCGTGATCGCCGCGGCGCGGGCACCGGTGGTCTCGGCGCTGGGCGTCGACTCCTCGGGGTCGCCGCCCAGCGCGGTGCGGCCGCGGCCGAGGTTGAACGCGATCGCGACCGCCACGAGCAGGATCACCGCGAGCGCGACCGCCATGGCCAGGCGCAGCCAGCTGCGGCCCGGGACCGCCTCCAGGCCGTCGGTGGCGTCGGTGTCGTGCGGCCCGGCCCCGGTGTCCCACGGCCAGTAGCCGGTGACCGGAGGCGCCCCGGCGCCGGAGTCTCCCGACGGTCCCGGAGGCCCCGGAGGCCCCGCGGGCACGCGGGGCCGCCGTACGCCGTCCGGTGGGTCGGGCGCGAACAGCGGCCGCTCCGGCAGGTCCTCGAAGGGGGGCGGCGGCGGGGGCGGCGTGCTGCGGGTGCGCAGCCAGGTGACGTCCTCCTCGCCGAAGACCGGCATCCCGGCCTCGGTGGGGAGCTCGGTGAGCAGCGGGACACCTGGGTCGGCGTCCTCCCGGCCCGGCGCGTCCGCGACGGGCTCCTGCTCGTCGGCCGGGTCCCCGCCGTCGGGCGGGCCCTCCCCCGCCGGCTCGCCGCCGGCGGGCGCGACCACCGGGATGTCGTCGCGCGAGGCGTCGTGGGGCAGCGGGTCGGCCAGTGCGGGCAGCCAGACCGGGCGCAGCTCGTTGACGGGAGGCACGGCCCGGGCCAGCTGCTCGGGCATGACGCTGGGGTCACCGACGAAGGCGACGAGCTCCGCGGCGATCGCGGCCGCGGAGGACACGTCCGGATGGTCGCCACCGCGCCGCCGCCAGCGAGGCGTCCCCCCGGGAGCGCCGCCGCGCTGGTCGAGCTCGCGCCAGAGCGCGTCGAGCGGCTGGGGGACGCCGGCCACGACCTGGCGGGGGCTGAGCGTCACGTCGGCCTCGCGCGGGGCGGCGGGCACGATCGACCCGGACGGCCCCGGCCAGGTGGCGGTGAGCGCGCAGTGCAGCAGGCCGCCCAGGTCCTCGAGATCGCCCTGGACGTCCCCGGGCGAGAGGCCGTGCAGAGCGGCGTCGACGCACATGCCGATGATGCGGACGGCGCCGTAGCGGTCGATGAGGATGTTCTCCGGGTTGAGCCGACCGTGGGTCACGCCCGCCGCGTGCGCCCCCGCGAGGGCGTCGGCCACGTCCGCGACGAGCCAGGCCGCGTTGCGGGGCGCGAGCGGGCCGTCGTGGGTCACGAGGATGTCCAGCGAGATGCCGGTGCCCCACTCGTTGACGACGAAGCAGCGGCCGTCCTCCTCCTCGGCGTCGAGCACCCGCAGGATGCGCGGGTCGAGGACGCGGGCGGAGGTGCGCGCCGCCTCGACCAGGTCCTGCGCGCGCGGGTCGTCCTGGGCGATCACGTGCAGGGCGACGAAGCGCTCGAGCACCCGGTCGTGCGCACGCCAGAAGCGCCCGCCGCCGCTCTCGCTCAGCAGGTCGATCAACCGGTAGCGGCCGGCGAGGACATCACCCGACCGCGTCGACGTCGCCACCTCGGTCCCCCTGCTCGCCCCTGCGTGTGTCCTCGTGGTGCTCGATGCCCCCATGTCCCACCGGTCACCCTAGCCCGCCCGGGGCGCCGGCTACCGCCTGCGCAGGCGTGCGGCGACGGTGTCGGCGACGGAGGTCACTTCCTCGAGCCGCAGCGGCCGCGCCACGCCGAGCAGCACGGCCCCTGCCCCTGCGCCGACCAGGGCCACCTCGAGCGCCGCGAGGCTCCAGTGCGCGTCGCGGCCGACGAGCTCGACGACGGTGTCGGACACCACGATGTCGAGGACGCGCGCGCTGACGAAGACGGCGACCGCGGCCCCCAGGAGGCGCACGACGAAGCCCCACCACCCCGCTGCCCCCGCTCGCCGGGCCCCACCGCGCCGCAGCCGGCGGACCAGCACCACCGAGGAGAGGGTCGCACCGACGGTGTAGGCACCCCCGTAGGCCAGGACCAGCATGGGCGAGGTGTCCCAGGGATCGACCTGGGCGACGAGCAGGACCGCGAGGCCGATGTTGGTCGCCGCGATCGCACACTGCACGAAGAACACCAGGCGGTTGAGCTCGAGAGCGTAGAACCCGCGCAGCACCAGGTAGTGCACGGTGAAGGCCACGACGGCGAAGCCGAAGAGCACCATCGAGGACTCGAAGCGGTAGAAGTACGGCGCCGTGGCGCCGTGGCCCCACACGACCTGGGCCAGTGGCAGGGCGATCGACGGCAACAGCGCCGCGAAGGGCACCACGACCACCAGCGCGGTGCGCAGCGTGCTGCCCAGGGTGGCGGCGAGCCGGTCCAGGTCGCCGCCGGCCGCCGCGGCCGACAGACGCGGGAGGATCGCGGTCGCGAGCGAGACCGTGATCACCGAGTGCGGCACCATCGTTACGAGCATCACGTTGGAGTAGATGGTGATGCCGGTGCCGTCCGCCGCCGCGGCCGTGCCGCTGGAGGCCAGCCGCACCACGACGACGTACGCGATCTGGTTCACCACGACGAACAGCACCGTCCACAGCCCGAGGCGGAAGGTGTGGCCCAGGCCCACCCCGCGCCAGTCGAAGCGCGGACGGAAGCGCACGCCGGCGCTGCGCAGGTAGGGCACCAGGATCAGCAGCTGGGCGGCGATGCCCGCGGTGGACCCGATCCCGAGCAGGCGCTCCTGGGCGGGCGTGAACGCCCCCAGCTGCTCGGCCGGGCTGGCCGGGCCGAAGGCCACCAGGTAGGCCGCCAGCACACCGATGGCGATGAGGTTGTTCGCGATCGGCGCCCACATCATCGGCCCGAACCGGCCGCGCGCGTTGAGCACCTGCCCGAGGAGCACGAACATCCCGTAGAAGAAGACCTGCGGCAGGCAGAACCGGGCGAAGTCGATCGCGGACTGCCGCTCCTCGGCGAGATGGGCGGCGTCGTAGCTGGGCACCAGCACCTGCATCACCCAGGGCGCCGCCACCACCAGGAGCACGGTCACGGCGCCGAGGAAGCAGGCGGCGAGCGTGACCACCCGGTTGACGTACGCCGCGCCGCCGTCGGGGTCCTTCTTCATCGACCGCACCAGCTGGGGCACGAGCACGGCGTTGAACACGCCGCCCGCCAGCAGGATGTAGAGCATGTTGGGCACGGTGTTGGCCACCGTGAAGATGTCGGCGTGCAGGGAGACCCCGAGCGCCGCGGCCAGCAGGGTCGAGCGGATGAACCCGCTGAACCGGGAGACCACCGTGCCGGCCGCCATCACCGCCGTGTTGGCGAGGATCCGCCGCTGCTCGCCACCGGCCTCCCGCTCCGTCGTGTCGCCGTCGCTCATGGCGTCACCGCTCACGCGGCGGCGCCGCGCGCGGCCCGGAAGCGCCGGACCAGGCGGATGCCGATGGCCAGGAAGAGGATGCCGGCGCCGGTGCCGATGATCACCCAGATCACCACGCCCACCTGACCGGAGCGGATCGGCAGCTCGTCCTCGGCGCCGAGCGGGGTCCCGTCGGTGTCGGTGAGGCGCAGCCGCACGTTGTGGACGCCGGTGCCGTTCATGTCCGCGCTGATCGGTACCGACGAGCGGCTGTTGGCGGCCAGCACGATCGGGTTGGCCGCCCGCAGCACCGCGTCGTCGTCCGAGGACGCCTCGATGTGCACGGTCACGGCGTGGTCGAGGTCGTTGCTGACGGCGACGTTGAAGCTGCCCGAGCTGCTCGAGAGGGTCACGCCCTGCGGGGCGTCGAGGCTGACCTGGTCCAGCTGGTCGGTGACCCACGCGCGGGACCGGCCCAAGCGGGGACCCGCGTCGGCGTCGTCGCGCATCGCGTACGACGTGCCGGCGAGCGCCTCCCCCACCAGGGTGTCGCCGATCGCGTAGCCGTCGCCGAGGATGCTCTGCAGCGAGCGGCCGGCCCGGATCAGGCTGCCGGCCTCGGTGAACACGCCGGCGTCGAGCTGGGCCTCGACCTGGCCCTCCGGGTAGGTGAGCTCGTCGAGGTCGAGCTGGCGCTCCCCTGCCTGCTCGGCGGCGAGGTCGTTGGTGCGGGTGATGGTCGGCAGGTCGACCAGCGTCAGCGGCCCGTCGTCGAGGCCCTTCCAGAACTCGGGGGCGCCGGCGGCGTCGACGCTCGAGGGCAGCACCACCACCAGTGGGTCGGGCCGACCCTCCTCGGCGCGCAGGATGCGCGCCACCGCCTCGCTGAGCAGGCGCTGACGCAGCGCCACCGGCGCCTGGGCGGGATCGGGGCCCGGTCCGCCGCGGGTGGTCGCCGTGCTCGTGGCGACCACCGGCCGGTCGTCCACCAGCGCGCCGACGGGCGCACCGTCCGGGAACGCCGTCGGCGAGAACATCTGCTCCCCGAGCAGGACCGTCGCATCGTCGTCGACCTTCTCGATCGCGGCGGCGTCGAGGTAGCCGTTCGGTGCCGCGACGGCCGGTGTCCCCTCGACCCCCCACAGGGCCAGGGTCGGGGACAGGTGCTTGCGCGCGGTCGCGTAGAGCCCGGGGAGAGCGCGCGCCGCCGCGGCGAGATCGGGGTCGCCGTACGGGAGGAGGGCGACGGTGTCGTCGGGCAGCACCGTGCTCGCGCGCTGGAGCCAGGACTGAGCGGAGCGGACGAGCCGGCTGTCCGGCTCGAGGGTCGCGAGGCGCACGTCCGCGGCGTCGTCGCCGGCCTCGCCGGCATCACCGGTGCTCTCGTCCTCGCTCTCCGACTCGGTCGGCGAGGGGCCGTCGCTCGCGTTCGGCTCTCCCGTCGGCTGCAGGGGGGTGATCGCCCGGGTCGGGTTGCCGGCCGCCAGCTGGCTGACCGCGTCGGGCAGGGCGGGGTCCACCAGCCAGGTCACCGGCGTGGTGCCGCTCGCCGCGCCGAAGGCCAGCGGTCCGCCGAGGGTGCCCTCCGGCGACAGGGCGTCCTCCCAGCGTGCGGTGCGGCCGAGCTCGCCGTCCGCGGAGTGCGCCACCCGTCCGCGCAGCGGCACCACGACCGCCGTCGCCACCCGGGCGCTGGTGCCGGGCGCGACGTACGGCAGGAAGGTCCGCGCGCGGCCGTCGGCGAGGTCGTCGCGGCCGGTCGGGTTCTCGCCGAGAGCGTGGACGCCGAACCAGTAGACGCCCGTCGTGGGTGCCGCGAACACCTGCCGCAGCACCCGCTGCGGGATCCGGATGGTGAACGACTCGCTCTCGCCGGGGCCGAGGGTCTCGACCTCCGCCCGCACGGCGGAGTCGTCGGTGTAGCGCACGCCGACCTGGGCCTCGGGGTCGGTCGCGACGGCGGCGGAGATCTCCTCGGCCGTCGTCATCGGCGGCGCACCCGCGCCGAACATGGGGTAGAGGTTGATCCGGTCCCAGCTCTCGAGGTCCACGTTGGTGACCTGGCCCCGGACGACCAGCGGGCCGCGGCGCGGCAGCATCCCCGGCGTGAGGGCGTCGATGGTGACCTCGAGCGGAGCGTCGTACGCCGCGTTCTTGGGCGCCGCCTCCGGTGCCGCGTCAGGCGTCGTCCCCGGCGCAGCGGCGCCGGGCGCGGCCGGCAGCGCCAGCGCGAGCAGAAGAGCGGTCGCCAGACCCGCGAGCAGGCGGGAAGGACGGCGGACCACGAACCCGAGGGTAGTGGGGGGCCCGGCGGGCTCCCGCCTAGACTCTCCGCCCGTGACCGAGACGCCCGACCCGAGAGACCCTCGCGCCCCGCTGAGGCTGGTCGACGTCCAGGCAGCGGTCGGCGCCGAGCTGGACCGCATCGCCCCGGTCATCGACGACCTCGGTGCCCGGTTCGCCGACGCGGGCCACGAGCTCGCCCTCGTCGGCGGGCCGGTGCGCGACGCGATGCTGGGCCGCCGGTCCAACGACCTCGACCTGACGACGTCGGCCCGTCCCGAGCAGACCGACAGGATCCTCAAGGCGTGGGGCGACGCCTGGTGGGACATGGGCCGCGACTTCGGCACCATCGGCTGCCGCAAGGGCGACTGGGTCGTGGAGGTGACGACCTACCGCTCCGAGGCCTACGACCCCGACAGCCGCAAGCCCGAGGTGCAGTACGGCGACTCCCTGGCGGGCGACCTCGGCCGGCGCGACTTCACCGTCAATGCGATGGCGGTGCGGCTGCCCGGCCGTGAGATCGAGGACCCGTTCGGCGGGGTGATGGACCTCGCCCACCGCGTCCTCCGGACGCCGGGCACGCCCGAGCAGTCCTTCTCCGACGACCCGCTGCGGATGATGCGGGCAGCGCGCTTCGCCGCGCAGCTCGGCTTCGCGGTGGACCCGGCGGTGGTCCGGGCGATGACCGACATGGCCGACCGGATCGCGATCATCTCGGCCGAGCGCGTGCGCGACGAGCTGGTCAAGCTCGTCTGCGCGCCGTACCCCCGGCTGGGCCTCGAGCTGCTGGTCGAGACCGGGCTCGCGGACCGGGTCCTGCCCGAGCTGCCCGCGCTCAAGCTCGAGCGCGACGAGCACCACCGCCACAAGGACGTCTACGAGCACACGCTGACGGTGCTGGAGCAGGCGATCGACCTCGAGCCGCGGCTCGCCGAGCGTGCCGGCATCCCCGCGCCGGACTTCGTCTCCCGGTTCGCCGCCCTCATGCACGACGTCGGCAAGCCGCGCACCCGCCGCTTCCAGAACGACGGCACGGTCACCTTCCACCACCACGACGTGGTCGGCGCCAAGCTCACCCGCAAGCGGATGAAGGCGCTGAAGTTCAGCAACGACCAGATCGACGCGGTCGGTGAGCTCGTCGAGCTCCACCTGCGCTTCCACGGCTACGGATCGGGCGAGTGGACGGACTCCGCCGTGCGCCGCTACGTCCGCGACGCGGGCGCCCAGCTCGAGCGGCTGCACGTGCTCACCCGCGCCGACTGCACGACCCGCAACAAGCGGAAGGCCGACCGGCTGCGTCGTACCTATGACGACCTGGAGGCCCGGATCGACCGGCTCTCGGCCGAGGAGGAGATGGCCGCGATCCGGCCCGACCTCGACGGCAACCAGATCATGACCATCCTCGGCATCGGCCCGGGCCGTGAGGTCGGCGAGGCCTACCGCTTCCTCCTCGAGCTGCGTCTCGACAACGGCCCGATGGCCGAGGACGACGCCGTCGCCGCCCTCCGGGAGTGGTGGGCGGCGCGCGGCTGAGCCCGACCAGGGGACGGGCTACCAGGTTGCGGGCTACCAGGGGACGGGGCCCTCGGCGTCGAAGAAGGTGCCGCTCGGCCCGGACTCGTCCAGGAGCGCCGCCCGGGCCACGACCTCGGCGGCCTCGTCCGCCGGCGTCGGCGCGGCCGCCCGGTTCTCCGGGCCGCCGAGATCGGTCTGCACCCAGCCGGGGCACACCGAGTTCACCTTGATCGGGGAGTCGGCGAGGCTCTTGGCCAGCGCGATCGTCAGCGCGTTCAGCGCCGCCTTCGAGGACTGGTAGGCGGGGACGACCAGGGAGTGGTACGGCGAGTCCGGGTCCAGCTGGTCGGCGAGCGAGCCCATCCGGCTGGAGACGTTCACGATCCGGCCCCCCGGAGACCGGTGGAGCAGCGGGAGGGCGGCCTGGGTCACGCCCGCCGCCCCGAGGACGTTGGTGCGGAAGGTCCGCAGGAGAAGGTCGGGGTCCAGCGGCCGCACGGCGTCGCTCGCCGTCGCCTCCGGCAGGATTCCCGCGTTGTTGACGAGGATGTCGAGCCGGCCGTGCTCGCGCTCGACCCGCGCGGTCGCCGCCCGGATGCTCTCGGGGTCGTCGACGTCGAGCGGCACGGCGCTCGCCCAGATGCCGTCGGCCCGCAGCGCGACGACCGCCTCGCGGGAGCGCTCCTCGTCGCGGGCGCCGACGACCACGGTGGCGCCGGCAGCGCCGAGGCGTCGCGCGGTCGCCAGGCCGAGGCCGCGGTTGCCGCCGGTGACGAGGGCGACGGGGGCGACGGGGGCCGGGTGGGAGGAGGGAGGGGTGTCGGTGTGCGTGGTCATGGCACCACCCTGGCGGCGGCGTACCAGCGGGGTCTGGCGGCAATCGGACGTCGCAGCCACCGCGCCCCTGCTCGCGCCGATGCTGTGAGCGGAGTCACGTACCGCCGGTACGCTACCTGCGGGTAGCGTCGCCGGGACCGCCCTGGACCGACGGAAGGCAACCGCATGAGCGACACCTACGAGAAGCTGCTCGAGGACTCCATCGAGATCGCCGCACCCGCCGACGCGGTGTGGACCCTGGTGACCGACATCCCCGCGATGGCCAAGTGGAGCCCGCAGGTCGTCAAGTCGACGGTCAAGGGCGGGGTGGTCAAGCAGGGCGCGACCTTCAGCAACCTCAACAAGCAGGGCATCAAGCGCTGGCCGACCGGCGGCAAGGTCGTCCGCTTCCAGCCGCCGACCGCGTCGACGCCGGGCGAGTTCGCGTTCCGGATCCGCGAGAACCGGACCGTGTGGTCCTTCCGGCTGGAGCCCACCGCGGACGGCGGCACCCGACTGACCGAGCGCCGCGAGGCGCCCGACGGCATCTCCGCCCTCTCGCTCATCCTCACCAAGCTCGTGCTGGGCGGCCAGAAGCCGTTCACCGAGGAGCTGCGCAGCGGCATCCGGCAGACGCTCGAGCGGATCAAGGCCGAGGCCGAGGCCCGCGTCCGCGGGTGAGCCCGGCGTCCGCCACCGACCACCGTCCCGGTTCAATGGGCGCGTGACCGAGGACCGCCCGAAGCCTCCGCGGCCCCAGGCGGTCCCCGCCGCGAGCCCCGCCACGACGGTCGCGACCATCGCGGCCGTGCTCGTCGTACTCGCTGCCGTGGCGGTGGTCCTGCTGCTCCAGGACGCGAGCGAGCCGCCGGGCGGCCGGCCCGGGGCGCCGACGACGGTGCCCGCGCCCCCGTCCTCGGGGGCCACGCCCACGCGGACCGAGCCGCTGCCGCCCACGCCGACGCTCCCCTCGCCCACCGCCCCGCCCCCGCCGAGCTGCCCCACGCCGACGCCGGTCCAGCTCACGGTCCTCACGTTCAACATCCACTTCGGCGTCGGGCACGGACGGGGCGGCCTGGACCGGATCGCGGAGGAGATCCGCGCCTGGCAGCCGGACGTCGTCCTGCTCCAGGAGGTCGACAAGGGCCGGCCGGTGTCCGGCAACGTCGACCAGGCGGCGGCGCTCGGCGAGAAGACCGGCCTGCACCACGCGTACGGCGGCAACTCGCGCAACACCGGCGCGGGACCCCGCGGCAACGCGATCCTGTCGCGCTTCCCGATCACGGCGGCGGGCAACACCCACCTCCCCATGGCCGGCGGTCGCGAGCTGCGCGGCCTGCTGCACGCCCGCCTCGACGTGGGCGGCGTACCGGTGAGCGTCTATGCCACGCACTTCGACCACCGCTCCCGCGACGCGCGGCGGGTGGCGGCGCAGACCGCCGTCGGGATCATGGCCGCCGACCCGCTGCCCAAGATCTTCGGTGGGGACCTCAACACCGGCCCCGACGGGCGCCCGCTCACGATCCTGCGCGCTGCCGGCCTCGGTGACGCGTGGGCCGTCGGGAAGGGCAAGGGCGCGACCGTCCCCGCCGACCGTCCCGGCAGCCGGATCGACTTCATCCTCCACGACGGCTGGTTCACCCCGCTCCAGGCCGAGGTCCTCTACTCCGACGTCTCCGACCACCGCCCGGTCTGGACCCGGATGCAGCTCCAGCCCCCACCCGCCTGCTGACGGCGAGGTGTGAGTCGCGGGAGATGACACCGGCCCGACTCGCGGAGGCGAGCCGGGCCGGAGCCGTGGAGCGGGTGGGCGTCAGACGCCCTTGATGAAGGCCTCGAGCTGGGCGCGACCCTCGGTGTCCTCGATCTGCACCGGCGGGCTCTTCATGAGGTACGCCGACGCGGGGATGATCGGGCCGCCGACGCCGCGGTCCTTGGCGATCTTCGCGGCCCGGACGGCGTCGATGATGATGCCGGCCGAGTTCGGGGAGTCCCAGACCTCGAGCTTGTACTCCAGGTTGAGCGGGACGTCGCCGAAGGCGCGGCCCTCGAGCCGGACATAGGCCCACTTGCGGTCGTCGAGCCACGCGACGTAGTCGGACGGGCCGATGTGGACGTTCTTGTCGTCCTTGAGGTTGGCCAGCGAGCCGGTCAGGTTCGAGGTCACGGCCTGGGTCTTGGAGACCTTCTTCGACTCCAGGCGCTCACGCTCGAGCATGTTCTTGAAGTCCATGTTGCCGCCGACGTTGAGCTGGTAGGTGCGGTCCAGCGCCACGCCGCGGTCCTCGAACAGCTTGGCCATCACGCGGTGGGTGATGGTCGCGCCGACCTGCGACTTGATGTCGTCACCGACGATCGGGACGCCGGCGTCCTCGAACTTCTTCGCCCAGACCGGGTCGGAGGCGATGAAGACGGGCAGGGCGTTGACGAAGGCGACGCCGGCGTCGATCGCGCACTGGGCGTAGAACTTGTCGGCCTCCTCGGAGCCCACCGGCAGGTAGGAGACGAGGACGTCGACCTCGGCGTCCTTGAGCGCCTGGACGACGTCGACCGGCTCGGCGCCGGACTCCTCGATCGTCATCCGGTAGTACTTGCCCAGACCGTCGAGGGTCGGGCCGCGCAGCACCTCGACGCCGAGGGTCGGGACGTCGGCGATCTTGATGGTGTTGTTCTCCGAGGCGTTGATGGCCTCGGACAGGTCCTTGCCGACCTTCTTGTCGTCGACGTCGAACGCCGCGACGAACTCGACGTCGCCGACGTGGTAGTCGCCGAACTGGACGTGCATGAGCCCCGGGACGGTGCTCGCGGCATCGGCGCCCCGGTAGTACTGCACGCCCTGGATGAGGGACGTGGCGCAGTTGCCCACGCCGGCGATCGCTACTCGAACCGAACCCATGGGGTTACCTTCCTTGCTACTCATGACATCTCGTGAATGAACGGTGCTGACCTGTCCGTGTGCGGTGCCGGTCAGGACGGTGTCGACGGTGTTGCGGGAGCCGGCGTGTCCGGCCCGGGTGCTGCCTGCTGCACGTTGCGCTCGGCGTTGATGAGCTCGGAGAGCCAGCGCACCTCCCGCTCGACCGACTCGACGCCGTGACGCTGCAGCTCGGCGGCGTACCGGTCCGCCTCGGCCTGCGTCATCGCCAGCTCGCGCTGGACGCGGTCGAGCCGCTCCTGGAGCCGCGAGCGACGACCTTCGAGGACGCGCAGGCGGATCTCCATGTCGGTGGAGGAGAAGAACCGGAACCGGATGTCGAAGTTGTCGTCCTCCCAGGCGGCAGGACCCACCTCCGACATCAGGCGCGAGAACTCCTGGGTGCCCAGGTCGGTCACCTTGTAGACGATCCGCTGCCGACGGGTCTGGGGACCCGACGGCACGGTCTCCTCGATGAGGTTGCCACGGAGCATCTTCTTCAGCGCGGGATAGAGCGAGCCATAGGACAGCAGCCGGCCCCAGCCCAGCATCAGGTTGAGCCGCTTGCGCAGCTCGTAGCCGTGCATGGGTCCCTCGTGCAGCAGTCCGAGGACTGCGAGCTCGATGGTGTCCCCGCGCCGTGCCATGCGACCTATCGTAGCGATATATCCGCGAGACGTGAACTCCCGATGGATCGGGGGTGTCGCGCTGGGGAGGGGACCGGGGGGTTGGACGACGAAACTCACGCTGGGACGAAGAAGCATCATCGTCCAGGCGTGAGTTTCACCGGCCGGCCGGTGAAACTGTCTCCGCCCCGGCAACCGATCCCCGGCCCGCTCCGTAGGGAGAGCATGAGCACCATCGAGGACCAGATCGCGGTCGCGTTCGAGGCCGGGTACGCCGACGAGCCGGCGCCGCGCTCGCCGGCTGACTACCTGCTGGGTGGTCGCCGACGGCTGCGGAACCGGCGCCTGGGGACGGGTGGCGCCGCGGTGCTCGTCGCGGCGGCGGCACTGGCCTTCGCCCTGCTCCCCGACGGTGGGACGTCGGGCACCACCCCGGACCGCACCCCCGTCGTCGAGGCGCCGACGCCCTCGCCCGCGGCGACGGACCCGGCCACCGCCGAGGCGACGGCCACCACCGAGGAGCGGCCACGGGAGAAGCTCTCCGACGTCCTCGTGCCCGGCCAGCACGTCGGATACGACGGCCGCGGCGAGATCCGGCTCCGGCCCGGCTGGCGGGTCGTGCGCGAGGTGCCCAACCCCCTGCGCGCGGTCGCGCCCGCGACGTCCGTCGGGCTGGTGGTCACCGACGGCAAGCAGACCTACTGGTACCTGCTCGAGCACGGCCCCGACACGGGCGGCGCGACGTGGGACCCCGCGAGCAAGGCCTACGCCCGCTTCGAGGAGTGGCTCGACGTCATGGTCGACCTCGCCCGCGGCACCGAGCAGGCGGCGTACGTCGCCTTCGCGCCCCAGGGCGCGGTCCTGGAGCCGGGGGTCGGCGTGCGGATCGTGCGCCAGTGGCCCGCGCCGGACCTGCCGGGCTTCGCCGCCCCCGGCGAGGACAGCGCGCTCGCCAAGGTGGTGGTCGACGGGCGCACCTTCTTCGTGCTCGCCCGGCGCACGCCCGGCGGCCCGACCGACACCATCCCGTACGACGCCGCGCTGCTCGCCGAGCCGACGCTCGAGGCGTTCCTCGCCCATGCGCGCGAGGCCTACGCCTCGGGCGAGGGACTGCGGTGAGCGCGCGCGAGGAGCGGGACGCCGCGTTCACCGCGTTCGTCGAGGCACACCAGGTCCGGCTGCGCCGGATCGCGTACGCCGTGTGCGGCGACTGGAACCGGGCCGAGGACGTGCTGCAGACAGCGCTGGCGAGGCTGTACGCGAGCTGGCCGCGGCTGCACGCGGGCGGCACCGAGATGGCCTACGTGCGCCGGATCATCGTCAACGCCGACCTCGACGACCGCCGCCGGCCGTGGCGTCGCGAGCGGCCGGGTCTCGACGGACATGACGCGCCGACCCGCCCCGGAATGCCACCGGACGAGCGCACGGACCTGCTCGCCGCGGTCCGGGCGCTGCCCCCGATGCAGCGGCGGGTCGTGGTGCTGCGCCACTGGCTCGGGCTGTCCGTCGCCGAGACCGCGCAGGAGCTGCGGATCGCCGAGGGGACGGTGAAGAGCCAGTCGTCGCGGGCCCTGGCGACACTGCGGGAGGAGATCGGGCGGAAATCGGTCGGCTGACGCGGGCGCCGTACCCTGTCCAGCGTGGTTCAGGGAAAACGGAAGTCCGCAGCGCCGTCCGCGCGGTCGAAGTCGCGCTCCAAAGGGCGCACGAAGGACCGCACGCCGCTGACCTGGAAGCAGCGGCTGAAGAAGTACACCGTGTGGGGCCTCGTGGCCTGCGTGGTGATGGCCCTGCTCGGCGCGGCCGGCTTCTTCGTGGCCTACCGCTCCATCGACATCCCGGACCCGAACGCCGAGTTCCTCACCGAGACGACGCAGGTCCTCTACGCCGACGGCAAGGGCCAGCTCGGCCAGTTCGCCGTCCAGAAGCGTGACTCGATCGAGTACGACGAGATGCCGCAGTACATGAAGGACGCGGTCGTCGCGGCGGAGAACCAGAGCTTCTGGACCGACAACGGCATCGACCCCAAGGGCATCCTGCGCGCGGCGTTCAGCAACGCCCAGGGCAACTCGACCCAGGGCGCGTCGACGATCACCCAGCAGTACGTCAAGATCCTCTACCTCACCCAGGAGCGGACCTGGAAGCGGAAGGTCAAGGAGGCCATCCTCTCGCTCAAGGTCCGCAACCAGCTGAGCAAGCAGGACGTGCTCGAGGGCTACCTCAACACCATCTACTTCGGCCGCGGCGCCTACGGCATCCAGGCCGCGGCGCAGGCCTGGTTCGCCAAGGACGCCGCCGACCTCAACCTCAAGCAGTCCGCCGCCCTGGCCGCGATCCTCAACAACCCCAACCGCCTCGACCCCGACAACGGCGAGGAGGCGACCCAGGAGCTGCTCGGCCGCTACCAGTACGTCCTGGACTCGATGGAGAAGATGGGCACCGCGCCGGCCGGCGAGGTCTCCCAGGCCCGCGAGTCGCTGCCGAAGTTCCCCCAGATCAAGCAGAGCGAGCAGTACGGCGGCCAGCGCGGCCACGCGCTGACGATGGTCCGCAAGGAGCTGCTCCGGCTCGGCTTCAGCGAGCAGGAGATCAACGGCGGTGGCCTCCAGGTCACCACCACGTTCACGAAGAAGGCGATGAGCGCCGCGGCCGAGGGCGTCGCCGAGCAGCGGCCCGAGGGCTTCGGTCCCCAGCAGCTCCACGTCGGCGTCGCCTCGGTCGAGCCCGGCACGGGCGCGGTGCGCGGCTTCTACGGCGGGCAGGACTACCTGCAGTCGCAGATCAACTGGGCCGTCTCAGGCGGCCAGGCCGGCTCGACGTTCAAGCCGTTCGCGCTGGCCGCGGCCATCGAGTCCGGCTTCGAGCTCACCGACACCTTCGACGGCAACTCCCCCTACGAGCTGCCCGGCGGCGGACGCCCCTTCGAGAACCAGGGCGACCGCAGCTACGGCCGGGTCAACCTGATCAAGGCCACGCAGGACTCGATCAACACCGCCTACATCGACATGACCCTGGCCATGCCCGACGGCCCGACCCAGATCATCGAGACCGCCAACACGATGGGCATCCCGCCCGAGCAGCCGGCCGCGAAGCCCTACGGCATCCCGACGTCGAGCCCGGGCCTGCAGGCCAATACCGGCGTCTCGCTCGGCTCGCAGACGGTCAGCCCGATCAACATGGCCAACGGCTACGCGACCATCGCCAACCGGGGCGTCGCCGCGGACCCGTACATCATCGAGAAGGTCGTCGACCGCGAGGGCGTGGTGCGCTACACGCACAAGGTCGCCACGCACGAGGCGATCCGCGAGGGCGTGGCCGACGACGTGGGCTGGGCGCTGCAGCAGGTCGTGCGGGCCGGCTCGGGCACCGCCGCCCTCGGCCTGGACCGCCCCGCCGCCGGCAAGACCGGTACGGCGACCAACGGCCTCGGCGAGGTCTCCTCCGCCTGGTTCGTCGGCTACACCCCGCAGCTGGCCACCGCCGTGATGTACGTGCGCGGCAAGGGCAACGAGCAGCTCAAGGACTGGCTGCCGTCGTACTTCGGCGGCGACTACCCGGCCGAGACCTGGACGGCCGTGATGCTGCGAGCCCTCGAGGGCGAGGAGGTCGAGGACCTGCCGCCGGCGGCGTACGTCGAGGGCGATGCGCCGTCCGACGGGCACGAGTACGTCCCGCCGCCGCCCCCGCCGCCGAAGAAGCCGCAGAAGACCAAGGAGCCGAAGTCGGACAAGCCGACGGAGGTGCCGCCTCCGCCGCCGACGACCGAGCTGCCCCCGCCGCCCCCGCCGACGACGGACGCCCCGACGCAGCCGACGGGACAGCCGACGCAGACGAACTCGCCGGTGTTCCCGGGGCAGGGTGGGAAGCCTCGGGTCCGACACGGCCGCCGTCGTCCCGCCCCCCGCTAACCCCGGGGAGCGACGAGTGGGCCACGTCCACCCGACCCGCGACGACCGGGTCGTCGCGGCGCTGAGCGAGGTCGTCGGCGGGCCGATGGGCGAGCGCGCCCGGCCGCACCGCTGGTGGACCCCGGCGCGTGTGCTGCTGCTGCTCACCGCCGTGGTCTTCGCCGCGGGGCTGGTGCAGAAGGCGCCGTGCTCGCTGGCGGACGGGCGCGACCAGAACTGGGTCTACTCCCACATGTGCTACACCGACCTGCGCCCGCTCTACGTGCCGCGGGGCCTGGTCGAGAAGGCCTGGCCCTACTCCGACGACGAGCAGGTCCGCGCCCGCTACGACGTGATGGAGTACCCGGTCGGCATCGCCTACTGGGCGTGGGGCACCGCGTGGGTCACCCACTGGCTCAACGGCTCCCCCGACCTCTCCGAGCGCTACCGCACCCCCGTCGACCAGCTGTACGGCGACCCGGAGGTCGACGACGAGCAGTCGATCTTCCTGCTGGTCAACGCGGTCGGCTTCGGCGCCCTCGCGCTGCTGTCCACCTGGCTGATCGCGGGCGTGCATCGCACCCGGCCCTGGGACGCCGCGGCGTTCGCGCTCTCGCCGACGCTGCTCCTGACCGGCCTGATCAACTGGGACCTGCTCGCGGTCGTCCTGGTCGCCGGCGCGCTGTGGGCATGGTCGCGCGACCGGCCGGTGCTGACCGGGGTCCTGATCGGCCTCGGGACCGCGGTGAAGCTCTACCCCCTGTTCCTGCTCGGCGGCCTGCTGGTGATCTGCCTGCGCCGTCGCCAGGTGGGCCGGTTCGCCGTCGCTGCGGTGTGGGCCGTGGCGGCGTGGGCGGCGGCCAACGCGCCGGCGTACCTCACCGGTCCGGAGCAGTGGAAGGTCTTCTGGTCGTTCAACTCCGAGCGCACCGCCGACCTGGGCTCGCTGTGGATGCTCGTCGACCAGGCCGGCGACGTCGGCTTCTCCGCCCACACCATCAACCAGTGGTCGTGGATCCTCTTCGGCGCCTGGTGCGTGGGGGTGTTCGTGGTCGGGATGACGGCGGGGCGCGGAGATTCCTACACCTCGGTCCCGCGCCTGGCCCAGCTCGGCTACCTCATCGTCGTCGGCTTCCTGCTGGTCAACAAGGTGTACTCGCCGCAGTACGTCCTGTGGCTGCTGCCGCTCGCGGTGCTCGCGCGGCCGCGCTGGCGCGACCAGATCGTCTGGCAGGCCAGCGAGGTCCTCTACTTCTGCACGATCTGGTGGTATCTCGGCGGCTACCTGGAGCCGGCCGGAGGCGGGGACGCGGGCTTCTACTGGGTGGGGATCGTGGTGCGCGTCCTCGGGGAGCTCTATCTCGCCGCCGTGATCGTGCGTGACCTGTACCGCCCCGCCCACGACCCGGTGGGCGTCGAGCGGATCGAGCCGCCCGCTCAGGCCGTGACGACCACCCGGTCGAAGGCCGTCGCGGTGTAGCGGACCCGGACGTCGACCTCCTCGCCGACCTCCGGCACCCGCGCGCCGTGCGGCAGGAACAGCATCGACGCCTGCATGTGCGGCGGCTCGGCGAAGAGCCGCTGCTTGCCGTCGATCGCGTACGGCGAGCGCACGAAGCCGACCGCGTCGAGACCGCCGCGGGCGAGGGTCGCCGCGCGGGCCTTGATGCTCTGCTCGCCGGTCGGTGCCTCGAGCCCGATGCCGTGGGCGGTGCCGCCGCTGACGACGAGCACGTGCCCGGCCTTGGGGGCCGTGCGCCCGCGGTAGCCGAAGGCGTCGCCGCGCTCGACGGGGTGGACGTCGAGGACGGTCGCGCTGACCCGCAGCGCGCCGCGGTCGCCGAGCCAGAGGCCGGTCCCGATCCGCGGCCGGAGCGTGAAGTCGCCGTACTGGCTGCGCAGCGTGGCGAGCTCCGCGTCGGTGAGATGGCTGACCCAGACCTGGGGCGCGCCGCGGGTGGGGATCTCGGCGGCGACGAAGTCGTTCACCAGACGGGTCACCTCGCGCAGGTGCGTGCCCTGCCCGAGCGGGAGGTGCAGCGCGAGGCCCTCGACCCGGGCGCCGGGGTGCTTGCGCAGCAGCTCACCGGCCTCCCACAGCTCCCGGGCCGCCATGCCGTGGCGGCGCATCGAGGTCATCCGCTCGAGGACGACGCGCGCGGCCGGGTCGCGCTGCAGGAGCTCGCGCAGGTCCCCCAACCGGCTGACGGTGTGCACCAGGCGCCGGCCGAGGGGCGCCGCGGGCACCGGGACCCACGGCCGCCACGGGGCCAGGACGAGCAGCTCGCCGTGCCAGCGCTGGGCGACCTCGGGCAGCTCGTCGTAGGTGCCCACGGCCAGGGTTCGTACGTCGTGGCCGCGCTCGGCGAGCCACTGTGCCTTGCGCGCCAGCCGGCCGAGGGTGAAGCCGTAGCCGTTGCCCTTGGCGACCGGGACGATGCCGGGCTGGGCTGCGGCGACCGACTCCAGGTGGGCGCGCCAGCGCGGACCGTCGACGGTGAGGGTGAGCGTCATGGCGTCCTCATCCCCGCCGCTTGAGGTAGAGCTGGAACGCCTTGTAGAGCGCGCGGTTCACGGGGAGGTCCCACTCGCCGGCGTACTCGACGGCCTCGCCCCCGGTGCCGACCTTGAACTGGATCAGCCCGACATGGGGGTCGTCGGCGTCGAGGGTCTCGGTGATGCCGCGCAGGTCGTAGACGGCGGCGCCCGCGGCGATCGCGTCGCGGATCATCTCCCACTGGACGGCGTTGGAGCCGCGCACCTCGCGCTTCTCGGTCGAGGAGGCGCCATAGGAGTACCAGGCGTGCTCGCCCACCCGGATCGCGATCGTGGAGGCGACCAGGTCGCCGTCGTGGCGCGCGAGCCAGAGCGTGAGCCGCTCCGGGGCGTCGGCCGACAGCGCGTCGTACATCGTCTCGAAGTAGCGCAGCGGGCGCGGCGTGAAGTGGTCGCGCTCGGCGGTGTGGGCGTAGAGCTCGTGGAAGGCAGGCAGGTCCTCGCGGGTGCCGCGGGTGACCTCGACGCCCTCCTTCGCCGCCTTCTTGATGTTGCGTCGCCACAGCTGGTTCATGCCCTTGAGGACCTCGTCCTCGGTGCGCTGGGTGCCGTCCGCGTGGCGCAGCGGGACCTGGAAGACGAACTGCGGCTGGCCGGCCGCGAAGCCGCCCTCGACGCCCTGGTACTGCCAGCCGAGCTCGTGCAGCTGCGCCACGACCCGGGCGCCCGCGGCGGTGCGCTCGGCCGGGGCGATCTCGCGCAGCAGCCGGACGCCGGGGTCCGCGATGCCCTCCTTGACCTGCGCGGTCGTCCAGCGCCGGGTCACGACCGGCGGGCCGATCCGCACCGCGAACGCGCCCTGCGTGCGCAGGTGGGCGACCAGCGGATCGAGCCATGCGGCGAGGTCGTCGCTGGCCCAGTCGATGACCGGGCCCTCGGGCAGGTAGGCCAGGGAGCGCTTCAGCTTGGGGAGCCTGCGGTAGAGCACCAGCGCGACGCCGACCTGGGTGCCGTCCTCGGCGAACCAGCCCAGCGACTCGCTGCGCCACTCGCTCTTCACCCGCGCCCAGCCTGGCGTCTGCAGGAAGCTGGCCGACGGCAGCGTGGCGAGATGCTCGCGGTGCTCGGTCGGGCTGATCGGGCGCACGCTCGGCATGGGTCCAACCTATCGGGCGGCGGATTCGCCACGGGATGGGGCGAGTGGGCTGGGGGGTGGCGGATTCACCACGGGATGTAGGTGAGTCGGGGGCTGGGGGGCGGATTCACCACGGGATGTAGGTGAGTCGGAGCTTCTGTAGCGGAGTTCCGCACGGGAAGTGCGGGTTCGCCTACATCCCGTGGTGAATCCGCCCCCGGGCGGCGGCCACCCCGCTCCCCCGCGCGACCCTCCGCCTCCGCCACCTCCCCCGGGGTGACCCGCCCGAGGCGGGGTACCGCGACCGGCATGACCGCACCCCGCCCGCTGCCGTACTGGATGAGGACCATCGACCGCCTGGTCGACGAGCAGGTGCTCGACGCCGTGGAGGCCGCCGGTATCGACCGGCGCAGCTGGTCGGTGCTGTGCCGTCTGGAGCACGGTGCCGTCCGGGCCGAGGACGTCGAGGAGCTGCTGGCGCCGTACGGCGACTCCGGGCTCACCCCCTCGGAGGTGCTGCGTGGGCTGGTCCGCGAGGGGCTGACGGAGCTGGTGGGGCACGACTACCGGCTGACGTCCGAGGGCGAGCGCCGGGTGGCCGAGCTGCAGGCCGGCCCGGTGCGCGCCGTGGTGGACCGGGCCACCGCCGACATCGACGACGCCGAGCTGGCTCGGACCCTGGAGGTTTTGGAGCGGGTGGCACGCAACCTCGGCTGGCTCGACGCGGCGCGCTGAGCCGGCCCGGGCCTCAACGCCGGCGCTCGAGCTCGGCAAGGAGGTCGCGGGCGACGGCCTCGAGCAGCGCGCGGCGCGCCGCGACCCGCCTCGGTCCGTAGGTCAGCCGCAGGTGCACGACGACGTTGTCCTCGCGGACCAGCAGGAGCCGGGCGCGTCGGCCGAGGGCCGCCTCGTCGCCGAGTCCGGCCAGGGGCACCAGCGGGTTCGCCGGATCGTCGGCGGCGGCGCTGGTGACCGAGTTGGCGAAGGTCGCCTTCGCGTGGTCGAGAGGGGAGAGGTCGTCCGCCCCCTGGAGCGCGAAGGTTCCGGTCGCCAGGTGCAGCGCCTGGCCACCGGTCGCGCTGCGGATCGCGGTGTACTGGCAGTCCACCGGCGCGCCGGCTCCCCGGCGATAGCCCATGCGGACGAGGGTCGCGGGTCGGAGGCCGGTGCAGAGGTCGGCCGCCTGCTGAGGGGTCAGCACGCCCTCCGCGGTCGCGATCAGCTCGCTCGTGCGGACGCCCTCGGCGGGTAGGCGGTAGGCGGCCAGGCCCTCGTCGTTCTCGGCGAGCAGGAGGTCGGCGACGACCGCGACCGGGCCGCCGACCCCCAGCGCGGCCCCGGCCGAGCGTCGCAGCGTCCCCAGCACCCGTGGGTCCCCCGGCTCGTCGGGGTCGACCGCGCGCACCACCGCGCCCGGCGCCAGCAGGTTGCCCTCGCCGGTGAGGGTGACCAGCCGCCCGTCGTGGGCACCGACCAGCGACTCGCCGCTCTCGAGGACGGTCAGCTTCGTCAGGCTCCGTGTGGCCGCGTCCCAGCGGTCGAGCACCGCTCCCTGGCCGTACTGCAGCACGGTGGAGCCGCCCACCGTGACGGCGCGACCGAAGCGCGGGTAGCTGCCGTCCAGCTCCCGGCCGACCACGTGCGAGGGTCGGGAGAGCTCGCGGAAGTAGAACCCGTCCGGGCCGTTGACGGCGACCAGGGCCGGCTCGGTGCCGGACAGGACCGTCTCGACGTCGTACACGTCGTCGACCGGGATCCTGCGCAGGAGGCGGCCGGAGTCCTGGTCGAAGGCCTCGAGGGAGCGCTCGTCGGAGGCGGCCGCGACCACGGTCGTCCCGTCGGTGACCGACGCGCCGGAGCCGAGCGTCCGCATCGGACGACCGTCGGTGATCCGCAGGCGCCGGGCGCCCGCGGCCGCGTCGGTCACCGCGACGGTGCGGTCGCCGACGCCGATCGTGGTCAGGTACGCCGGCTCGGGCACCCGAGTCCGCCAGCGCTCCGTTCCCGCGACGGTGTCGACCGCGACCACCCGGTCGCAGGCCGTGACGTGCACGCCGTCCTCGTCGAGCCGCCCGACGGCGACCGCGCCGATCCCGTCACCGTTCACGTCCGGGGCCGCCGCGCACACGCGCCCGCGCAGCGGGACGCGCGAGAGGCGCTCGCCGGTGGTCACGTCGTACGTCGTCACGGCGTCGTCGCCGATGACGCTGACCCGCTCGGAGGTGGTCCACAGCGCGTCCCCGCGCCGGGTGTCGGCGTCGTGGAAGGTGTCGGTCTCGTCGCTCTGCCAGGCCACGTCCAGGGCGGGGACCGGCGAGGTGGGCTCCGTGGGCTGGCCGCTCCGCTCGGGGCGGCCGCCGCCCGAGCACGCCGAGGTCAGCAGGAGGAGCGTGACCACGACGGCCGGCAGGCGGGCAGGGAGCATGGGAACAACCTCCCCGGCGGCGCCGTCGGGAAACGGCCTCCCCGGTCGCGGCTCAGACCCGCTCGCGCAGCCAGTCGAAGTCGGCGACGTGCTCGGCGGCCCCGCCGGGCGTCTCGCACACGACCGGCGCCCCGGCGTCGCGGACGACCTGGGCCAGCAGCTCGGGGTCGATCTGGCCGGCGCCGAAGTTCGCGTGCCGGTCGGCCCCGGAGTCGAAGGCGTCGCGGCTGTCGTTGGCGTGCACCAGGTCGATCCGGCCGGTGATAGCGCGGATGTCGTCGACGATCGTCTCCAGCGCGTTGCCGCCGGCGTGGGCGTGGCAGGTGTCGAGGCAGAACCCGACCATGTCGGCGCCCTCGGCGGACGCGATGGCGTCCCAGGTCCCCTTGATCCGGTCGAGATAGCGGGTCATCGCGTTGGTGCCGCCGGCGGTGTTCTCGATCAGGAGCGGGACCTTGATGTCCGTGGCCTCGATCGCCTTGCGCCAGTTGTCGAAGCCCTTCGCCGGGTCGTCCTCGTCGGTCACGTGCCCGCCGTGGACGATGAGCCCCTTGGCGCCGATCTCCGCGGCGGCGTCCATGTGCTGCTGGAGCAGCTTGCGGCTGGGGATCCGCTGGCGGTTGTTCGTGGTGGCGACGTTGATGAGGTACGGCGCGTGCACGTACAGGTCCACGCCCGCCGCCTCGGCCGCCGCTCGCAGCGCCGCCGGGCCGCCGTCGTACGACAGCACGGGGCCCTTGTAGGACTGGGGGTTGCCGAGGAAGAACTGCACCAGCGGGGCGTTGCGCGCCGCAGCCTCGGCGATCGGGTCGGTCTGGTCGACATGGGCTCCGATGCGCAGCTCGCTCATGACGCCACGGTAGCGAGCAGGGCGGACAGCCCCCGCCCCCGATCCCGCCCCGATCCGGCGCTCCCCTCGTGGATCGGGGCGCGGAGCACTACCTTCCTCGCGTGAGCACCCTCCACGTCTCCGCGGGCGGCCGCACCTGGTCGTTCGACGAACCCCGCGTCGTCAGCATCGGCCGCGACCCCGGCTCCGACATCGTCCTCTCCGCACCGTCGGTCTCGCGCCGCCACGCCCAGCTGCGCTCCGACGGCTCCGGCTGGGTGCTGGCCGACATCGGCTCCAGCGGCGGCACCTTCCTCGGCGGCACCCGCGTCACGGAGGTCCGGCTCACCGGGCCGACGGCGGTGCGCTGCGGCGGCGTCGACGGAGAGGAGCTCCTGCTCACTCCCGCCGCCGCGCGGCCCCCCGGGCCCGTCCCGATGGCCATGCCGCCGGCCGCGCTCGAGCAGACCGTGCTGCCCGGCGTCGGGCCCGCCTTCCCCGGTCCGGGTGGGCCGGGCGGCTTCGGCGGCCCCGGCCCGGTCGCCGGCCCGGGGCTGCTCGTGCGGGTCGGCGGCGTCTCGAAGCGCTTCCCCCCGGGCGTGGTCGTCCGGATCGGGCGCGACCCCGGCAACGAGGTCGTCGTCGACGACCCGTCGGTCTCCCGGCTGCACGGCGTCGTCGAGGGCCGCCCCGACGGCTGGTGGTACGTCGACCGCTCGACCGCCGGCACCTACCTGGAGGAGGACCGGGTCGTCCAGCGCCGGCTCGAGGACCCGACGACGCTGATGCTCGGCCACCCCACGGCGGGCGCCGAGATCGAGATCGTGCCCGTCGTCGCGGCCGGCGCCGCGCAGCGCTCGATCGCCAAACGGAAGCGCCGGCGCGCCGCGGCCGTGGTCGCGGGCGTCGCAGGCGCCCTGGTGCTCGTGGGCGGTGGGGTGACCGCGGCGGTGCTCCTCGACGACGACGGCTCCGGCGGCGGGGGCGGGTCCTCGGAGACCGCGGGGCTGAGCACCGAGGAGCTGGACCGGGCCAAGCTGGCCAGCGTGCTGATCATCGCCGTCGACGCGACCGGCGAGCCCCTCTACACCGGCTCCGGCACGATCATCAGCGAGGACGGCCTGATCCTCACCAACGCCCACGTCGGCAAGCCGAGCGCCCCCGGCCAGCAGCCGCCGGCGGAGGACCCGGCAGGGCTCCTGGTCGCGCTGACCTCGGCCGAGGACGACAAGCCCGCCGCGCCGTCGTACTCCGCGGAGGCGGTGGTCGCCGACGGCGTCCTCGACCTCGCGGTCCTCAAGATCACCGCGGACGCCGACGGGGACGAGGTCGACGGCGAGGACCTGGACCTGCCCCCGCCGGTACCGCTCGGGGACAGCGACGCGCTCCGCACCGGCGACGAGCTGACCGCCCTCGGCTTCCCCGCGGTGGCGCACGTGGCCGCCGACGACGGGCTGGACCGCGCGCTCACCGTCACCCGCGGGGTCGTCTCCACCTTCCTCAAGGAGGCCGCGGTCCCCGGCAACCGGGCGTGGATCGACAGCGACATCCGGATCGGCTCGGGCAACTCGGGCGGTGCGTCGATCGACGACGACGGGGAGCTGGTGGGCATCAACAGCGCCGTCGTCACCGAGTCGACGATCGGCGACAGCGGCGAGGGGGGCGCGTTCACCGGCGGGTCCGCCCGGATCCGGCCCGTCTCGCTGGCGGCGGACATCGTCGAGATCGCGAAGCAGGGCGGCGACGCCGACTACGTCTCCCCCTATCTCGACGACGTGCCCGAGCCGCCCGTCGACCCGATGGGCCAGGCGAGCGCCTCGCCGGCGGGCTGGAGCACCGACGGCAACAGCGACTGCGCGACGGCGAGCACGCTCGACGACCCGCAGGTGCTGCCGGGGGTGACCCTGCCGGCGACGCTGTTCGCGCACTTCGCGGTGCGCGGGATGCCCGACGGGACCCCGTTCACCATCGAGCTCTACAACCCCCAGGGCGAGCTGCTCGGCTCGCTCGACGGCGCGTGGGACCTCGGCCAGGACGAGGTGTGCGCGGCGGTCTCGCTCGACGTGCCCGCGGGCCTCGGCGGGGCTGTGGCGGTGCTCGTCGTCGACGAGACCCAGATCCGGAACCCGGTGATCTTCGGGTAGCCGAGGGGTCCGCGCGGGCCGGGCGTCGGGATTCGGCCCGAGCGGTCGGGCGCTGTTAGCCTGTCCCGTCCGGTGCCGCTGGCGCCGGATGCCGTCCGCTGGGCCGAACCAGTGGGCAAGCAAGGCCCTCCTGCCGTGGAAAGTCCGCGGCCGCCTGAGTCCAGAGGAGGTGGAGACCGCTTTGCGCAACTATGAAGTCGTGGTCATCCTCGACCCGAGCCTCGACGAGCGGACGGTCCAGCCGTCGCTCGACAAGTACCTGAACGTCGTCCGCAACGACGGCGGCACGGTCGACAACGTCGACGTGTGGGGCAAGCGTCGCCTGGCGTACGAGATCAAGAAGCACGCCGAGGGCATCTACGCGATCGTCAAGCTGACGGCCGCTCCGGCGACCGTCGACGAGTTCGACCGCCAGCTGACGCTCAACGAGTCCGTCCTGCGGACCAAGGTCCTGCGACCCACCGTCTGAGGAACCGAGAGATCGCGTCTGTGGACGCCGACTACCCGATGTCGGCCGTCCGGGACACGATGGGGGCCGTCGTCCGGGGCTGACCCGGACCGTGCCGTTCCGATCCCACCCTCACCAGGAGACCACCATGGCAGGCGAGACCGTCATCACCGTCGTCGGCAACCTCGTCGACGACCCGGAGCTGCGCTTCACCCCGAGCGGGGCTGCGGTCGCCAACTTCCGGATCGCGTCGACGCCGCGCACCTTCGACCGGCAGACCAACGAGTGGAAGGACGGCGACGCGCTGTTCCTCTCCTGCGCGGTCTGGCGGCAGTACGCCGAGAACGTCGCGGAGTCCCTCACCAAGGGCATGCGCGTGATCGTCACCGGCCGGCTCAAGTCGCGCCAGTACGAGACCCGCGAGGGTGAGAAGCGCACCGCCATGGAGATCGACGTCGAGGAGGTCGGCCCCGCCCTGCGCTACGCCACGGCGAAGGTGAGCCGCGCGGCTCGCTCCGGCGGTGGCGGTGGCTACGGCGGCGGTGCCCCGCAGGGTGGCGGCGCTCCGGCGGCGGACCCGTGGGGTGCCCCGTCCGGCGGCGGCGCTCCGCAGGGTGGCGGCGGCTCCGGCTACGGGGGCGGGGCTCCGGCCAACGACCCGTGGGCGGCGCCGGGCGTGGGCTCGAGCGACGAGCCCCCTTTCTGAGGTTTCGAGGCTCGCGAGCTCGCACCTCAACCATCGATACAACCAACCATTCCGGCCGCCTTGTGACTGACGCGGCCGGGCTCTGAGGAGGAGCACCACAATGGCGAAGGCAGTCGTCCGCAAGCCGAAGAAGAAGGTTTGCCAGTTCTGCAAGGAGAAGGCCACCGGTGTCGACTACAAGGACACCGCCCTTCTGAAGAAGTTCATCTCCGACCGCGGCAAGATCCGCGCCCGTCGGGTGACCGGTAACTGCGTCCAGCACCAGCGGGACGTCGCGATCGCGGTGAAGAACGCCCGCGAGGTCGCTCTGCTGCCCTATACCTCCAGCGGTCGCTGAGCAGAGTCAGAGAAGGAGAGCTGAACTCATGAAGATCATCCTGACCCAGGAGGTCGAGAACCTCGGCGCCGCCGGCGACGTGGTGGAGGTCAAGGACGGCTACGGCCGCAACTACCTCATCCCCCGCGGCTTCGGCATCCGGTGGACCCGTGGCGCCCAGGCGCAGGCGGACTCGATCAAGGCCGCGCGCTCGGCGCGCGCCGTCCGCGACGAGGCCCACGCCTCCGAGCTGAAGGCGAAGCTGGAGAACGCTCCCGTCGACGTCAAGGTCAAGGCCGGCCAGGGCGGGCGTCTGTTCGGTGCGGTCACCCCCGCCGACATCGCCGCCGCGCTCGGTGAGGCCGCCGGCGAGGCGATCGACAAGCGGACCATCGTCCTCGGCAACCCGATCAAGTCGCTGGGCAACCACGCGGTGTCGGTCAAGCTGCACGACGAGGTCTCCGCCGCGGTGGCGCTCAACGTCATCCCGAGCTGACCGCTCTCGCTCGCGTGCCACACGGCGTGGCCGGTCCCTACGGGGGCCGGCCACGCCGTAGTTTTGGGGTCACTCCTTCCTTCCCCGATCCCCAGGAGCAATCCCCATGCGTGTACGACGGCTCTGGCCTGCCGCCCTGCTGATGCTCAACCCCGTCCTCGCCGCCTGCGGCGACGACGAGCCGGACGCGGACGACGACCCGACCGTGGCCTCGAGCGCCACGGAGGAGTCCTCGCCGACCGAGGCGACCTCCCCACCGCCGACCTCCGCGCCCGCGGAGCCCACCACGAGCGCCGCCGCGGGCCTGCCGGCCGCCTGCGACGTGGTGACGGCCGACGACCTCGCCGAGGCCTACGGAATGAGCTTCGGCGCTCCCGAGGTCGGTGGCGACGACACCAGCGAGCGGGGCCTGGCCTGGACCAGCGACGACTGCTCCTTCGAGTCCCCGGGACTCGCCGAGGTCACCGTGAAGCTGACCGGCCCGGAGGACTTCACCCAGGGCGCGTTCGGCTGCCCGCAGCCCGCGGACGACGAGGGCGTCGTCGAGCCGGCGGAGGACATCGCCGGTGCCACCGGCGGCTGGTGGAAGGTCAGCAGCCCGCCGGACTTCGAGGGCGAGCTGCGCGCCTGCACCGCCACCGTGCTGCTGCAGATCGACCTCGACTACGAGGAGGGCGTCCAGTACGAGGGCGACCCGCTCAACCAGTCCGTCGGACTCGCCGAGAGGATCCTGCAGACCCTCAAGGGCTGACCACGTCGGGGGGCGTGGGCTCCGGTACGCCGGCCCACGCCCGCCCGCCGTACACCAGGCACAGCACGAACAGGGCGAGCTGGGCCAGGGCGTTGACCGCGACCGCCGGCGTCTCCAGCCACGTCAGGCCGCCGCCGATGACGAGCACGGGCGCGACGGCGCTCGCGAAGAAGCCGATCCCGGTCCACTGCAGGAGGGTCGTGGGCGTGCGGTAGCTGTCGGCGCGGGCGAGGCGCGAGAGCTCGAGGCAGACCAGGCCGCAGTAGGCCATCGCCGGCAGCCCGACGGCCCACCGCACGGCCTCCTCGGCGTCCTCCGCCCACTCGGCACCGGCCGGCACCCAGGTGAGCGCCGCCGCGGCCACCGTGGCCAGCCCCAGCGCCGTCACCAGCCCCGCGCGCTCCAGGCCGGCCCGGCGGGCCACCAGCCGGACCGCGAGCAGGGTGAGCAGCCAGCCGAGCGGTCCGGGCATCAGGTCCCACTCGCCGAGGCGCAGCTCGAGGGCGACGACGACCAGGCCGAAGGCGAACAGGTGCAGCGGCCTCATCGCGCGCGGCCCGTCGTACCGGTCACCAGCCAGGCATCGGTGCGCGAACGGTGCACGAGCGTGACCAGCCGCCCGCCCATGAACACCGCGCAGAACACCACCCACAGCCAGGGCAGGCCTGCTCCCCCTCCACTCGTCAGCAGCACGAGCGGAGCGTAGCCCGCGAGGACGGCGGCGCCGGCCCAGGCGAGGTACCGGCCGTCGCCGGCGCCGATCAGCACGCCGTCGAGGACGAAGACGACCCCGGCCACCGGCTGGGCGAGCGCGGCGACCAGGAGCACCGGCACGAGCGCCTCGCGGACGCCCTCGTCGGGCGTGAAGAGCGCGCCGAGCCAGGGACTGGTCGCGGCGAGGAGGAGTCCGGTGGCGATGCCGCTGAGGACGCCCCAGCCGACCATCCGCCGGGTCACGGCGCGGGTTCCGGCGACGTCGCCGGCACCGAGGTAGCGGCCGGTGATCGCCTGCGCGGCGATCGCGATCGCGTCGAGCACGTAGGCGAGGAAGCCCCACAGTGTCATCGCCAGCTGGTGGGTGGCGATCGGGACGGCGTCCTGGCCGGACCCGCCGGTGCTGCCGGCGCTCAGCACCACCGCGTAGGTCGTCACCAGCAGCGAGGCGCGCAGCGTGAGCGTGCGGACCAGCAGCGGTACGCCGGCGCGGGCCGCGGCGCGCACGCCGGGCAGGTCCGGGCGCAGGCCGGCCCCCTCGCGGTGTGCCGCACGGACCACGACGACCACCAGCGCGAGCGCCATGCCGGCCTGCGCGAGCACCGAGCCGAGCGCCGAGCCGGCGATCTCCAGGCGCGGCACCGGGCCGGCGCCGTACACGAGGAGGACGTTGAGGAGCAGGTTCGCGACGTTGCCGGCGACGGCGACCACGAGCGGCGTGCGGGTGTCCTGCAGTCCACGCAGCACACCGGTCCCGGCGAGGATGAGCAGCAGCGGGACCAGACCGAGGGCGGCCACCCGCAGATAGGTGGTGGCCGGCTCCGCCACGTCGGGGGAGGCACCGAAGACGGCGACCAGCGGGTCCGCGGCCAGGGCGGTCGCCAGGGTGGCGGGGACGCCGATGAGCACCGCCAGCCACAGCCCGTCCAGGCCCTGCGCGAGCGCCGCGGCCCGGTGCCCGGCGCCGATCTGGCGGGCGACCCCGGCGGTCGTGCCGTAGGCGAGGAAGATGCACAGGCCCACGACGGTGGTGACGACGGTGCCGGCCACCCCCAGTCCGGCGAGCTCCGGCGTGCCGAGGTGGCCGACGACCGCCGCGTCGCCCAGCAGGAAGAGGGGCTCGGCCACCAGCGCGAGGAAGGCGGGGAAGGCCAGCCGCGCGATCTCGCGGTCCAGCGCGCGCCGGGTGCTCACCGGGACCGTCCCGATGCCGGTGGATAAAGAGGGCCATCTTGTGGAAATCCGGGACGACCATGTGCTAGTGGAGCGAGGTCCCGGGCAGACGCGGCGGGACGGCCGGGTGGCCGAAAGGTGAACAGGGTCACACCCCGGCTTTTTGCCCTCCACAGCCCTGGAGAGGCGTTTGCGCAGGTCAGAGCGAGGATGGGCCGACCTGGACCACCTGTCTCCACAGTTTCCTCCCCACCTGGTGCACACCATGTCCGCGTGTCGTCCACGCCCGACCCCGAGTTATCCCCAACCCTTGTGGATAAGGCCCTTTCGATAGGCCGCCTCCGGCCCGTAGGTTGCCGCACTGGCGCGGTGTCCGGGCGGTGCCCCGGTGGCCCGCCCGTCGATTGTGTCGGACCGCACCGGCAGCCTGGCCACCGGTCACCGGACCAGACGAGCGACCAGAGCAGACCGAGCCGAGCAGACCGAGCCGAGCAGACCGAGCCGAGCAGGAGGTGGGAGGACCGTGAGCCTCACGGACGACCCGCCGGCCTGGACCGCCGAGCCGCCCGACCAGTGGGGCGACGGCCCCGCGGCGTACGCGCCGGGCGAGGCACCCAGCGGCGGGCGCACCCCGCCGCAGGACATGGCCGCCGAGCAGTCGGTGCTCGGCGCGATGATGATCTCCAAGGACGCCATCGCCGACGTCGTCGAGGTGCTGCGCGGGGCGGACTACTACCGGCCGGCCCACGAGGAGATCCACGAGGCGATCCTCGACCTCTACAGTCGCGGCGAGCCGGCGGACATGGTGACGGTCGCCGGGGAGCTGCAGCGGCGCGGGCAGCTGCAGAAGGTCGGCGGTGCGCCGTACCTCCACACGCTCGCGGCCAATGTGCCGATCGCCGCCAACGCCGGCTTCTACGCCGAGATCGTCTACGAGAAGGCGATCCTGCGCCGGCTGGTCAACGCCGGCACCAAGATCGTGCAGATCAGCTATGCCGGCGAGGGCGAGGTCGACGGCATCGTCAACGAGGCGCAGTCGGAGATCTACAAGGTCACCGACCGCAACAAGTCCGAGGACTATGCGCCGCTCAGCGACATCATGGACGGCGTCCTCGACGAGATCGAGGCGATCGAGAACCGCGAGGCCGGCATCTACGGCGTCCCGACCGGGTTCGCCGACCTCGACGAGCTGACCAACGGTCTGCACGCCGGCCAGATGATCGTCGTCGCGGCGCGTCCCGCGATGGGCAAGTCCACGCTGGCGCTCGACTTCTGCCGCGCCGCGTCGGTCGGGCACAACCTGACCAGCGCCTTCTTCAGCCTCGAGATGACGCGCGCGGAGATCGTGATGCGCCTGCTCTCGGCCGAGGCGCGGATCCCGCTCAACCACATCCGCAACGGCAAGATGGGCACCGAGGAGTGGGACCGCCTGGCCCGCCACGTCGCCAAGGTGTCCTCGGCCCCCATGTTCGTCGACGACTCGCCCAACATGACGATGACCGAGATCCGGGCCAAGGCGCGACGGCTCAAGCAGAAGCACGACCTCAAGCTGATGGTCATCGACTACCTCCAGCTGATGAGCTCGGGCAAGAAGGTCGAGTCCCGCCAGCTCGAGGTCTCGGAGTTCTCCCGGCAGATGAAGCTGCTCGCCAAGGAGCTGGAGATCCCGATCATCGCGCTGTCGCAGCTCAACCGTGGTCCCGAGCAGCGCGCCGACAAGCGCCCGGCGATGAGCGACCTGCGCGAGTCCGGCTCCATCGAGCAGGACGCCGACATGGTGATCCTGCTGCACCGCGACGACGTCTACGAGAAGGAGTCGACCCGTCCCGGCGAGGCCGACCTGATCGTCGCCAAGCACCGCAACGGCGCGACCCGCGACATCGTGGTGGCCTTCCAGGGTCACTACAGCCGGTTCGTCGACATGGCGCACTGAGCGGCAGGTCGTGTTGTCGAGATGCAGCGAATCTTGACAACTCGCTGTCAAGGTCAAGATCTACTGAGCGAGTAGACTTTTCCCGCGGGCCAAGACCTTGCGCTTCTCCGAAGCGCAAGAATCACCCGCCCTGGCGCAGCCGGAGCGTGAGGATGCGTTGCGGAGTGTGGCGGCTGTCCTCGCCTCTGGCGATCTTGACCGCCTCCGGGGTGTCTGAGCCAATCCAGAGCCCCAAGAAGAAGTCAGCCAACTCCTGTTCAACGGGAACCGCGGCGCTGCGGACGTGGTCATACTGGATCGTCACGGACTCGTTGTCACCCAGTCGGGCGCGAAGCACCTTGGCGGCCACCGACAGCACGGGAGGACGGCTGTGCTGCGCGAACAGCCAGTACGTCGCTGTGGGGTCATGGCCCAAGAGGTCATCGAGCTGGCTTCCCGAGATCAGCCACTTCGGCGCCTCTGCCGAAGCGTCCCGGTTGAGGGCCTGTTTGATCTGGACAAGGTGCCCAACCGTGGTCCTCATTTTCGGCAAGTCGATCTCGAGGATCACGCCCAGATCGGCCCCGAAGATCGGTTCGTGTGTGCGTGAATTGGTCGACGTCACGGACAGAACCACGGGAGGCTCGAGACCAACGCTCTGAGGGAGGGGCGCTGGCGACTCGAATGCCTGGCTGAGCGCCTGCAGTAGGGCACCCGTCAGCTCGGTCTCCTCTGACAGTCCCGAATCCGTCAGTTGGCCAACTGCTCGAGCAAGCCGGGCCCGGATCTCGTTCTCCAAACGCGGGTCGCCGAGCCACGTTCCCGCGGGAGCGCTCAAGACCTGCGGGACCGCGTAGAGATTCTGGTCAACCCACCAGGCATAGGTGGACGTGAGAGACACCAGATCTCCCGTGGTCACTGCTAGGTAAATCCCGCGCGCTTCCGGCGAACCGCGCTCGCCTGCATCCTGAAGCGCGTCTCGGACCTCGGCAAAGTCGTGCGCGCATGCTACGACCAGCTGAGTGTGCTCTTCGTCTGCGCGAGCGATGAATTCATCTACGGCTGACGCCACCAGCGCGGGGTTGTCCCGCGCAATCGTGAGCGCCTCATCGAGGTGCGCTCGCCGAGCGTACGCACCTCCCCGTCCAGTGCTCGCCTCCCGCGCTCGGCGGAGCGCCCGCTCGAGCTGGGTCATCGGATGGTCCGACCACGACGTGTCAGCCATCGAGGATGCTTCGTCGGATCCGACCGTCATTGCGACGAGTGGCGCCAATGCAGGTGGGAGTGAGCTGACCGGAACCTGCGCAAGCACCCGCAGATCGCTCATCGCCGCCCAGTCGACGGAGGGCTCCGCGAGTGCTGCGACAAAGCGTTCGCGCGATCGTTCAGGAAGTAGCTCCGCCACCGCCATGCGGAGCGACAACGGCGCCCGTCCTGACACGTTGCCGAGTGGGCCATCGACACCCGTAGCCCGCGCTGAGCGCGCGCGGCGGGCAGGATCAACTTTGGGCCAGTGACCCGGAGCCTCGGGGGCACTCTCGAAGTAAAACCACTCGGCATCATCGGTGTGGTCGTCCTCGGGATCGGCGGCGCGGGCCATCCAGCCTGCGTACTCCTCAACGTCGGCGTCCTCGCACGAACGCGCCCAGTTCGGCCTCACCAGCGCTCCGCTCTCAAGAGCGGCAGCGCCGATCTTCCTCACGCGCTCCCACTCCTCAAGCCAAGGTTGGAAGACCCGCTCCTCCAGTTCAGCAAGCATGTGCGACGCAGCGTCGTTGTCGCCGTGCTCCACGGGGTACGTCAATCGGCTGCAGTTGCAGTCTGGGCGCTCCACGTCAGCTGGTCTCCACTTTGATGTTCTCGTGCACCAACTCACCCAGGAGCTTCACGAGCTGTACCTTCACCCGGTCGTCGGTGAAGAAGTAGTCAGCCATCTTGTGGTGGCTCGTCTGATTTCCCAGGACCGCCTCGGTGACGGCGTCGGACAGGTCGGGCGACTCGACGAACTGCTTGCGGGTGTTGGCGCCCGCCTGCGCGCGGATAGTGTCGTCCTCCATCAGGACAGTGACGAGGCCTTCGACCCAGGACTGTTGTTCGGCAGGAGTGAAGTCCTCGCCGGCGAAGAGGTCGTTGATCTTCGCGAGTACCTCGGCCAGACGCACCATCCGTGGGTCGCGTGCGGCGCCGGTGCCAGTCGCAGACACAGGACGAAGCGCCACAGGCTCGCCACTGTCGAGATCCAGGGCGTGGTCACCTGAGCGAGCCTGCTTGATGTGAGTGAGCTCGACGGTGGAGAAGTCGACGGCCTCAGCGCCCAAGCGCCCGGTCAGCCGGCCGGCGAGCAAGCGAAGGTAGAGCGAGCGCTTCTCCAGGTCGGTGTCCGCGTAGTTCACGATCTGGGAGAGGAAGTCATAGAGCCGGACGAAGCTTCCGACGTCCTTACGGAAAAGATCGAGCTCCTCGACGGCACCGGCGTCACCGTCCGCGACGGCGGCGGTGTAGCGGCTGTTGAACCGATCGGCGGCAGCCTTGAGCGGTGCCGAGATCGCCCCGTGCTTGCCCGCCAGGTAGGCGGTCACGAACGCGTCGACCTCGGCGTCGGTGTAGATCCCCGCGGCGTCGAGCTTGGCCTGCAGGTCGTGGACGATGTCGGGGTCGGTGGCACCCTCAATCGTGGCCTCGCGGTAATAGGGCTTGAAGGAGCCGAGGATCTCGGCTGGATCGTTGACGAAGTCCAGGACGTACGTCGTGTCCTTGCCCCCGGCGGGATAGGTCCGGTTGAGCCGGGAAAGCGTCTGCACGGCCGTGACCCCGGAGAGCCGTTTGT
The DNA here is from genome assembly GCF_046058985.1 of Nocardioides pymetrozini. Taxonomy (NCBI): domain Bacteria; kingdom Bacillati; phylum Actinomycetota; class Actinomycetes; order Propionibacteriales; family Nocardioidaceae; genus Nocardioides; species Nocardioides pymetrozini. Next base: position 4,388,526 of record NZ_CP175556.1, on the reverse strand, counting down.
CGACGTACATCGCGCTCAGCAGCGGCTGGTCGAAGCCGGTCTGGTACTTGTTCGCGACGATCAGGATCTGGAAGTCGTCGGTGCCGAAAGCGACCGGAAGTGTCCTGCCACGCAGCCCGGAGTTGAGGTTGGCCTCGGTGTACGGCGGCTCCGCACCGGCGAAGGCGACGCCATCGACGGTGATCGAGCCCGAGAACGCGACCAGCGTGGAGAGCCGGTAGCCGCGCTTGGCGATGTAGGCGTCGATCGCTTCCTTGTAACGCACGGCGTGCTCGCGGGAGCTGGTGACGACCATGGCTTTGGCGTGCCCGTCGAGCAGGTGTCGCACGTTGGCGCGGTAGTGCTCGACGATGATCTGCACCTTCTGAGCGATGTTCGTCGGGTGCAGGGACACCCAGCGCATCAGGCCCTTGGTGGCCTCGGACTCGTCGACCAGCTTCACTTCCTCCAGGTGCTGCCGAGAGCGCTCGGCGATCTGGAAGGCGGTGTCGTACGTCGTGTAGTTGCGCAGGACGTCGAGGATGTACCCTTCTTCGATCGCCTGCTGCATCGAGTAGACGTGGAATGGCCGCGGGACGCCCTCCGCGTCGGGGCGGCCGAACAGCTCGAGCGTCTTGTTCTTCGGGGTCGCGGTGAAGGCGAAGAACGAGAGGTGGGGTGATTCCGCTCGCGCGTCCATCTCCGCCGCGAGGATCGCCTCGGTGTCGATCTCGCCGCCGTCGTCGAGGTCTGCGAGTTCCTCAGCCGTGAGTACGGCGCGCAGTTGCTGGGAGGTCCGTCCGGTCTGGGAGGAGTGGGCTTCGTCGGCGATGATCGCGAACCGCTTCCCGGCCAGTCCTTGGTTGTCGCGGATCGCCTGGAGCGCGAACGGGAAGGTCTGCATCGTGACGATCACGATGAGCTTGCCGGCGAGGAGCTCGGCGGCAAGGAGACCGGACTTGGATCCGGTGCCCGCGTTGCGGACCTGATCGGCGTTGATGGTGGCGACGGTGCCGTCGACGCCCTCGATCTGCTTGATCGCCTTCTGGAGCTGGTCGTCGAGCACAGTGCGGTCGGTAACGACGATGACGGTGTCGAAGACCTTCTGGTTTCGCTTGTCGAACAGGGTGGCCAGGCCGTGCGCGGTCCAGGCGATGGAGTTGGTCTTACCCGAGCCGGCGGAGTGCATCGCGAGGTAGCGGTGCCCCGGCCCTTCATCGGCGACAGTCGCGAGCAGGTTGGTGACCAGCTCCCACTGGTGGAAGCGGGGGAAGAGCAATGTCGTCTTCTTCGACGCTTCGCCGGTGATGGGGTCGATGTCGGTGCGGGTCTCGAGGTGGAGCAGCTTGCCGATGATGTGCAGCCAGGAGTCGCGCTGCAGGACCCGCTCCCACAGGTACGACGTTGCGGCACCGTGCGGGTTGACCGGGTTGCCTGCACCCCCGTCGTTGCCCATGTTGAACGGCAGGAAGTGCGTTGCCTTTCCCGCGAGCCGCGTCGTCATCGCGACCTCGTCGTTGGAGACCGCGAAGTGCACCAAGCATCGGTTGGCGAACCCGAGCAGCGGCTCGCCCTTCGGGTCGCGGTCGATGCGGTACTGCGCCTTGGCGTGCTCGATCGACTGGGTGTTGTCGGTCTTGAGCTCGAGTGTCGCAACCGGCAGCCCGTTGACGAACAGCACCAGATCGATCGATCCCTTGTGCTCCCCGGAGTAGTAGACCTGCCGCATCACGCGCAGCCGGACGGAGCTGTACCGTTCCATCGCGGCCGTATTGAGCGTGGTGGCTGGCTTGAACTCGCACATCGAAAACCGCGCTGGCGTCTTCTTGAACCCCTTGCGGAGTACGGCGAGCGTGCCACCGCCCGACTCCAACGGCAGGTCGAGTGTCTTCACGAGCCGGTCGAGCAGCTGCTCCTTCGCGCGCTCCTGCTCAGCGGGTGACAGCGACGGCTTGATGACCTTCGCCCACTCCTCGGGCTGGGTCTCCTGAAGCCAGACGAAGACGTCGGCGGGGAACAGGGCTCGAGTCTTGTCGTACCCATCGCCGGTCGGCGAGTAGAGCCAGCCATTAGCGGCCAGGTGGGCGCAGATCTCGTCCTCGAAGGCTCGCTCGTGCTCGACGCTCACAGCAGCCACGCTAATGCGGGGATGCATCGACCGTGGCCGACATCGCAAGAACCAGCGGCTCCAGACGCAGCAACTCGCTGCGGATCTGTCCGAGCGTAAGCGTCGGCGCGAACTGCATCCGTGCTCCGAACAGGCACTCCCGATAGGCCTTGGTCGCGACCGCCATCCCGAAACCCTTCCCGAGCCACTTCGGCCCGCCGGCTTCGACCATGGCCTTCCAGGCGGTGCGGTCGACGGGGTGCCGCGGGTTGGCCGGGGTGAGCTGCCAGGGCCAGTCGGGCAACGGATCACCGTTGGCGTCGAGGACATTCTCAGCGAAGACCCGGCGCAGCAGCTCCCAGTCGAAGTCCTCGGAGGTGTCGACATCGCTCAACCGCAGCGACACGACCGGAGCAGGTCCCTTCAGCCGGTCGCGGTAGCGGCGATGAGGGTCATGGCGCCACTCGTACGCGGTCATGCCTTCCTGCACCTCGACCTGCACCCGCAGGTTCGGCACGGCCGTGGCGGACCAGAAGCGCAGCACCCAGATGCCGCCGCCGGAGGACTGGACGAGGTCGCGCTCCAAGGTCATGCCATCCAGGTGATGCGAGAGCCAGGCGATCCTGGCTCGCAGCGCGAGCTCGAACGCGGGCGGATCGTCCGGCACGTCGTTCCAGACCGTGTCGGCATCGACGGCCGGGACGAGGGTGTCCAGCTGCCGCAGCCAGGCCGTCGCTGTGGCCGCCACCCAGGGATGCGCGCTGCAGGAGTACGCCGCCAGCACCGCCTCCCACGAGAGCTCGTACCACCCGGGAGTGGTGGTCGGGTTGACCGGCAGAGCGGCGAGATGAAGCACGTAGCGCCGCTCGGCGTCGGGGAATGCCTTCGCGTAGCGCGCGAGCTGGTCCAGGCCCAGGTCGGAGAGCACCTTCGCCTCGATCGCCGCGACCTGTCGCTCGCCCACCGTCAGCAGAAGGTCGAGCCGGTCGGATCTCCGCCCTGTCCCACCCGGCACGGCGACCTCGCGCCGGACGTCCTCGGGCGCGACCCCGATCAGCTGCTCCATGGGATCGGGATCGGTCTTGATCAGCGAGGCAAGGAGGTCGCTCCACCGGTTCTCGCTCCAGCCGGGGATGACGTAGCTCAGGTCCGGCTGACGAAATCCGCTCACGCCGACGCCCGAACGTCGATCTGCCCCGTCACCGCAGCAGTGATCAGCGCCGACCTGCGCTCCTTCGAGAGCTCGATGAACTGCTCGGTCTTGTCGATCAGGACGTCGATCTTCGCGGTCTGCTTGTCAATGTGTGTAGCGATCTCGCGCTGCTCATCAAGCGGCGGTAGCGGCACCATGAGCGGGGCGATCTGTCCGACACCGATGCCCGGCTGCGCGGTCGTCATCGAGTATCGGCCGAGGTTCATCAGCCGCAGCATGTGCGCGAGCCACCCGACGTCGACGCCTTCCCTCGGTGTGACAACGATTGCGTGCTCCGACGCCCAGAACTCGCCGTGGACCAAGTGAACGTTCCCGCACAGCGCGCCCTGTCGGCCGATGAGCACGAAGGTTCCGTTGTGTGTGTATGCCGTTGCGTACCCGCGGAGTCCATTGCCGCCGAAGACACGGTACGGTCCGGTCTCTTCAATGTTGTCTGCCGTGATTCCTTCGCCAGCACGCATCGCGAGCGCGAGGTGCTTTACGCGAGTCGCATCCCAGTGCGAGGGCACACTGGCGCCAGCGAGCCACGGGATCGCTGCGGCCCTTAGACCGACCGCACGGTTGAGCCCGCAAACGAGGGCGCGTTCGATCAGTCCGTCGCGTCGCTCACGGAGGGTCGCGATCAGTTGCTCCTGCTTGGCAATGAGCGTGTCGATCTGGGCAGTCTCGCGGTCGAGGTAGTCGGCGATGGCGCGCTGCTCGGCCAGTGGCGGGACGGGCACCTCCATCCGCGCAAGGTTGCCAACGGACAGTCGGGGAAGGCCGGCGCCGCGCATCATCGATACCGCTTGGTCCCTCGACGTCTTGGCGGTGAAGACGTATGCGAGGAAGGTTGAGTCCATAACGTCCGGACGAGGGCTCACGATCACCAAGGAGGACGCGACCGCGAACTCCCGGTCTTCACGGATGACTACGGTTTCGCCGACAGTGCCGTCCTTCGAGAATAGGACATCGCCCGGGACCGGCTTACATCCGGTCTTGACCATGTATGCGTAGCTGTCAGGCGTTGTCTTGAGCGCGCTGGCGAAGTCAATTTGACCGCTCTTTACGTCGCGTGTCGAGACGAAGTCGTAGACCCCACCCTCGGTGTCGGGGGAGATGTGGGCGCCATCGGTGACGCGCCGCGCGATCGACTTCACCCGTCCGCGCTTCCAGGTAGTGGGCGTTGCCGCGTACCACTCGCTCACTTCTCAACCTCGCACAGCAGATCGAGGATCTCGGCGACCAATGTGTTGAGGTCGGCGTCGATCTCCTCGAGCGGCCGCGGTGGGAGGTACTTGTAGAAGTGCCGGGTGAACGGGATCTCGTAGCCGACCTTGGTCTTCTTCTCGTCCACCCACGCGTCGGGCACGTGCGGCAGCACCTCGGCTTCGACGTACGCCTTGATGGTGGAGTCGCGACCGTCCTCGCCGAGGTCGTTGCCGGCGTAGGTGAACGGGACGTTCTCGGTGTCGCGGAGCTTCGGGTCCGGCTTCGGGTTGCCCTTGCGATCCCGGACGACCTCGCCATGCTCGTCGAGGAGCGCTCGTTCGACGGTGATGGTCCAGTAGCCGAAGGTGTCGGTGGGGAAGATCTTGGACTGCTCGGTCTCGTCGTAGGCGGCGTAGAGCTTGACGATCTGCTCACGGTCGGCGGGCGAGATCTCGCGGGACTTGTTGCCGAGGTTCTTCCGCATCTTGGAGTGGAACCCGGTGCCGTCGATGAGCTGGACCCTGCCGATCCGCTCGGCGGGCTTGGCGTTGTCGAGAATCCACACATAGGTGGCGATCCCGGTGTTGTAGAACATGTTGGTGGGCAGGGCGACGATCGCGTCGACCAAGTCGTTCTCCAGCAACCAGCGGCGGATCTGCGATGGGCCGGACTCGGCGCCGCCGGTGAACAGCGGCGAACCGTTGAGAACGATGCCGGCGCGGCCGCCGCCGTCGTGGACGGGCCGCATCTTCGTGGCGAGGTGCTGTAGGAAAAGCATCTGGCCGTCGCTGATCGAGGGGAGTCCGCCCGGGAAGCGAGACCGTTCGCCGGCTCGGGCGACCTCGTCCTTGACCGCCTTCTCGGACGCCTTCCAGTCCACGCCGTAGGGCGGGTTGGACAGGCAGTAGTCGAAGGTGGTCCCGGCGAACTTGTCCTCGGCGAGGGTGTCACCCAGCTGGATGTTCGAGGCGTCCTGACCCTTGGCGATCATGTCCGACTTGCAGATCGCATACGACTGGTCGTTGATCTCCTGGCCGTAGAGACGCAGCCGCGCGTCGGGGTTCAGGCCGGGGTGCTCGGGAGTCCCAACGAGGTGCTCCTCTGCGACCGAGAGCATGCCGCCAGTGCCGGCCGTCGGGTCGTAGACCGTGCGGACCACGCCCTTCTCGACCAACGCCTGGTCGTCGCCCGCGAACAGCAGGTCCACCATCAGCCGGATCGCGTCGCGTGGGGTGAAGTGCTCACCGGCGGTCTCGTTGGAGGCCTCAGCGAACTTGCGGATCAACTCCTCGAAGAGGTCGCCCATCTCGGCGTTGCTGATGTTGCTCGGATGCAGGTCGACCTCGGCGAACTTCTGGACGACGATGAGCAGCCGGTTCTTCTCCGACAGGGTGGCGATCTGGTTGTCGAACCGGAACCGCTCGAAGACGTCGATGTTCTTGGAGAATCCCGCGATGTAGTCCGTCAGGTTCGCGGAGAGGCCGTCGGGGTCGCCCACGAGTCGGGTGAAGTCCCATGGGCTGGCGTTGTAGAAGCCCAGGCCAGTGGCGCGCTTGATCTTGACGTCCCGCAGTTCCTCACGCGATTCGGCTTCGGCGATCTGGCGGACGTGGTCACGGGTCGGCTCGAGGACGCAGTCCAGTCGCCGCAGGATCGTCATCGGCAGGATCACGTCGCCGTACTGGTGAGGCTTGTAGACGCCGCGAAGTTGGTCGGCGATCGACCAGACGAAGTTGCCGAGGGTGCTCACATGTCTCCTGTGCTGTGCTGAAAAGAGGGCGACCGTCGGGATGGTCTCGGCCCCTCGGCTGAGGTTACGTGTCGGTCCCGGCGCTTTGAGTGGATCCCAGGGAATCGGCGGCCGCTGCGGCAGAGGGCGGGTACGCCGAGAGCAGCCACTCAAGGCGAGCCAGCTCCGAGCGGATCTCCCGCTCCCGTCGGTACGTGATGTCGCCCGCGAGAGCTCGGTGTCGCTCATCGATCTGCTGGACCAAGGCGGCGGCGGCATACAGCGCTCGCTTACGGCAGTTGGCTGAGCAGAAGAGCGGTGGACGCCCTCGTCCGGCACTCCAGGTGAGGCGCTGGCTGCACTCGGGGTTGTCGCAGCGTCGAGTCATAGCGTCGTCATGGGCCGCGTGCACATGTCAGCGGGCTAAAGCCCCCAGGGCGAGTGGAGCCGTTGGGTGACGGCCGCCCACTAGCCCTGGACGCATCCATGGCCGCGAGGGGCGCACTTTGGCGAGCGTCTCCTGGGCAGCCGACCTCGTCAAGACCGATGGAAACTCGTCAAGCGTCGCTGCGCATGGACAGTCGTCATCCGCGGGCCGCCCTGGCAGCCAGGTCCTGGCCTCACGGGATGCGGTGGGGCGCCGCGCGCCGGGGCGCGAGTGCTCAGCGCGCGAGCAACCCCACTCGGCCACCTGGGGCGGCAGATCGGGCAGCGGCGAGGATCCCCGACACGTCCCAGACCTGATCGTGCGCGGCGTGGGTGTCGTTGCGGACCAAGTCCTCCGCGCGATGCGGCTGTGCGGTGGCGTGGTGCGGCTCGAAGCCCTCGGCGACGGCCGATCGCAGCACCTCGAGCCACGCGGCCGCGCGGAACTCCCTCCATGCCCGGGATCCAGGGAGCCGTGCGCCCGGGGGAGGCCAGCAGCCTCGACGGTGGGAAGTCTCGAGGCTCGGCGCCGGGGCGCCTCGCACCTCGACCACCCGGAGGAAGAGTTGCGGGCGGAGCGCGCCATGCCCGCTGCGGCATAGCTCCGCACCGTTTTGGCAATGGACGGGCATCCGAGGCGCTGCCTAGCCTCCCCTCAGGGCCCACCAGCCCGAGAGGACGGCGTCGAGGACCGCGGACCGTCCCCGCCCACCTTCCGGAGGCACGTCATGCGCAAGTCCACGCTCGGCAGCGGGCGGCGCGGCGCCGTCGCCCTTCTCGGATCCGTCGCCCTGGTCGGTGGCGTGCTCGCGCTCGCGGGCACCACCACGTCGGCGTCCACGCCGGACGCCTCGGCATCCCCCGACCCCCACGTGCCGTTCGCATGCGAGAACCGGCGGCCCGGGCCGGTCGACCCCGGCAGCTACGGCATGCAGCTCGACAAGACGTTCCTCCACCCGGCACTGACCTATGTCAACGAGGCCGAGAAGCACCCCTTCCCGGGCGGAGGCGCGGATCTCTTCGCCGACAACGAGGGCTACGACCCGGCTCGCTACCGCTCGGACAACGTCAAGGTCGAGGCGCACTATCCCGGGGCGGCGTTCACGCCCGACCCCTTCCACACCTGGCAGAACATCGTCGACTTCGACGGGCGCCGCTATCTGTTCCAGTACGACCGCAGCGACGCGCGGGTCTACGACATCACCGACGTGCGCGACGTGCGGATCGTCGAGTCGCTCTCCCGCGACGACGTCCCGTGGGACGTCGAGGGCAACCCGGAGGCACAGCCGAGCGCCGACTGGGCGCCGCATGACTTCTGGGGCGCCTCGACGATCCAGTGGAGCGAGCGGTACGACGCCTATGTCATGGTGCAGAGCTTCGAGCAGAAGCGTCAGATCGGGTTCTGGCTGGAGGACGCCCCCGGGCACAACAAGTTCGACGACCCGCAGGGTGTCGCCGATGCGCGCGCCGACACCCAGCTGAAGGGCTTCAAGGTCTACCGGCTCGACGGACCCCGCAAGCAGGACTGGACCCTGCTGGCCACGGTCAGCACGGACCAGACCCAGGAGGACCCGCTCGCCCCCGACCTGTCCCGGCCCCAGCAGGGCTCGGGCTCGCTGGACGTGCCCTACTGGACCGGAGGCCGCTACATGTTCATCGCGACCGCGCCCAGCGACGACTGGTCGATGAACGAGTACCCGACCTACCTCTACTCGGCCGGCATCCAGGCCTGGGACATGGCCGACCCGGCGCACCCGACGCTGCTCGACACCTGGCACCGCGAGGGGCAGGTCCGCGGCGAGGAGGCGGCGTACCGGGAGAACCCGCGCTGCGGCAACCGCACCTCGTGGATGGGTGCGCGGATGCCGCTGTTCGTCCCGACGCCGCCGGAGGAGGGCGGCACCGTCGCCTTCGCCGCGCTCGGCGGCTTCGGCCTGTCGGTGCTCGACATCTCCGACCCCGCGGACCTGCGCGAGATCGGCCATCTCGACCTGCCGATGTCGGTCGCCGGCACGGAGGGCGACAACGTCGACGTGTCCCAGTACGAGGAGACGGGCTACGTCTACGTGAGCGGCTACCCTCTCTCGGAGGACTGCTACGAGCCCTACAAGGACGTCTTCCAGGTCGACGCCCGCGACCCCAGCAAGCCCCGCATCGTCGGTCGGCTGCCGCGGCCGACCCCACCCGCCGGCGCGGCGATCAGCGACTACTGCCAGCGCGGCGGCAGCTTCGGGCCCAAGCGCACCGGCTCCTACACCTCGCCGGGTGACCCCCAGGACGGCCTGCTCGTCTACGACTTCTACAACGCCGGCGCCCAGCTCTTCGACGTCAGCAAGCCCGGGGCGCCGCGGATCGCGGGCTACTTCGCGCCGCCGACCTACGGCGCGGAGACGCCCGACTACGCCCGCGGCAATGTCACCCACGCGGTGTACGTCGAGTGGGACCGCAAGGTCGTGTGGCTGTTCACCAACGACGGCATGTACGCGCTGACGTCGAAGAGGCTCCTCGGCAAGCCCGACCTGGACCGTCCCGACGCGCCCTTCCGCACCAGCGCCCGGTGAGGGCCGTGCTCGACGTCAGCGGGAGGGCTCCAGGTCGTCGCACTCGATCTTCGGGTTGACGCCGAAGTAGTTGAGCGGCCCGGCGACGATCGTCAGAGCCGTGTCGCCGAAGGTCTTGCAGTTCACCTCCCGGTCGTCGCTGAAGTAGCCGCGCTGCACGGCGGCCACCACGCCGATCACCAGCCAGATGACGACGATGACGCCGCCGATGCCCGTTCCTCTCATCGTGTCCTCCTCCGGGATGCTCTCCCTGAGCAGTACCCGCGACGGCGCGATACACGTGGCCGGGCCGCGAACGCCCGGCAGGCGCTAGCGTCGGGGCACGTAGCGCAGGGCCACCGCGCCGGAGGCGTAGTCGACGCGGTCCACGAGCTCGAGGTCCAGCGGCCGGGCGAGGCCGTCGAAGAGCCGGCGACCCGCGCCGGCCACGCGCGGGTGGACGACCAGCTCGTACTCGTCGATCAGCCCGAGCTCCGCCAGGGCCTGGGGGAGCTGCACGCCGCCGACGAGCAGGCCGTCGCCCGGCTCCTCCTTGAGCCGGCGTACGGCGTCGGCGAGGTCGCCGTGAACGAGCTCGGCGTTCCAGCCGACGCTCGGCAGCGTGCTCGACACGACGTACTTGCGCGCCGCGTCGATCGTCCGTGCGAAGGGATCGTCGTCCCTCGGCGCGCGGAACGCCTCCTCCATCATCGTGTAGGTCACCCGGCCGAAGAGGAGTGCGTCGGCGCGGGCGAGCGTCGCGGCTGCCTGTTGGTGCAGCTCCTCGAGCGCGGCGTCGCCCACGTCGCCGGGCATCGCCCGGTGGTCGCAGACGCCGTCGAGGGTGACGTTGATCGAGTAGCGCAGTGGTCGCATGGAGGCTCCGGGGGACGGGGGAGTGGTCACCAGGTGGACCGGCGGGCGCGGCCGGACTCATCGTCGGCCGCGCCCCCGATTCCTGCGGCTGTGCCTCAGCCGGCGTACTGCGGGTCGGTGGGCTCGACCCACTGGACCAGCTGGAAGACGACCCCGTTGGGGTCGGTCATCTGGAAGTAGCGCTCGCCCCACGGCTCGGTCTCGATCGGCGTGACGATCTCCACTCCCGCGTCCCGGAGCCGTGCGTACTCGGCGTCGATGTCGTCGACGGTGAACACGACGAGCAGCCCGTCGGCGGGCCCCGCCGCGGAGGCCGGCTTGAAGCTCGCCAGCCCGGTGCGGAGGTAGATCAGGTTGAAGCCTGCCTCGGGGTGCTCCAGCGAGCAGAAGCCGTCGGCGGCCATGGCCTCGGTGAAGCCGAGGTGGCGCTGGGCCCAGGCGGCGGACGCGGCGACGTCGGCGACGTTGAGCGAGATGGCGGTGGCGGTGACGTTCAAGCAGGCCTCCTGGCCGTGGGGGATGCGGTCGGATGTATATTGTACATGGTACAGTGTACAACGTACAGAAACGCTGTGCGAGAATGGCGCCGTGAGTGGGAACAGCACCGGTGGCGGCGAGCCGAGCCGCACTCTCGCCCTGTTGTGGGGGGATCCCTCGGTGGGTCCGCGACGCAAGGGACCGGGTCGCTCGGTGAGCGTCGAGCAGCTCGTCGCGGCAGCGCTCGCACTCGCCGACGAGCACGGGCTCGCCGGCGTGACGACGCGGGCCGTCGCGGAGCGGGTCGGCATCTCGACGATGTCGGTCTACACCTACGTCCCGGGCAAGCCCGAGCTGCTCGACCTCATGGTCGACGCGGTCTATCTCGCCATGGCGCGCCCGCCGTGGCGCAGCCGCTCGTGGCGGGCCCGGCTCACCCGGGTCGCCGAGGCCAACCGCGACCTGCTCCGCGCGCACCCCTGGCTGACCGAGGTCGCCGCCCTGAGCCGCCCGCCCCTGGGCCCAGGTGTGATGGCGAAGTACGAGCACGAGCTGGCGGCGTACGACGGCACCGGGCTCAGCGACGTGGACACCGATGCGGCGCTGACCTACCTCCTCGGCTTCGTGCAAGCGCACTGCCGTGCCGCCCACGACGCCGCCCGCGCGAGCACCGACAGCGCGATGAGCGACGCCGAGTGGTGGGCGGCGAACCAGCCCGTCCTCGCGCGGGCCCTCGACCCGCAGGCCTACCCGCGGGCGGTCCGGGTGGGGTCCGCCGCGGGCGCCGCCCAGGGCAGCGCGTGGGACGCCGACCGGGCGTGGCGGTTCGGGCTCGCCCGGACGCTGGACGGGCTCGCGGCCCTCATCGACCCCCGCCCGGGCACTCCGGGTGCGTGAGGTCGTAGCCCCGCGCGAGCTTCTGCGGCACGACCATCCGCCAGGCGTCCACGACCTGCTCGGTCTCCGCCTGGCGTGCTGGGCTTCCGTACCGGGGTCGCTTGCGCTTCTTCATGGTCACGGAGCATGACAGTCAACGTGGGTTGACGCCTCAGCTACTCCAGGGACGACCCGACGGCTACCGAGGGTGCCCGATCCCCACTTCGTTGGCGTGCTCGGCGGCGTGGCAACGAGTGAGGTAGAAGGCCAGGGCGGCCGCCGCTGCTGCTGGCCGAGGACTCCGTCGCCCGTGGGGAGTCAGCGCACGAGGAATAGGCTGCCCAGCGTGTCGAGGAGGAGCGCGAGCCCGAGCGACCGGCGCGCTGAGGCGTTCAGCTTGTTCGGCCTCAGCTGGGCGATCCGATGAGCTCCAGTTCGGCGAGGTCGTCGTCCGACAGGGAGATGGCGGCGCCGGCGACGTTCTCGCGCAGATGGGCGACCTGGGAGGTGCCCGGGATGAGCAGGATGTTCGGAGAGCGCTGCAGCAACCACGCCAGGGCGACCGACATGGGGGTCGTGCCGAGCCGTTCCGCGACGGCCGAGAGGGACGACGACTGCAGCGGGGTGAATCCGCCGAGCGGGAAGAAGGGGACGTACGCGATCCCCTCTGCCGCGAGCCGGTCGATCAGCGCGTCGTCGTGGCGGTGGGCCAGGTTGTACATGTTCTGCACGCAGACAACGGGCGCGATGGCCTGAGCCTCGCGAACCTGCTCGTCGGTGACGTTGCTGACCCCCAGGTGGCGGATCAGCCCTTCCTGCTTGAGGTCGGCGAGCGTCCCGTAGGCCTCGGCGATCGAGCCGGGCTTCGGTCCCTCGGCGTCACCCATCCGCAGGTTCACCACGTCGAGCGCGTCTACGCCGAGGGCCTCGAGGTTGCCGAGCACCTGCTGGCGCAGGTCCTCAGGACGCCGGGCCGTCGGCCAGCCCCCCTGCGCGTCGCGCGTGGCTCCTACCTTGGTGACCAAGTGAAGGGAGTCGGGGTAGGGGTGCAGCGCCTCACGGATCAGCTCGTTGGTCACGCGCGGTCCGTACGCGTCGCTCGTGTCGATGTGCGTAATGCCGAGGGCCACGGCCTCACGCAGCACGGCGAGCGCGCCGTCGTGGTCAGCCGGAGGCCCCATGACCCAGGGTCCGGCGAGTCGCATGGCGCCGTAGCCGAAGCGGGTCACAGTGATGTCACCGAGGGCGAAGGTCCCGCCCGGCAGGGTGGTGGCGCTGGACTTGGTGCTGGTGGTCATGCGGTGTCGTTCCCTTCGGGAGAGATTGTGCTTCTGCCTGTCGTGGTCCATTCTGGAAACGGCACTCTCCGAAGGGAAGTAGGCACTTTCAAGTGCGTTGCTCTCCCTAATGCCCCACGAAGGGACCCCGCCCATGGCACGACAGGACAGGACCGCCGAGGCGCGGATGGAGTTCAACGCCTTCCTGGCGGTGTGCCCGAGCCGACAGCTCCTCGCCCGGATCTCCGACAAGTGGGTCGTCCTCATCCTGTGCGCGCTGAGCGGCGACCGGGACGCGTCCTCACCGGAACCCACCGCGCCCATCCCGATGCGCTACTCCGAGCTGTCACGCCTGCTGGCCGGCGTCAGCCAGAAGATGCTGACGCAGACCCTGCGCTCGCTCGAGCGCGACGGGCTGGTGACCCGGACGGTGACGCCCACGGTCCCGGTCACGGTGACCTACGAGCTCACCGACCTCGGCTCGTCGCTGCACGACGTTACGCGCGGGCTCCGGACGTGGGCACAGGATCACATGGGAGAGGTCCTTCGGAACCGCGAGGAGCACGAGGCCCCGGCCGGCTGAGACGACGGTTGACACCTGCCGATTCCCGGCGGCGAGGTGGAGCCGGCCGACCCAGAGGGACGCACGGTCGACATCGTGCGGAGAGGTCGGCGAGATCGCATTCCGCGGTCAGAACGTGATGAAGGATTACCTCGGCACCCGAGGCCACGGCCGAACTCCTCGACGCCGACGACTGGTTCCGGACGCGCGACCTCGCCCGCACCGACGAGGACGGGTCTTACTGCATCGTCGCGGGTCCGACCGCACCTCGATCCGGCGCGAGGTGGGTCGAGCCGCCGTCACGGCTGGGCTCCTTCGTCCCCAGCGGCGGCCTGCGCGCCCGGCGCATGCTCGTCGGTGGCCATCACCTCCGCCGTGCGGGGACCGCGCACGAGGACGAGCACCGTGAGGACAGCCATCACGCCCACGCCCACCCACATCGCCTGCTGCCAGCCGATGACGAACGACTCGGCGGCCGCCCCCCGGATCCGCTCGGCGTAATCCCCCGCGCCGCGACTGACGACATCGGCGTTGGCGACACCCTCACGGGCCACGCTCGCCAGCGCCTCGGGCACGCCGTCCAGCCGCTGATCGACGGCCGCCTGGTAGCCACCCGCGAGGAGCCCGCCGAGGAGGGCCATGCCCAGCGCCGCGCCCAGCTCGCGAGTCAGGTCGTTGAGCGCGGACGCGACGCCCTGCTGCTCCCGCGGCAGCGACGAGGTGATCGCCTCGGTCGACGGGGTCATCGCCAGGCCCGCGCCCAGGCCCATGGCCATGAGTCCGGGCAGCACGCTGACGTAACCGCCGTCGGTGGACACGAGAGCCGCCATCAGCACCAGCCCGCCCGTGGCGATCGTCAGTCCGGTCGCCATCGCGGCGCGCACGCCCGCCCGGGCCGCCAGCACGGGGGCCAGGCCGGACGCGACGATCATCAGCAGGGCCATCGGCATCAACCCGAGGGTCGAGCGCAGGCCACTCCAGCCGAGGACCACCTGGAAGTACGGGTAGAGCATGAGTGCGACGCCCGCCTGGACGCCGAAGAGAACGAGCAGCAGGGTGGAGCCGGAGGACAGCCCACGGGTACGGAAGTGGCGCACGTCCAGGAGCGGGTGAGGGTGGCGCAGCTCCCACAGGACGAAACCAACGCCCGAGACGGCAGCGATCGCGAGCACGACGACGATCAGCGGGTCACCCCACCCGTGGACCGGCGCCTCGTGAAGGGCGTACGTCAGCGCCACGGCGGCCACGACCGACGCGATGGCACCCCGCAGGTCGAACCGACCCGGCGCAGGTGCGCGGAAGTTCGGCACCGCACCCACGGCGATCGCGACCGCAACGACGGTCAGGGCGATCGGCAGCGCGAACAGCCAACGCCACGATGCGACATCGACCAGCAGGGCGGAGAGGTACATGCCGAGGATCCCGCCGCCGCCCGCGACGGCCGTCCACATCCCGATGGCCTTCGAACGCTCGTCGTCGGGGAAAGTGGAGGTGATGACCGACAGGGTGACCGGCATGATCATCGCCGCCCCCACACCGCTGGCGAACCGGGCAACCAGCATCACCTCGGCCGTCGGGGCGATGGCCCCGGCGAGGTTGGCAGCACCGAAGACCAGAAGCCCCAGCAGCAGCACGGGCTTGCGGCCCCAGCGGTCGCCAGCTGCACCGAGGGGCAGCAGCAGCGCCGCCAGAGCGAGCGTGTAGGTGTTGATGATCCACAGCACAGTGCCCTGGGAGGCATCGATGGTCTCAGCGAGCTGGGGCTGCGCGACGTTGAGCCCGGACACCGAGGCGACGACGGCCATCAACGCGATGCAGACGGCCCACAGGATCGCGCGACGCTGCGCCGGGTCCTCGACGACGGCGGCGCCAGCGACCTCGGACGGGATGACGGGGGATGACATGACAGTGCTTCCTCTCGGGCTGTGGCTTCAGGCTGCGGCTTCGGGCTGTGCAGTCAGCGAGCGCGGTGGACCCGCACGACGACGTCGTGCAGCTCGACCGTGCGACCGCGTGGAGTGACGGTGCGGGAGGCTTCGTAGGCGGCGTCGACGAGCCAGTCGGCGCCGGAGAACAGATCCACGACCTCATCAATCGTCGCGGCGGCGTGCTCCGGGTGAGTGTGACGGTGACCGTGCGCGCGGGCGGGCGCATGGGCGATGACCAGCAGAGTGCCCCCGGGAGCGACCCACTCACCCACCCTGCGGTAGAGCTCGAGCTGGCCGGCGTCGGCGTGCGCATAGCTGGTGACGACAAGGTCCCACGTACGGTCGGGCTCCCACGCCGTGAGGTCGGCACGGACCCAGTCCACGCGGTCGTCGAGGCCGGCCGAGCGCGCGCGGTCCGCCGCTGCGTCGAGCGCCGCGCGGGAGATGTCGGTCGCCACGACGTCCCAGCCGCGCTCCGCGAGCCACAGCGCCTGCGCCCCGTTGCCGCAGCCCGCGTCCAGGGCAGACCCGATCGCGAGTCCCACCGTCTCCGCGGGCAGGTAGGGATGAACGGGGAGCCCGGCGCCGCCGCCGGCGGCGTAGTGGCGGTCCCAGTAGTCCTGGTCGAACGTGTGCTCCACGTGCTCGGTGTGCTCGGTGTGCTCGGTGTGCTCGCTCATCGATCCTTCTTCGTCGCGTGTCCTCCCTCGAGCATGGGTGGCACGCAGGGCGATTCGCAAAGTTCTTTGCCAAATGGAAAACTGGTCGCATGAGCGCCTCGACGGACGACATCATGGATGCGGTGGGACTCGCCTGAAGCACCTGAGACTGAGGCGGGATGTCACCTTGACCCAGCTCGCCGAGGCGACGGGGATCTCGACGAGCACGCTGTCGCGGCTCGAGGCGGGGCTGCGCCGACCGACGTTGGAGCAGCTCCTGCCACTCGCCCGCTTCCACGGCGTCACCATCGACTCACTGGTCGACGCTCCGCGCACCGCCGACCCCCGCGTGGATCTGCGCCCCCTGGCGTGCAGCGACGGGTCGGTGATCATCCCGCTCACCCGCAGGCCTGGCGGCATCCAGGCCTACAAGTTCGTCCTCCCGCCGGGCCGGGACGACGCGGTGCCCGACCTGCGCTCGCACGAGGGCTGGGACTGGGCCTATGTCATGAACGGCACGCTGCGCCTGGTCCTGGGCGACCAAGACCTTCTGCTGCAGGCCGGCCAGGCGGCCGAGTTCGACACCCGCACCCCGCACTGGTTCGGCGCCACCAGCCGGGGTCCCGTGGAATACCTCAGCCTCGTCGGGCGCCAGGGCGAACGCGCCCACGTGCACACGCACGACCAGTCAGCACCGTGATCCGGGCCCGTCCGCCCCTGCGCAATGGGTCGTCATGCCACGATGCGAGCGTGGGAATCTTCAAGCGCAGCGAAGCCGTCCGGGCCGAGAAGATCGGCGCACACGCCCGGTATGTCAATGAGGACGTGCGGACGCGATGCGGCGACTCACGATCAACGACCCGCTCGCCCGCAAGCTGTTGACCCTCGACCGCGACTGCGGCTCCGGCACCGGCGTCCGCGACTCACTCGATGACGAACCGACCCGATGGCCCACCGGGCTAGCTGGGGATGCGGGTCCACGCAGATCATCGCCGACCACCTCGACATCGACTACCCGCTCGGCCGCGAGCGATCGCCGTGACCTCGCAGAACTCCAACGCCCCGCTCGTCGAGCTGATCCGGGCCGGCCTGGTGCGAGCTGACACGCCGGTCTCGCGCGCGTCCCGCTCAAGGTCTACCCGGCAGAGGACCAAGAAGAGTTCCTCGCCCTCCTCCACGCCCTCCTCCACCCGGCGACCCGCGCGAGACCTCGAGCACGACCGCCGTCGGCGCGTGGGGCGCCGGCTTCGGCGCCCCCGGCCACCAACCGGCAGGTCGAGCTGGCCGCCGAGGACGTGGTTCGACGCCATGACGAGGCACCAGGCTGGACCATCGCCGCGCTGTGGACTCATCGCCGACGGCGACGGGGCCCCGCCGTCACCGGCGAGGCCCCGTCGTGGAGGGCAGAGCAAGCGGTCAGTACGACGTCTGCGACTGGACGTTCAGCTCGTCGGTCTTGAAGGACCGCGCCGGCGCCACCAGCGGGTCGTTGACCTTGAACACGTCGAAGCCCTGCTGGATGTCGCTGGAGAAGATGTGGCCGTTGTACCAGTACGCCGACCACGAGCCGCCCAGGATCAGGCGCTCGGTCGAGAGCGGGCCCCGGTCGAAGTGCGCGATCTCCTTCGGGTTCGCCGAGTCGGTGAAGTCCCACACCGAGATCCCGCCCTGGTACCAGGCCTGGACCATGATGTCGCGGCCCTTGACGGGGATCAGCGAGCCGTTGTGGGCGACGCAGTTCTCCGTGTTGGCCTGGGTCCGCGGGATCTTGAAGTAGGAGCGGAACTCCAGCTGGCCGCCAACGATGTCGTAGATGCCGTCCGCGCCCTTCTTCTCGCCGACGGTCGGGTTGCAGGTCGGGCCGCCTCCGCCGCCGAGCTCGTCGGTGAAGACGACCTTGGTGCCGGCGTTGTTGAAGGTCGCGGAGTGCCAGAACGCGAAGTTCTCGGTGTCGCGGACCTGCTCGGTCACGACCGGGTTCTCACGGTCGGAGATGTCGACGAGGATCCCGTCACCCATGCAGGCGCCGGCCATGATGTCCTTGCTCGGGTAGGCCGTGAGGTCGTGGCAGCCCGAGGTCTCCCGCGAGTAGTTCCCCGGCGGGTTGCCCCCGCCCTCCGCCGCCGGGAAGAGCACCGGCTCGCTGACCACGGCGGCGTCCTGTGGCGCGGCGACCGGCACCTTCACGACGCTGACCTGGTCGTGCGGGGGCTGGCAGTCGGGGAAGCTGGCGTTGGGCGAGTACGACGACACGTAGACGTACACGTCCGCGCCGTCCTTCGACGGGGCGAGCGTGTGCGTGTGCGAGCCGCAGGCGGTCTCGACCGAGGCGACGTACTGCGGTGCGGTGGGCTCGCTGATGTCGAAGACGCGGATGCCCTCCCACGAGTCCTTGATCGTCGCGGACTGCGGGACGTTGTCGCAGGAGTCGTTGCTGCGGCTGGAGTCGACGCTGAGCACGAGCAGGTCGCCCATGACCGAGATGTCGTTCTGTGAGCCGGGGCAGAGCACCTGGGTGACCAGGCGCGGCTTGTGCGGCTTGCGGATGTCGTAGACGGACAGACCGTCGTAGTTGCCTTGGAAGGCGTAGTCGCCCTGGAAGGCGAGGTCGGTCTGGAAGGACGACTCGCCGGCGAACGGGCCGGACTTGGGGATGTTGGCGAGGAGCTCGATGTTCGGGCTCTTGTCGACCTCGCCGGGCGCCAGCACGGCAGCGCTGTCGTCGAGCTTCGCCAGGTCCTGGCCGGGCAGGCAGGCCAGCGCGAAGTTGTCGCCGGCGCGCTCGTTCGCGCGCTGCTGGCCGGGCGGGCACGGCTGGGACGCCGCGGCCTCGTGGGTGGTGTCGTGGTTGTCGTCGTCGTGGGCGTCGGCCGGCAGGGTCACTGCCGTGAGGCCGAGGGCCACGACGCCCAGCGTGGTGACGCCGAGCCTGCGCAGGCGCAGAGGGACAGGGATCGCCATGGTGTCTCCCGAGATTGGTGGATGCGTACCCGAACCCCGATCGTGGCCTATGGTGAGCGGGCTCACAAGTCCCCTCTGAGGAGATTTCTCGGTGTCTCGGTCTCGGTCGCTGTCCCCCGCCATCCCTGCCGCGGTGGCCCTCCTGGTCGGGGCGCTCGCCCTCGGCGGCTGCATCGAGAAGGAGGAGCCCGAGCGTCAGGACGCCGACGCGCCCGCCGTCGTCCAGCCCGGCGCGCCCGGGGAGGGGGCCTCGACGCTCGAGCCCGGCGCGACGGCGGAGCATGCCGAGACCGCCCACGACGACGTCGCGTTCATGCAGATGATGATCCCGCACCACGCGCAGGCGCTGGAGATGTCCGAGCTCGCCCCGGAGCGGGCCGGCTCGCCGCGGGTGAAGGCCCTGGCGCGACGGATCCTCGCCGCCCAGCGACCGGAGATCCTCACCATGGCCGCGTGGCTGACCGACCGTGACCTGGCGGTGCCCTCGGCCCAGGACGACCCCGCCGAGTTCGACCACGGTCAGCACGGTCACGCCTCGATGCACGGCATGCTGACCGAGGAGCAGATGCGGGACCTGGAGGCCGCGCGGGGCAGCGCCTTCGACCGGCTCTTCCTCGAGGGCATGATCCAGCACCACCAGGGTGCGATCGCGATGGCCGACGCCGTCGTCGCCACCGCGGGCACCGACGTCCAGGCCATCGAGCTGGCCAACGAGATCGTCATCGGCCAGGGCGCCGAGATCGACCGCATGGAGGAGCTGCTCGCCCAGCTGTGAGGCCTGCGGTTCCCAGGCCCGCGGGTGCTACGACGAGATGCGGCGCAGCGCCCCGGGGACCCACCCCGCGAGCCGGTCGAGGGCGGCCTGGGCGGCCCCGTCGGCGGGCAGCAGGACGGCGACGGTGAGTCCGTCGCGCGCCAGCAGCACCTCGCTGGTCAGCCGGACCAGGCCGACCTCGGGATGCAGGACAGCGCCCAGCCCCAGGTCGGGCTCGCCGGTCGGGCGGGCGTCGTACCGGGTCGAGAACTCGGGACCGAGCGAGGCCGCGAGCGCACCCACCAGCTGCGCGGTGTCCGGCCCGCCCTGCAGGTGCACCCAGCGCACCAGCGCGTCGGCGAAGGCCGCCCAGTCCGGCACGGCCGTGCGGGAGCGGGGGTCCGCGAAGGCGTAGTGCAGCAGCTGCGGCGCCTCGCCATCGAGCATGCCGAGGGGCCGGACCAGGCCGTCGAAGGCGTCGGTCCAGGCCGCGAGCTCGGCATGGCGGCGCACGACGACGGCCGGCGTCGGCTCCAACCGGTCGAGGAGCGCCAGCAGGCCGGCCGGGACCTCCTCCTGCTCCGGGCACCCGCGGGCGCACACCAGCCCGGTGCCCTGGCTGAGCGCGACGAGGTGGTGCAGGTGGAGACGGTCGTCGGCGTCGAGCCGCAGGGCGTCCGCCACGGCGGCCACCACCTGGGTGGACGGGCGGCGGTCGCGGCCCTGCTCGAGCCGGGTGAGGTACTCGACGCTGATCCCGGCCAGGGTCGCCAGCTCCGCGCGCCGCAGTCCGGGGGTACGCCGGCGCTCGCCGCGCGGCAGGCCGACCTCCTCGGGCTGCACGGCCTCGCGCCGCGCCCGCAGGAAGCTGCCCAGCTCTCCTTCGATCACGCCCGCCATTGTGCCCGCCGGGCGCCGACGGAGGGTGGCCCTGGCAGGACCACCCTCCGCGCGGTCTCCCTCCGGCCGCCGGGCCGCACGACGCTGGAGCCATGGACACCACGAACGCACACGACCAGCTCCGGATCGCGATCATCGTCGGCAGCACCCGCCCCGGCCGGCGCGGCGGCGACGTCGCGGCCTGGGTGCACGAGGCGGCGCGCCGCCGTACCGACGCCCACTACGAGGTCGTCGACCTCGCCGACCACCCACTGCCTCACCTCGACGCGGAGCTGCCGCCCATCATGGGCTCCTACGCCGCACCGCACACCCGGGACTGGGCCGCGACCATCGCCGGGTACGACGGCTTCGTCGTGGTCACGCCGGAGTACAACCACTCGATCCCCGGCGTGCTGAAGAACGCCATCGACCACCTCTACGCCGAGTGGAACCACAAGGTCGCCGGGGTCGTCTCCTACGGGGCCGACGGCGGCGCCCGCGCCTCGACGCACCTGCGCCAGGTCTTCGGCGAGCTCAAGGTGCCGGTGGTGCGGCAGGCCGTCGGGCTCTCGCTCTACCTCGACTTCGAGGACTTCACGCGGCTGGCGCCCCGTCCCCAGCTCGCCGGCCAGCTCGACACCCTCTTCGACGAGGTGGCGCTGTGGGGCGGCGCCCTGCGGGCGGTGCGCGGCCGCCTCCGCGCGGCCGCCTAGGCTGGGCCGATGACCGGCTTCGGCCCCGTGACCCAGCTGGCCTGGGTCACCGACGACCTCGACGCCACCGAGCAGGTGCTGGGGGCCACCCTGGGCGCGACCGGCTGGACCCGGATGCCCGAGATCCACTTCGGTCCCGAGAGCTGCACCTTCCGCGACCGGCCCGCCGACTTCACCGCGGACATCTCCCTCAGCTACGCCGGCGACCTCCAGCTGGAGCTGATCCGGCCGGTGACGGGTGCGTCGCTGTACGCCGAGTTCCTCGCCGAGCGCGGTCCCGGGCTGCACCACGTCTGCTGCGAGGTCCCGGACCTCGACACCGCCGTCGAGCAGGCGCGTGGCACGGGCCTCCGCGTCGTCCAGGAGGGCACGATGGCCGACGGCCTGATGCGCTTCGCCTATCTCGACACCTCCGCCGCCGGTGCGTCGTACGTCGAGCTGGCGCAGGTCGCTCCGGACCTGCGCGCGCTCTTCGCCGACGTCCGCGAGCGCGCCCAGGGGTCCTGACGGGAGCGGGACCGGCAGGACGTCAGGCCCGCTCCACGCGGGTCCAGCCGGCCCAGCCCCGCTCGGCGAGGAGCTCGCGCAGGTGGGTGACCATCGGGTGCCCGCTGGCCATGGAGTCGAGCAGCTGCACGAACGCGGAGTCGTCCATCATCTCCTCCTGCTGCTCGAGCTGCCCGTTCGCGGCGGCCTCCTCGAACATCTCGACCAGCAGGTCGGCCATCTCGAGCACCAGCGCCTCGTCCTCCGAGCCGTCGCTGCGCAGCAGCCGGGCGATCAGCTGGTAGAAGCGCACCGTGCGCGGGTCCTTCAGCTGCTCCCGCTTGTCGGCCATGAAGGCCGGGATCTGGTCCGGGTAGCGCGCGGCGACGAGGATCCAGGCGTCGCGCTCCGCCTCGATCATCTCCTCGGGAACGCCGGTCCCGCGCACGAGCTCCAGGTACGCCGACACCTCGTCCGGCACCGCCAGGGTGTCACCGGAGCCCAGCTGGGCGATCCGCCGGCGGTGCTGCTGGATCGCGCGGATCTCGGCCCGCAGCCGCCGGTCGATCTCCTCGACCGCGACGGCGAAGGTCTCCGGGTCGGCGTCCAGCAGCTCCTGCACCCGGGCCAGCGGGACCCCGGCCTCGGCGAGCGTCCGGATCCGGATCAGCCGGACCACGGCCGCGGCGTCGTAGGAGCGGTAGCCGGAGCCGTCCCGCTCCGGCTCCGGCAGCAGCCCGACCTGGTGGTAGTGGCGCACGGTCCGGATGGTCACGCCGGCGTACGTCGCCAGCTGGCCGATCGTGAGCATGGCCCCACCCTGCCCTGTCACTGCTGTGCCCACGCGACCTGGGCTCACGCGAACCGGCGGCGGTAGGCCCGCATCGCGAGCAGGTACGCCAGCGCGAGCAGGCCCACGCACCAGGCCAGCGCGAGCCAGGCGTCGTCGCCGGGGGAGCGCTCGTCCAGCAGGGCGCGCAGGGTGTTCACGATCGAGGTGACCGGCTGGTGCTCGGCGAACCAGCGCACCGGGCCCGGCATCCCGTCGGTCGGCACGAAGGCGGAGCTGATGAAGGGCAGGAAGATGATCGGGTAGGCGAAGCCACCCGCGCCGTCCGGCGACTTGGCGCTCAGGCCGGCGATCACCGCCAGCCAGGTGAGCGCCAGCGTGAACAGCACGAGGATCCCGGCGACGGCGAGCCACGCGAGGATCCCGGCACCGGAGCGGAAGCCCATCACGAGGGCGACCAGGACGACCAGGACGACCGAGATCAGGTTCGCCACGAGCGAGGTCAGGACATGGCCCCACAGAGCCGCCGAGCGGGCGATCGGCATCGACAGGAAGCGCTCGAAGATGCCGCCCTGCAGGTCCAGGAAGAGCCGGTAGGAGGTGTAGGCGATGCCCGAGGCGACCGTGATGAGCAGGATCCCGGGCAGCAGGTAGTCGACATATCTCCCCTCGCCCGTGTCGATCGCCGCGCCGAAGACGTAGACGAACAGCAGCAGCATCGCGATCGGCGTGATCGCGGTGGTGATGATGGTGTCCGGGCTGCGCAGGATGTGACGCAGGGACCGGCCCAGCAGGGCGCGGGTGTCGCTCACGACGTGGGTGCTCGTGCTCATCCTCGTCCTCCGTTCGCGGTGCCGTCGGCGACGGCGGGGGTCGTGGTGGGGGTGCGGTCACCGACGAGCGCCAGGAAGATCTCCTCCAGCGTCGGCTGCTTCTCGACGTACTCGACGCGGGCCGGGGGCAGGAGCTGCTTGAGCTCGGCCAGCGTGCCCTCGACGACGATCCGGCCCTCGTGGAGGATCGCGATCCGGTCGGCCAGCTCCTCGGCCTCGGTGAGGTACTGCGTGGTGAGCAGCACGGTCGTGCCGCCGGCGGCCAGGTCGCGCACGGCCTGCCACACCTCGATCCGCGCCTGCGGGTCGAGCCCGGTGGTCGGCTCGTCGAGGAAGACGACCGGGGGCTCGCCGATCAGGCTCATCGCGATGTCCAGGCGACGTCGCATGCCGCCCGAGTACGTCGCGGCGCGGCGCCCCCCGGCGTCGGTCAGCGAGAAGCGGGCGAGCAGCTCGTCGGCGACCCGGCCCGGGTCGGGCACGTGGCGAAGGCGGCCGACCAGGACGAGGTTCTCGCGCCCCGTCAGGATCTCGTCCACGGCGGCGAACTGCCCGGTCAGGCTGAACGACGCGCGCACCCGGTCGGGCTGGGTCGCGACGTCGAAGCCCTGCACGCTCGCCGTACCGTCGTCGGCCCGCAGCAGCGTGGCGAGGATCCGGATGAGCGTCGTCTTGCCGGCGCCGTTGGACCCGAGCAGGGCCACGATGCTGCCGGGTGCGA
This sequence comes from Nocardioides pymetrozini, assembly GCF_046058985.1. NCBI lineage: Bacteria > Bacillati > Actinomycetota > Actinomycetes > Propionibacteriales > Nocardioidaceae > Nocardioides > Nocardioides pymetrozini. The sequence continues at coordinate 4,364,549 of NZ_CP175556.1, read as the reverse complement.
CCTCCAGGTCGACGCCTCGCAGGACCGGCAGCTCGCCGAACGACTTCCTCACCCCGGCGACCCGGATGGCGGGTCCTCCTGGTGCTTCCATGGTGGCTCTTCCCTTCTCGAGGACTCGCGGGCGGGCCCCGCGAGGTGGCCGGCGTCGGGCCAGCGAAGGAAGCGTGCAGGGTTGACGTTGCGTCAAGGTCAAGACGGTTTCCCGAGAACTTTCTGGTGAGCCCCCGCACCCCGCTCGTATGGGAGGCGGGCGAGCCCTCCCGGTACCGTGAGGGCCATGACTCGGGCTCAGGGCTACGGCACGCACTTCGGTTCGACCGCGCAGGTCCAGGACCGCCAGGGCTTCCGGACCTTCACGGTGCGGGAGCTGGTCGCCTACGGGCGGCTCATCGTCAACCGCGAGCGGGTCGACCCCGAGCGCGTGGTCCACGACTTCATCCGGGCGAACCCCGAGGTCGACCTCGACGCGCGCAGCACGATCACCGACTGGCAGGACGGCCGGCGTCCCGGCGACACGGCCGAGCGGCCGGGCGGCTACTTCTGACCGACGGCTCTTCCTGACCGACGCCCCAGAGGCGCGCCTGGGAGGATCGAGCCCATGGACGTGGCCCGCTCGATCCCGTTGTTCGTCCTGGCCGGGCTCGCCGAGATCGGCGGAGCCTGGCTGGTCTGGCAGGGGGTGCGGGAGCACCGCGGCTGGCTCTGGGTCGGCGCCGGCGTCCTCGCGCTCGGTCTCTACGGCTTCGTGGCGACCCTGCAGCCGGACGCCCACTTCGGGCGGATCCTGGCGGCGTACGGCGGGGTCTTCGTCGCCGGGTCGCTGGCGTGGGGGATGGCGTTCGACGGCTTCCGCCCGGACCGGTACGACGTCGTCGGCGCCGTGGTCTGCCTCGTGGGTGTCGCCGTCATCATGTACGCGCCGCGGTCCGGGTGACGCCTGCGCCCGGTGCGGTCTGGGCGTGGGCCTTGCGCGGCCCGCACATATCTGGATATCATATATCCAGTTAAGGAGGTGCTGGCCGTGCGGATGAACGAAGGCGTCGAGTGGGCCGCCCACGTGTGCCTGCTGCTGCACTGGCTGCACGAGGGCGACGCGACGCTGCCGCCCGCACCGGTGCCCGCACCGGTGCCCGTGGCCCGCCTCGCGGACGCCTACGACCTGCCCTCGCCGTACCTCGTCAAGCAGATCCAGGCGCTGACGCGGGCCGGCGTCACCGAGTCGGTCCCCGGCAAGAACGGCGGCGTCCGGCTGGCCCGGCCGGCCGACCGGATCACCCTGATGGACGTCGTCGCGGCGATCGAGGGCCCCGAGGACGCCTTCGCCTGCACGGAGATCCGCCAGCGCGGCATGAACGAGGGCCGCCCCGCGCGCGACTTCGCCCGTCCCTGCGGGATCGCGCACGCCATGCGCGGAGCGGAGCTGGCCTGGCGGCGCGAGCTGGCCGCCACCTCGATCCTCGATCTCGCCACCTCCACCCCGCGACGGATCGCCGCCGATGCGAGGCGGCACTTCGCGCGGGCGTGAGGGTCGCGGGGCGGCGGTGCTGTAACTGCCTGTTCTTGCTACCACCTGACCCGTAGACCGGTACGCCAGTGACATGAACAGGTAGTTACAGGACGACCGCCTCCCCGGCCCACCCCGACCGCCACACCCATAACTGGATATCTAATATCCCGAATTGAGAGGAAAAAGAAGGATGACCCGCACCCCGATCCGCGACGCGTCGCCGGAGACCTTCCAGGCGCTGCTCGCGCTCGACACCCGGCTGAAGAAGTCCCTCGGCCCGGTCCTCTACGACCTGGTGAAGCTGCGTGCCTCGCAGATCAACGGCTGCGCGTACTGCGTCGACATGCACGCCACCGACCTCGAGCGCCGCGGCATCCCGACCCGCAAGATCCACGGCGTCGGCGCCTGGGAGGAGAGCCCGTTCTTCGACGAGACCGAGAGGGTCGCGCTCGCGTTCGCCGAGCGGCTCACGGGCGGCGTCGGGCAGGTCGACGACGAGCTGTGGGAGACGGCCGGCCGGCAGCTCGGCGAGGAGCGGCGGGCCGACCTGATCGTGGCCGTCGGCACGATCAACACCTGGAACATGACCGGCATCACCACGCACCTGCAGCCGGAGGGGGCACTGGTCTAGCCGCGGGAGCGGAAGGGGCTAGCCCTTCGCGCGCTCGGCCAGCCGCACCGCGGCATGGCGCACGATGGGCGCCTCGTCCTCGTCGCGCGCGGCCTCGTGGGGGACCTGGCCGCCGAGGAGCGCGGCCGGCTGGGTGAGCCAGGCCCACACCTGCCACGTGTCCATCGCGGAGGTGAGGAGGGGCTCGAGCACCGCGCCCAGCTCGGGTCGGAGCTCGCCGGCGTCGTCGAGCTGGAAGGCCGGGACGAGCACGCCGCCGTCGTGGGGGACCACCAGGAGCGCGCCGCGCTCGGCGGCCTTGTGCACCGCGAAGCGGGCGGCGTTCTCGGAGACGCCGCGGACCCGCGCCAAGGTCGCGTAGGTGTGCGTCGGGGAGGACAGGAGCGCGGCGCGGACCTGCGCCTGCCGGCGCAGCTGCACCAGTGCCAGCGGTACGGCGTGCGCGGGCTCGTCGCCGTCCTGGTGCAGCATCCGGTCCAGGTCGGCCAGCTGCTCGGTGCTCAACGGCGCACCGGTGCTCGGGTCGCGCCAGCGGGCGATGCCGGCGAGATCGCGCTCGAAGGACGGCAGCCCCGCCGCGGCCAGGTGGTCGGCCAACCCGAGCCCCTCGAGCCAGTCCGCCAGCTGATCCCCGTTCACGGGGTCAGCCTCGCACGGGCGGGACCAGCCGCGGTCGGCGCCCGCCGATCACCAGGTGAGCTCGATCTCCAGCTCGTTCGTGTCGCCGATCTCGACCTCCACCTTGAGCTCCACCTCGGCGGGCACGTCGACGGTGATGCGGTGTCCGCCCCGCTCGAAGGTCACGCTGTTGTGCCGCTCCAGCGCGTCGGCCAGCGCACGCAGGCGGGCCGCCGCCTCCTCGCGGCGCAGGCGCTGGGTCTGGTCGATCTCGAACAGCTCGTCCACGGGATTCTCCTCGCGCTGGGGGTGGTCCCCCCGACGGTAGCGAGCGTCTGCGCACTGGAAGACTCGTCGTCGTGGACGAAGCCAGCGACGAGACACGCAACGAGGTACGCATCGAGCGCCTCGGCCCGGTGGGACGGATCGTGCTCGACCGGCCCCGGGCGCTCAACGCGATCACGCTGGACATGGTCGAGCGGATCCGCGTGGCACTGGAGGAGTGGCGCACCGCCGGGCTGCGGGCCGTGGTGGTCGAGAGCGCGTCGGACCGGGCGTTCTCGGCCGGCGGCGACATCCGCCGCGTCCGGGAGAACTCGCTGGCCGGCCGGCACGACGAGAGCCTGCGCTTCTTCGAGACGGAGTACGCCGTCAACGCGCTGCTCGGCAGCTATCCCGTGCCCGTCGTCGCCCTCGTCGGCGGCATCTGCCTCGGCGGCGGCATGGGGCTCAGCGTCCACGGGACGTTCGTGGTCGTCTCACCGGAGGCGTCCTTCGCCATGCCGGAGACGAGGATCGGCTTCTTCCCCGACGTCGGCGGCTCGCACTTCCTGCCCCGCCTGCCCGGCCACACCGGCCGCTACCTGGGCCTGACGGGCGCGCGCATCGGCGCGGCCGACGCGCTCGCGCTGGGCGTCGCCACCCACACCTGCTCCGCGGCGGACCTGGCGGCCCTGCCAGAGCTGATCGCAGCGTACGACGGCCCGTTGGAGCAGCTCCTGCGCGAGCGCGCGCCGGACGAGCCCGGCGAGGCGGGAGCGCTGGCGGCAGTGCGGACTGAGCTCGAGTGGGTCTTCAGCGCGCCCGATCTCGGCGGCATCCGCACGCGGCTGGGCCGGCTGACCGATGCCGACGGCCCGGTCGGGGACTGGGCCCGCGACACCAGCGCAGCCCTCGACGCCGCGTCGCCCTCCAGCCTGGCACTCACCGACCGCCTCCTGGTCGAGGGACGCGGGCGCAACCTCGAGGAGTGCCTGCACGCCGAGCTCGCCGCGGCGCGCGACCGGATCGCGAGCGACGACTTCATCGAGGGGGTCCGCGCCGTGCTGGTCGACAAGGACCATGCGCCGCGCTGGCGGTAGCCCGGGGTTTCGAGGCTCGCTGGCGCTCGCACCTCAACCACCGGCGGGCGCGTGCCTCAGTCGGGGGCGGTGGGGGCGAGCTCGGCGACCAGGGCCTCGACCCGTCGCCTGATCTCGTCACGGATCGGGCGGACGGCGTCGAGGCCCTGGCCGGCGGGGTCGTCGAGCACCCAGTCCTCGTACCGCTTGCCGGGGAAGAACGGGCACTCGTCGCCGCAGCCCATGGTGATCACCACGTCGGCCTCGCGGACCGCGGACTCGGTGAGGACCTTCGGCTGCTCGGTCGCGATGTCGATGCCCTCCTCGGCCATCGCCGCGACCGCGACCGGGTTGACCTGGTCGGCGGGCTGGGAGCCGGCCGAGAGGACCTCGACCCGGTCGCCGGCCAGGTGCTGCAGATAGCCCGCGGCCATCTGCGAGCGGCCGGCGTTGTGGACGCAGACGAACAGGACGGTGGGTGTGGTCATCGAGGGCTCCTGAGCTGGTGGGTCAGTGGGGATGGGGCACGACGACATCGTCGGCCCGCTCTCCGGCGTCCGGATAGAGCGCGAGCGTGAGGCCGATGCCGACCAGCAGCCCGACGAGCTGCATCGCGATGAAGGCGGGCGCCGAGCCCGGCGCGATGCCGGCGAAGGTGTCGGTGAAGACCCGGCCGATGGTCACCGCCGGGTTGGCGAAGGACGTCGAGCTGGTGAACCAGTACGCCGCGCCGATGTAGGCGCCGACGGCCGGGGCCGCCAGGGCGCCCCGGCCCGTGCGCACCAGCGCGAAGACCAGCGCGACCAGCCCGGCGGTCGCGACGACCTCGGCGACGAGGTGGCCGCCGCCGAGCCGGTCCTTCGTCGACAGCCCCTGGTCCACCTCGAACATCACGTTCGCGAGCACGGCGCCGGCGACGCCGCCGACCACCTGGGCGAGGCCGTACGCCGCGACCTCGGGCAGCGACAGGCCCGCGCCGGTCCGGCGGCCCAGGAACCAGTCGGCGAGGGAGACGACCGGGTTGAAGTGCGCGCCGGACACCGGGCCGAACCACAGGATCAGCACGGTCAGCCCGAGCACCGTCGTGGTCGAGTTCTCGAGGAGCTGCAGGCCCACGTCGCCGGGCGACAGCGTCTCGGCGGCGATGCCGGATCCGACCACGACGGCGACGAGCAGCGCGGTGCCGAGGAGCTCGGCGAGCAGGCGACGGGTCAGCGGATCACGCACGGCGCCTATCTTGACGGGACCAAGATCGCTCAGTCAAACTTGAGGCAATGAATATTGAGCAAACGGTGGCGCTCGAACGACGGGTCGCGAGCTACGCCGCCCTCGCCGACTCGACCCGGCTCCGGGTGGTGGACCTGCTGGCGCTCGGCGACGCCGCCTCCTCCGAGCTCGCGTCCCGGCTCGGGGTCGCGTCGAACCTGCTCGCGCACCATCTCAAGATCCTCGAGTCGGCCGACATCGTGGAACGCCGTCGCTCCGAAGGGGACGGCCGGCGCGGCTACTGGCGGCTGCGTCCAGACGCGGCCCCGACGATCGACAGCCCCTCGCTCCCGGCGCCGGGCCGCGTGGTCTTCGTCTGCACGGCCAACACCGCTCGCTCCCACCTCGCCGCCGCCCTCTGGCGCCGCGCGAGCAGGGTCCCGGCCACATCGGCGGGAACCCACCCGGCCGCGCGGATCGCCGCCGGCGCCCGGGCCGCCGCGCGCCGGCACCGTCTCGACCTGCCCGACCTGGCACCGCGCCATCTCGACGATCTCGCGCCCGGCGACGCCGACCTCGTCGTCACCGTTTGCGACCGGGCCCACGAGGAGCTGGGGCCCCGGTCACAGCTCCACTGGTCGGTCCCCGACCCGGTCGCGTCCGGCACCCGGGCCGCCTTCGACCGGGCCGTCGACGAGCTCGGGCGCCGCGTCAGCCACCTCGCGCCCCTCGTACCGCGCGCGTCCTGACCCGCCCGGACCGGGGGTACTGCCCGCACCCGCCGCCAGCGCCGCGGCGACGAGGCCGAGGACGCCGAGCACGACGAACAGCCCGCCAGAGCCTCCGGTCCAGGCGGCCAGGGCCGCGCCCAGCGCCGGGGCGAGCGCGGCCGCCACGCCCGACGGCGCGTTGTAGACGCCGTTGAGCGCGGCGTACCGCTCGGGACCCCAGTGGTCGCTGACCACCGTCGCCGCGACGAGGGTGAACAGGCCACGAGCAGCCCCCGCCGCGACGGCGATCGCGACCAGGAGCGCGACCGGCCCCGGGACGAGCGCCAGGGTGAGCACCGTCGCCGCCAGGACCAGGATCACCAGGCCGGCCCGGGGGTTCGGGGCGAGTCGGGCGTCGAGCGCGGGATAGAGCAGGCGGCCGAGGACCTGACCCGCGCCGCTCAGACCGAGCGCCCACGCCGCGAGCTGGACGCCGGCACCGCGGTCGAGCAGGAGGGGCACCAGGTGGACCAGGGAGGCGTACATGACCAGCGAGGTCAGCGCTCCGGACACGGCCAGCAGGACGAAGCGCCGGCTGCGCAGGACGGCGCGGTCGGCCTGCGCCTGGCCGGGCCGCGATCCCGGTGGCGCGGGCGCCCAGGGCAGGCGCAGGGCCCAGGCGTGGGCGGGAGCGGTCACCACCAGCATCAGCCCGCCGAGCACGAGATAGGTCGCGCGCCAGCCCAGTGCGTCGTCGAGGAGCGCGGTGAGCGGCGCGAAGACGGTCGAGGAGAAGCCCGCGACGAGGGTGAGGGTCGTGATCGCCCGCACCCGGCGCGCGCCGTACCAGTGGGTCAGGGCCGCGAACGCCGGTGGATAGAAGGTGCCGGCGCTCGCCGTCCCGGCGAGCAGCCAGCCGACGGCGAACACGGGCAGCGACGGCGCCGTCGCGATCACGGCCACGGCGAGCGCGGCCAGGACGCTGCACGCGGTCATGACCGGCCGTGGGCCCCGGGCCTGCAGGACGCGGCCCGCGACGACCCCGGCGAGCGCGCCGACGAGACTGCCCCCGGAGAACGCCGTGGTGATCGCGGTCGTCGACCAGCCGGTGTCCCCGGCGATGCCGGGCGCGAGGACGGTGAAGGCGTAGTAGAGGACGCCGTACGCCACCGTGACGGTGACGCAGAGGGCGACGAGGGCCCGGGTCGCCGCGGGGTCGGGATGCTCAGGCGTCGACAGGGGCTCGGCCGATCTCGATGACCTCGACGGGCGACGCCGGCGTGCAGCATCCGCCTCCCGCCGCGGCCGGGTCGTCGAACACGCCCGCGCCGCCGCAGACCCCGGTGTCGGGGAGGACCAGCTCGACGCGGGCGGCCGCCTCGTGGTCGCCGGCGATCGCGGCGACCACGCTGCGCACCTGTTCGTAGCCGGTCAGCGCCAGGAAGGTGGGGGCGCGGCCGTAGGACTTCATGCCGACCAGGTAGAGGTCCGGCTCCGGCTGGGCGAGGTCGGCGGCGCCGGTCGCCCGGACCGAGCCGCACGAGTGGACGTTCGGGTCGATCTCCGCCGCGATCCGCCGGGGCGCCTCGAGGGTCGGGTCCAGGTCCAGGCGCATCTCGGACAGGAACGACAGGTCGGGGCGGAATCCGGTCAGCACCACCACGGTGTCCGCGGCGTCCAGCGCGCGGCCGTCCTCGCCGACGAGCACGGCCCGCTCGCCCACGCGACGTACGGCGGCCGTGCGGAAGCCCGTCACCAGCTCGACCGCACCGGACGCGACCGCGCGGCGGGCGCGCTGGCCCAGCGCGCCGCGCTCCGGCAGCTCGTCGGCAGCGCCGCCGCCGAACGCGCCGGCGACCCGGCGGATCGCCCAGGTCACCCGCGTGCCGGGGTGCGCGGCGGCGATCTGGACCAGCTCGTGGACGGCGTTGAACGCCGAGTCGCCCGCTCCGACGACGACCGTGTGTCGGCCGGCGTAGCGCTCGGGCCGGGCGCGGTCCGGAACCTCGTAGGCGACCAGGTCGGCGGCGGCGCGCTCGCCGAGCGCGGGCAGCCCGTCGGCCCCGGCCGGGCTCGGCCTCCGCCAGGTGCCCGAGGCGTCGATGACCGCCCGGGCCTCGAGGCGGGTCTCGTGGCCGGCGCCGTCGGTGACGTGGACGGTGAAGGGCTGCGCGGCACGGTCGGCGTCGACCAGGCGGTCCCGCCCCCTGCGGGAGACTCCGGTGACCCGGGCGTCGTACCGGACGCGCGCGCCGAGCCGGTCCGCGAGCGGGGCGAGATAGTCCTCGACCCACTCCGCGCCGGTCGGGTAGCCGCTGGCCGGGGCGGTCCATCCGGTGGGCTCGAGAAGGCGGACGGCGGCGGCGTCGACCAGCTCGGGCCAGGCCGAGAACAACCGGACATGTCCCCACTCGGCCACCGCGGACGCGGGTCCGAGCCCGGACTCGAGCACGAGGGGCGCGAGGCCGCGCTCGAGCAGGTGGGCGGCGGCGGCCAGGCCCTGGGGTCCGGCGCCGATCACCACCACGGGCAGGTCGGAAGATCGGTCACTCATCACGCACTCCTCGCTCCACATGATCACGCATCGACGTTCTTCGATGCGAACACCCTACGGTCACATCGACAAATGTCAATGGGTGGGGCAGAATGTCCGCATGTCCTCCTCCCTGCCGGTCATCCAGGCGGACGGCCTCGCAGCCTGTTGCTCACCGGTCACCGGCGGGCTGGTGTCCGACGGGGCTGCCGAGACGCTGGCCCGGATGTTCAAGGCGCTCGGCGACCCGACCCGGGTCAAGCTGCTCTCCCTCATCGCCGCCGCGCCGGACGGCGAGGCGTGCATCTGCGACATGACCGAGCCGGTCGGTCTCAGCCAGCCGACCGTCTCCCATCACATGCGGCTGCTGGTCGAGTCCGGCCTCGCCACCCGCGAGCAGCGCGGGCGGTGGGCCTACTACCGCGTCGCCCCCGCCGCGCTGAGCGCGCTCGCGGCGGCGCTCGACCCGCGCTGACGGCCGGCTCCGATTGGCCGACCCGCGCGGACCTGGCCTAGGATCGGGGACACGAAGGGGAGTAGTCCTCAACGGTTGCGTCGACATACTGGACCGCGTTCGCTCGCGGGCCCGGCGCAGCAGGCCACCGTGAGGTGGCGGACGAGACTTTCGGTCAGATGCGCGACCCATGAGATGGACGTGCCTGGCCGAAGGCACGTCCATCGCGACGGGTTCCTCCGGCCCGGCACCGGAGAGGAACCAGATGTACGCCTTCCTGCTGAGCACCGCCGTGATCTTCGTGGCCGAGCTCGGGGACAAGAGCCAGCTGATGGCGATGACCTTCGCCACCCGCTATCGCGCCCGGGACGTCCTCCTCGGACTGACCGCGGCGACGGCCGTGGTGCACCTCGCGTCGGTCGGCATCGGCTATGCCATCGGCGACGCCTTCGGCGACTACCAGGGCGCGATCGAGATCGGAGCCGGCATCGCGTTCCTCGGCTTCGCCCTGTGGACGCTCCGCGGGGACGAGCTGACCGAGGACGACGAGCGCAAGGCGCGCAACGCGACCGGCCGCGCCGTCCTCGTGGTCGCCGTGTTCTTCTTCCTCGCCGAGCTCGGCGACAAGACGATGCTCGCGACCATCACGCTCGCCACCCAGGAGGGCTGGTTCGGCACCTGGCTCGGCTCGACTCTCGGCATGGTGGCCGCGGACGCCCTCGCCATCGGCGTCGGTGCGGTCCTCGGCCGTCGTCTGCCGGAGCGCGCCATCACCTACGGCGCCGCCGCGCTCTTCGCGCTCTTCGGCCTGCTGCTCATCGCGAGCGGGGCTGGTTGGATCTGAGGGTGACCCCGCCCCCGGCCCCGACGAGCCCGACGAGCCCGACGGCCCCGACGGCCCCGTCGGCCTCGGCCCGGCCGATGTGGACGCCGTGGCGCACCGTGTTCGCCTTCGGGCTGGTCAGCCTGGCCGCGGACATGGTCTACGAGGGGATGCGGGCCATGGCCGGCCCCTTTCTCGGCAGCCTCGGCGCGTCCGCCCTCACCGTCGGCCTGATCACCGGCGCGGGCGAGGCCGTCGCCCTCGTGCTGCGCCTGGTCACCGGGCCGTGGGCGGACCGCGGTCGGCGGCACTGGCGGCTGACGGTCGTCGGGTACGCCATGACCGCGGTGTGCGTGCCGCTCCTCGCCGTCACGCCCTTCCTGGGCAGCGCGGGCCTGGCGGTCGCCGCGACGCTGATCGTGCTCGAGCGCACCGGCAAGGCGGTGCGCAGCCCGGCGAAGTCGGCGCTGCTCGCCGGGATGGCGACGGCGACCGGCCGGGGCAAGGGCTTCGCGGTGCACAAGGCGCTCGACCAGGTCGGCGCCTTCTCCGGACCACTGCTGCTCGCCGGCATCGCCGCGCTGACCGGGCTGCTGTGGCCGGGCTTCGCGGTGCTCGCCGTCCCCGGAGCGGTGGCGATGGTGCTGCTCGCCCAGCTGCGCCGGCGCGCGCCGATCGCGACCCGGGCCGCGCCGGAGGAGGACGAGCCCGCGGACCGGCCGGCGCGCGGCGCCTGGGCCGAGGTCCGCTCCGCCGCGGTCGGCGCCGACCTGCCGCGGGCCTTCCACCTCTTCTCCCTCGCCGCCGCCCTGACCACCGTGGGGCTGATGACCTTCGGGGTGATCTCCTACCGCTTCGTCGAGACCGGCCTGGTCCCCGCCGCGGTGGTCCCACTGGTCTACGCCGTGGCCATGGCCGTCGCGGCGCTCGCCGCACTCGCGACCGGCGGCATGTTCGACCGCTGGGGCGGCCGGGTCCTCCTCACGGTCCCGGTCCTGGTCGCCGTGGTGCCGTGGTGCGTCTTCACCGATCGGCTGGGCCTCGTGCTCGTCGGTGTCGTCGCGTGGGGTGCGGCGGCGGGCGTCCAGGACTCGACGGTCAAGGCGTACGTGGCGGACCTGGTCCCCGCGGGGCGCCGCGCCACGGCGTACGGGGTGTTCGCGGCCGTGCAGGGCGTCGGCGCACTGGCCGGGGGTGCCCTCGCGGGAGCGTTGGTCGAGCTCCACGTGGCTGTCCTCGGGGTGCTGGTCGTGGCGCTGCAGGTGGGTGCGGCGGCGCTGCTGTGGTGGACTACCCGGAACCGCGGGACGGCATGACGGCCGCTCGGCCAGGTGAGGGTGAGGGATGTCGATGGAGATCGTGCTGCGACCGGTCGTGGCCGAGGACCTGCCGCTGCTGGCCGGCGGCGACTCGCCGTACGACGACTTCGGGCCGCGCGCGCCGCGCACGCAGCCGCAGCCGCCGTCGCTGCGCGAGGCCGGCGGCCTCGCGGTCTGCGACGCCGACGGGCTGCTGCTCGGCGACGTGAGCTGGATCTGGATGCAGTGGGGACCGACTCCGGAGTCGCGCAACCCGATGATCGGCATCTGGCTGCGCCCGGAGGCGCGCGGCCGCGGCGCGGGCACCGCGGCCCAGCGGGCGCTGGTCGACCTGATCTTCCGCCACACGACCGTCAACCGCGTCGAGGCGTCGACCGACGTCGAGAACCGCGCGGAGCAGCGGGCGCTGGAGAAGGCCGGGTTCACCCGCGAGGGCACGACGCGCGGCGCGCAGTGGCGCGACGGCGCCTACCACGACTGCTACTCCTACAGCGTGCTGCGCGCGGAGTGGACGGCCGGTTGACGCGGTCGCCGCGGGCCCGCGACGGTGGGGTCGCGGCTGCCGGACCGGTGTGACCGCCGCCTGGCTGTCGACCGGGGGTGTGCTCCACGGCTTCCGGGTACCGCAACCAGATGTGCACCGACTCGGGAGGTGTCCGATGACGAAGGTACGCACATGCGCCGCACTGCGCGCGGCGCTCGCTCTCGTGACCGCGACCGCCGCGGCCACGGCCCTGACGGCGGGGGCCGTGGACGCGCCGCCGTCGTACGCCGGGGACCGCGAGGTGCGCCCCATGGGTGACGCCTACGAGGCCGCCGTGCTCGACGGGCTCGAGCGCCGCCGCGAGCGGCGCGACCTGCGCGGTCTGGCCCGTCCTCGTGCGTCGACGAGTTCGCGGAGGCGCGGGCCCGGCGGATGGCGGTCAACGACGAGATGCGGCACTACGACGGCCTGCGCAAGGTCTTCCGCCGCTGCGGTGGCGTGCGGGTGGGCGAGATCCTGGCCCGCGGCAACGGCTTCCGCGAGCCCGCGATCGTGCTCCGGGCGTGGATGGACTCGCCCACGCACGAGGAGGTGATCGTGCAGCCGGCCTACCGCCAGGCGGCCGTGGGTGCCTGGCGCGACGAGGACGGTGAGGTCTTCGTGAGCGTGGTCTTTCGCGCTCCCTGACCGCGGGGCGAGCGGAGCGGTGCGATTGCTGTAGTGAGGTAATGATGTAGTAACTTCACTACATGGAGCCGAGTACGCCGCGTGAGGCGATCGACCGGGTGATGCAGCTGTCGATGCTGGTCGCCAGCGATCTCGCGCGCTACGAGAGGGAGTCGGGGCTCACGGCCGCGCGGATCCACCTGCTGTGGGAGCTGGGCCGCGGCGGGCCGCAGACCCAGCAGCGCCTGGCCGCCGCGATGGACGTGACGCCCCGCAACGTCACCGGGCTCGTCGACGGCCTGGTCGCCTCCGGCCACGTGACCCGCGAGCCGCACCCGAGCGACCGCCGCGCGACGCTGGTGACGCCCACCGCGGCCGGTCGCGCGGTGATCGAGGAGAACGAGGCCGGCTACGACGACCTGGCCCGCCAGCTCTTCGGCGACCTGCCGCCGCGGCGCCTGGCCACCTTCTGCGCCGTCCTCGACGAGACGATCGCCCGCTTCACCGCCCTGATGGAGGAGGCCGCGCCGTGAGCTCGCCGTGGAGGCTGGCGAAGCACGCCGTCCTGCTCGAGCTCGCGATCTGGCGCAACCTGGCCCGCTGGGTCGCGCGTCGGCCGGACGCTCCCGCCGGCGCCCTCCAGTTCGGCTACGGCCGGCTGACCGCTCCGGTGCTGTGGCTGTGGATCTTCGGCTCCTTCGCCGAGGTGGTCGCGCTGGAGCTCGTGCTCCGCTCGGTCGACGCCACCTGGGCCGAGGTGGTCCGGATCCCGCTGTTCGTCGTCGGACTGTGGGGCGCGCTGTGGATGCTGGGCATGGCGAGCTCGTTCGCCGTACGACGCCACCTGCTGCTCGACGACCGCGTCGTGGTGCGCAGCGGCCCCCGGTTCCGACTCGACGTGCCGCTCGCCGCGATCGTCTCCTGCCGGGTCGTCGAGCACGAGTTCGAGGGCATCGCCCGCACCGTCCACCACGAGGACGGGCTGCTCCTGGTCGGCCCCGGCAACCGCACCAACGTCGAGCTCACCCTGGACGGGCCGACGGCGCTGGCGACCCACGACGGGCAGCGGGTCGCCGACCGGGTGGGGCTGTGGGCCGACGAGCCCCGTGAGCTCGTCCGGCTCCTGGGCGCGCGGGTGCCGGGCGCGCGGTGAGCGATGCTCCGCCCGCGGCGCCCGGCACCCGGTCGGCTCAGCCGGCCTGCTTCCAGCTCGGGGCGTCCGCCCGCTCGCGGACCGCGACGTTGACGCGGTTGAACAGGTTGAGCGTCGCGATCTGCAGGAGCAGCGCGGCGACCTGCCGCTCGTCGTAGTGCTTGGTCACCTCGCGCCACAGCTCGTCGCTGACCGGGTCGTGGCTGTCGGCGAGCCGGGTGAGGGCGTCGGTGAGGGCGAGCGCCGCCCGCTCCGCCTCGTCGAAGTACGGCGACTCGCCCCACGCGCCGACACCGACGATGCGGTCCATCGACTCGCCGGCGGCCTGCAGCGCCTCGAGGTGCCCCTGGACGCAGGCGCTGCAGCCGTTGAGCTGGCTCGCGCGCAGGGCGACCAGCTCCAGCGTGGCGGTCGGGAGGCCGCCCTTGGCGACGGCGGTCATCAGGCTGCCGATGCCCTTGAAGGCGTCGGGCAGGATCTGGGCGGGGTTGGCCATGCGGGGGGTGACGGTGGTCATCGGGGTTCTCCTGGTTCGCTTGGGGGATCTGTCGACATCCCTGACCCGCGGCGGCAGCGGAGTGTGACCGGTCGGCGCGGAGAATCTCCGAGACCTGCCGGGTCCCGGTCACATCCCCGGTCCGGGAGGGGTCAGGGAGACGACCCCTGAGGAGAGGAACCGCCGTGAACGACGACGTCACCCTGGCCGCCGCCTTCGAGCAGCACCGCCGCCACCTGCACACCGTCGCCTACCGCGTGCTCGGCTCGGTCGCCGAGGCCGAGGACGCCGTCCAGGAGGCGTGGCTGCGCCTGCACCGCACCGACGCCGCGGACATCGACAACCTCGGCGGCTGGCTGACGACCGTCGTGGGCCGGATCGCGCTCAACACGCTGCGCTCGCGCGCGACCCGTCGCGAGGACTCGCTGGAGGAGCGGGTGGAGCGGCTGCCCGACCCCGTCGTCACGCCGTACGACGCGGCACTGCCCGAGGAGCAGGCACTGATCGCCGACTCCGTGGGCCTCGCCCTGCTCGTGGTGCTCGACCAGCTGGCGCCGCTCGAGCGGATCGCGTTCGTGCTGCACGACCTGTTCGGCGTGCCCTTCGAGGACATCGCGCCGATCGTCGAGCGGACCCCGGCCGCCACTCGCCAGATCGCCAGCCGAGCGCGCCGCCGGGTCCGCGGGACCGATGTCGTGCGCATGGACGGGCGGGCCCGCCAGCGCGAGGTGGTCGACGCCTTCTTCGCTGCCGCGCACGCCGGCGACCTCGAGCGTCTCGTCGGTGTGCTGGCTCCCGACGTCGCGCTGCGCTCCGACCTCGGTGCCCTCCGGGGCGGGGTCGTCGAATACCGGGGAGCCGAGACCATCGCCCGCAACGCGCTCATGTTCGCGCACCCGGACCGCGTCGTGCACCCGGTGCTCGTGAACGGCCAGGCGGGTGTGGTCATCACCCTGCACGACGAGCTGTTCAGCGTGATGGCGTTCACTGTCGTCGAGGGTCGCGTCGTCGGCGTCGAGACCTGGTCCGACCCGGACGTCCTGGCCGCGGCCGCCGCGGCCTGGGCGTAGGAGCGGGCGGACCGCTGGAATCCGCGACCGGGTCGTGGTGTTGCATGGCTCCGTGACAGCCGCGCCCACCGACGTCGTACGGGACTCCCGCGTCCAGCGCCTCCTCGTCGTCCTCGGGATCGTGGTCCTCGCCTTCAACCTGCGCCCGGCAGCGTCGAGCGTCGGCCCGCTGCTGGCGGAGATCCGGGCGGGCGTCCCCCTCGGCGACGCGGAGGCGGGCCTGCTGACCACGCTGCCGGTGGTCTGCTTCGCGGTGGTCGGCGGGATCGCCCCGCGCCTCGCCTCCTGGGTCGGCGTGCACCGGGTGTCCCTGGTCGGCCTGGTGCTGCTCGCGGGCTGCCTGTGGGCGCGTGGCCATGTGCACCAGGGCTGGCTCTTCCTGGTCCTGTCCTTCGCCGCGCTCGCCGGCGCGGCGGCCGCCAACGTGCTGATGCCGTCGCTGGTCAAGCTGCACTTCCCCGGACAGGTCGGCCTGCTCACCGCGGTGTACACGACGTCGATGGCCGTGGGGCTGACCCTGTCCTCCGCGCTGAGCGTGCCGATCGCGGGCATCGGCGGCGAGGGCGTCGACTACGCGCAGGGCCTGGGAGCGTGGGCGGTGACGGCGGCCATCGCGATCCTGCCCTGGATCGGGCTGGTCGGCCACGACCTCCACGAGGGTCGTCGTACCCGTGCCCTCGGGGTCGGCTCGATGGTGCGCACCCGGCTCGGCTGGGCGATGGCGGTCGCCTTCGGCCTCCAGTCCCTCCAGGCGTACGCCGTGTTCGGCTGGTTCGCCCAGATGTGCCGTGACGCGGGCTACTCCGCGGAGACGGCCGGGATCCTGCTCGGCATCGTGACCGGCGCGAGCATCCCGCTGTCGGTGCTGATCCCGATCCTGGCCGGACGCCTGCGCGACCAGCGCTGGCTGCTCACCGCCCTCATGGTCTGCTACCCGATCGGCTATGTCGGTTTCCTCCTGGACCCGCGCCCGCTGGGGTGGCTGTGGGCCCTCGCCATCGGCATCGGGTGCAGCACCTTCCCCCTCATCCTCACGCTCATCGGCCTGCGCAGCCGCACGGCGCAGGGCACCGCCGCGCTGTCCGGGTTCACCCAGTCCGCGGGCTATCTCCTCGCCGCGGTGGGGCCCTTCGGAGTCGGTGTGCTGCATGCCGCGACCGGCACGTGGACCGTCTCTATCCTGGTCCTCCTCGCGCTCTGCCTCCCCCTGTACCTCTGCGGGCTCTATGCGACCCGGAGCCGGTTCATCGAGGACCAGCTGCCGGCCAGGTGAGCCAGACCACACGATCGTCGCGATTTTCGCGTGACCGTGGGCGGGGCCGGCACGTCTACTCGTGACGGCAACGCGGCGCCTGGCGTCGCGGGTGGACGAACCCGCCGGCCGTCTCCCCAGACACAGGAGACGAACCTCTTCCATGCTCGACACACGGCGGCGAAGGCCACGACCCGGCCCCGCGCGCGCGTGGCACGAGAAGCGCGGGACCGAGCCGAGCCGCCACGGCTGACCTCACGCGCGACCCACGATCTCCCGGGAACCCCCCACCTGGGAGCCGCCGTGTGGTCCGGGCTCCGGCCTGGGCCACACGGCGCGTCGGCTTCGGGGGAGGGGACGGCGCTGTGGGGGTGCCGTCCCCGGCAGGTGTAACTACCTGTTCGTGTCACTGCCTGACCCGTCTACGGGTGCGGTAGTAGCACGAACAGGTAGTTACAGCTGCCCGACCCCACGGCCACCACCCGCCCTCGTACGGTCAGGCTCAGAACGACCCGGATGCGGTGGCCTGGCCGTCCCGGGTCACGCGCGCCGTCCCGGTGGCGTCCGCCGCGACGATCGTGTCCAGGCTGACGGTCAGCGGTCCCGGGTCGGTGCCCTGGTAGGCGAGCTCGCAGAGGACCCACTGGGCTCCGGGCTGCAGCTGGTACTGGCTGCCGTCCAGAGGGGCGCGGGTGCTCCCGTCCGTCGCCCAGCACTGCCAGCCCGCGCCGGAGAAGCCCAGGGTGTAGACGGTGGCGTCGTACCGCAGCTCGACCCCGACCTGGTACGGGCCGGGGTCGGTCGCCGTCACGTCGAGCGTCGTGTCGAAGGCAGTCGCCGACGTGCTGGTCCGTCCCAGCGCGCCGATCTCCGGGCACGCGCGGTGGCTGCCCAGGTCGCCGCGGAAGGAGGTGGCGACGCCGGGCGCGAGGGTGAACCCCGAGCGCGCCGCCGCGGTCACCTCCCACGGTCCCGAGCGCCCGTCGCCCTCGCTCAGCCGGTAGCGGACCCCCGTCGTGCTCGGCAGGTCGAGCCGGCCCCAGGCCCCGCAGGCGGTGATGGGTACGGCGACCGGTGCCGAGGGCCGCACCTGCGCCGCGCGCGCCATCTGGTGTGCCTGAGCGGCCGCCGCGGGGGTCGTCACCGGGGTCTCGGGGGTGGCGCTGGGCGCGGGAGCCGAGGGCGTGCTGTCCGGTGTCGGCTGGGCGACGGCGGGGATCCCGGCGGTCTCCGTCGGTTCGTCCGGGACCGCGCCGGGCCGCTCCTGGTCCGCGCTCGGCTCGACCAGCGCGGGTTCGTCCGAGCCCGCCGGCCACCAGGCGACCGCGGCCGCCACGGAGAGGACGGCGACGAGGGCGGCCGCGGCCGCGCCGCCGCCCACGACGGCGGGCGAGGCCGCGGAGAGGCCGCGGAGCCGCCCGGCGGTGCGGCCGGCGGTGCGCGCACCAGTGCGGACGCCCCGGGCGCCGGTCCGGGCCGCCGTCGCGGACGGGTTCGCCGAGGGGGCGGACGGCCCGCCGGCTCCGCCACCCGCCGCGCCCAGGGTCGCCCCCACCATGACGATCGGCAGCAGCAGCGCCGCCAGGCGGCGGTTGGTGTCCTCGAGCCCGGCGAGCGCCGCGGTGCACGACGCGCACGCCGCGACGTGGGCCTGCACCTTGTCCGCGGCCCGCGGGCTGAGACCACCGCGTACGTACTGGCTCAGCCGCGCGAGCGACCACTGGCAGGACCGGTCGGCGGCCCGGGTGGCGAGCTGGTGGTCCAGGTAGGCGAGCTTGAGGCCCTCCCGGGCCCGGTGCGCGAGCGACGAGGCCGCCGTCGGGCTCAGCGCGAGGAGTGCGGCGGCGTCCGCCAGGGGCCGGCCCTCCACCTCGACGTGCCACAGCACGCGGCGCCAGCTGTCGGGCAGCTGCGCGAGGGCCGCCGTCGCCGCGTCCTCGTCGAAGAGGTCGTCCACGGGATCCGCGACCTCCTCGCCCTCCAGCACCCACGGCTGGTCCGACACCGGGGTCAGCCGCGCGCTCCGGCGCACCTCGTCGACGTACCGGTTGCGGACCGCGGTGAACAGGTACGCCCGGAAGTTGGCCTGGGGGCCGCGGCCCTCGCGGACCTGGCGCAACACCCGCTCGAACGCGTCGGCGACGAGGTCCTCGGCCAGGTTCGGATCCGTCACGAGTCCCCGTGCGAAGCGCAGGGCCGCATCGCGGTGGAGGTCGTAGAGGGTCGCCAGGGCGTGCTGGTCGCCCTCGCGCACCAGCGTCAACAGGTCGACGTCGGCCGACGCGCTCACCGCAACCTCATGTCCATGTCCCCACCAGAAGCAGGGTCCAGGCTATCCGCCGCCCGCCGCCTCCGGAGCCGCTCTTGGCAAAACTTCTCACCGGCGTCCGCGACGCCTCGGCCGCGGATGTGAGGCGATCTGCACAGAACCTGCACACGTCGTGCGCGCCTCCCGGCCCCGCGCGCTCGTAGCCTCGGGGTCATGCCAGCGGACAGCGTGCGCCGTCGGGTCCTCGTCGTGGAGGACGACCCCGTCATCAACCAGGCGGTCGCCGACCGTCTCCAGGCCGAGGGATACGACGTGGTGCGCGCCTTCGACGGCCCCGGCGCCGTCGCCGCGCACGCCGAGCACACCCCCGACCTGGTCCTGCTCGACGTGATGCTGCCCGGGTACGACGGCCACGAGGTGTGCCGGCGGATCCAGGCCGACCGCCCGGTCCCGGTGATCATGCTCACCGCCCGCACGGACGAGGCCGACGTACTGGTGGGCCTCGGTGTGGGGGCCGACGACTACCTGACCAAGCCGTTCCGGATGCGTGAGCTGGTCGCCCGGGTCGCGGCCCTGCTGCGCCGGGTCGAGCGCGCGAGCGAGCTGGCCGGCCGGCGGGCCCTCGAGCTGGGCGACCTCCGGGTCGACGCGCCGGCGCGCCGGGTCTGGCGCGGCGAGGAGGAGGTGCGCCTCACCCCGACGGAGTTCGACCTGCTGATGTGCCTGGCCGCCACCCCCGGCGCCGTCGTCACCCGGGAGCGGCTGCTGGCCGAGGTGTGGGGCTGGGACGGCGCCACCGGCACCCGCACCGTCGACAGCCACGTGAAGGGCCTGCGGGCGAAGGTCGGCGCCGACCTGGTCCGCACCGTGCACGGCGTCGGCTACGCCCTCGACGTCCCCGGCGGCGCGCGATGAGTGCCCAGCCGCTCGTCGGCATCCGGTCGATCAAGGTCAAGCTCGGCGTGCTCGTGGCCGCGAGCGCGACGGTGGCGGCGCTCGTGGCCGCGCTCGGTCGGGCCGACGGCGTCCCCACCTGGTTGACGATCCCGGTCACGATCGGCCTCGCCCTGGCCCTCACCCAGCTCCTCGCGGTCGGCATGACCTCACCGCTGCGGCAGATGACCGCCGCGGCACGCCGGATGGCGACCGGCGACTACGACGTCCGGGTGCCGGATGCTTCGCGCGACGAGGTCGGCGAGCTGGCCAGGGCCTTCAACACCATGGCCCGCGATCTCGCCGGCGTCGACCGACAGCGCCGCGAGCTGGTCGCCAACGTCAGCCACGAGCTGCGCACCCCGCTCGCCGGCCTGCGGGCGGTCCTCGAGAACGTCGTCGACGGCGTCGTCCCCGACGACCCGGCCGTGCTGGCGACGGCGCTCGCCCAGGCCGAGCGGATGAGCGGGCTGGTCGAGGACCTGCTCGACCTGGCCCGCGTGGACGCCGGCAAGGCGCCCCTCTCCCCGCAGCCCGTGCGCCTGGCCGACCTCCTGGCGGGCGCCGTCGCGGAGGCCCGGGTGCTCGGGCGCGACGTCGAGTACGACGTCCGGCTGGTCCCGCCGGACCTGGTGGTCACCGCGGACCCGGCCCGGCTGCACCAGCTCGTCGCGAACCTCCTCGACAACGCCTCGCGGCACAGCCCGGCCGGCGGCACCGTGGTGGTCACGGCACAGCGGCGCGCCGAGCGGTACCTGCTGGAGGTCCGCGACGACGGCCCGGGCATCCCGGCCTCCGCGCGGGAGCGGGTCTTCGAGCCCTTCGGCACGCTGCGGGGGATCGGCGCGGCCGGGGGCGAGGAGACCGGAGCGACCGGCCTCGGCCTCGCGATCGCCCGGTGGGTCACCGACCTGCACGGCGGCACCATCGGCTTCCTCGACCCGCCCGCGGGGAAGGCGGGCGCGCGGGTGCGTGTCGACCTGCCGCTGGAGCCCGCGGCCCGGCCGGTCGTCGTACCCGGTGCGACGGACGTGCCCGCGGCGTCCGCCTCGCCGGCCCCGTCCCCGTCGTCGTCCCGCTCCACTGTCCCGGAGGGATCCGTGCCCGTTCCGACCGCACCGCCGCCCACCCCGTCCGTGCCTGCGCCGTCGTCGGTCGCCGACGACCTGTTCGGCGGCCTCTGGCCCGACCGCGGTGTCCCGGCCCGGCCCGGACTGCTGCTGGGTGCCCTCGGTGCCGGCCTCCTCGGCGGGCTCGTCCTCCCCGAGCGGGCGCTGGGCATCGGCACCTTCCTGGTGCTCCTCGCCGCGGGTGCGGTCGTGCTGTCCGCGAGCCGGCACCGCCGCGACCCGTTCACGCTCGCCTGCGCCGGCCTGTGCGTGCTGCTGGCCGCCACGGCCGTCCTCCGCGACGCCGAATGGGTGGTGGTGCTCTGCCTGTTCGCCGGGGCCGCGCTGTGCGTGTGCGCCGTGACCCGCGGTCGCACGCTCGCCGGCTTCGTCCTGTCGGGCCTGATGTGGCCGGTGGCCGGGTTGCGCGGGATGCCGTGGCTGGGCCGCACGGTCGTGGCCCTGCCGGTGGTCGGCCACGGCGCCGCGGTGCTGCGGACCCTGCTCTGGTCGGCACTCGGGCTGGTCGTCTTCGGCGCCCTGTTCGCCTCGGCGGACGCGCTGGTCGCCGAATGGGTGGACGCGCTCCTGCCCGACCTCACCATCGACACCTTCGTGCTGCGCGCCTTCGTGACCGTGGCCGTCGGCGGCACCGTCCTCGCCGCGGCCTATCTGGCTCTCAACCCGCCGCGCGTCGACCGCGACGGCTCGGCGGCGCGCACCGTCGCCCGCCGCTACGAGTGGCTCGCTCCCGTCCTGGTCGTGGTCGGTGTCTTCGCGGTCTTCCTCGTCGCCCAGGCGACGGTGGTCTTCGGCGGGCACGCCTACCTGCGGCGTACGACGGGGCTGACCTATGCGGAGTACGTCCACGAGGGATTCGCCCAGCTGACCATCGCGACCGCGCTCACCCTGCTCGTGATCTGGGCCGCCGCCCGCAAGGCTCCGCGCGACACCTCCTCCGACCGGCTCTGGCTCCGTCTGGCCCTCGGCGCGCTCTGCGCCGAGACGCTGGTGGTGGTCGCCTCCGCGCTGTACCGGATGGACGTCTACCAGGAGGCCTACGGCTTCACCCGGCTCCGGCTGCTCGTGGACGTCTTCGAGGGCTGGCTGGGGCTGCTCGTGCTCGCCGTCGCGGTCAGCGGCATCGCGTTGCGCGGCGCCTGGCTGCCCCGCTTCGCGCTGCTCAGCGGGGTCGTCGGGCTCCTCGGTCTGGCCGTGGTCAACCCGGACGCCTGGATCGCGCGGCACAACCTGGCTCGGTACGACGACACCGGCCGCGTCGACTGGGGCTACCTGCGCGACCTCTCCGACGACGCCGTGCCGACGCTCGCCGAGCTGTCCGGCGCGGACCGGAGGTGTGCGCTCGCCGGGCGCGAGCTGGACGACGACGACTGGCTGGAGTGGAACCTCGGGCGGTCGCGGGCGGCGGATGCGCTGGAGGGCTCCGAGCCGGTGACGCCCGACGCGACCGAGGCCTGCGCCGAGCACCGGGTGGAGGCGTCCGGGTAGTCAGCAGGCTGTGAACGGACTTGCCATTCGAACAGGTGTTCGATAGGATGAGCGCATGACTTCTCCCGGGGCGCTCGAGACGGCCACCGCCGTGTGCGAGGGCGCCGCGGAGCTGGCCGGCAGTGACTGGGACGCCCTCGACGGACCCGCGACCGTGGCCGGGGTGCAGGCGGTGGCTGCGGCGCGGGCGTTCCTCGACGCCGCACTGCTGCGGGGCATCGCCCGCCTCGAGGACACCGACGCGCTGCGCGAGCTGGGCTGGGCCTCGACCAAGGACTTCCTGACCCACCTCACCGGCGGCCACAAGGGCAGCGGCGGCGGACTGGTCCGCGCCGCCGAGCAGCTGCGCGACCTGCCCGCCGTGCAGACCGCGCTGGAGGAGGGTCGGGTCACGCTGCCGCAGGCCCGCGCGATCGCGGGCAAGGTGCAGACGCTGCCCCGGGTGCCCGAGTTCCGCACCCAGGTCGCCGACGCCCTGCTCGACCTCGTCGCGACCCACGGTCACGACGCCTCCGACCTGCAGACCGCGTTCACCGACGTCGTGCGCGAGCTCGACCCCGACGCCGCCCTCCTCAACGCCGAGAAGGAGAAGGCCAAGACCGAACGAGCCGCCCACCACGCCCGCCACCTCTCCTTCGCCCCCGACGGGCTCGGCGGGGTCCGGGTCAAGGGCTACGGCAGCGTCGAGGACGTCGAGCGGATCAAGGCCACCCTGCACCCCCTCGCCGCGCCTGTCACCACCGAGCCCGGGTCATGCGGCGGGACCGCCCGCCCGGCGGGTGCTCCGCTGTTCGACGAGGACGGTGTCGCGACCAGCGCCGCGTGCCTGACCCCGGGGTGCGCGCACACCGGCCGCGACCCCCGCGACGCCGGAGCCCGCCTGTGGGACGCCCTCGTGGACGCCTGTGAACGGCTCACCACCCTTCCCGACCTGCCCCGCGACCACGGCACCCGCCCCCGCGTGATGGTGCTCATCGACCACGACTCACTGCGCCAGAAGGTCCTCGACGCCGGCCTGGCCCGCCCCGGTCGCACCCCCACCGGCGCCCGGCTCTCCGCCACCGCCGTACGACGCCTCGCCTGCGACGCCGACATCCTCTCCGCCGTCCTCGGCGGCCAGGGCCAGGTCCTCGACGTCGGCCGCACCCAACGCCTGGTCACCCCCGCCCTGTGGACCGCCCTGGTCGCCCGCGACCGGCACTGCGCCTTCCCCGGCTGCACCCGCATGCCCCTGGCCTGCGACGCCCACCACATCACCCACTGGGCCGACGGCGGACCCACCGACCTCGACAACCTCGTCATGCTCTGCCGCCACCACCACACCCTCATCCACCAGACCCCCTGGGCCGTCCACATCGACCGCGACACCCGCCAACCCGTGTGGACCCCACCACCCCGCGCCACCCTCGCCAGCCACCACGACAAGCTCACCTACCTACCCGCCCGACCCCGCGCCGCCTGAGCCACCCGCGGCGTAGGTTGACGCTGTGCCGAGCCGCCGCGACATCGTCACCTTCCACGACCCGCCCGTCCCGGCCGGCGCCTCGCCCTGGGTCGCGGGTGCCGGCCCCAGCCCGGACGTCCGCGTAGTCGCGCCCGACCCGGGCTGGCCGGATGCCTTCGCCTCGGTGGCGGAGCGGGTACGGCGCGCGCTCGGCTGGCGGGCGCTGCTCGTCGAGCACGTCGGCTCCACGGCCGTGCCGGGCCTCCCCGCGAAGCCGGTGATCGACGTCGACCTGGTCGTCGCCGACCCGGCCGACGAGGCGGCGTACGTGCCGGCGCTGGAGGTGCAGGGGTTCGTGCTGCGGGTGCGCGAGCCGTGGTGGTTCGAGCACCGGCTGCTGCGCGGCGACGACCCGGCCAGCCAGGTCCACGTCTTCGGCCCGGACAGCCCGGAGATCGTCAAGCATCGCCTGTTCCGCGAGTGGCTCCGCGGCAACCCCGACGACCGCGAGCGCTACGCGGCAGCCAAGCGGGAGGCGTCGGCCGCTGCGGCGGCGGCAGGCGAGCACACGATGCAGTACAACGCGCGCAAGGAGCGGGTGGTGCGGGAGATCCATGCGCGCGCCTTCAGGGCCATGGGCCTGCTCGACGCGACCGGGGGCTGACCGGCCCGGCACCTGAGGACCACGACGCGGCACCTGCGGCGGAGGCAGGGCGGGCCCGGGCGTTCCTAGCGTGGACGCCATGACGATCCTGCTGTCCGACCCCCGCGTGCGTGCGGTGCCCGTGGCCGAGTGCGGCGAGCCCCTGGTGCGCCTCCCCGAGGACCTCTCGCCCGCCGGCGCCCTGGTGCGCGCGGACCTCGCCGACCGGCTGGTCGCCGCGGACCGGCTGCTGCCGGCCGGTGTGCGGCTCCGCGTGGTGGAGGGCTTCCGGCCGGTCGAGGAGCAGCGCGCCATCGTGGCGGCGTACGGCGCCGAGCTGGCCGCGCTACACCCGGGGATCGGCACGACCGCGCTCGAGCGGCTGACCAGCCGCTTCGTCGCTCCCGTCGACGTCGCGCCGCACGTGGCCGGGGCGGCCGTCGACCTCACGCTGGTCGACATCACCGGCGACGAGCTCGACCTCGGTACGCCGATCGACGCGACGCCCGAGCAGAGCGACGGCCGATGCTGGTTCTCGGCGGCCGGGATCGGCCAGGACGCGCGGGCGCATCGGACGCTGCTGGCGAGGGTGCTGCGCTCCCAGGGACTGGTGAACTACCCGACGGAGTGGTGGCACTGGAGCTACGGCGACCGGTACTGGGCACTCCTCACCCACGCGCCCCATGCGCTCTACGGTCCACTCGCCTCGGCTGTGGCGGCATGACCGGCCTTGCCGTGGCGCCTCGGCCGACCGGGGCGTCCACCCCGCAGCTGACGGTCGACCTCGGCGCCGTCGCCCGCAACACCCGCACCCTCGCCGAGCGCGCCGGTGGCGAGCTGATGGCGGTCGTCAAGGCGGACGGCTTCGGACACGGGGCGGTCGATGTCGCCCGGACGGCCCTCGCCCACGGCGCGACGCGGCTCGGAGTCACCAGCCTCGCGGAGGCGTTCGCGCTGCGCGACGCGGGCCTCGTCGTCCCGGTGCTCAGCTGGCTCAACCCGGTCGACGCCGACTTCCCCACGGCCGCCGCCCGGGATGTCGAGCTCGCCGTCCCGAGCGCCGCCCATCTGGCCGCGCTGACGGCCGCGCCGGGAAGGATCCGGGTCCACCTCCACGTCGACGCCGGCATGGCGCGCGACGGCGCCGAGCCCGGCGAGTGGGCCGCCCTGTGTCGCGCGGCCCGCCGTGCCGAGCAACGCGGTCAGGTCGAGGTCGTCGGGGTGATGGGCCACCTCGGCTGTGCCGACGACCCTGCCGACGCCTGCAACGCGCGCGGCCGGACCAGGTTCGCCTGGGCCGTCGAGGTCGCCCGCGCGGCCGGGCTGCGGCCCCGCGACCGGCACCTCGCCGCGACCGCCGCCACCCTCACCGACCCGCGCACCCACCACACGATGAGCAGGGTCGGCGCCGGCCTGGTCGGCATCGACCCGTCCCGGACCACCGCGCTGGAGCCCGCGATGACCCTGACCGCCCCGCTGGTGCAGGTGCGCCGCGTCCGCGCCGGCACTCCGGTCGGCTACGGCCACGACCACCGCACCACCGGTGCGACCCACCTCGGCCTGGTCCCGGTGGGGTACGCCGACGGCCTGCCGCGCGTCGCGTCGGGCCGCGCCGAGGTGCTGGTCCGGGGCGCCCGGCGGCCGGTCGCCGGCCGGATCTCGATGGACCAGGTCGTCGTCGACCTCGGGCCGGAGGGGGCCGAGGTCGGCGAGACGGTCACGCTCTTCGGTCCCGGCCGCTCCGGCGAGCCGACGGTCGCCGAGTGGGCAGCCTGGGCGGGCACCATCGAGCACGAGCTGGTGACCGGGATCGGGGCTCGCGTCGCGCGCCGCACCCGGGCCGTCCCGCACCTGCGCAGCGTCGATGCGGCGGGTTCGTCATGAGGACCCGGGTAGCCGTCGTCGGCGGCGGAGAGAACGGCGAGCACGACGTGTCCCTCGCCTCGGCGGCGTCCGTCGTCGCCGCGCTCGACCCGGCGTCGTACGACGTCGTCCCCCTCACCATCGGCCGCGACGGCATGTGGCGCGACCACGGCCTGCGCCCGATCGGGCTCAGCGGCGCCGCGCAGGTGCTGCGCGGGTGCGACGTCGTGTTCCCCGTCGTGCACGGCCCGCGCGGGGAGGACGGCGCGCTGGCCGCCCTGTGCGAGCTCGCCGGCCTGCCGTACGTCGGCAGCGGGATCCGGCCCGGCGCGCTGGCCATGGACAAATGGGCGACCAAGCTGGTCGCCCGCGCCGTGGGGATCGCGGTCGCGCCGGGGCTGCTGGTGACGGCCGCGAGCGCCGCGCACCTGCGCTGGAGCCGGCCCGTGGTGGTCAAGCCCGTCTCGGCCGGTTCGAGTCTCGGCGTCAGCCGGGTCGACGTACCGGAGGCGCTCGGTCCGGCGCTCGACGCGGCCTTCGCACTGGACGAGCGGGTCCTCGTCGAGGAGGTCGTCGCCGGCAGGGAGGTCGACGTCGCCGTCCTGCGGCGAGCCGACGGCAGCCTGTTCGTCCCGCCGGCGCTGGAGATCGTGGCCGACGGGATCTTCGACTACGGCGCGAAGTACGGCGGCGGCGCCGACTTCCGGGTCCCCGCCGCTCTCGACGACACCGATGCGAAGGCGCTGCAGGAGGCCGCCACCGGCGCGTTCGAGGCGCTCGGCTGCGCGGGCGTCGCCCGGGTCGACTTCTTCCTCACCGACGCCGGCCCGGTGCTCAACGAGGTCAACACGATGCCCGGCCTGACCGAGCACTCGCAGGTCCCGCGCATGTTCGCGGCGGCCGGCATGGGCTACGGCGACCTGCTCGACGAGCTGGTCCGCTCCGCGCACCGGTGAGGCGTGTGGTTCGCTGTCCCGGACAAGCGAAGGACCGGCGGGGAGGAGGATCCGGGTGAACCGTGCCGAGCGTTGGCTGCCCGACCTGCTCGCGGGCGCGGCGGCCCTGGCGGTCGGCCTCGCCGAGCTCCGACGCTCGGGGGAGTGGGGCTCGGCGGCCCCGTTGCTGGTGGTCGCCGGGGTCGCGGCCGCCGTCGGCCTGGCGCGCCGGCTCCCGGCGCTCGCCCTCGCGTCGGCCTGGCTCACCGGGATCATCCAGGTGCTGCTCGGCGTCGACCCCATGCTCACCGAGACACTGCTCGCCGTCGTCGCCTTCGGCTGTGCCCGCTGGGGCCGGCTGCCGACGGTGTGGCTGAGCGGCCTGTCGCTGCCCCTGAGCGCCGGCATCGCGGTCCTCCTGCTCTCGCCGTACGCGTTCTACGAGGCACTGCAGGTGCTCGGGATCGACCGGATCGCGGCCGACACCTACCGCGACGGCGGCTACGACTGGCGCCTGGCCGCCGGGCTCGTGGGCTTCGTGCTCCTCGCGACGCCGTGGCTGCTCGGCCTGGCGCTGCGCTTCGCCGACCGCTCGCGTGCCTCGCGCCGCTCCCAGGTCGCGGCCGAGGCCGAGCGCGACCAGGCGGCGGAGATCGCGCGGCTGCGCGACGGCCAGGCACAGCTCGCCCGCGACGTGCACGACGTCGTCGGCCACTCGCTGGCCGTGATCCTGGCCCAGGCGGAGTCCGCGCAGTATCTCGAGGACGTCGACACGCAGGCCCTCAAGAAGACCATGGCCAACATCGCCGGCTCGGCGCGCTCCTCGCTCGACGACGTCCGCCGCGTGCTGGCCACCACCACCGACGCCCCCGGGAGTGCCGCGCGGGCTCCGCAGACCGACCTCGACAGCCTCGTCGCCGGCGTGCGCGCCAGCGGCCACGAGGTGGTCGCCGCCGAGGTCGGCACGCCGCAGCCGATGCCGCCCGAGCTCGCCGTCGTGGCCTTCCGGGTGCTGCAGGAGATGCTCACCAACGCCATCCGGCACGGTCGCCGCGACCAGCCGGTCCATGTCGAGCGGCACTGGCAGGGGGACCTGCGCATCGAGGTCCGCAACGCCGTTCCCGCGGACGAGCCCGCGGGCAGCGGCGGCCAGGGCCTCGAGGGCATGCGGCGCCGGCTCGAGGCGGTCGGGGGCCGGCTGGACGTGCGCCGTCGGACCGACCCCCCGACCTTCACCGCCACGGCCTGGGTCCCGGTGAGGGCGCGATGATCTCCGTGCTGCTGGTCGACGACCAGGAGCTCTTCCGCGAGGGCGTGCGGGTGATCGTCGACGCGCAGGAGGGCATGCGGGTCGTCGGCACCGCCGCCGACGGCGTCGAGGCGGTGCGCCTGGTCGACGAGCTCGAGCCCGACGTCGTGCTGATGGACATCCGGATGCCGGAGATGGACGGCGTCGAGGCGACCCGGCAGATCTTCCTGCCCGACCGGGCCGCGCGCCGCCAGCGTCCGGTCCGCGTGATCGTGCTGACGACGTTCAACCTCGACGACCGCGCCGCGACGGCCATCCGGTACGGCGCCAGCGGGTTCCTGCTCAAGGGCACGACCCCCGTGATGCTGCGCGACGCCATCCGTACCGTCCACGCGGGCAACGCGGTCCTCGCGCCGACCGACCTGTCCGCGCTGCTGGACAACCAGTTCCAGGCGGCGGTGGCCCCGCCGGCGGCGTACCTCGCGCTCACGGACAAGGAGCGCGAGGTCTTCGGCGCCGTCGCGAAGGGACTGTCCAACCAGGAGATCGCCGGCCGGGTCTTCCTCAGCGAGTCCACCGTCAAGACCCACGTCGGCGCGGTCCTGCGCAAGCTCGGCCTGCGCGACCGCGTGCAGATCGTGGTCTTCGCGCACGAGCACGGGCTGGCGGGCTCCTGAGAGGTGCGGCGTCCGGGGACGATCTGCGTCGCCGATGTCAAAGCCCGTCGGTCGGCTCCGACGTAGCGGTGAGAGCTCGCCCACCCGGGCGGCGCGAACCGACAAGGAGCACCCATGACCGACATCCAGCACTCCGTCACCTCGGCGGACGGCACGACCATCGCCTTCGACCGGACCGGCTCGGGCCCGGTGGTTCTCGTCGTCAGCAACGTCGCCGAGGACCGCACCGGCGTCGCCGGCATCGCCGCCGAGCTGGCGAGGGACTTCAGCGTCGTCACCTTCGACCGTCGTGGCCGCGGTATGAGCGGCGACCCCCAGCCGTACGACCCGGCCCGCGAGGTCGAGGACATCGCGGCGCTCGTCCAGACCGTCGGGGTACCCGTCAGCCTGGTCAGCGGCTCCGGCGGCTGCGGTCTCGCCCTCGACGCCGCCAGTGCCCTGGGCGAGCGGGTGTCGGCCCTCTACCTCTTCGAGCCGCCCTTCATCGTCGACGACTCCCGCGCCCCGGCGCCCCGCGACTACGTCGAGCACCAGGAGTCGCTCGTCGCGGCCGGCAAGCGCAATGAGGCCGTCGAGTACTTCATGACGGAGATGGTCGGCGTGCCTGCCGAGTACCTGCCGATGATGCGGCAGGACCCCTCCTGGGCGCAGATGGCCGCCTACGCCCACACCTACGCCTACGACGGACGCATCCTGCGGGGCCTGCAGGACGGCACGCCGTTGCCCACCGACCGGTGGACCATCGAGGTCCCGGTCGCAGTCGCCGTCACCGAGCAGGGCGAGGAGTTCATCCGCCGCGGCGCCGCGGCGCTCGCCCAGCTGCTGCCGCAGGTCAGCGTGCTCGCGCTGCCGGGTCTGGACCACTCGGCATTCTGGGTGACTCCGGAGCCTGTCGCCGCCCAGGCGCGGGCGTTCCTCGCGTCGTGATGCCTATCATCGGCTCGACCACCGAGGGAGGCGACGTGAGGTTCCTGATCCTGGGATACACCCCGACCGAGTCGTGGGACGCGGAGACGGCCGACAGCGCATCTCCGGAGGCGCTGGCCGCCTTCGCCGAGTACCAGCGGTTCGAGGCGGAGCTGCGCGCGACCGGGGAGTTCGTCAGCGCCGAGGGCCTCGGCCATCCGGTGATGTCGACGACGGTGCGCCGGCGTGACGACGAGGTGGTCGTCTCGGACGGGCCGTACGCGGAGCTCAAGGAGGTCCTGGCGTCGTTCGCGATCGTGGAGGTGTCTAGCCTGGACCGTGCGAAGGACATCGTCGCGCGCATGGTGGCCGTGCTCGGCGAGCCCATGGAGATCCGCCCGATCATGGGCGAGGACTTCGTCACCTGAGCGTGGACCGCGACGAGCTCGAACGGGTGCTGCGCGCGGAGGCGCCGCACGTCGTCGGCGCGCTCGCGCGCCGGTTCGGCCGGTTCGACACGGCCGAGGACGCTGCGCAGGAGGCGCTGATGGCCGCGAGCGAGCAGTGGTCGTCCTCGGGCGTCCCCGCGTCGCCCCGGTCCTGGCTGATCCGGGTCGGCTACCGACGGATGGTCGACATGATCCGGTCCGAGGTCGCCGCGCGACGGCGCGAGGAGGAGGACGTCGCCCGCGATTCGCGCACGGTCGCGGACGACGCGGGCGCCGTCGTCGGCGACGACTCGTTGCACCTGTTGCTGCTGTGCTGCCATCCCGTGCTGTCGCCGGCGTCCCAGGTGGCGCTGACCCTGCGTGCGGTGGGCGGCCTGACGACGGCCGAGATCGCCCGCGCCTATGGCGTCACCGAGCAGACGATGGGCGTGCGCATCAGTCGCGCCAAGCAGCAGCTGCGCCGAGCCGGCGCCCGGTTCGAGTTCGCCGCCGGCGAAGACCTGGACGCGCGGGTGTCGTCCGTGCTGCGGGTGCTCTACCTGGCCTTCAACGAGGGCTACCACGCCTCCGCCGGTGATCGGCTGGTTCGCGCCGATCTCGCGGCCGAGGCGATCCGGCTCGCGCGCATGCTGCATGAGCAGCTGCCCCGCGATCCCGAGGTGGCCGCACTCGTCGCGCTCATGCTGCTCGTCCATGCGCGCCGCGACGCGCGCACCGACGCCGACGGGGAGCTGGTGCTCCTCGCCGACCAGGACCGCACCCGATGGGACGAGGCGATGCTCGCCGAGGGCACCGCGCTCATCGAGCGGGTCTGGACCCAGGGTCCCGTCGGGCCCTACCAGCTCCAGGCGGCCATCGCGGCCGTGCACGCCTCGGCGCCGAGCGCGGCGGCCACGGACTGGCGCCAGATCGCTGCCCTCTACCTGGCGCTGGAGCACCTGGAGCCCGCGGGACCCACCATGCTCGCCCGTGTCGTGGCGGTGGCGCACGCGTACGGCGATCGACGCGGTCTCGAGCTGCTGGAGGAGCTCGACGCCCAGCACGGACTCCTCCGCCACCCGTTGACCGCGCAGCGCGCCCACGCCGTCCGAGCGCACCTGCTCGACGGCGTGGGACGGCCCGCCGCGGCGCGCCGTGACTATCTGGCGGCCGAGCGGCTGGCCGCGAACGACGTCGAGGCCCGCTACCTGCGGCGCAGGGCGGGTCAGCCGAAACCCGGGCCGGAGTGACGGCACGGGCGTAGAGTCCGTTCTCAAGGAGGGCTCACCGAAAGGTCATCGTGATGAAGATCCACTCTCGGGGTGTCGCCGTGCTCGCGGCCGCGGCCACCATCGCCCTCGGGCTCCTCGTGCCCGCCTCCGGCTCCGCCGGCGCGGCCGTCTCCACCGCCACAGCCGACGCGTGCGGGACGCTGATCCCCAAGCCCGGCGGGGGGACCTGGTCGTGCACCTTCCACGACGAGTTCTCCGGCACCAGCCTCGACCGGACGGCGTGGGTGCCGCAGACCAACTTCGTCAACGGCTCCTCGACCCGCTACGCCTGCTACATCGACGACCCGGCCGTCGTGTCCGTGTCCGGCGGCAGCCTGCGCCTGTCGGTCAAGGACATGGGCGCGCCGGTCGCCTGTCCGGCCGGCCTGTCGTCGACGTACGCCGCCGGGCAGGTGTCGACCTTCTACAAGTTCTCGCAGCAGTACGGCCGGTTCGAGGCGCGGATGAAGGTCCCCGCCGCGACCCAGCCGGGTCTGCAGGAGGCCTTCTGGCTCTGGCCCGACGTGCGCTACCACGACACCTCGACCTGGCCGCTGTCCGGCGAGATCGACATCGTCGAGACCTACTCGCAGCACCCGACTCTGGCGATCCCGTTCCTGCACTACTCGGCGGACGCCGGTGGTCCTCAGCCCGGCCTGAACACGGCGTGGAACTGCATCGCGAACCGGGGTGTCTGGAACACCTACACGCTGGAGTGGTCGGCGAGCCGGATCGAGATCTTCGTCAACGGCGTGTCCTGCCTGGTCAACACCTCGGGCGACGCAGCCTTCCAGAAGCGCTACATCGTGGCGTTGACGCAGGCGCTCGGTCGCGGGGGCAACGCCTGGGACGGCAGTGCGGGGCTGGTCCCGGCCACGACGGAGGTCGACTACGTGCGCGTGTGGCAGTAGCCGACCTCCGAGACCGTCAGCGGGCGACCCGGACCGGCTCCCACGCGAAGCCGTCCGGGTCGGTCGCCGGCGTCTCTCCGCCGAGGAGGACCAGCCGGTGTGAGCCGCTGCCCTCGATCGGGACGCCCGCGTCCTTCGCCAGCGCCTTGCGGCTGAGCAGGCCCAGGGTCACCCGGCCCGTGCCGGGCTCGAACTCGACGTACTTGCGACCGAAGCTGCGCGCCACGCCGAATCCGTGCTCCACGTAGAAGCGCTTGGTGGCGAGCACGTCGCTCGCGCCGATGAGCAGCACGATGCTCTCGATCTCGCGGCTCGCGGGCCCGGTGTTCCGCTTCGAGGAGCTGACGACCTTCCAGATCGCGCCGTCGGGCGCGCGCAGCACCCCGCCGTAGCCCCAGAAGGACTTGGCGACGGGCTTGATCTCGGTCGCGCCTGCGGCGAGGGCGCTCTCCACGAGGCCGTCGACATCGGCGGGCTGAGCCAGGGTGAGGGAGACGTGGAAGCCGCGGAAGCCCTCGGTGGGGGCCTCGGAGGCGCGGAAGTCCAGGGGGAGGTCCGGGCCGAAGGCCCGGGCGTAGAAGTCGCGAGCGGCGGCCGGGTCGGCCACCTCGAGGAGGAGGGTGTCGATGGAGTTCATGTCCCCGACGCTAGGACCGGCGCGGGGGCCGGTGCTTCTCGATTCCTGACCGCTTGGGGCGGTGGTCCGCGCGGGCGCGGATCAGCCCTCGGTGAGGGACCGCAGCCGCCGGCGCACCAGCGCGGCATCGGGGTCCGGCAGCGCGCAGCCGAGGGCGGCCCGGTACGCGTCGGCGGCCTCCTCGCGGCGGTCGAGCCGGGCGAGGAGCTCGGCTCGCGTCGTGTGGAGCCAGGGGTAGGCGCGCAGGTCCAGCCGGTCGATCTCGGCCAGGGCCGGCTCCGCTCCGGCCGTCTCGGCCAGCACGACCGCCCGGTTGAGCCGGACGACATCGGTGTCCAGGACGCGCAGCAGGCGGTCGTACAGCTCGAGCAGATGGGGCCACGGAACCGTGGGATGGGTGTACGCCGCGGCGATCCGCGCCTGGAGCAGGAAGCGACCGCCGTCCGCGCCGTGACGCCGTGTGAGCAGGTCCACGGCCTCGGCCACGAGCGGCCACTGCCACGCGCCGCGGTCCTGCTCGGGCAGCGGCACCAGCTCGCCCTCGCGCTCGCGGGCGGGGCGCCGCGACTCCTGGAGCAGCATCAGCGCCAACAGGCCCGCGACCTCGGTCTCGTCGGGCATCGCCGCCAGCAGCAGGCGGCCGAGCCGCACCGCCTCGGCGCCGAGCTCGGCCGGGCCGCGGTAGCCGGCGTTGAAGACCAGGTAGACCACGGAGAGCACCTGGTCCAGGCGGTCGGGGAGCGCCGGCGCAGGCGGGACGGCGAACGGGATCGCGGCGTCGCGGATCTTCGTCTTCGCCCGGGTCAGCCGGCGCTTCATCGTCTGCTCCGGGACGAGGAACGCGGCCGCGATCTGCCGGGTGCTCAGCCCGAGCACGCAGCGCAGGGTCAGCGCGACCTGCGCCTCGGTCGCCAGCGCGGGATGGCAGCAGGTGAAGATCAGGGCGAGCCGCTCGTCGGGCAGGTGGTCCGGCAGGACCGCGTCCGCTCCGGCGAGGGTCTCCGGCAGGTCGGCCTCCCGCGGGTCGCCGACCGGGACGTCGCGCCGTGACCGGATCCGGTCGACCGCCTTGCGCCGGGCCGTGGTGATCAGCCAGGCGGCGGGACTCGACGGGACCCCGTCGCGCGGCCACCGCTCCGCGGCGACCGCGAACGCCTCCTGCGCCGCCTCCTCGGCGAGATGGATGTCGCCGAGGAGGCGGGCCACGACGGCGAGCACGCGGCCCCACTCCTCACGGAAGGCCGTGGCGACCGCGTCGTCCACGAGAGGCGCCGGGTCAGCCGCGGTCGACGACCGGGCGGATCTCCACGGAGCCGCCGAGCCGGGCCGCGGGGATGCGCCGGGCGACGTCGATCGCCGCGTCCAGGTCGTCGGCCTCCAGCAGGTAGAAGCCGCCGAGATACTCCTTGGCCTCGCTGAAGGGGCCGTCGGTGAGCACGACGTCGCCGTCGGCGACGCGCACGGTCGTCGCGGTGGAGACGGGCATCAGCTGTGCGCCGCCGTACATGCCGGGCGCCTCGGCCAGCTCCTGGTACTCCCGCATCAGGGCCGCCACCTGCTCCTCGTCCATCCCCTCGAAGGGGGTCGGCAGGTCGTTGATCAGCAGTGCGTACTTCATGAGCTCTCCTCGGGCTCGCGGTGATGGGTCGACCCTAGGACGCAGGAGGGTGCCCGATGGGGACAGCGGAGCCCGAGGAGATCTCGGCTAGCCGGCGGACGCCGCCGGGGCGCTCGGGGCGAAGCCTCGCAGGCGCAGGCTGTTCGAGACGACGAACACCGACGACAACGCCATGGCCGCCCCGGCCAGCATCGGGTTGAGCAGGCCGGCGGCGGCCAGCGGCAGGGCGGCGACGTTGTAGGCGAACGCCCAGAACAGGTTGCCCTTGATGGTGGCGAGGGTGCGGCGGGAGAGGCGGATGGCGTCCACCGCGACCTGGAGGTCGCCCCGCACCAGGGTGAGGTCGCTGGCCTCGATCGCCACGTCGGTGCCGGTGCCCATCGCCAGGCCCAGGTCGGCCTGGGCGAGCGCCGCGGCGTCGTTGACACCGTCGCCGACCATCGCCACGACCTTGCCCTCGCCCTGCAGCCGCTTGACGACGTCGACCTTGTCGGCCGGCAGGACGTCGGCGATGACGTCCTCCTCGGCGATGCCGACCTCCGCGGCGACGGTCCGTGCCACCACCGCGTTGTCGCCGGTCAAGAGCACCGGACGCAGGCCGAGCTCGCGGAGCCGGCCGATGGCGGTGGCCGAGGTCGGCTTCACCGCGTCCGCCACGACGACCACGCCACGGGCCTGGCCGTCCCAGCCGACCGCGACCGCCGTACCGCCGGTGCGCTGGGCCTCCTCGAGCGCCGACGCCAGCGCGGGCGAGAGGCGTTGCGACCACTCCTCCAGCAGGCGCGGCCGGCCGACGAGGACGGCGTGGCTCGCGTCCCCGTCCAGCAGCACGCCCTGGACGCCCAGGCCCTCGACGTTCGCGAAGTCCTCGACCGTCGGCAGGGTGCCGTGCTGGTCGCGCGCCGCGTCCGCGATGGCGCGGGCGATCGGGTGCTCGGAGGAGTCCTCGAGCGCCCCGGCATAGCGGAGGACCTCGCCGGCGTCCTCGCCGTCGGCCGCGATGACGTCGCGCAGCGTCATCCGCCCGGTGGTGACGGTGCCGGTCTTGTCGAGGACGACGGTGTCGACGGCCTTCGTCGACTCCAGCACCTCGGGCCCCTTGATCAGGATGCCGAGCTGGGCGCCGCGGCCGGTGCCGACCATGAGGGCCGTCGGGGTGGCCAGGCCGAGGGCGCACGGGCAGGCGATGATGAGGACGGCGACCGCGGCCGTGAACGCCGCCGCGAGGCCGTTCCCGGTGCCGAGCCAGAAGCCGAGGGTGCCCGCGGCGAGCAGGATCACGATGGGCACGAAGATGCCGGAGATCCGGTCCGCCAGGCGCTGCACCTGGGCCTTGCCGTTCTGGGCGTCCTCGACCAGCCGGGCCATCTGCGCCAGCTGGGTGTCGGCGCCCACGCGGGTCGCGCGGACCACCAGGCGGCCGCCCGCGTTGACCGTGGCGCCCACGACCGCGTCACCCTCGCCGACCTCGACCGGCACGGACTCGCCGGTCAGCATCGATGCGTCGACCGCGGAGCTGCCGCGCTCGACCACGCCGTCGGTGGCGATCTTCTCACCGGGGCGGACGACGAACAGGTCGCCGACCTGCAGCTCGCCCACGGGGATCCTCGTCTCGGTGACGCCGTCGGGTCCGAGGACCGCGACCTCCTTGGCGCCGAGCTCGAGGAGCGCCCGCAGCGCTGCTCCGGCCCGGCGCTTGGAGCGCTGCTCGAAGTAGCGACCGGCCAGGATGAACGTCGTGACGCCGGCGGCGGCCTCGAGGTAGATGTTGCCGCTGCCGTCGCTGCGCTCGATGGTGAGCTCGAAGGGATGGGTCATGCCGGTCACCCCGGCCGTCCCCCAGAACAGCGCGTACAGCGACCACCCCAGTGCGGCGAGCGTGCCGAGCGAGATGAGCGTGTCCATCGTGGACGTGCCGTGGCGCAGGTTGGTCCAGGCCGCCTTGTGGAAGGGCCACGCGCCCCACACCACGACCGGGGCGGCGAGGGTCAGCGAGAGCCACTGCCAGTTGTCGAACTGCAGCGCCGGCACCATGGCCATCGCGATCACCGGAACCGAGAGCACGGTGGAGACCAGGAGCCGCTGCCGGAGGGGGCGGATCGGGTCGTCCGCGGGCTGCGCCTCCCCGGTGACACTCTCGGCCGGCGGCCTCGGCAGGGAGGCGCCGTACCCGGCTGCCTCCACGGCCGCGACCAGGTCGTCGGTGGAGACGCCCTCGGCGTAGGTCACCTTCGCCTTCTCCGTCGCGTAGTTCACCGTCGCGCTGACCCCGTCGAGCTTGTTGAGCTTGCGCTCGATCCGGTTCGCGCAGGAGGCGCAGGTCATCCCGGTGAGGGCGAGCTCGACCTGCTGGCCGGGTGTCGTGGGCTCAGTGTGCGTGGCCACCGCTCTCTCCCTCCTGCTGGCCGTGCTTCTCCTCGGACTCCTCCGCCGGGGCGGCGTTGCCGCCCGCGGTGACGGTGAACGCCGCGGTGCGAACGACGCCGTCGTGCTGGAAGTCGAGGTAGAGGTGGTAGGTGCCGTTGCTGGGTACGGCGGTGTGGAAGACGACGTCCGGGCCGGGCTCGGTCGCGCCGTCGCCCGGCTCGCCGTCCGGGTGGACGTGGAGGTAGGCGAGGTCGCCGGCGCGCAGCGCGACCAGGTGGCCGTAGGCGCCCAGATAGGGCTGCAGGTCGGTCACCGGCCGCCCGTCCTTGCTGACGCTCAGCGTGAGCCGGGCGTCCGCGCCGGCGGTGAGGTCGCCCTCGAGGGTGACCTGGTAGCCGTCGACCAGGGCGGTGCGGGTCTCCTCCAGCGGAGCCGCCGCCTCGAACGCGCCGTCGACCGCGAGGTCGGCGCCGAGGGTGAGGGCCTCGCCGCCGGCGGCCTTGAAGTCCGCGAACAGCCGCCACGTCCCGGGCGTCAGGTCCAGGTCGGTCGACCAGGTCCCGTCGTCGAGCGTGGGGTGGACGTGCTGGAATCCGGTGAAGTCCCGTCGTACGGCGATCAGGTGGAGCTGCTTCTCGTGCTGGACCTCGTACGACGTGACGGGGACGCCGTCGGGCCCGGTGATGGTGAAGCTCACCGGGACGTCCGCGCCGGCCGCGGCGCGGTCGGCGTCGAGCGTCAGGGTGTAGCCGTCCTGCGCAACCATGAGTCCTCCTGGGATCTCGGTCCTCCCGGTCGCGGGCGTCAGCGGCGTACGGTCGGCGTGCGCGCCGTGTCCGTCCTCCGCCGGCTCGTCGGCGACCGGGCCGACGACCCGGCCGCCGACGAGCGCGAGCCCGAAGACGGCCGCGGCCGCCGCGGCGAAACCGGCCAGCCGGGCCGGGGTGTTCATGCGAGCTGGTAGCCGGCCTCCTCGACGGCCGCCCTCACTGCGGACTCGTCGAGGGGGGCGGCGCTGGTGACCGTGACCGCCCCGGTGGGGAGGTCGACCGCGACGTCCTCGACGCCCGCGATCTCCTGCACCTCCTCGGTGACGGAGGCGACGCAGTGGCCGCAGGTCATCCCGGTCACGGTGAAGGTCTGGCTGAACTTGTCGGTGGTGCTCATCGGAGCTTCCTCTCTGGATGGGTGACGTGATCGGGGCGGTCAGGAACGGACCAGGCGGGCGATGGCGTCGGAGGCCTCCTTGAGCTTGATTGCGGCCTCCTCGCCCCCTTCCTGCGCGGCGTTCACGACGCAGTGCGCCATGTGCTCGTCGAGCAGGCCCAGGGCCACGGACTGGAGCGCCTTCGTCATCGCGGAGACCTGGGTGAGGATGTCGATGCAGTACTGCTCCTCCTCGACCATGCGCTGCAGCCCCCGCGCCTGGCCCTCGATGCGGCGCAGCCGCTTGAGGTAGTCGTCCTTGGTGCGGTTGGCGATGTAGCTGTGCTGGTGCCCGTCGCCGGATCCGGTGTGTGCCATGCCCTGTGTCCTTCGTGTGCTGGGGATCGACCTGCATGGACAGGATACCCCCCTGCGGTATTTCGTGGTACCGTCCCGATCTCGTAAGTACGGTACCCCCCTAGGGTACCCACCTGTCAAGAAGGAGATCACGATGTCAGTCCTCACCTCACCGGCGACCGAACGCGGGAGCCGTCGTTGGCTCGGGCTCGCGGTCATCGCCGCCGCTCAGTTCATGGTCATCATGGACACCTCGATCATCGGCGTCGCCCTGCCGGAGATGCAGCGCGAGCTCGGCTTCACGCCGGAGAACCTGTCCTGGGTGTTCAACGCCTACGTCGTCGCGTTCGGCGGCCTGTTGCTCCTCGGCGGCAAGGTCTCCGACGTCCTCGGCGCCCGTGCCGTCTTCTCGGCCGGCTGGGTGGTCCTCGCGGCCGGCTCGCTGGTCGCCGCGGTGGCCGGCAACGTCGAGGTGGAGCTCGCCGGCCGCGCCATCCAGGGCGCGGGTGCCGCGCTCATCGCACCGTCCGCGCTGACCCTGCTGATGATGCTGTTCGGCGGCAACCCGCGCGAGCTGACGAAGGCCCTGGCCCTGTACGGCGCTGCCGCACCCGCCGGCGGCACGGCCGGGGTCTTCCTCGGCGGTGTGATCACCGAGTACCTCAGCTGGCCGTGGGTGTTCGCGATCAACATCCCGATCGCCCTGTTGATCCTCGCTCTGGTCCCCGCCTCGATGCCCGGTGGTCGCCCCGCCGGTGCGGGGCGCGTCGACGTCGTCGGCGCGGTCACCGTCACCGCCGGCCTCGCGGCTCTGGTGTACGCCGTGGTCCAGGCGCCCGAGGTCGGCTGGGACGCTCCGCGCACGTGGTGGGTGCTCGGTGCCGGCGTGGCGCTGATCGTTGCGTTCGTCGCCCTGCAGGCTCGTGGCCGCGACCCGCTGGTCCGCCTCGGCATCTTCCGGGCGCCCGACCTCGCGGCCGCCAACCTCGGTCAGCTGCTGCTGGGCGCCGCGTGGATCCCGATGTGGTTCTTCCTGAACCTCTACCTCCAGCAGGTCCTCGGCTTCACGGCCTTCCCCAGCGGCGCCGCCCTGTTGCCCATGACGCTGCTGATCATGGTCGGCATGGTGGTCCTCGCGCCGAAGGTGCTGGGCGCGCTGGGTGTCCGCACCACGACGGTGACCGGCCTGGTCCTGCTGGCCGCCGGCATGGCCTGGCTGGCGATGATCGACCCGGACGGCAGCTACGCGGTCGACGTACTGCCCGCCTCGCTCGTCGCCGCGCTCGGCATGTCCCTCGCCTTCATCCCCACGCTGGGCACCGCGATCTCCGCGGCGCCACCGGAGGAGGGCGGCCTCGCGTCGGGGATCGTCAACACCAGCTACCAGATCGGCTCGGCCCTCGGACTGGCGGTGATGACCGCCGTCGCCGCCGCTGCCGGGGCCGACCGGCTCGGCGACCCCGTGGCCCTGACCGACGGCTACTCCGCGGCCTTCGTGGGTGCCGCGGTGGTGGCGGCCGTCGGCGCCGTGACCACGGGAGCACTGCTCCGGGGCAACCGGTCGTGACCGTCCGCTCTCTTCTCGGGGTCGTCGCCGCGTGCGCGTTGCGCTGCGTGGCGGCGGCCCTGGTGGGATTCGTCACCGGGCCCACGACGGGTGAGCCGGGACCGCGGGCGGCCGGGTCGTGCGGGTGACGGGCGGGCGGGGCTCAGCCGACCAGCCCGGCGAGGAAGATCCCGACTCCGATCAGCGCGCAGAGACCGAGGGTCCGCAGCGGGCTCCAGCCACGGCGGAACATGACGAGGACCGCGACGGCGGTGACCGCGAAGGCGACCGGGTCCCACGAGCCGAGGACCGGTACGTCGAGGTGGACCGGTCCCGCGTCGGCGTCGCGGGTGCGGTCGAAGAGGTTGTGCAGCGCGAAGAACACCGCGAGGTTCGCGATCACCCCGACGACCGCAGCCGTGATGCCGGTCAGCGCGGCGGTCAGGCCGCGGTTGCTGCGCAGCCGCTCCACGTACGGCGCGCCCAGCAGCACGAACAGGAAGCACGGCACGAAGGTCACCCAGGTCACCAGGAGCGAGGCGACCACGGCGGCGATCCACGGGTCGAGGGAGCCCGGGTTGCGGTAGGCGCCGACGAAGGCGACGAACTGGACGACCATGATCAGCGGGCCCGGGGTGGTCTCCGCGAGCGCGAGCCCGCGGACCATCTCGCCGGGGGCCAGCCAGTGGTAGACGCCGACCGCCTGCTGCGCGACATAGGCCAGGACGGCGTACGCGCCACCGAAGGTGACGACCGCCGCCCCCGAGAAGAACAGGCCCTGGTCGACGAAGACCGGGGTGTCGGTGGTGCCGGCGAGGAGCGCGAACGCCGCGACCGGCGTGAGCCACAGCAGGACCCCGAGCAGCAGGACGCTCCCGGAGCGGCGCACGCTCGGCAGCTCGTGATGCAGTGCCTCGTCGCTGATCAGCGGCTCGGGTCCGTCGGCGGCACCATGGGCGGGCTGCTCACGCAGGGCCGGGATGCGCAGGCTGAGCAGCCAGCCGATGAGTCCCGCGGCGAAGACGACGGCCGGGAAGGGCACCGCGAAGAAGGTCAGGGCGACGAACGACGCCACGGCGAGGGCGACCAGCGCCGGGTGGTGCAGGGAGCGCCTGCCGACGCGATGGACCGCCTGGACGACGATCGCGATCACGGCCGGCGCGACACCCGCGAAGAGCGCCGTGACGAAGTCCGTCTCCCCGAAGCCCACGTAGATGCCCGACAGAGCGAGCAGCGCGAGCATGCCGGGGAGCACGAAGAGCCCGCCCGCGATCAGGCCGCCGCGGATCCCGTTGAGCAGCCAGCCGGTGTAGATCGCGAGCTGCTGCGCCTCGGGTCCCGGCAGGAGCATGCAGAAGTTGAGGGCGTGGAGGAAGCGCCTCTGGCCGATCCAGCGCTTCTCGTCGACCAGCTTGTGCTGCATGACGGCGATCTGGCCGGCCGGCCCGCCGAAGGTCTGGAGCGAGATCTGGAACCACGCGCGGGTCGCCTCCCCGAGCGGGATGACGTCGCCTCCGGTGGGGTGGGGCGAGTGCGCTCCGGTCATGGCAGCAATCTCCCACAGCCGCCGCTCGTCGGGCTCACGAGGCCGGGACCAGCTCCCAGCCCTCGAGCGCCGCCCGGACCTGCTCCGCCGCGTCGATGTTCAGCGGGCCGCTCGTCCACATCGCGTACGGCAGGTTCAAGAAGCGCCCCTCCCGCACCGCGGGCAGGTCCCTCGTGGCCGGGTTGGCCTTCAGCACCGCGACCTTCTGCTCGAAGCTCTGGCCGGGGTAGTCGACGAACACGAACGCGTCCGGCCGGGAGGTCGCGAGCCTCTCCCAGGACACCTCGGTCCACGAGTCCGACGTGTCGGCCATGGCGTTGACCCCGCCAGCGGACTCGATGATCGCCTGCGGTGCTCCGAACGCCCCGGAGGTGAACACCGCCTTCTCGCCGCTGTCGAAGACGAAGACGACCGGTGGCTCGACCGGCTGCGGGGCACTCGCCAGAGCGGCGAGGCGCCGGTCGAGGTCGGCGACGACGCCCGCCGCGCGCTCCTCCTGGCCGGTGATCGCGCCGAGGTTCGTCAGGTCGTCCCGCAGCGCCGTCCAGGGCTCGACGATGCCGCGGGCGCTGGTGCCGTCCTGGCGGCAGGACTCGGTGAGGACGTACGCGGCGATGTCGCGCCCCGCGAGGCTGTCGGGGGTGAGGCGCTTCGTCTCGTCGTACCCGTAGCTCCAGCCCGCGACCATCACGTCCGGACGAGCGGCCACCACGGTCTCCAGGCTCGGGTAGTCGTCGGAGACCTGGTTCAGCCCGGCGACCGCCTCACCGTAGTGCTCGGTCAGCACCTCCTCGTCACGGCCGATGCCCGAGACCGCCGCGACCTGGTCCTCGGCGCCGATCGCCAGGATCATCGAGGCCAGGTTCGAGTCGTTGACGAAGATCCGCCGGGCCGGCGTCGGGAAGTCGACCGGCCGGCCGCAGTTGGTGATCGTGGTCGACGGACGCTCCTCCGCCTCGTCGGCGCCGGCCGAGCAGCCGGCCAGGAGGACGACGGCCGCGGTGGCGACGGCGCCGTACGAGCGCAGGTTCACGGATGGGTCTCGCTTTCGTCGTGACTGAACAGGAGGTGGGTTCGACCCGTCAGGGGATGGGTGACCCGGGTGGCCAGGACGCCGAACGCGTCGTGCAGCACGGTGGGGGTGAGGACCGCATCGGGCTCGCCGACGGCGACGAGCCGGCCTCGGTGGAGCACGGCGATCCGGTCGCAGAACGTGGCGGCGAGCTCGAGGTCGTGCAACGCGAGCACGACGGTGCGGCCCAGCCGGCGGACCAGCCGCATCAGGGCCAGGCGGTGGCCGATGTCGAGGTGGTTGGTCGGCTCGTCGAGGAGGAGCAGCGGGGCCTCCTGGGCCAGGCCACGGGCGAGCACCGCCCGCCGCCTCTCGCCGCCGGAGAGCCGGTCGAGGGGCTGGGCCGCGGCGTACTCGAGGTCGACGAGGCGCAGCGCATGCCGGACGGCTGCCCGGTCGTCCGGACCGAGCCGGCCCCGGGCACCCCGGTGCGGCAGCCGGCCGAGGGCGACCAGCTCGGCGACCAGCAGGTCGGAGGGCGCCGCCTCCTCCTGGGCGACGTACCCGATCCGGCGCGCCCGCTCCGGTGGCCGGAGCCGGGTGAGGGGCCGGTCGCCAACCCGGACCTCACCCGACGCCGGTGTCCGGACGCCGGCCAGGGTCCGCAGGAGCGTCGACTTGCCGGTGCCGTTGGCGCCGATCAGCCCGAGCACCTCGCCCGTGCGGACCTCGAGGTCGATCTCGCGCAGCACGACGCGGCGTCCGATGGCGCAGGTGACGCCGTCGGCGCTCAGGGCGGGCGCGGCGGTCCGGGCCGGGGACTCGAGGAGGCTCACGCGTCACCCCCGAACCGGTACCGGCGCCGGCCGAGCAGGACGAGGAACACCGGCGCTCCGATCAGGCCGGTGACCACGCTGAGCGGGATCTCGGTCGGCCGGACCGCGACCCGCGCCGCGACGTCGACCCACACCAGGAAGACGGCTCCGGCGAGCGCGGCGACGGGCAGCGCCACGCGGTGCCGCGGCCCGACGACCATCCGGGCGAGGTGGGGCACCACCAGGCCGACGAAGCCGATGCCGCCCGCCACGGCGACGAGGACCCCGACCAGCACCGCGAGCAGTGCGAACAGGCCGATCCGCAGCCCGGTGACGGGTACGCCGAGCGCCGCGGCGGTGTCCGGTCCCACCGCGAGCGCGTCCAGCCAGCCGCTGGCAGCCAGGAGCAGGACGAAGCTCACCAGGACCGCGGCGCACGGCAGCCACAGCTGCGCCCACGTCGCTCCCGAGACCGAGCCGAGCAGCCAGAACAGCACCGACTGGGCCGCCTGCGGCTCGGCGCTGCGGAAGACCAGGAAGCTGGCCATCGACGAGAACGCCGCCGACAGGACGGTGCCGGTCAGCACCAGGCGCAGGGGCGTGAGCCCGCCCTGCAGCAGGGCGATGCCGAAGACGAGGACGGAGGCGAGGAGGGCGCCGACGAGGGCGCCCAGCGACAGTGCCCACAGGCCGGTCCCGGCCAGCGCGCCGGTCGTGATCACCGCGGTGGCGCCCACGCTGGCCCCGGAGGAGACGCCCAGCAGGTAGGGGTCCGCCAGCGGGTTGCGCACCAGGGTCTGCACGCCGGTGCCGGCGAGGGCCAGCCCGGCGCCGACGGTGAGGGCGAGCAGGGTGCGGGGGAGTCGGATCTGCCACACGATCGCGTCGTACGCCGGGTCGACGGGCCCGCCGGAGAACCGGGCCGCGATCGTCTCCACGACGATGCGCGCCGGCAACGGCTCCGCGCCGAACCCGGTCGAGAGGACGGCCGTGGCCAGCACCGTGGGCACGAGGACGGCGACGAGCAGCCCGGCGGGAAGGCGGCGCGCGTCGGGCC
This sequence comes from Nocardioides pymetrozini, assembly GCF_046058985.1. Lineage (NCBI taxonomy): Bacteria > Bacillati > Actinomycetota > Actinomycetes > Propionibacteriales > Nocardioidaceae > Nocardioides > Nocardioides pymetrozini. The sequence goes on along the minus strand of NZ_CP175556.1, from coordinate 4,320,039 downwards.
GACGCTCCACCGCATCGAGGTTGTGCATCGAAGACCTGTCGGGGCCGGGAGCTCAAGTCGCGAAGCTCGTTGGACACGGTGAGCCAGCAGGTCTTCGGACTCGGGGTCAATCGAGCGAGGCGCCTTCCCAGGCCGAACTGCGGCCCAGTGGCTTTCGTGCCTCGCCCGTCGCCCTCACCGCTGCGCGACAGTTCCGGACTCTCACCGGATTCCCTCACCCCGGGGGGTGTGACTGGCTCGATGCGGAATCTACGCACCGCCGCTCGGGTCGACAAGCGCGGGGGGTGTCGGAAGGCTCACGCCAGCCGCGAGAGCCGGTGCGCCTCCTCGAGCAGGAGGCGGCCGAGGAGCGGCTGCCGGTCCGGCCGGAAGCGCTGCTCGACGCCGGTCAAGGTGAGCGCCCACTCGGGACGGCCCGACGCGTCGAAGACCGCGGCCGCCATGCCCCACGAGCCCTCGACGACGTGGCCGGGGTTGAGGGACCAGCCGGTACGCCGCGTCGCCGCGAGGCGCTCGCGGACCAGGGGCTCGGCGTGCGCAGGTCCCCAGTCGGCGACCAGGTCGGCGCGGGCGAAGTACGCGTCCACGTCGCGCTCGGTCAGGTGGGCCAGGATCGCGAGCCCGCCGGACACGACTGCGAGCGGGAAGCGAGCGCTCTCGTAGAGCACATAGGAGCGGATCGGGAAGTCGCCGTCCTCGCGCAGGAGCACGACCACCTCGTCGCCGCGGCGGACCGAGAAGAAGGCGCTCTCACCGGTCTCCCTCGCGAGCCGGTGGACGCTCGCGCGAGCCTCGTTGGTCAGGTCGTAGCGGGCGGCGGCGGCCACGCCGAGCACGTAGGTCTCGGGGCCCAGGAACCAGCGCCCGGTGGACGGGTCACGGTCGGCGAGGCCTTCGGCGGCGAGGGACTCCAACAGCCGGTGAGTGGTCGCCCGCGGCTGGCCGGTGGCCGCGGCGAGCGCGGTGGTCGTCGTGCCGGACTCGGCCGTGGAGAGCGCGCGCAGCAGTGCGGCGACCTTCTCGACCACTCCGGGGGCGCGCTCCACGTCGGCGATGCTACGCCCACTCAGTGGACGCTCCGGCGGACCGGCATCCACCGAGCGGCCACTTCCTTGACCGTCCGCCGACGGCGCGAGGGGATACCAGCCATGAGCAAGCGGGCGCAGGACGCCCGGGCCGCGGTGGCGGAACGGGTGCGGGACGGGATGACGATCGCGGTGGGTGGCTTCGGGCTGTGCGGCGTTCCGCGCGACCTGATCGAGGCGGTGCGCGACAGCGGTGTGCGCGACCTGACGATCGTCTCCAACAACATGGGCGTCGACGGCAAGGGCCTCGGCCTGCTGTTGGAGAACAGCCAGGTCAGCAAGGTGGTCGCGTCGTACGTCGGCGAGAACAGGCTGTTCGCGCAGCAGTACCTCGAGGGAGTGCTCGAGGTCGAGTTCTGCCCCCAGGGCACGCTCGCGGAGCGGCTGCGCGCGCCGGGGGATCCGGGATCGCCGGCTTCTACACGCGCACGGGTGTCGGCACCGAGGTCGCCGAGGGCAAGCCGCACGAGGTGTTCGACGGTGAGACCTTCGTCCTCGAGCGCGGCATCGTCGCCGACCTCGCGCTGGTCCACGCCCACACGGCGGACGCGGAGGGCAACCTGCGCTATCGCGCGACCGCCCGCAACTTCAACCCGCTGGCCGCGATGAGCGGCCGGGTCTGCATCGCCGAGGCCGAGCACCTGCTGGAGGGCTACCTCGACCCCGACGAGGTGGTCACGCCCGGCATCTTCGTCGACGTCACCGTGCAGGCGAGCGACCGGCCCAAGGACATCGAGCAGCGCGTCGTACGCGCGCGGACCCACGCCGAGATCGGAGCCTGACATGTCCTGGACCCGCGACGAGATGGCGGCGATCGCCGCCCGCGAGCTCAACGACGGCGACTACGTGAACCTCGGCATCGGCATCCCCACCCTGGTGGCCGACCACCTGCCGGCCGGCGTCAACGTGCTCCTGCAGAGCGAGAACGGCCTGCTCGGCATGGGCCCGTTCCCGTACGAGGGCGAGGAGGACGCCGACCTCGTCAATGCCGGCAAGCAGACGGTCACGACCGCGCCCGGTGCGTCCTTCTTCGACTCGGCCACCAGCTTCGCCATGATCCGCGGCGGCCACGTCGACATCGCGATCCTCGGCGCCCTGCAGGTCGCGAGCAACGGCGACCTGGCCAACTGGACGGTCCCCGGGAAGCTGGTCAAGGGCATGGGCGGGGCGATGGACCTGGTCGCGGGCACCCGCCGGGTGGTCGTCATCACCGACCACGTCGCGAAGGACGGCACCCCCAAGATCGTGGAGCGGTGCACCCTGCCGCTGACCGGCGCCGGCGTGGTCGACCGGATCGTCACCGACCTCGCGGTCCTCGACGTGACCGACGACGGCCTGGTCCTGGTCGAGGTCGCGCCCGGGATCGAGGTCGACAAGGTGCGTGAGCTCACCGGCGCGCCGATCCTCGAGGCGGCGCGCGGCTGACCCGCCGGTCCCTCGGCTGAGCCCCCGTCGGCCGGGTACCGCGCGGTGCGTACGGCCCGCGGGGGCCGCCAGCCGCAGAGAGGAGCGCAGGGATGCCGAAGGGCGACGTCGAGACCGTCTTCGTGGACGGCACGTGGACCAACCAGGTGGAGGGCGAGGGGCCGACCGGCCACCTCTTCCAGACCAAGGACCGGGCGGTCGAGGCCGGCCGCGAGCTCGCCCGCGAGCGCGCCAGCGAGCACATCATCAAGAACCAGGACGGCACCATCGGCGAGCGCAGCACCTACGGGGACGACCCCCGGGACATCCCCGGCTAGTTCCCGGCTCACCGCTGCCGGTCAGGGCCGCGGCACCCGGCTGAGCGCGATCTCCTCGTCGATCGAGGTCAGCTTGGCGGGGTTCCGCATCGCGAGGATCCGGGTGATCCGGCCGTCCTCGACGACCAGGCTCACCGCGGTGAGCTCGCCCTCGGCGTCGATGCGGGCACCGGGCGCGCCGTTGAGCCAGACCGGCTCGACGGTCGCCGTCGGAGCGTAGAGCGCGAAGTTCGCCAGCAGCCGGGCGACCGGCTCGGCGCCCGCGAGCGGCTTGCGGATCGCGTTCGCCACCCCGCCGCCGTCGGCGAGCAGCACCACGTCGGGAGCGAGGGCGTCGAGCAGGCCCTGGAGGTCGCCGGTCTGCACCGCCGCGAGGAAGCGCTCGACGACGGCCTGCTGCTCGGTGCGGTCGACGTCGACGCGCGGCCGCCGCGCCGCCACGTGGTTGCGGGCCCGCGTGGCGATCTGGCGCACGGCCGCCGACGTCTTGCCGACGGCGGCCGCGATCTCGTCGTACGGCGTGTCGAAGACCTCGCGTAGCACGAACACCGCGCGCTCCGTCGGTCCGAGGGTCTCCAGCACCGTCAGCATCGCCATCGACACGCTCTCGGCCAGCTCGACGTCCTCGGCGACGTCGGGCGCGGTGAGCAGCGGCTCCGGAAGCCACTCCCCGACATAGTCCTCGCGCCGGCGTGCCAGCGTCCGCAGCCGGTTGAGTGCCTGCCGGGTGACGATCCGGACCAGGTACGCACGCGGGTCCTGCACCGGCGCCGCCTCCGGCTGGGCGAGGCGGTCGGCCCACCGCAGCCAGGTCTCCTGGACGACGTCCTCGGCGTCGGCGGCCGAGCCGAGCATCTCGTAGGCGACGGTGAAGAGCAGGCTGCGGTGGGTGACGAACGGGTCCGCCTCGGTCATGCGCGCGAGCCTACGGCGGCCGACGGTCCGGGCTGCGCCAGCGGCCTCATCCCACAGGCCGACGCGAAGCCCTCCGACTCGATGCCGAGCGCGGTGTTGGACCGCGTGGTCAGGTTGGCGAACCCGATCACGCTGGTGAGCTCGAGGAGCCCGGCCGGACCGAGCGCGTCGAGCAGCGGAGCGACCATCTCGTCGGTGACCGTCGGTGGGGTCTGGCTCGCCGCCTCGGCGTACTCCATCACCTGACGCTCCAGCGGCGAGAAGACGTCGGAGTCGCGCCACCGCGGCACCTCCCGCGCCTTGTCCTCGTCCAGGCCCCTGTCGCGGGCCATGAAGTAGTTGAAGTCCAGGCACCACGAGCAGCCGACGAGCGAGGCGACGGCCATGTGCGCGTAGGTCTTGAGGGTCTCGTCGCAGGCGTCCCACTTCTGCAGCTTCTGGCCGTAGGCCATGCTGGCCTTGAGGGCGGGCAGGTGGTGCCACATCACGCCGAGCGACTCGGGCACCCGGCCGAACATCCGGCCGGCGAACTTCTTGACCATCGCGCCGTAGAGGCCGGTGATCGGCGCGGCGGGGATCCGAGCGGTGGTGGTCATGTCTCTCCTCCTTCGTGGGGATCTTCGACATGGAGACACCGGTGCCGCCGGGTCTGTGACAGGTCGTGCCGGTTCACTCCTCGAGGAGGTCCTCCATCGCGGCGATCTCGGCGGTCTGCGCCTGCACGATGTCGTCGGCCAGCGCGACGGCATCGGGGAACCGGCCGTTCTCCCGCTCCTCCTCGGCCATGGCGATCGCACCCTCGTGGTGCTCGATCATCATCGTCAGCCACAGTCTGGGGAAGGCCGCGTCGGAGGACGACTCCAGCTCCTCGATCCGGTCCGCGGACATCATCCCGGGCATGTCCGGCAGGTCGTCGGGCATCTCGCCGCCCTCGTGGCCGTGTCCTCCGTGGACGTGGTCGAGCGTGGTCGGCGGGATCTCCTGGTCCCAGTCGGTCAGCCAGGTCGTCATCGTCTCGACCTCGGGCACCTGCGTCGCCTGGACCTGCTCGACCAGGGCACGGACCTCCGGCGCCAGCGGCCGGTCCTGGGCGAGCAGCGCCATCTGCACCGCCTGCGCGTGATGGGGGATCATCGCTGTCGCGAACTCCACGTCGGCGGTGTTGAAGACGTCGCCGTTGCGAGCGGTCTGCACCGCGACCGGCCGCTCCGGTGACGGCTCGTCGCCGCAGGCCGCCAGGGTGGGAAGGAGCGCGACGAGCACGACCACGGCGCGGGGGTCAGGGCGCATAGCCCAGGCCGATCTCCGCCATCGCCCGCTCCAGCCGGTCGAGCGCGATGGGTCCGACGCCGTGCAGGGCGGCGAGGTCGGCGCGGCGCCAGCCGCTGACGGCCTCGAGGGTGTGGACGTCGACCTCCCGCAGCGCCCGTGTCGCGGGCGCGCCGATGGTGCGCGGGAGAGGGGTTCCGGTACGCCGGGGCGCGCGCTCGCGCGGGCCGTCCTCGTGGTCGAGCACCGCCTCGCCGCGCGGCGAGAGGCGGTAGCCGATCGCCAGCGACTCGGTCAGCCCGCGCTCCTTGAGCTTGCGCACGTCCTTCTTGAAGTCGGGCGTCTCGCGGCCGAGCTCCGCGGCCAGGTCGGGAGCGCGGACCTCGGGGTTGCGGTCGATGATCCGCAGGGTGGCGCGGGTCCACGGCCCGACCGGCGAGGCCGCATCGAGCCGATCGAGGCCCGCGAGGATCGTGACGATCTCGGCGGAGTCGGGAATCGCTGCCCGTAGCGCCTCGCGCGGGTCGGCGCCGGCGTATCTCAGGCCGACCCGGAAGACCGGCCGGTCCGCCCGGGCCGCGAGCGCCTCCTTGAGCGCGGCGAGCGAGGCGGCGCCGGCGCGGCGGGCGTCCTCGGCGCGCAGCGCGGACAGTGCGGTCTCCCGTACGTCCGTCACCTCGACGACCCCGACCGCGGTCCGCAGCCGGCTGCCGACCTTGACCCGGGGCCGGTCCCAGCGCCGGAAGGCGAGGTCGATCGTCCCCGCGCGCACGCCCTCGAGCTCGGCCGGTCGCATCATCACGACGCCGAGCATAGGCCGTTGACATCTGTCGCTCCACGGTGATTACATCGCCATATGGCGATGAATCGGAGCTCTCTTCTCTCCGCGGGTCCGACCGAGGTCGATGCCCTGGCGGACGTGGCCGGGCTGCTCCACGCACTCAGCGATCCGCACCGCCTCGCCATCCTCGAGCACCTCACCCTCGGGGAGCACCGCGTCGTCGACCTCACCGCCCACCTCGGTCTCGCCCAGTCGACGGTCTCGAAGCATCTCGCCTGCCTGCGCGACTGCGGACTGGTCGTGTCCCGGCCCAGCGGGCGCGCCTCACTGATCTCGCTGGCCCAGCCCGAGCTGACGCGCGAGCTCGTCCGCGCCGCCGAGCGGCTGCTCGCGGTCACCGGCGGCCCCTGCGGGAGGGACTGACGTGGGCGTCGGACACGGGCACGGACACGGGCAGGGCTCCGGGCAGGTCTCGGGGCACGCCGGCGGGCGGCACCGCTGGCGGCTGGCGCTGTCCTTCGCGCTGATCGCGGCGTTCTTCGTGGTGGAGCTGGTCGTCGGCCTCGTCAGCGGCTCGCTCGCGCTGATCTCGGACGCGGGCCACATGGCGGCCGACGTCGTCACCCTGGGCGCCGCGCTGGTCGCCACCAAGGTCGCCGTCCGGCCCGACAGCACCGGGCGCCGTACCTATGGGTCCTACCGGGCCGAGGTCTTCGCGTCCGGCCTGGCGGTGCTGATGATGCTGGGCGTGGCGGCGTACGTCGTCGTGGAGGCGCTGCGCCGGATGGGCGCGGATCCCGAGGTCGCGACCGGTCCCCTGCTGGCCGTCGGTCTCCTCGGCCTCGGCGTCAACCTCGTCGTGATGGCCCTGCTGCGTGGCGGCGCCCAGGAGTCCCTCAACGTGAAGGGCGCCTACCTGGAGGTCGTGGCCGACACCGCCGGCAGCGTGGGCGTGGTGGTCGCCGGGCTCCTGATCGTGGCGACCGGCGACGGCATCTGGGACACGGTCGTCGCCTTCCTGATCGGCGCGTTCGTCGCGGTCCGCGCGCTGTTCCTGGGCCGCGAGGTGCTCGCCGTGCTCGGCCAGCACGTCCCCGCGGGCGTCGACATCGACCACGTCGCGGGCGCCCTCGGCGGGATCGACGGGGTGTGCGACGTGCACGACCTGCACGCCTGGACGCTGACCTCCGGGATGAACGTCGCGACGGCCCATCTCGTGCTCACCGAGGGTGCGGACGGCGCCGGCGTCCTGCGCGCGGGCCAGGTGCTGCTCCGCGACCGGTTCCAGATCGAGCACGCCACCCTCCAGGTCGAGGGCCACCGCTCGGCCGCCTGCGACGCCGTCACCTGGTAGGCGGCGGCGTCCGTCCAGCCGTCCGTTCAGGCGTCCGTTCAGCCGTGCGTTCAGGTGTCGCTCAGGCGTGCGCCAGCGAGAGCTTGACCGCGAACCCGAGGAAGATGGCGCCCACCGCGGAGGTGCCCGCGGCCGAGAGTCCGCGCCGGCGACGGAAGGCCGCCGCGAGGCGGGTCCCTCCGAAGATGAGGCCGCTCAGATAGGCCACGCTGGCGATCTGGACGAGCGTGCCGAGCACGAGGAAGGACAGCGCCGGGTGGGCGTAGTCCGGGTCGACGAACTGTACGAAGAAGGCGACGAAGAACAAGATCGCCTTGGGGTTGAGCAGGCTGATGACCAGCGCTCTGCGGTACGGCCGCTCGTTCGGAACCGCGGGCGGAGCGCCCTCCTCGACCGCGCGCACCGCCTGGCGCCGCGAGCGCCACATCAGCAGCGCGCCGCGCAGCATCGTGAAGGCCAGGTAGCCGAGATAGCCGGCGCCGACGAACTTCACGACCGCGAACGCGACGTCGTTGGCCTTCAGCAGCGACGCCACCCCGGCGGCGGACAGGACCATGAGGACCGCGTCCCCCGTCCACACACCCGCCGCCGCGGCGTACCCGTCGCGTGCACCGCGCCGAGCAGCCACCGAGAGGACGTAGAGCGAGTTCGGGCCCGGCAGCAGGATGATCAGCACGAGGCCCACGACGTACGTCGACAGGTCGGTGATCCCCAGCACGGCCGAGATTCTCCCACGCGCGGCGATGAGTCGGCGCGTCCTTTCCGGTCACCATCGCCATGGGCATCGTCACCGCGGACATCAGCGTCACCCTCGACGGCTTCGGGGCGGCGGCCGACCAGTCGCTCGAGCACCCGTTCGGCTCGATCGACGAGGACCGTCTCCACCGCTGGATGTTCGACCATCGCGACGACAACGCCGCCGAGGCCGCGGCGATCGTCGACGCCGGCGCCTTCATCATGGGGCGCAACATGTTCACGCCGGGTCGCGGTGACTGGGACCTGTCCTGGCGCGGCTGGTGGGGCGAGGACCCGCCCTACCACGCGCCGGTGTTCGTGCTCACCCACCACGAGCGGGACCCGCTCCCGATGGAGGGTGGCACCACCTTCCACTTCGTGACCGACGGCCTGGCGTCCGCGGTGGCGCAGGCACGCGCCGCGGCGGGCGAGCGCAACGTCGCCGTCGCCGGCGGCGCCTCCACCATCAACGCCTGTCTCGCCACCGGCGTGCTCGACGAGCTGCGCCTGCACGTGGCGCCCTATGTCGCCGGGCTGGCGCAGGGCTCACGGATGTTCGACGGCGTGGGCGCGCTCGGCCTGGAGCCGGTCGCCGCGCGCCACACCCCCCACGTCACCCACCTGACCTACCGCCGGCCCGCCGACTGACGCCGCGGTCGGTGTCCGTGCGTTCAGGACCTCACGCAGCCCTGGGTGGTCACGAAGCAGCCCGTGTGATGCGGTCCCGCCGGGAAGGGGCTCACGCCGGACGTTCCCTGCCAGGTCTGCGCCGTCGTCCACGGGTGGTTCTGGAGGACCCACGGGGGCACGAAGTGCATCGTGGTCCACGAGCCGTCGACCTGGGTTCCGCTGGCGGCCTTCACCCAGCCGTGCAGGACGACGCCGCCCTGACCGTCGTACCACCACACCGCGCCCCCGGAGTCTCCTCCGCTGACGAGGCCCGCCGGGTTGGTGACCCGGCAGGTGGTGCTGGAGGCGAGGCAGTCGGCGCTGACGGTGCCACAGCGATAGGACCCTGCGGCCTGGGTCGCATCAGCGAACCCCGAGTGGCACACCTGCATCCCCAGCCGCAGGTCTCCGGGATGGCCCACCGTGCTCACCGGCGCGTCCTGCCAACCGTCGGAGACCCTGATCCTGGGTGCGATCGGGCGGGTCCCCGTGGCGATCAGCCCGATGTCGGGCCCGCCGGTCCCGTACGTGCTGTGGCTGACGTGGCCGAGCCCGCCCTGCCCGCTCGGCGCGGTCTCCTCCTTCCACGACCCCAACGGCTGGTCGACGTGTGCCACCCCCGGGACGTAGTACATGCCCTCATAGAGCCAGAGGCCCGCACCCGACGACCCTCCGCCGGGCCCGAACCGCATCGACGCCGACCCCGCGGGATGCGTGGCCGAGCTCCACGTCCATCCGTCCTCACCCGCCGCCGGCCCTGGCGCCAGCCAGGCGAGGACCGACCCCAGAAGGGCGAACAGCAGTGCACGACGACACCTCGACCTGGTCATGCGTGTGGGCCTCTCGCTCGGGCTTGCTCAGCCGTGTATCCGTCGAAGGCCGGAGCCCCCTTCGACTGACCGCCCAGGTCGGCTTTCCTTACGGCAGTCGGGCGTCCTGCGGCAGCCGGCGCGGCCGATCAGTCCGGGCAGACGGCGGCGGGCACGCCTGTCCCGCTGGGAGCGCGGTGGCTCCCGGCCAGCTTCTTCAGCGCCCGGTGGACGTTGACCGCGACCGTTCCGGGCTTCTTGTCCACGATCGTGGCGACCTCGGCCACTGACAGGCCGGCCACGACGCGCAGCATGACCATCTCGGCCTGGGGTGGGGGGAGGCTGGCGACCAGGCGGACGGCGGCCTCGGTGTCCACCCGCTCGAGGGCCGCGGCCTCGGCGCTGGGCGCCGTACCGATGTCGATGACCTCGGCGGTGGGCGTGCTGGGGCGGGCCGCGCGGGCGCGTCCGGCGTCGATCGCGCGGTGCCGGCCGAGGGTGAACAGCCAGGCGCGGAACTCCGAGGGGCCGCCGGAGAAGCGGGAGAGGTCGCGGATGACGTGCAGCCAGGTCTCGGCGGCGATGTCCTCGGCCGTGTCGCGGTCGCGCACGCGGAGATAGCGCAGCAGCGGGGGGTGGAGGAGGCGCCAGACCTCGGCGAACGCGCCCTCGTCGCCCTCGAGTGCCCGTGCCAGCGGCTCGCCGAGCGGATCGGCCCGCGGCACGCCGGGCAGGTCGACGGTGCGGTCGGGCTCCCGCACCATGCTCACCTCCGCGTCCTTCACCCCTTCAAGACGCAGCGGGAGCGCGATCGGTTGCGTGCGGCCTCGAAGCTGTTTCGAGCTTCGTGCCGACGAGACCGCGCGTCGTGTGCTCGGTCGGCTCAGTCCAGCGCGACGACGGCGAGCGGCAGGTCGCCGACCCGCTGGTCCTCGGGGAGCTCGTCGAAGGCGACACCCTCGAGCAGGTCGCCGCACAGGTGGCGGCCGCGGTTGCTGGAGAGGATCCGGCCGAAGCTGTTGACGACCGCGATCGGCAGCTGGCTGGCGCGCAGCGACGGCAGCAGCGCCTGCTCGGCGCTCTTGACCGCGATGTCGGCGCCGCCGACGCCGCAGAACAGGCCGCCGACCACCACCGGAACGGTGAAGGTCAGGGTGTACTCCTCGGTGCACAGGTAGTCGACGTACGGGCCGGTGACGTGCCGGCGCCCGGTCTCTCGCGGGACGACGAACCACGGCAGGTGCTCGTACTCGTAGAACCCGATCGCCTGCGGCTCGGAGTGGGTGACCAGGCGCTGGGGGCGGCCGTCGCCGTCGCGGGCGAACCACTCCAGCCACCACTCGGCGTCCTGGAGGATCCCGGGGGCGGCGACGAAGCCGGCTCCCTGGACGGGCTGGCGCAGGTCGCCGAGCGCGGGGACGAGGAGCGTCTCGACCGCACCGAGGTCGGTACGACGCGGGGCGCGCCTCTCGGCGAGGGCGCCGGCGACCGTCTCGGCGATCTGCTCGGCGAGCCCGAAGGCCTGCTCGGCGATTGCGGCGACCGCGGCGCGGACCGGGGCGGTGTCGGCGGGGGAGAGGCGGACGCTGCGGAGCGGGCCGGAGGGAGCGTTCATCAGGGGACCTCGCTGAGCTGGTAGTCGATGAGGCGGGCGGTGGAGTCGGCCACCCGCTGCTCGGCCGCCTCGCGGGCGGCGTGGGGGTCGCGCTCGGCGATCGCGTCGACGACGGCGCGGCAGCTGCGGACCATCTGGGCGTGGCTGTCGTCGTCGCCGAAGGCGAGCCACAGGAGGGTCCCGAACTCGGCCTGGAGGCTGACCTCCTCGTGGTAGAGCCGGGGGGACTGGGCGGCCGCGGCGACCTCGATGTGGAACTGGGCGTCGGCCCGGCGCCGGGCGTCGGGCTTCTCGGCGTGCGCGAGGGCGTCGGCCACGCGCTCCAGGCGGTCGATGTCGTCGGGGCTGGACCGGCGGGCGGCGAGTGCCGCGCTGGCGCCGCTGATCGCGGCGTACACGTCGCCGAGGTCGCGCAGCTCGCCCAGGCCCAGGCCGTCGAGGCGGCGGCGGGCGAGGTGGCTGACGCCGTTCTCGGGGGTGCGCACGAAGCTGCCGCCGCCGCGGCCGCGGCGGGTCTCGATCAGGCCCTCCGAGCGCAGCACGGAGAGCGCCTCGCGCACCGTGACGGTCGAGACGCCGAAGATGCCGGCGAGGTCGAGCTCGCCGGGCAGCTGCTCGGAGTCCGGGAGCAGGCCGAGGGCGATCGCGTCGGTCAGCCGCCGCACGACGAGCTCCGAGCGGCTCGACGACTCCAACGGCGAGAACACCGCTGCGGATGCGCGTCCGTAGAACGGCACGGCCACCGACCGACCTCCTGCTCCCTCGACATCGCACGGGTGCCGCGCGACTTTCCTCGACCATCTTGCCCGAAGGCCTTGTGCTTTGAACTGTGAAGTCATATCTTAACGCCAATCCGAACGTGACGAAAGGCACATCCGATGTCTCTCTCGACCAGCACAGCCGCCGAGGCGGTTGCCGTCGACCGCACCCCCGCGATCGCCATCCGCGGGCTGCGCAAGGCCTTCGGCGACGTCGTCGCGGTCGACGGCGTCGACCTCGACATCGCCGACGGCGAGTTCTTCTCGATGCTCGGCCCCTCGGGCTCGGGCAAGACCACCGTGCTGCGGCTCATCGCCGGCTTCGAGCAGGCCACCGCCGGGACCGTCGAGCTCGGCGGGGTCGACGTCACGCGCAGCGCGCCCTTCGAGCGCGACGTGCACACCGTCTTCCAGGACTACGCGCTCTTCCCGCACATGAGCGTCCTCGACAACGTGGCCTACGGCCTGCGGGTGCGCGGGCTCGGCAAGAAGGAGCGTCGGGAGCGGGCCCAGCAGGCGCTCGACACGGTCCGGCTCGGCCACCTCGGGGCCCGGCGGCCGGCCCAGCTCTCCGGCGGCCAGCGCCAGCGGGTGGCGCTCGCGCGCGCCATCGTGCTCGAGCCGCGCGTCCTGCTGCTCGACGAGCCGCTCGGCGCGCTCGACCTCAAGCTGCGCGAGCAGATGCAGGTCGAGCTCAAGCAGCTCCAGCGCGAGCTCGGGATCACCTTCGTCTTCGTCACCCACGACCAGGAGGAGGCGCTGACGCTCAGCGACCGGATCGCGGTCTTCGACGCCGGCCGCATCCAGCAGCTGGGGACGCCGCGGGAGATCTACGAGAACCCGACCTCGGCGTACGTCGCCGGCTTCGTCGGTACGACGAACCTCTTCGACGCGGCGACGTCCCAGCGGATCCTCGGCGTCGCCGCCGAGCATGCCGTGCGGCCCGAGCGGCTGCGGCTCTCGCCGGCCGGCGAGGGCGACGGCCCGGCCCGGCCCGACGAGATCCGGCTCGACGCGGTCGTCGTCGAGACCATCTACCTCGGCACCGGCAACCGCGTGCACCTGCGGACCTCCGACGGCGTCGAGCTGATCGCGCTCGAGCAGTCGACCGGCTCCCTCGACGCGCGCGAGCACCGCGGTGACGACGTCACCGTCCGGTTCGCTCGCGCGGACGTCGTCCCGCTCGCGGCCGGCGCCTGAGCCGCCGCACCCCCTGTGCTCCCACCCATCTGCCCCTCAACAGAAAGCGGAGAAACCCGATGAACCACTCCCTCCGGAAAGGCCGCGTGGCCACCGCCTGTCTGACCCTGCTCTCGGTCTCGGTGCTGAGCGCCTGCGGCAGCGGGGACGACGACAAGTCCACCGAGGCCGTCGAGAAGCTCGGCAAGACCGAGGGCCAGGTGTCGATCCTCGCGTGGCCCGGCTACGTCGAGGACGGCAGCAACGACCCGGCCGTCGACTGGGTCAGCGCGTTCGAGAAGGACACCGGCTGCGAGGTCACCAGCAAGGTCTACGGCACCTCGGACGAGGCGCTCAACCTCGCCAAGTCCGGCGAGTACGACGTCATCGCCGCCTCGGGCGACCTCTCGCTGCGCCTGATCGCCTCCGACGAGGCTCAGGAGATCAACACCGACCTGGTGCCGAACTACGAGAACGTCTACGACTTCCTCAAGGACACCGAGTGGAACTCGGTGGACGGCAAGAACTACGGCGTCCCGCACGGCTACGGCGCCAACCTGCTCATGTTCAACAAGAAGAACTTCGCGGAGCCGCCGACCTCGTGGGGCGCGGTGTTCGACAAGGAGCAGCTGGAGCGGAACAAGGGCAAGGTGACGGCGTACGACTCGCCGATCTACATCGCCGACGCCGCGCTCTACCTCATGAAGACCCAGCCCGAGCTGGGCATCGAGAACCCCTACGCCCTGGACCAGGAGCAGCTCGACGCCGCGGTCGCCCTCCTCAAGGAGCAGCGCAAGTACGTCGGGGAGTACTGGTCGGACTACCTGAAGGAGATCCAGGCCTTCGAGACGGGCGACTCGGTGGTCGGCACGACCTGGCAGGTCATCAAGAACAACATCAAGAACCCCGACGTCGACGTCACGCTGCCGACCGAGGGCGCCACCGCGTGGAACGACACCTGGATGCTCTCCTCGCAGGCGAAGAACCCCAACTGCGCCTACAAGTGGATGGACTACATCCTCAGCCCGGAGGCCAACGCGCAGGCGACCGAGTACTTCGGCGAGGCGCCCAACAGCCCGGAGGCGTGCGAGAAGACCACCGACCCGAAGCACTGCGAGACCTTCCACGCCGGTGACGAGGAGTACGCCCAGCAGCTGTGGTTCTGGCGTACGCCGATCAAGGACTGCCTGGACGGCCGCACCGACGTCGAGTGCACCGACTACGCGCAGTGGACCGAGGCCTGGACGGAGATCAAGGGCTGATCATGTCCGCCACGTCCACCTCGTCGAACGACACCCGGCCCGGCCGGTCCACCGACCCCGCTCTGCGGGGCCTGGTGGCCCGGCCGGGGTCCCGGCTGCTGCACCGCCTGGTGTGGCTGCGACTCTCGCTCCTGCTCTCCGCCCCGCTCGCCTGGATGCTCCTGGTGTACGTCGTCGCGCTGGTGGCTCTGCTGATCACCTCGCTGTGGTCGGTGGACAGCCTCAGCAGCGAGATCGACCGGACGTGGACGTTGGACAACTTCCGCACCCTCCTCGAGAGCGAGGTCTACCGCAACGTCACCGTCCGCACGCTCGCCGTCGCGGCCGCCGTGACCGTGGTCGACCTCGCCATCGCGCTCCCGATCGCGTTCTACATGGCGAAGGTCGCCTCGCCGCGCGCCCGCCGGATGCTGGTGGTCGCCGTGCTGACCCCGCTGTGGGCCAGCTACCTGGTCAAGGTCTTCTCCTGGCGGGTGGTCCTCTCCGAGGGCGGTCTCGCCGAGTGGAGCGGCCTCGGCTCGCCCGGGTACGGCCTGACCGCCGTCGTGATCACCCAGGCCTATCTCTGGCTGCCCTATGTCATCCTGCCGATCTTCGCCGCGCTGGAGCGGGTCCCCGACTCGCTGCTCGAGGCCGCCGGCGACCTGGGTGCCCCGACCGGCATGGTCGTGCGCTCGGTCGTGATGCCGCTGCTCGTGCCGGGCATCGTCGCAGGCGCGATCTTCAGCTTCTCGCTGACCATGGGCGACTACATCACCGTCAACATCGTCGGCGGCGCCAGCCAGATGCTCGGCAACCTGGTCTTCATCAACGCCGGCGCGGCCAACAACCTCCCGCTCGCCGCCGCCATCGCGATGATCCCGATCGTCGTGATGCTCGTGCTGCTGACCGCCATCCGTCGTACCGGAGCCCTGGAGAACCTCTGATGACGCTCAGCCCCCTCTCCCGCAAGGTGCTGGCCGGCCTGACCTTCGGCGTGCTGGCACTGATCTACCTGCCGCTGCTCGTGGTCGTCGCGAACTCGGTGAACCCGAGCCAGTCGATGACCTGGCCGCCCGACGGCGTCACCTTCGAGTGGTGGCGCCGGGCGGCGCACAGCGACGGCGCCCGCGAGGCGCTGGTGACGAGCCTGCAGGTCGCGGCGATCTCGACGCTGCTCGCGCTGGTCCTCGGCACGCTGCTCGCGCTCGCCCTGCAGCGCTACTCGTTCTTCGGCAAGAGCTCGGTCAACCTGCTGGTGATCCTGCCCATCGCGCTGCCGGGGGTCGTCACGGGCATCGCGCTGAACAACGGCTTCAAGGGCATCCTCGGCGTCGACCTGTCGATCTGGACGATCGTCGTCGCGCACGCGACCTTCTGCATCGTCACCGTGTTCAACAACGTGCAGGCCCGGCTGCGCCGGCTGGGCACCAGCCTCGAGGAGGCCTCCGCCGACCTCGGTGCCGGCGTGCTGACCACCTTCCGGCTGGTGACCCTGCCGCAGCTTCGCTCGGCCCTTCTCGCCGGTGGCATGCTGGCCTTCGCACTGAGCTTCGACGAGATCATCGTGACCACGTTCACCGCCGGCAACGGCGCCAACACCCTGCCGATCTGGATCCTGAACAACATGTTCCGGCCCAACCAGGCGCCCGTGGTGAACGTCGTCGCCGTGATCCTCATCGTGTTCTCCATCATCCCGGTCTGGCTGGCGCAGCGACTCTCCTCGGACGTCGAGGCCGCCCGCTAGGCCGCGGAGCCAGCACCACCCGCACCATCCCGCACCCGAACCCATCTGCCCGTGTCGAAGGAGACCCCCGCATGACCGAGTACGCCGTCCGCAATCCCGCCACCGGAGAGCTGGTCGAGACCTTCCCGACCGCCACCGACGCCGACATCGCGGCCGCCGTCGACGCCGCCGCCGCGGCGTACTCCTCCTGGGGGCGGACCTCCACCGTCGCCGAGCGCGCGGCGCTCGTCCGCCGGGTCGCCGAGCTGCATCGCGAGCGCATCGACGAGCTCGCCGCGGCGATCGTGGAGGAGATGGGCAAGCCGTTGAGCGACGCCGAGGGCGAGGTCGACTTCTCGGCGGCGATCTACGAGTTCTACGCCGACAACGCGGAGCGCTTCCTCGCCGACGAGCCCATCGAGCTCGGCGAGGGTGAGGGCAGCGCCGTGATCCGCCGCGCGCCCGTCGGCGTGCTGCTGGGGATCATGCCGTGGAACTTCCCCGTCTACCAGATCGCCCGCTTCGCCGGTCCCAACCTGGCGACCGGCAACACCATCGTGCTCAAGCACGCGCCGCAGTGCCCCCGGTCGGCGGCCCTGCAGGAGCAGATCTTCCGCGACGCCGGCTTCCCCGAGGGTGCCTACGTCAACGTCTACGCCACCAACGAGCAGGTCGCGGACATCATCGCCGACCCGCGCGTCCAGGGCGTCTCGCTGACCGGCTCCGAGCGCGCCGGCGCGGCGGTCGCCGAGATCGCCGGGCGCAACCTGAAGAAGGTCGTCCTCGAGCTGGGCGGCTCGGACCCGTTCATCGTGCTCTCCACCGACGACCTGGACGCCACGGTCGAGGCAGCCGTCTTCGCCCGCATGGACAACGCCGGCCAGGTCTGCAACGGCGGCAAGCGGTTCATCGTCGTCGACGGCCTGTACGACGAGTTCGTCGCCAAGTTCACCGAAGCCCTGCTCGCGGCGTCCGAGGGCTCTCCGCTCTCCTCCGTCGCGGCCGCGGACACCCTCGAGAAGCAGGTCGGCGAGGCCGTCGCCGGCGGCGCGCAGCTCGCCAGCGCCGGCGAGCGCAAGGGCGCCTTCTTCCCCAGCGGGGTGCTCTCGGACATCACCACGGACAACCCGGCCTACCGCCAGGAGCTGTTCGGCCCGGTCGCGATGGTCTTCCGGGCGGGCGACGAGGACGAGGCGGTCCGGATCGCCAACGACACGCCCTACGGCCTCGGCTCCTACGTCTTCTCCACCGACCCCGCGCAGGCCCAGCGGGTCGCCGACCAGATCGAGGCCGGCATGGTCTTCGTCAACGGCGTCGGCCTCGACGCCGCCGAGCTCCCCTTCGGCGGCGTCAAGCGCTCCGGCTTCGGTCGCGAGCTCGGCCGCTTCGGCATGGAGGAGTTCGTCAACAAGAAGCTGATCCGCATCGCCGGCTGACCCCGGTGGTTGAGCTGCGAGGAGCGCTAGCGACGAGCCTCGAAACCTCCGGGTCGAACACCCCTCGCCCCGCGACCCCACCTCACGCCTCGCCCACCCGGCGGACCGCCCGCGTCTCGCGGTCCGGTCCGCCGGTTGTGCCGATCGCGTTCCGGCGACGGCCGTCGCGGCGTACCGTGGAGCCTCGGGGCAGGTCCGGGACGCCCGCGTCATGGCGGCAGAGGCGTCGGATCGGCAAGCCGGCGCCGGAATGGGGGCCCGGTGCTGCGCTCGGTCAACCCCGGCCTCTGGGTCGAGGCGGTGGTCGTCGTCGTCCTCGGCCTCGGCTCCGTCGCCTGGTTCCTGCGCCGGCACCGGGCATCTCCCGGAGCCCGGGCGATGGTGCTGGAGATCTGCGTCGTGGCCGTGCTCGTCGTCGGCATCTACTTCCTGGTCGTGCGGCCCGAGCGCTGATGCCGAACGCCGGCCCCCGGCGCTGAGGCCGTGTGCGGTGTGCCGAGGCGGGCGCCGCTCACTCCTGCGGCGGGCAGAGGCAGAACGGGTGGCCGTCGGGATCGATCATCACCCGCCAGGCGCCGCCGACGCTGGCCGCGGGCTGGGTCGCCGCGACCGTCGCGCCCAGCGCGGTCGCGTGCGCGGTGGCGGCCTCGAGGTCGGGCACCCGGAAGTCGAGGTGGAACTGCTGGGGGTGCTCCTGACCGGGCCACTGCGGGCGGGCGTAGTCGGCGACGGTCTGGAAGTTGAAGGTGGCACCGAGGATCGACGCGGAGGCGTAGCCGTACTCCGGGTAGTCGCCGGTCACCTCGCCGCCGGTCAGGTCGGCGTAGAAGCGGGCCAGCGCGGCGGCGTCGGACGCGTCGATGGTGAAGGCGATGAGCTCGGTCAGGGGGCTGGCGACAGGAGTGGTCATGGGTCCACCTTCGCCGGCCACACCGACACCGTCTTGAAAGAATCCGACACATGCGCTGGCGCCCCGACGGACCCCTCGACGTGGTCGAGCCCGCGCAGCTGCGGGACGCGCGCGGGTTCAGTCCCTCGCTGCGACGCTACGCCCCGCCGCCGTGGCTCGGCGAGCTCGTGCGCCGCTTCTGGGTGCCCGTCTGGTCGCTGCCACCGGGACGGAGCTCGGTGCAGCGGGTGCTGCAGTACCCGGTGTGCCAGGTCGTCGTCGGCCCGGACCGGGCCGAGCTGGTCGGACCGCACACCGGCCTGACGACCGAGGAGCTGCGCGGCGACGGCTGGGTCGTCGGCGCGATGATGCAGCCGGCGGCCGGGCTGGCGCTCGCCGGGGGACCGGTCGCCGAGCTGGCCAACCTGCGTCGAGACCTCGCCACGGTCGCGGGGGTCGACGCCCCTGCGCTCGTCGCGGCGGTGCGCGGCGCGCTCGGCACGGATCCCGCCGAGATTGCCCGTCAGCAGGAGGCGTGCGCGCTCCTCGCGGAGGCTCTCGCCGTCCTCGTCCCGGTCGACGAGGAGGGCCGGCTGGTCAACGCCGTCGTGGAGTACGTCGAGGGTGCGCGGGAGGTGCAGCGGGTCTCCCAGGTGTGTGAGAAGTTCGGCATCGGGGAGCGGGCGCTCCAGCGGCTGACCCGCCGCAGGATCGGCCTCTCTCCGAAGTGGCTCGTCCAGCGCCGGCGTCTCCACGACGCCGCCGACCTGCTGCGCGCCGGCGAGCACGTCGACCTCGCGCGTGTCGCCGCCGACCTGGGCTATGCGGACCAGGCGCACTTCACCCGGGACTGGCGGGCGGTCACCGGCCTGACGCCGGGGGAGTTCGCCGCGGAGCCGACCGCGGACGGCGACGAGACCGCCCGGCCAGCGTCACGAGGGCCGGGGGCCTGAGAGGTCGACCTCGAGGCGCGGGAGCACCCGGCCGGGGACGGAGCCGGACGGGACGCCGCCCACCCGGCGCGCGCCGTGCGCGAGATAGAACGCCTCGGCGTTGGGGTCGGCGTCGAGGGTGAGCAGCCGGAAGCCGGCCCCCCTCGCCGCCTCGAGCTGATGGGTCAGGAGCGCGGCGCCGAGGCCGCGCCCGATCGCGACCGGGTCCACGAAGAGCATCCCCAGCTCGCCGACGGGCGGCGCGCCCTCCAGGGTCGCGAAGCCGTGGAGGTGGCCGTCGACCTCGGCCACGACGGTTCGGCGCTCGGCGAGCTCGTCGTCGCGCAGCGTGAGCTCATCGCGGCAGGCGTCGAGGAAGCCCGCGTCGTAGCCCCAGTGCGCCTTCGACCGGAGGGCCAGAGCCGACAGCAACGCGGCCTCGCCCGCGCGCGCCGGGCGCAGCCGCGTCATGCGAGATCGCGCAGGTAGCACAGCATGCGGCACTCGGCGCCCGGCTCGATGTTCGTGAAGCCGTGGCGCTCGTAGAAGCGCCGGGTGTCGACGTCGACCTCGTCGACGTTGATCAGCATCTCGATGGCGCCGCGCCGCTCGACCTCGGCGACCGCGTGGGTGAGCAGCGCGGTGCCGATCCCGCGGTCGCGCAGGTCCGGGACGACGTAGAGCTCCTCGAGCTGGGCCAGCGGCCCGTCGCCGTACGGCGTGGGGCGCAGGGTGAGATAGCCGAAGCCGGTCGCCGCGCCGGAGGCCGGGTCCTCGGCGAGCACCACCAGGACGTCCGGGCGGGCCAGCAGCGCCGTGAACCGGTCGCCGAAGTCGGCGGCGCTGGGCGTGGGCACCTCGAACTCGGTGTTGAAGTCGAAGAGCATCCCGCCGACGACGAAGGCGTCGGCGGGCGTGGCGAGGCGGGTCGGTGCCGCGGGCGGCGGGGTCGCGGGTTCGCTTGTCATGGCGTCCATGCTCCGATCATGGCGCGCGCGGTGGCGGCGAGGCGCTCGGCGCTGAACCGCTCGGGCTCGGCCAGGACGAGCCGGCCGAAGTGGTCGAGGATCGCGAGCACCGCGTGCGCCAGCACCTCCGCGTCGGCGTCCGCCGGTAGGACGGCGCCGATGAGGCCCTGGATGGTCCCGCGCACCCGGCTCCGGTCGGCCTCGATCCGCTGGCGGACCACCTCGGGCACGTTGGCCGGCGACTGCAGGATCGCGCGCCAGGTCACCGGGTCGGCGAGGACCATCGCGTGTAGTGCGGGGATGGCGCGCTCGACCAGCTCGAGGGGAGTGCTCGCGAGCGCGGTGAGCGGGAGCGCGCCGTAGAGCTGGGTGAGCGCCCGCTGCTGCTGGCGGTCGAGGAGGGCCGTCAGCAGCGGGCCGAGCCCGTCGTAGGCGCCGTACACGACCGGTCGCGTGACGCCCGCCTCGCGCGCGATCGCGTCGATCGAGACGCCGTCGTAGCCGTCGCGGTCGATGATCGTCAGCGCCGCGTCGAGCAGCTGCTCGCGGCGCTCGGGCATCGGCACCCGCGCGGCGTACGGCCGCCGTCTCCGGCTCTCCTCGGGCATGCGCCCACCTTAGGGACACCCGGGTCTTCCATTTACTACACATGTGTAGCATTCTGGCGCCATGGCGATCTCGAAGCACGCGCGCAGCGTCACCCCGGCCGAGGACTACGGCTTCTTCGGCCCCGACTCCGTGGCCTGGAAGGTCTGGGGCTATCCCACCTCGCTGACCATCGGGTTCAGCCGGGCCGTGGTGGTCGAGGAGCTCGACCCGCACCTGGTCGCGTCGGTCGACCACACCCAGGACATCTACCGGCGCCCCAAGACCCGGTACGACCGGACGGTCCACTACTTCGCACTGGTGACGTTCGGTGCGAGCCGCCCGACCGCCCGTGCGGCGGACGTCCTGGTCAAGGTGCACAGCAAGGCGATCGGCACCGAGCCCTACGCCGGTGACCGGTACGACGCCAACGACCCCGACTCCCAGCTGTGGATCCTCGTCACCGCCTGGCACTCGGTGCTCAAGGCCTACGAGATGTACGGACCGGGCCGGCTCTCCGCGGCCGAGGAGGCGCAGTACTGGGCCGAGTGTGCCCGGGCGGCCGAGCTGCAGACCTGCTCCCCGGACGACGTGCCGCGCTCGCGGGCCGAGCTGCACGCCTACTACGAGCGGATGCGGCCGGTCATGTCCGGCTCGCCGATCGCCCGCCGGGCGATGGCGCACCTGATGGACATCAGCCAGCTCGCCGACGAGGTCCCGGCCGTGCTCCGCCCGGCGCGGTGGCTGGTCGGGTGGTTCTTCCGGGCCGGCGTCATCGCCACGCTCCCGCACTGGATGCGCGAGATGGCCGACATGCCGCAGTCGCGTGCGGTGGACCTGCTGGTCCGCCCCGTGCTGCGGGCCACCTTCGCGGCGCTGTCGCCGAGCAAGCGGCTGCAGCTGCGGATCCTGGGACTGCTCTCGCCCAGCACGGTCCCGGTCGTGGCGCCGGTCCTGCTCGGCGTACCGCCGACGAGCCCGGAGGTGCTGACCCCGGCGCAGGCCCGGGGGCGCTACGGCTACGACCGCCCCGCCGAGGCCCACCTGGAGTGGCGGGCCCGGCAGCGCGAGCGCGTGTTCGGTCGCGGGGAGCGGCCGAGCGACGAGGGACTCGTCGAGTCGGAGCCGGTCCTGGGTCGCCTGGCCTGACACAGTGGTCCTGCCGTTCCCGGCCGTCCCCTCGCGTCCGCACCACCGAAGGAGAGAACCGTGGGCCTCAACCCCGTCGCCGACGTCCTCAAGCGCACCGACAAGGTGCTCAAGAGCGCCGAGGTCGCGCTCGGCAGCGTCGACACCACGCTCGTCGACGTCGACGGCAAGCTGACGACCGTCGACGCGACCCTGGCCGAGACCCGGCAGGTGCTGGGCCAGGTGGAGACCCTGCTCGGCGACCTCAACGACAAGATGGCGCTGCTCGACGAGGTGCCGCGCCTCAAGGCCACGCTCGACGCGGTGCTGGCGGCGGTGCAGAAGGGCTGAGCGGCGAGCTGTAACTACCTGTTCGCGTCACTCCCGGACCCGTAGACGGGTCAGGTAGCAACACGAACAGGTAGTTACAGCTCGGTAGGCCCGCCGGCGCGACGGTTGACAGGACCGCGCCCAGCGCTCTAAATAGAAACTGTGACCATTTTAGAACCGCACTGGCGTCCCCGGGTGGCGACCGACGGCCCCGGGATCGACCGCCCCGGGGCCCACCGGGCCGCCGTGGACCTGCTGACCGCCCTCGGTCTCGACCTGAGCGTCGAGCACCTGGCGGACACGCCCCGCCGGATGGTCGACGCGCTCGCCGAGCTGACCTCACCGCCGGCGTTCGAGCTGACCACCTTCCCCAACGACGACGAGTACGACGAGCTCGTGGTGGTCGAGGACATCCCGGTCCAGTCGCTGTGCGAGCACCACATGCTGCCGTTCGTGGGCGTGGCGCACGTGGGCTACCTGCCGGGCGCGCGGATCCTGGGGCTGTCGAAGTTCGCCCGGATGGTCGACCATCACGCCCGCCGGCCGCAGACCCAGGAGCGGCTCACGAAGCGGGTCGCCGACCACCTCCAGCGCGCGCTCGAGCCGCGCGGGGTCGGCGTCGTGATCGACGCGCAGCACACCTGCATGTGCCTGCGCGGGGCCCGGGCCACCGGGTCGCGCACGCTCACCTCGGCCCTGTTCGGCCGGCTGCGCGACGACCCCCGCAGTCGCGCGGAGTTCCTCGACCTCACCCGGGGCCGGCGATGAGCGGGCACCCCGACGTCGTGGTCGTGGGCGCCGGCCTCGCCGCGGCCAGCGCGGTGGCCGAGCTGCGCGCGCAGGGCCACGAGGGCAGCATCGTCGTCGTCGGCGAGGAGCCCCACCCGCCGTACGAGCGACCGCCGCTGTCCAAGGGGCTGCTGCTCGGCTCGGCCACGCCCGACGACGCCCTGGTCCATCCGCGGGAGTGGTACGACGAGCACGACGTCGACCTGCGGGTCGGGACGGCCGCGACCGCCCTCGACCTCGCCCGCCGGCGGGTGGTGCTGGGCGGCGGCGAGCTGTCCTACGACCGGCTGTTGCTCGCGACCGGTGCCGCACCGCGGCACCTGGGGATGGCTGACGCCTCCGGTGCCCCCGTCCTGCACCTGCGCACCCTCGACGACGCCGTCGTCCTCCGTGACCGGATCGCCGCCGGCGCGAGGGTCGCGGTGATCGGTGCGGGATGGATCGGTCTCGAGGTCGCGTCCGCCGCCCGGCAGCGGGGGGCCGAAGTGACCGTGCTCGAGAGCGCTGCCCTCCCGCTCCAGCGCGTGCTCGGCGACGAGCTCGCCACCGTGTTCGCCGACCTGCACCGCGAGCACGGGGTGGACCTGCGTCTCGGGGTGAGCGTCGCCGGCGTCGAGCACGACGGCGGCAGGGCGGTGGTCCGGGTCGAGGGGAGCGAGCCGGTGGTCGCCGACCTCCTCCTCGTCGCCGTCGGCGTCACGCCCAACGACGCCCTCGCGGCCGCGGCGGGGCTCGCCGTCGACGACGGGGTCCTCGTCGACGCCCGGCTGCGCACCTCCGACCCGCACGTCTTCGCCGCCGGTGACGTCGCCCGCCACGACCACCCCGCCCTCGGCAGCCGGATTCGCGTCGAGCACTGGGACGCCGCCCTCCACCAGGGCCGGCACGCCGCGCGGGCGATGCTCGGCACGGAGGAGCCCTACACCCGGCTGCCCTTCTTCTTCACCGACCAGTACGACCTCGGCATGGAGTACGTCGGCCACGCCGCCGCGTACGACGAGATCGTGGTGCGCGGCGACCTCGGCGCCCGCCACGCGAGTGTCCTGTGGCTGAGCGCTGACCGCGTGGTCGCCGGGATGCACCTCAACGACTGGGACGCGATCGAGCCTCTGCGCGCGGTCGTCGGTGGGCCGGCGACGGATGCCGTCCGGGACCCGTCGGTCCCTCTCGCGGACCTGGCCGGCGGCCGCTAGGCGCTGCCGGTCAGGCGGTGCCGGACAGGACGTCCTCGGACGCGGGCGGGAGCTCGCGGACCTCGAGCCCGTCGCGACGGAGCCGCTCGCGGCCCCAGTCGCCCAGCGGGCGCAGGGCCTCGTTGAGCGCCGCGCCCACCTCGGTGAGCGAGTACTCGACCCGCGGCGGCACCTCGGCGTGGACCCGGCGCTCGACGAGACCGTCCGCCTCCATCTCCCGCAGGTGCTGGGCGAGCATCTTCTCGCTGACCCCCGGGAGCGCGCGGCGCAGCTCGGCGAACCGGCGTACGCCGTGGGCGTGCAGCTCCCAGAGGACCAGTCCCTTCCACTTGCCGCTCACGACGTCGAGCGCGGCGTCGATCCCGCAGATGTAGGGCCCGGTCCTCGGTGGTCTCGCCATGGTGGCTCCCTTACGAAAAGGTGAGTACCCCAGTAAATAGTGCGTACTTACCGAGGTTCGTGGTTCTCCTCGAGCATGGTCGCATGACGCACACCAGCCCCGCCCCGCCGGCTCATCCGTCCCCCGTCCCCGCTCCGGTCACCGTCCTGGGGCTCGGCCCGATGGGCCAGGCCATGTCCCGGACGTTGCTGGGGGCCGGGCATCCGGTGACCGTGTGGAACCGCACCCCGGCCCGGGCGGCAGAGCTCGTCGCGGCCGGCGCACGGCTCGCGCACTCGCCCGCCGGGGCGGTCGCGGCGAGCGACCTGGTCCTCCTCAGCCTCACCCACTACCAGGCGATGTACGACGTCATGGGTGGCGCGACGGCCGCGCTGGCCGGGCGCACCCTGGTCAACCTCAGCTCGGACACCCCGACCGCCACGCGGGACGCCGCGGCCTGGGCGCGTGAGCACGGCGCGGCCTTCGTGACGGGCGGGGTGATGGTCCCCGCTCCGATGATCGGGTCCGAGCGCTCCTCGGTGTTCTACAGCGGCGACGAGGAGGCGTTCCGGACGCACGCGGCGACCCTCGCGCAGATCGGCCGGCCGCGCTTCCTGGGCACCGACCCGGGCCGCGCCCAGCTGATGTACCAGGCCCATCTCGACGTCTTCCTCACCACCCTCGCGGGGCTCGCGCACGCGACCGCGATGGTCGGCACGGCAGGGATCGGCGCCGAGGACTTCCTCCCGGACGTCCTGCAGCTGCTCGGCGCCGTACCGGACATGATCGCGCCGGAGGGGGTCGCCGGACTCGGGCGCCAGATCGACGAGGGCGAGCACCCCGGGGACGGCAGCAACGTCACGATGATGGGCGCCACCGCCGACCACATCCGTGAGACGAGCGAGATCGTCGGGATCGACACCGCGCTGCCGGCGGCCGTGCAGGAGCACTACCACCGGGCGATCGCCGACGGCGGGGGAGCCGACGGCTGGACCCGGATCATCGACGGCATCCGGGCGCCCCGCCGGGCCGCGTGAGCACGCGGCCCCTCCTCAGGAGCGGCCGTGGTGCTGGGCGTGCAGGGCCCGCATCCGGTCGGCGTACTCCGCCACAGGGCCGTCGGCGGTGACGCCGGGAGCGACCTCGGCGACCCGCAGGGGAGCCACCGGCGAGGCCGGCAGGCCCAGCTCGCCGTACCACTCGACGAGCTGGGGGGTCGAGGTGGCGAACACGATCCGGCCCAGGCCGGCCCAGGCGTGCGCGGCCGAGCACATCGCGCAGTGCTCGCCCGAGGTGTAGACGGTCATCGCCGCCCGCTCGGCGGCGGGGACGTGCTCGGCGGCCCAGAGCGCGATCGCGAGCTCGGGGTGCCGGGTGCCGTTGCCGCCGCTGACGCGGTTGTGGTCCTCCATCAGCACGCTCCCGTCGGCGGCGACGAGGAGCGAGCCGAAGGGCTCGTCGCCGGCGGCGGCGGCGGCCTCGGCCAGCTCCACGCACCGGTCCAGGTGACGGCGGTCGTCGGCGGTGATCGTCATGGGCTCCTCCTCAGGCGCGGATGATGCGGCGCTCGATCGCCGCCGCGACGGCGCCGGCGCGGGTGTCGACGCCGAGCTTGGTGTAGATGTGCGACAGGTGGGACTTCACCGTCGCCTCGGAGACGAACAGCTCCCGGGCCATCTCCTTGTTGCCCAGCCCGCGGGAGAGCAGCTCGAGCACCTCCACCTCGCGCTCGGTGATCGTCACCGCGCCGGGCGTCGTACGGCGCACGAGGGTCGCGGCCACCGACGGAGCGAGCACGGTCTCGCCTCGGGCCGTCGCCCGGATCCCGGCGAAGAGCTCGTCGGGCGGCGCGTCCTTGAGCAGGTAGCCCCGGGCGCCGGCCTCGAGGGCGCGCAGGATGTCGGACTCGGTGTCGTAGGTCGTGAGCACGAGCACCTCGGGCGGCTCGGCGAGCGCGCGCAGCGCGGCGGTCACCGCCGCGCCGCCCGCCTCCCCCTCACCGAGGCTCAGGTCCATCAGCACGACGTCGGGGCGGTCGGCGGTCACGACCGTCACCGCGCGGTCGAGGCCGTCCGCCTCGCCGACCACGGACAGGTCCTCCTGCCCGTCGACCAGTGCCCGCAGCCCCGCACGGACCACCGGGTGGTCGTCGACCAGCACGATCCGGATCATCGCTCCTCCTTCGCACTCACCGGGAAGCGGACCGAGACGGTCGTGCCCTCACCCGGAGCGCTCTCGACCTCGGCGCGCCCGCCGAGGGCGTCCGCGCGGTCGCGGATGCCTGCCAGGCCGCGCCCGCGGGTGCCGGAGGCGCGCACCTGCGCGGGGGCGAAGCCTCGGCCGTCGTCGCGTACGTCGAGCACCACCTCATCGGGGTGATAGGTCAGTGTCAGCGCCACCCGGCGCGCGGCGGCATGCTCGCCGACGTTCGCGAGCGCGCCGCGGGCGGTGCGCACCAGGGCGGCCGCCACCTCGGCGGGGACGACGACCGGCCGCCCGTCCACGCGCACCTCGACCCGGGTCCCCGGTGCCGCCTGCGCCCACTGGTCGGCGGTCCGGCGCAGCGCCGCCGGAAGGGCGGCGCCGGTGTCGTCGCCGTCGAGCTCGGCCGGCGCGAGGTCGCGCACCACCCGACGCACCTCGTCGAGGCCGTCGCGTGCAGTCGCCGCCGCCGTGCGCACGTGGTCGCGGGCGGTCGCCGGCTGGACGTCCCACGCCTGCTCGGCGGCCTGGAGGAGCAGGTTGATGCTCGACAGGCCCTGGCCGACGGAGTCGTGGATCTCCCGTGACAGGCGGGTCCGCTCGGCGAGGGCGCCGGTGCGGTGCTGCTCCTCGGCGAGCTCGGCCTGGGCGTCGACGAGCTGGTCGAGCAGGTCCTGCCGGGCGCGCGCCTCGTTGTCGAGCGCGCGGTAGGCGAGCACGGTGACCAGCGCGACGCCGATGGGCCCGGCCACCTGGACCGGGTCGAAGCCGTCGGTGATCCGCTGCCAGGCGGCGGTCAGCAGGACCGTCATCAGGACCACGGTGCCCACCGCCCACGCGAAGGGCACCACCCGCAGCACGGCGAACGCCACCGGCACCGCGCACCACGCGAAGGACGGCGCCACGGCGGTCAGCGCGCCCCACAGCGCGACCATGCCGCTCACCCACGCCGTGGGCCACCAGCTGCGGTCGGCCAGCATCCCCCGGGTGGCGTAGGCCAGGCCGAGGACGCCCGCACCGGCCAGCACCGCGAGCCCGGCAGCGTCGAGGTCGTGCCGGTCGACGTACCGGACCGCACAGGTGACCAGCAGGACCACCAGCACCGCGAGCAGCCAGCGGTCCAGCCGGCTCGCGGGCGCGAGGATCCCGTGCTCGCCGGGGCGGCGGGAGACGGCGGGAAGGACGGACATGGCTGCCCCAGCGTAGGGAGATCGGCCGGCCGCGGCATCAACCATTCGGCTATCAAGGGCTAGCCGCCTGCCCGACGTCTCGCCGGGAGGACCCCGGCAGGCTGGCACCATGAAGCGAATCCAGCTCCTCACCAGCACCCTGGCCGGCACCGCCGTCCTCGCCACCACCGTGCTCGCCGGTACGACGACCACCACCGCCACCGCGGCCGACGGCGGCGACAGGGACCACGGGCGCGCGGCGAGCTACCTGCTCGCCGGCGACCCGGTCGACGCGGCCAACCCGGCCGGCTCGAAGTTCGAGGGCATCGGGGCCGACGAGCGCCGCGGCCGGTTCTACGTCAGCGAGGTCACCGGCGGCGAGATCCACCGGGGTACGGTCGGCACCGCGCAGACCCGCGAGTGGCTGGCCGGTCACGGCGCCGACGGCCGGTTCACCGCCCGCGGCATCACGGTCGACGACAAGGGCCGGGTGTACGTCGCCGGCGGCCCGAACGGCATCAGCAACGGTGGCCCCAACGGCATCGACCCCGCGGGCACCGACAACACGGCCCGCCCGGACCTCTGGGTCTACTCCCGGTCCGGCGAGCTCGTCGCCGCCCTGCAGGTCCCGGGCAAGCCGGTCTTCCTCAACGACGTCGCGATCGGTCCCGACGGTGCGGCGTACTTCACCAACTCCAAGGACGCCGAGATCTACCGCGTCGCGAAGGGCAAGAAGGGCTGGGGCGTGAAGCTCTTCGCCGACGCCAGCGCCACGATCACGACCGCTCCCGGCTTCAACCTCGGCGGCATCGTCGTGAGCGCGGACCAGAAGGCGCTCGTCGTCGCGCAGGGCAATGTCGGCAAGCTGTGGCGCTTCTCGCTCGAGAGCGGCAAGGCCATCCTGGTGAAGACCGGCGGCGCCGACCTCACCGACGCAGACGGCCTGGTCCTGCGGGGCAACCGGCTCACCGTCGTGCGCAACTTCAAGCGGCAGGTCGCCACCCTGCGCCTGTCCGCCGACGGCCGCAAGGCCACGCTGGTCCGCCAGCGCGCCACCTCGCCGAGCCGGGTCCTCACCACCGCCAAGGAGATCCGCGGCCAGATCCTGTACGTCGACAGCAAGTTCGACGAGCAGGTCGCCTCGGGTCCCTACGAGGTCATCGCGGACCCGACCCGATGACCCGCCGGCTCGTCGTCGCCCTCCCGCTCGCGCTCGTCCTGGGCGCGTGCGGGGGCGGTGACCCCGCGGCGGAGCGGTCCGCCGGCCCGGAGGAGACGACGAGCCCCGCGGTCACCGGCGCGACACCCACCGGCATCTCGTCCTCCGGCGCGGAGAGCCCCGCCCCGGAGGGCGGGCCGCTCACGCAGGCCGAGCTCGACCGGCGGCTGCGTGACGCCGCCTGGGCGAACGACGTGCCGCGGGCCCGTCGCCTCGTGCGGCGGGGAGCGGACGTCAACGCCAAGGACGACACCGAGCAGTCGGCGTACCTCATCGCGACCAGCGAGGGCCACCTGGAGCTGCTCCGGCTCGCCCTGCGCCACGGGGCACGGGTCGATGACAAGGACAGCTGGAACGGCACCGGGCTGATCCGCGCCGCCGAGCGCGGCCACGCGCTCGTCGTGGGCGAGCTGCTCCGGGCCGGCATCGACCGCGACCACGTGAACCGGATCGGCTACCAGGCGATCCACGAGGCGGTGTGGCTCGGGGAGGACACCCGCTCCTACGCCACCACGGTCCGGGTGCTCGCCGCCGGCGGTGTGCGCCTCGACCTGGCCTCGCCGTCGGCAGGCCTGACGCCACGACAGATGGCCCGCGAGCGCGGCTTCGCCGGGCTCCAGAGGACCCTGCGCAAGGTGACCACCGCAGCCCGGCCGGCGGACGCCGACGCCGCGCTGCTGCACGCGGCGCGCACCGGTGACGCCGACGCAGCCGCCGTCGCGCTCCGCGCCGGCGCCGACCTCGAGGCCCGGGACGAGCACGCGCGCACGCCACTGCTGCTGGCCGCGACCTACGACCACGTGGCCGTCGCCGAGCTGCTCGTCGCGATGGGTGCCGACCCGGACGCGCTCGACGACCGCCACGACACGCCCTGGCTGGTCACCGGGGTGACCGGCAGCGTCGCGATGCTCGAGGCGCTGCTGCCGGCCAGGCCCGACCTGACGATCGAGAACAGGTACGGCGGCCTCTCGCCGATCCCGGCAGGCGAGCGCGGCCACGTCGACTACATCCGCCGGGTGGTCCGGACCGACGTCGACCTCGACCACGTCAACGACCTCGGCTGGACCGCGATGCTGGAGGCGGTCGTCCTCGGCGACGGCAGCGAGCGCTACCGGGAGATCGTACGGATCCTGCTCGAGGCGGGGGCCGACCCGACGATCGCCGACCACGACGGCGTCACGCCCCTCGAGCACGCCCAGCGTCAGGGGTACGACGAGATCGCGGACCTCTTGCGGCGCTGATCGCCTCCGTTCATCGCTACCGTTGCCGGGGTGTTCACCTGCACCGGCCCCGTGATCGAGTGGCGCGGCCCCGCCCCGTTCGTCTTCCTGGCCGTACCCGAGGACGACAGCGACGACATCAAGGACGCGTCGCGCGGCCAGGAGTACTGGGGCCAGGTCGCGGTCGACGTCCGCATCGGCGAGACCGACTTCCGCACCGCCCTCTTCCCGAAGGACGGCCG
This sequence comes from Nocardioides pymetrozini, assembly GCF_046058985.1. NCBI lineage: Bacteria > Bacillati > Actinomycetota > Actinomycetes > Propionibacteriales > Nocardioidaceae > Nocardioides > Nocardioides pymetrozini. The sequence continues at coordinate 4,289,480 of NZ_CP175556.1, read as the reverse complement.
CTACCTGGTGCCACTGAAGGTCGCCGTCCGGCGGGCCGAGGGGATCGAGGTCGGCCAGGAGCTCACCGCGACCCTCCAGCTCGCCTCGAGGGGTGAGCCCCGCGTTGGTTGAGGTGCGACGAGCGCCAGCGACGAGTCAGCCCCGCGTTGGTTGAGGTGTGACGAGCGCCAGCGAGGAGCCTCGAAACCAACGCCTGCTCGCATCGGCGTGCCGGGTGGCGCCGGGGGTTTCGAGGCTCGGCGCTGGGGCGCCTCGCACCTCAACCACCGGCGGGCGCCTCGCACCTCAACCACCGGCGGGCGCCTCGCACCTCGACCACCGGCGGGTGGGGTCAGCGACCGGGGCGGGGCCGCAGCGGCACCGGCTCGCCGGCGTACTCCTCGAGCGCCCCGCGGACCGCGTCCGAGATCGGCCAGGCGGTCCCGGCGGCAGTGTCCCAGAACACCGCGGCGGTCTCGGCGACGACCGCCGGCGGGTGGTCCGGTGCGACCCGCAGCTCCGAGGAGACGGCGAACGAGGAGCGGCCGACGTGGCTGACCCAGATCCGCACCAGGAAGGGCTGGTACGCAGCGAAGCGCATCTCGGCGTGGTACTCGACGTGCTGGGAGCCGACGAGCTCGGTCACGCCCGGCGGCAGGTCGCGGAGCAGTCCGCGCGGCTCGTCGCCCGCGGCAAGGCGGGCATGCCGGAGGAACATCAGCCGGGCCTCGTCGAGCACCCGGATCGCCTCGACGTTGTCGACGTGACCGCCGAGGTTGATGTCGCGCAGCCGCGCCTGGATCTCGCACTCGAAGACCTTGCCCACGCGCGCATCCTCGCAGCCCCGCTCAGAGCTCGAAGCGGTAGCCCATGCCCGGCTCGGTTCGGATGTGGACCGGGCGCGCCGGGTCGGGCTCGAGCTTGCGGCGCAGCTGGGCGACGTACAGGCGCAGGTTGCCGTGGGCGCTCTCGTAGCCCGGCCCCCACACCTCGGTGAGCAGCTGGCGCTGGCTGAGCAGCCGCCCCGGGTTGCGGACGAGCACCTCGAGCAGGTGCCACTCGGTGGGAGTCAGCCGCAGGTCCTCGCCGGCGAGGGTCACCCGCGTGGTGACGAGGTCGACCCGGACCGCCCCGAACTCGACGAGGTCGCGGGCGGGGTCGGCGTCCTCGGCCTGGCCGCGGCGCACCAGCGCGCGCAGCCGGGCCAGCAGCTCGTCCATCCCGAACGGCTTGGTCACGTAGTCGTCGGCACCAGCGTCGAGCGCGTCCACCTTGTCGACGCTGTCGCTGCGACCGGAGAGCACGAGGATCGGTACGCCGGACCGCTCGCGCAGCTGCGCGATGACGTCGACGCCGTCGCGGTCGGGCAGGCCGAGATCGAGGACGACGACGTCGGGTGGCGAGCTCGCGGCGAGGTCGAGCGCCTCGGTGCCGTCACCGGCCGTCGTCACCTGCCACCCCCGCGCCCGCAGGTGGATCCCGAGCGCGCGCCGGATGCGCAGGTCGTCGTCGACCACCAGCACGCGGCTCACCCCTCCTCCCCCGCCGGCAGGCTCAACCGCATGGTCAGGCCGCCACCCGGGGTCGCGGTCGGGACCAGCTCGCCGCCCACCGCGTCGGCCAGGCCGCGCGCGACGGCCAGCCCGAGACCGATCCCGGTGGTGTTGTCGGTGTCGCCGAGCCGTTGGAAGGGCTGGAACACCCGTTCCCGGTCGGCGCCGTCGATCCCCGGCCCGTGGTCGACCACCTCGATGACCACGCGAGCCGTGGCGGGGCCGTCGCCGGTCGTCACGCGGACCACCGGTGGCCGGTCGGGCGGGCTGAACCGTTGGGCGTTGGAGAGCAGGTTCACCAGGACCCGCTCGAGCAGGCCGGGATCGGTGAGGACGGCGGGCAGGTCGTCGGGGACGTCGATCAGCACGCCGCGCGGCGCGACGCCGAGGTCGTCGAGGGCGCGGGCCACCACGTCGCCGAGGGCGACCGGCCGCAGCCGCACGGGGATGGCGCCCGCCTGCAGTCGGCTCATGTCCAGGAGGTTGTCCACGAGCGCGGCGAGCCGGTCGAGCGCGTCGTCGGTCGTAGCGAGCAGCGCGACGTGGTCCCCGCGCGACAAAGCGACGTCATCGCTCAGCAGGCCCGACACGGAGGCCTTGGCCGCCGCGAGCGGGGTGCGCAGGTCATGCCCGACGGCGGCGAGCAGGGCCGCCCGCATCCGGTCCGCCGCCTCGATCTCCGCCGCCGCGGCGGCCGCCTCGGCGCGCCGGGCCGCGAGGTCCACCACCCAGCCGACCATCATCGCGACCACCACGAACGCGACCAGCGCCACGGCGTTGTTGGCGTCGTCGATCGCGAAGGTGTGGAAGGGCCGGGTGAACCAGAAGTTGAGCAGGGTGGCGCCGAGCACCGCCGCGACCAGCGCGGGAAGGACGCCGCCGACGAGGGCGGACCCGACGACCGCGACGAGGAACAGGGCGACATCGCTGGCCAGGTTGAGCTGGTCGCGCAGCGGCACCAGCACGGGCACGAGCAGGGCGGGGGCGGCGACGGCGACCACGAAGCCGCCGACGCGGCGTCGCCGGCTCAGGCTCCTGCTCATGGGGCCATTGTGGTGGCATCGCTGTTAGGGCCTTGTTAGGCGCGGCCCGATCGGGCCCGCGCGGGCGTTGCATGGCCGGGTGACCACGTCCACCGAGCCCGCGGCCGAGCCCCGGTCGCGCCCCCACGCAGCCACACGACACACCGACCAGGACGGCCACCTCGGCGGCCGGCGCCCGCACACGCGCCCCTGGTGGCAGGTGATGTGCCTGACCGGCGTCGACTACTTCTCCACCCTCGGCTACCAGCCCGGCATCGCGTTCCTGGCCGCCGGGCTGCTGAGCCCGCTGGCGACGATCGTGCTGGTGCTGCTGACGCTCCTCGGCGCGCTGCCGGTCTACCGGCGAGTGGCCGCGGAGAGCCCGCACGGGCAGGGCTCGATCGCGATGCTCGAGCGGCTGCTCCCGCGCTGGCGGGGCAAGCTGTTCGTCCTCGCCCTGCTGGGCTTCGCACTGACCGACTTCATCATCACGATCACCCTCTCGGCGGCGGACGCGAGCGCCCACGTGGTCGAGAACCCGCACGTCCCCGCTGCCCTGCACGGCCAGGAGCTGTGGATCACCCTCGGCCTCATCGCGTTGCTCGGGGCTGTGTTCCTCAAGGGCTTCCGGGAGGCCATCGGGCTGGCGGTCGTGCTCGTGGTCGTCTATCTGCTGCTCAACGCCGTCGTGATCGCGGTCGGTGCGGTCGAGGTCCTCCGCAACGGCCACGTGGTCACGGACTGGACCGGCGCCCTCACCACCGAGCACGGCAACATCGCGCTGATGATCGCCGTCGCGCTCACCCTCTTCCCGAAGCTGGCGCTCGGCATGTCCGGCTTCGAGACCGGCGTCGCGGTGATGACCCACGTGCGGGGCGCCTCGGACGACGACGCCGAGCGGCCCGCCGTACGGATCCGCAACACGAAGCGCCTGCTGACCACCGCCGCGATCGTGATGAGCATCTACCTGGTCTGCTCGAGCCTGGTCACCACGCTGCTGATCCCCGCCGCGCAGTTCGAGGAGGGCGGGGAGGCCAACGGACGGGCGCTCGCCTATCTCGCGCACCGCTTCCTCGGCGACGGGTTCGGCACCGTGTACGACGTCTCGACCATCCTCATCCTCTGGTTCGCGGGCGCCTCGGCGATGGCCGGCATGCTGAACCTGATCCCGCGCTACCTGCCGCGCTACGGCATGGCCCCCGAGTGGGCGGGTGCGGTGCGTCCGCTCGTGTGCGTGCTCACGGCCACGGCCTTCCTCATCACCTGGATCTTCGACGCCGACGTCGACGCCCAGGGCGGCGCCTACGCGACCGGAGTGCTCGTCCTGATGACCTCGGCGAGCATCGCGGTCGCGCTCGCGGCGCGCAAGGCGCGCGAGCGCGGCTGGACGATCGCGTTCACCCTGATCGCCGTCGTATTCGTCTACACGACACTCGACAACGTCAAGGAGCGCCCGGACGGGGTGAAGATCGGCGGCTGCTTCATCGCGGCCATCGTCGTCGTCTCGCTGGTCTCGCGCCTGACGCGCTCGCTCGAGCTGCGCACCACCCACATCGAGTACGACGCCACGGCGGACCGCTTCCTGCGCGACTGCGCGCGGCGCACCCTCCGGCTCGTCGCCCACGACCCCCAGCACGGGGACGCCGGCGCCTACCGGGCCAAGGCACGCAAGATCGTGGACGCCCACGAGCTGCCCCACGGTGGCGACCTGATCTTCGTCGAGGTCGTCGTGGAGGACTACTCCGACTTCGAGAGCCGGATCGAGGTGACCGGGTCCGTGGCGCACGGGGAGTACCGGGTGCTGACGGTGCACGCGGCGACGATCCCGAACGCGCTCGCGGCGCTCCTCCTCGACCTGCGCGACCGCGTCGGCGTGCGTCCGCACATGTACGTCGAATGGACCGAGGGCAGCCCGGTCTCCCAGATGGCGCGCTTCCTGCTCTTCGGCACCGGGGAGGTCGCCCCCCTCACGCGCGAGGTGGTGCGCCGGGCCGAGCCGGATCCGCGCCGGCGACCGCACGTGCACGCAGGCTGAGCGCGCGGCGGCGTACGGTCGGAGCATGGGCTACGAAGAGATCAGCGCGGAGCAGTTCAGCCAGGCCGAGGGCGTCGCCGACTGGCGGGTGCTCGGGGTGCACGCGTACGCCGTCTTCCGCACGGGCAGCTTCGCGACCGGGCTGCAGCTGGTGAACGCGATCGGCGAGCTGGCCGAGGAGGCCAACCACCACCCCGACCTGAAGCTCGGCTACCCGTCGCTGGCCGTGCACCTGACGACGCACGACACCGGCACCCTGACCACCGCTGATCTGGACCTCGCGCAGCGGATCTCGGCGGCGGCGCGCAACCTGGGCGTCGCCGGCGACCCGGACGCGGTGCAGGCCTGGGTGTGAGTTCGGCCCGAGCTTGGACGAAGAAACTCACGCCTGGACGAAGAAGCTTCTTCGTCCAGGCGTGAGTTTCACCGGCCGGCCGGTGAAACTGTCTCCCCGACGTACGCCGCCAGGTGCTCCCCCGTCAGCGTCGAGCGCTTCGCGACCAGCTCGGCAGGGGTGCCCTCGAAGACGACCGTGCCGCCGTCGTGGCCGGCGCCGGGGCCGAGGTCGATGATCCAGTCGGCGTGGGCCATCACGGCCTGGTGGTGCTCGATCACGATCACGGACTTGCCGGTGTCGACGAGCTGGTCGAGCAGGCGCAGCAGGTTGTCGACGTCGGCGAGGTGGAGGCCCGTCGTCGGCTCGTCGAGGACGTAGACGCCGCCCTTCTCGCCCATCCGCATCGCGAGCTTGAGCCGCTGCCGCTCGCCACCGGAGAGCGTGTTGAGGGGCTGGCCGAGCTTCAGGTAGCCGAGCCCGACGTCCTCCATCCGCTGCAGGATCGCGACCGCGGCGGGTGTCTTCGCCTCGCCGTCGGCGAAGTATGCGCGCGCCTGCGCGACCGGCAGGTCGAGCACCTCGGCGATGTTGAGCTCGCCGAGCCGCAGCTCCAGCACCGACGCCTGGAAGCGCCGGCCGCCGCACTCGTCGCAGACGGTGGCCACGGTGTCCATGAACCCGAGCTCGGTGTAGATCATCCCGTTGCCGTTGCAGCTCTCGCAGGCGCCCTCGGAGTTGGCGCTGAACAGCGCGGGCTTCACGCCGTTGGCCTTGGCGAAGGCCTTGCGGATCGGCTCGAGCAGGCCGGTGTACGTCGCCGGGTTGCTGCGCCGCGAGCCCTTGATCGCGCTCTGGTCGATGACGACGACCTCGTCGCGGCCGGCGAGGGAGCCGTGGATCAGCGAGCTCTTCCCCGAGCCGGCGACGCCCGTGACCACGCAGAGCACGCCGAGCGGCACGTCGACGTCGACGTCGCGCAGGTTGTGGGTCGAGGCGCCCCGCACCTCGATGACGCCCGACGGCTGCCGGACGCTCTCCTTGACCTCCGCGCGGTAGCTGAGGTGGCGCCCGGTCAGGGTGTCGGAGGCCCGCAGGCCCGCGACGTCGCCCTCGTAGCAGATGGTGCCACCGTGGGTCCCGGCGCCGGGCCCGAGGTCGACGACGTGGTCGGCGATGGCGATGGTCTCGGGCTTGTGCTCGACGACGAGGACGGTGTTGCCCTTGTCGCGCAGCTCGAGGAGCAGCTTGTTCATCCGCTCGATGTCGTGGGGGTGGAGACCGACGGTGGGCTCGTCGAAGACGTAGGTGACGTCGGTGAGCGCCGAGCCGAGGTGGCGGATCATCTTGGTGCGCTGCGCCTCGCCGCCCGACAGCGTGCCGGCGGGGCGGTCGAGGGAGAGATAGCCGAGACCGATCTCGACGAAGGAGTCGAAGAGGTGGAGCAGGCTCTTCACCAGCGGCGCGACACCGGGGTCCTTGATCTCCCGCACCCATGCGGCGGCGTCGGTGATCTGCATGGCGCAGACGTCGGCGATGCTCCGGCCGGCGATCTTGGAGCCGCGGGCGGCCTCGTTGAGGCGGGTGCCGTCGCAGGCCGGGCACGGAGCGAAGACCGCCGCGCGCTCGACGAAGGCCCGGATGTGGGGCTGCAGCGAGTCGACGTCCTTGCTGAACATCGACTTGCGGATCTTGGGGATCAGGCCCTCGTAGGTGACGTTGATCTTCTCGACCTTCACCTTGCGCGGCTCGGCGTACAGGAAGTCCTCGCGCTCGGCCTTGGTGAACTTCGCGATCGGCTTCTCCGGCGGCAGCACCTCCTTGTACGGCGCCACCATCCAGCCGTCGGCCGTGTAGCCCGGCACCAGGATCGCGCCCTCGACCAGCGACCTGCTCTCGTCGACGATCGCGCTCATGTCGAGGTCGGAGACGGTGCCGCGGCCCTCGCACTCCGCGCACATGCCGCCGAGGTAGACGGCCTGGCGCACGACGTTCTTCTCGACCCGGCCCCCCGCCTTCTCGGTCTGCATGACCCCGCTGGCCTTGCGGGTGGGCACGTTGAAGGCGAAGGCGGTGGGCGGCCCGACGTACGGGTCGCCGAGCCGGCTGAACAGCACGCGCAGCATCGCGTTCGCGTCGGTGGCCGTCCCGACCGTCGAGCGGACGTTGGCGCCCATCCGCTCCTGGTCGACCAGGATCGCGGTGGTGATCCCCTCCAGGTGGTCGACCTCCGGGCGGGCCAGCGAGGGCATGAAGCCCTGCACGAAGGTGCTGTAGGTCTCGTTGATCATCCGCTGCGACTCCGCGGCGATGGTGCCGAACACCAGCGAGCTCTTGCCGGACCCCGAGACGCCCGTGAAGACGCTGAGCCGGCGCTTCGGGATCTCGACGTCGACGCCCTGGAGGTTGTTGACGTGGGCGCCCTGCACCCGGATCGTGTCGTGGCTGTCCGCGGGGTGCGGCTCGGCAGGCTTCGGCATGCGCCCATCATGGCCGATCTCGCCGACACCTTGCCGAGACTTATGCGCGGTCGGCGGCCCCGGGGAGCGCCTCCCGGCGGCTGTGTACGAGAATCGGCCGTCCTGCAGCGGAGCTGTAACTAGCTGTTCGTGTCACTACCTGACCCGTAGACGGGTACGGCAGTGACACGAACAGCCGTCCTGCAGCTCGGCCAGCGGATTCGGCGACGAGCATGGGGGAGAGCCGTGGGCGAGGAAGCGATGGAGGGCGCCATCGAGGGCGACGAGCCCGCCGACGTGGTCGGCGACGTGGCGGGCCGCGCGATGTCGTACGAGGAGTTCGGCGTCAGCTGGATCCGCCGGGTGCTCCACAAGGAGCGGATCCTGCGCACCATCGACGAGGTGCTGGGCGACCAGATCGCGCTGGGCCCGATCGGTGCCGGGCCGGGGCGGGCGTTCGCGAGCGTCAGCTTCGTCGGGACCTACCGCCCCACCACCGGCGAGCTGGTGCCAGGCGAGCTGCTGACCTACGCCATCGACCTGCCGATCAGCGTGGTCTTCGACCTCGACCTGCCGCTCGACAAGCTGACCTTCAACGCGGAGGTCGTCGTCCCGCTCGTGCTCGTGGTCCACACCGAGGCGCCGCTGCGGCTGCGCCTGGAGCTGCAGACGCCGACCGAGGACGAGATCGGCCTGGAGCTGAAGACCGACACCCGACGGGGTGCGATGCTGCGGAAGGTCGCCGGCCTCGACGCCGAGCTGCGACGCTTCCTGCTCAAGGTGCTCGACACCGAGCTGAGCAAGGACTACGTCCGCCGGGCGACCGAGCTCGACATGGAGGAGCTCATCGACGGGGCGTGGCCGGCGTTCACCGCGCAGTTCCTGCCGCGGGGCCCGGAGGATCGGCGGGCCTGACGCGGGCGGCGACCGCGAGGAGCTACCGCGGCGGCGCGAAGGACGCCAGCTGCGGCCTCTCGTAGAGCGCGCGCAGGCGCTCGTACCGGAACCGGTTGAGCGCGAGCGGGTCGAGCAGCAGCCAGCGCGGGAGCCACCGGCGCACGGTCCGGATGAGCAGCAGGTAGAGGTCGAGCTCGCGCTGCCGCCGCCGCGTCCAGCGCACGCCGAGCAGCTCGCGCATCCGGGGATGGGCCGCGCCCTCGGCGCACACCTTCGCCGGCCGGCCCAGGACCGGCGTGAGCAGCCACCACAGGGGCGCGAGCGCACGCTGGAGCCAGCGCGGCCCGACCAGGGTCGGCACGGGGAGACGGTCGAAGGCCGCATGGGCCCACTGGAGGAACTCGTTGTCGTCGAGGACGGTGGCGGCGACCTCGTCGTAGTACGCCGCCGCCTCGGCGGCGGTCGCGGGGATCCGCGCCTGCTCGCTGGGCAGGTCGAAGTCGGTCATGTGCAGGATCGTGCGGTAGACGACCTCGCGCTGCTCGGCGTCCAGCTGCCGGCCGTAGGTCGTGACGTAGCCGGTGTGGAACACGAGCAGGCTGGTCGTGCCGACCCACTTCCACAGGGCGGGGTTCAGCGCGCTGTAGCGCTCGCCCTCGAAGTGGCCCCTGCCCCGGCCGCGCACCTCGCCGTGCAGGTCCTTGAGCCGCTGCGCCGTCGCACCGCGGTCGGCGTCGTCGCCGAAGAGCAGGAGCGGTCCCCACAGCGCGCTGCGGATCCCGCGGTCGGTGAAGTTCTGCGCGAAGCGCCCGGTCGCGTCGACCGCGGCGGCCACCTCGCGATAGGCGACCTGGTCGAGCGCGAGCCGGCCGAAGAGCGCGAACGCGGCGGGGGTGCCCAGCCAGGCACGGACGTCCGCGGCAAGCGCGTGGTGCGGCTGCGAGGGATGCCAGGGCGGCACGGCGGTGCGGAGGTCGGACACGGCGGAGCTCCTCGGGCGGTATCTGTCAACGGTCGTTGACAGTTGTATTCAGCCATCGGTCAACGGTCGTGTCAAGATGTCCGCGTGGAGCGGACGGCCGAGGGCGCACGACGGTACGGCGGCCGCGCGGCCGAGGAGCGGGTGGCCGAGCGGCGCGCCCGGCTGCTCGAGGCGGGCCTGGACCTGATGGGCACCCGTGGTGTCGCCGGGACCACCGTCCGGGGGATCGCGGAGCGGTCCGGGCTCGCCGCGCGCTACTTCTACGAGAGCTTCCCGAGCATCGAGGCGCTGCAGCTCGCCGTCTTCGAGCAGATCGCCGCCGAGGCGGCCGACCGCGCGCTCGGTGCGCTCGCCACCGCCCCCGCCGCGGCCCCGGCGCGGACCCGCGCGGTGCTCGCCGAGATGGTGGACCTGCTGCTGGAGGACCCCCGCAAGGGCCGGGTGGCGCTCATCGAGTCGATCACCTCGCCCGTCCTGGGTCCGCGCGTGCTCGAGGAGAGCCGCCGCTTCGCCGGGATGCTCGCGGCCACGGCCTCCGCCGGCGACCCCGGCGCCGCGCCGGAAGGGCTGCCGGTCGAGGTCCGGCTGCGCGCGCAGTTCCTCATCGGCGGGGTCGCGCACACGGTCGGCGCGGCCTTGCAGGGCGACATCGCCGTCGAGCGCGAGCGCCTCGTCGACGTCCTGGTGGACCTGTTCTTGACCATCAGCCCGGCCTGAGCGCGCGTCAGGCGGTGACCGGGTCCTGCGCCAGCAGCGCACGCACTCGCGGGACCACCTCGGTGCCGTAGAGCTCGATGCTGCGGAGCAGCTGCGCGTGGGGCATCGTGCCGTTGCTGTACTTCAGGTCGAAGCGCTGGATGCCGAGATCGCGCACGGCGGCCGCGATCTTGCGGGCGACGGTCTCGGGGGAGCCGACGAACAGGGCGCCGTGGTCCACCTCGGCGTCGTACTGGGCGCGGGTGGCGGGTCCCCAGCCGCGCTCGGCGCCGATCCGGTTGCGGCTCTCCTGGAAGTGCGGGAAGAGCCCCTCGCGCGCCTCCTCGTCGGTGTCGGCGACGAAGCCCGGTGAGTGGACGGCGATGGGGAGCGCGGGCTGCTCGAACTGCGCCAGCGCGCGCCGGTAGAGGTCGGTGAAGGGCGCGAACCGGGCCGGCTCGCCGCCGATGATCGCGATCGCCAGGGGATAGCCGTAGCGGGCGGCCCGCACGACCGACTCCGGCGAGCCGCCCACCCCGATCCAGGTCGGGATCGAGCCGCGCTCGGTCGACGGGTAGGCACGGGCGTCGCGCAAGGGCGCGCGCAGCGTGCCCCGGTCCCAGGTGACCGGCTCCTCGCCCTGGAGCTCGGTCCACAGGTCCAGCTTCTCGCTGAACAGCCGGTCGTAGTCGGCGAGGTCGTAGCCGAACAGCGGGAACGACTCGGTGAACGAGCCGCGGCCGAGGGTGATCTCGGCGCGCCCGTGCGAGAGCGCGTCGAGCGTCGCGAAGCGCTCGTAGAGCCGGACCGGGTCGTCGGAGCTGAGCACGGTCACCGCCGTGCCGAGCCGGATCCGCTCGGTCCGGGCCGCGACCGCGGCCAGCACCATCTCGGGGCTGGTGACGGCGAAGTCGTCGCGGTGGTGCTCGCCGACGCCGAACACGTCGACCCCGACGTGGTCCGCCAGGACCGCCTGCTCGACGAGGTTGCGGATGACCTGCGGATGGGTGAGCGGCCGGCCCGTGTCCGGGTCCGCGGTCACGTCGCCGAAGGTGTCGAGACCGAACTCCAGCGCGGTCCCGGGCCCGCTCACTGCTCGGCGGCCTTCGCGGCGTCCACGTCGAAGTCGCGGACGGCGGCGATGACCTGCTCCAGCGCGGGCGCCGGGAGAGCGCCGGCCTGGGAGAAGACCAACGCGCCGCCCTTGAAGGCCATCAGGGTCGGGATCGAGGTGACCCGCGCGGCCGCGGCGAGCTGCTGCTCCTCCTCGGTGTTGACCGAGCCGAAGACCAGGTCGCCGTGCTCCTCGGCGGCCGCCTCGTAGATCGGGGCGAAGTTGCGGCACGGGCCGCACCACGACGCCCAGAAGTCGACGAACACGATCTCGTTGTCGAGCACCGTCTGCTCGAAGTTGCCGGCGGTGAGGTCGATGGTGGACATGTCTTCTCAACGCCTCCCGACCGGGATTGTTCCCCGGTTGCGGTCGACGCCGCCCCGGACGCCCGGTACGGAGCCGCGGTCGTCGTACTGCCACACCGCCCATTCCCGGGCCGGGGGGCGCCGGCCGAGCCGGCGGACCCACTGCGGATGGTCGGCCAGGTCGTCGGCGAAGCGGAAGCGGTCCTCGAACGCGGGGTAGAGGTAGACGAGCGTGGTCGTGCCGAGGCGCTCGTCGACCGTGGCGAGGAACGCGCGGACCTCGGCGAGCAGCTCGTCGGCGGGCGGCGGCGAGGTGCAGCTGCCGGCGAGCTCGAGGTCCACGGCGGGCGGCAGGTCCGGGTCGGCGCGACCGCCCAGCACGGTCAGGAAGTGCTCGGCCTGTGCCCGGCCGTCGCTGCACAGCTGGAAGTAGTGGTAGCCGGCGACCGCCAGGCCCGCCCGGGCGGCGCCGGCGCGATGCGCGGCGAAGCGCGGGTCCACGAAGCCGGTGCCCTCGCTGGCCTTGAGATAGGCGAACCGGATCCCGGCGGCGGCCACGCGGTCCCAGTCGATCGGGCCCTGGTGGTGGGAGGCGTCGATGCCCTCGGCGACGGCAGGTGCGGGCGGCGGGGTCGCGGTCGTCGGCGCGCTCGTCGGGACGGCGTCCGCGCTGGGCGAGGCCGCCGGGGTGGTCGGCCGTACGCCGGACGTCGGCGCAGCGCCCCCGCACGCCGTGAGCAGGAGCAGCGCCGCGCAGGCCGACGCGGCGAGCCGGGTCCTCATGGGGACACCCAACCACGGCCGGGACGACGTATCGTCGATCCATGCGCGCGCTGTCGACGAACTCTCGGGCGATCCTCCTCACCGTGCTCCGCGGCCTGCTCCCGGCCCTGCTGCTGGGCGTCCTCGCTCCGCTGGCCGTGCCGGCGCCGGCCGGGGCCGCGGTGAAGGTGATCGACGACGGCGCCGAGGCGTCCCTGCCCGCGCGGATGGACATCCTGACCGTGCGGATCGACAACCGCCTCGACCGTGTGGTCCTGAAGATCACCTTCCGCGACCTCGTCGAGCACCAGCGCTCGCGCACCAAGGTGTTCATCGGCACCGACCCGGGCAGCGACGCGGGCTTCATCGCCTACAGCCGGCACCGGCCCGGCGACGTACCGCTCACCCAGCTGTGGCTGCCGACCGACCAGGAGTTCGGCGGGACGCCCATCGCCTGCGAGGGGATCCGCGGGAGGTGGCGCTTCGACCGCGACCGGGTCAAGATCGTGGTGCCGCAGGCCTGCCTGGCGAGCACCGCCGACCGCTACCGCTTCAAGGCCGTCGCGGGGTTCTACCGCAACGTCGGCGACTGGACGGCGTTCCGCTCCGTCGCCCGCGGCTGACCGCGACGCCGTAGCCTCCTCCCATGGAGACCGCGCGGACCAGCTACGTCCTGGTGGACGGCGAGAACATCGACGCCACGCTGGGCACCTCGATCCTCGGCCGCCGACCCCGGCCCGAGGAGCGCCCGCGCTGGGAGCGCCTGCTGCAGTTCGTGGAGCGGCAGTGGGGGCAGCCCGCCAACGGGCTCTTCTTCCTCGCCGCCAACAGCGAGCTCCCGATGTCCTTCGTGCAGGCACTGCTGGCGATCGGCTACCGGCCGATCCCGCTCTCGGGCGGCGCGAACCAGAAGGTCGTCGACATCGCCATCCAGCGCACGCTGGAGGAGCTCAAGAGCCGCGAGGCCGATGTCGTGCTGGTCAGCAACGACGGTGACTTCGTCGACCAGATCGAGAACGTCCTGGACGGGCGCCGCGTCGGCCTGCTCGGGTTCACCGAGTTCCGCAACAGCGCCTTCGCCGAGCTGACCACGCGCGGGCTGGAGTTCTTCGACCTCGAGTACGACGTCAACGCCTTCAACGAGCGGCTGCCGCGGGTCCGGATCATCCCGATCGACGAGTTCGACCCGGCCCAGTTTCTCTGAGGGAGCCGGCGCGGCACACCTAGAACCAGGCGTTGATGTGGTCCTTGTGGTGCTGCCCGTAGTAGCGCCAGGTGGAGGACGTGCTCGGGATCTCGCCGTTGATCATGCACCCCCAGGTGCTGATCCGGTCGGCGTGGTGGGTCAGGCCGACGGTGTGACCCGCCTCGTGGCAGGCGGTCTTCTGCATGTCGTTGTAGTCGCTGGACCCCTTGGCGATCTCCAGCGCGTCGATCTGCACCAGGCTCTGGTCGCAGTGGGCGCCCGAGTCGGACCAGTGGATGCAGGTCGCCCGCCCGCGCGTCCCGCCGCCGAGATAGTCGTCACGCCACGCCGTGTCGGTGCGGTACTCGCCCGACGCGTCGCAGGGGGCCTTGAACTCGTTGACGGCCTGGGTCTGGGCGCCGACGGCCTGGGTCATGGCGTGGCGGATCGCGTTGTACCGGTTGTCGCTCGTGCTCGCCGGGATGGCGAGAAGGCACCAGCTGTGCGTGCTGCCGTCGGGGTGGGAGCCGACGCCCGAGACCTGGTTGTCCTCGGTGTCGCCCCACGGGTCGGCGGCGGCGGGGGCGGCGACGGCGAGGACCGTCGCCACGGTAGCCATCGCCAGCCAGCGCCGTGCGGCCACCGCCGCGGCTCCGCGCCCTCGTGCTGTGGTCATGTCAGCTCCTCGATCAGCCGGTCGATGTCCTCAGTGCTCATCCCCTCGCGCAGATAGAGGTCGAGACGTCCCTCGACCTCGACCCCCACGACGTCCTCCGGCGCGTGCCCGTGGATGCTGTGGACGCGCACCGGTACGGCGTCCTCGCCGCCGGTCGCGGATCCCTCCCCGTCGGGGCAGCCGCCCAGCTCTCCGGCACCCAGGTCGGCGTCAGCCGTCTCGCCGTCGGCGGAGCCGTAGCCGAGATAGGTCTCCTCTCGGAAGACCAGCTCCTGCGAGCAGTCGCCCTCGGCGTCCCCCTGGCCGCTGCAGCCCGCGACGCCGGTGGCGCAGAGCACGAGTCCCAGGACGCGTGCGGCCGGGGCGAGGCTCATCCCAGGGCCCGGAGGTCGGACCGGATCTCCGTGGCGGACAGGTCCTGCCATGCCTCGGGCAGCGCCTCGACCTCCTCGAGGACCGGGTCGACCGTGACCCCGCCCGCAACTCGTCGCCCGACCTGGTCGGACGCGCCGTCCGGGGTCCCCGTGGCGGTGTCGTCCACCGGCTCCAGGACGAAGAGGCCCTGCGGACTCGCCTGGTAGACGCTGGCCCCGGCCTCTCGCCCGGCGTACTCGTCGCGGACCGGCTCGACGGCGCGGGACCGGTAGCCGAGGAAGATGACCTGCGTGCCGATCCCGATGCTGTCGCGGTAGACGCTCGCATCGACGTTCTCGGGGCGGATCATCTCGAAGTAGAGATGCTCGCCGGCGCGCTGAGGGTCTGCCTTGAACTCCTCGGTGACGGCGACGCCGAACACGACCGTCTGCACGCCGGCGCCGAAGTCCGCCATCTGGGTACGCCCGTTCTCGACGGAAGCGATCGTGCCCTCGACGGCGACGTCCTGCCGCTTCAGCAGGGCTCGCGGCGACGCGGCCGGGCGGTAGTCGTCGTGCGGTCCGAGGACGCCGACGAGCTCCGACAGGGAGCCGGTGGGCAGGGCTCGCGTGGAGGGGCCGGGTGCGGCCTCGCGCGCGTCACCGTTCCCGCCGCAGGCCGCCAACATGGTCAGGGCCACCGTGGCCAGCGCGAGCGCGCGTCTCCTCATCCGAGTCTCCCGTCCCGAGTGGGTGGGTCGAACCTAGGTTCGCGCCCACGCCCTGTCAACGAGCGGCCCTGTCGGGACCGTCGGGCATGCTGGCGGGATGCGGATCCTGGTCCTCGGCGGCACCCAGTTCCTCTCGCGCGCGGTGGCGGCCGAGGCCGCGCGGCGCGGCCACGACGTGGTGTGCGCGAACCGCGGGCGCTCCGGGTCCCCGCCGCCGGGGGTCGCCACGGTGCGCTGGGACCGGGACCAGTACGCGCCGGCGGAGCTCGCCGACCTCGGGCCGTACGACGCCGTGGTCGACGTGTCACGCGTCCCCTCGCACGTCCGGCGCGCCTTGGCCGCGGTCCCGGAGGCGCACTGGGTGTTCGTCTCCACCATCTCGGTCTACGCCGACGACGCGGACCCGGCCGGTCCCGGCGCGGGCCGGCTCAAGGAGCCCATCCCCGACGACCTCGACCCGATGGCCAGCGTCGAGAACTACGGCGGCATGAAGGTCGCGTGCGAGCAGCTCGTCCTCGACGCCGTGCCGGGCGCCGCCGTCGTGCGCCCCGGACTGATCGTCGGACCCGGCGACCCGAGCGGCCGCTTCGCCTACTGGGCGCGCCGCTCCGCCGCCACGGGTGAGGTCCTCGCGCCCGGGCGGCCCGAGGACCTCGTGCAGGTCGTCGACGTGCGCGACCTGGCCCACTGGCTGGTGACCCTCGCCGAGGAGCGCACCGGCGGCACGTACGACGGCGTCGGACCGGCGCTGGGGATGGGCGAGCTGCTCGCCGCCTGCTTGCCCGACGCGCGCCTGGTCTGGGTCGACCAGGAGTTCCTGGAGGCCGAGGGCGTGGAGCCCTGGTCGGGACCGGACAGCATTCCCGTCTGGCTGCCCCGGCCGGCGTACGACGGCATGCTCGCCCACGACGCCGCGCCCGCTCTCGCCGCCGGGCTCGCCCCGCGCCCGCTCGCCGACACCACCCGGGACACCCGGGTCTGGCTGGACGCCGACCCTGCGGCGCGGATCACGGGGATCACCACCGAGCGGGAGGCCGAGATCCTCGCGCGCTGGCGCGCCCGCTAGCCTCCCGCGGGTGCTGAGAGTCGCCACCGTCAACATCAACGGCATCCGCGCCGCGCACCGGCGCGGCTTCGGCGACTGGCTGGCGACCCGGGGCTGCGACGTGGTGACCCTGCAGGAGGTCCGGTGCCCGACGTCGGCGCTTCCCGACGACGCCTTCGGAGACTACGAGGTGGCCTACGACGCCGGCGAGATCCCCGGTCGCAACGGGGTCGCGGTCCTCACCCGCGTCCCGGCAGCGGCCGTGCGCACGTGGGCCGTGCCCGACCCCGAGCGACCGCTGCACCGCGCGCTGCGCCGCCACGCCGTCGAGGGTCGCTACATCGAGGTCGACCTCGCCGACGTACCGCTCACCGTCGCGAGCCTGTACCTCCCCAAGGGCGGCCTCCCCGCCCACCTGCAGGACCCGCGGCGGATGCGGGAGGCGCCCGACGGCGGCGCGAAGTACCAGCGCAAGATGTCCTTCATGGCCGGCTTCGCCCGCCATCTCGCCGCCTCGCGCAAGGCCGCGGTCGCGGCCGGACGCGAGTTCCTGCTGACCGGCGACCTCAACATCGCCCACCAGCGCATCGACGTCGCCTCCTACAAGCGCAGCAACCAGACGGAGGGCTTCCTCCCCGAGGAGCGGGCCTGGCTGGGTGCGCAGCTCACGCCGCGCACGCTGGTCGACGTGGTGCGCCACGTGCACCCCGACGTCGAGGGGCCGTACTCCTGGTGGAGCTGGCTCGGCCGGGCGTACGACGAGGACCGCGGCTGGCGCATCGACTACCACCTCGCGACCCCGCGGCTGGCCCGCGCCGCGCGAAGCGCGGTCGTCGACCGCCACCACCTCGGCGTACGGATGAGCGACCACGCCCCGGTGGTCGTCGACTACGACCTGACGGCGCTGCGCTGAGACGCGGCTGACGGCTCAGCTCACGGTGCGCTCGCCCGCCACCGGCACCACCGCGACCGCCAGCAGCGGAAGCGCGGCCGCGAGAGCGTAGGCGGCGCCATAGCCCCACGCGGTGATGGTCAGGCCGGCCACGGGCGGCACGGCCACGGCCGCCAGGTGCTGTGCCGTGTTCTGCAGGCCGAGCGCGCGCCCCGACCAGAAGGGGCCGGCGCGCTCCGCGACCGCGGTGAACGCCAGCCCGTTGTCCGCGACGGTGACCGCCGAGGCAACGACGAGCAGCACCACGGCGAGCGCCGTCACCGCGGTCGAGCCGTCGGTGCCGCTGGCGGCGAGGCCGAGCAGGGCCATCGTGGCGGCCGCGACGAGCGCGACGGCACGCATCGGCCGCATCCGGCTGCCGACGAGGTCGGAGGCCCAGCCCGCGCCGATGCGCGCGGCCGCGCCCGCCACCTGGGTGCCGGCGACGACCAGGCCGGCGACGCCCGGGGACCAGCCGAGGTCGTCGACCAGCCAGGTCAGACCGAAGGTCCACACCAGGAACTGCGGCACGACCAGCAGGACCGAGGCGGCGTGGATCCGCGCGAGATACCAGTCGGCGCGATAGGGGTTGGCCGCGTGTGTGCCGGCGCTCCGGGGCGGACGGGGCGGGTCGAGCACGATGACGGCGACGTACGCCGCGACGGCCAGCGCCGCCCCGGTCGGCACCCACAGGGCCGGCCCGATGCCGTGGTGGTGGGCGATGACCGCGACCGTGGCGGCGGCGATCCCCACGCCGAGCGGCTGTCCGGTCTGCCGGATCCCCATCGCTACGCCGCGCCGCTCCGGCGGGAACCAGCCGACCACCACCCGCCCGGATGCGGAGTTCGTCGCCGCGGCGCCCACGCCCGCCAGGCACAGCGCGGCCGCCATCGGCCATGGCTCGGCCAGCGCGGCGGCCACCGCGCCTCCGGCCGCGGTCACCAGCAGCCCGGCCAGCAGCGCGAACCGCTCGCCACGGCGGTCCACCACCAGCCCCCAGAGCACCAGGGTGCACATCATCCCGGCCATCGACGCGGACGCCACCAGGCCGGCCTCGGCCAGGCTCATGCCGTAGCCGCCCTCGGCGACCGGCCGGTGCAGCTCCGGGATCAGGAAGCTCGGCGCCGTGACCATGGCCGACGTCGCCGCCTGCGCCCCCGTCCCCGCGGCCAGCATCGCCCACCGGCGCGACGTGGACACGGTCCTCGGCTCGGGGGTCTGGATGGCGGCGGTCGGGCTCACCGGTCCAGTGAACGCGCTCCGCGCGGCGGTCGGGGGACGGATCTCGCGGGTGGCGGTGTGAGATGGGCCGCAGCCTCCTCAGTCCCCGCTCGGCACGATCGCCGAGATCACCGTCCCGTCGGCACGCTGGATGCCGGCGGGGTACGGCGGCTCGCCGGCCAGCCGCGGGCCCTGGTGCTCGAGAGGGATGACGACGGGATCGCCGGGGCCGACCTTCACCAGGGCGCCGCGCACGGAGAAGGTGACCGGCCCGGTGCCGCTCTCGACGTACAGCTCCAGCTCCTCGGGCCGCACGGTGACCCGGACCCGGGTCCCCTTGAGGGTGATCCGGTAGGTCAGCGAGGACCAGTCGTCCGGGAGGCGCGGGTCGATCTGCCACTGCTGGTCGCCGGCCGCCGAGCCGATGTCGCGGAAGCCGCCGAAGCCGGAGACCAGGGCGCTCCACACGCCGCCGGTGGACGCGACGTGCACGCCCTCGGAGGTGTTGTGGTGCCGGTCGGCGAGGTCGACGAAGAGGGCGGCCATGAAGTAGCGCAGCGCCAGCTCGTGGTAGCCCACCTCGGCGGCCATCACCGACTGCATGACCGCCGACAGCGTGGAGTCGCCGGTGGTGATCGGGTCGTAGTAGTCGAAGTCGGCCTTCTTCTGCTCGGCGGTGAACTCCTCTCCCTGCAGGAAGAGGGCGAGCACCACGTCGGCCTGCTTGAGCACCTGGAAGCGGTAGATCACCAGCGGGTGGTAGTTGAGCAGCAGCGGCCGCTTCTCCAGCGGCGTGTTCTCCAGGTCCCACATCTCCCGCTCGAGGAAGTGCCGGTCCTGCGGGTGGATGCCGAGGAACTCGTCGTACGGGATGTACATGCCGGCGGCGCACTCGGCCCACTCCTCGGGCTCGTCCGCGGTCAGCCCGGTACGACGCACCAGCGCGGCGTACGCCTCGGGGTCGTCGCGCTCGAGCTCCCAGACCGCGCGCGCCGCTCGGCGCAGGTTGAAGCGGGCGAGCACGTTCGTGTACAGGTTGTCGTTCACGACCGTCGTGTACTCGTCCGGCCCGGTGACGCCGTGGATGTGGAAGGTCCGGCGCGACTCGTCCCGCCAGAAGCCGATGTCAGCCCACAGCCGCGCGGTCTCGACGAAGATGTCGACCGCCTCGCGGGCGAGGAACTCCTCGTCGCCGGTCGCGCCGACGTACTGGCTCAGCGCGTACGCGATGTCGGCGTCGATGTGGTACTGCGCCGTGCCGGCGGCATAGTACGCCGACGCCTCGTGGCCGTTGATCGTGCGCCAGGGGAACAGGGCGCCCTTCTGGGACAGCTCGCGGGCCCGTGAGCGGGCGTTGTCGAGCAGGCTGTAGCGGAAGCGCAGCGCGTTGCGGGCCGCCCACGGCATCGTGTACGTCAGGAACGGCATCGCGTAGATCTCGGTGTCCCAGAAGTAGTGGCCGCCGTAGCCGGAGCCGCTGACCCCCTTCGCCGCGATGCCCTGGCCCTCCGCCCGCGCCGAGGCCTGGAGGATGGAGAAGAGGTTCCAGCGGATCGCCTGCTGGATGCCGGGATGGCCGGGGACCTCCACGTCCGCGCGCTCCCAGAAGCCCTTCAGCCACGCCTCCTGCGCGGCGAACTGGTGCTCGACGCCCTCCTCGCGGGTGCGGTCCAGGGTGCGCTCGCAGCGGTCGATCAGCTCGCGCGGCGGCACCGTGGTGGCGGTGTGGAAGGAGACGAGCTTGGTGAGCCGCACGGTCTGGCCGGGCTCCGCCGCGATCCGGTAGATCACCTTGGCGAGGTCGTCCTCGGAGTGGACGGCCATCGAGTACGCCGCCTCGGTCTCCAGGACGTGGTCGGCGACGACGCCGAGCGTCATCTTGCTCTCGTGGGTGCAGTAGCCCAGCTTGATCCGCCCGGTCTCCGGATCCGCGCCGTGCAGCTGCGGGTCGAGCACCCGGTGGTCGAAGCTCTCCGCCTTGCGGGGGTCCGTCCCGCCGCCACCGATCCCCGCCTCGTGCTTGGGCGAGTCCGTGTCGGCGTCCTGCCGGTTGACCAGCTGGGAGGAGATGGCCAGCGACGCGCGCTGGTCGAGCAGGGTGACCTCGAAGGTGAGCACCGCCAGATGGCGCTGCTCCAGCGGGACCATGCGGGTGCTGCGGATCCGTACCCGCTTGCCGCCGGGGGTGCGCCAGAGCAGGTCCCGGGTGAGCACGCCGGTGCGGAAGTCCAGCGCCCGCTCGTACTCCTGCAGGTCGGCGACCGAGACCTGCAGCGGCTCGTCGTCGACGTAGAGCCGGATCACCTTCGGGTCCGGCACGTTGACGATCGTCTGCCCGATCCGGGCGAAGCCGTAGGCCTCCTCGGCGTGGGAGATCGGCCAGATCTCGTGGAAGCCGTTGATGAACGTGCCGTCCAGATGCGCGTCGCGGCTCTCGGAGTAGTTGCCGCGCAGGCCGAGATAGCCGTTGCCGACGGTGAACAGCGACTCGGTCGTGCCGAGGTCGCTGCCGTCGAAGCGGGTCTCGACCAGGCGCCACTCGTCGATCGGGAAGCGCGTGCGGTCCAGGGGGTCCTCGACCGGCGGCGCCTTGTGGGACGGCCCCTGCTCGGGCGCGTTCATCGCGTCCCCTCCTGTGCCGGGGCGGAGCCGTCCGGATCCGCCGGCACGACGTCGGCGAGGTCGTCGACCACGAGGTCGGCACCGGCGCTCGTCAGCGCCTCCGGGCCGGCGCCGCGGTCGACGCCGATGACCAGGCCGAAGGCGCCCGCCCGTCCGGCGGCGACGCCGCTGACCGCGTCCTCCAGGACGACGGCCTCCGCGTTGGTCGCGCCGAGCTCGCGGGCGGCGTACGCGAAGGTGTCGGGGGCGGGCTTGCCGGGCAGGCCGCGCTCCTCGGCGACGCCGCCGTGGACGACGAGCGCGAAGTACGAGCTCAGGTCGGCCGCGGCGAGGACCGCGGGGGCGTTGCGCGACGACGACACCACCGCCATCGGGATGCCTCTGCGGTGCAGTGCGAGGATCAGCTCGACCGACCCGGGATAGGGCAC
Source organism: Nocardioides pymetrozini (assembly GCF_046058985.1). NCBI lineage: Bacteria > Bacillati > Actinomycetota > Actinomycetes > Propionibacteriales > Nocardioidaceae > Nocardioides > Nocardioides pymetrozini. Next base: position 4,268,148 of record NZ_CP175556.1, on the reverse strand, counting down.
GACGCCCTCGGCGCGCAGGACCTCCTCGAAGGCGTCGTTCTTGCTGTTGCCGAGACCGCACACCGTCTGCGCGGTCGGGGGGTCGTCCGGCGATCCTTCCGGCAGGGTGATGCCGCGCGACTCCAGCACCGACCGCACGCCGTCGTACCGGGGCTTGCCGTCGACGTAGGCGAAGTAGTCCTGCTCGGTGTACGGCGGGTACGCGACGCCGTCCGCCGCCGACCGGCTGGTCAGGAAGGCGTTGAACATCGCGTCCCAGGCGTGCATGTGCACGACGGCTGTCGGCGTCACCACCCCGTCGAGGTCGAAGAGCACGGCCTTCCAGGAATCCCAGTCCACTTGCGTCCGAGGCACCTGCTCAGGCTAGCGGGACCGCCTCGGGGTTGGCTCAGGGTCGCGATCCGGGTCACACCGGATTCGCGAAGCCCTCTCATCTGGTGGAATGTCCCCCATGCGCATCCCCCTCCTCGGCTCCGTCGTCGGGCCCGTGCTCGACCCGGTGCTCGGCCCGGTGAAGCAGCGCGTCGGCGTCTGGCTCCTCAACCGGACGATGCGCAACGGCATCGACCTGCGCAAGCTCCGCTTCCTCCCCGACTCCGTCACGCTGCCGCTCAAGCGCGACGGGCTCGACCCGCTGCCGGAGATGGCGGCGGTGCAGGCCCAGGAGCCCGTCAAGAAGCTGGCCGACCTGTTCGGCAAGGGGGTGTGGCTGGTCAGCGGGTACGACGAGGCGCGCGAGGTCCTCGCCGGCGGCGCCGAGTCGTGGTCCAACGACCTCGGCCAGTTCGTGTCCCAGGAGGGTCGCTCCGACGAGGAGCAGATCGGCGGCCTCGGGATGACCGACCCGCCGCTGCACACCCAGCTGCGCCGCTATCTCACCCCGGAGTTCACGATGCGGCGCCTCGCCCGGCTGCAGCCCGGCATCGAGGCGATCGTGCGACAGCGGCTCGACGCGATGGAGGCCGCCGGACGCGACGGCAGCCCGGTCGACATGGTGCAGGAGTTCGCCTTCGCCGTACCGTTCGACGTGATCTGCGACCTGCTCGGCCTCCCGGTCGACGACCGGGCCCGCTTCCTCGAGCTCGGCGTCGCCCGCTTCGACCTCACCGAGGGCGGAGCCGGCGCTTTCGGCGCGGCCGCGCACACCCGCGAGTTCCTCATCAACGCCGTCCGCGAGCAGCGGGCCGCCCCCGGCGACGGCCTGATCGGCGCGCTGCTGAAGGAGCACGGCGACGAGCTCGACGACGTCACCCTCGGCGGCATCGCCGACGGCGTCTTCCTCGGCGGCTACGAGACGTCCGCCAGCATGCTCGCCCTCGGCGCCTACCTGATCGCCACCACCCCGAAGGCCGGCGAGATGCTGCGCTCGGAGGACGGCGAGCAGGTCAACAAGGTCGTCGAGGAGCTGCTGCGCCACCTGTGCGTCGTCCAGCTCGCCTTCCTGCGCTTCGCCAAGCAGGACGTCGAGATCGGCGGGGTGCTCATCAAGGAGGGCGACGCCGTCGGGGTCTCCCTGCTCGCCGCCAACCGCGACCCCCGCCTCGCGCCGGACCTCGACACCTTCGACCCCACCCGCGACCCCACGCGGCACCTGGCCTTCGGCTGGGGGATGCACCGCTGCGTCGGCGCCGAGCTGGCCCGCATGGAGCTGCGCACCGCCCTGCGGATGCTCGCCGAGCGCTTCCCCGATCTCACCATGGCCGCCGACATCTCCGAGCTGGAGTTCCGCAAGCTCTCGGCCGTCTACGGCGTCGAGGCGCTGCCGGTGCTGACCGGTGTCGGTGCCGTGGCCGAGCCTGCCTGAGTCCGAGCTCGGGGTCGGCCGGGGCGGGTGTGCTGGTCTCGCGGGGCGGATTCACCACGGGATGTAGGCGAGTCCGCGCCGATTCACCACGGGATGTAGGCGAACCGGAGGTTCTGTAGCGGAACTCCGCTGGGGGAGTGCGGATTCGGCTACATCCCGTGGTGAATCCGCCCCGGCGGACTCGCCTACATCCCGTGGTGAATCCGCCCCGGCCGCAGACCCACCAGGCCCGGCCTCGTCCGACGAGACCGGGCCCGGGACGGGGCTCGGACGATGGGGGCTACTTGCTGGTCGTCAGCCGGTACTGCCGCACCGACAGCGGCGCGAACACCGCGATGATGGCCACCACCCAGATGAGGGTGTACGCCACCGGGTGCTGCAGCGACCAGGCGTCCGAGCCGGGGCCGACCCCGGTGTTGCCGAAGAGGTCCCGGCTGGCCTGGGTCACCGCCGAGACCGGGTTCCACTCCACCACCGGCTTGAGCACCTTGTTGAAGGACTCCGTCGGCACGAACGCGTTGGAGATGAAGGTCAGCGGCATGATCACCATGAACGAGGCGTTGTTGATGACCTCGACGCTGGGCACCATCAGCCCGACCCACGCCATCACCCAGCTGATCGCGTAGCCGAACACGAGCAGCAGCGCGAACCCGGCGAGGGCGTCGAGGAAGCCCTCACGGATGCGCCAGCCGACGAGCAGGCCGGTCAGCGCCATGATGATCAGCGAGAGCACGTTGTAGACCACGTCGGAGGCGGTCCGCCCGACGAGCACCGCGGAGTTCGACATGGGCAGCGACCGGAACCGGTCGATGATGCCCTTCTGCATGTCCTCCGCGAGGCCCGCGCCGGTGAACGTCGCGCCGAACACGATGGTCTGGCCGAAGATGCCGGCGATCAGCCACTCGCGGTAGTTGACGCCGGGCGTCTCGATCGCGCCGCCGAACACGTAGGCGAAGAGCAGCACGAACATGATCGGGCTGAGCAGGACGAAGACCAGGATCTCCGGCACCCGGACGATCTTGATCAGGTTGCGCTGGGCGACCACCCAGCCGTCGTTGAGGGCCTGGTTCATGGTGCTCACTGGGCTGCCTCCGTGCTCTCGTGTCCGGTCAGGGTGAGGAAGACGTCGTCGAGGGTCGGGCGGCGCAGCCCGACGTCGAGGACCTTCACCGCGTCGCGCTCGAAGGCCTGGAGCACGCGCAGCAGGTCGCCGGCCGCCTCGTCCCCGACCGCCGCGGCGAGCTCACGGCCGCCGCCGGCGACCTGGACCTCGCCCACGGCCACCTCGTTGAGGACCCGGGCCGCGGCCTCGGTGTCGGCGGCGCTGGTCAGCACCACCTCGATCCGCTGGCCGCCGGTCTGGGCCTTCAGCTCGTCGGCGGTGCCGTGCGCGATCTCGCGACCGTGGTCGATCACCACGATGTCGTCGGCCAGGACATCGGCCTCCTCGAGGTACTGGGTGGTCAGCAGCAGCGTCGCGCCCTCGCCGACCAGCTCGCGGATGACGTCCCACATCAGCTGCCGGCTGCGCGGGTCGAGCCCGGTGGTGGGCTCGTCGAGCACGATCACCGGCGGCGCCGCGACGAGCGCGCCCGCGAGGTCGAGGCGGCGCCGCTGGCCGCCGGAGTAGGTCTTGGTCGGGCGCCCGGCGAACTCGGTGAGGTCGAAGCGCTCGAGCAGCTCCTGCGCGCGCTCGCGCGCCCGCTGCCGGCCGAGATGGTAGAGCCGCCCGATCATCACCAGGTTCTCGTACGCCGTCAGGTGCTCGTCCACCGCGGCGTACTGGCCCGAAAGCCCGATCTTCGCCTTCGCCGCCGCGGGGTCGGCCAGCACGTCGATGCCCGCCACGCTCGCCGAGCCGCCGTCGGGCTTGAGCAGCGTGGTCAGGCAGCGCACCGCCGTGGTCTTGCCCGCACCGTTGGGTCCCAGCAGAGCCAGGACCTTGCCCTCCGGCACGGCCAGGTCGAGACCGGCCAGGGCCTCGACGTCCTTGTAGCGCTTGACCAGTCCGGTCGCGCGGATCATGGGTTCACTCATCGCTGTCCCTGTATCTCCTCGTCATCTGCCCCCGGGTCCTTCGAAGACTAGGGACCGCCGCCGACAGCCGGACTCATCGCTGAGGAGGGGTGCGGTGAGAGACCGAGGTGAGATAGGCAAGGCTTCCTTTTCTGGAATGACTCCAAAAAGGCTGGCACAGTGGACGTCGTGGTCCTGCCGGACCGATCCGCCGAACCGAGCGAAAGGGAGCACCCTCCATGACGACCACCGCGACCCAGCACCGCACGTCCCAGCACGTCGCGCACCCCGCCTTCCGTGCCGACGAGCAGCTCGCCGGCCACCTGCAGCAGGTCCTGGTCGACCTCAACGACCTCGCCCTCCAGGGCAAGCAGGCGCACTGGAACGCCGTCGGCGCCAACTTCCGCGACCTGCACCTCCAGCTCGACGAGATCGTCGACGCGGCCCGCGAGTTCACCGACGCGGTCGCCGAGCGGATGCGCGCGCTCTACGTCGTCCCCGACGGCACCTCGGCCCGCACCGCGGCGCAGTCCAGCCTGCCCGCGTTCCCGCGCGGCGAGGTCGCGACGGGCGAGGCGATCGACGCGATCGTGGCCTCCCTCTACGCGGTCGCCGGCACCGTGCGCCGGGTCCACGACGAGGTCGACGCGGCCGACCCCACGACCGCGGACCTGCTGCACTCGGTCCTGGAGCGCCTCGAGCAGCTCGCCTGGCTGACCGACGCCGAGCGTCGCGCGCCGGGCACCTCGGTGCCGGCCGCGATCGTCGTCTGACTAGACACAGTGGCTGGCATGTCTCACGATTGAGGCATGTCAGCCGATCTGTCTGAGGGTTACCGGCCGGGCGGCGGCGCCGCCTGGCGCAACCCCTGGCCGGGCTACGCCTGGCTGCGCGAGCACGCGCCGGTCCACCACGTCGTGCCTCCCGGTCGTCCCGAGGCCGACTACTACGTCCTCTCCCGGCACTCCGACGTGCTGGCAGCGGCGGTCGACGTCGCGACGTACTCCAGCGCGCACGGCCTGACGGTCGAGTACGACGAGCTCGAGCGGATCGGGCTGGCCGACAACGCGCCGTTCGTGATGACCGACCCTCCGGCGCACACCACCTTCCGCAGAATGGTCGCGCGCGGGTTCACGCCGCGGCAGGTGCGGGACCTGGAGCCTGCCGTCCGGGCCTTCGCCGCGGCGCGGCTCGAGGGGCTCCGGTCGGCCGGCGGCGGCGACGTCGTCGCCGAGCTGTTCAAGCCGCTGCCCAGCCTGGTCGTCGGCCACTACCTCGGCGTGCCCGCCGAGGACCAGCCGCGCTTCGACGAGTGGAGCAGTGCGATCGTGGCCGCCAACGTCGGCGACGGTGAGCTCGCGGCCGCCGACGCCGCGGCGGCGACCACCGAGCTGATGGGCTACTTCACCGAGCTCGTCGAGCGGCGTCGTGCGGAGCCGGCCGACGACACGGTGTCCCAGCTCGTGCTCGCCGACACGGACCTGTTCGAGATCCTGGCCTTCGTCTTCACCATGGTCGCCGGCGGCAACGACACCTCCACCGGCGCCCTCGGCGGCGCCGTCCAGCTCCTCGCCGCGCACTCCGAGCAGCGGGCCCTCCTCGCTGCCGCGCCCGACCTCGTGCCGGACGCCGTCGAGGAGATCCTCCGGCTCACCTCACCCGTGCAGGGTCTCGCGCGCACGACGACGCGTGACGTCGCGCTGCACGGGACGACCATCCCGGCGGGTCGCAAGGTGCTGCTGCTGTACGCCGCCGGCAACCGCGACCCCCGCGCGTACGGTCCCGACGCCGACGCGCTCGACGTACGACGCCGACCGCGCCAGGTGCTCAGCTTCGGCCAGGGCCACCACCACTGCCTCGGCGCCGCCGCCGCGCGGCTGCAGATCACCGTCGCGCTCGAGGAGCTGCTCGCGCGGATCCCCCACTTCAGCGTCGACGAGGACGCCGTCACCTGGGCGCCCGGCCCCTACGTCCGCCGCCCGCTCTCGGTCCCCCTGGTCGTGCGATGAGCGGGGCGCGATGAGCTGGGTCGACCGCCGCACGCCCGCCGTCGAGCGGATCCTCGACGCCGCCGGTGCGCTGTACGCCGAGCACGGCGTGGACGCGGTCGCGATGCGGGAGATCGCCACGGCGGCCGGCTGCTCCCGGGCCACGCTCTACCGCTACTTCCCCGACCGGCCGGCCCTCCAGTTGGCGTTCGTCCAGCGCGAGGCGATCCGCGTCGGTGGTCTGGTCGCCGCCGATGCGCCGGCGAGCGTGGCCGATGCCGTCCTGGCGGCACTGCGTCACGTGCGGGCCGCACCGGCCCTCGCTGCCTGGTTCCGGGAGCCCGATGCCGGGCGTACGGCGGTCGTCGCCCAGGGGTCCGAGGTCGTCGCCGCGCTCGGGCTCGGCATGGTGCCCGACTCCGAGTCCGCTCGCTGGCTGGTCCGCGTGATCGTCTCCCTGCTCACCGTCCCGGGCGGCGACGAGGCCGAGGAGCGCCGGCTGGTCGAACGGTTCGTCGTCCCCGTCCTGGGCCCGCGCGCTACTGCGCCACCAGTGCCGCCTCCACCTGCTGCTCGACCGACGGCGTGAGCGCGTCGTCGCCGGTGACGATCTCCACCTGCTCGATCCGGCCGGTGAACCGGTAGCCGTCGCGGGTGCCGTAGTCGTCGGTCACCGGGGTGCCTCGGTCGATCCCGACGTCGAGCGTCTGGTCCATCGAGAACATCCCGGGTAGCGAGCGCTCCAGCCGCCCCCGCCCGACCTCCACGCCGTCGAGGACGAGGGTGATGTCGGCGCCCTTGCCGAGCCCGCCGCCGTCGTACGCGAAGCGGAGCTCGGCGACGTGGTCGCCGTCGGTGAGGGCGCCGGACGCGCGGACGTGGGTCCACTCGACCGCCGCGTAGCTGTAGGCCCAGGTGAGGGTCCCGTCCTTGACGTAGAGCGACCAGCCGCCGAAGTAGCCGCCCTGCGCCACGAGCACGCCGCGGGTCGAGGGGCCGCCCGAGAAGGATGCGCGCACCAGATGCGAGGCGTTGCGCACGATCGGCACGGCGTCGTCGCGCAGCCGTCCCGAGGTCGGGCCGAGCACGATCGCGGTCGGCGGCGCCGGCCGGCTGCCGGCCGAGCGGGCGAACCGCAGCTTGTCGTCCATGGGCAGCACGTGGTTGCGCCGCGCCTCGGCGAGGAAGAGCTCCTGCAGCGCGGCGAGGCGCTCGGGCTCGGTGGCGGCGAGGTCGCGTGCCTGGGTCCAGTCCGTCGTCGTGTCGTAGAGCTCCCAGCGGTCGTCCTCGAAGCGCGGCGTCTCCGCGAAGCGGGGGTGCCAGGGCGCCTTGTGCGCCGCGACCGCGGTCCAGCCCTCGTGGTAGATCCCGCGGTTGCCGAACATCTCGAAGTACTGGGTCGTGTGCCGCTCCGGGGCGTCGGGCGCGTCGAAGGAGTACGCGAAGGACACCCCGTCCAGGGGCGACTGCTCCACGCCGTCGATGGTCTCCGGCACCGGCACACCGGCCACCTCGAGCAGCGTCGGCAGCACGTCGTTCACGTGATGCCACTGGTGGCGCACCTCGCCACGGGAGCGGATGCCGGCCGGCCAGTGCACGACCAGGCCGTTGCGCGTGCCGCCGTAGTGGGAGGCGACCTGCTTGGTCCACTGGTACGGCGTGTCCATCGCGACCGCCCAGCCCGCGGGGTAGTGGGCGTAGGTGTCCGGGCCGCCGAGGTCGCCGGGCCGCTCCGCGATGAACCGCGCGATCCGCTCGGGGTCCTCCTCGATGCCGTTGAAGTGCAGACCCTCGTTCAGGGTGCCGGCATCGCCGCCCTCGGCGGACGCGCCGTTGTCGCCGAGGATGTAGAGCACGATCGTGTTCTCGAGCTCGCCACGCTCGCGGAGCGCCTCGACCACCCGCCCCACCTGGGCGTCGGTGTGCTCCGCGAACGCGGCGTACAGCTCCATCAGGCGCTGCCCGGTCTCCCGCTCGAGATCGGAGATCTCGTCCCAGTGCGGGACGCCGGGCGTCCAGGGAGCCAGCTCGGCGTCGGGAGGGACGACGCCCAGCTGCTTCTGCCGCTCCAGCGTGATCTCACGCTGGCGGTCCCAGCCGTGGGCGAACTCGCCGCGGTACCGGTCGCGCCACTCCGGCGGGACCTGGAAGGGCGCGTGGGTCGCGCCGAACGCGAGATAGCAGAACCACGGCTTGTCCGGGGCGTGCCGGCGCACGTCGCCGGTCCACGCGATCGCGCGGTCGGCCAGGTCCTCGGAGAGGTGGTAGCCCTCGGCCGCCGTCCTCGGCGGGTCGACGAAGGTGGTGCCGTCGACGAGGGTCGGCTCGAACTGGCTGGCCTCGCCCCCGAGGAAGCCGTAGAAGCGGTCGAAGCCCTCGTGGGTCGGCCACCGGTCGAACGGACCCGCCGCGGTCTGCTCCCACGGCGGTGTCTGGTGCCACTTGCCGAAGGCGCCGGTGCTGTAGCCGTTGCCCTTGAGGATCTGCGCGAGGGTGCCGGCGCTGCGCGGCCGCTGGCCGTCGTACCCGGGAGCACCGGTGGAGATCTCCATGACGGTGCCCACCCCGACCGCGTGGTGGTTGCGCCCGGTCATCAGGGCGGCGCGGGTCGGCGAGCACAGCGCCGTGGTGTGGAAGCGGGAGTAGCGCAGGCCCTCGTCGGCCAGCTCCTCGGCCACCGGCGTGCGGCAGGGGCCGCCGAACACGGACGGCGCACCGAAGCCCATGTCGTCGAGCAGGACGACGAGCACGTTCGGCGCGCCCTCGGGTGCGTGCAGCCGCTCGCGCCGCGGCAGCTCGGCGACCTGGTCGCGGGCGTCGAGCTCGGCCTCGAAGGGCGGCCGCTCGCGGTGGAAGGGCAGGTGGGTGCGGTCGGTCATGGGGTGCTCCTGGGTGGGTCGGGGGAGGGGCGGACGGGAGGGCGGCGGGCTAGGACTGGGGGGAGGCGGCGCAGCGGAAGCCGATGTTGGCCGAGGCCGAGTCGGGGGTGTTGCCGGTGCGGGCAGCGACGCGGTAGCGGTTGCAGTAGGAGTCGTGGCACAGGTACGAGCCGCCGCGCATGACGCGATGGGTGCCACGCGCGGGTCCGCGGGGGTTCGCGGCCGGCGAGACGGCGTAGTAGCCGGGGTCGAACCAGTCGGCGCACCACTCCCAGACGTTGCCGACCATCTGGAACAGGCCGTAGCCGTTGGGCCGGTAGGACTTCACCGGTGCGGTGGTCAGGTGTCCGTCGTCGAGGGTGTTGGCGACGGGGAACTCCCCCTGCCACACGTTGAGCCGCCAGGCGCCGCCGTCGTGCAGCTCGTCGCCCCACGGGAACCGTCGTCCGGCGAGGCCGCCGCGGGCGGCGTACTCCCACTCGGCCTCGGTGAGCAGGCGCTTGCCGGCCCAACGGCAGTAGGCCTGGGCGTCGTTCCACGTGACGTGGACGACCGGGTGGTGCGGCAGGTCGCCGATCGACGAGAGCCGCCCGGCCGGGTGCCGCCAGTCGGCGCCCTTGACCGCGACCCACCACGGGGTGGTGTCCAGGCGGTGCAGCACGTCGGCGCGCCCGGCCCGGACGGCGAGGTGGAAGACCGCGGAGACGCCGAGCTGCTCGGCCTCGGTGACATAGCCGGTCGCCTTCACGAAGCGCGCGAACGCCGCGTTGGTCACCGCCGTCTCGTCGACCAGGTACGGCGCGAGGGTGACCTCGTGCACCGGCCCCTCCCCGTCGCCGGGCGCTCCGTCGCCGAAGGGGTCGCCCATGGCGAAGGTGCCGCCGGGGATGAGCCGCTGGCCGCGGGTGGTGGGGTGGGGGGTGGATGCTCGCGCTGCGGGGGGTGCGGATTCACCACGGGATGTAGGCGAATCCGAGGTTCCCGTGCGGAACTCCACCGGGGAAGTGACGGTTGGGCTACATCCCGTGGTGAATCCGCCACCGGCGCCGCGGACCCCACCCCCGCAGCAGGATCCGCTCACGACGCCAGCTCGCGCACCCGCCGGCCCCGGCGGGCCGGGTCGGGGACCGGGACGGCGTCGAGCAGCCGGCGCGTGTACTCCTCGGCGGGGCGGGCGAACACCGAGCCGACCGGACCGGCCTCGACCAGCTGCCCGCCGCGCAGCACCGCCACGCGGTCGGCGACCTGGTGGACGACGGCGAGGTCGTGGCTGATGAACAGGCACGCGAAGCCGAGCCGCTCCTGCAGCTCGCGGAAGAGCTCGAGCACCCGCGCCTGCACCGACACGTCGAGCGCGCTGGTCGGCTCGTCGGCGACGAGCAGGGCCGGCTCGAGGGCCAGCGCCCGGGCCAGCGCGATGCGCTGGCGCTGGCCGCCGGAGAGCTCGCGCGGACGGCGGGGGGCGTACGACGCCGGCAGCTGGACCGCCTCGAGCAGCTCGGCCACGCGGGCCTCGCGCTCCGCGGGAGTGCCGACCCGGTGGATGTCGAGCGGCTCGCGGATGCTGGCGCCCACCGCATAGCGGGGGTCGAGGGAGGCCTCGGGGTCCTGGTGGACGAAGGCCAGGCCGCGGCGCAGGTGGCGCCCCTGCGCACGCGGAGCCGCCAGCACGTCCTCGCCGCGCAGCAGCACCTGACCGGCCGCCAGCGGGACCAGCCCGGCCGCGAGCCGGCCGAGGGTGGTCTTGCCCGAGCCCGACTCCCCGACGAGGCCGACGACCTCGCCCGGCGCCACCTGGAGGGAGACGTCGGTGACGGCGGGGAAGGCCCGGCCGCGACGGCGCGAGCCGTAGTGGACGTGCACCTCGCGGAACTCCACGGCCGGCACCACCTCCGCGGTCGCCGTGCCGTCCGGCACCATCGCGCCGACCGCACCCACCGGCGTGCCGTCCGAGGCGCCGGCCCCACCGGAGGAGCGCGTCGGGGCGAGCTCGGGCAGCCGCAGCACGGAGGCGAGCAGCGTCTTCGTGTACGGCTCGCGCGGGTGCGCGAACAGGGCGCGGGTCTCGCCCTCCTCGACGACGTTCCCGGCCTGGAGGACGACGACCCGGTCGGCGATCTCGGCGACGACCCCCATGTTGTGGGTGATGAGGACGATTGCGGTGCCGGTCCGCTCGCGGATCCGGTCCAGCAGGCGGAGGATCTCCGCCTGCACCGTGACGTCGAGGGCGGTGGTGGGCTCGTCGGCGAGCAGCACCTCCGGCTCGTTCGCCAGGGCCAGGGCGAGGACGACCCGCTGCTTCTGCCCGCCGGAGAGCTGGTGGGGGTAGGAGCGCAGCCGACGCTCCGGCTCGGGGATCTCGACGGCGCGGAGCAGCTCGACCGCGCGCTGCTCGGCCTCCTTGCGCGAGGTGGTGCCGTGGGCGCGCAGAGCCTCGCGCAGCTGCCAGCCGATGGTGCGGACCGGGTTGAGTGCGGTCTGCGGCTCCTGGAAGACCATCGCGATCCGCGCCCCGCGGATCCGGTTGAGGCCGGCCTCGTCGAGCCCGAGGATCTCCTCGCCGCCGTACCGGATCGAGCCGGTGGCCCGGGCGCCCGGTGGGAGCAGGCCGAGCACCGCGCGGGCGGTCATCGACTTCCCGGACCCGGACTCGCCGACGAGGGCGAGGATCTCGCCACGGCGCAGGGTGACCGAGACGTCCTCGACGGCCGGACGGGGCTGGGCGAAGGAGATGGCGAGGTGCTCGATGGTGAGCACTGCCTCGGTGGAGTGGAGATCAAGCACGGCGAGCCTCCGAGAGGGACTGGGAGATGAGCAGGAGGCCGAGGACCAGGGCGACCACGACGGCCAGCGGACCCACGGCGAAGAAGGGGGCCTCGTGGAGCAGCCGGACGCCGTCCTTGATCAGGGAGCCGAGCGACGGGTCCGGCGGGCGCACCCCGAGGCCCAGGAAGCTCATCGCGCCCTCGATGAACACCGCGACGGACATCGAGACGGCGAGCTGGACGGTCAGCGGCTCCAGCGAGTTCGGCAGGACGTGCTTGCGCAGCACCCATGCCGGCCCGGCGCCCACCACCTGCGACGCCTCCACGAAGGGCATCTCGCGCACGGTGCGCACGGCGGTGCGGACCAGGCGCCCGAACACGGGCACCTCGAGCGCCACGATGACGATGCCCACGGTCAGCAGACCTGGACCGAAGAAGGCGGTCAGCAGGATGCCCAGGATCAGTGCCGGGAAGGCGAGCAGCAGGTCGAAGACCCGCTGCGCGACCACGTCGGTGACCGACCACCAGCTGGTGACCAGCCCGAGCAGCACCCCGAGCACGGCACCCACCGGGACCGCGGCGAACACGACGACCAGGTCGGCCCGGATGCCGTACAGCGTGCGGGACAGGATGTCCCGGTTGAGCTCGTCGGTGCCGAACCAGTGTCCCGCCGTGGGTCCCAGCAGGTTGGCGCCCGGGACCTGCTCGGTCGGGCCGTACGGCGCGAGCAGCGGACCGAGGATCCCGAGCAGCACCACCGCGCCGACGAGGACCAGCCCGACCAGGCCCCGCCCGTGCACCAGTGCATGGACGAGCCCGGGGCGCCGGGACGGCGCCGGGTCGCCCGGCACCGGCCCCACGGGCACGGGGGAGACGGGCTCCCGGAGTGGGACGTCGAGGGTCATCAGGAGACTCCGTTCAGCCGGACGCGCGGGTCGAGCCACGCGTGGACCAGGTCGCTGGCGAGCTGGGTCAGCACGAACACCACGACCGAGAGCAGCAGCAGGACCTGCACGACGGGGTAGTCGCGTGCGGAGATCCCCTGCTCGATGAGCCGTCCGAGGCCGGGCCACGCGAACACCGCCTCGACCAGGATGGCGCCGCCCAGCAGGGTGCCGAACTGGATGCCGAGCACGGTCACCGAGGACGGCAGCGCATTGCGCAGCGCCTGGGTGAGCACGATCCGCCGCCGGGGGATCCCGAGCGCGCGGGCGGTCGTGACGTACGGCTGCTGCAGCTGGGTGCGCAGCGCCTCGGTCAGGAAGCGGGTCAGCGCAGCCCAAGCCGGCAGCGCGAGCGCGAGGCCCGGCAGGATCAGGTACTGGAACGCGATGTCGGGCCGCGAGAGGAAGCCACCCGGCGGCGTGCCGCCGGCCGGCAGGACGGGGAAGCGCACCGCGAACACCAGGACCAGGAGCAGTGCGGTGGCGAAGGTCGGCACCGCCACCGCGGCCGTGTTGAGCACGGAGAGCAGGGAGTTGAGCCAACGCCGGTCGGTGACCACCGCGGCCGTGCTGGTGACCAGCGCGCCGACGGAGGCGAGCAGGAGGGCGAACAGGGTCAGCACCACGGTGTTGACCGCCCCGTCGGCGATCAGGCTGCCCACGTCGCCGCCCAGCTTGTACGACGGGCCGAGGTCGAGACGTGCCAGGTCGCCGAGCCAGTGCACGTACTGGCTCCAGAACGGCTGGTCCAGCCCGAGCTCCGCGCGGATGGCCGCGCGGGACGCGGGCGTGGCGTCCGGCCCGGCGAGCACCGAGACCGGGTCGCCGGGCACCAGCCGGATCAGGGCGAAGATCCCGATGGAGGCCAGCACCGTCACCAGCAGGGCCGAGCCCAGTCTGCTGAGGAGGTAGCGGATCATGGTCGTCGGCTCACTTCGTCAGGTAGGCGTCGTAGAAGATCGGCTCGCCGCGCTTGGTCTGGCCGACGTCGTGGACCCGGGTGCTGCTCGCGTCCTGCGGGAGGGTGATGGCGATCTCCAGCAGGAACGAGCCCTCCAGCAGCGCCTCGCTGAGGTCTGCGTACTCGGCCGGCTCGACGTCCTCGGGCTTCTGCTTCCACACCGACTCCGCCGCCGCCTTGTAGTCCTCGTCGACGTAGCGCGAGGCGTTGTGGTCGGCGTTGAAGGGGTACGCCGAGACCGCCAGCGTCGAGGGCGTGTAGTGGGCGTACCCGTGGCTGAGGATCCACAGCGCGGGGAACTTGGCCCCGATCAGCTGCTGGATCACCTGCGCCTGCTCCTGCGGGTCGAGCTCGACCTCGATCCCGACCTTCGCCAGGTCCGCCTGCACGATCTGGGCGATGGAGCCGTAGATGGGGTTCTCCGCCGGATAGGTCAGCGGCAGCGTGGGGATCTCCACGCCGTCGGCCTTCGCCTCGTCGACGAGCGCCTTGGCCTTGTCGAGGTCGAAGTCGTAGGTGGAGTTGGCCTCCTGGTCGTACGCCGGCGAGTACTCCGGCCACGGCAGGCTGATCGGGACCCCGGCGCCGCGCAGCACCTCGTCGACCACCCGCTGACGGTCGAGGGCGAAGGCGATCGCCTGGCGGACCCGGACGTCGGAGAGTGCGGGGTTCGTGACGTTCGTGCCGACGTACACCTGTCCCTCGGAGCCGTTCCACTGGCTGACGTGGAAGGAGTCGTCCTTGCCGAGGCTCTCGAAGTCGCGGTAGGACGCCCCGAGGATCAGGTCCAGCTGGCGGGCACGCAGCTGGGAGACCTGCGCCTGCGGGTCCGGGATCACGCTGATGTCGATCCCGTCCAGGGCGGGCTTGCCGCGCCAGTAGTCGTCGTTGCGGGTGAAGGAGATCTTCGAGCCCGGGCTCCAGCTGTCGAACTCGAACGGGCCGGTGCCGACGAAGGCCTTGCCCTCACGGAGCTGGTCGATCGTCTCGGAGTCGATGATCGGCAGCATGTCCAGCAGGTCGAAGACGTTGCTCAGCGGGTGCGCGAAGGTGAGCGTGATCGCGTGCTCCTCGCTGGTGTCGAAGCCGGTGATCGCAGCCGCGGTCCGCTGCAGCTGCACGGTCCACACCGGGTCGGCCCAGGTCTTGATGCTGAACTCCACGTCCTTGCTGGTGAAGGGACGCCCGGAGTGGAAGGTCACGTCGTCACGCAGCTGCAGGGTGAGCTGCGTGCCGTCCTCCGAGAGCTCCCAGGAGGTCGCCAGTGAGGGCTGCGGCTCGAGCTCGTCGAGCGGGTAGTCGATGAGCGAGTCGTAGACGCTGCCGACGAGGACGTTGATGGAGTCGCTGGAGTTGGTGAAGATCCGCGCGGGGATGATGTCCTGGAGCGCGCCGACCCGCAGCGTCCCGCCCTCCTGGCGCTCGCCGGAGCCGGTCTTCAGCTCGTCCACGGCGGAGGAGCACGCGCTCGCGGCGACGAGGGTGAGCACGGCCGCGGCCGTGGCGAGCAGTCGACGGGAGCGTCGGCGCGGGTGCGCGGGGGCAGAGGTGGACACAGGTGTTCCTTTCGCGGGGGTGGTGCGGGAGGTCCGAGAGGTGAGTGGTCAGGCGCCGCGTCGTCGTTGACAGGCGCCGTCGGCCTCGAGACAGGTGAGCTCGACCCCGGTGAGCTCGACACAGGCGAGCGGGTCGTCGAGAACGGGACCGAGCGCGACCGTGCAGGCGCTGATCGCCTGGATGTCGCTGCCGAAGCGGGTGAAGGACACGGGGACCGGGTGGGCGAGCGCCGTGCGCCCCTCGTAGGCGGCGACCACGACGTCGAGCAGACCCGGGTCGCCGGTGAAGGCCTGGCCGACGAGCACGACGCGGTCGGGCGAGATCATGTCGCGCACCGCCCCGGCCGTCGCGCCGAGCAGCCGGGCGCGCTCGGCGCCCTCCCGTGCCTCGACGGTGGCTGCCAGGCAGCCGGTGCGCCCGCAGGGGCACGGGACGTCGGAGCCGGTGGGGAAGTGGCTCAGGCTGGCGGCACGGGTGACATCGGTCTGGACGCCCCGGTCCACGGCCACGGACCAGCCGAACGTGTCGCGGGCGTAGACGTACAGCGTCAGCGCCCTGCCCTCCGCGGCGGTCAGCTCGCGCCGCGGGCGCCGGCGGTGCAGGAACTCGGCGGCGGCCACGGCGGAGATGTGGTCCCCGGTGCGCACGGGCAGGCCGGTCAGCTCGTGGAGGGCGGCCTCGGCCTCGCCGGGGACCTGGCCTATCTCGCGCCACGGGGCGACCAGGCCGGCGGCCAGCGGGACCCGGCGCGGGTGGGAGCCGAGGAGGGCTGCGGCCTGCCGGCTGAGCTCCTCGAGGTCGGGCTCGGCGCCGAGCGGGCGTCGTACCGTCGCCGAGGTGAGGACCCGCCCGGTGAGGTCCCCGAGCGCGACCGTGGCGATCCTGCGGCCGACGTGCACGCCGATCGTGAGATAGCGGTCCGGGTCGATCTCCACCGGTACGCCGGGCCGGCCGGTGGCGCCCGGCCGGGCGAGGTCGGGACGCTCGCGCAGGAGCCGGCGCTCGACGAGGAGGGCGACGGTGCGACCGACCGTCGCGATGCTCAGCCCGGTGGCGGCGGCGATCTCGTCGCGCGAGGCGCGCCCGGCCGCGCGGACCTGCTCGAGCACCTGGGTCGCCGTGGAGCTGAACCGTCCACGGGACACCGTGATGATCGGCGATCGCGTCACTGCGCACCTCCTCGGCCCGGGTTCCTGATCTGCTTTGTCTACCAACCTACTCGACAAACTCTAGATCATGCGGACGGCGCCGGTGCAAGCCGGTCCCGCGATCCGGTCACGTTCCGCTCACGGTGAGCGAAAGCCTTGTCCGGTACGGCGTTCGTGCCCACCGTTGGGCCACGTTCCCCAGCCGTCCGACCCGAAGGGCCCGCCATGACCATCCTCGACCGCGAGACCGCCCCCGCCACGAGCGACCTCACGAGCGCCGCGACCATCACCGTCAGCAAGCTCGGCAGCCGCATCGGCGCCCGCATCGACGGCGTCCGCCTGGGCGCCGACCTCGCGCCGGAGACCGTCGCCGAGATCCGCGCGGCCATCAACGAGCACAAGGTCGTCTTCTTCCGGGGCCAGGACCACCTCGACGACGACGCGCAGATCGCGTTCGGCGAGAAGCTCGGCCCGCTCACCACCGCCCACCCGACCGTCAACACCGGCAGCTCGCGGGTCCTCGCACTCAAGGCGACCAAGGGCATGGCGGCCAACTCGTGGCACACCGACGTCACCTTCGTCGACCGGGTGCCCGCGTTCTCGATCCTGCGCGGCGTGACCATCCCGGAGTACGGCGGCAGCACCGTGTGGGCCAACACGGCCGCGGCGTACGCGTCCCTTCCGCCGCAGCTCAAGGCGCTCGTCGACGACCTGTGGGCGGTGCACACCAACGACTACGACTACGCCAACCACTACACCGAGGAGGGCGACGCGAACACGCAGTTCAGCCGCGCGGAGTTCGCCTCGACCGTCTACCAGACCGAGCACCCCGTCGTCCGGGTCCACCCGGAGACCGGCGAGCGCGCGCTGCTCCTCGGTCACTTCGTGAAGAACTTCGTCGGCTTCAACTCCAAGGAGTCCGCCGCGCTCTTCAACCTGCTCCAGGACCGCGTGACCAAGCTCGAGAACACCGTGCGCTGGTCCTGGCAGGCCGGCGACGTCGCCGTCTGGGACAACCGCGCGACCCAGCACTACGCCGTCGCCGACTTCGACACCCAGCTGCGCGAGGTGCGCCGGATCACCGTCCAGGGCCCCGTCCCGGTCTCGATCGACGGCCGGGAGAGCCGGGTCCTGCAGGGCTCGGCCGACGTCTACAACCGGCTGGACGAGCTGATCAGCTGACGAGTCGCCCCGCCGGCGTACCGTCGGGGCCATGACACCCGCCGACCTGCTGACCGACGCCCTCTCCCGGGTGCTGGACGACGTCGAGGCGGTCCTCGACGGTCTCGACGACGCCACCCTCGTGCGCCGCGCGGGGCCCGACGCCAACACCATCGCCTGGCTGGTCTGGCATCTCACCCGGGTCCAGGACGACCACGTCGCCGACGTCGCGGGGACGGGACAGGTGTGGACCGAGGAGGGGTACGCCGAGCGCCTCGCCCTGCCGCTCGAACCGCACGACATCGGCTACGGCCACACGAGCGAGCAGGTCGGGGCGGTCCGCGCCTCGGCCGGCGCCCTCCTCGACTACTACCGCGCCACGCACGCCCGTACGCTCGCGTTCGTCGCGACCGTCAGCCCGGAGGACCTCGACCGCGTCGTCGACACGCGCTGGGATCCGCCGGTGACGCTCGGCGTCCGGCTGGTCAGCGTCGTCAACGACTGCACCCAGCACGTGGGGCAGGCGGCCTTCCTGAGGGGTCTCCTGCGGGGCTGAGTCTCACACCCCGGCGGCGAGCGCCCGGACGATCTCGCCGGCGGGACGTGCCTCGGCGCTGCGCCAGCCGGTGCCGGCCCACAGGTGCAGCCGGTGGGGGTCGCCGGCGCGGGCGGCCGCCCGGCGCAGGTCGCGGGTGAGGTGGTGCAGCTCCGGATACCCGTACGGCGCGGCCGCGTGGTGCCGCTCGGCGAAGGCGTTGCGCAGCGCCCGGGCGGGACGGCCGGTGAAGCAGTGGGTGACCACCGTCTCGGTGAACGCGGGGTCCGCCAGTGCGTCGCGGTGCGTGGTCGACGTCCCCGCCTCGACGGCGCGCAGGAGCAGGGTGCCGACGGCGACGGCCTCGGCGCCCGCCGCGAGCAGCTCCCGTACGGCGCCCGGCCCGTCCACCCCGCCCGCGGCGAGGAGCGGCAGCCGGGTCAGCCCGGTCACGGCCCGCACCACGTCCGCGGTCGGGCGGTCGGCGATCGCGCGGCGCGGGTCGAAGGTGCCGCTGTGGCCGCCGGCCGCCGGACCCTGGACGACGAGCCCGTCCACGCCGGCCTCCTCGGCCGCGCGCGCCTCCTCCGGGGTGGTGACGGTGGCGAGCACACGCGACCCGGCGGAGCGCAGGGCCGCGATGTCGGCGCGGTCCGGCAGCCCGAAGGTCAGCGAGACGACCGGTGCCGGGTCGCGGACCAGCAGGTCGACCTTCGCCCGCCAGGCGTCGTCGTCGTGCCGCGGCCGCGCCGGCAGGTCCACCCCCAGGACGTCGGCCTCGGCGCGGATCGCGTCCGCGTAGGCCGCGTACGCGGTCGGGTCGATCGCGCCCGGCTGCGGCACGAACAGGTTGACCCCGAACGGCCGCCCCGCGCCGTGCGCCGCCGCCAGGTCGGAGGCGAACGCCTCGGCCGACAGGTAGCCGGCGGGCACGAAGGCGAAGGCGCCGGCGTCCGTCACCGCCGCTGCCAGCTCGGGGGACGAGGGGCCGCCGGCCATGGGTGCCGCGGCGAGCGGGAGTGCGGAGTCGAGCAGGGGCACGCGACCAGCATCCCTCAGGCCCGGTCGGCGTGGTCCGCCCGTTGCCCGACGACGACCCGGTAGCGGACGAACGACGGCACGGCGATCGCGGCCACGACCACGAGCACGACGACCAGGACGCCGCCGCCGGCCGCCGCGGTCGCCGTACCGACCATCGCCGCGCTGGCCCCGTGGGCCACGTCCGCGATCCTCGGGCCACCGGCGACGACGACGACGAAGATGCCCTGCAGCCGACCGCGCACCTCGTCGGCCGCGGCGGTCTGCAGCATCGAGGTGCGGAAGGCCGCCGACGCCATGTCCGCGGCGCCGCCCACGACGAGCATGAGGACGGCGACGACCAGCCACCAGCGCGCCGACCCCGGCAGAGTGTCGGCGCCAAGGACGGCAAGACCGAAGCCGGTCATCGCCAGGCCCCACACGACGATGCACCAGACCACGGCCCGGCCCTGCGCGCTGACGCGCGAGACCCAGCCGGAGAAGACGCCGCCGAGCACCGCACCCGCCGGGATGCCGGCGAACAGCAGGGCGAACGCGAGCCCGCCCTCCTCCGGTCCGAGGAAGCTCTCGTGCGCGATCTCGGGGAAGAGCGCGCGCGGCATGCCGAAGACCATCGCGATGATGTCGACGACGAAGGACATCATCAGCACCGGCTGGGTGCGCAGGTAGGTGATCCCCTCGACGACCGAGCGGAGGCCGGGCGTGCCGGTCCGGCCCTCCACCGGGAGCCGCGGCAGCCGTACGACGGCCCACGCCGTCGCCAGCAGGCACACCGCGTCGGCCAGGTAGAGCCAGGAGAAGCCCGTGAAGGGGATCAGGACGCCGGCGATGAGCGGCCCGCCGATCGCCCCGGCCTGCATCACCGTCATGTTGAGGGAGTTCGCCGCGGGCAGCACCTCCTCGTCGAGGAGGCGGGGCAGCACGGCCGAGCGGGTGGGCTGGTTGACGGCGAAGAAGCCCTGCTGGACCGCGAAGAGGCACAGCAGCAGCCACACGTTGCCCAGGCCGAGGGCGGCCTGCAGCCAGAAGAGCGTGGCCGTGCCGATCAGGCCGGCGGTCGTGACGAGCAGGATCGTGCGCCGGTCGAAGTGGTCGGCGAGCGCCCCGCCCCACAGGCCGAACACGACCAGCGGGACCAGCCCGAACACCCCGGTGAGCCCGACGTACGCCGACGAGCCGGTGTCGGCGTAGATCTGGGCGGGCACCGCGACGACGGTGAGCTGCGCACCGACGACGGTGACGATGTTGGCCGACCACAGCCGCCGGAAGTGCGGGTCCCGCAGCGGCCGGGTGTCGGCCAACATCCCGCGAACACTCACCAGATCAGGCTACGGACCTCCTCGCCGCGGCGATGAGTCGGGCCGGCCGGCGCGGTCCACCTGTCATGAGCACACCGGAGCAGAGCGGCGTCGGCCCGCTCGACATCACCTTCACCGAGACCCTCCGCCGCAGCGACGCCAAGGGCGGCTGGACCTACCTGATCTGGCCGGAGTCCGCCGAGCGGTTCGGCACCCGCGGCCGGGTCAAGGTCCGCGGGACCATCGACGGCGCACCCTTCGAGACCTCCTTCATGGCCCTCGGCGACGGCACCCACAAGCTGCCGGTCGCCAACGCCCTGCGCGTCGAGTCCGGGAAGCAGGCGGGGGAGAGCGTCGAGGTCCACCTCACTGAGCGGCTCTCCTGACCCGTCGAGTCGTCGGTTCTGACCCGTCGAATCGACGGTTGCTGCCCGGCCCGGCCCGCTGACGGCCGTATCTCGGAGGATCGATGAGAATTCTGCTGGCAGGCTGTCGTATGCAGCGTCCCCCCTTCGTGGTGGGGGTGGGAGGCGGTCATCGGGACCGCCCCGCACCGACCGAGACCAGGAGATCCCCATGACCCAGTACCTGCTGAGCGTGCACGGCAACGAGGAGGAGTACGCCGAGGTCCCCGAGGACCAGTGGCCCGAGATGTTCGCCGCGGTCGAGCGGTTCAACGAGCAGCTGCGCACCGACGGCGTCTGGGTCTTCGCCGGCGGTCTGGAGGGAGCCGAGACCGCGACCGTGGTCGACGGCCAGGGCGAGAGCCCCGTCTTCACCGACGGGCCCTACCTGGAGACCAAGGAGCACATCGGCGGCTTCTGGGTCATCGAGGTCCCCGACCGCGACACCGCCCTGCGCTACGCCGTCGCCGGCTCGAAGGCCTGCCAGGGCCGGGTCGAGGTCCGCCCGTTCCAGGCCGAGCCCCCGGCCGAGGCGTGACGGACCACCCGGACCGCTCCGCTCCCCGCCCGACCGCCGCGGAGGCGGTCGAGCGGATCTTCCGCGACGAGTACGGGCGGCTGATCGCCTCCCTCGTGCGGCGCTTCGGCGACATCGACCTCGCCGAGGACGCCGCCGGGGAGGCGCTGGTCACCGCGCTCGAGAAGTGGCCCAGGGACGGCGTACCCCCCAACCCGGGGGCGTGGCTCACCACCACCGCCGGCAACCGGGCCATCGACCGGCTCCGTCGCGAGAAGCTCCGGGACGGCAAGCACCAGGCCGCTGCCATGATCGAGGACGACACACCTCACGAGCCGACCGGCGTCATCGAGGACGACCGGCTCCGGCTGATCTTCACCTGCTGCCACCCGGCGCTCGCGCCCGAGGCACGGATCGCCCTGACCCTGCGCCTGCTGGGCGGGCTCACGGTCGCCGAGATCGCCAGCGCCTTCCTGGTCCAGGAGACCACGATGGCGCAGCGGATCACCCGCGCCAAGGCCAAGATCAAGGGCGCGAACATCCCCTACCGGGTGCCCGCGGCCGAGGACCTGCCGGCGCGGGTGGGCACCGTCCTCGCCGTCCTGCTGCTGATCTTCAACGAGGGCTACCTGTCCTCGGGCGACGGCGACCCGGTGCGGGAGGAGCTCACCGGGGAGGCGATCCGGCTGGCCCGGATCCTCCACGAGCTGCTGCCGGCCGATCTCGAGGCGACCGGCCTGCTGGCGCTGCTGCTGCTCACCGAGGCCCGTCGCCCGGTGCGGGTGCGCGACGGGGAGCTGGTCCCGCTCGACGAGCAGGACCGTGGTGGGTGGGACCGGGCGCTCATCGCCGAGGGCCACGATCTGGTGCGCCGGTGCCTGGCGGCGAACCGGCCCGGGCGCTACCAGATCCTCGCCGCGGTCAACGCCGTGCACACCGACGCGCCCACGGCCGCCGCGACGGACTGGTCGCAGGTCGCGGCGCTCTACGACCAGCTCGCCCGGCTGGACCCGTCGCCGATCGTCGCGCTGAACCGCGCCGTCGCCGTCGCCGAGCTCGACGGCCCGGAGGTCGCGCTGGCGATCGTCGAGCGGCTGCCCCTCGACGGCTACCACGCCTGGCACGCGACCCGCGCCGAGCTGCTGCGCCGGCTCGGCCGCAGTGCCGAGGCCCGGGAGCAGTACGACGCGGCGCTGGCCGTGTGCGACAACGTCGCCGAGCGCGCGTACCTGGCCCGCAAGCGCGGTCAGCTGGCCTGATCCGGTCCACCCCGCGCCGCTCGTAGGCTGGCGCCATGACGCTCGTCCCCCTCGCTCTGCCCTCCACGCCCGACGACTGGCCCGCCTGGTTCCGCGAGCGCACCCAGGCCGAGCTGGCCCGGGCCCAGGAGCTCGTCGACGGCCTGCGGGCGGGCCCGCCCGCCGACGCCGTGGAGACGCTGCGCCGCTGGGACCGCGCGGCGGGACATCTCGGCAACGCGGCGGCCGCGGGATCGCTGTTCGGCAACGTCCACCCCGCCGAGGAGGTCCGCGACCTGGCCGACGCCGCCGAGCAGGAGGCCCAGCGGATCGGGACGTCCTGGGGCCTGGACCGCGAGCTGTACGACGTCTTCGCGGCCATCGACGACAGCGCGGTCGCGCACGACCCGCTCGCCGCACGCCTGCTCGCGAAGGTGCGTGACGACTTCCGGCGCTCCGGCGTCGACCAGGACGAGGTCACCCGCGCCCGGATCGCGGAGATCCGCGAGCGGATCACCGAGCTCGACCAGGAGTTCAGCCGGGTGGTCCGCGACGACGTCCGCACGGTGCGGGTCCCGCCCGAGAGGCTCGCCGGCATGCCGGAGGACTGGCTGGCCGCCCATCCGGTCGACGACGAGGGCATGGTCACCGTGACGACCGACTATCCCGACTCGGTCCCGGTGCGGATGTTCGCCCGCGACCAGGACGTGCGGCGGCAGGTCACCGTCGCCTTCCTCGAGCGGGGGTGGCCGGCCACGGAGCCGCTGCTCACGGAGCTCTTCGCACTGCGCCACGAGCTCGCCACCACCGTCGGGTACGCCGACTGGCCGTCGTACGACGCCGACGTGAAGATGATCGGGGACGGCCCGGCCATCCCGGCCTTCATCGAGCGCATCGTCGAGGCCGCGGAGGAGCCGATGCGCCGCGACCTCGCCCAGCTGCTCGAGCGCTACCGCCGCGACTTCCCCGACGCGGTCGAGGTGCCCGGCTACGACTACAACCACTACGCCGAGCTGGTGCGCGCCGAGCAGTACGACGTCGACTCGCAGCGGGTCCGCGCGTACTTCGACTTCGCCTCGGTGCGGGAGGGGCTGCTGGCCGTCACCGGCCGGCTGTTCGGGCTGCGCTACGAGCGGGTCGACGTACCGGTGTGGCACGAGGACGTCACCGTCTACGACGTCTTCGCCGACGCCGACCTGCCAGGGCTCGAGCGAGGAGCGCCGGCGACGAGCCTCGAAACCCCCCTGGGTCGCATCTACCTCGACCTCCACCCGCGCGAGGGCAAGTACAAGCACGCCGCCCAGTTCACCCTCGCCGACGGGGTGCGCGGGGAGCAGCTGCCCGAGGGCGTCCTCGTGTGCAACTTCTCCCGCGGCCTGATGGAGCACGACCACGTCGTCACGCTCTTCCACGAGTTCGGCCATCTCCTGCACCACGTCCTCGGCGGCCACGGCGAGTGGTACCGCTTCGCCGGCGTCGCCACCGAGTGGGACTTCGTGGAGGCGCCGAGCCAGATGCTGGAGGAGTGGGCCTGGCACGCGGACGTGTTGCGGACCTTCGCGACGGACGCCGCGGGGGAGCCGATCCCGGCCGAGCTGGTCGCCGCGATGCGCGCCGCGGACGACTACGGCAAGGGGATCTACGCGCGCACCCAGATGTTCTACGCGGCGATGTCGTACTGGTTCCACGCGGACCGCGTCCACGGTGACGACGCGCCCGACCTGACCTCGCGCATGGTCGAGCTGCAGGAGCGGTACGCCGCGCTGCCCTATCTGCCGGGCACGCACATGTTCGCCAGCTTCGGACACCTGGGCGGCTACAGCTCGGGCTACTACACCTACATGTGGTCGCTGGTGATCGCGAAGGACATGTTCAGCGCCTTCGACGAGCACGACCTCTTCGCCCCGGAGGTGGCGCACCGCTATCGCGACCGGGTGCTCGTGCCGGGTGGCTCCGCCGACGCCGCCGACCTGGTGGCCGACTTCCTCGGGCGTCCCTCGTCGTTCGACGCGTACGCCGCCTGGCTGGCGCGCTGATCGACTCGCCCTTGCCCCGGGGCGGGAGTCGGCGTACGGTTGCGATATATCGCGACACGAACACGAACTGTTCGCCGGTATCTCGATCCGAACCGGGGCTCACGAGGCCCCCGCAACCGAAGGAGGTCCCTCATGGGACACCACGAGAGCTCACGCCCGTTCGACGACCGCGACCCCTGGGGTCGCTCCGAGCCCCGGGGCTTCCAGCGCCGCAACCGCGGCGGCGGCCCCGGCCCCTGGGCCGGCGCCTGGGGCGGCTGGGAGTGGGGCGAGCCCGGCCGTGGCCGGGGTCGCCACGGAGGTCCGGGCTTCGGCCCGGGAGGCCCCGGCGTCCCGCCGCCGTGGCTCGCCGGCCTGTTCGGCATGGGACGCCCCGAGCCCGGCCGCGGCCCGCGGGTACGCCGCGGCGACGTCCGCTCGGCCATCCTGGACGTGCTGCGCGAGGCCAACCAGCGCGAGGAGTCGCCGAACGGCTACCAGGTGATCCAGGCGATCACCGAGCGCAGCGGCGGGGTGTGGAAGCCGAGCCCCGGCTCGGTCTACCCCACCGTCCAGCAGCTCCAGGACGAGGACCTGGTCGAGATCGACGAGGCCCGCGGCCGCCGCGCCATGCGGCTGACCAGCGCCGGTGCGGCCTGGTGCGAGGAGCACGCCGACGAGCTCGCCGCCGTCTGGGCGCCCTTCGACCGCTCGCGGGAGAAGGCCCAGGCCGGATCGGCCGACCAGGGCCACGCCGACCTCAAGGCCGAGATCGGCCAGGTGATGGGTGCCGTGTGGCAGATCGTCACCGCCGGCTCCGACACCCAGCGCCGGGCCGCGGTCGACGTACTGGTCGAGGCCCGCCGCAGCCTCTACGGCATCCTCGCCGACGGCCCGACGCGCGACGCCGACCCGTCCGAAACTGACAGCTGACAGACGCCGACCCGGCGCAGGTTGACCGCGAGATGGTCAGCCTGCGCCGGGTCGATGCGTCTGCGGTGACAGTTCGCGCCGGGTCGCGCTCAGGCCTGGGCGTACTCGTCCGCCACCTCGAGGGCCTCGTCGAGGATCGCCAGTCCCTCGAGCAACTCCTCCGCGGTGGTGGTGCACGGCGGCGCGACGTGGGTCCGGTTGAAGTGCACGAAGGGCCACAGGCCGCGCTCCTTGCACGCGGCCGTGAAGCGGGCCATCGGCTCGGCGTCCGGGCCGGCGGCGTTGAACGGCACCAGCGGCTCGCGGGTCGCGCGGTCGCGGACCAGCTCGACGGCCCAGAACATGCCCAGGCCGCGGACGTCGCCGACGCTCGGGTGCCGGGCGGCGATCTCGGCCAGCCGCGGGCCGATCACGTCCGTGCCCATCGCCCGGACGTGGTCGAGCACGCCGTCGGACATGACCCGGATCGACGCCACCGCCGCCGCGCACGCCAGCGGGTGGCCGGAGTAGGTGAGGCCGCCGGGGTAGGCGCGCTCGCGGAAGGTGTCGAAGATCCGCTCCGAGATCACGACGCCGCCCAGCGGCACGTAGCCGGAGTTCACGCCCTTGGCGAAGGTGATGAGGTCCGGCGTCACCCCCCAGTGGTCGATCGCGAACCACTCGCCACAGCGGCCGAAGCCGGCCATCACCTCGTCGGCGACCAGCACGATGCCGTGCCGGTCGCACAGCTCCCGTACGCCGGCCAGGTAGCCCGGCGGCGGCACCAGGATGCCGTTGGTGCCGACCACGGTCTCGAGGACGATCGCCGCGATCGTCGTCGGGCCCTCGACCATGATGGTGTCGGCCAGGTGCTGCAGCGCCCGCTCGCCCTCCTCGGCCTCCGAGCTCGCGTGGAAGGCCGAGCGGTAGGGATAGGGACCCCAGAAGTGGACGGCCCCCGGGACGGAGGGCTCGGAGGGCCAGCGCCGCGGGTCGCCCGTCAGCGCGATCGCGCCGGCGGTGGCGCCGTGGTAGCTGCGATAGGTCGACATCACCTTGTGGCGGCCGGTGTGCAGGCGCGCCATCCGGATCGCGTTCTCGTTCGCCTCGGCACCGCCGTTGGTGAAGAACACGTGGTTCAGGTCGCCCGGCGCACGCTCGGCGATGAGGCGGGCGGCCTCGCCGCGCACGTCGTTGGCGAACGCGGGCTGCACCATGCACAGCCGCGCGGCCTGCTCCTGGATCGCGGCGACGAGCGCGGGGTGCTGGTAGCCGAGGTTGAGGTTGACCAGCTGGGAGGAGAAGTCGAGATAGGTCTTCCCGTCGTAGTCCCAGAACCGCGAGCCCGCGCCGCCGGCGATCGGCAGCGGGCTGATCCTGTCCTGCGCCGACCAGGAGTGGAAGACGTGCGCGCGGTCGTCGGCGACGACCGCCTCGACCGCGGCGTCGGTGGTGATCCCGTGCGAGAGGGTGGTCATCGCCGTCACCGGTTCCGCGGGAAGCCGAGGTCGATGGTCGACGTCGCCGGGTCGGGCCACCGGGAGGTGATCACCTTCGCCCGGGTGAAGAACTCGATGCCCTCGGCGCCGTACATGTGGTGCGAGCCGAACAGCGACGACTTCCAGCCGCCGAAGGAGTAGTGCGCGACCGGCACGGGGATGGGCACGTTGACGCCGACCATGCCGACCTCGATCTCGCGCTCGAACTTCCGCGCGGCGCCACCGTCGCGGCTGAACAGCGCGACGCCGTTGGCGAACTCGTTGCGGTTGACCAGGTCGATCGCCTCGTCGAAGGTCGCGACCCGGACGACCGACAGCACCGGGCCGAAGATCTCGTCGCGGTAGACCGACATCTCCTCGGTGACGTGGTCGATCAGGGACGGGCCGAGGAAGAAGCCCGACCCCGGGACCTCGGTACGACGGCCGTCCAGCACGACCGTCGCGCCCGCCTCGGCGCCGGCGTCGATGTAGCCCGCGACCCGGTCGCGGTGCGCGGCCGTGATGAGCGGACCCATGCCGGTGCCGGGGGCCGTGCCGTCGCCGACGGTGATGTCGTGGGCGCGGTTCTCGATCTCCTTGACGAGCCGGTCGGCGACGTCGCCGACGGCGACCAGGACCGAGACGGCCATGCAGCGCTCGCCGGCCGAGCCGTAGGCGGCCGAGATCGCGGCGTCGGCGGCCATGCCGAGGTCGGCGTCGGGCAGCACGATCATGTGGTTCTTGGCGCCACCGAGGGCCTGGACCCGCTTGCCGGCGCGGGTGCCGGCCTCGTAGACGGCCTGGGCGACGGGGGTCGAGCCGACGAAGCTGACCGCGGCGACGCCGCGGTGCGCGAGCAGCTCCTGGACGGTGCCGGCGTCGCCCTGCAGCACGGTGAACACGCCGTCGGGCAGGCCGGCCCGCTGCCACAGCTCGGCGAGCAGCAGCGACGCCGAGGGGTCGCGGTCGCTGGGCTTGAGGACGAAGGCGTTGCCGGTGGCGATCGCGTTGGCGCACATCCACAGGGGCACCATCACGGGGAAGTTGAACGGCGTGATGCCGGCGACGACGCCGAGCGGCTCGCGGATGGAGCGGACGTCGACGCCGGTGCCGACCTCGGAGGAGAAGGAGCCGCGCAGGTGCTCGGCGATGCCGACCGCGTAGTCGATGTTGTCGAGTCCGCGCGCGACCTCGCCGGCCGCGTCGTCGAGCACCTTCCCGTGCTCGGCGGTGATCGCCGCGGCCAGCTCGTCGGCGTGCGCGCGGACCAGCTCGCGGAAGGCGAACAGGATCTGGGTGCGGGTCGCGAGCGACGTACGACGCCACTGGGCCGCCGCTGCCGTCGCGGACGCCACGGCGCGCTCGACCAGGGCGGCGTCCGCCAGCTGCACGGCGCCGGTGACCTCACCGGTCGCAGGGTTGAACACGTCGCCGGTGCGGGCGCCGTCGACGCTCACGCGGGCGCCGTCGATCCAGTGGGGGATGGGAGTCGCGGTCATGGCGCCGACCGTAGGCGCCCAGCACGCCCGGGGCCAGTGGCAGACTGTCTCGCGTCCGTGGTGCTCGTTGACAGTGTGGAAAGGGGTGGTCGCCGTGCTGCCGACGCTCGCGGAGGTGCTCGCCCTGCCGGAGGTCCAGCGCGGCGACCCGCTGGTCGTCGCCGGCCGGGCGCACCTCGACCGCCGCGTCCGGTGGGTCCACGTGAGCGAGCTCAGCGACATCGCCGAGCTGCTGACCGGGGACGAGCTCCTGCTGACCACCGGCATCGCGCTGCCCTCGTCCCCGCGGGCGCTGCGCGGCTATCTCGACGGGCTGGTCCGCGTCGGCGGCGTCGGCATCGCGGGGCTGGCGGTGGAGCTCGGCCGGCGCTACACCGACGAGCTGCCGGCCGCCCTCGTCACCGCCGCCGAGGAGCACGGCCTGCCCCTGCTGGCCTTCCGGCGGGAGACCTCGTTCGTCGCGCTCACCCAGGCGGTGCACCGGATCGTGGTCAACGCTCACCTCGCGGAGCTGGAGGCCTCCGAGGAGGCCCACCGCGCCTTCACCCAGCTGACCCTCGGGCGGGCCCGGCCCCAGCAGGTGGTGGACCTGGTCGCGGAGATGGCCGACCGGCCGGTCGTCTTCGAGAACCTGGTCCACCGCGTCATCGCCTACAACACCGCGGGGCGCGACCACGACGCCGTCATCGGCGACTGGGAGCGGCGCTCGCGCAGCGCCCGGCTGCTCGGCGCGAGCGCGGCGGTGGACGTCGGGCCCGAGCCCGGCCGGTTCGGGCGCCTGGTGCTCCTGGCCGACGGGGCCGGCGGGGCCGGCGGGGACCTGACGCCGCGGCACCGGATGCTCCTGGAGCGCGGGGCGACCGCGCTGGCGATGGGTCGCCTCATCGACCGCGACGCGCAGAGCCTCGAGCTGCAGGCGCACCGGACCCTGCTCACCGAGCTCGCCGCCGGCGTCGACGTCCCCCATCTTCCGGCCCGGCTCACCTCCCTCGGCGTGCGCTGGAAGGGCCGCCATGTCACCGGGATGGCCGTCCGGCTGTCGGCGCCGGGCTCGGGGGCCGACGAGCTGCGCGGAGTCGCGACGGACCTGCTCGACGAGCTCCGGGTGCGCCGTACCAGCGGGCTGGTCGGCCCGGTGGACGACGAGCGGGTGGTCGCGCTGGTCGCGCACGCGCCGGGCGACCTGGACGCGGTCGTCGCGCGCCTGGTCGCGCGCCTGGCCCGCAGCGGTGCCCGCCTCGCCGTCGGCGTCGGCTCGGCGGTGGCGGAGGTGGCCGGGGCGGGGGCGAGCGTGCGGGAGGCTCTCGTCGTCGCGGACTCCGCCGCTCCCACCGACCCGCCGCGCGCCGTGCGCCTCTACGACCTGCGCCTGCGCGGGCTGCTGCACCTGCTGCGCGACGACCCTCGGGTGCAGCAGTACGTCGAGCGCGAGCTCGGGTCCCTGCTCGCCCACGACGCGCGGACCGGCGAGGAGCTCACCGGCACGCTGGCGGCGTACTGCGCCGAGGGCGGGAACAAGGTCCGCGCCGCCGAGCGCTGTCACATCTCCCGGCCGGCGCTCTATGCGCGGCTGCGGCGGATCGGCCAGCTCGTCGACATCGACCTGGCCGACCCGGAGAACGTGCTCGCGCTGCATGTCGCGCTGCTCGCCCGTGAGGTGATGGCCACGCCGGTCCGCTGACGCGCCGGGCGAGAGAAGCCGACGACCCGCCGCGCGAGCGCGGCGGGTCGTTCGGGTGAGAAGGCTCAGAGCAGGGTCAGGCGTTCTTGATCGCGGAGATGTCGAACTCGAGCTTGATCTTCTCCGAGACCAGGACGCCGCCGGTCTCCAGCGCGGCGTTCCAGGTCAGGCCCCAGTCCTTGCGGTTGACCGTGACGTCGCCCTCGAAGCCGACGCGGATGTTGCCGAACGGGTCCTTGGCCGAGCCGTTCTCCTCGAACTCGATCGTGACCGGCTTGGTGACGTCCTTGATGGTCAGGTCGCCGGTGACGGTCCACGTGTTGCCGTCGCGCGCCACGTCGGTGGAGACGAAGGTCCACTCCGGGAAGGCGGCGGTGTCGAAGAAGTCGGGGGAGGTGAGGTGACCGTCGCGGTCGGCGCTGCCGGTGCTGACGCTGGCCGGGTTGATGGTCAGGGTGACCGACGAGGCCGAGGGGTTCGCGGTGTCGATGTGCGCGGTGGCGCTCCAGTCGGTGAACTGGCCGCGGACCTTGGTGACCACGGCGTGCCGGGCGACGAAGCCGAGACGGCTGTGCGCGACGTCGAGGGTGTAGTCGCCGCTGATGTCGGTGAGGGCTGCGGACTCGGTCATGGCGTGTGCTCCTTGGTGCAGTGCGGATTGGTTGAATCTTCAAAGACCGTAACCGATGGTGACACGTCAACCATTCCACTGCAACGTGTGACCTGGCTCACGTCCGCACCCTTCCCGACGTCGTCGGCGGGAAAGCAGCAGAGCCGCCCCCACGTGGGGGCGGCTCTGACGAGATCTGCGAAGCGAGCGTCAGGCGGCGTGCGAGTGCGCGGCCGCGGGCTGGCCGACCTCGACCCAGACGGCCTCCATCCGGGTGCGTCCGTCGGGGGCGGTCACGGGCAGCCAGCGCATCTCCAGATGCGTCGCGGTCATGTTCGTGTCGGTCATGGGTCACCTCCTGTTCACCTTGTGTTCACCAACATAGCACGTCCCCCACTCCGGGCGCCGCCCTGCGGCGAATCGGCCGCTCGACGCTCCACTCGGCGGCGCGCGTGGGGTCCAGCCGGTGGTTCGCGCTCCACCTCACGCTGGCCGGGCGATTCGGCGCGCGGAGAACACGATTTGCCCGATTTCGGGCAGATTTTGCGAAACCACGGATCCTGGCTGCACGCTGGCGGGGTGCACGTCGACCCGCGGCTCCTGCAGCATGTGCAGGACAGCACCGGCCTGGACGCGGCGGAGGCCACTCGCCTGGTCCAGGACATCCTCGCCTTCCACGACGAGACGGTGGAGGCGTGGGTGCGGCGGCGGCATGCGGAGCTGAGGACGTACGGCGCGAGGAACGACGCGATCTTCGCCCGGCTCCGTGAGGAGCTGCGGACCACCGTGGTCGCGGCTCCCGACCTGTCGGAGCGCCAGCTCCGGCGCATCATCTACGGCTGAGGGGGATCACGGGACATGTGCGGCATCGTGGGATACATCGGCACCCAGCAGGCAGCGCCGCTGCTGCTCGAGGGCCTGACCCGGCTCGAGCATCGCGGCTACGACTCGGCGGGGCTCGCCGTGCTCGGCGGGAGCGGACTGAAGGTCGCCAAGCAGGCCGGACGGGTCCGCGACCTGGCAGGCGGGCTGCCGAAGCGCTTCGGCGGGAAGGTCGGCATCGGCCACACCCGGTGGGCCACCCACGGGCCGGCGAACGACACCAACGCCCACCCCCACACCGACGAGGCCTCGCGGGTGGCCGTCGTCCACAACGGCATCATCGACAACGCCGCTGCGCTGCGGGCCGAGCTCGCGGACGCCGGCGTGACGCTGACCTCGGACACCGACACCGAGGTGCTCGCCCATCTCATCGCGCGCTCCGACGCGGCGACGCTCGAGCAGCGCATCGCCGACGCGCTGCTGCGGGTCGAGGGCACCTACGGCATCGCGGTCGCGCACGCCGACTTCCCCGACCGCCTGGTGGTGGCGCGCAACGGCAGCCCGCTCATCGTCGGCGTCGGCGACCACGAGATGCACGTGGCCTCGGACCTCGCCGCCCTGGTGCGCTACACCACGACCGTGGCCCATCTCGGCGACGGCGAGATGGCCACGATCACCGCGAACGGGTTCACGACCTACCGCATCGAGGCCACTGGGCTGGCCGCCACGGACCGCCGGGCCAAGCACGTCGACGTCGACCCGGCGGCGTACGACGCGGGCGAGCACGACTCGTTCATGCACAAGGAGCTGCTCGAGCAGCCGGCCCGCGCCGAGGCGGTGCTCCGGGGCCGCCTCGACGAGCGCTTCGGCACCGGCCACCTGGGCGGGCTCAACCTCGACGCCCGCGAGCTGCGCGCGATCCGCCGGGTCAAGATCCTCGGCTGCGGGTCGGCGTACTACGTGGGCCAGATGGGTGCCTCGCTGGTCGAGGAGCTCGCCCGGATCCCGGCCGACGCCGAGGCGGCGAGCGAGTTCCGCTACCGCAACCCGATCGTCGAGCCGGACACGCTCTACGTCGCGGTCAGCCAGTCCGGCGAGACCATCGACACCCTGCTGGCGGTCCAGGAGATCCAGCGCAAGGGCGGTCGGGTGATCGGCCTGGTCAACGTGGTCGGCTCCGCGATCGCGCGGCAGGTCGACGGCGGCATCTACCTCCACGCCGGACCTGAGGTCGCCGTGGCGTCCACGAAGGCGCTGACCAACATGTTCCTCGCGTTCGCGATGCTCGCGGTGCAGCTGGGCCGGGTGCGGGACCTGTCCATCGCGGACGGCAAGCGGCTCATCGCGGGCCTGACCCGAATCCCGGAGCAGATCGACGAGATCCTCGCGACCGAGGCCGACCTCGCGCTCGTCGCGAAGCGGCTGGCGACGGCCGAGAGCCTCTTCTTCGTCGGCCGGGTGCGCGGCTTCCCCGTCGCCCGCGAGGGCGCGCAGAAGTTCAAGGAGATCAGCTACCGCCACGCCGAGGCGTACCAGACCAGCGAGCTCAAGCACGGCCCGCTCGCCCTCATCGCGCCCGAGGTGCCGACCGTCGCCATCGTCCCCGACGACGAGCTGGTCGAGCGGAACGTGGCGGCCCTCCACGAGATCGCCGCCCGCGGGGGCCCGCTCGTCGTCCTGACCCACGCCGGGGTCGACCTGGGCGACCTGGAGAGGGGGCTGACGGGGCGCATCGACGTACCGCGCAACGAGCGTGAGCTCGACCCCATCCTGCTGACGATCCCGCTCCAGGTGCTGGCCTACCACGCCGCCCTGGAGCTCGGCCACGACATCGACAAGCCCCGCAACCTGGCCAAGTCCGTCACCGTCGAGTGAGGCGCGAGGTGTGAGGACTGGGGGTATGAGGTGTGAGCCTCGGGGGTCGGCAGCCCCCGAAGCTCACACCTCGAGGGCCCACGGCTCACACCTCGCGCCTCAGGGGATCTCGACCGTGACGCGGACGGGGGCGTGGTCGGAGAGGATGCCGGTCCAGCGGCCGTCGGCGTAGGGCTCGTCCAGCCGCCAGCTCGTGACCCGCGCGTTCGGCGGGACGAAGACCCGGTCGATGTGACCACCCCAGCGCGGGAAGATCCGCGGGACGGAGGACCAGGCGTTGAACGAGTTGAGGTACGGCAGCGAGGCGTACTGCTCGGCGACGTCGTAGGCGTCGTCCCAGCCGAACGTGTTGAGGTACTCCCGCGGACCGTCTAGACCGCTGCCGCGGTCGGAGTTGAAGTCGCCCGAAAGCAGGATGGGAAGTCCCGCGGTCTCCGGGTCGGCGGTGAGCCTGCCCCAGAAGGTCGCAGCTTGGTCGAGCCGAGTCTGGTCGTTGCCGGAGACCGGAGGCACGAGATGCACAGAAGCAAGAATCAGCTCTCGATTGGTGACCTTGTCTCTCACCTTCACCCAGCAGCCGCCGTGGGTGTACCCGTAAAAGCGGTAGCCATTTGCGGTCTCCGTGAGCACATCGAACTTTGCCGAGCGCACGATCAAGGATTGGTTCCGGGTTCCTGCCACAAGAGGCCGATCCGGATGGTTGTTCGGATTCTTCAGGTATCCGTCGCCGACTCGACAGGCCAGCTCGTACCCGGTCGTTGTCGCAAGGTCGTTGACCGCGGGCGCGGATTCCTGCAGGGCAACGGCATCCGGGGCAGCTGACGCGATGCGGGACTTCGCTGCCAGCTTCCGGTTGTCCCACGGATGCGGTGCGCACACCGACCCGTCGCCGTCGCCGCTGCATACGTTCCAGGTCATCATGCTCACCTTGAGTGGCCCGCCGACCGCGCGGCTCGTCGGCACCGTCGCCTTGCAGCTGGTCGCGCCGAGCGCGCCGGCGCCGTACCCGCTGTGGGGGCGCACCTGGAAGCAGTACACCTTGTTGGGCTGGAGGCCACCGACCACGACGCCCGCCGCGCCGCCGCCGGCGCCGACGCGCACGGTCTGCTTGGCCGGGTCCTTCTGGACGTCGCCCTGGCCCGGCGCATAGTCGAGGTCGTACGCCGTGGCGCCGGCGATCTCGTTCCACCGGAAGGTGAGCGCCACGGTGGCGCCCTGGTGCTGCTGCCGGTCGACCCACACCGGCTGGACGCGGTCGAGCCGGGGCGTCGTACGACAGCGCGTCTTCGACCACTTGCCCTTGCGCTTGCCGTTGTAGGCGCGCACCTTGACGCAGTAGCTCGCGCCCTGGGCCAGTCCCTTGAGCGTCTTCGACGTCTTGCGGGTGCGGTCGGTGTGCGCCGTGCCGCCGGGCACCCTCCACTTCACCTTGTACGACGTCGCCCGCGCCGCCCGCTTCCACTTCACCTTGAAGGACGCGCTCGCGCCGTCGATGCGGGGCTTGACGAGCTTGACGCCCTTCACCTTCGCGGGCTTGGCGGCGGCGCCGGCGGGCTCGACGACACCGGCGACGAGTCCGGAGGTGCACAGCAGGACGGCGATCGCCGCGAGCAGCAGGTGCCGCAGGCGGCGGGGCGTGGTGTCGGGCCTCATGTGGTTCTTTCTCGTCGTCCGGAGCTGAGCGTGTGCCGACCGTGAAGCGGATGGGAGGCTCCCGGCATTACCGCAGTCCTTACCAGTTCGTGTCCGGTTCAACCCTCCGTGACCCAGCGCACCGCGACGAGGATCACGCCACCCGGGCTTGACCGCACTAGTCTTGACGGGTGAGTGACACCGAGGACACGCCGCCACGTTCGCCGATCTCGGTCTCGGTGACCGCATTCTCAAGGCGCTCAAGGACATCGGCTACGAGTCCCCGTCCGCGATCCAGGCCGAGACGATCCCGCACCTCCTCGCGGGCCGCGACGTGATGGGCCTGGCCCAGACCGGCACCGGCAAGACGGCCGCCTTCGCGCTGCCCATCCTCGACCAGCTCGACCTCACGCAGAAGACCCCCCAGGCGCTGGTCCTCGCCCCCACCCGCGAGCTCGCCCTCCAGGTGTGCGAGGCCTTCGAGAAGTACGCCGCGAACCTGCGCGGCGTGCACGTGCTCCCCGTCTACGGCGGCCAGGGGTACGGCGTCCAGCTGTCCGCGCTGCGTCGCGGGGTCCACATCGTCGTCGGCACGCCCGGCCGGATCATGGACCACCTCGACAAGGGCACCCTCGACCTGACCGAGCTGCGCTTCCTCGTGCTCGACGAGGCCGACGAGATGCTGAACATGGGCTTCGCCGAGGACGTCGAGACGATCCTCGCCGACACCCCGTCGGACAAGCAGGTGGCGCTCTTCTCGGCCACCATGCCGAAGCAGATCAAGACGCTGTCGAGCAAGTACCTCAACGACCCGGTCGAGATCGCGATCGAGCGCAAGACCCGGACCGCCGAGAACATCCGCCAGCGCTACCTGATGGTCAGCTACCCGCAGAAGGTCGACGCGCTGACCCGGATCCTCGAGGTCGAGAACTTCGAGGGCGCCATCGTCTTCGTCCGCACGAAGAACGAGACCGAGACCCTCGCCGAGAAGCTGCGCGCCCGCGGCTTCAGCGCGGCGGCCATCAACGGCGACATCGTCCAGGCCCAGCGCGAGCGCACCGTCAACCAGCTCAAGGACGGCAAGCTCGACATCCTGGTCGCCACGGACGTCGCGGCCCGCGGCATCGACGTACCCCGGATCAGCCACGTCTTCAACTACGACATCCCCACCGACACCGAGGCCTACGTGCACCGGATCGGCCGCACCGGCCGCGCGGGTCGCAGCGGCGACGCGATCTCCTTCATCACCCCGCGCGAGCGCTACCTCCTCAAGCACATCGAGAAGGCCACCCGCTCCACGCTGGAGCAGATGCAGCTCCCGACGGTGGACGCGATCAACGAGTCGCGCCTGAGCCGCTTCGACGACCAGATCACCGCCGCCCTCGAGTCGCCGCGCATCGAGTTCTTCCGCGAGGTGGTCGGCCACTACATCCGCGAGCACGACGTGCCCGAGGTCGACGTGGCCGCCGCGCTCGCGATCGCGATGCAGGGCGACACGCCGCTGCTGCTCGAGCCCGAGCCGGAGCCGGAGCGCCGACCCCGCCGGGAGTACGACGACCGGCCGGCGCGCGGCGACCGCGGCGCGGACCGCGGCGACCGGGGTGACCGGGGCGGTCGTGACCGTACGCCGCGCTCGGGCGGCAGCTTCCAGGCCTACAAGATCCAGGTCGGCAAGCGCCACCGCGTCGAGCCGCGCCAGATCGTCGGCGCTCTCGCCAACGAGGGCGGCCTGGACCGGCGGGACTTCGGCAAGATCACGATCCGCCCGGACTACTCGATCGTCGAGCTGCCCGCGCGGCTGACCGACGAGCAGTGGGAGCGACTCAAGAGCACCCGGATCAGCGGCAAGCTGATCGAGCTCGCGAAGGACCACGGTCCGCCGAACCGCTCCCGCAAGCCGCGGGACTGACCTACGCTCGGACCCCATGGGGGGTCCGCGACGCGTCGTGGCGCCCACTGCGCTCGCGGTGGGCGCGATGCTGCTGAGCGCGTGCGCCGGCCAGGCGCGGCCTGGGGCGGAGCCCACCGCCCCGACCGCGGCGACCACGCCGCCGACGTCCGCGAGCGCCGTGCCGAGCTCCCCGCCGACCCCGGTGGAGCACGCCGACCCGCTGTCGCGCTCGGGCGCCCGCGCCGACGTGTCGACGGTGCAGATCATGGCGCAGCTCGCCCGCCGCGCCGAGCGGATCGCGAAGCGGCTCCCGCAGGTCCCCGTGCCGACCGACGTCGACCCGGCGTCGAACCGGGGCATCGGCTACCGGGAGATGGTCGACTTCGGCTTCCCCGCCGACCAATGGCCCTATCTCGATGCGCTCTGGCACCGCGAGTCCGGCTGGAACCATCTCGCCGAGAACCGCAGCTCCGGCGCCTACGGCATCCCCCAGTCGCTGCCCGCCACGAAGATGGCCGTCGTGGGCAGCGACTGGCGGACCAACCCGGTCACCCAGATCCGCTGGGGCCTCGCCTACATCGCGGCTCGGTACGGCAACGCGCAGAAGGCGTGGGAGCACTCCGAGCGCGTCGGCTGGTACTGAGCTCTCGGGCCGAGCGTGTCGCCTGTCGAGGCGCACCGCACGCTGCGATGGGCCGAGCGTGTCGCCTGTCGAGGCGCACCGCACGGGCACTCGCTTCGCTCGGCCCGCGGGTGCGCCTCGACGCGCTGCGCGCGGGCGACACGCTGCCGGCCGCGCGGTCGAGGTCGAGGAGCTCGAGGTCGCCGGGCGGCCAGACCACCTCAGCCGGGGCCGAGCGTGTCGCCTGTCGAGGCGCACCGCACGGGCACTCGCTTCGCTCGGCCCGCGGGCGCGCCTCGACGCGCTGCGCGCGGGCGACACGCTGCCGGCCGCGCGGTCGAGGTCGAGGAGCTCGAGGTCGCCGGGCGGCCAGACCACCTCAGCCGGTGGTTGAGGTGCGAGGCCGTCCGCGGCGGGTCGGCTTCAGCCGGTGGTTGAGGTGCGAGGCCGCCCGCGGCGGGTCGGCTTCAGCCGGTGGTTGAGGTGCGAGGCCGCCCGCGGCCGAGCCTCGAAACCTCCCGCGGCCCGGCGCGGTGGCCCCGGAGGTTTCGAGGCTCCTCGCTGGCGCTCGTCGCACCTCAACCACCGGGGTGGCTCCTCGCTGGCGCTCGTCGCACCTCAACCACCGGGGTGGCTCCTCGCTGGCGCTCGTCGCACCTCAACCACCGGGGTCAGGCGATCCGGGCCAGAGCCGCGTCCTGGACGCACGCGGAGGCGGCGACCTGGCCCATGGCGGCGGCGACGAGGACGGACGCCATGGGCATGGGGAGCTCCGGGCCCTGGGCGAGGTCGCCCGCGGCGTACACGCCGGGCACGCTGGTGCGCCCGAGGGCGTCGATCCGGATCGCGCC
This sequence comes from Nocardioides pymetrozini, assembly GCF_046058985.1. NCBI lineage: Bacteria > Bacillati > Actinomycetota > Actinomycetes > Propionibacteriales > Nocardioidaceae > Nocardioides > Nocardioides pymetrozini. The sequence continues at coordinate 4,230,007 of NZ_CP175556.1, read as the reverse complement.
GACCTCGGAGGTCGCCAGGCCCAGCTGCTCGGCGAACGGGCTCGACGGCTGCCAGGCGGTCTTGACGAACAGCCCGCCGAGCGCGACCTCCTCGCCGTCGGTGAGGGTGACGATCAGGCCGTCCCCCGCCTTGCGCACGTCGGCGACGGGGGTGGTCACGACGCTCGCGCCGGTCCGGGCGAGACCTGCCGCGGTGGCCTCGTCGAGCGTGGCGCCGTGGGTGAGGACCACCCGCTCCACGGCGACGGGCAGCAGCATCGAGGCCATCGCCGCGACGTGCGGGGCCGCGCCGAGGATGCCGACCCGGGTGCCGGCGTACTCGTGACCGTGGCAGAACGGGCAGTGCGCGACGAGGTCACCGAAGTTCTCGGCGATCCCCGGCACGTCCGGCAGCGTGTCGCGCACGCCGGCGGCGACGAGGACGCGCCGGGCCTGCACGTCCGGCTCGCCGTCGACCTCGAGGACGAAGGCGCCCAGCTCGCCGGAGATCCGGGTGACGCCGGCGCCGACGACGTCGAGGAAGCGCACGTCGGCGTACGCCTCGGCGTCCTTGCGGGCGGCCAGGCGCAGCTCGGCGGGGGCGGCGCCGTCGTGGCCGAGGAAGTTGTGCATGTGCCCGGTCGGGTCGTTGCGGTAGCGGTCGTTGCTGATGACGATGGTCGACTGGTGCATCCGGCCGAGGGTCTGGGCGGCCTGCAGGCCGGCGGATCCCGCGCCGATGACGGCGACGTCGTAGGTGGTCGAGTTGATCATGGACCCAGGATGTGACTTCATGTGAACATGAAGTCAAGCACCAAGAGCATCCGATGGTCCGTGGGTGAGCTGGCCGCACGCTTCGAGCTGGAGACCCACGTCCTTCGGCACTGGGAGGACAAGGGGCTGCTGAGTCCCGAGCGCGACGGGGCCGGCCGTCGCGTGTACGGCGAGGACGACGCCTACCGGGTCGCCGCGATCCTCGCCAGCAAGGCCTCGGGCATGAGCCTGGACCAGATCCGCACCCTCATGGACGGCTCCGCCGAGGGTCGGCGCGCCGCGCTCAAGGCCCATCTCGACGAGCTCGACCGGCGCCAGGCCGAGCTCGAGCGGTCCCGGCACATGACCCAGCACGCCCTGGAGTGCCGCGCGCACGACATCACGACCTGCCCGGGATTCCAGGCGCACGTCTCCGACATCGTGGACGGTACGACGCGCGGCATCCGGTTCCTGGGCGGGCATCGCGAGGCGGCGTCCTGACCGGGGCCGGTGACGGGGCCCCCTGGTAGAACGATGTCATGCGGCGGACCTCGGCAGCCCTGACCTCCCTCCTCGTCATCGGTGGGGGGCTGAGCGCCTGCTCCGGCGACGACGGCAGCGCGGCCGCGGAGAAGGTTGCCGACCGCTTCGCCGACGCGCTGGTGGCCGCGGCCGATCCCGCCCAGGGCGACGAGGCGAAGGGCGCGGACGCACTGGCCGCCGTCCCCTTCTCCGGCGCCGACGGCACCGCGGTCGCCGAGGGATATGCCGCCGTCATCGACGAGATGGACGGGATCGTCCCGGCGGTCGGCGTCGGGGAGGTCGACGTCGACGGGGAGAGCCCGACGGCGACCCTGCGATGGTCCTGGCCGGTCGTCGCGGACGGCGACCCCTGGGCCTACGAGACCACCGTCGGGCTGGTCGAGGACGGCGACGCCTGGGCGGTCAAGTGGGCGCCGGACGTCGTCGCCCCCGATCTCGCCGAGGGCGAGACCCTCGACGCCGTCACGCAGCCGACCGACCGCGGCGACATCACCGGCGCCGGCGGGCAGGTGCTCGTCACCGAGCGGCCCGTGCTGCGCGTGGGCATCGACCGCTCCCGGGTGGACGCCACGAGGGCGGAGGCGTCGGCGCGTGCCCTGGCCCGGCTGGTCGGGATCGGAGTGAAGGCCTACGTCAAGGCGGTGGGCGCCGCCGGTCCGCGCGCGTTCGTCGAGGCGATCACCTATCGCGTCGGGGAGGAGCCGGCAGGGCTGGCCGACCGGCTGGCCGCGATCGAGGGCGGGCACGTCGTCGACGACGAGATGGACCTCGCGCCCGGCCGCGACTTCGCCGCGCCGATCCTGGGCCGGGTCGGCCCGGTGACCGCGGAGATGGTGGAGAAGGACCCGGAGAAGTACCGCAGCGGGGACATCGCGGGGGTCTCCGGGCTCCAGGCCCGCTACGACGACCAGCTCCGTGGCAGCGTCGGACGCGTCGTGTACGCCGTCCCCGCGGACGAGTCCGCCGAGCGCCGCGAGCTCTTCCGCCACGACGCCGAGGCCGGCCGGCCCCTCGCGATCACCCTCGACCAGCGCCTGCAGGTGCTCGCCGAGCGGGTCCTGTCCACGACCGGTCCCGCGGCGTCGCTGGTGGCCCTGCGGCCCAGTGACGGCGCGATCCTCGCCGCCGCCAACGGCACGGGCACCGGCGGCCAGAACCACGCGACCTTCGGCCAGTTCGCCCCCGGCTCCACGTTCAAGATCGTCACCTCGCTCGCCCTGCTCCGCGCCGGCCTGACGCCCGAGAGCCAGGTGGCCTGCACGCCGACGATCACTGTCGACGGCAAGCAGTTCAAGAACTACTCCGACTATCCCGCCGGATCTCTCGGCACGATCCCCTTGCGCGAGGCGATCGCGCAGTCCTGCAACACCGCCCTGATCGACCAGCGCGACACCCTCGGGCCGGGGGACCTCGCGGCGGCCGCGGCGACGCTGGGCCTGGGCATCGACCACGATCTCGGCTTCCCGGCGTACTTCGGCGAGGTCCCGGATCCCGCCAGCGACACCGAGGCGGCGGCCTCGCTCATCGGCCAGGGCAAGGTGCTCGCCTCGCCGATGGCCATGGCGACGGTCATCGGCAGCGTGCAGGCCGGCCGGACCGTCGTACCCCGCCTCGTGGAGCAGGTCGACGTCGCCGTGCCCGCCGAGGCGAAGGAGCTGGCTCCCGCCGAGGCCGAGCAGCTGCGTGCGATGCTCCGCCAGGTGGTCACCGGCGGCAGCGGCCGCGGCCTCGCCGACGTCCCCGGCCCTGCGGTGATCGCCAAGACGGGCACCGCCGAGTACGCCGACGGCGACACCATCCGCACCCACGCCTGGATGGTCGCCGCTCAGGGCGACCTCGCCGTCGCCGTCTTCGTCCAGACCGGCGAGTCCGGCTCGCAGACCGCCGGCCCGATCATCGAGGACTTCCTCCGCGGCGCGCAGTAGCCCACCGGCGTCCCCACCGGCATGCATGCCTGCCGGACGGGAGACCCCTGGTCCCGGCCGGCAGCGTGTCGCACGGCCGCGAAGCGGCACGGTGCGACGCCCGCGGGGCGAGCGCAGCGAGTCGCGGGTGGCGAGCGCCGTATGCGACACGCTCGGCCCATACAAAAGCGAGCGAGCCCCTCATTGCATGGGGTCAACGAGGGGCTCAGTCGTATCGGTGCTCCCTCCGAAGTACGACTGGTGTCACTCTAGCGCGGCGGCGGTGGCGGACAAGAGCTCGCCGGCTGAAATCCTCCGGTCGGTCACCGCACCCGGGACCTTGGTCCCGGGTGGCAGCGGGTGGCGGGGCGCCGGCGGGCTCCCGGTGTGACCGCGGCAGTGCCAGAGTGGGCCCATGAGCTTCCGTGACCGCCTCGCCCATCTGCTCCCGGAGTCGCGTCGCCAGCTGTACGTCGGGGGTGCGTGGGTCCCGTCGAGCGGCGGCGGCCGGATCGAGGTCCTCGACCCGGCCGACGGGTCCGTGCTGACCGACGTCGCCGACGGCACCCTCGACGACGCCCGCGCCGCGCTGGACGCCGCGGTCGCGGCCCAGGACGGCTGGGCGGCGACGCCGCCGCGGGAGCGCGGGGAGATCCTGCGCCGTGCGTTCGGGCTCGTGAGCGAGCACGCGGACGACCTGGCGCTGGTGATGAGCCTGGAGATGGGCAAGCCGATCGCCGAGGCGAAGGGCGAGGTCACCTATGGCGCGGAGTTCCTGCGCTGGTTCTCCGAGGAGGCGGTGCGGATCCACGGGCGCTGGATGCACAACCCCGCGGGAGGGAGCCGGCTGCTCACCGTCCGCAAGCCGGTCGGCCCCTGCCTGTTCATCACGCCGTGGAACTTCCCGCTCGCGATGGGCACCCGCAAGATCGGACCGGCCGTCGCGGCAGGCTGCACGATGGTCGTCAAGCCGGCGTCGCAGACCCCGCTGACGATGTTGTTGCTCGCGGCGCTGATGGCCGAGGCCGGCCTGCCGCCCGGCGTCCTGAACGTCGTGACCACCTCCGACTCCGGCGGCCTCAGCAAGACCCTCCAGTCCGACGCCCGGCTGCGCAAGGTGAGCTTCACCGGCTCGACCGGCGTCGGCAGGTCCCTGGTCGAGCAGTCCGCGGGCCAGCTGCAGCGGGTGTCGATGGAGCTGGGGGGCAACGCACCCTTCCTCGTCTTCGCCGACGCCGACCTCGACGCGGCCGTCGAGGGCGCGATGGTCGCGAAGATGCGGAACATGGGGGAGGCCTGCACCTCGGCCAACCGCTTCCTCGTCGAGGCGTCCGTCGCCGAGGAGTTCGGCGTGCGGCTCGCGGAGCGGATGGGCGAGCTCCGGGTCGGGCGTGGCCAGGACGTCGGCGTCCAGGTGGGTCCGCTCATCGACGCGAAGGCGGTCACCTCGGTCGCGGCCCTCGTGGACGACGCCGTGGACCGCGGGGCCCGGCTGCTCACCGGGGGCCGCGTGGTCGCGGGGGACGGCTTCTTCTACCCGCCGACGGTGCTCGTCGACGTGCCGGCCGACGCCGAGGCGGTCCGCAACGAGATCTTCGGCCCGGTCGCCCCCATCACGACGTTCGCCGACGAGGACGAGGCGATCCAGCTGGCGAACTCCACCGAGTACGGCCTCGCCGCCTACGCCTACACCCGTGACCTCGCGCGCACGATCCGTCTCGCGGAGCGCCTCGAGACGGGCATGCTCGGCATCAACACCGGCCTGGTCTCCAACCCGGCGGCACCCTTCGGCGGCGTCAAGGCGAGCGGGTTCGGCCGGGAGGGCGGTTTCGAGGGGATCGAGGAGTACCTCGACACGACGTACGTCGCGCTGCCGGCTCCGTAGGGCACGGGCGTGGGTCCGGCGACGACTGCTTGACCCGAAGCGTTGACCCGAAGTGGGCTTGAGGTTGTCTGCTGGTGGGCCGGGGACGGATTCACCACGGGATGTAGACGAGTGCGCGCTTCTGTAGCGGAACTCCGCAGGGGGAGTGCGGGTCCGCCTACATCCCGTGGTGAATCCGCTCCCGCCCCCGCCCCGCCCGGCCGAGCCCCGCCACCGATGAAATCGGTGGCCGATGTCGGTCCACCCGTGCAGACTCCGAAGGACCACCATGACCGACCAGCTCGCGCCTCTCGTCCCCGTGCCGGAGGAGCCCGACCCCGGGCTTCGCCGTCCGCGACGGATTCCGCGCGCGTTCACGCCTTTCCGGCACTCCTCCTACCGACGGCTCGGGTCGGCGCTGGTCCTGACCAGCTTCGGCAGCGGCGTGTGGATCGTCGCCCTGGTCTGGGAGGTGATCCGGATCGGCGGGGGCGCGAGCGCGCTCTCTGCGGTGACGACCGCCGGCGCGGTGGGCGTCGTGCTGCCGGCGCTGCTCGGCGGCGTGGTGGCCGACCGGGTGCCGCAGAAGCTGATCCTCCTCGTCACCACCGCGGTCGAGCTGCTCGGCATGACGCTGGTGGCGGTGCTGTCCTTCACCGACCTCACCCGGCTGTGGCACCTGGCGGCGGTGGCCTTCGTCGCCGGCATGGCGATGGCGTTCTACTACCCGGCCTACTCCGCCTGGCTCCCGGCGCTCGTGCCGGAGGAGGACCTGCTGGCCGTCAACGGCTTCGAGGGCATGGTGCGCCCGACGGTCGGCCAGGCGCTCGGCCCGGCGGCGGCGGGCCTCGTGGTCGGAGCGAGCTCGTCGTCGGCCGCGATCTCGGTGGCGGCGCTGTCCTATCTCGCCGGCCTGCTGGTGCTGCTGATGGTGCCGCTGACCGCCGTACGACGCGACCTCCCGCTCGCGGCCGAGGGCGCGACCGGCGGTGCCGCCCACGCGGTGCGTACGGCCCTGACCGACATGCGGGAGGGCTTCGCCTACATGGTGCGCACGCCCTGGCTCCTCGCGACGCTGCTGTTCGCGTCGATCATGGTGCTCGTGATCATGGGGCCGCTGGAGGTCCTCGTCCCGTTCCTCATCAAGGACGAGCTGGGCGGCGGGCCGGGCGACCATGCCGTCGTGATGGCCTGCTTTGGGATCGGCGGAGCCGTGGGCTCGCTGGTCACCGGCTCACTGCCCATGCCGCGGCGCTATCTCACCTGGATGAACCTGATGTGGGGAGTGGGCTGCCTGCCCTTCCTCCTCATCGGGTTCGCGACGGCGGTCTGGCAGGTGGCGGCGTCCGCGTTCGTGATCGGCGCCCTGTTCTCCGCGCCGATGGTGATCTGGGGGACCCTGCTCCAGCGCCGGGTCCCGCCCGAGCTGCTCGGACGGGTGGCCTCGCTCGACTTCTTCGTGTCGATCAGCCTGATGCCCGTGTCGATGGCCGTCGCGGGTCCGGTCGCCGACCTGATCGGGCTCCAGGCGACCTTCGCGATCGCCGCGGTCGTGCCGGGCGTGGCCGCCGTGGTCGCGGTCGTCGGCGCCCGCCTCCCCGCGGACGAGCTCGCCCATCCGCTCAGGGACCAGCCGTCGAGCGCGTGATGCTGTCCAGCACGTCCGCGTTGTGCCGGTACCCGGCCGCCTCGTAGCCGACGACCGTCACCCACGGCGCCAGTGCCAGGACCAGCAGGCACCAGGTGAGCCCGACGTCCGCCTGCGCCATGAGGACCGGCGCGACCAGCACCACGGCGGTGATCGCCACCAGCAGCAGGTGGAAGGTGTGGACGGAGCGGGTGAGGAGCGAGTACCCGACGTAGAAGACGGCGATGAACAGCGCCACCGGTACGACGACGGTGAGGACCGTGCCGGTCGGACCCAGCTTGCTGTGGTGGTCGAGATGGTACGCCGCAGCGTGCAGTCCGGCGCCGATGGCGACGATGGTGCCGAAGAGCCCCATGGCGCCGTACCCGAAGCCGAAGGAGCGCTCGCGCCGGGCATGCAGGATCTCGGCGGCGGGCACGACGAAGTAGGACCACCAGATCCCGAAGGTCAGCGCGGTGCCGGCGAGGGTGAAGAGCCCGATGTCCCAGGTCAGGCCGCCCTCGGCGAGCACGTTGATGGCCGCCATCGTGCCGATCATCCCCTCGCCGAGCGTGATGATCACCATGAGCCCGTACCGCTCGGCGATGTGGTGGGCGTGCCAGGGCGTGCCGCCGCGGTAGCGCTCGGCGATGGCGGGGCCGCCGAGCTCGACGAGGAAGGGGATGGCGATCAGCGCGAAGGTCGTGCCGACCGGCAGGTCGACCACGGCCAGCACGCACCACAGGACCTGGGCGAGGGCGATCGAGGCGATGTACGTGCGGCAGGCGGGGCGGCGCTCCGCGTCGTGCTGTCCGGCCCGCAGCCACTGCAGGATCATCGCGGCCCGCATGACGACGTAGCCCCACACGATGACGTCGTTGTCGAGGGTCTCGCCGTGCTCGGTCACCGAAGCGAACATGGGCTTGATGCCCAGCGCGAAGATGAGCACGCCGACCATCTGCACCATCGTCGTGACCCGGTACACCCAGTCGTCGGTGTCGTAGGCCGAGGCGAACCAGGTGAAGTTGATCCACGCCCACGAGATCCCGAAGGTGGCGAAGGCGAACGCGGCGACGCCCGTGCCGACGTGGTCCTCGGCCAGCGCATGGGCCAGCTCGTTGGCGGCCGTCCCGAAGGCCACGACGAAGGTGAGGTCGAAGAGCAGCTCGAGCGGCGTCGCCGCGCGGTGCTCCTCGTGGGGGTCCCGTCCTGTCATCCGCCGGGTGCGGTGCCGTACGGCGGACTCCGGGTCGTGGCGCTCGGCCTGCTCGGCGTGTTGCTCCGACATGGGCCGCAGTCTAGGTGTCAGGCACCTCGCGGCCGGCGCCCGAGGAGTGCCAGGACGTGGGCGCCGGCGGGCGCCTCGACGGCGACGGGAACGGGCGGGCCGAAGCGGTCGTCGCCACTGAGGGCGATCTGCAGGGCCGAGGGGAGCAACGCGGCGGCGAGCGGCTCCGGCAACGGCGCGTCGTGACCGGTGGTCTGGCGCACGTCCCAGCCGTGGACGGCGATCTCGAGCGCGGCGACCCGCGCGACCGTGTCCACCGGCAGGGGATGGCCGCCGACGTCGACGGACGGGGTCGTCGCGTGCAGCCACGCCGTGAGCAGGCCGCAGGCCTTCTCCTGCAGACTCCGGAGCCGCACCTCGACCGGTGTGGGCGCCGCGCTGCTCAGTCCGACGGCTCCGTCGGCGGCCTCGGCGAAGGCGTCGAGGGCGTCCTCCATGTGGGCGAGCAGGTCGCCGAGGGTCCACCCGGCGCAGGGGCTGGGCCGGTCGACGTCGGCGCAGGTGATCGTGGCGAGCGCGCCGGCGGTGTAGTCGAGGGCGCGCTGCAGCAGGTCGAGGCCCGCGACCATCCCGTCCGGCGCGGCGGCGGCGGACATCGCCGGGCTCACGCGGGCACGTAGTCGGCGGGCAGCCGCTCCGGCAGCCCGAAGCGCGCGAAGAGGCGGGCGTCGAAGAACGCCGTGACGTGCTCGACGCGGAGGTCGTCCCCCGAGCCGGTCAGCTGCAGCACCTGCAGGTGGAAGGGCTCGAAGTGGCCGTCGGGCTGGCGCATGTAGAGCCCGAACGCCGGCTGGCCGTTGGCGACCGTCTCCACCATCGGCATGTCGTTGCACCCGCCGGGGCACTTCGTGCCGACGAGCTGGCCGATCGCCGCGGCGCCCTGGTAGTGGTTGAGGAAGGGCGGCATGTCCCACGTGGCGTCGTACTTGAGGAGCTGGACGATCTGGTCGATGTCCTTGCGCCAGAACGCCTGGAGATAGGCGTCGAGCAGCGTCCGCTGGGCCTGGTCGAGGTCCGGCTCCACGGTGTCGGGCGAGAGCCCGCGCTCTGCGAGCTGGGCGTGGGCGCGCTGGAGGGCGGAGTTGACCGCCGCCGTCGTGGTGTCCAGGGCGGTCGCGGTCTCGGCGGCCGACCACCGCAGCACGTCGCGCAGGATCAGCACGGCGCGCTGGCGGGCCGGCAGGTGCTGCAGCGCCGCGACGAACGCCAGCCGGATCGTGTCGCGCTCGGCGACCTCGACCGCCGCGTCCGGGATCGGCTCCAGCCACGGGATCTCGTGGTCCTCGAGAAGCTCGTCGGAGGGGGCGGAGTCGGCCGTGCCGAGGCCCGTCGGCAGGGGTCGGCGCGGCTTGGCCTCCAGGTTGGTGAGGCACACGTTGGTGGCGATCTTGTAGAGCCAGGTGCGCACCGAGCTGCGGCCCTGGAAGCTGGCCGAGGCCTTCCACGCGCGCAGGAAGGTCTCCTGGACCAGGTCCTCGGCCTCGTGGACCGACCCACTCATCCGGTAGCAGTGCGCCATCAGCTCGCGCTGGTAGCGGCCCGTGAGGGTGTCGAAGTCCGCGAGCTCGTCGCCCGCCGTCCGGGCGGTCGTGTCGGCCGTCTCGATCTCGGTCACCGTTGCGCTTCCCATCACTACCCCCGTGGTCTCGCCAGTCTGCCTGATGGAGGGACCGGGGTCGATCGGAAAACTCATCGCGCTGCGGGCGGACTTCTTGGCCGTTGCGATGCCCGAGAAGCGCGGGAGTCACCGCTTCAGCGGCGATTCCCGCAGCACCGCGAGCACCCGCTCCGCCGCAGGTACGGCGAGCTCGCGGTCGGGGGCGACCAGCCCGACCCGGGTACGCCGGTCGAGCAGGTCCCCGACATCGGTCGCGCCCTCGTGGGTCACGGCGAAGAACAGTTCCGCCCACACCGTCGGGATGCTCTCGGCGATCGGGGCGAGGAGCTCGGGCTCGGCCCAGCCGCTCGCCTCCGAGGCCGCGTCGAGGACGAGCTCCGCGTCCGCTCCGTACCGGCGGACGAGGCGGGCGAGACCGTGGTCCCCCGCCTTGGCCGCGCGGTCGGCGAGCTCCGCGCGCGGCGCCGCGCCCGCCAGCGGCAGGACGGCCGTGACGGACGGGCCCGCGCGCAGCCCTGCGCTCGCGATCGCCGCGTCGACGGCGTCCTCGGCCATCCGGCGGTAGGTCGTCAGCTTGCCGCCGACGATCGTGACCACGCCGGTCGGCGAGGTGAGCACGGCGTGCTTGCGGGACAGGTCGGCGGTGGCGTCGCCCCCGGTGTCGAGGAGCGGGCGCAGCCCGGCGAACGCGCCGACCACGTCGCAGCGGCGTAGCGGACGCGCGAACGAGGCGGACACGACGTCGAGCAGGAACCCGATCTCCACCTCGGTCGGCTCCGCCACGTCGGGCACGGGGCCTTCGACGGGCTCGTCGGTGAGGCCGACGTAGAGCTGGCCGTCGGGTTGCGGAAGGACCAGCACGAAGCGGTTGGTCTCCCCCGGGATCGGCGCGAACACGGCGACGTCCAGGCCCGGGAGGGTCTCGCCGCGCAGCACGAGGTGGGTGCCGCGGGACGGTCGGAGCCGCACGTCCTCGACGAGGTCGCCGGCCCAGACGCCGGCTGCGTTGACGACGCTCCGCGCGGAGACCGTCGTGCGCGCGCCGGTGAGCTCGTCGCGCAGCACCACCGACCGACCGGTCGCGGACAGCACCCGCGCCCGGGTGCGGACGTGTGCGCCTCGGTCGGCGGCGGTGCGCGCGATGGTCGTGACCAGCCGCGCGTCGTCCTCGAGCTGGCCGTCCCAGCCGAGATAGGCCCCGCGCAGACCGTCGGCACGCAGCGGCGGCGCCAGCCGGCGGGTCTCGGCGGCCGAGAGGCGACGCGGTCGGGGCAGGGTGTCCGCACTCGTGCCCGCGGCTCGACGGAGCAGGTCGCCGCCGAGGAAGCCGGCTCCGGCGAGGCTGCCCATCGGTCGGCTGACCCCGGCGGACAGCGGGATGAGCGACGGCAGCGGCCGAGTGAGATGGGGCGCCGTGGTCTCCATCAGGATCCCCCGCTCCACCGCGCTCTCGTGGGCGATGCCCACCTGGCCGGACGCGAGATAGCGCAGGCCGCCGTGGACGAGCTTGGAGGAGAAGCGCGAGGTGCCGTACGCGAGGTCCTGGGCGTCGACCGCCAGCACCGAGAGACCGCGCGTGACGGCGTCGAGGGCGACGCCCGCCCCGGTAACGCCCAGGCCGATCACCACGACGTCGACCTCGGCCGGTACGCCGGCGAGGCCGGCCGCGATCCTCGTCGAGCTCGGGGCGCTCATGGGGCGAGGCTCCGGGAGACCAGGGCGTGCAGCTCGTCGTCCAGGGCGCTCTGGTCCACCTGGTCGTCCACCATGGTGTGGGCGGACAGGACGAACCCGTGCGCGGCGAGCACCAGGCCACGGGCGACGGCCTGCGGGTCGCCGTCGGTGATGGTGCCCGCCTCCTGGCCGGCTGCCACCGCGCCCGCGAGCACCTCGAGGATCAGCTCCTGCGAGCGGCCGCGGCGGGACAGCAGGTAGGGGAGGATCAGCTCGGGGTCGAGCTCGACGATCCGCGTGAACAGCTCGTTCTCCCGCAGCGCGTCGACCGTGGCGACCATGGCGTCGGCGATCGCGTCCGGGGTGGGCGACCCGGCGAGGTCGACACCCGACGCGACGAGCACGCCCCACTCGCGGGTCATCAGGTCGCCGAGCAGGGCCGGCATGTCGGACCAGGCGCGGTAGATCGTCATGCGCGAGACGCCGGCGCGACGCGCCACCTCGGTCAGCGTCGTGCGCCGCCAGCCGACGTCGAGGATGCACTCGCGGGCGGCGTCGAGGTAGGCGTCGCGCGGGTTGTCCCCGGACGAGCCGACGGCGGGCGCCCCGGGCTTGGATGGGTTGTGACGATGTGACGTCATGTGTAACACTGTAACACATGACCCTCGAACATCCCTCCGCCCTCCAGCCCGAGATGCCGCCCACGCGCTGGGGCGACCCCGCTCACGTCACGGGCCTCCCGGACGGCGTTCGGGACCTCGTCGGACTGGTCTTCCCGATCCGGGACACGCCCGCGCGGAGCGATGTCGCCGTGCCCCAGCCGCGCCTCGGGGACGAGCAGGTCGCCGGGCTCCGGGCGATCGTCGGCGACGACAACGTGTCCACCGACGACGCACTGCGCCGCCGGCGTACGCGCGGCAAGTCGACGCCCGACCTGCTCCGCCAGCGCACCGGGGACCTCTCCGACGCACCCGACGTCGTGGTGCGGCCGGCGGGCCACGACGAGGTCGTCGCCGTGCTCGCGTTCGCGCAGCAGGAGCGGATCGCCGTCGTCCCCTTCGGGGGCGGCACGGCGGTGACCGGCGGTCTGGTCGCCGACGCGGACGGGCTGAGCGGGGTGCTCTCGCTCGACCTGGGCCGGATGCGCGGGCTGCTGGCGCTCGACCCGGTCTCCTCGACCGCCACGCTCGAGCCCGGGCTGCGCGGCCCCGAGGCCGAGTCCCTCCTCGCGGCGCACGGCATGATGCTCGGCCACTTCCCTCAGTCCTTCGAGTACGCCACGATCGGCGGCTTCGCGGCCACCCGGTCGAGTGGCCAGTCCAGCGCCGGGTACGGTCGCTTCGACGCGATGGTCGTCGGGCTCCGGGTCGCCACGCCTCGCGGCGAGGTCCGGCTCGGGAGCGCTCCCGCCAACGCCTCGGGCCCCGACCTGCGCGAGCTCTTCCTCGGGTCCGAGGGCGCGTTCGGGGTCATCACGGAGGTGACCGTGCGGGTCCGCCCGCTGCCGGAGGTCAAGGAGTACGAGGGCTGGCGCTGGCCCAGCTTCGCCGCCGGGGCCGACGCCATGCGCTCGCTCGCGCAGTCCGACCTGCTGCCGACGGTCATCCGCCTGTCCGACGAGAACGAGACCGCCATCAACCTCGCCGACCCCTCCGGCATCGGAGGCGAGGAGAGCGCGGGCTGCCTGATGATCGTCGGCTACGAGGGCACCCCTGCGGCGGTCGCCGCCAAGCGGGCTGCCGTCACCGAGGCGCTGGGCGCGCTGGGCGGCACCTCCCTCGGTGCGGCGCCCGGGGAGTCCTGGGCGCAGGGGCGGTTCTCCGCGCCGTACCTGCGCGACAGCCTGCTCGACGTCGGGGTGCTCGTGGAGACGCTGGAGACCGCGACCTTCTGGAGCAACCGGGAGAACCTCTACACCCGCGTGCGGGCCGCGCTCGAGGAGACCCTGGGCGAGGGCACGATGGTCCTCTGCCACATCTCGCACGTCTACGCGACAGGCTGCTCGCTGTACTTCACCGTCGCCGCCCCCGGCGGCGAGGACCCGCTGGCGCGCTGGCTGCCCGCCAAGGCCGCCGCCTGCGAGGCGATCGTCGCGGCCGGCGCCGCGATCACCCACCACCATGCGGTCGGCACGGACCACAAGCCCTATCTGACGGCCGAGATCGGCGCGGTCGGCGCGGACGTCCTGCGGGCGGTGAAGCAGGCGGTCGACCCGGCGGGGATCCTCAACCCCGGGGTGCTGGTCCCGTGAGCGGCCCGGCGCGCGCCTTCGCCTTCCTGGTGAACCCGGCCGCGGGCGGCGGCGCCGCACCGAAGGTGGTCGTCCCGCTGGCGCGTGCGCTGCGCGAGTCGGGTGCGGAGGTCGAGGTCACCTACACGACCTCGGCCGCGGAGACGCCCGCGCTCGTCGCGGCCGCCGTCGAGCGCGGCGCCGTCCTGGTCTCGGTCGGCGGCGACGGCATGCTCTCCTCGGTCGCGGGCTCGGTGGCACAGCACGGCGGCGTCCTCGCCGTGGTCCCCGCCGGCCGCGGCAACGACTTCGCGCGGATGCTCGCGGTGCCCACGGAGACCGCCGCCCAGGCCCGGCTCCTGCTCGCCGCGGAGCCGCGGCCGATCGACCTGCTCCGGGTGACGCGTCCCGGCCCGGACGGGCCGTCGTACGTCGTGGCGGGCTCGGTGTACGCCGGTGTCGACGCGCGCGCCGCCGAGATCGTCGACCGCTCGCACTGGCTGCCCTCGCGCCTGCAGTATCCCGTCGCCGCGGTGCGCGCCCTCGCGACGTACCGGCCCGTCGAGTGCACCCTGGACGTCGACGGCGCTCGCTCGACCCACACCGCCGCGACCGTGGTCGTCGCGAACTCGCGCTACTACGGCAAGGGGATGGCGATCGCCCCGTCTGCATCGGTCGACGACGGCCTGCTCGACGTCATCGTGATCGAGGCGGCCTCGCGCCTCGACCTCATCCGCTCGCTGCCGAAGGTGTACGACGGCAGCCACGTCGACCTCGCCGAGGTGACCGTGCTGACCGGCCGCCGGGTCAGCCTCTCCGGGCGGCATCGTGGGGGTGCCGCCGTGCCGGTGGGCGCCGACGGCGAGGCGCTCGGTGCCCTTCCCGCCGGCGCCGGCGATCCGCTCACGGTGGAGCTGGTGCCGGGGGCGGTGCGGGTGCTGGCGTGAAAAGACAGTTTCACCGGCCGGCCGGTGAAACTCACGCTTGGACGAAGAAGTTTCATCGTCCAAGCGTGAGTTTTCTCGTCCAGGCTGGACAGATTCACCGGCCGGCCGGTGAAACTGTCTTTTCCGCTCAGCCCGCCGATCGCGCCGCCCGCGCGACCCGCGCAACCCGGGCGGCATGGACGCCGGCGCCGTAGCCGTTGTCGACGTTCACGACCACCACGCCGGGTGCGCAGGAGTTCAGCATCGCGTTGAGTGCGGCGATGCCGCCGGCCCCGACGCCGTACCCGGTGCTGGTCGGTACGGCGACGAGCGGCGTGCCGGTGAGCCCGCCGACGACGGACGGCAACGCACCCTCCATGCCCGCGACCACGACGAGGCAGTCGGCGGACTCGAGGCGGTCGGCCACCGCCAGCAGGCGATGCAGGCCGGCGACGCCGACGTCGTCGATGCGCTCCACCTCGACCCCGTGGACCGCAGCGGTGATCGCGGCCTCCGCGGCGACCGGTCCGTCGGCCGTCCCGGCGGCGAGGACCAGGACCCGACCGGTGCCGGACACGGGCGGCCCGAGGACCGCCGTCCGTGCCGCGTCGTCGACGAGTGCCTCGGGCAGGGCCGCGCGCACCGCGGCGCGTGCGTCCGGGGACAGGCGGGTCGCCATCACCTGGCGTGCCGGATGGTGCTCGTGCAGTCGCCGCAGCGCCTCGACCACCTGGGTCGGCGTCTTGCCCTGGCCGTAGACGACCTCGGGGTCACCGGTGCGCGTGGCGCGGTCCAGGTCGAGGCGCGCCCACCCGAGGTCCGCGGTGCGTGCTCGCCCGGAGGTGGCCACGGTCAGGCTCCACCGCTGGTCAGGTGGAACGCCGGCTGCGACAGCCGCGGCACGGCCAGCACCTTCGGGGTGCGCCCGAGGATGGCGGTGGTCTCCGCCAGGGCCTCCTCGATCGTCGCGGTCGTGCGCGCCCCCATGGCACGTGCCAGGCCGGGCTGCTTCGCGCCGGCGACGTAGATCGCGGCGCTGTGCTCGCGGGCGATCCCGCCCATGTAGATCATCGAGAAGGCGTGGAAGGGGTGGTAGCCGAAGCGGTGGCGGTAGCGGTAGACCCACTCCGGGTCGGTGGCCAGCTCGTCCTGGTGCTCGCGCATGTCCGCGGGGTGCTGGCAGCTCTGGAGGCGTTCGAAGGCCTGGCGGTACGGCGGGAACTCGGTGTCGTTGAACCAGCCGTCGCAGACCGCCGCGGCGATGACGACCGGCTTGTCGACCATCGCCCGCTTCGCGCGCACGACGCTCGCCCCGATGGCCTGCATCATCAGGATCGGGTTGGAGCCCATGCCCGCGCCGTAGTGGAAGTTGCGGGGGACCCCGATCACCAGGACGTCGGCCGGCTCGCCCGGCACCCGCAGGTCGGTTCGCGCGGTCGCGAGCGGCCACGACGCCCGCTCCACGTCGGGGATCCGGCCGGCGTACACGCCGAGCTGGCGCGACCGGCTGTCGAGGACCGCGTCGACGCTGAAGAACGGCTGGGGCATCGCCTCCTGCATCCGCTCGCCGATCGCCGTCAGCTGCTCGCGGAAGCGGCTCGCGGTGGAGGCGGGGACGAAGTCGTCGCGGTACAGGCTGCGCGGCGAGTGATGCGCGGCGATGCTGCGCCACGACGTCAGGCCGGTGCTCGGCATCTTGTAGCCCCCGCTGAAGCCGCCGTAGGGGTTGCCCGCGGTGTGCCCGATGAGCACGGTGAGGTCGGACTCCGCCAGCGCCCTGTTCATCGCCACCGGGTCGCCGAGCGCGGAGGTGCCGAGGTCGACCATGCCGGTGGGGTCCTCGGCGTCGTGGTTGACGAGGTTGGCGGCGGGGACGGCGTCGACGACCTCGCGCCCCAGGTAGTCGAGGAACTCCTCGCGCCGGTTCTTGCGGTGCAGGCCGATCGCGCAGACCAGGCGGACGTCCTCACGGCGTACGCCGGCGGCGTCGAGCTCCTCGAACAGCAGCCGCATCGACACCTTGCGGTGGGCGGTCTCCTGGGCGCCGCCCTTGACCCGGTCGGGGAACGCGATGGTGACGGTGCTGCCGCGCGAGACCAGGCCCCGCACCGGGTCGCTGCCGAGCGGCGCCGCCAGCGCGGCCCGGGTGGCCGCCTCGGGATCCTCGAGCGGAGGGGGCTCGTGGGTCGCGGTCTCGGGCCGCACCACGGCCGTGTCGTCGGGCAGGGCGGCGGTCACGGTCCCGTCGCCGTACTCGAACTCGACATCCATGTCCGACCCTCTCGCTCGACCCCTTTGACGAACTGCACATTACATGTAATCGTGGGCCGCGTCACAGCGCCAGCGACGGCCCGCCCCGGCCCGCTCTCGGGTCCGGCCGGCGGCGGTCCGCTCACCGAAAGGCATGTCCCGTGTCCAAGTTCGTGGGTCGCAGCCTGTGGTCCCTGGCGGGCTTCGGCGTCTTCCTCCTGGTCTGGTACGCCGTCGCGCTCTCGGGGGTGATGCCCCCCGGCCAGCTGCCGCGCCCCGACGAGGTGCTCGCCACGCTGGTCACCCAGTTCCGTGACGAGGGCCTCCTGCTCGACCTCCGGCTCAGCGTGCTGCGCGTGCTGATCGGCGTCGCGGTCGGCTGCTCGCTCGCGCTGCCCATCGGCTTCCTGCTGGCCTGGTACACGCCGCTGCGCCAGATGTTCGACCCGCTGTTCAGCTTCTTTCGCGCACTGCCGCCGATCGCCCTGATCCCGCTCGTGATCATCTACCTCGGGATCGGGGAGCAGGCTCGCCTGTTCATCCTCGTGTACGCGGCCTTCTTCGCCTCCGTCGTGGTGATCTACGAGGGCATCGCCGCCATCGACGAGATCTACGTGCGGGCCGCCCGTTCGATGGGCGCCACCGAGCTCGAGCTCTTCCGCCGGGTCGTCGTCCCGCTCGCCGTGCCGCAGGTGCTGGTCGCGGTCCGGGTCGCGGTCGGGGTGTGCTGGGCGACCCTGGTGGCGGCCGAGCTCATCGCCGCCCAGCGCGGCCTCGGCGCCTCGATCCAGGATGCGGCGAACTTCTTCAAGATCGACATGGTGTACGGCGGCGTCGTCCTCATCGGACTGTCCGCCCTGGTGATGGACCGCCTGCTGGCGGTCGTGATGAAGCGCGCCGTGCGCTGGCAGGAGAGGGTGGGCGGCTGATGGTGCGAGCGGAGACCTACGAGCCCGAGACCTCCCGGGAGGGCGTCCCGAAGATCCACTTCGACGACGTCCGGATCGGCTTCGGCAAGGGCGGGCGCCGCAAGGAGGTGCTCGACGGGGTCAGCTTCGACGTCCGGCGCGGGGAGTTCGTCAGCGTGCTGGGACCCAGTGGCTGCGGCAAGTCGACCCTGCTGACGATGGCGGCGGGCTTCGCCTCACCCGACTCGGGCACGGTGCAGGTCGACGGGGTGACGGTGACCGGCCCCCACCACGACCGGGGCGTGGTCTTCCAGCAGTACGCGATCTTCCCGTGGCTGAGCGTGCGCAAGAACATCGGCTTCGGGCTGACGCTGCGCGCCAACCGGCACAGCAAGGCGGAGATCGCCGCCGCCACCGACCGCTACATCGACCTGATGGGGCTGCGCGGCTTCGAGGACGCGCTGCCCAAGACCCTGTCGGGCGGCATGCGGCAGCGCGTGGCGATCGCGCGGGCGTATGCGACCGACCCGAGCGTGCTGCTGATGGACGAGCCGTTCGCCGCGCTCGACGCCCAGACCCGCGAGTTCATGCAGGAGCTCCTCCACGAGGCCAACCAGGAGGAGCGGCGGACGGCCATGTTCATCACGCACTCGGTCGAGGAGGCGATCTTCCTCAGCTCGCGCATCGTGGTGCTGACGGGCCGGCCCACCAGGGTCAGCGAGGTCGTCGACGTCCCCGTCCCCATGCCCCGGACCGCAGCGTCGCGGACCGCACCGGAGTTCATCGAGCTCCGGCGTCATCTCGAAGAGGTGATGCGCAGTATGTCGTCGTTCACCCACGGAGGAACCTCATGAAGCGAATTCTCGGCGCCCTCGCGGCGGCCACGCTCGCCCTCGCCGGATGCGGCGCTCTGGACGAGACACCCGACACCAAGGACGCCCCGGCGGGCTCGACGGTCGTCAAGGTCGGCTACCTGCACACGATCGCCGTGGACGACAAGCTGCACTACGGCCTCCAGAACGGACACTTCGCCGACGAGGACCTCGACATCCAGGCGACCCAGTTCGACACCGGGATCGCCGTCAGCCAAGCGCTGGCCAGTGGCGCCATCGACGTCGCGATCATGGGGGGCGTGACGTCGAACTTCCCGGCGCAGGGCCAGGGCAAGATCTTCATGGTCAACTCCATCGAGACGGCGACGGCTCGGCTCTACGTGCAGCCCGACTCGGGCATCGAGTCCGTCAAGGACCTGCCCGGGCACAGCCTGATCACCACGGAGGGCACGACCGCCGACGTGTTCCTCAACGCCGCGATGAAGAAGAACGGGGTCGACCGTGACGCGGTCGAGGTTGTCAACGCGTCGATGCCGGACGCCGTACAGGCCTTCGTCTCCGGATCCGTCGACGCGATCGCGCTGTGGGTGCCCTTCGACCTCCGGCTGAAGGAGGGCCGACCCGGCGCGGTGGAGATCGACAACGCGGGCAACTACCCCGACGCCGCGGTGGCCGACGGCTGGATCGCCAACAACGACTGGTACGACGAGAACAAGGACACGATGGCGGCCATCATCCGCGGCTGGCTCGCCAGCAACGAGGCGTTCGAGAAGGACCCGGAGGCGGCGCTCGCGGAGGTCCAGGAGAAGGCGTACGACGGCCAGGCGACCCTCGACGACCTGAAGTACCAGGTGCGCTTCCAGGAGAACAACTCCAACGCGGAATGGCTGAAGCTGTACGAGGATGGGACGGTCTCCGACATCATCGGCACCGCGGAGCAGGCGTACGTCGAGCTCGGCGGGCTCCCGAAGTTCGTCGATCCCGACGAGTTCTTCGACACCTCCCTGTTCATCGAGACCGCCAAGGAAGCAGGCGTGGAGTGAGCGTGACCGCGCAGACGGCCGAGCCGGGCCCCGCGGGGCTCACGGTCGGCGTCGTCGGCCTGGGCGCGATGGGCTTGAGGCTGGCGACGCGGATCGCTGGCGCCGGGGCCACCCTCCGGTGCGTGGACCCCGCGCCGGCCGCGGCCGCACGCGCGGCCGAGGAGGGGCTGACGGTGGTGGAGGACGTCCGCGACCTGGCGTCCTGCGACGCCGTCGTGCTCTCCCTGCCGACACCGGACGTGGTGCTCGACGTCGTCGCCCGGCTGGCCGACGCGGCCCAGGCGGCGTCCGCCGGCGCCGAGGCGGCACGGCCCCTGGTCGTGATCGACACCAGCACGATCGGACCCGGTGACGCGCGCGCGGCCGCGCGGCTGGCCGAGGAGCGCGGCCAGGCCTATGCCGACGCTCCCATCCTGGGACGGCCCGCGTCGGTCGGTCAGTGGACCTTCCCCGTCGGCGGCGACGAGGAGACCGTCGCCTTCGTGCGCCGCGTCCTGGCGCCCGCCGCCCGCGCCGTCGAGCGAGTCGGTCCGGTCGGGACGGCCGCCGCGACCAAGGTGCTCAACAACCTGATGCTCGGCACGATCAATGCCGTGACGGCCGAGCTGCTCGTTCTCGCCGAGGCCGCCGGTCTCGATCCCGGCCGCTGGGTCGACCTCGTCGTGGACTCCGGCGCCGCGTCGGTGAGCCCGCTGTTCCGGGACGTCGCGGCCCGAGCGGTCGACGGAGACTTCGAGCCGACGTTCACGCTGCAGCTGCTGCACAAGGACAACGCCCTCGCGCTGGACCTGGCCGACGAGCTCCGGGTCCCGATGATCACGGGACGGGCCGCGCAGCAGCTCACGACCATGGGCCTGGCGGCCGGTCACGGCGCCGAGGACACCATCGCCGTCCTCAAGGTGCTCGAGTCGATCACCGGCCGGCAGGCCCGGCGACACGTCTCGTGAGCTCACCAGGACCCCTGACGGAGGAGAGGCCGATGGTCACCGGCATCCAGCGGTCGCGACTGGCCGACCAGGCCTACGAGCTGCTCAAGGAGCGGATCCTGACGCGCCAGCTGCTGCCCGGCCAGCGGCTCAGCGTTCCGGCGATCGCCCAGGAGCTGGAGCTCAGCCGGAGCCCCGTCCGCGAGGCGGTCCAGCGCCTCGTCCAGGAAGGGCTGGGCACCGAGCGGCCGCACTCGGGCGCGGTGGTCGCCTCGGCCGACCTCCCCGCCCTGGTCGACCTGTACCTCGTGCGCGCCGAGCTCGAGGGGCTCGCCGCCCGGCTCGCGGTGGAGTCGGGCGACGACCGTCTGGTCACCGACCTCGAGGCGATCCAGGACGGTCACGATCAGGCGCACGCGGACGGCGCCCGGTCCCGGATGATCCGCGCGGACGTGGAGTTCCACGCCCGGGTGCTGCGGGCGGCCGGCAATCCCGAGCTCGCCCGGATGCTCGAGCCGGTGCTGCAACGCATGCTGCTGGCGATGCTGGAGGCCGAGCGCGGGTGGCCCCTCCAGGCGATGGCGGAGCATCGCGAGTTCATCGCGGCGGTCCGCACCGGGGATCCCGTGGCCGCGCGCGAGCGGATGGTCGAGCACGTCCTCCGCGTGCGCAGCGACATGGAGGCGAAGCTCCGCCAGGAGCGTGCCGAGCCCGCCGCGCCCGAGGGAGCGTCGTGACCGCGCTTCCCCACCCGGACGACCGCCTCGACTACGAGACGCGGCCGCTGGAGGGACGTCTCGGGGTCGCCGCGGACGCCTTCGCCGCGCAGGTCGCGGACGCCTCCGCGGTGGCCGTCGCGTTCTCGGGAGGCGTCGACTCCTCGGTGACCCTGGCCCTCAGCGCGCGGGCCCTCGGCCGCCACCGGGTCGTGGCCGTCCTCGGCGTGAGCCCCAGTCTCGCGGACCTCGAGCGACGGCAGGCACACGCGACGGCCGCGGCGCTCGCCATCCAGTGCCGCGAGATCCCCACCTTCGAGCTCGACGACCCGGCGTACGTCGCGAACCGCGGCAACCGCTGCTACTTCTGCAAGCACGAGCTCTACACCCGCGCCTTCGGCAGCGGGGTGCGCGCGCTCGGGTGCGATGTCTTCGTCAACGGCGACACGGCCGACGACCTCCGGGCCACCGACCGCCCGGGACGGCGCGCGGCGGCCGAGCTCGGCGTACGCTCCCCGCTCGCCGAGGCCGGCATCGGCAAGGAGCTCGTCCGGACGCTGGCCCACGCCCTGGGCCTGGAGGTCTGGGACAAGCCGTCAGCGCCCTGCCTGGCGAGCCGGGTGCCGCTGCACATGCCGGTGACCCGCGAGCGGCTCGCGCAGGTGGAGCAGGCGGAGGCCGGGCTGCGCGCGCTGGGCCTGCGCCATCTCCGCGTGCGCCATCTCGGGGCCACGGCGCGCGTCGAGCTGGGCGCCGCGGACATCGACGCGGTCGAGGGCGGTGGGCTCCGCCCGGCGCTGGAGCGCGCAGTCGCCGCCGCGGGCTACGCCCACGTCGAGGTGGCCGCAGCGCCGTTGGAACGGGGCTGAGACGTGCGCCATCTCGCTGTCCAGTGCGCCAGCGGCGCCAGCGGCGACATGCTCCTCGGCGCGCTCCTGGACCTCGGTGCGTCCCTGGAGCTGGTCCGGGCCGCCGTCGACGCGGTCGCCCCCGAGCCCGTCACCATCGAGGTCGAACGGGTACGACGGGCGGGTTTCGCCGCGCTCAAGGCGCACGTGGGCACCGACGAGTCGCACCACCACCGCGGCTGGCGCGCGGTGCGCGGGCTGATCGAGGGAGCCGGACCGGCGCTGACGCAGGGAGCGCGCGAGCGCGCGCTCGCGGCCTTCCGCGGACTGGCCGAGGCCGAGGCCCGGGCGCATGGCGTCGCCGTCGACGACGTCCACTTCCACGAGGTCGGCGCGCTCGACGCCATCGCCGACATCGTCGGCGTCTGCGCCGCCCTCGACGAGCTCGGCGTGGTCGCGCTGCACGCGGAGACCGTCGCGGTGGGGAGCGGAAGCGTCGAGACCTCCCACGGTCGGCTCGCCGTGCCCGTGCCCGCCGTCGTCGGGCTGTTCGCCGGCACCGACGCCGTCCTGGTCCCCGGCGCGGTGGCCCGCGAGCTGTGTACGCCGACCGGCGCCGCGCTGCTCGTCTCTGAGGTGCGGTCGTGGGGCCCGCCGCCGGCCGGCCGCGTGCTCGCAGCGGGTGCTGGCGCGGGGAGCGCGGACCATGCGGAGGCGCCGAACGTCGTACGCGCCGTCCTCCTCGAGACCGACGAGGTCAAAGCGGCGCCCGTCACGCGCACGTCGGCGGTCGTCGTCAGCGCGAACGTGGACGACCTCGACCCGCGGCTGTGGCCGCTCGTCCTCGACGCCCTGCTGGCCGCCGGAGCCGACGACGCCTGGCTCACCCCGATCGTGATGAAGAAGGGGCGACCCGCGCACCAGGTCGCCGCACTCTGCGTCCCCGAGGCCGTCGCCGCCGTCCGCGACTGCCTGCTGCGCGAGACCACGACGATCGGAGTCCGGGTCGCCGGCGTCGAGAAGCACGCGGCTCCCCGCACCGAGCGGGTGGTCGCGGTCCACGGCCACCGGGTCCGGGTGAAGGAGGCCGGGACCGGCGGGACGCGGCTCACCCGGCAGCCCGAGTTCGACGACATCGCGAGGGTGGCCCGCGAGACCGGCCGCTCGGCGCGCGAGATCCTCCAGGCCGCGCACGACGCGGCCGCTCGCGAGGACGGGTCGTGACGCCGCGAGCGGGCGGGCGGCGACGACCCGCCTGGGTGTACGACGGGGGAGAGGAGCCCGACTACCGGTTCAGCTTCGCCAACGAGCGGACCTATCTCGCCTGGCTGCGCACGGCCCTGGCTCTCATCGCGAGCGGCGTCGCCGTCGACCTCGTCGCCCCGCCGGAGACCGACGGCCGCAGCCGGGTGCTCGCCGTCCTCCTCGTCGCGCTGGGCATGCTCTGCGCCCTCCTGGCGGTGGTCCGTTGGGCCCGCGCCGAGCGCGCCATGCGCCACGGACAGCCGCTCCCCGGGTTCACGATGGTGGTGATGCTGCCGGCGGGCCTCGTCGTCACCGGGCTCGTGCTGTGGTTCCTGCTGTGGTGAGCGGCGCACCGTGCACCGACCGCAGCCTGCAGAACGAGCGCACCGCGCTGGCCTGGCGTCGTACCGCCCTCTCCCTGCTCGTCGCGACCGCCACGATCGCCAAGGTGACCTCCCTGCACGAGGGTGTCCTGGCCTGGGCCTGGCTGCTCGTCGGAATCCCGGGCGCGCTCGCCGTCCTGGTGATGTCGACCAGGACCTACCAGGCCCGGCGCGTCGACGCCGCAGCCGTGTCGCCCTGGCCGCCGATCGCCGCGAGCGCACTCGTCTCGCTCGGGGCCGGGGTGCTCAGCATCGTCACGATCCTGGGGGTGAGGGTGTGAGGGTGGCTGGGGGCTGGAAAAGACTGTCTCCTCGCCTCAGACCGGCGCCGGCAGCGACCGGGCGATGATCTCCTTCATGATCTCGCTGGTCCCGGCATAGATCTGGGAGACGCGGAGGTCGGCCCAGGCGCGGGCGATCGGGTACTCGTTCATGTAGCCGTAGCCGCCGTGCAGCTGCAGGCACATGTCGGCGACCTTCTGTGCGCGCTCCGAGCACCACAGCTTGGCCATGGCCACGGTCGGGATGTCGAGCTGCTTGTCGAGGTGCAGGCCGATGCACTCGTCGACGAAGGAGCGGGCGACGCGCGCCTCGGTGGCGATCTCGGCCATCTTGAACTTGGTGTTCTGGAAACCCCAGATCGGCCGGTTGAAGGCGTGCCGGTCGTGGACGTAGCGCATGGTCTCCTCGAAGCAGAGCTCCATGGCGGCGACATTGGAGACGGCGACGATCAGCCGCTCCTGGGGCAGCTGCTCCATGAGCTGGATGAAGCCCTGGCCCTCCTCGGTGCCGAGCAGGTTCGAGACGGGGATCCGCACGTCCTCGAAGAAGAGCTCCGAGGTGTCCTGGCCCTTCATGCCGATCTT
Source organism: Nocardioides pymetrozini (assembly GCF_046058985.1). Lineage (NCBI taxonomy): Bacteria > Bacillati > Actinomycetota > Actinomycetes > Propionibacteriales > Nocardioidaceae > Nocardioides > Nocardioides pymetrozini. Next base: position 4,205,583 of record NZ_CP175556.1, on the reverse strand, counting down.
GTCGAGCACCCGCCCGCGGGAGAACCCGGGGGTGTCGGTCGGGACGATCACCAGGGAGATGCCGGCGGCGGCCTCCTCCGGGTTGGTCTTCACCACGGTCACCACGACATCGGCCTGCGCGCCGTTGGTGATGAACGTCTTGGCGCCGTTGACGACGTACTCGTCGCCCTCGCGGATGGCCTTGGTCCGCACGTTCTGCAGGTCCGAGCCGGTGCCGGGCTCGGTCATGGCGATCGCACCGACCACCTCGCCGCTGGCCATCTTGGGGAGCCACTCGCGCTTCTGCGCTGGCGTGCCGTAGCTGAGGATGTAGTGCGCCACGATCCCGTTGTGCAGCGAGGCGCCCCACGAGCTGTCGCCGACCCGGGCCTGCTCCTCGATGAGGATCGCCTCGTGGGCGAAGGTGCCGCCCCCGCCGCCGTACTCCTCGGGGATCGAGAGGCAGAGCAGGCCGACCCCGCCGGCCTTGTTCCACAGGTCGCGGTCGACCTGCTTGTTGGCGATGTAGGTCTCGACGTTCGGCTTGATCTCCTTCTCGCAGAAGGTCCGCGCGAGGTCGCGGAAGTCGTCGAGGTCGGTGTCCATCCAGGGTGAGCGGCGCATGGGTACAGGGTGTATCACGCCACGCCGCTCGGATACAAGATGTATCCAGTCACGGTCGCGCGATAGCGTCGGACCGTGGTGGATGTCGTGAAGTGGGTCGACTCGACCGTGCGCCGGCGCAACGCCAAGGAGGCGCTGGAGAACGACGCCCGCCGGGCGCAGGTCGTGCAGGCGGCGGTGGACGCCATCGAGGAGGGCGGCGGCCAGGTCGGGATGGGCCAGGTGGCCGAGCGCGCGGGCATCCCGCGCCCCAACGTCTACCGGCACTTCGCGAGCAAGGAGCAGCTCGACGCCGAGGTCGCCCGCTTCGCCGCTACCGAGCTGCTGCGCCGCGTGCGACCGCACCTCTCGCGCACCGGGACGCCGGTCGAGATCATCCGCGGGCTGATCGCGCCGTGCGTCGCCTGGGCCGCCGAGCATCCCCACCTGTTCCGCTTCCTCGCCGCCCAGCAGCAGACCAAGGCCCTGCACCGCGCACGCCTCGGTCGGACCCGGCTGCTCAGTGAGATCGTCGCGGCGGCCCGGTCCTATCTCAGCGAGACGCCGCTCTCCGCGGACCCGCCCGAGGGCGTCCTCGTCGGCGTCATGGGGATGGTCGACGCCAGCATCACCTGGTGGTTCGACCACCACGACGAGACCCAGGAGCAGCTCGTCGACCGGCTCACCCGGCAGGTGACGGCCGTGCTCGTCGACACGCTCGCGCAGTACGGCCTCGTGGTCCCCGAGGACATGGTCTTCCGGCCGGGAGACCAGCTGTAACTAACTGTTCTTGCCACTACCGCATCCGTCTACGGGTCAGGTAGTGGCAAGAACCGTTAGTTACAGCTGGCGCGGACCGCCTGACGCCGGCGGGAATACCCCGGGTGCCGGCCAGCTTGTGCCTCCATCGCTTCAACTTTGAAATAACGGAGCCACGATGACGATCTGCCCCACCAGCACACGGCGGGCGCCCGCCGCAGCCGCGCCCGCCGCGGCCCCGCCCGCAGGCCCGCCCGCAGCCCTGCCGCCGGCCGCGGTCCGCACCCGAGTCGTCGTACCGCTGCGCTTCCCGGACGGCTATGCGACGACCGCCGACGTGCTGACCTTCGACGGCCTCGTCGACGGCAAGGAGCACCTGCTCCTCGGCCTCGGCGCCTGGCGGGACCGGCTCGGCGAGCTCGCCGCGGGAGGTACGGCGCCCCTGGTCCGCCCGCACAGCGAGTGCCTCACCGGCGACGTGTTCGGCTCCCAGCGGTGCGACTGCGGACCGCAGCTGCGCGAGGCTGCCGAGCGGATCACGGTGGCGGGCGGCTTCCTCCTCTACCTGCGACAGGAGGGCCGCGGCATCGGCCTGTACGCGAAGCTCGACGCCTATGCCCTGCAGGACGCGGGCCTCGACACCTACGAGGCCAATGTCGCGCTCGGCCGCGGCGAGGACGAGCGCGACTACCGCGCCGCCGCGCAGATGCTGCGCGCCGTCGGCGCCGGGCGGATCCGCCTGCTCAGCAACAACCCCGACAAGGCCGGCCAGCTGGCGGCGTACGGCGTCGGCGTGGACGAGCAGGTACCCACCGGGGTGCACCTGTCCGCCGCCAACGAGCGCTATCTCACCGTGAAGCGGTACCACACCGCACACACGCTGGACCTGAGCGGGCTGGGCGGCGTGGGCGGGCTGGGCGCGTGAGCGGTCGCGTGAGCGGCGAGGAGAACCGCTGGCTCGACGAGGAGGAGATGGCGGCCTGGCTGCCGCTGGTCCGGCTCGTCCACGAGCTCCCGCAGGCGCTCGACCGGCGGCTGCGGGAGGAGGCCGGGATCACGCACACCTACTACGCGATGCTCGCCAACCTGGCGGCCGCGCCCGACCGGTCCCTCACGATGGGCGAGCTCGCCCGGCTCACCGCGACCAGCCCGTCGCGGCTGACCCACGCGGTGGCGGTGCTCGAGCGGCGGGGCTGGGTCACGAGGACGGACTGCCCGCGCGACCGGCGCAGCCAGTTCGCCGTGCTGACCGACGAGGGTCAGGCGCTGCTCGAACGGATCGCGCCCGCCCACGTCGCCCAGGTGCGGGCGCTGGTCTTCGACCGGCTGACCCGTGAGCAGGTGCGCGGTCTTGCGGACGTCGCGGGGGCTCTCGTCGGGCCGGGCGAGGCGCTGGGGGAGGGCTGAGGCTGCCGGCCCCGTCCCGCCGGCACCTCAGCCCGCGCCCGTCCCGAACGACCACACCAGCATCTCGGTCGGCACCGCGGCGGTGACGGAGTACGACGCCCCGTCGGTGACGCACAGCGCGTCGCCGGCCGCGAGCGGCTCGGCGAGGGACGACCGGAGCAGCGCGCCGGTCGCGACGAAGGCGTGCACCCGCGGCGCGGCCGGCAGGGCGAGGGTCTCGCCCGCGCCGAGGCGGGCCACCTCGAAGACGGCGCCCGCGACGGCCACGGCGAGCGGGCCTCCCTCGCCGACCAGGCGGACCAGTCCGGCGCCCGGCGCCGCGTCGGAGCCGGCGCGGGCGTAGGCAGGCGCGGCGTCGGGGTCGTCGGGCCGCAGCCACACCTGGACGAACCGCGCCGGGCCCTCGGGTCCGGCGAGCTCGCTGTGCCGCACGCCCGTGCCGGCCGACAGGACGCCGCAGTCGCCGGCGCGCAGGGTCTCCACCGCTCCGGTGCCGTCACGGTGCACGACCGAGCCGGACACCACCCAGGTGACGATCTCGAGAGCCTCGTGCGGATGCTCCTCGAAGCCGGTGTCCCGGCCCAGCACATGGTCGTCGTGACAGACCATCGGACCGAAGGACAGCCGCTCCGGGTCGAGGTGCGGGCCGAAGGAGAAGGCGTGGTGGCTCAGCCGCCCCGGGGCCCGTTCGACGAACCGGTCCGTTCCCCTGCGGATCTCGACGTTCACGTGACAGATTGTGCCGGGTCGGAACCTCCCCGCTCCCGGAGCCCCGACTGTCGCGTCGCCGGCCGGCACATGGAGAGCTCGCGGAAGGGTCCTGGGTGAGATGATCGGGCCGATGGGGGACAGGGTGGGGGATCTGGCGGGGCGCTTCCCCGCCGACTTCAGGTTCGGCACGAGCACGGCGGCGTACCAGATCGAGGGCGCGGTCGCCGTGGACGGTCGCGGTCCGTCGGTGTGGGACACCTTCTGCGCCCACCCCGGCCGGATCGTCGACGGGTCGAGCGGCGCGACCGCCTGCGACCACTACCACCGCTGGCGCGAGGACGTCGCGCTGATGCGCACCCTCGGCGCCACCGGCTACCGGTTCTCGGTCGCCTGGCCGCGGATCCAGCCCACCGGCAGCGGACAGGTCAACGCCGCCGGCCTCGACTTCTACGACCGCCTCGTCGACGACCTGCTCGAGGCAGGGATCCGGCCGATGGCGACCCTCTTCCACTGGGACCTGCCGCAGGCGCTGGAGGACGACGGGGGCTGGCTCAACCGGGCGACCGTCGACCGCTTCGCCGACTACGCCGCGATCGTCGGTGAGCGGCTCGCCGACCGGGTTGCCGACTGGGTGCCGGTCAACGAGCCGAACGTCATCACGCTCATGGGCTACGCCGTCGGCATCCACGCGCCGGGGAAGTCCCTCATGTTCGACGCCCTCCCGGTCGGCCACCACCTGCTCGTCGCCCACGGGCGCGCCGTGATCGCCCTGCGCGCCGCCGGCGCGACCAGCGTCGGTTGCGCCAACAACCACGCGCCCATCTGGCCGGCCAGCGACGACCCCGCCGACATCGGCGCCGCGAAGCTCTTCGACACGCTGTGGAACGGCCACTACATGGAGGGGATGCTGCTCGGCCGGTACGCCGACGAGCTGACGATGCTCCTCGAGCCGCACGTGCGCGACGGCGACTTCGCCACCATGCGCCAGCCGCTCGACTTCTACGGCGTCAACTACTACAACCCGATGCGGATCGCCGCCGCCGACGAGACCGCCGAGCTGCCGTTCGAGTTCCGCGAGGTGCTGGGCTACCCGGTGACCGACTTCGGCTGGCCGGTCGTGCCGGACGCGCTGCGGGAGTGGCTGATCACCTTCCGCGCGCGCTTCCGCGCCGCCGTACCGCCGATCGTGGTCACCGAGTCGGGATGCTCCTACGCCGCCGGTCCCGACGAGCACGGCATCGTCGACGACCATCTGCGCGTCGACTACCACGCGCTGCACCTGACGGCCGTCGCCGAGGCGATCGAGCGCGGCGTCGACGTGCGCGGGTACTACGCGTGGTCGCTCATCGACAACTTCGAGTGGGCGGAGGGCTACACGCAGCGCTTCGGCCTGGTCCACGTTGACTACGAGACCCAGCGGCGCACGCCCAAGCGGTCCTTCACCTGGTACGCCGACCTGGTGGCCGAGCACGCCCGCCGGTCCGCCGGGGCCTGACGGCGGGGGCACCGCCCGAGGGGTACTCTCCGAGCCGTGCGCGCAGTCCAGGTCGTCACCACCACCGGTCCCGCCGACGTCGTCGTCCGGGAGGTGCCGGACCCGACGCCCGGACCGGAGGACGTGCTGGTCGAGGTGCACACGGTCGGGGTCTCCTTCCCGGACCTGCTGCTCAGTCGCGGCCAGTACCAGCTGCGTCCCGAGCCGCCGTTCACGCTCGGGGTGGACTATGCCGGGGTCGTGGTCTCCGGCGGCGATGCAGGACAGGGGCAGCGGTTCGAGCCCGGACAGCGGGTCGTCGGGGTCGGCGGCTACGGCGGGGCGTCCGAGCTCGTCGCCGGGCCCCGCCAGTCCACCTTCGCGCTGCCCGACGCGGTGAGCTTCGAGGAGGCCGTCGCGCTGCCGATGAACTACCTGACGGCGCTCTTCGCTCTCGACGAGCGGGCCGGGCTGCGCGAGGGCGAGACCGTGCTCGTGCACGGCGCGGCCGGCGGGGTCGGGACCGCGACCATCCAGGTCGCGAAGGGGCTCGGTGCGCGGGTCATCGCGGTGGCGAGCACCGAGGAGAAGGCGGCGTACGCGCGGGCGGCGGGCGCGGACGACGCCGTCCTGTTCGACGGCTTCAAGGACGCCGTCGCGGAGCTCACGGGCGGGAAGGGCGTCGACGTCGTCCTCGACGTCGTCGGCGGCGACGCCTTCACCGACTCGCTGCGCATCCTGGCGCCGCAGGGCCGGCTCCTCGTCGTCGGCTTCGCCGCCGGTGCGGGCATCCCGGAGGTCAAGGTCAACCGGCTGCTGCTCAACAACATCGACGTCCGCGGGGTCGGCTGGGGCGCGTACGCGTTCACCCGACCCGACTACCTCCAGCAGCAGTGGAGCCAGCTGCTGCCCATGATCGAGTCCGGTGCGGTCAAGCCGCCGGTCGGCAAGGTCTACCCGATGGCGGAGTTCGGCCGGGCGCTGGCGGACATGGACGACCGCGCGGCCCTCGGCAAGCTGGTCGTGCGGCTGCGCGACTGACGCGCCCTCGGCGAGCACGACGCGGCGGGGCCGGTCCGGCGCGCCCGCCGGGTCAGCGGCGGACCAGGTCGACCGTCCACCACAGCGTGCCGTCCCTCTCGTGCACGCCCAGCCCGGCCAGCCGGAGCCGGCAGTCGAGGATCACCGCACGGTGCGGTGGGCTGTCGAGCCAGCTGCGCAGCGCCTCGCGTGGGCTCCTCGGTCCCGCCGCCACCACCTCCGCCATCAGGCGAGCGTTGCGGTAGCCGGCGTCGGCGATGCGCTGCTCGAGGCTGCGCTCGCCCGGGACCTGGTGGGACAGCCCGCCGTACGCGGCCATCGCCGCCGAGTGCGCCGCGGCCGAGGCGTGCAAGGCGGCGCGCGAGCGCAGCCGCCGGCAGCCGGCCCGCCGTCGCTCCGCGTTGACCTGCCCGAGGAGGCGTACCTCCCTCCGCGCGCTGTCCGACCCGAGCCCGTGCTGCGACGCCGGCGCGGCGGGCGCGGCGGGCGCGGCGGGCGGTGCGGCGGGGAGGACGGTGACCACGGCCGTCGCGAGGACGGTCAGGAGCAGGGAGGCCGAGCGCACGGGGAGCATCATGGCGGCCAACGGTCCGCGCTGTCAGCGAGTCGGTCCACGGACGGCGGTCGGGGCAGGGGCTGGGGTGCGGTGGCTGCGGGCTCGGGGTGGGGGCGGATTCACCACGGGATGTAGGCGAATGCCCGCATCTGTAGCGGAGTTCCACCAGGGATGTGCGGACTCGCCTACATCCCGTGGTGAATCCGCCACCGCCGCGGCCGACTCGCCCACATCCCGTGGTGAATCCGCCACCGCCGGGGCCGACCGCCCCTCAACGCCGGCCGAAGTCCTGGGTCCACCACAGCTGGGAGCCCTGCACGACGACGCCGACACCGAGATGGCGCATCCGGCAGTCGAGGATGTTGCGGCGGTGGCTCGGACTCCTCATCCAGCCCTGCATCACGCCGCGCGGGGAGTCGAAGCCGGAGGCGACGTTCTCCGCTAGGCGCCGCCACCCGTCGTACCCGGCATAGCTGACCCGCTCGCCGAGGCCGGCCTCGCCCGGCAGGAAGTGGGTCATCGTGCGGTACTGCGCCATCCCCACGCTGTGGGTGCGCGCGGCCCGGCGCAGCTTCGCGTGGGAGCGTACGGCGGGACAGCCCGCCGCGGCGCGACGCCTGTTGACGATCGCGACGACCCGGTCCTCGAAGGACGGGTGCACCGCCATCGGGATCGGGGCCGGCGCCGGCTGGCCGGGCGCCGGCGGCGGAGCCGGAACGGTCGTCTGCCCGCCGAGCAGTGCCGCCAGCAGTCCCGTCAGCAGGTCGGTGAGCGTACCGGTGATCGTGGGCGTGTCCGTCGAGGCCAGCTGAGCGGTCGGGGCCGCCGCGGCGGGTGCCGGCTGCAGCACGGGCAGGGCGGGCAGGAGGACCAGGGCGGGCAGGACGGCGAGGACGGCGGTCGCGGCCATCCGGGAGCAGCGGAACAGCATGACAACGATGGTGCGATCCCGGACCGGCGCCGCGCCTCGGCGCTCCGCCTCGGATCGCCTAGTCCCGAAGGGCTAGCAAAACTCGGCGACCGGCCGGCGTGTCGCCGTACGACGGACCTCAGCGCACGCCGAAGTCCTGGGTCCACCACAGCTGGTCGTCGCGCAGGACCACGCCCACGCCCAGCTCGCGCAGCCGGCAGTTGAGGATGTTCTTGCGGTGGCTGGGGCTGTTCATCCAGGCGGACATCACCGCCTCAGGCGAGGAGAACCCCCGCGCGATGTTCTCCGCGACCAGGCTCCAGCCGCGATAGCCCGCCCGGGTGATCCGGGTGGAGAACCTGTCCTCGCCCGGCAGCTGGTGCGACATCTGCCCGGCGTCGGCCATCGCCGTCGTGTGCCTCCGCGCCGCCCGGCGCAGCGGCTTCGACGCCTTCAGGGCGCGGCAGCCGTGCGCGGCGCGCTGCTCGTTGGTGAGCTCGAGGACGCGCTCCTCGAGCGCGGGCTGCAGCTGTCGCGCCGCCGCGCGCGCCGGCACCGCCTCTGTCCCACCGGCCGGCGCCGTCGTCCCCACCGCCCCGGCGGTCGCCGGAGCGAGCACGGCCAGGCCGAGCACGAGGCACGGCAGCAGGGCGAGCAGGCGGTTCATGGACTGCCGATCGGAGCCCCGGACCTCGTCCTGAGCCTGCCGGGCGCAACCCGGGACGAAGTCAGGACGTTGGTCCCGGCGCCCACCCCTGGACCGGACTGCGTAGGCTCGACGCGTGAGCATCCTCGACGACGCGCGGCCGGGCATGGACCTCGGCATCCGCCCCCAGGACGACCTCTTCGGCCACGTGAACGGCACCTGGCTGAGCGAGACGGAGATCCCGTCCGACCGCTCCAGCTGGGGTCCCTTCGTCCAGCTCGCCGACCAGGCGGAGGAGGACGTGCGGACGATCATCACCGAGCTCGCCGCCGCGGCCCAGGAGGGCACCGCCGACGTCGACGGCGACGCCCGCAAGATCGCGGACCTGTTCAACTCGTTCATGGACGCCGAGCGGGTCGAGGCCGCCGGCCTGGCGCCGGTCCAGCCGCTCATCGACGCCGTCGCCGCGCTGCGCGACGTCCGCGACGTCGCCGCCTTCCTCGGCGAGTTCGAGCGGATCGGCGGCTACGGCCTGTTCGGCTCCTACGTCGACACCGACGACCGGCAGTCCGACCGCTACCTCTTCCATCTCGTCCAGGGCGGACTCGGGCTGCCCGACGAGTCCTACTACCGCGACGAGAAGTTCGCCGACATCCGCGAGGCGTACGTCGCCTACCTGACCCGGCTGCTCACCCTCGGCGGCCACGCGGACCCCGCCGCTGCCGCGCAGCGCATCCTCGCGCTCGACACCGAGCTGGCCAAGGGCCACTGGGAGCGCGCGGAGACCCGCGACGTGCAGAAGACGTACAACCTGCTCACCGCCGACGAGCTCAAGGCGCTGTGCCCGGCGTTCGACTGGGACGCCTACGTCACCAACCTGGGCGGCCGGCCCTCCGGCCCCGGGGCCACGATCGCCGAGGTGGTCGTGCGCCAGCCGTCCTATCTCGAGCACCTCTCCCGTGTCCTGGAGGCCGAGCCGATCGAGACCTGGCGCGACTGGTTCCTCTCGCGCGTGCTGCGCTCGGTCGCGCCGTACCTCGGCGACGACTTCGTGCAGACCAACTTCGACTTCTACGGACGGACGCTCTCCGGCACCCCCGAGCTGCGGGCGCGCTGGAAGCGCGCGGTGTCCTTCGTCGAGGGCGCGATGGGCGAGGCCGTCGGCAAGGAGTACGTCGCCCGCCACTTCCCGCCCAGCAGCAAGGCGATGATGGACGAGCTCGTCGCCAACCTGCTCGCGGCCTACCGGCAGTCGATCAGCCAGCTCGACTGGATGACCGAGGAGACCAAGGAGCGGGCCTACGAGAAGCTCGCGACCTTCCGGCCCAAGATCGGCTATCCCGAGCGCTTCCGCGACTACAGCGCGCTCGTCGTCGTACCGGACGACCTGGTCGCCAACGCCCAGGCGGCGGCGGCCTTCGAGACCGACCGCCAGCTCGCCAAGATCGGCGCTCCGGTCGACCGCGACGAGTGGTTCATGCTGCCGCAGACCGTCAACGCCTACTACAACCCGGGCACCAACGAGATCTGCTTCCCGGCGGGCATCCTGCAGCGGCCGTTCTTCAGCCCCGACGCGCTGCCGGCGGAGAACTACGGCGGCATCGGCGCCGTGATCGGTCACGAGATCGGGCACGGCTTCGACGACCAGGGCGCGCAGTACGACGGCGACGGCAACCTCAACGACTGGTGGACCGCCGACGACAAGGCCGCCTTCGAGGTGAAGTCGAAGGCCCTGATCGCCCAGTACGACGGCTTCTCGCCCCGCAACCTGCCGGGCGAGCACGTCAACGGCGCCCTCACCGTCGGCGAGAACATCGGCGACCTCGGCGGGCTCACCATCGCCCACACGGCGTTCCGGATCGCGATGGAGGCGGCCGGCACCGCGGCGTCCGAGGAGGACCGCCGGACCCTCTTCCTCAACTGGGCCTACGTGTGGCGCACCAAGCGCCGGCTCGAGCAGGAGCAGCAGTACCTCACGATCGACCCGCACAGCCCGCCGGAGTTCCGCGCCAACATCGTGCGCAACCTCGACGAGTTCCACGAGGTCTTCGGCACGGCCCCGGGCGACGGCCTGTGGCTCGAGCCGGGGGACCGCGTGCGGATCTGGTGAGCGGACGGTCCCGCGGGGAGGGCGCTCGCTGGCAGCGCTACCGCAGGCCGGAGACCGACGACATCGAGCGCGAGCCGGCCGCGGGGCCCGCGGCCCTGCCCCGCCGACGCCCTGCGCGGCGCACGTCCGGGCGGCCCGGCCGGCTCCGGAGGCCCGGGCGTCTGGCCGGCTGGGTCGGCGTGGCAGCCGGCGTCGCGTACGCCGGCTCGGCGATCCTGAGCGCGGGCGGCGAGCAGGCGCCCGCGCCGCTCCCGCGGGAGGAGCGCTACGCGCCGATCGTGACCGACGAGGCGTTGGCCGAGGTCGGCGCCGCGCTGGCGCGCCAGTCCGGCGGGACAGAGGTCCTCGAGGCCCGGTTCGGGGGCACCGACGACATCCTGCTGACGACCCCGCCGGCAACCCCGGGCGATCTCGCCGAGGTGTGGCGCTGGGACGGGACCGTGTTGGAGAAGTGGCTGGGCGAGCAGGCCCGCGACCGGTCGCCCTTCGACCTCGGCGCCGTCGACGCCGAGGTCCTCCGTGCCCTGGACGAGGAGGCGCGCGAGCGCAGCGACGGCCGGATCAGCAGCAGCCGCGCCCACGTGCGCAAGCCCGTCACGGACACCGAGCACTGGGTGTACCTGCGGGTCAGCGAGGTCGACCACGGCGGCGTCGTGCTGTGGGCGGACCTTGCGGGCACGATCGAGTCCGACCTGGTCAACGAGAGCTGGCGCGACGACTGAGGCCGGGGGAGCCGCATGCGACGCCTGCGCTGAACGGGCAGCGTTGAACGGGCAGCCTGAGGCGGGCAGGGTGGAGCCATGACCCACGCCTTCGAACCGGCCGTCGTCGACGCCGTTCTCGCCCACATGAACGGCGACCACCTCGACGACAACCTGCTGATCGTGCGTGCCCATGGGGTCCCCGAGGCCACCGCCGCCTCGATGAGCGACGCCGACGGCGAGGCCGGCACCTGGACCGTGATCGGTCCGGAGGGCCCGCTCGGGGAGCGCCGGATCCGGTGGCCGAACGGGCCGATCACCGAGCGCGCGGAGATCCGCCGCGAGGTCGTGGCGCTCTACGACGCCGCGTGCGCGGCGCTCGGCGTGGAGCCCCGGCCGCACTGACGCCGTTCCGGGGCGTCCGGGTGCTGGGGACAGCCGGGTCTCCCCGTCGCCCGTGTCGGGCGGCGCTGGTAGACACGACCCCATGGACTCCGCGACCCCCGACGACACCGCCGTCCGCTCCCGTGCGGAGCAGCATCTGCGGGCGCTCGTCGGGCGCCCCGACGCGACGCTGTACGACGACCAGTGGGCCGCGATCGCGGCGTTGGTGGTCGACCGGCGTCGGGCGCTGGTCGTGCAGCGCACCGGATGGGGCAAGTCGGCGGTCTACTTCGTGGCCACCCTGCTGCTGCGCGAGCGCGGCAGCGGGCCGACGGTCATCATCTCGCCGCTGCTCGCGCTGATGCGCAACCAGATCGCGGCGGCCGAGCGAGCCGGCATCCGCGCCGTCACGGTCAACTCCACCAACATGGAGCAGTGGGACGAGGTCCACCGGGCGATCGCTGCCGGGGAGGTCGACGTGCTGCTGGTCAGCCCTGAGCGGCTCAACAACCCCGGGTTCCGCGACGAGGTGCTGCCGCGGCTGGCGGCGACCTGCGGCCTCCTGGTCGTCGACGAGGCGCACTGCATCTCCGACTGGGGTCACGACTTCCGGCCCGACTACCGCCGCATCCGCACGCTGCTGCGGGAGCTGCCCGCGGGGATCCCGGTCCTCGCCACCACCGCGACCGCCAACCAGCGCGTCACCGACGACGTCGCCGAGCAGCTCACCGGCGACGGTCTCGCTGGTGACGGCGACGGCGTCGCCGGCACCCTCGTCCTGCGCGGCACCCTCGACCGCTCGTCGCTGCGGCTGGGCGTGGTCCGGCTGACCACGGCCGAGCAGCGGCTCGCCTGGCTGGCCGACCACCTCGCCGAGCAGCCGGGCAGCGGCATCGTCTACTGCCTGACCGTGGCCGCGACCCAGGAGGTCGCCGACTACCTGCGCTCGCGCGGGCACCGGGTGGCGGCGTACTCGGGCCAGACCGAGCAGACCGAGCGGCTCGCGCTCGAGCAGGCCCTCGTCGACGGCGAGGTCAAGGCACTGGTCGCGACCAGCGCGCTCGGGATGGGCTTCGACGCCGCGCTCGGGTTCGTGGTCAACCTGGGCGCCCCCGACAGCCCCGTCGCCTACTACCAGCAGGTCGGGCGCGCCGGGCGCGGCACGGTCGACGACGCCACCGTCGTGCTCCTGCCGGCCACCGAGGACCGCGACATCTGGGCCTACTTCGCGTCGCTGGCCTTCCCGCGCGAGGAGCTGGTCCGCGAGACCTTGAGCGTGCTGAGCGAGGAGGGCCGGGCGCTGAGCACCGCCGCCCTCGAGCCGCGGGTGGACCTGTCCCGGAGCCGGCTGGAGACCATGCTCAAGGTCCTCGACGTCGACGGCGCGGTCCGTCGCGTCAAGGGCGGCTGGGAGGCCACCGGGCGTCCGTGGGAGTACGACGCCGAGCGCTACGCGCGGGTGGCCGCGGCCCGCCAGGCCGAGCAGCAGGCCATGCTCGCCTACCTGTCCACCGACGAGTGCCGGATGCGCTACCTGCGCCGTCAGCTCGACGACCCCGCCGTGCTGGCCGATCCCGACTGGCGATGCGGACGGTGCGACAACTGCGGTGGGCTCGACCTGTCGACCGAGGTCTCGTCGGCGGCGGTCGCCGAGGCCGCTGACCGGATCGCGCGGCCCGGAGTGCCGATCGAGCCGCGCAAGCTGTGGCCCTCGGGCCTGGCCGCGATCGGCGTGAGCCGCTCCGGCCGGATCAAGCAGCCCGCCGAGGAGGGCCGAGCCATCGCCCGGCTCACCGATCTCGGGCACGGCGCCGCGCTGCGCGGGCTGTTCGCGGTCGACGCCCAGGACGGCCCCGTCCCCGACTCGCTCGCCCGCGCCATGGTGGCGATGCTCCAGGACTGGCAGCCCAAGGTCGACGCGATCGTCGTGGCGGAGTCGGAGCGCCGGCCCGCCCTGACGGCGGACCTGGCGGCGGGCCTCTCGCGCTTCCTCGGCGTGCCGGTGGTCGGGCGCTGGGCGGTGGTCGACCTCTCCGTCGGGCCCGACCGAGGCGCCACGAACTCGGCCCAACGGGTCGCCGCGGTCAGCCGACGGTGCGCGCTCCAGCTGGACGACCCGGTCGCGGTCCGGGACGCCCGGGTGCTGCTCGTGGACGACCGGCTGGTGACGGGATGGTCCCTCACCCTGGGCGCCGAGGCCCTGCACGACGCCGGGGCAGCCGCGGTGGTGCCGCTCGTGCTGGGCCTGTCGGGCTGACCGCTCCAGCCTCCCGCGATCGGGGCCGCAACGGTCCTAGAGTCGGCCCCATGACCGACGACGCTCCCGCGAAGGGCACCCCCGAGCACCCCCGTGACGGGCATCCGACGCCGCCTGCCGCGCCGTCCGCGCCGAGCGGCCCGATGACCCCGCCCGCCGGAGCCATCGTCACCGACCCGGACGACCCCGCGACCGACGAGCGTGGCGCCGGGCGCGTCCCGCCGCCCCCCGGCGGCACCGGCCTTCCCGGTCCCGGCGAGCCCGCGCTGCCGGCCCGCGCCGGCCGCGCCGGGACGACCGCCGGCGTGGTCGCCCTCGGCACCGGTCTGCTCGGGGCCGCCGTCGTCGTCTCGGCCGTCCGCAGCCGCGGCGACGGCGAGGGCCTGGACGGCTCGACGTACGGCGTCGGCGTCGGCGCCACCGCCGTGCTCCTGGTGATCGCGGTCCTCGCCGCGCTCGCCGCTCGTCGAGCCGGTGGCCGCGCCCGCGAGGACGTCGTCACCTGGCCGGGAAGCGTCGGCATCCTCGCGACCGCGGTGATGATGGGCGTCGGCATCGACCGCGGTGAGGACTGGGTGGCCTACCTCGTCGGCGGCACGATGGTGGTCCTCGCCGCCGCCGGCTATCTGGCGGCGCGTCGAGCGGCCTTCGTCGTGGTGGCCATTCTCGGCCTCGGGCTGATCTATGCCGTCGCGCTGGACGGCGTCGTGGCGGACAGCATCGGCGAGGACCATCCGCAGCTCGCCACCGCCGTCCTGCTCACCCTGTTCGTCGTGGTCGTCACGCTCGTCGGCTGGCTGCTGCCGAGCCGGGCCGTGTCGGGCGTGGTGGTCGGGACGTTCGGCCTCGTCGGCCTGCTCGGACTGCTCGCCTCCTTCGCCGTGCTGCGGCTCTTCGCCGACATCCTCGGCGGCATGTCGGGCATGCTCCTCGGTGAGGAGTCGCCCGGCGGCACGCTCGACCCCTCGCGGGGCTTCCCCGAGTCGGACGTGTGGTGGGTGGTCGCCCTCGGCGGCCTGCTCACCGTGCTCTGGGCACTGGCCGCCGCCATCTCGAACCACTCTGGCTTCACCGTGCTCGCGATCGCGATGACGGCGCTCGGCGTACCGCTCGCGTCGGTGGCGCTGGCGGCCGAGCACCCCACCTGGTGGGCTGCGATCACCGCAGCGGCCGGCGGCGTCCTGCTGCTCGGAGCCGTGCTGCTCGCGCGCCTGCGGGGTCGCCGGCTCGAGGCCGGGGCTGGCGTCAGCCGCTGAGCTCCGCGTAGAGCATCCGGCGGTCGCGGCCGGGCCATCCCTGGGTCCCGTCGCCGCCGACCTCCGCGGAGATCGATGTCCCCCCGTCACCATGGGCTCGGCGGTGCGCCGGCAAGCCTCCGGGCCGCACCGTGGGTGCGCCGGTCCGGCAGGTGGTGTCGGGCGCGCCCGCTACTGTCGCGGGCGTGAGCTTCGTTCCGGTCACCGGCCCCGCGACCTTCCGGGCCGGCGATCCGGCGACGATCGAGTTCACCGACATCCGCGGCGCCCGCGCCGTCGCCCTGCCCGTCAGCGCCGCACTGCCCGTCCTCAGCCGAGCGCGGACCGCGGACGACGCCCACCCGAGCGTCCAGCTGCTCAGCGGCGCGGCGCTGCTCGGCCTCCGGCTCGTGGCTGCCGGCAAGGTCGCGCCCGACGACGCCGGGCGCGCCTGGCGGGTCGCCGGTCTCGATGCCCGCGACCACGACGCGGTGGACCGGCTCGCCCGGGCTCGCGCGTACGACGACCTCCCGCCGGCCGGCGCGGCCGAGGTGGTGCGTGGGATGCTCGACGCGGTCGCGGACACCCTGCCGCGTGCCGCGCCCGCCCCGCGGCGTGCCTCGGGCGCGGAGCCGGCGTCCCCGGCGCGTCCCGAGGACTTCGCCGAGCGGGTGCGACGGCGGCTGGCCGCGCGTCGCGACGCGCAGCAGGCCCGCGCCGCCGGCTCGCGCGACCACCGTCACGGCGCGCAGGACTCCCTCCTGCCCGAGCTGGTCCGGGTGTCCCTGCGCGTCGAGGCCGACGAGGAGGAGCTCGTCGCGGGCACCGTCCGCCTGGTGCTGCAGGTGCACGACGAGCGCGACCCGCTCCACGTGTGCGACGCCGCCCTGCTGTGGACCGCCGGCCCCGCCGAGCACGGCTTCGGCAGCCGGGCGCGGGTGCACGCGAGCATCGCCCTGCGCGCGGCGGCCGACGCGTGGCCGGTGCTCGACCGGCTGCTGGCGCTGGCGGTGCCCGACCAGCTCACCCTGGACGGACCCGAGATCGCGGGCCTCCTCGACCACGTCGGCGCGCTGCGCGCGGCGCGGGTGGACGTGCACTGGCCGCGCTCTCTGGGCCCGGAGCTGACCACGCGGGCCGTGCTCGAGCGGCGCGCCGAGGGCGACGAGCGCAACCCGGAGCTGCCGCTCCAGGACAGCCCGTTCTCGGCGGAGGGGCTGTTCTCCTTCTCGTGGCAGGTGTCCTTGCACGGCGAGGTGCTCAGCCCGGAGGAGATGGCCGAGCTGGCCGAGGCGGCCAGCCCGGTGATCAAGCTGCGCGGCGCCTGGACGGTGGTGGACCCGACGACCGCCGAGCGGGCGCGCAGGCGGCTGATCCGCAAGGCGACCGGCGCTCAGGCCCTGGCGGCGGCGCTCACGGGGGTCACCGAGCTGCCGGCGTCCGCCGCGCAGGGAGCCGACGCCGAGCCGGCGACCACGGAGGTCGTGGTCGGCGCCAGCCTGCTGAAGGTCCGCGAGCAGGTGCTCGGCGCGGCGACCCGCGCTCCGCTCGCAGAGCCGGCGGGGCTCGCGGCCCGGCTGCGCGACTACCAGCGGCACGGCCTGACCTGGCTCGCCGACCTCACCGGTCTCGGGCTCGGCGCCTGCCTGGCCGACGACATGGGTCTCGGCAAGACGATCACTTTGATCGCCCTCCATCTCCACCGGCTCGAGCACGGCCTCGCGCAGGGCCGTCCGACGCTCGTGGTGTGCCCCGCCAGCCTCCTCGGCAACTGGGAGGCCGAGATCGAGCGCTTCGCCCCCGGCGTACCCGTCCGGCGCTTCCACGGGGGCGCCCGCTCGCTGGCCGACCTCGACGGCGGGTTCGTGCTGACGACCTACGGCACCCTGCGGCGCGACGCCGACACCCTCGCCGCCGTCGACTGGGATCTCGTCGTCGCCGACGAGGCCCAGCACGTCAAGAACTCCCGTACGTCGACGGCGCGGGCACTGCGCCGGCTCTCCAGTCGGGCACGGGTGGCGCTGACGGGGACGCCGGTCGAGAACGACCTCACCGAGCTCTGGTCGATCCTGGACTGGTGCGTGCCCGGCCTCCTCGGCAGCCGCCAGGCGTTCCGCCGGGTGTGGGGAGCGCCGATCGAGTCGGGCGCGGAGCCGACGAAGGCCCGCCAGTTCGCCGACCTGATCGGGCCGTTCCTGCTGCGGCGCCGCAAGTCCGACCCGGGGATCGCGCCGGAGCTGCCGCCCAAGACGGAGACCGACCATCTGCTCGGCCTGACCCGCGAGCAGGTGGTCCTCTACGAAGCGTTCGTCAAGGACACCATGGAGCGGATCGAGCGGGCCGACGAGGACAGCCGCCGCGGCCTCGTCCTCGCTCTGATGACGGGCCTCAAGCAGATCTGCAACCATCCGGCGCAGTTCCTCAAGCAGTCCGGCGCCATCCGTCTCAGCGGCCGGTCGGAGAAGCTGGAGCTGCTGGAGGAGCTCGTCGCCACCGTGCTCGCCGAGGGTGGGGCGGTCCTGGTGTTCACCCAGTACGTCGCGCTGGCGCGTCTGGTCGAGCAGCACCTCACCGCGCTCGGCGTACCGCACCAGTTCCTGCACGGCGGCACCCCCGTCGCCCAGCGGGAGGCGATGGTGCGCCGGTTCCAAGAGGGTGGGGACGCCACGACCTCGACCGGACCGCCGGTGTTCCTGCTGTCGCTGAAGGCGGGTGGCACGGGGCTCAACCTGACCCGTGCCGACCACGTCGTGCACTTCGACCGCTGGTGGAACCCGGCCGTGGAGGAGCAGGCCACCGACCGCGCCTACCGGATCGGCCAGACCCGGCCGGTCCAGGTGCACCGGATGGTCACCCGCGGCACCATCGAGGAGCGCGTGGCCCAGCTGCTCGAGCGCAAGCGCCAGCTCGCCGACGCGGTCCTGGCGCGCGGCGACGCCGCGCTGACGGAGCTGAGCAACGAGGAGCTGCGCGACCTGGTGACCCTGCGCCGAGCGGCGCGCGAGGCCGCGGAGCGCGCGGACGGCGATCGCTGATGCGCACGACCTTCACCCGTCAGACCCAGCCGACCCGCGGCGTCCGCAGCTGGTGGGGCAAGGCCTGGCAGCGGGCCGTCGAGGAGGCGGCGTACTCCGACGCGGAGCTCCGGCCGGGCCGGGCGCACGCCCGCCGCGGCGACGTGGGCGCGATCAGCGTCGCGTCCGGTGGCATCCTCGCAGCCTGCCGCGACGGTGACGACGCCTGGACGGTGGAGGTCGCGATCCCGGTGCTGGAGGAGGCCTCCCGCACCGCCCTGGTCGAGGTGGTCGCCGCCGAGGCCGGCCGGATCGCCGAGCTGCTCGCCGGCAACCTTCCCCACGACCTGGTCGAGCACGCGGAGGAGGTCGGCGTCGAGCTGCTCCCGTACGGCGGCGAGCTGGCCGCGACCTGCACCTGCCCCCACTACCTCGACCCGTGCCCGCACGCCGTCGCCGTCCTGATCCAGACGGGCTGGCTCGTCGACGCCGACCCGCTGGTCCTCTTCGCGCTGCGTGGCGTCGACCGCGACGGCCTGCTCGCCCAGCTGCACGCCCGCACCGTGCCGGCCACGGTGGACGACGTGGGGGCGGGCGTCACCGTCGCGTCGGGCGAGCTGGCCGACGACGTCGAGCTGGTGGTCGACGCCGCCCAGCGGGCCGCCCGGCTGCTCGCCCTGTTCGAGGAGGGGACCGAGCTGCCCGACGGCCTGCTCTGAGCCACCGGTGACGGTTGAGTCGTCACTTTCGACCCGCCGAGTCGTCGCATCCGACCCGTCGAGTCGTCACTTCCGCCCGCCGAGCTCGACGCCCGTAGGAGACCGTCACGTCGGCAGGTCGGAAGTGACGACTCGCGGGGCCGAAAGTGACGACTCGCGGGGCCGAAAGTGACGACTCGCGGGGTCGGAAGTGACGACTCAACGGGCCCGGCGCGGTGTCCGAGCGGCGCTCAGGCCGAGGGGGTGAGGGCGAGGGTGCGCAGCTCGTCCTGGTAGGCGGCGTACGCCGTGCGCATCGCGGAGGCCGGCCAGTCCGCCGGACGCAGGGCGGCCGGCAGCAGCGGGTCGGTCGTCAGGTGGCGCACGACCTGGGCGGCCACGGCCAGGCGCGGGGCGGGGGCCGTGGTCCGTTCGAGGAGGTGCAGCAGCCGGCGACCCTCGTCGGCCCAGGCGCCGAGGTCCCAGAGCCGCGCGACGAGACCGGCGGGGTCGTCGTCGGGGACCCCGACGAAGGTGCTGAGGACCGGCTCCGCGGCGTACCCACGGGGGCGGCGCAGGTTGGCCGGCCGGGTCCACACCCCCTCACGCAGCTCGGCCAGCCGGTACGACGCGAGCCGCTCGCGCAGCGCCGCGCGCTCCCCACCCGTGCGGCCCGCCACGACGACCACCGCCATCTCCCAGCCACCGTCCCAGGAGGTCTCCGCGTCCAGCACCGCCTCGTCCTGGCGCCGCTGGCGTGCGGCGAGGCGGGCGCCGAGCACGTAGTCGCCCGCGCTGCGCTCCAGGTCGCCGGCCGCGACGGCGCGGGTGAGGGCGACGCGTGCGGTGGCCGCCGGGACGCCGAAGTGCTCGCCCGCGCGAACCAGCTCGGCCGCGGACATCCGGTCCGGATGCGAGCCGAGCAGCAGGCTCAGCATCACCGAGCGCGCCGACAGGAGCGGGAGGTCGTCCACGCTCCGATGCTACACATCTAGACACGACTGTTGCGAAACTCGTAACATCGCGGCATGGCGACGCACGAGGTCTTCAACCAGGTCCCGCCGCTCGAGGGGCACGACACCTCCGCGGACCCGGCGCTGCGCGAGGGGATCGAGCGCGAGGGCGCGGCCTGGGCACTCGAGGAGATCAGCGAGGTCGGCCGGCTCGCCGGCACGCCCGAGGCGATGGACCTCGGCCGCCTGGCCGAGCGGGTCCCGCCTCGGCTGCACACCCATGACCGCTACGGGCGGCGGGTCGACGAGGTGGAGTACGTCCCGGCGTACCACCAGCTCATCGAGACCGCCGTCCGGCATGGCATCCACGCCGCGCCGTGGGCCGACGAGCGGCCGGGAGCCCATGTCGCCCGCGCCGCGAAGTTCTACGCCTGGAACGTCGACGCCGGCCACGGATGCCCGATCTCGATGACCTATGCGGTGGTCCCGGCGCTGCGCGCCAACCCGGACCTCGCCGCCCGGTTCGAGCCGCTCCTCACCAACCGTGAGTACGACTTCGGGCTGCGCGACCCCGCGACCAAGCGGGGCCTGATCGCGGGCATGTCGATGACCGAGAAGCAGGGCGGCTCCGACGTCCGCGCGAACACGACGACGGCGACCCCGCAGCCCGACGGCAGCTACCGGATCGTCGGCCACAAGTGGTTCACCTCGGCGCCGATGTCGGACCTGTTCCTCACCCTCGCCCAGGCTCCCGGGGGGCTCTCGTGCTTCCTGCTGCCGCGCGTGCTGCCCGGCGGCGAGATCAACCCGATCCGCTTCCTGCGGCTCAAGGACAAGCTCGGCAACAAGTCCAACGCCTCCTCCGAGATCGAGTACGACGACGCCGTCGGGTGGCTCGTCGGCGAGGAGGGCAAGGGGGTGAAGACGATCGTCGAGATGGTCAACATGACCCGCCTCGACTGCGTCATCGGATCGGCCTCCGCCATGCGCTCGGCGCTCGTGCAGGCCGCCCACCACAGCCGCCACCGCGCCGCCTTCGGAAGACTGCTGGTCGACCAGCCGCTGATGCGCAACGTCCTGGCCGACCTCGCCGTGGAGTCCGAGGCGGCCACCACGGCGATGATGCGGCTGGCCGGTGCCAACGACCGCGCGATCCACGGCGACGAAGGGGAGAGTGCGCTGCGCCGGCTCGCCCTGGCGGCGACCAAGTACTACGTGTGCAAGCGGGCGCCGATGGCCGTCGGCGAGGCGCTGGAGTGCCTCGGCGGCAACGGCTACATCGAGGACTTCGACCTGGCGCGGATCTACCGCGAGGCGCCCCTGATGTCGATCTGGGAGGGCTCGGGCAACGTCGCCGCCCTCGATGCCCTGCGCGCGATCGGCCGGGAGCCCCACTCGCTGGACGCCCTGTTCGCGGAGGCCGAGCTCGCCGTCGGCGCCGACCGACGCTACGACGACGCGGTGACCGCGCTCAAGAAGGAGCTCACCGACTTCGACGACATCGAGCTGCGGGCCCGGCGGGTCGTCGAGCAGATCGCGGTCGTCTTCCAGGCGGGGCTGCTCCTGCGGCACGCGCCGACGGCGGTGGCCGACGCGTTCTGCGCGAGCCGGCTCGAGCGCGACTGGGGCGGCGCCTTCGGCACCCTGCCCGCCGGCCTGCACCTCGCCCCGATCCTCGAGCGCGCCGAGCCCGGCCTCTGACCCGGCCTCTGACCCGGCCGCTGACACCCCGGCCCGGACGCTGTCGAGGTCAGGGGGACGCCGCGACCGGCGGTCCGGCGGCCGACGCGAGCTCGTCGCCGATGATCGCGATCAGCTCGTCGACCTCCGTGCGCCCCGCCGCCGGACCGGCGGCGAGGTAGCCGTCGGCGCCGAGCAGCACCGCGCTGGGGAGCACGGAGACCCCGAGCATGACCGCGGCCGCACCCGTGCGGTCCCGGTACGTCGGCGCCGGGAGGGAGGCTCGGGAAGCCTCGTCCCCGGGTCCGCTGACCACGACCGCGGCGACGACGGTGGGCTCCCACGCCGACGCGGCCGCCAGCCATCCGGTCGCCGGCTCCGCGTCGCCGGCCCGGCCGGCGTCCACCACCAGCAGCAGGCGCGCCCCGTGGCGGCACAGGTCCCGCAGCGACAGCCGTCGCCCTGCGGCGTCGTGCAGGGGCGCGTCCGGCACCGGCCAGCGCACGTAGTCCCCGGGCTCCGCCGGAAGAGGCGCGACGCTGATTGGGGCGACCGGCGCGACGTACGCCGCGGAGCGCGCGCGCCGAGCCAGCCCGGCGACGAGCAGGAGGGTGGGCGCGAGGCCCGCGGCGACCGCGCCCGTCCTGCCGAGTGCGTCGAGCCGGCCCAGCAGCTGCGCGAGGTGCTCGCCGTGCGCCGCACGGACGAGCACCACGGCCGCGAGCAGGACGAGGATGCCGTTGCGCAGCAGCGTGTGCCAGGAGAGCCGGCCCGTCCGCTCGCCGTGACAGCCACAGCCTCCGGATCCGCCGGCCCGGAGCAGGCGTGCCACCAGCAGCGTGTAGCAGGCCATCATCGCCACCGCCGCGGCGGCACATGTCAGGACGACGACGCCGCGGGTCGCGAGCAGACCGGCGCCGGCCACGACCTCGGCGGCCGAGGCCGCGCGGATGAGGGCGCCAGGCAGGACGAGTCCGTGCCCCGCCAGCGCGGCCCGGGTGGCGTCGTGTCGCCGGGGCGGCAGCTTGGCCAGGCCGGAGGCCAGGATCCCCGAGCCGACGAGGACCCAGACGGCGGCGTACGCGACGCTCAAGGACTGCTCACCGGGTGCTCGCCGGCCTCACGGCAGCGGCGTCGGACCGGACACCTTGGTCAGCGCGACGGTGTTCCAGGTGAGGACCGGGGAGGTCTTGTAGCAGACCTGGAAGCGGCAGGTGCCCAGCGCGACCGGGGGGATCCCGATGCCGTAGAAGATGGCGGTGTAGTTCACGCAGATCTTCGTGATGTGGTGCGCGTTGGTCTGGCCGACGTTGAACAGGCCGTCGTTCGTCGGGTCCCATGCGTAGCCGGGGATGATCACCGTCGAGCCCGGCACCGTGATGGGGAGCGCCAGCGGGCTGGGTGTCGTGGCCGTCAGTCCCGCACTCGTGGTGATGTCGGCGTGGTCGGTGAAGGAGAAGGTGTAGGAGTCCGCCCAGAGGGTCCAGCCGCCGAGCCAGCCGTACTGGCTCAGACAGGTGAAGGTCACGACACCGCCCACCATGGTGACGTTGGTCGCGTTGATCCCGGTGATGCCGGCGACCGTCGCGGCACCCAGCTCCACCGGAACGGTGTAGCACGTCTCCGGAGGGCACTGGAACACCGAGGCGGCGACCGCGGGAGCCGCGGTGCCGAGGATGCTCGCCGCGGAGACCGAGGGCACCGACCAGGCCAGGCCCTTGGCGACCGAGCGCCGGCTGACGCGGTCGTCCTCCGCCTGGGCGGAGAGCGCCGGGAGCTCGCCGGTCTCCGTGAGCTCGACGTCCTCGTGGCCCGAACCGTCCTGCTGCATGTTTCCTCCGTGAGGTGGGTGCGGGGTGGCGATGGCCGCCACCGACGAAGGGTGGCCGCGGACGGACACCCACAGTGCTAGACGGGCGCGGCCCGCGAACCTGACACGGATCGTCAGGAAAGGACCGTCCGGTGGTCGAGGAGGGTGTGGTGCTCACCAGGGAGGACGGCCGAGGGACGGTGACGCTCGACGTCCTCGGCGCCACGGTCCGGGTCGTCGGGCCGTCGCCGATGGTGGGGCGCGTCGCCGCCCAGTGGGCGCGCTGCCGGACCTCCCGCCCGGCCGACCGCACGGTCGAGCTGCTCACCTGGGTCGACGCCGACGAGCGGGAGTACACGCTCGCGTCCGGGCTGAACCTGCTCGGCATCCAGCTCACCGCCGGGTCTCGGGTCAACCTGCACGCGGCGGGCCTCAGCGACGACCGGGGGCGGGTGGTCGCGCTCGCGGCCGCCTCGGGCACCGGCAAGACGACCGCGGCACGCGTGCTGGGCCGCACCCTCGGCTACGTCACCGACGAGTGCGTGTCGGTCGCTCCGGACTCGCTGGACGTCCGTCCGTACGCGAAGCCGCTCTCGCTGCTGCCGCCGACCGGCACGGCCGTCGCGGCCGCCGGGCACAAGCGCCAGGTGGGACCCGACGAGCTCGGCCTGCGCCGTGCGCCCGGCCGCCTCCGTCTCGGCGCCGTCGTCCTGCTCGACCGGGTCCCGAGGACCGACGCCCCCACCGCGCCCGCGCTCGGGCCGGTGCCGCTCCTCGACGCCTTGGAGGAGCTCGTGCCGCAGACCTCCTCGGCGGCGCTGTGGCCCGACCCGCTGCGCACGCTGGCGGAGCTGCTGGTCCGCACGGGCGGAGCCCGGCGCCTCACCTACGACGAGGTCGGTGGCGCCGCCGACCTGGTGCGCCAGTGCCTGGACGGGCACCACGCCCGGCACCTGGCCTTCGAGCACGTCCCCGGCCGAGCGACCGGCGAGAGCCTCGAGTGTCCCGGGGTCGGCCGGGTCGTCGTCGGCGGCCACCACGACGCCGTGGCGGTCGGGGACGACGTCCTCGTCATGGTCGGTGCGGCACTGGTGCGCGCCACCGGCCTCGCCGCGGGGCTCTGGCTCCGGCTGGGCGCCGGCCAGACCGCCGACCTGACCCGGGTGCCCGCGGCCGCCCTCCGGGAGAGCATCGCCCAGCTGGAACACGCCGGCCTGCTGACCCGGGACCGCGGCTAGACAGGCCGGACCGGGGGTGCCGCTCCGTCGCACGGTGCGGGCCGTCCCAGCTCGAGCGCGGGGTAGAGCGGCATCAGCGAGAACGCGAGCCGCGAGTCGGGCCCGGCCGAGGCGATCTCGTGCTCCATGGTGAGCGCGCCGGCCGTCCTGGTCGGGAAGGGACCCGACACCGTCTGGTCACCGGAGTCCAGATCGGTGCAGACCAGCACGCAGGGCAGCTGCTCCTCGTAGGCCTCGATCTCCGCCAGGGTGCGACTGAGCAGGTCGACCATGAACATGGTCATCCCCTGCCGGACCAGCTGCCGGTCACTCTCCGACTCGTCCAACGCGCCTCTCCCGATCGGTCCTGCCATGGCTACCTGGATGGACGAGACACTCGCCCGTTCCTGACACCCCACGGGGTCAGGGTCGCCGTCGTGGCGGGCCGGAGGCAGCCGCGCTGTGCTGGAGCACCGTGCCGTAGAGGTCCACGAGCTCGCCCGCCGTGCGCCGTACGTCGAGGAGCCGGCGGGTGCGGCGGCGGCCCTCCTCGGCCAGGCTCCGTGCGTTCGGGTGGTCGAGCGCCGCGCGGATCTGGTCCGCGAGCGAACCGGGATCCCTCGGCTCGGCCAGCCAGCCGGTGCGGCCGGGCAGCACGAGGTCCGGGAAGCCGCCCACGCGGGTCGCGACGGTCGGGGTCGCGCACAGCAGCGACTCGGCCGCGCCACCGAGGTTCTCCGAGTGCGACGGGTGGACGGCCAGGTCCAGGCCGGCGTACACGGAGGGCACGTCGTCGCGGTGGCCCAGGAAGGTGTGACGGCCCGGGAGGCGGTCGGCCGCGAGGCGGCGGATCCGGGCGGCGTACGCGGCACCCCCCTCCCAGGGACCGCCGACGATCGCGAGATGGACACGGGTGCCGCTCGCGACGACCCGCGCGACCGCCTCGATCAGGTCCTCGTGGCCCTTGATGCCGGTGCGCTGGCCGAGATAGCGCTTCGGCGGGTAGAAGAACGCGACGATGCCGACCACGGCGACGTCCGGCGCGATCCCCAGCTCGGCGCGCAGTGCTCCGCGGTCGGCGCCCGGCCGGTACTCCTCGACGTCCGTGCCGTAGTAGCTCAGGTGCAGCCGGTCCCGCGGGACGCCGCTCGCGGCGTAGCGCTCCCGGGTCCAGGCACAGCTCGCGATCCAGTGGTCGTCCCCGTCGGCGCTGCGGATCTCGACGGCGCGGGTGGCCGCGTGCTCGAGGTGCAGCGGTCCCGGCACCTGGAAGAGGCGGGGGACCCCGGAGCCGCGCAGGGCCGCGCGCATCGCGAGCGTGGTGTCGACGAAGTGGCTGTGCACGAGGTCGGGCCGCACGATCCGGGTCACGTGCGCCACCGCCCCCGCCGCCGCGCGCCAGGTGCGGGGGTCGGTCGGCCGCAGTCCCGGCTGGCACAGGTGCACGGCGGCGCCGGCGGCGCGGTACTCGGCGACGCGCGGACCGTCGGGCAGGGCGACGTGCACGTCGATGCCCGCGGCGACGAGGACCTCGACCTGGCGCAGCGCCCACCGGGCGCCGTGCCCGGTCTTGACCAGGTGCAGCACGCGCATCGGGCGGCTCACCGCGCCGTCGACCGGGTGGTCGCCAGCGCGCGACGACGCAGCGCGCCCAGGATGCGCTCGCGCTCGTGCTGCAGGACCGGGAGGGCGTAGGAGCGCGAGCGGGCGTACGTCGCCTCGGCGAGCGTGCTCGCGAAGGCCGGCTCCGCCGTGAGCCGGCCGACGAGCCGGGCGAGGGCGTGCTCGTCGCCCGGCCGGCACAGCGCCTCGGCGGGGAGCAGCTCGGGGATGCCGCCCACGTCGGTGCCGACGCAGGGCAGGCCCCGTGCCATCGCCTCGATCAGTGCCCGCGGCAGTCCCTCCGTCAGGGAGGGGAGGACGAACGCGTCGGCGCCGTCGAGGGCCGCGCGCACCGCGGCCGCGCCGGTGAGCTGCCCGACGAAGCGCACCCGCTCACCCAGCCCGAGGTCCCCGGCGAGACGGTCGAGGTCGGCGAGAAGGCGACCGCCGCCCACCACGGAGAGCGTCACGTCGGAGCCGAGGTGGCTCATCGCGCGGAGCAGCACGTCGATGCCCTTGTACGGCTGGTCCAACGCCGTGACGGTGACCAGGCGGCGCACCGGTCCGCGGCTCGCGGCGGGCGGGCGGAAGGCCTCGGGCGGCAGGTGCACGTCGGAGTACGTCGCCACGGGGGCTCCCGGTGCCGCGGGGTAGCGCTGCGGCAGCACCAGATCGCTGACATATCCCACGGCGGTGGCGCGCCGGCACAGCGTCTCGAGCGACCGCACGGCGTGGCGGCGGATGAGCGGCCGACCAGGGTGGCGGACCGTGGTGCCCGGCGCGAACACCTCCGCGGGGTCGCCGAGCACCTCGACGGCGAACGGCGTGGCGTCGAGCACGCTGTGCACGATGCCGGCCACCTGCCCGGGGGCGCGCAACACCGCGGCGTCGCAGGTGGAGAGCGCCTCGACCGCCTCCCGGCGTACCGCTCGCCAGCTCTGGGCCAGGCCGCCCAGCCCGGTGTAGGGAGGCAGGGCGGCCACCCGCACCCGCTCGTCCTCGACCTCGCGGTCGGCCGGGGCGGGGTGCCCCGGCGGGGCGTCCTGGACCCGCGCGAGCACGACGACCTCGTCGAAGGTCCCGAGATAGCGGTCGAAGAAGGCGCGCGTGTGCACCGCGTCGGCGACCACGCGGCCGTCGGGCGCACGCAGCAGCCGTGCCTCGGTGGCCACCAACAGCCGCATGCCGTACCTCCTCCTGGGACCGATCCCCGCGCGCGACGCCCGCTCGACGGCCCAGGGGAGAGGACCCGGGCCACGGGCGAACCTGACGCCGGTCACGAAATGGCCGGCCGCCGGTCCACCCGATGGGGCGCTCGGACCGAGGACGCCCGGTCGCACAGAGAGAACAGTTCGCCACCCATGCAGCTCGAAGACCTGATCCGCCTCGTCAAGCACCGCTGGCTCCCCATGCTCCTGGTCCTGGTGGCCACGGTGACGGTGGCGGTCGCGTGGACGGAGACCCGCCCGCGTGAGTACACCGCTCGCGCCTCCGGCATCGTCGCCACGAACAACAGCAAGGACATCGCGCAGAGCTACTCGGGCACGATCCTCGCCCAGACCGTGGCGAAGTCGTACCTGCTGCTCTTCACCAGCCGCGGGGTCGCCGAGGCCGTCATCGCGCAGCTCGGACTCGACACCACACCCGAGCAGCTGATCGGCCGGATCACCGCCACCCTGCCGACCGACACCACCACGATCCGCGTCGCCGCCCGCGCGCCGACACCCGCCGAGGCCCGTGACATCGCCAACGCCGTCGTGCGCGCCACCAGCGAGCAGATCGCGACGATCCAGGGCGGCGCCAACGCGAACGCCGTCGTCAAGCTCGTCCCGGTCGAGCCGGCGGGGATGCCCACCTCGCAGAGCTATCCGTCCCGGGTCCGCTACTACGGCGCAGGGCTGGTGCTCGGCGTGCTCCTCGCCCTGGGGTGGGGCGTGCTGAGGGAGCACACCGACACCAAGGTGCGCGGGCTGCGGGAGGCGGAGAGCGCCGGCGGAGCGCCCGCCCTGGGCGTCGTACCGGCCACGAAGAACCTGGCCGAGGCCCCCCGGGACCTCGACGGGCGAGCCGGGCGCAGTGCGGCGGAGGCCTTCCGGCAGATGCGCACGAACCTGCGCTTCGTCGCGGTCGACGAGCCACCCCGCGCCATCGTGGTCACGAGCTCGGTCGCGGGAGAGGGGAAGTCGACCGTCGCCGCGAACCTCGCGCGGGTCATCGCCAGCGGTGGCCAGCGGGTCGTCCTCGTCGACGGGGACCTGCGCCGCCCGACGGTCCACGAGATCTTCGACCTCGACCAGTCGGCCGGGCTCTCACAGGTCATCGCGGGCACGGTGAGCCTCGAGGATGCTCTCCAGGAGACCCGCCACGACGGCCTCCAGGTGCTGACCGCCGGCCGGATCCCGCACAACCCCAGCGAGCTGCTCGGGTCGAACAAGATGAGGCTGCTGCTGGAGCGCCTCCGCGCGGAGTCCTTCGTCGTGATCGACAGCCCACCCCTGCTGCCGGTGACCGACGGCGCGCTGCTCACGGCCGCCGCCGACGGTGCGCTGCTGGTGGCACGCTCGGGCGTGACCCGCCGCGCGCACCTCGCGCAGGCCTCGCGCAACGTCCAGGCGGTCGACGGGAGGCTGCTCGGCCTCGTCATGAACGGGGTGAGCACGGGCCGGCGCGCCGCCCGCAACGGCTACGGCTACTACGCGGGCGCGGCGCCGTCGTACCACCAGGTGCCGGGGCGCCGGATCCGGCACGGCGAGGCCCGGGTCGCGCCCGAGACGGTCGGGCAGCCGTCGTGAGTACGTCGTCCCCTGCGTCGGCGACGGTCCTGCACGTCATCGGCTCGCTCAACCGAGGTGGCGCGGAGACGGTGGCCCTCGACCTGTGCCGCGCGATCCCCGCGGCGCAGGTACGTCAGCGCTTCGTGTGCGTCTCCGGGCAGCGCGGCACCCTGGCTCCGCAGTTCGAGGAGGCGGGGGCGGAGGTCGTCGTCCACGGGCGCGGTGGCGTCCTGCGCACGCTCCTCGGCCTGGTCCGGGACATTCGTCGCGAGCGCCCCGACGTGGTGCAGGCCCACGTGAGCCTGACCAGTGCGCTGTTCCTCGTGCCCGCGCGGGTGCTCGGGGTCCCCCGGCGCATCGCGCGGATGCACTCGGAGGGCGACGGACGTCCTGAGCGGCTGCGTCGCCGGCTGTTCCGGTCCGCGACCCGGCGGCTGCTGGCCTGGGCCGCGACGGACGTGCTGGCCGTCTCGCCCGGGGCGCTGGAGTTCGCACGAGGGCCTCGGCGCACCCGTGGAGGCGCCGCGCGCTACGAGGTGGTCGTCAACGGGGTGGACCTCGAGCGCTTCCGGCTGCCCGACCGGCACCCGGACGAGTCGGTGGTCGTGCTCCACGTCGGCCGCCCGGACCCCGCGAAGAACCGGTCCTTCCTGCCACCGCTGGCGCTCGCGCTGCAGGAGCTGGCGCCCGCGCAGCTGTGGGTCGCCGGCGGCGGCACCGAGGTCGACATGCCGGGCGAGCATCCCGGCGTCGTCGACCTCGGCCCGCGGGACGACGTACCCGAGCTGTTGCGCGCCGCCTCCGTGCTCGTGCTGCCGTCGGTGCGCGAAGGCCTCCCGACCGTGGCACTGGAGGCGCTGGCCTCGGGGGTGCCGGTGGTCGCCTCCGACATCGGCGCGGCCGTCTCGCTCGCGGAGCGGCTGCCGGGGGTCGAGATCCTGCCCCTGGACGCGCCACACAGCCACTGGGCACGGCGGGTGGTGGACGTCGCCGGGCTCGACGCGGACCAGCGGCGCGAGCTGCGCGCCGCGGTCAGCCGATCGGACTTCGACCTGCGCCACAACGCCCTGCGCTGGCGGGAGACCTGGCGGGCCGCCCGTTGAGCGGGCCGGCACGTGCCACGGCCGGCCTCCTGCTCCTCGGCCTCTCGCTGTTCGCGGTCACCGGCCTCACCGACCCGACGATGGCGCAGCTGGCCTGCTGGTTCCTCGTCGGGCTCGCCGGCGCCCTCGTCGCCACCTACGACCCCTCTGCCGGGGCAGGTGGCGCCGCGACCCTGTACGTCGCGGTCTTCGGCATGTTCCACGGCGGTCTGGTCGTCAGCTACGCGATCATCGGCGACGAGGCGCTCGTCGGGCGCGGGGACAACGACTTCGTCGAGCCGCTGGCACTCCTGCGGCCCCTCACGGCCGTCCTCGTCGGCCTGGTCTGCCTGGTCGCGGGCTTCCTGGTCGCCGCCCGGCTGGCGCCGCGCCGGGACGGCGACGCGGAGCCTGCCGCTGCCCGTGACCGCACCGGAGCGGTCGGTCTGGTCGCCGTGGTCGTCGGCTGCGGCATCGTGTTCTGGACCCTCAGCCGGGGCGGGCTCAGCCTCGCGTCGGGCTACGGCGACTTCCTCGAGGCGGCGGCGACATCCACCTACGGCTACGGGGTGCTCCTGGTCGGCTACGGCAGCGCCTTCCTCCTCGCGGCCGGCCGCGGCCACCGGGTCCTCGGACTCGTCGCGATCGGCGGTGTCGGCGCGGTCCTGCTGGTGCTGGGCAGCCGCGGCGCCGTTCTCTTCCCGGCCGTCGCGATGCTGTACGCCGCCGCCAAGCGGCGTCGTCTCCGCCCGGTCGTCGCGCTGGCCCTCGCCGCGGTCGGGCTGGGCGTCACCTCCATCATCCGGGTCACCCGGACCGAGGGCCTGCGGGCGCTCACCGCCGGCGCAGGTGACTTCTCGCCGTGGCAGGGACTCGCCGAGCTCGGCTACTCCATCTACCCGGTGGTCGTCGTCCAGGGCTGGATGGACGGCGGGGAGGAGCCGCGCCGTGGCACCACCCTGGTCGCGGTCCCCCTGCGCTTCCTCGAAGGGGTCTTCGGCGGCGCGGTGCCGGTCGAGGAGGACCACCGGGTGTTCAACGTGGAGATCATGGACCGACAGGGTCCGATCGGCGGCTCGCCGATCGCCGAGGCGATCCGCAACGGCGGGATCCCCTTCGTGGTCGTGCTGATGGCGGCGATCGGAGCCCTGCTGTGGCTCTCGGTGCGCGCCCAGGGCCGGCGCGGCGTGCTCTGGGGCATCGTCATCCTGCTGCCCCTGCTCATCGCGACCCGCAACTCCTTCGCCCCGATCCCGGTGCAGTGGGCGATCGGCAGCCTGATGGTGCTGATGGCGACGGTGGGCTCGCCACCGTCGGCGGCCACCGAGGAGCCGCGGCCGGACCCGTCGGGGGAGCGGGCCGGTCGCCGTACGGCGGGCACGCGATGAGCACCTCGCTGCGGCGCAGTGTGACCGCGGTGCTCGCCGGCAACGGCGCCTACGCGGCGAGCCAGCTCCTGATGCTGATGGTGCTGGCCCGGGTCACCGACAGCGCCGAGGTCGGCCGCTACGCCCTCGCCCTGGCCGTCACGGCGCCGCTGTTCCTGCTCGCCGGCCTCAAGCTGCGCCAGGTGCAGGTCACGGACGCGCGCGGGGAGAACACGCCGGGGCAGTTCCTGGCGCTGCGCACGGTCACCTCGCTCCTGGCTCTGGCGGCCTCGCTGGCGGTCGCGGTGGCGGCGGCCCTGCCGGTGGGGGTCGTGGCGGCAGTGGCGCTGAACAAGGTCGCCGAGGGACGGCTCGACTCGGTCTTCGGCACCCTCCAGCGGCACGAGCAGATGACCGCCGTCGCGCGGGCGCAGGCGGCGCGCGCGGTGGCGGGCCTCGCCGCATTCTCGGCGGCGGTCGTGCCGACCCGGTCCGCGGCGGCGGGCGCGCTGGCCCTCGCCGCGGTCACGCTCGCCGTCGCGAGCGGTGCGGCCGGTGTCCTGCGCCGGCAGGGGCGGCCGGTCCGCGCGGAGTACGACGCCCCACGGCTGTGGCGCCTGGCCCGGCTCGCGCTCCCGCTCGGAGTGTCGGTCGCGCTCGGGTCCGCGGTGGCCTTCACGCCGCGCTATCTGCTGCAGCATCTGGAAGGGTCCGCGGCGGTGGGCGTGTTCGCCGCGCTCGCCTACGTCACGACGATGACCGGCACCGTCGTCCAGGCCGTGGCGGAGTCGGTGAGCCCGCGCCTCGCCAACCAGTTCGCGGCCGGGGACCTGGCCACCATGCGGGTGATGGTCGGCCGCCTGGTCCTTGCCGGGGCAGGCGTCGGCATCGTCGGCGTCGTCGCGTGCTGGCTGTTCGCCCGTCCGGCGCTCCGCCTCGTCTTCGGGCCCGAGTACGCCGACGCGGCCGGTGTGCTGGTCGTCCTGATGGTCGCGGTGACCCTGGAGTACGCCGTGCTCTTCGTCGGCACCACCATCGACGCGATGCGCTCCTTCCGCCTCCAGGCACCCCTCACCGCGCTCGGCCTGGCCACGGCGCTCGGGACCGGCTGGCCGCTCGTGGAGCGGTGGGGCCTCCTCGGCGCCGCGTGGTCGGCGGTCGCCACCCAGGTCGTCCTCGCGGTGGGCCACGCGGCACTCTTCGCGGCCGCGCTGCGTCCCCGGCTCCGGCGTCCCGCCCCGCGCCACCTGGCCGTCCGGGGCTCGCGATGAGGACCGCACGGCACGGCCTCGCCCGCCTCCTGCGCGGGTGCTCGCGACTGAGCGTCCTGACGACCAGCCGGGTGCGGGTCGCCTGGATCCGCCTGCGCTTCCCCCACGTCCGGATGCGGGGTCGTCTACTGGTCGAGCGGGGCTGCCAGGTGTACGCCGGGGCCGGCTCGCTGATCGAGGTGGACGGCTGCGCCCTGGCCCGGGGCGCGACCCTGACCACGGCGCCCGGAGCGCGGTTGCTGGTCGCCGCGGACTACATCGGCCCCGGGTCGATGGTCGTCGCGCGCACGGCGATCACCATCGGCGCCGGCACCAAGATCGCCGAGCACGTCACGATCCGTGACGCCGACCACGACCACACGGTCCCCCTGCGGGAGATGGCCTTCCTGTCCGCGCCGGTGCACATCGGCACGGACGTGTGGATCGGCTGCAAGGCGACGGTCCTCGCGGGGGTGACGATCGGCGACGGAGCCACGGTCGCCGCGGGCGCGGTGGTGACCAGGGACGTGGCTCCCGGTGCGACGGTCGGCGGGGTGCCCGCGACACCGCTGCGCCGGCGACCGGACGAGCGGTGTCAGGACTGAGCCGGTCCGCGGTCGAAGAGGGAGTGAGCACGAACTACCTCGTCACCGGCGGCGCCGGGTTCATCGGAAGCCACCTCGTCGAGACCCTGGTCCGCCAGGGGGACCGGGTGCGGGTCCTCGACGACCTGAGCAGCGGCCACCTGGCCAACCTGAGGGCGGTCCAGGACGACGTCGAGGTCGTCGTCGGGGACATCCGCGACCGTGACCTGGTGGCGCGTGCGATGGACGGCGTCGAGGTGGTGCTGCACCAGGCAGCGCTGGCCAGCGTGCCCGCCTCGGTCGCCGACCCGGTCGGCTCGACCGAGGTCAACGTGATGGGCACCGCGACCGTGCTCGCAGCCGCGCAGCGGGCCGGGGTACGGCGCTTCGTGCAGGCGTCCTCCTCCGCCGTGTACGGCGACGCTCCCGTGCTGCCCAAGCGGGTCGAGATGCGCCCGGAGCCGCGCTCGCCGTACGCCGTCGCGAAGCTCGCCGCCGAGACGCTCGGCCAGGCCTTCCACGCGAGCTACGGACTGGAGACCGTGGCACTGCGCTACTTCAACGTCTTCGGCCCGCGCCAGGACCCGCACTCCGCCTACGCCGCCGTCATCCCGCTCTTCGTCGCCGCCGTCCGCGACGGCCGGCCGGTCACGGTCCACGGCGACGGCCTGCAGTCGAGGGACTTCATCTACGTCGAGAACGTGGTGCGGGCCAACCTGCTGGCGGCCAGCACCGACGCGGCCGTCGGCGGCTCGGTCTTCAACGTCGCGACCGGCACCTCGGTGACCTTGCTGGAGATGCTCGAGGCCGTGTGCGAGATCGTCGGCCGACCCGCCGGCATCGAGCACCACCCGGCACGGGTCGGCGACGTCCGTCACTCGGCGGCCGAGTGCGGACCTCTCCGCGAGACGCTGGGCTGGGAGCCGACGGTCGACCTCCGCGAGGGCCTGCGCCGCACGATCGCGAGCGCGACCGAGCTGCGGGCGTCGGCGTGAGCGGGTGAGGACGGCGACCGCTCCGGTCCTGCCGATGGCCGTGCGCCTGGAGTTCGTGCACGCCCTCGTCGACCGCGAGGCCGGACGTGCCGGCCTCCGCGTCCTGCACATCAAGGGTGTCGCCTCCGGACGCCAGCTCGGGCTGCGCGGGCGACGGCCGACCGACGTCGACGTTCTCGTGTCGCCGGAGGACCACGAGGACCTCGTCGCGGCGCTCGAGCGCCGGGGCTGGAGGCGTCAGGCGGCGACCCGGTCCTCCCGGCTGGTCGGCCATGCCACGGTGCTGACCCACCCGCTCTGGGGCTGCGCGATCGACGTCCACCACCGCTTCCCGGGGATCGGGCTCGACCCCTCGGAGGCGTTCGACCTCCTGTGGGCCGAGCGGGCCGCGACGGTGCTCGGCGGTCACATCGTCGACGTCCCGGCGGACGCCGCGCACGCGCTGTTGGTGCTGCTGCACGCCGCGCGGGGCTACGGCACCGTGCGTGCGCTCGACGACGTCCAACAGGTCCGTGCGGGACTCGACGCCGCCGCGGCGGCCGAGGTACGGCGATGGGCGCAGGTGCTGCGCAGCGGACCGGCGCTGCGGGCGGTGGTGGCGGGGTGGGGTCGCAGCGGTGGAGTGGTGCACGACTGGCACTGGCGCACCCAGGCCGACCCGTCCGGCTCGGGCGTCCAGCTCTGGGCCGGCCGCGCGCTCACCGCGACGTCACTGCGGGGGGCGCTCGCCGTCGTGTCCGCCGCGGTCCTGCCCGACCGGCAGACGATGTCGGTGCGCGCAGGGCGGCCGCTCGGCCACGGCGCGCTGCTCGTCGCCTGGCTCCGGCGGTGGGGCAAGGGGGTCGCCGTCGTGCTGAGGTCCGCCCTCCCCGCGGTGGCCGTCGTCCCGGCGGCACCGCCCGCGCCGCCCGCGACACCGCCCCCGATGTCCTCGGGCTCGTCGGGCGGATCCGACGAGTCGGGCACGACCGCGCCGAGCGAGATCGTGGACGACCCCGCCTTCGCCCTGCGCCGTGACGGCGAGCGGGTGTGGCTCGCCCGGCTGGCCTCGGCCACGGTGCACCTGCTGAGCCCGTCGGCCGTCGTGGTCTGGGAGCTCGCCCGCGAGTGCCCCCCGGACCGTGCCGACCATGCCGACCATGCCGACCATGCCGACCATGCCGACCCGGACGACGCCCGGCTCGTCGCCCGGATCGCCGGGGTGGTCCGAGCGCGTGCCGCCCGGCCGCCGTGCGACCTGGAGCACCAGGTCCGGGCGACGCTCGTCGCACTGCGCGACGCTGGCCTGCTGGAGGGCGCAGGCTCGGCGGGGCGGCGCGTCTCATCCTCGGGGTGACCCCGCCTCATCCCCAGATCACCGAAAAGCGTGATCCGCGCCACCCCCTCCGACCCGCACGCTGGCGGGGCCACACATCCGTGGCCGTTCGACACGCCGGCGCCGCTCACCCGCGGCGCGGTCGCACACCGGGGGGAAGTCCTTGTCCACGCATGCTCAGATCGATGCACACTCGTCAGCCGACCGTCCGGAGCGACCGGTCCCCGACGGCCCGTCCGACGGGCAGCTCCTCGCCGCCGCCCGGCGGGGTGAGACCGAGGCCTTCGGGGTGCTCTTCGCCCGCTACCGCGACATCGCGGTGAAGGTCGCGCGCCGTGCCGGCGTGCGGCCCACGGACGTCGACGACGTGGTGGCGGACGCCTGGTCGCGGGTGCTGCGTGCCATCGAGGGAGGCAACGGCCCGACCGAGAACTTCCCCGGCTACCTGGCGACCGCGATCCGCCGCGTGGCGTGGGCCTACAACGAGCACCGGGCGATGTACATCCCGACCGAGGAGGCGGGGGTGCTCGACGGGGTGTGGGCCGACGAGCCCTACGAGTCGCTGGCCGACACCGAGCTCGGCCGGGCGATGGCCCGGCTCCCCGCCTCCTGGCGGGAGGTGCTCTGGCGGGTCGAGGTCGAGGGCGAGAAGGTCGCCTCGATCGCCGCCGAGTGCCGCAAGTCGGCCAACGCGGTGTCGGCGATCGCGAGCCGCGCCCGCAAGCGGCTGCGCGCCGAGCTGAGCGAGGTGGCGGAGGTGACCGAGCTCGCGGGACAGCACCTGCGGGAGTCGATGGCGCCCGCGCTGCCGGTGGAGCTCACGGCGTGAGGCCGCGACGACCGCTCGCGGGGGGATCCCCTGTCGCACCACCGCACCGGGGCCACCACACCGAGATGTGGCCGACGCCGTAATGAACCAGGGCCGGCGGGGTCCGTAGGGGTAGTAACCACCACCCTCGCCCGGACAGGACATCACGATGACGACCGCCCATCCGGTGCTGAGCCCGTTGCCGTCGGCGGATGGCGCGGGGGACGCGCCCGCCCGGATCCTGCTCTCCGGACCCGACGTCGGCGCGGAGGAGCGCGCGGCGCTCCTCCGCGCCTTCGACTCCGGCTGGATCGCCCCGCTGGGACCCGAGGTCGACGCCTTCGAGCGAGAGCTCGCCGAGGCCACGGGGCGGGCCCACGCGGTGGCGCTGGCGAGCGGCTCCGCCGCGCTGCACCTCGCGCTCCTCGAGCTCGGCGTCGGGCCGGGGGACGAGGTGGTCGCGCCGACCTTCACCTTCGCCGCGACGGTGAACCCGATCCGCTATCTCGGCGCGACGCCGGTGCTCGTCGACGCCGAGCCGCGCACCTGGGGCATGGACCCGGGGCTCCTCGAGGAGGAGCTGGGCCGCCGGGCGCGCACCGGCCGGCTGCCGCGGGCGGTCGTGGTGGTGGACCTGTTCGGGCAGCCCTGCGACCACGATGCCCTGCGTTCCGTCGCCGCGTCGTACGACGTCGCGTTGGTCGAGGACGCCGCCGAGGCGCTGGGTGCCGTGGCCGCCTCGGGCGCGCCCGCGGGGTCGCTGGGGGAGTCGGCGATCGTGTCGTTCAACGGCAACAAGATGATCACCACCAGCGGGGGCGGGGTGCTGGTCACCGACGAGGCCGACGTGGCCGAGCGAGCGCGGAGCAGGGCCAGCCAGTCCCGGCTCCCGGTGCCCCACTACGAGCATGCCGAGATCGGCTACAACTACCGCCTCAGCAACCTGCTCGCGGCGTTGGGCCGTGCCCAGCTCGCGCGACTGACGGTGAAGGTCGCGCGGCGCCGCGAGATCGCCGCGCGCTATCGCGCGCGGCTCGCGGACCTGCCGGGCCTGAGCTTCGCCCCCTACGACACGCTCGGCACCAGCAACGGCTGGTTGAGTGTCGTGGTGCTCGACCCGTCCTCGACACCCGGCAGCGACAGCCTGCGCCGGGCGCTGGCGGCCGAGGGCATCGAGTCGCGGCCGGTCTGGAAGCCGATGCACCGGCAGCCGGTGTTCGCCGACGTCCCCACGGTCCTCAACGGCGTCGCGGACTGCGCGTTCTCCCGCGGCCTGTGCCTGCCCAGCGGCTCGGCCCTCTCCGACGCGGAGGTGGACCGCGTCATCGACGCGGTCCGTCGGGGATGCGGAGCGTGGTCATGACCGGCGAGTGGAGCTACCGCCTGCGCGACATCGTCCTGGGCGGGCTCCTGCTCGTGGCGGTGCTGCCCGTCCTCGCCGTCGTGGCGGTGGTCGTGCTGCTGACCGACGGACGCCCGCTCCTCTTCCGTCAGGAGCGTCCCGGTCGGTTCGGGCAGCCCTTCACCCTGGTCAAGGTGCGCACGATGCGCGCGGCGAGCGGGCCGACCGAGGACGACGAGCAGCGGATCAGCCGGGTCGGACGCTTCCTGCGGGCCACCAGCCTCGACGAGCTCCCCGAGCTGTGGAACGTGGTGCGCGGCGACATGAGCCTGGTAGGCCCGCGTCCCCTGCTGGACGACTATCTCGGTGCGTACACCGGAGTCCAGCATCTGCGCCACCAGGTCCGTCCCGGCCTGACCGGCCTGGCTCAGGTGTCGGGCCGCAACGCCCTCGACTGGCAGGCCAAGCTGGACCTCGACGTGCACTACGTGCGGGAGCGCTCGCACGCCCTCGACCTGAGGATCCTGGCGCGCACGCTCGTGACCGTGCTGGGACGCGACGGCGTGAGCCACCCCGGCCATGCCACGATGCCGCGCCTCGATGCTCGGCCGGACTGAGCCGACGCACGGGCAGGACGATGACGGGGGATGAGCAGCGAGCCGAGGGCGTCGCGCTGAGCGAGGTCGGCGGCTGGGAGCCGTTGGCGGACGGGCCGCACGTCGACGAGGCACGCGCCTACCTGGACGAGCACCCGGGGCCGGTGGACCTGCCCGTCGCGCACCCGCTGTTGCCGCGCGTGGCCTGCGTGCTCGCCCGGCAGGGCCGCACCGAGGAGGCGGTCTCGGTGGTCGCGGCTCTGCGCGGGCTCGGCCTCGACCTCGATGACGACGACGACCGGGAGCGGGTCCAGCACGTCGCCGATCTCGTGGCGCTGCGCATCTGGGCCGCGTGGTTCGAGCAGCGCACCGACGAGGAGGCCGTGCACGCGGCCCGGCGCCTGCTCGCGCCGAGCGCGAGCCTCGCCCTGGACTCCCCTCGGCTCGCCAGTCTGCGGCTGGCGCTGACGGTGGGGCTGTTCTGGAGCCGGGAGGTCGGCGAGAGGGCGGTGCTGCACGAGATCGCGCTCCACCTCAACCACCTGCGCTCGCAGGCGGCCCTCCTCGGGAACGGTGCTCTCGAGGCCTCGGCGCTCGCACGTCTCGCGCTCCTCCAGGTGCCCTCGGCGGACGTCGAGGCCGGAGCGAGGCTCGCCGCCGCCGCACTCTCCCGGATCGCGCGGATGGACGGTGACGCCGCGCCGTCCGCGGCCATGTCGTACTGGCACTTCCTCGCGCGTGCCGTCGAGCAGTGGGCGTGTCACTTCCAGGGTCGTCCCACCGACGCCGAGGCGATCGCTGCGCTCGAGGAGGGGATGGCGCGCTTCGCCTTCGACCCCGTCGCCGCGACGGTGGCCGGGACGGTGGTCGCCGCCCATCTCGCCCACGACGGGAGGGTCCGGGAGGCACGCAGCCTGCTCGGCGCGGTGCTGGCCGACCGGCGCTTCGACGATCTGGGCGTGTGGCGGCTCCGGCCGCTGGTCACCGACGGCTACCTGGCCGCGACGAGCGGCGACGCGGTCCGGGTCCAGGAGCGCGTGGTCGACCTGACCCAGGCGGGGGCGCCCGGCGAAGCCCTGCTTCTCCGCGCGACGCAGCTGGTCGCGGACGGCGAGAACGCGGCCGCGCTGACCGCTCTGCGGGGGGTGACC
This sequence comes from Nocardioides pymetrozini, assembly GCF_046058985.1. Lineage (NCBI taxonomy): Bacteria > Bacillati > Actinomycetota > Actinomycetes > Propionibacteriales > Nocardioidaceae > Nocardioides > Nocardioides pymetrozini. The sequence continues at coordinate 4,166,572 of NZ_CP175556.1, read as the reverse complement.
GAGCGGCAGGTCCGGTCGTCGGGGATGACCTTCGCCTCGGCGTGCGTCCTCGAGGCGATGCTGCTCGAGCAGTCCGGTCAGCCGGCGCTCGCCGACCGCAGCGTCCGGCAGGCGCTCGGGGCGACCGAGCCCATCGGCGCGCGCCGCCTGTTCGCGATGCACGACCTCCCGGTCATGACACGCCTCGTGCAGCGGGCGGCGGAGGGACGCCCCCAGGACGCGTGGGCACACGAGGTCCTCGAGTTCCTCCACGACGCGCTGAGTGCCGGCCTCCGCCCGGCGCCCATCGCCGTCCGGCCGCGGACCCGCGCCCAGGGCGCCGGCGGCCCCGACGGGCTCCCGGCGGCGGAGCCCTCCGTCCGCACCAACCCCTCCCCCCTGACCGAGCGAGAGCTCCAGGTCCTCGGGCTGGTCAACGCGGGTGCCAGCCAGGCACAGATGGCGCAGGAGCTCTATGTCTCCCTCAACACCATCAAGACCCACCTGCGCTCGATCCGGCAGAAGCTCGGCGTCGCCCGCACCGGCGAGGCCGCGGCCGTCGCCCGCAGCGCGGGCTGGCTCGAGCCCTCGTAGGCCGCGGCGGTCGGGTCACCTCGCCTCGGGCGGCAGCCAGCCGGCGCTGCGCGCGATCGCAACCGCCTGGCTGGTGCGCTCGGCGCCGAGCTTGTGCCGGATCGAGCGCAGGTGGGTCTTGACCGTGCTCATCGAGACGCTGAGCTCGCGGCCGATCTGGGCGGAGCCTGCGCCGGTGGCCAACAGCGCGAGCACCTGGCCTTCCCGCTCGGTCAGCGGTGACGGGCTGGTGCTCGGCGCCGCGGCGGTGCTCGCGTCGGGCTCGTCGGGCGGCCCCGGCATCTGGATGCGTTGCGGGGGATCGGTGCGCGCGACCTCCCGCTCGAGATGGGCGAGGACCTCTCCGGTCCACCGGTCGGCGGTACGGCGGGCGGCCGTCCGGCGCAGGATCGGCATCATGACGTGGGGGTCGTGGGCGGCGAAGATGCGGCGCGCGCCGAGCGGCTCGGCCGTGCCCAGCGCCTGCTGGATGCTCGCGTCGGCGCGGTCCGGCTGGCCGGTCTGCTCGAAGAGCATCGCCTCGAGGGCACAGGCGACGGGGTAGGTGAGTCCGGTGGAGCGCGCCTGCCCGCCGGTGACGCCGTGCAGGGTCGTGAGCGCGCCGGTGACATCTCCCGCGGCGGCGAGGCGGACGGCGCGCACGAGGAGCTGCTCGCCCGGTGCTCCCGCCCGCAGGAGATCCTCCTCGCGCGCCCGGACGCGGCGTACGTCGCCGCTCGCGATGGCCAGGTAGGCATCCGCGACCAGGGGGAACAGCCGCCACACGCCGAGACCTTCGAAGCGCGGGTCGTTGACCAGCGCGTTGAGGAGACTGCGCGCGTGGGGCATCGCGCCGCTCTGTGAGTGGGCGAGGGCGACGACAGTGGTGGCGACGGTCCAGGTGACGGCGTCGGAGGCGTAGAGCGGGAGCGAGCGCTCCACGTCGGCGAGCGCGCGAGCATCGGTGGCGTCGCCCTGGAAGTACGCGGCCCACTGATGGACGGCGGTGGCGACGAACTGCCAGTACGGCAGGTCGCGTGGCGCGTGCTCCGGCGAGCCTGTCGGCCTCCGGTGGTGGTCGAGCAGACCCTGGGACAACGCCGCTCCGGACAGCCGTCGGGCCGCCTCGAGGTCTCCCGAGGGCAGGTGCATCAGGGCCAGGGCGGCGAGGCTGGTGACCTCCAGGGGGACCAGGCCGAGAAGGGTCGCCTGGACGCGTGCCACCGTGAGGTAGCCACGGGCCTCGCTCAGCTGGACCTCGCTCACCTCGGGCTCGCGGTGCAGCGCCTCGGCCAGCCACAGGCGCACGAGCGCGAGGCGTCGTGGGTCGAGCGGGGTGCGGTCGAGCTCGGCGAGCACGGCGCGGGCCGCGTCCCGGGCGTCGGGGTCCTGGTCACCGCCGACCCTGGCGAGCCAGAGCCGAGCCGTCACGATGTCCGCCAGATGCTGAGCCGAGCGCGCGCCGTGGGCCCCGCCCACCGCGAGGGGGATGCCCTTCAACGACGTCGCGACGGCGATGGCCGCCTCCAGCTCGCCGCGGTCCGCCAGGAGATAGGCCGCGTGCGGGGTCCGCGGGTCGGTCGCGTCCAGCGCGGCCGGCTCGGTGGAGGCCAGCAGACCCTCCGCCTCGGCCACCTGCGCGGCCGACAGCATCACCGACCAGGGCCCGCGTCGCGGACGCGGGCTCGCGCTCGCCTGCTGCTGGGAACTCATGGCGCGGTGAACACCTGCATCTGAGGAACGTAGGACATCGCCTGTCCCACGAGTGTGGAACGTCCAGGCTACCGGTGTCGCGGCGCCTCGGCAGCAGCTGCGGTCGGGCCGGCCGCGACCACCACGATCTCCTCGAAGGAGTCGACCACGTGGTCGGGCCGGGGATCGGGGTGGGGGTGTTGGGGATGGATGTGCCGTCCGGTGTCGCGCAGGCACACGGAGCGCCAGCCGAGCCGGGCCGGGACGACGAAGTCCTTGGCGGTGTTGTCCGCGATGCACACGAAGCGCTTTCCGGGATGGCGCTCCTCGAGCAGGCGATAGCTGCGCGCGTCGGGCTTCCCCACGCCGACCTCCTCGGAGATGACCAGGTCGGTGAGATACCGGGTCAGCCCGAGGGCGCGCACCTTGTTCCGCTGGGTGATGCTGCGCCCGTCGGTGAGCAGGCTGACGCCCGCTCCCAGCGCGACGACGTCGTCGAGGAACCGGCGTACCCCCGGTCCGGGCGCGATGTCCGGGTCGTGGGTGCGGTAGCACCGCAGCATCGCCGCCACGCTGACGTGCACGCCGTGCGCCGCGAGGTGCTCGGCCGCCCAGGCGAAGGCGTTCTGTCCGGCCTGGTAGCGCTCCCACATGGCGGGAAGCAGACCCGGGCCGACCGAGGGAGCCCGCTCGCCCAGCGCCCGGGCGACCGCGCGGAAGCCCGAGGCCACGAAGTCGATCTCGGGGTACAGCGTGTCGTCGAGGTCCAGGACGAGCTGGGTGTCAGGGCCGACCGGCAGCCGCATCACGGATGACCTCGTCGTCGTAGCGGAGCATGAGCAGCTGGTCGCGCCAGTCGTCGTACGGCGCCACGGGCAGGTCCCGGACGTACTCGTCGAGGATCCACCGCGGGTAGTTGGCGCCGGCGTGGTAGCTGAGCGGATAGCCCCCGCCGAAGCGCGCGTTGACCTCGATGCCCACGATCCGCCCTCCGACGGGATCCAGGAAGAACTGTGCGGTCAGGCAGCCGGCGGCCCCCTCGACCCGCGCCATCCGCTCGGCGAGGAAGGGCACGAGCGCGTTGCGGCTGGTGACGGCCTTGCTGACCTCCCCGGCCCGGACCTGGAGTCGACGGCGTGGCACGAGGCAGCGCAGCTCGTGCTGCCGGTCGTAGTACAGGTCGACGGTGTGCTCCTCGTAGTGCTCACCGTCGAGGTACTCCATGAACATCAGGCGCTCCTCGTCCCGCCGCGCGTGCCGGAGGTCCTCCGGGTCGCGGATGACCGCCGCTCCGGCGGACCGGCTGCCGTCGTACGGCTTGACGAACAACGGGAAGGTCGGGGCGGACGGGTCCACCGGCGCCGGCACCTCGATGCCGCGCTCCCGGAAGAAGGCGCTGGTGAGCCGCTTGTCCCGGCAGGTCGCGACCAGCTCGGGAGAGGAGACCACGACCTGGACCCCGGCGTCGGCGAAGCGCTGCCGCGCGCGGGCCAAGGGCAGCAGCTCGGTGTCGATGGTCGGCACGACGACCGCCACCTGTCGCCGTACGCACTCCGCGACCAGCACGTCGGCGTACTCCGGCGCGTCGGCCCGGGGCACGGCGAAGGTCCCGTCGGCGACCTGGCAGGCGGGACTCCACTCCGGCCGGTGGTCGCAGGTGAGCACCTGTCCCTCGGGGTCGATCCGGGCCAGCTCCTGTCGGAAGGCACGCACCAGCGAGACGCGCTGTCCCGCCGACGTGACGAGCACCCGCGTCACGGCAGCGACCTCATGCGCCCACCGGCTTGCGGTCGACGGGCACGGTCGGACCCAGGCGGGACGGGCGCGACACAGGCGCGCTCACCCGTGCGCACAGCTCGGCCAGGCGCGCGGTGAGCCGGCGCGGGTCCTCCCGGACGTCGATCCGGTAGACGGCCTCGCGGGCCAGGGGCGGCACCGGGACCTGGGAGACGAGGGGATGGCGAGGCCTGGTGTCCTGCTCGCCCTGTGCCAGCAGGTTCTCGTGGAGCTTCTCGCCCGGACGCAACCCGGTGAACTCGACCGGGACGGTCGTGCTGGCCATGTCCATCATCTGCTCGGCCACGTCCAGGATGCGCACCGGCTCGCCCATGTCGAGGACCAGCACCTCGCCGCGGTCGCCGATCGCCGCGGCCTGCACGACGAGCTGCACCGCCTCGGGGATGGTCATGAAGTAGCGCGTGACGTCCGGGTGCGTCACCGTCACCGGGCCACCTGCGGCGATCTGGCTGGCGAAGGTGGACAGGACCGAGCCGCGGCTGCCCAGGACGTTGCCGAAGCGGACCGAGAGGTAGACGCCCTCCGCCTCGAGGGCGACGTCGGCGGTCAGGCACTCGGCCAGCCGCTTGCTGTAGCCCAGCACGCAGGTCGGGTCGGCGGCCTTGTCGGTCGAGACGTTGACGAAGCGCTCGACCCCCGCGGCCACCGCCGCGTCGAGGACGCTCAGGGTGCCCCAGACGTTGGTCTGGACGGCCTCGCCCGGGTACTGCTCCAGCATCGGGAGGTGCTTGAGGCGGCGGCGTGGAAGACCACCTCCGGGCGGCGCTCCTCGAAGATCTGGACCAGTCCGGCGCGGTCGCGGATGTCGGCGAGCACCACGTCCGCGGTGTCCAGCAGCGCCCGGCCCTCCAGGGAGAGCTGGACCGCGTGCAGCGCGGACTCGTCGCGGTCGAGCATGATCAGCTCACTCGGCGCGAACTGCCGGATCTGGCGGCACAGCTCGGACCCGATCGACCCGCCGGCCCCGGTGACCAGGACCCGCTTGCCGGTGAGATAGCCGGCGATGCTGGCGACGTCGGTGTCGATCACCTGGCGGCCGAGCAGGTCCTCCACCCGGATGTCGCGCAGCTCGCGGATGTCCGTCAGTCCCGAGGGCAGGTCGGTGATCGCCGGCAGCAGCTTGACCTGCAGCCCGGCGTCCCTCGCCGCCGACGCCCAGGACCGCAGCCGCGCGGGGGGTGCCTCCGGCGCGGCGATCACCACGGCCTGCCCGCCCGTCTGGCGCGCGACGCGAGCGAGGTCGTCGGTGTGGCCGAGCACGGGCACGCCACGCAGACGCAGGTGCTTGCGCCGCGGGTCGTCGTCGAGGAGTCCGACCGGCCGCCACCCCGTGTCATGGCTCGCGAGCATCGCCTCCACGACCGCGCGGCCCGAGGGGCCGGCGCCGACGATGAGGACCGGGGTGGCCTGCCACCGCGCCGAGCGCTCCTGGCGTCGCTCGATGGAGCGCCGCATGCCGGCTCGGAGGCTCGCCGTCAGCGCGAGGGTCAGGCAGGCCGCCGCGAGCGGCACCGATCGGGGCAGGAAGGGCTCGAGGACGACCACGCTGAAGGCCGTCAGCGCCGTACCGGCACCGAGCACCGTCGACCCGAGGAGGAAGGCCTCGTCGAGGCTGCCCAGAGGAGCTCGCCCGCGGTACAGGTGCGTGCCGGCGCCCAGCAGGACGTGCAGGACTCCGGTGGCAGCGCCCGCGGCGAGGACGAAGGGCCACTCGACGCTCGACGCCGCGCCCACGCTGGAGAGCCGGAGACCGCAGAACGCGGCGACCGCCAGCACCCACGCCGTCAGGTCGAGCACGACCAGGCTCGCCACCACACGGGCTCGGCCGAGGCGCATCCGATCCATCGTTCCCCCCTCACGACACGTCCTCGCGGGATCGCGAGGAACGGAGACGGCAGCGGGCCGGGACCCAGGCCCACGCCGGCCCGCCGCCGGGGCCCGGTCGCACCGAGGCCCAACGACGTGGACCCCGAACGGCCGCGGACCTGACAGTCGCCGTGTCCGGTCGGCGTGTCCGCGCTCCGGCGTCAGGTCTGGACGCCGTGCTGGTCCAACCTGGGCGTGGACATCTCCAGCGGCGTCGTGGCGCGAGCCGGCCGCGAACCCGCCCGGCCGCGGCGGGGCCACTCGCGAGGTCTGCGGTGAGCGCGGGACCGGACCTCGCGAGCGGATCGGCGCAGGACACCGGGGGCGAGGACTTCCTCGGCTCGGCGTTCGCGAGCGCGCGGCCCGCGGCCTCCGACCGGCGCTGGATGCGCCGGCTGTTCGCGATCGTGGTCGTCGTGCTGGTCGTGCTGGCCGGCGTCGTCGCCGGGATGGTCGTCTACACCGACCGTCAGCTCGGCGACATCTCGCGCTTCCCCCTCGACGTCGACCGGCCCGACCGGCCGCCGGCGACGGGCGGGCGCGCGCTGAACCTGCTCGTCGCGGCCGTCGACGACCCGGACGGGGCCGAGCGCGGTCCGTCGGTCTACGAGGAGCTGGCGTCGCGCGGGTGGACGCCCGGGCTGTTCCGCAGCGACGCGATCATGGTTCTGCACCTTCCCGCCGACCGCAGGTCGGCGCAGCTGGTGTCGATCCCACGCGACTCCTACGTGGCGGTGCCCGGACACGGCCGGACCAAGATCAACGCGGCCTTCTCCTACGGCGGTCCGCGCCTGCTGGCGCGCACCGTGGAGGACCTCACGGGCGTGCGGATCGACCATGCGGTCGTCATCGGGCTCACCGGGCTGTCCCGGGTGGCCGACATCGTCGGCGGGGTCGAGCTGCACCTGCCGGAGGACACCCGCAGCCCGATCGACGGCAGCACGTGGCCGGCCGGAACCCGCCGCCTCGACGGCGCCGAGGCCCTGGCCTATGTCCGGGAGCGGCACTCGCTGCGCCGCGGCGACTTCAGCAGGATCCAGCGCCAGCAGAACTTCCTGCGCGCCCTCTTCGCGCAGGTGGCCGGCAGTGGGACGCTCACCAGCCCGCACCGGCTCGTCGAGCTGGTGGGTCAGCTGTCCACCACCATCGCGGTCGACGCAGGGATGACCAACGGCGTGATGCGACGGCTCGCGCTGCAGAGCAGGCACCTGCGCGCCGACGACCTCACGTTCGCGACGGTCCCGGTGACCGGCACGCCGACCATCGACGGGGCCAGCGTCGTCACCCTCGACCGTCCCGCCACCCGGTCCATGTTCGCGGCGCTCGCCGAGGACCGTCTCGGACGCTGGCTGCGCACGCACACGACGGACACGCTGCCGCCCCCCGAGGAGGTCGAATGAGTCCCGCATCCCGTTCGAGCGCGAGGGAGTCGTCGTGCACCGTCCGCTGACCCGCGCCCTCGTCCTGCTCCTCCTCGGGGCACTCGTCGCGGTGACGGTGTTCGTGGTCGTCACCCGCCGCTCCGCGCCCGAGCCGTACCAGTCCGCGGTCGTGCCCTCCCCGGCACCGAGCTCGTCGGCACCCGCAGCCCCGCTGCCCGCCGGGCGTCGTACCTGGCGGGCAGCCGGTGAGGCGTACGCCGCGGCGCTGACCGACCGCAGCGGCGGGCTCGACCGCTGGCTCGCCCGGCTGCGTCCCCTGCTCACCGAGGAGCTGTGGACCAGCTACCGCGACACCAGGCTGTCCCGGCTTCCCCAGGGACGTCTCGTCCGGCTCGACCTCGAGCGCCGGGCGCCCGGTGCCGGGGGTGCTCCGCCCTCCGTGCACGCCGTGATCCACTGGGACGAGGGCACCGCGGCCGATGTCTACCTCCACAAGCTCGCGGGCCGCTGGCTCGTGGCCCACGCCGGCCAGGTCGTGGACCGGCCCTCGGAGGGCGCCGGGACCGGGAGCGACGCGCCGTGACGCGCGCGACCGGCTAGGAGGAGCTCACGCCGAGTGCCGCCAGCGCCATGGAGCCCAGCAGCTCGCGCAGGACCGGGTCGGGAATGCCGTGGCCGGCGCGCGGGGTGGAGTTGAGCAGCCCGAACGCGGCCTGCGCGGCGGCGTGGGCTCGTGCGCCGTCCAGGTCGTGGCGCAGGGCGCGCAGCTGGTCGGCCCACAGGCCGACGTACGAGCGCTGCAGGCGGCGGACCTGCTCCCGCGCGTCCTTCGGGAGGGACTCCCAGTCGCGGTCCTGGACGATGATGAGCGGGCGGTGGCCGAGGGCGAACTCGACGTGCCAGTCCACCAGGCCGCGCAGCGCGTCGGCCGGGTCGCCGCCCGCAGCGGCCACGCGTTCCCGGCCGACCTCGAGCAGCCGCTCGCTGATCGAGGTGAGCATCTCGGCGAGCATCGCCTGCTTCGACGCGAAGTGCTTGTAGAGAGCGGGCCCCGAGATGCCGCACGCGGCGCCGAGGTCGGCGACGGAGACGCCGTGGAAGCCCCGCGCGGCGAACAGGTCGGCGGCGGTGGCCAGGATCTGCTCGCGGCGGGTCGGTTCGGTCACGGTCACCCCCGAAGGCTAGGCCACCCGGCGCGCCGCGTCCGCGCGATGGACGCCGCGCATCGGTCGGGGGAAGAGGGCTTTACAGATCAGGTTAACGATCGTTAACCTGATCGGGTGTCCGAGACTCCCGAGCCCTCCCTCCGCGACCTGGCCGCCGACCTGCGCGCGCGCCTGGCCCGCGTCCGCCGGGGTGGAAGCGAGGCGGCCCGCGCCAAGCACACCGACCGCGGCAAGCTCCTCCCGCGCGACCGGGTCGACCGGCTCCTCGACCCCGGCAGCCCCTTCCTCGAGCTGGCTCCGCTGGCGGCCTACGGGATGTACGGCAAGCCCGGCGCCGACCCCGAGAGCAGCGAGTACGCCGTCCCCGCGGCGGGTGTCGTCGCCGGGATCGGCCGGGTGGAGGGCCGCCTGGCCATGGTCGTCGCCAACGACGCGACGGTGAAGGGCGGCACCTACTACCCGATGACGGTCAAGAAGCACCTGCGGGCGCAGACCGTCGCCGCCGAGAACCGGCTGCCCTGCATCTACCTCGTCGACTCCGGCGGCGCCTTCCTTCCCCTGCAGGACGAGGTCTTCCCCGACAAGGAGCACTTCGGCCGCATCTTCTTCAACCAGGCCAACATGTCGGCGCGCGGGATCCCGCAGCTCGCCGCCGTGATGGGCTCGTGCACGGCGGGCGGGGCCTACGTCCCGGCGATGTCGGACGAGACCGTGATCGTCAAGGACCAGGGCACGATCTTCCTGGGCGGACCGCCCCTGGTGAAGGCCGCCACCGGCGAGGTCGTCAGTGCCGAGGACCTCGGCGGCGGCGACGTGCACGCCCGGCGGTCCGGGGTCGTCGACCATCTCGCCGACGACGACGCGCACGCGCTGCGGATCCTGCGCGGGATCGTCGACACCCTTCCCGCGCCGGAGCCGACGCCCGCCGCCGAGGTCGAGGAGCCGCACGAGCCGCCGGAGAGCATCTACGACGTCGTGCCGGCCAGCACCCGCACGCCGTACGACGTCCGCGAGGTGATCCGGCGCCTGGTCGACGGCAGCCGGCTGCAGGAGTTCAAGCAGCTGTACGGCGACACCCTGGTCTGCGGCTTCGCCCGCATCCACGGCCGGCCGGTCGGCATCGTGGCGAACAACGGGATCCTCTTCTCCGAGAGCGCGCTCAAGGGGGCGCACTTCGTGGAGCTGTGCAACCAGCGCGGCATCCCGCTGCTGTTCCTGCAGAACATCTCCGGCTTCATGGTCGGGCGCGAGTACGAGAACCGCGGGATCGCCCGCGACGGCGCCAAGCTGGTCACCGCGGTCGCGTGCTCGGTCGTGCCCAAGCTGACGGTCGTGATCGGCGGCTCCTTCGGGGCCGGCAACTACGGCATGTGCGGTCGCGCGTACGACCCGCGCTTCCTGTGGATGTGGCCCAATGCGCGGATCTCGGTCATGGGCGGCGAGCAGGCGGCCAACGTGCTCGCGACGGTCGCCGGCCGCGAGGACGACGAGGAGTTCAAGCAGCCGATCAAGGACCAGTACGAGACCCAGGGCTCGCCCTACTACGCCTCGGCCCGCCTGTGGGACGACGGCGTCATCGACCCGGCGGACACCCGTCGGGTGCTCGGCATGGCGCTCGAGGTCGTGTCCGCGGTGCCCACGCCCGCCCCCTCCTACGGCATCTTCAGGATGTGATCGAGATGACCGAGATCCGCTCCGTCCTCGTGGCCAACCGCGGCGAGATCGCCCGGCGCGTCTTCCGCACCTGCCGCGAGCTCGGCATCCGCGCCATCGCCGTGCACACCGACGTCGACGCCGGCGCACTGCACGTGCGCGACGCCGACGTCGCCCTCCGCGTCCCGAGCTATCTCGATGCCGACGCGGTGCTCGCCGCGGCGAAGGAGGCCGGAGCCGACGCCATCCATCCCGGCTACGGCTTCCTCTCCGAGAACGCCTCGTTCGCGGCATCCGTCACCGGTGCCGGCATCGCCTGGATCGGCCCCCGTCCCGAGGTGATCGAGCAGATGGGACGCAAGGACGCGGCCCGCGAGCTCGCGGTCGCGGCCGGCGTGCCGGTGGTGCCGTCGTACGACCTCGCCGACGACCCGGCGGGCTTCGCCTATCCGGTGCTCGTGAAGGCCGCTGCTGGCGGCGGCGGCAAGGGGATGCGGGTCGTGCGCTCTCCCGAGGAGCTGGACGCGGCCGTTGCCGCGGCCCGGCGCGAGGCCGCCGGCGCCTTCGGCGACGACACCATGCTGGTGGAGAAGTACGTCGAGCGCGGACGCCACATCGAGGTCCAGGTGCTCGGCGACAGCCACGGCAACGTCGTCCACCTCGGCACCCGCGAGTGCTCGGTCCAGCGCCGTCACCAGAAGGTGCTCGAGGAGGCGCCGGCGCCCGCGCTCGACGAGGGGCTGCGCGAGCGCATCCACTCCTCCGCCGTCGCGCTCTCCGCCTCGGTGGGCTACGAGAACGCCGGCACGATCGAGTACCTGCTCGACACGAGCACCGGCGAGTTCTACTTCCTGGAGATGAACACCCGGCTGCAGGTCGAGCACCCGGTGACCGAGATCCACGCCGGGGTCGACCTCGTGGCCTGCCAGATCGCCGTCGCGGCGGGCGATCCGCTGCCGTTCGACCAGGCGGGGGTGCGCTTCGGCAGGCACGCCATCGAGGCGCGCATCTACGCCGAGGACGCCTTCGGCGGCTTCCTCCCGCAGGCCGGTACGGCGACCGCGGTGGTGTGGCCCGCGCAGGCCCGGGTGGACCACGCGCTTGAGTCCGGACAGGTCGTGAGCACGTCGTACGACCCGATGCTCGGCAAGGTGATCGTCTCCGGTCGCGACCGCGAGAGCGCGCGCCGTGCCCTCGTCGCGGCGCTGGACGACACCGCGATCCTCGGGCTGACCACCAACACCGGCTTCCTGCGGGTGCTCGCCGCGGGGGAGGAGTTCGCCGTCCCGGGCGGCATCGACACCGCCTGGCTCGACCGTCACGACGTCCCACCTCCGGACCCGGCGCCGGCGCGCGCGATCGCCGCACGGCTCTGGCTCGACGCCCACGCCACCGCGTCCGGCCCCTTCGCCGCCGATGGCTTCCGGATGGGCGGTCCGGCCGCGCCGGTCGTGGTGGAGTTCGAGGATGGTGACGTGGTGCTGCCGGGTGCCGGAGTGAGCGGAGTGAGCGCCCACACCACCCCCCACCACGTCGAGCTGGCCCACCAGGGCCAGCGCTACCTCTTCCGCCGCCCCGACGCGAGTGCCGACCACGGCGCCGCGGCCGGTGACGGCACCGTCCTCGCGCCGATGCCGGGAACGGTCCTCGACGTCCGCGTCGCGGTCGGTGACACCGTGTCGGAGGGTGACGTCCTCGGCGTCGTGGAGGCGATGAAGATGGAGCTGGCCCTGAAGGCGCCGTACGCCGGCACGGTCACCGCGGTCGGCGCGGCGACGGGGCAGCAGGTCGCCCTGGGCGCCGAGCTCTTCGCCGTCCAGCGCGACACCGAGGAGGGAGCGGCATGAGCGCCCTCCCCATGGTCGTCCCCGAGCCCGGCCTTCCCTCGGCGGTCACGATCTACGAGGTCGGCCCGCGCGACGGGCTGCAGAACGAGGCAGCCGTCGTCCCGACCGAGGTCAAGGCGGCCTTCGTGCGACGACTGCTCGCCGCCGGGCTCCCGGTGGTCGAGGCGACCAGCTTCGTGCACCCGCGGTGGGTGCCGCAGCTGGCCGACGCCGCCGACCTGATGACCGGCCTGACGGCCGAGCTCGGCGACGCCGCACGCCAGCTGCCGGTGCTGGTGCCCAACCGGCGTGGCCTCGACCGCGCCGCCGAGCTCGGCCTGCGCCACGTGGCCGTGTTCGCCTCGGCGACCGAGACCTTCGCGAGCCGGAACCTCAACCGGACGCTCGACTCGCAGTTCGAGATGTTCGCGCCCACCGTCGCCGCCGCGCTGGAGGCCGGGATGGACGTGCGCGGCTACGTCTCGATGTGCTTCGGCGACCCGTGGGAGGGTGCGGTTCCCGCCGACCAGGTCGTCGCGGTGGGCAGGCGACTCCTCGACCTCGGCGTCGGACAGCTCAGCCTCGGCGACACCATCGGCGTGGCGACCGCCGGCCAGGTCAAGGCCCTCGTCGCGGCCTTCGCGGAGGCGGGCGTGGGCCCGGACCGGCTGGCCCTGCACTTCCACGACACCTATGGCCAGGCGCTCACGAACGTCCACGCCGGCCTGCAGTCCGGCGTCACGACGTACGACGCCTCGGCGGGCGGCCTCGGCGGCTGCCCCTACGCCCAGAGCGCGACCGGCAACCTCGCCACCGAGGACCTGGTCTGGTTCCTGACCGGGCTCGGCATCGAGCACGGTGTCGATCTCGACGCCGTCGTGGCGACGAGCACCTGGATGGCCGGCCAGCTCGGGCGGCCGAGCCCGTCGGCCGTCGTACGGGCCCTCGGTTCCGGCGACTCCTGACGCCCCTCTACCGTGGGACCATGACGGGTCGGGGGCGGGCGTGGGGCTGGGTGGCCGCGTTGCGGGCCGGGTCGACGACGACATGGCTGGACTGGCCGGACGACGGGTCCGGTGAGGCCGACCCGCTCGGCCCCGAGCTCCCGGGCGCGCAGCAGCTCGCGCTCCTGCGCCGGCTCAACGTCCATGCCGCCGCGGCCGGGCGGACCGTCCCCGTCGCGACGGCCGACCGGATCCTGAGCGCCGGCGTCTCCGGTCGCGGCCGCAGCGAGCTGGCCCTGGTCGGCGTCGACGAGCGCGGCCCGTCCGGACAGTTCGGGCCGCCGCCCGTCGACCCCGACGCCCTGGCCGACGACGAGCTGCTGCGCGTCGCCAGCGCCCTCATCGCCGACGACGTGGCCGCGACCGCTGCGCTGCCGCGCCCCGAGCCCACGCTGGCCGAGCGGGTCCGGGCGGTGCGCCGGCCGTGGGTGCGCTCCTTCGTCGTGGTCGGGATGCCCTGGCGGGCCGACGCCGTGCGCGCCGACCTGACCGCGCACGGACATCGTCCGGGTGGGCGGCGCCCGACGGCGTACCTGCTGGCCGACGACCTCGAGACCGTCCTCGTCCAGGCCTGGACCGCCCGCTGCTTCGACCAGGGCGGCGCGACCTGGCGGGGCTTCGTGCGCGCCAATGCCGGGGCGGGCAACCTCCCGCCGCGCGCCGACCTGGCGCGGATGGCCCGCTCCGCGGCCTACAAGTACGGCGCCGACCGCGTCCGCGTCGTCCTCGACGACGCGCTGCTGGCCGCCGAGCTCGGGGTCCCGCGCCTCGGTGGTCCGCCCCGGCTCGGCGCGCACGCCGTCGACCTCGTGCGCCGCGTCGGCGAGCCGCTCGGACTGCTGGTGCCCTCGGCCGAGCGCCCGGCACTCCTGCGGGCGACCCTCGGCGAGCGCCTCGACGGCCTCGGCGGACGTCCGCCGAGCCTGCCGCCGCGCTGGGACGTGTGGCTGCGCACGCAGGCCGAGCGCACCCGCCACGAGCTCGCCGCCGCTCGCTACCCTGTGCTCGGCGATCTCGACCGGCTGCTCCCGCGCTCCCTCGGGCAGGACCCCTCGGGCCCGGTGGCCCCGGTCGACGCCGAGGTGCTGGCCCTCGCGCTGGGGCTGCTCCTCGACCCCGTGCAGGCGCGCTCTCGGACCCAGGCCAAGGAGGAAGCGTGACCCACCCCGCAGCGCCCTGCGGCTCCTTCGCTGCGCTCCCGCCGGCCACGACGCGGCGAGGACGCCGGTGAGCCGACGCGTCCTGCTGCACGTCGGCACGCCCAAGACCGGGACGTCCTATCTCCAAGACGTGCTCTTCAAGAACCGCAGCCGGCTCCTCAAGCAGGACGTCAGCTACCCGGCCGACCGCTTCGACGCCCACTTCCTGGCGGCGCTCGACCTGATGCGGCTGCGCTGGGGCGGCCTGGAGGCCGAGGCGGTCGGCGCCTGGGACCGCCTCGCCGCGGAGGTCCGCGCCCACGACGGCACCGCGATCATCAGCCACGAGATCCTGGCGTCCGCCTCGCGCAGCCAGGTCGCGCGGGCCCTCGCCTCGCTCGGCCACCGGCCCGGCGGCGACATCAGCGACGGCGGCACCGAGGTGCACCTGATCCTCTCGGTCCGCGACCTGGTGCGGCAGATCCCCGCCGAGTGGCAGGAGAACGTCAAGCACCGCGCCCGGTTCGGGTACGCCCGCTTCCTCGAGCTCATCCAGGACCCGGAGCGCGCCCACCGCGTCGGCGCGTGGTTCTGGGGCGTCCAGGAGATCCCCGACATCCTCGACCGCTGGGGGTCCGACCTCCCGCCGGAGCGGGTGCACCTGGTGACGGTCCCGCCGTCGGGCGGCCCGCCCGACCTGCTGTGGGAACGGTTCAGCAGTGCGTTCGGTCTCGACGGGCTGGACCTCAAGCTCACCACCCGACGGGCCAACCCGAGCCTCGGCGTACCCGAGTCGGCGCTGATCCGGCGGATCAACCGGGTCGCCGCGCGCGACCTGCCGCCGCAGCACTACCGGCCGCTCGTCCGCGAGCTGCTGGCCCACCAGACGCTGTCCAAGCGCACCAAGTCGGCGCGCCTGGGCCTGCCGCCGGACCAGTACCCGTGGGTCCACGAGCTGACCCAGACCTGGATCGCCGAGCTGCAGCGCCGCCGGTACGACGTGGTCGGGGACCTCGAGGACCTGCGCGGAGCCCCCGCCCCGACCGGCAAGTGGGTCGACCCCGACCACCCGCCGGAGCGTCAGGTGTCCGCGGCGGCGGTGGACGCGATCAAGGCGCTGCTGCTGCACAACGCCGAGGCCCAAGCCGAGAACGAGCGGCTGCGCCGCAAGCTGGACGACGCCCGCCGCGAGCTGGTCCGCGCCCGGACGCCGCGGCTGATGCGCTCGATGGAGTGGACCGTGCAGAAGCTGGAGGGCAGCGGCAAGGGCCGCCAGGCCCTGGAGGTCTACCGCAAGGCGAGGGGCCGGAACTCCCGCCCGGCGTAGCGCCCGACCCGGTAGGTGCTCCACGCGTCCGTGGCCGCGCCGACGGCGCCGCCGACGAGCGGCACCCGCTTGCCGACGGTCGTCGCCAGCCGCTTGCCGATGACTCGGCCGACCAGCTCGCCGGCCAGCACGGTCGAGACGGTCCGGTCGAGCTCCGGGTCGTGCTGCGGAGCGGTGGCGATCGCCATGGGCGGTGCCGGCAGCTGGTGGCGCTTCACCATCGTGCGGACGGCGTCCTCGCCGAGGATGCAGACCAGGATCGCGTTGCGCACCCGCGGGTCCTCCAGGTCGTAGCCGCGCAGGTGGGCGATCCCCGCGACCATCCGGCACTGGATGAGCGCCAGCCCGGTGATGCTCGCCGGCGCCGTGACCGCCGCGGTCACGAGACCGCCGAGGTTGGTCGCCAGACCCTCCACGCCGGCGTACGCGACATGGTTCTCGATCAGCTCGCGCACCGCCTTGTCGACGTCGCCGCGCTGCTCCTCCAGCTGCGTCTCGGCGGCCTGTGCCGCCGGCGGCAGCGGCCCGATCCCCACCAGGGCCCGGTGGAGGGCCTCGCGCACGAAGGACTGGGTCAGGCCGGGGGCCAGCCGGGTGACCCTCGGGGCGAGCTGTCGGGCGGTCTGGAGCGCCAGCCCCTTCTTCAGCGAAGCCATGCCCCGAGCCTAGCCAGCCCCTGTTCCCCGCGAGGTGTGAGAAGCGAGGTGTGACAAGTGGGGGCACGAGGTGTGCCTCGGGGGGCACTTCGCGCCCCCACTTCTCACACCTCGCGCGCCCACTTCCCACACCTCGCGCCTCCTAGGATCGGCATGTGCCCGTCGAGCCGGCGCCCACGCAGTGGGCCTTCCCCCCGCGTGCCGAGCTGGCGGCGCTGCCGGTGCTCGACGAGCCGGCGCGCGGGGAGCCCGGCGACGCCGAGGACGAGCGCGGCGAGGAGGAGCGCGGCGAGGAGGAGCGCGGCGAGGAGGAGGCCGCGGTCGACGGTCGGCACGACAGCAGCGACCTGGTCGCGCTCGGTGCCGACCTCGCGCCCGGCACCGTGCTCGCCGCCTACCGGCAGGGCCTGTTCCCCATGCCCGAGGGCCGCTCGATCGGCTGGTGGTGCCCGGCGTACCGCGGTGTCCTCCGCCTCGACGAGCTGCGCGTCTCCCGCTCGCTGCGGCGCTCCGCGCGCGACTTCGAGATCCGGGTGGACACCGCCTTCGACGACGTCGTCGCCGCCTGCGCCGACCCGCGCCGACCGCACGGCTGGATCGACGGCCGCATCCGCCGGGCGTACGGCGAGCTGCACCGCCTCGGCTGGGCGCACTCGGTCGAGAGCTGGCGCGAGGGCCGCCTCGTCGGTGGCCTGTACGGCGTCGCGATCGGCGGCCTGTTCGCGGGGGAGTCGATGTTCCACCACGTGACCGACGCGTCGAAGGTCGCGCTGCTGGGCCTGGTCGAGGGGCTGCGGGCCGATCCGGACGGCGCGGCGGGCCGCCGGCTGGTCGACGTCCAGTGGGCGACCCGCCATCTGGTGAGCCTCGGCGTGCGGGAGATCCCCCGCGCGCGCTACCTGGCTGCCCTCGAGGACCTGCTCGAGGTCCCGCCCGCCGCGCTGTGGGATCGCTGAGGCGCCCGCGACGGCGCCCGGACGCATAGGGTGAGGCCGGTGGGGCAGGGTGACCGTGTGGTCGCCTGCTCGGCCGTGCCCCGACGAGGTACGCCGAGGCGCCCGCCTCCCAGGAAAGGAAACGACATGACCCCGATCAAGCGCCCGCTGGCGGCTGCCGGTGCGGCCGTGCTGCTCGGCCTGACCCTGAGCGCCTGCGGCAGCGACGGCTACCCGGCCGACGCCTCCAAGAAGGACTTCTGCGGCAGCGTCGAGGACGTCATCACCGAGACCTCCGCGGTCGAGGGCGAGGAGCCGACCGAGGCGGAGTGGAAGAAGCTCCAGAAGGCCTACGAGGACCTCGGCGAGGTCGGCACCCCCGAGGACATCGGCGACGCGGAGCGCAACGGCTTCGAGGTCATCGTGGACGCGATCACCGACCTCGACTACGACGAGGCCAAGAAGTCCTTCGGCGACGAGGACGGCGACACCATCCCCGGCGTGTCCAAGGACGACCAGAAGGACGCCGAGAAGTTCTTCGAGTACCTCGGCACGACCTGCGCCGACCAGCTCGGCGGCTGACCGCCGCGACCGACGAGGGCCCCGCCGACGACGTACGACGTCGGGCGGGGCCCTCGCCGCGTCGGTCAGGGGCTGGTCTCGCCCTCGACGAACGCGGGCGCGAACCGGAGGCCGCGTGCCGGCGTACCACCATCCGGGGCCTCGTCGCCGCCGTCGATGAGGTCGCGGATCGCGACCGTCATCTCCTCGACGGGCTGGCGGACGGTGGCGAGCGGCGGGTGGGCCAGCGTGCTCGCGCCGATTCCGTCGAAGCCGATGACCCGGAAGTCCTGGGGCACCGCGCGCCCGGCGTGGAGGAGGCGAGACAGCACGCCGAGGGCGATCACGTCGGCGGCGGTGACGATCGTGGCCCGCTCCCAGCCCTCGTCGAGCAGGCGGCCGGCCGCCTCGCTGCCCCAGGACGTGGAGAACGAGCCGAGGAGGACCGGGGCGTCGGCGCCGAAGGTCCTTCGGAAGCCGTCGAGCCGCTCGTGTGCCGACGAGGAGTCGGGCGTCGCGCCGACGTAGACGACCGGCTGCCGCTGGGTGTCGACCCGGTCGGCCACATGCCGGCCGACCAGCTCCATCCCGCGGTGGTTGTTGACGGCCACGAAGTGGGCGCCGGTGCTCGGGACGCACCGGTCCAGCTGCACCGTCGGCACGGTGCCGGCGGCCAGGTCGACGGCGCGGGCGCTGTCACGCTCGTGCACGGGGATCATCACCAGGGCGTCGACCTGTCGGCCGAGGAAGGACCGCACGCCCCGGAGCTCGGTGTCCAGCGAGCTGTCGGCCGCGAAGACGAACAGGTCGGTGTCGGTCTCGGCGAACACCCGTGCGAGGTGCTGGGCCAGCGCGGAGAAGAACGGGTTGTCGAGGTCGGGTACGACGAGCCCCACCGTCGACGTACGGGTCTGCCGCAGTGCGCGGCCGACCAGGTTGACCCGGTAGCCCAGCTCCTCCGCCGCCGCGGCGACCCGCTCCGCCAGCGCGGGGTCGACCGGACGGGTGCCGCTCAGTGCGCGCGAGACGGTCGCGACGGACACGCCGGCCCGGTGGGCGACGTCGGCCATCCGGGGAGAGCGAGGACGGGGCGGGGGAGGCACCCTCCGATCCTGCCGCCGCGACGGGCCCTGCGGGTATGGATCGTCTCAGTCCGTGGAAATCGATTACCACCCTCTGGACGTGGCGTGGACCACTTCCTACGCTCGTCCGTATCCGTCTCGGCAATCGATTACCCAAGGGGTGTGCGCGCATGGCCAAGATCAGCAACCGGACCATCGCCGCCGCGGCCGGCGCCGCGGCCCTGGTGCTCGCAGGATGCAGCACCGGCAACGACGACCCGGCCGGCTCCGGCGGCTCCGGCGGGTCGGGCAGCGACGAGTGCGTCATCGGCATGACGCAGATCAACCAGACCGCGGCCTTCTTCACCCAGATGAACGAGGGCGCCGAGGAGGCGGCGAAGGAGGCGGGCTGCGAGCTGACGATCGCCAACGCCAACAACGACCCCGCCAAGCAGAACTCCGACATCGAGAACTTCACGACCCAGCAGGTCACCGGCCTGATCGTCGTGGCCATCGACGTCAACGGCGTGCTGCCCGCGGTCAAGGCGGCGAAGGCGGCCGGGATCCGGGTCGTGGCGATCGACGCCGAGCTCGAGGAGGGCGCTGCCGACACCTTCGTGGGCGTCGACAACGAGGCGGCCGGCGCCGAGGCGGGCCAGTGGGTCGTCGACAACGGCCTGGCATCGGGCAGCTACGGCGTCGTCGATGCGCGCAACTCCTTCATCCAGAACCAGCGCGAGGACAGCTTCCGCGAGGTGATCGACGCGGCCGGCGCGACGCACACCCAGAGCGTCAACGGCGACAACGTCCAGGAGAAGGCGGCGACGGCGGCCCAGAACCTGGTGACCGCGGAGCCGGACCTCGACTTCGTCTACACCACCGGCGAGCCCGCCACCGTCGGTGCGGTCGCGGCTCTCGACCCGGAGAGCAAGACGAAGGTCATCGGCTGGGACCTCACCGCGGAGGTCATCGCCGGGATCGACTCGGGCCTCGTGACGGCCGTGGTGCAGCAGGACCCGCGACAGGAGGGCGTCGAGGCGGTCAACGAGCTCGAGGCGATCCTCGGCGGCGCCGAGCCCCAGGGCTTCATCGACGTCCCGATCACGATCGTCACCCAGGACAACGTCGACGACTACCGCGCGATCTTCGAATGACGGCGGAGGTGACCGGTGGCGGCACGGCCCTGGCGCCGCCGCGCGTGGAGATGCAGGGCATCACGAAGAGCTACGGCGCGCTCAAGGTCCTGCGCGGGGTCGACCTCAGCGTCGCGCCGGGCGAGGTGGTCGGCCTGGTCGGCGACAACGGCGCGGGCAAGTCGACGCTGATGAAGATGCTCGCCGGCGCGGTCGTCCCCGACCGGGGCCGGATCCTGGTCGACGGCGAGGAGCTGACCGGCACCGGTCCGCGGGCGGCACGCGCGCACGGGATCGAGATGGTCTATCAGGACCTGGCGCTGTGCAACGACGTCGACGTCGCGGGCAACCTGTTCCTCGGCCGCGAGCCCTACCACCGGTTCACCCGCAAGCTCGACCACGCCCGGATGCACCGCGAGGCGGCCGAGGACCTGGCCACCTTGCACATCCGGATCTCCGACACCCGCCAGCTGGTCGGCAACATGTCCGGCGGCCAGCGCCAGGCGATCGCGATCGCCCGGGCGGTGACCTTCGAGCCGCGGGTGCTGGTGCTCGACGAGCCGACCGCCGCGCTCGCCGCGCGGGAGGTGGAGATGACCCTGCAGCTGATCCGCGACGTCTCGGCACGGGGCGTCAGCGTCATCCTGATCACCCATCGCCTCCAGGACCTCTTCGAGGTCGCCGACCGCTTCGTGGTCCTCCACGAGGGCGTCAACCACCGAGAGCTCGACCCGGCAGAGACCGACCTGACCGGCCTGGTCGTCGCGATGATGGGGAAGTGATTCGATGAGCGCCAACACCGCCGAGAGGCAGGTCGCCACCGGCCGCGAGGTCCGCCGCGAGTTCCTGGCCACGAACCTCGGCGTCATCTCCATCAGCGTCGTCTTCGTCGTGCTGTTCGCCTACTTCAGCTTCGCCTCCGACGCCTTCTTGACGACCGACAACCTGGTGAACGTGCTGCGCCAGGTGGCGCCGACCGTCATCGTCGCCGTGGGCATGACCTTCGTGATCACGACCGGGCAGATCGACCTGTCCGTCGGCTCGATCGTCGGGCTGTCCGCGGCCGCGCTCGGCCTCTTCGCGGAGAGCGGGAACCCGCTGCTGGCCCTGCTCAGCACCCTCGCCGTCGCCGTCGCCATCGGCCTGGCCAACGGTGCGATCACCGCGCTCGGCAGGGTCCAGTCGTTCATCGTGACGCTCGCGGCGCTCACCGCGGTGCGCGGCGTCGCGCTGCTGATCACCGACGGCTACAGCACGCCGATCACCTCCTCCGTGCTGCTGCCGCTGGGCCAGGGCTCGCTCGCCGGCATCTACACGCCGACCTGGCTCGCCGTCGTCACCGTCGTCGTGGGCTGGTACGTCTTCAACCACACCCGCTTCGGGCGCTACGTCACCGCCGTCGGGTCCAACGACGAGTCGTTGCGGCGTGCGGGCGTTGACATCCGGAGGATCCAGATCGCGGTCCTCGCGCTGACCGGCGTGCTCGCCGGCCTCGCCGGCGTGATCACGGCCGCGCGGCTGGGGAGCGGCTCGTCGAACTCGGGGACGATGTTCGAGCTCGAGGTGATCACCGCCGTCGTGCTCGGCGGCACCAGCCTGATGGGCGGTCGCGGCTCGATCATCGGCTCCGCGATGGGCGCCCTGACGCTGGGCGTGATCAACAACGGGCTCGTGCTGTCGCGCGTGGACGTCTACTGGGTTCCGATCACCCAGGGCTTGATCCTGATCGTGGCGATCTTCCTCAACAGCAAGCTGTTCGGCAGGATCGTCGGGACCCGCGGATGAGCGAGGTGATGACCGTCCGCGGCCCGGTGCCGGTCGCGGACCTCGGCGTCGTGCTCACCCACGAGCACCTCTTCAACGACGTCACGTCGTGGTGGCAGCGCTCCACCCTGCCGGGCATCGACCCGGACGCGTACGCCGACCGGCCGGTCACCGAGGACATCGGCTGGGAGCTGCGGCAGGACCCCTTCGGCAACCGCGACAACTGCCGGCTCGACGACCTCGAGACCTGTGTGGCCGAGGTCGCCCGGTTCGCGGAGCTCGGCGGCGGCACCATCCTCGACGCCACCGGGCTCGGCCTCGGCCGTGACCTGCGCCGGCTGCGCGAGGTCAGCGAACGCACCGGCGTGCACGTCGTCGCCGGCACCGGCTACTACCTCGACGCCGCCCAGCCGGCCGAGGTCCGCGGCTTGGCCCCGGAGGCCATCGCCGAGCGGATCCTCGCCGACGTCGAGGAGGGCGAGGACGGCATCCGGCCCGGCTTCATCGGGGAGATCGGCGTGAGCGCCGAGTTCACCCCCGCCGAGCAGGCCAGCCTGCGCGGCGCCTTCCTCGCCCAGCGGGTCACCGACCTGCCGGTCCAGGTGCACCTGCCGGGCTGGTTCCGGCGGGGTGGCGTGGTGTTGGACCTGGCCGAGGAGCACGGCATCGACCCGGCCCGCGTGGTGCTGTGCCACATGGGCCCCTCGGGCGACGACCTCGACTACCAGCTCGCGCTGCTACGCCGCGGTGCCTGGGTGCAGTACGACATGGTCGGCATGGAGGTGTTCTACGCCGACCAGGGCGTGCAGTGCCCGTCCGACGAGCAGAACGCCGCATGGCTGGCCCGTCTGGTCGAGCACGGGCACGGGGACCGGCTGCTCATCAGCCAGGACGTCTTCCTCAAGTCGCTCCTCCGGTGTCACGGAGGCCCCGGCTATGCCCACATCCCGCAGTTCTTCGTGCCCCGCCTGCGTCGGCACGGCCTGACCGACACCGATATCGAGACGCTGCTGGTGGACAACCCGCGGCGCCTCCTCACCCGCTAGGGAGGACCCCACCATGACCCGTGTACTGCTCGCCGGCGAGAGCTGGATCTCGACCGCCACCCACGTGAAGGGCTTCGACGAGTTCACCAGCACCACCTTCCACACCGGCGCCGACGCCTTCATCGCCGCCGCGGCGGAGCGGGGCATCACCGTGGAGCAGATGTACGCCCACGACGTGCCGAGCCGTTTCCCGCGCGACGTCGACGCCCTCGCGGCGTACGACGTCGTGGTGCTCTCCGACATCGGCTACAACTCCTTCGTGCTGCCGCCGGAGACCTGGCTCGAGGGCAAGCGCAGCGGCAACCCGCTGCGGGCGCTCGTCGAGTGGACCCGGCAGGGCGGCGGCCTGATGATGGCGGGCGGCTACCTGAGCTTCCAGGGCTTCCAGGCCCGCGCGAACTTCGCGCGCAGCCCCCTCGCGGAGGTGCTGCCGGTCACGATGCGTGAGTCCGACGACCGCGTGGAGGCGCCCGAGGGTGCCGCGGTCGAGCTGGTGGCGGCGGACCACCCGGTGGCGGCCGGCTGGCCGACCGGTGCCCCCGACCTGCTCGGCTACAACCACGTGGTGGCCAAGGACGACGCCCGCCTCGTCGCGACGGTCGGCGGCGACGTGCTGGTCGCGACGGCCGAGGTCGGCGCCGGTCGCTCCCTGGTGTGGACCTCCGACATCGGGCCGCACTGGTGCCCCGAGGAGTTCCTGGCCTGGTCCGGCTTCCCGGCCGTCGTCGGCGGGATGCTGTCCTGGCTGGCCGGGGACGCCTGAGCATGGGCACCGACCAGCGCCGTCCCCTTCCGCTGCTGCTGGACTGCGACCCGGGACACGACGACGCGGTCGCGATCCTGCTCGCCCTCGGCTCGCCTGAGGTGCGTCTCCTCGGGATCACGACCTGCTTCGGCAACTGCGCCGTGGAGGACGCGACGCGCAACGCGCAGCGGGTGCTCGCGCTCGCCGGCCGCGCCGACGTACCGGTGGCGGTCGGCGCGTCCGGCCCGCTGGTGGGCACGACGGCGTTGGGCAACTACGTCCACGGGGTGAGCGGGCTCGACGGCCCGGAGCTGCCGGAGCCCCTTGCCCCGCCCGTCAACGAGGACGCGGTGGCCTTCCTGCGTCGGCGGCTCGTCGAGGCGGAGGAGCCGGTCACGCTGGTCGTGACCGGTCCGATGACCAACGCGGGCAGGCTGCTGCGCGACCACCCGGAGGTGGCAGCTCGGATCGACGCCGTGGTCTTCATGGGCGGCTCGACCGAGCGGGGCAACCACACGCCGACGGCGGAGTTCAACACCTACGCGGACCCCGAGGCGCTGGACATCGTCCTGCGGGCGGGCGTTCCGGTGCGCATGGTGGGGCTGAACCTCACGCACCAGGCGCTGGCCACGCCCGCGGTGGTGGAGCGGATGCGCGCCATCGAGAGCGACGTCGGGCGGACGTGTGCCGCCTGGATGGGCTTCTTCGGCGACTCCTACCACCGGATCTGGGAGTTCGACGCTCCTCCGGTGCACGACCCCTGCACGATCGCCGCGCTGGTCGACCCGGAGGTGATCGCCTGGCGCGACGCGTTCGTGGCCGTGGAGCTGGACGGGACCTGGACGCGGGGGACGACGGTCGTCGACCTCTACCGTCGCTATCCCGACCGGGCGCCCAACGCGGCCGTGGCCCTCGACCTCGACGCCGACCGCTACTGGGACCTCGTCATCGGGGCGCTGCACCGCCTGGGTGGCACGCCATGAGCGGACCGCTCGTCTGCGTCGTCGGATCCCTCAACGAGGACACCACGCTGCGCGTCGCGGCGCTGCCCCGCCCGGGTGAGACGGTCCTCGCCGCCGCCTCCTTCCGCGCGCCCGGCGGCAAGGGCGCCAACCAGGCGGCGGCCGCCGCCGTGCTCGGGCGCCGCCGGGACGCCCGGGTCGCGATGGTGGGCGCGGTCGGCACCGACGACGCCGGCGACCGCTCCGTCGCGGCGCTCGTCGACTGCGGCGTCGACGTCGACGGCGTACGACGGCTCGCGTCGTCCTCCACCGGGACCGCCGTCGTGGTCGTCGACGACGCCGGCGAGAACCACATCGTCGTGGACGCGGGCGCCAACGCGGCGCTCGGGGCCGCCACCGTGGAGGACCGGGTCCGGGCGCTGAGCCCGGCACTGCTCCTCGCCCAGCTCGAGATCGGCCTCGACTGCGTCGCGGCGGCGGCCCGCGCGGTGCCGGAGGCCCGCGTCGTGCTCAACCCGGCGCCGATGCCCGCCGAGCCCGCGTCCGTCCTGGCGCTCCTCGACGACGTCGACGTGCTCGTCCCGAACCAGGCGGAGCTCGGCCGTCTCGCCCGACGCCCGACGCCCGGGAGCCGCGCCGAGGTCGCCGACTGCGTGGCGGCGCTCGCGTTCCCCGGGGACGTCGTCGTGACGATGGGCGCCGACGGCGCCTACGTCGTGCCGCGGGGCGCACCCGGGCGACACGTCCCGGCGGTGGCCTCCGAGGTGGTCGACACCAGCGGAGCGGGCGACGTCTTCGCCGGCTGCCTGGCGGTCGAGCTGGCCGGAGGAGCCGACCTGGTCGACGCCGTCGACACCGCCAACCGCGCCGCCGCGCGGAGCACCACGGTCGCCGGCGCGCGGGTCCCGGCCGACTTCGCGGGCTGAGGCGCCAGCTCCTGGGCGCGCCCGGTCAGTCGGCCTCGAGGCCGTCGGCCGCCAGCAGGTGGAGGCCCGCTCCCAGGGGGAGGACCCCTTCGTCGAACACGGCGTCGGCGGCGTGGTTGAAGGCCTGGTGACCGGGCACCTGGGCGCCGAGATAGACCATGGACCCGGGCCAGCGCTCGAGGAAGTACGCATAGTCCTCGATCACCATCGACGGTTCGGCCATCGGCTCGGCCGCGACCGGGGCTTGCCGCAGCGCCGCGACCAGCCGGTCGTCGTACGGCGGGTCGTTGACGACCGGCGGGTAGCCCTCCACGATCTCCACCGAGACGCCGAGGCCCGATGCGGCGGCTGCCTCCTCGGCCAGCGCGCGCAGGCGCGCGACCAGTGCCGAGCGCCGCTCGGCGCTGAGGGTGCGCAGCGTGCCGCGGAGGCTTCCCGTCGCCGGGATGACGTTGACGGTGTTGCCCATCAGGCTCTCGGTCACCGTGGCGACGAGGTGCTCGGTGGCGGCGAGCTCGGCGACGGCCGCGCGCAGGCCCTGCACCAGATCGGCGCCCGCGACGATCGGGTTGCCCGCCAGGTGGGGCTGGCTGGCGTGCGCGCCCGGCCCGGTGAAGGTGACCCGGAACCAGTCCCCGGCCGCCATGAACACCCCCGGGCGGTGGAAGACGGTCCCCGACCGCCAGGTGGCGTGCACGTGGATCGCGAAGGTCTCGGCCTCGTCGAGGCGCAGGTTGCGGTGACGCTCCAGGGTGGGGACGGCGCCGCGGTCGCTCTCCTCGCCCGGCTGGAACACGAGGACGGTGTCCCGGCGAGGGGGTACGTCGACGAGGCATCGGGCGGCGCCCAGCAGCATCGCCATGTGCAGGTCGTGTCCGCACGCATGCATGGCGCCCTCGCGGCGCGAGGCGAACGGCAGCCCGGTCTCCTCGCGCACCGGCAGCGCGTCCATGTCGGCGCGCAGGACGACCGGGCGGCCCCCGTCACCGGTGCCGTCGATCCGGACGCTCACCCCCGCGCCGTCGTGGACCTCCGGCCGCAGGCCGAGGTCCGCCAGTGCCGAGGCGACGTAGGCGTGCGTGTCGGGCAGGGCCAGCCCGACCTCCGGGTCTGCGTGGAGATGCCGGCGGTGGGCGAGCATCGCGTCGTACTGCGTCGCTGCCTGTTGCCACCGGTCGGTCACGCGGGCGACGTTACCGGCCCTGGCGACGGGAGCTCAGACGACCTGGGGCGGCTGCCCGCCGTCCGCGACCATGGGCCGCCCGGCCCGCTCCCACCCGAGCATCCCGTCGACGAGGTTGACGACGTCGTAGCCCTGCTGGGAGAGATAGGCGACCGCCCGCGCCGAGCGCCCGCCGCCCTTGCAGACCACGAGCGTCTGCGGAGCCTCGAGCTCCACGAACTCCCCCAACCGCGCGGGGAGCTCCATCAGCGGGATGTGCACCGCGCCGTCGATGTGACCGGCGGCCCACTCGTCGTCCTCGCGGACGTCGAGCACCACCAGGCCCTCGGGCAGCGGGTCCGGCACACCGTCGATCTCGACCGAGGGAATCATGGCTCCACTCTAGGACGCGCCGTCGTGGCCGGGCCCGGAGTGACGACTCGACGGATCACAAGTGACGACTCGGGCGGTCAGAAGTGACGACTCAACGCTCGGCGGGCTACTTGAGCAGCCGGCTCAGGCGCCGGTCCGCGAGCGGCTTGCCGCCGGTCTGGCAGGTCGGGCAGTACTGCAGGCTCGAGTCGGCGAAGGAGACCTCGCGCACGGTGTCGCCGCACACCGGGCACGGCTTGCCGGTCTGTCCGTGCACGGCGAGGTGGGACTTCTTCTCGGCCTTCAGCTCGCTGGCGGCCAGGCCGCGGGAGCGCTCGACGGCGTCGCCGAGGGTGTCGCGGATGGCGGCGTACAGCGTCGCCAGGTCGTCCTCGCTCACGCTGTCGGCCGGCTTGAACGGCGACATCCGGGCGGCGTGCAGGATCTCGTCGGAGTAGGCGTTGCCGATGCCGGCGATCGTGCCCTGGTGGCGCAGCACGCCCTTGAGCTGCTTGCGCCCGGCATCGCTCAGGATCGCGGCGAGGCGCTCCGGGGTGAAGTCGTCGGTGAGCGGGTCGGGGCCCAGGCTGGCGATGCCGGGGACGTCGAGCGGGTCGCGGACGAGGTAGAGCGCGAGGGACTTCTTGGTGCCGGCCTCGGTGACGTCGAGGCCGGGGCTCACGCCGTCCTGCTCGTCGAGGACCACCCGGACCGCCAGGGTCGACTTGGTGCTCGGTCGCGGCGGGAGCGCCGGGACCTCGTCCTTCCAGCGCACCCAGCCCGCGCGCGCCAGGTGGAGCACGAGGTGCAGTCCGCTGGCCTCGATGTCGAGGAACTTGCCGTGCCGGCGCACGTCGTCGACGAGCGTGCCCTCGATCGCCGAGAGCGGCGGGTCGTAGGTCTTCAGGGCGCTGAACGCCGCGACGTGGACGCGAGTGAGGGCGCGCCCCGCCAGCCGGCCCCGCAGGTCGAGGGCCAGGGCTTCCACCTCGGGCAGCTCGGGCACGCGTCCAGCCTAGAGCGTGACGCCGACGGAACCGGGTGACCCGGGACTTCGTCCCGATTGCGGCCGGGGGCCATGACGGCCCCCGCGACGCCGCGTTGTCCGGTCATCGGCGCCGCTCGGGAGCCCTCCACCTCCTCGTCAGCAAGGACCTCCCATGCGCAGCACGCACCTCACCCTCGGTTCGCTCGCCCTCGTGGCGGTCGTCGGCG
Source organism: Nocardioides pymetrozini (assembly GCF_046058985.1). Classification (NCBI taxonomy): domain Bacteria; kingdom Bacillati; phylum Actinomycetota; class Actinomycetes; order Propionibacteriales; family Nocardioidaceae; genus Nocardioides; species Nocardioides pymetrozini. The sequence continues at coordinate 4,138,630 of NZ_CP175556.1, read as the reverse complement.
TCGGCTCCGGCCTCCTGCCCTCCGCGGCGGCCACGCCGGGCATCGCGACCTCGCCCGGCGACCCACGCGGCTGCGGCCAGCCGGAGGTCCCGGCCCAGTGGGGCACCGTCGAGCATCCCGCCGTGACCCGGACCGTGCCCGCGGTCACCCGGTCGGAGTGGCGCTGGGAGCGGACGGTCGACACCGTGGAGCGCGCGTACGCCCGCGAGATCTCCGCCGCCGTCGTCGTCGTGCGCTGGACGCGCACCGTCGACCTCCTGGAGATCGAGCACACGCGGACCGTCGTGGACCGCCCCGCGGAGCCGGGCTCCCCCGAGGAGGGCCACCACGAGACCCGGGTGGTCGCGCCCGCCGTGGTGCAGACGGAGTGGGAGTTCGTGCAGCAGCAGACCGGCAACACCCGCTGGGAGGACGAGGGGTGGAACGCGGGGGACAACGGCAAGGGCTGGTCGCCGACCGGCCGCACCCGCGAGGTCGAGGTGACGCCCGCCGTCACGGAGCAGGTCTGGGTCGTCGACCGCGCCGCCGTCCCGGCCCGCGCCGAGGAGTCACACGTCGAGACCCTCTGGCTCCCCGCCGGTACGACGCCGCCCGCCGGCGCCGCACCGACCGGCGCCACCCGCGTCGCGTCCTCCAGCACGCAGGAGCTCGACCTTCCCGTGGGCGAGTCGCCGGCGGGCACCGGCTGGGTGCCGGTCGCCAGCTCGCAGATCGGCGCGGCGGAGGAGGAGCGGGTGTGGCTGCCCGACGGCGTCCTCCCCGCCGACGGCTTCCTCCCGACGGGGGAGACCCGGCCCGGGGCGCCGCGGCAGGAGGCCACGACCGTCACCACGCCGCTGCCGCCGGCGGGGGAGGGGTGGTCGCCGGTCCCCGGGTCGGAGGTCGTGGTGGCCCTCGCGGCGGCGTACGAGGAGGTCGTCGAGCCGGCGTGGGTCGAGGACTTCGTCGTGGTGCCCGCCCAGCCCGCGACGGCGCCGTGCGCGCAGCCGGGCGACGGCTCCGAGGTGCTCCCCGTCGACGAGGGCGTGGACCCGCCGTCCGTCGTCCCCGCCCTCCCGGAGGTCCCGGTGGCGCCGGCCGTGCTCGGGGAGACCGAGGTGCAGCCGGTGACCGGGGCCGTCGTCCCCGCGGGAGAGGTGGCCCCGGCGACGGTGGTCGCCCCCAGCGGCGCGCTCCCCGCCAGCGGCGCCTGACGTCCTCCGGGCGGGAGGCCCGACGATCCGACACGCTAGGGATGTCTACGGACAGCGCTAGAGATCCCGATAGCGTCCGATCATGGACCCGATCCGCAACCCGTACGCCCCCGGCGCCGGGCAGCGCCCGCCCGAGCTCGCCGGTCGCGACGAGCAGCTCGCGGCCTTCGACGTCGTCCTCGAGCGGGTCGCGCGCGGCCGTCCCGAGCGCTCGCTGGTGCTCACGGGGCTGCGCGGGGTCGGCAAGACGGTCCTGCTCAACGCCCTGCGCTCGGCCGCCGTCCGCAAGGGCTGGGGGACCGGCAAGCTCGAGGCGCGCCCGGACCAGTCGCTGCGGCGCCCGCTGTCGTCCGCGCTGCACCAGGCGGTCCGGGAGCTCGGACACCCGGAGCCGGCGGAGGCGGACCACGTGCTCGGCGTCCTCCGCTCCTTCGCGCAGCGCGAGGCGGGCGTGGACGCCAAGCTGCGCGAGCGGTGGTCGCCGGGCATCCAGGCGCCCGCGGTCCGCGGCCGGGCCGACTCCGGCGACGTCGAGATCGACCTGGTCGAGCTGCTCACCGACGTCGGAGGGCTCGCGGCCGACGTCGGCAAGGGCGTCGCGGTCTTCGTCGACGAGATGCAGGACCTCGGCGCCGACGACATCTCGGCGCTGTGCGCCGCCTGCCACGAGCTCAGCCAGAACGGGCTGCCGGTGATCGTCGTGGGCGCCGGGCTGCCCCACCTGCCCGCCGTGCTCTCGGCCAGCAAGTCCTACTCCGAGCGGCTGTTCTCCTACCAGCGCATCGACCGGCTCTCGCGCGACGCCGCCGACCGCGCGCTCGAGGCGCCGGCCGCGGAGGAGGACGCCGCGTTCACTCCCGACGCCCTCGCCGCCATGTACGACGCCACCCGCGGCTACCCGTACTTCATCCAGGCCTACGGCCGGTCGGTGTGGGACATCGCGCCGCGCACGCCGATCACGGCCGACGACGTGGCCGTCGCCGGTCCCGAGGCCGAGACCGAGCTCGCCGTCGGCTTCTTCGGCTCCCGCTACGAGCGCGCGACCCCGGCCGAGCGCGAGTACCTGCGCGCGATGGCCGACGCCGCGGTCGCGTCCGCGGTCGACGGCGTCGAGGACCCGGTCGGCTCGGTCGCCACCGCGGACGTCGCCGCCGTCCTCGGCAAGAAGCCGCAGTCGCTCTCGCCGGCGCGGGACTCGCTGCTCAAGAAGGGCCTGATCTACTCCGGCGAGCGCGGGCGGATCGCCTTCACCGTCCCGCACTTCGGGCGATACCTGCGCGCCCAGGCGTGACCGGGTGACGACTAGGTTGGCCGCATGTACGGCGAGGTCATCTCCACGGAGCGGTTGAGCTCCCACCTGGTCCGGGTCGTCCTGGGCGGTCCCGGGCTCGACGGGTACGTGCACGGCGAGGACGCCGACCAGTACGTCAACTGCTTCTTCCTCCCCGACGGCGCGCCCTATGCGGTGCCCTTCGAGGACGACGAGGTCCGTGCGCTGCCGCGCGAGCAGCGCCCGTTCCCGCGCCGGATCACGGTCCGGTCCTGGGATGCGGGCCGTGGTGAGCTCACCCTCGACATCGCCGCCCACGGCGACATCGGGTACGCCGGGCGGTGGGCCTCGCACGCGCGACCGGGCGACCGCCTCCAGTTCCGCGGTCCCGCCGGTGGCTACCGGCCGCACGCGGACGCCGACAGCTACCTGCTCGTCGGCGACGAGAGCGCCCTGCCGGCGATCGCCGCCTGCGCGGAGGCCGTGCCGGCGGGGCGGCCGGTGGTCGCGGTGGTCGAGGTCGAGGACGCCGACGGGGAGGTCGCGCTGAGCTCGCCCGGCGAGCTCGAGGTGCGCTGGGTGCACCGCGCGAGGCAGTCCGGTGCGCCGGAGGACCTGCTCGCCGAGGCGGTCGCCGCGCTCCCGCGCCCGGTCGGCGTGGTGAGCGCGTTCGTGCACGGCGAGGCGGAGGCGACCCGGGCGGTGCGCCGGGTGCTGCTGCGCGAGGGCATCGTCGAGGAGGCACGGCTCTCCTGCTCGCCGTACTGGCGGCGGGGGATGGACGACGAGGCCTGGCGTGCGGTCAAGGCGGCGTGGACGCGCGAGGTCGCGGCCGAGCCCGTCGGGTGAGACGGCGGTTCCGCTCCTGACTTAGGTTCGGCTAACCTATGGCACATGATCGTCTGCCAGTGCCGCGTCGTCACGGACCGTGACGTCGACGCCGCCCTGGCCGACGGGGCGCGCACGGTCGGCGCGGTGTGCCGCTCGACCGGCGCGGCCCAGGACTGCGGCACCTGCATCTTCTCGGTGAAGGCGCTCGTGCAGCAGCACCACGAGCTCGAGTGCGCGCACCTGCGCGCCGACGGCGCCGCGAGCTGATCTCCCCGGGCAACTGAGTCTGGCCTCACCCCGGGTGCGGTGTGCCAGCATCGGCGGAGGTCATCGGAGGTCACATCGTCGGAAGGTGCGTCATGCAGCCAGTCGATCCGCGCGTCGTCGAGCTCCTCAACGAGGCGCTGACGTTCGAGCTCACCGTCACCAACACCTACTTCCTGCACGCACGCATGCTCGACAACTGGGGTCTGCCCAAGCTCGGCAAGGTCTTCTACGACCTGTCCATCGACGAGATGCGTGACGCCGACGACCTGATCAACCGGATCCTCATGTTCGACGGGCACCCCAACGTCCAGCGGCTCGGCGCCATCCAGGTCGGCGAGACCGCGGAGGAGATGCTCGACCTCGCGCTGGCCAGCGAGCGGACGGCCGTCGCCCGGTTCAACGCCGCGGCACAGGAGTGCCACGCGCTCGGCGACCACGGCACCGCGGCGGTCTTCGAGGAGATGGTCCGCGACGAGGAGAAGCACGCCGACTGGTTCGAGAGCCAGCTCGACGCGATCAGCAGGATCGGCGCCCAGCAGTACCTCGCGCAGCACATCGGGGCGGGCGAGGGTCCCGAGTAGCACCCACGCGGGCGACGGCGCCCCTACCCTGTCGCCATGACCGTCGCCCCCCAGGACAGCGCGCGGCCGCCGTCCGCGCTGCGCAGCTACCTGCCGCCGGTGCTCTTCGTGCTCGTCGCCGGCATCGTCGGACCGATCTTCCTGGTGATGGGCCTGGTCGCCGAGGGGCCGGAGACGGGCTGGCTGCTTCCGACCGGCCTCGCCGTCACGGCGCTGGACCTGGTGATCGGCCTGCTCATCGGCCGCGGCCGCCATCGGGCACAGGTGAAGATGCACCACCTGCGCCGGGTCGGCCGGCCCGCCACGGCGCAGGTCCTGTCCTTCGAGCAGACCGGCGTCCGGGTCAACGACCAGCCGATGCTCGTCCTCAAGATGCGCATCCACGGGGAGGATCTGGCGCCCTTCGAGGTCCAGGCCCGCGAGGTCGTCCCCGAGATCCGGATCCCCCTGCTGCACGCCGGCCAGCTGCCCGTGCTGGTCGATCCCGAGACGCACGAGTGGGAGATCGACTGGGACGCCGCCCGCCCGGTCGCGCCGCCGGCGGCCGCCGACCCGCGCACCCCCGCCGAGCGGCTGGCCGAGCTCGACGACCTGCTCCGGCGCGACCTCGTCAGCCGTGAGGAGTACGACGCCACGCGGGCGCGGATCCTCGACGAGATCTGAGGCGCCGTGACCCGGCTGTCCCTGCGGGAGCGTTAATCGCTCGCGCCCGGCCGGACGGTCCGCGTAGCCTGGCCGCATCATGCTGATCCACGCCTGACCCGACTCGCGCCCGCGGCCCGACCCTGCCCGGCGAGTCCGACCTCTCGCCGATCGGATCAGCCTTGTCCTCCACCGCCTCCTCGCCGTCCGCCTCACTCGCCCCGCTGGTCGTGCGCGACCTGACGGTGACCTTCGGTCGTCGTACCGTCCTGGACGGGATCGACCTGCTCGCCCAGCCGGGCCGGCGGATCGGCCTGATCGGGGAGAACGGCTCCGGGAAGTCCACGCTGCTGCGGGCCGTCGACGGCGCGCTGCCCCGCACCGCTCACGTGGTGGGCACGATCGAGCGGCCCGCCGACCTGGCCCTCCTCACGCAGGAGCCGCCCTTCGGCGACCACGACAGCCTGGCCGACGTGCTCGCCACCGCGCTGCGGCCACTGCGCGAGGCCGTGGCGAAGGTCGAGACGCTGGCCGGCCGGCTCGACGACCCCGCGGCCGCCGAGGAGTACGCCGCTGCGCTCGAGCTGGCCCTCGCCCACGACGCCTGGGACGCCGACCGTCGCGCCCTCCTCGCCGCCGAGCAGCTCGGCCTCGACCACCTCGAGCCCGAGCGCCGGGTCGGCAGCCTGTCGGGTGGACAGCGCACCCGGCTCGCGCTCGCCACCCTGATGGCCCGCCGGCCGCAGTGCGTGCTGCTCGACGAGCCGACCAACCATCTCGACGACGAGGCCGTCGCCCTGCTCGTCGCCTTCCTGCGCGACCTGCCCGGCGTCGTCGTGCTGACCAGTCACGACCGCGTGCTGCTCGACGAGGTCTGCACCGACCTGGTCGACCTCGACCCGGTGGGCGCCGGCACCGACGGCCACGGCGGGCGCAGGTACGGCGGCGGGTGGACCGCCTATGCCGAGGCGCGCGCGGCGGCGCGGCGGCGCTGGGAGGAGACCTATGCCGCCCAGCAGGAGGAGCTCGCCCGGCTGCGCGAGGCGGCGCGCATCGGCACGGACGCGATCGCACCCGGCCGCGGGCCCCGGGACAACGACAAGTTCATCCACGCCTTCAAGGGGGCGAACGTCGACCGGGCACTGGCGCGGCGCAAGCGCGAGGCCGAACGACGGCTCGCGGAGGCAGAGCGGAGCCAGGTCCGCCGGCCGCCTGCGCCACTGCGGCTCTCCACGGGCCTCACCGGCGTGGCTGCCACGGGCCGCGTCGTCACGGTCCGCGGTCTCGAGGTCGCCGACCGGCTCCGGCTGGCCGCCCTCGACGTCGACGGCGGCGAGCACCTGCTCGTGACCGGGCCGAACGGGAGCGGGAAGTCCACCCTGCTCGGGGTGCTCTCGGGGCGGGTCGAGCCGGAGGCCGGCGTCGTGCAGGTCGCCGCGTGCCGGGTCGCCGAGCTCACCCAGGATCCCGACTTCCCGGACCTGACGGCGGCCGCGCGCGCGACGTACGACGCGGCGGTCGGGACGGATCTCGCCCAGCGCCGTCCACTGCGGAGCCTCGGACTGCTGCACCCTCGCGAGCACGAGAAGCCGGTGGTCCTGCTGTCCGTCGGCCAGCGCCGGCGGCTGGCCCTGGCGATCGCGGTGGCGACCGAGCCGGACCTGCTGCTGCTCGACGAGCCGACCAACCACCTCTCGCTCGCCCTCGTGGCCGAGCTCGAGGAGGCGATCGGCGCCAGCCCGGGCGCGGTGGTCGTCGCGTCGCACGACCGGTGGTTGCGGCGCCGCTGGGAGGGGCGTGAGGTGTGCCTCGAGGGGCGGGCTTGAGGGACCCGGTAAGTTGAGATTTCAACTATCTCGGGCCCTGTGCCCCGCTCAGGAAGGTCGATCCTTGCGCCACCTCTTCACTCCGCCTCCTGTCGTCGTCCAGGACGTCGCCCTGTTGCTGGCCCGCCTGCTGGCCGGCTCCGTGCTGGTCGCGCACGGATGGCAGAAGCTCGACGAGTACACGCTCAGCGGCACCGCTGCCAGCTTCGACGCCATGGGCGTCCCGGCCCCCCGCCTCGCGGCGACCTTCGCCGCCGTGGCGGAGCTCGGGGGCGGCGTCCTCCTGGTCCTCGGGCTGCTCACGTCCGTCGCGGCGGTCGTGGTGCTCCTCGACATGGCGGGGGCGTGGTACTTCGCGCATCGCGACGCCGGGATCTTCGTCGCGGAGGGCGGCGGCGAGCTGGTCATGGTGATCGGCGCCGCGGCACTCCTGCTCGGCGCGCTCGGCGCCGGGCGGGTCAGCATCGACGGCGCGCTGGCGGGCAGACTCCGCTGACCACCGTCGCGTCGCGCTCCTCGTCGTGGTGCACCGAGGGGTCCAGGCCGGCCGCGGCGAACACCGTGGCCGCGGCCGGGGCCTGGGTCTCGGACACCTCGGAGAGGAGCGCGCCGCCCGGTCGCAGCCAGCGTGGCGCGACGCCGGCGACGCGACGGAGGAGGTCGAGGCCGTCGGGGCCGCCGTCGACCGTCCCCCGCGGCTCGTGCTCACGGGACTCCGGCGGCATCAGCGCCACCGCCCGGCTCGGGACATAGGGGACGTTCGCGAGGATGGCGGCCGCCTGTCCGCGCAGCGCGGACGGGAGCGCTGCGTCGAGGTCGCCGACGACCGCGCTGCCGCCGACCGGCGCGAGGTTGCGGGCCGCACACGCGACCGCGACCGGGTCCACGTCGGAGGCGTGCACCGCGATGCCCGGCACCCGGCGCGCGAGGGCCAGCCCCAGCGCCCCGCTGCCGCAGCACAGGTCGAGCACGACGTCGCCGGCCGTGACCGTGCCGGCCGCCAGCTCGACGAGGTACGCCGTACGCTGGCGCGGGACGAACACGCCCGGCTCCACGCCGACCCGGCCACCGTCGAACGCGACCCAGCCCACGACGTACTCGAGGGGCTCGCCGGCCACCCGACGGGCGACCAGCTCCTCGAGCTCGCTCGCCGAGCCGGCGGACGCGGCGAGGACGGCGGCCTCCTCCTCGGCGAAGACGCACCCCGCGGCGCGCAGTCGCGCGACCAGGGGCTCAGGGGTGGGGGAGGGCACTCGGTCAGGGTAGGGCTCAGCGACGCGGCATCAGCCACCAGCCGGCGAGGTAGACCAACAGACCGGCGCCGCCGGTGAACACGGTGGCGGCGACCATCAGCAGCCGGACCACGGTGACGTCGACGCCGAAGTGCGCGGCGGCGCCGGAGCACACGCCGGCGACCATCTTGTCGTGCTCGCTACGGGTCAGCCGGCGCGGCGAGGAGGGGTGCTGGGGGGCGGGATAGCTCTCGTAGTTGCTCATGCCTCCACGGTGCCTCGCCCGGCCGCGCGGGACATCGGGGAACGACCCCGGTTCGTCCCGGATCCCGACCCTGAGAGCCGGTCCCCGGAACCGTCCCCCGGGGTCGCGCCCCGACCTGACAGAATCGGCGCGTGCCCACCGTCCGGCCGCAGGTGGTCGCTCACCGCGGCGCCAGTCACGAGCTGGCCGAGCACACCCTGGCCGCCTATCTCAAGGCCCTGGACAGCGGGGCCGACGGGCTCGAGTGCGATGTCCGGCTCACCGCGGACGGTCATCTCGTCTGCGTGCACGACCGCGACCTGCGCCGTACCGCCGCGACCAAGGGCCTGGTGTCCACGATGGACCTCGCCGAGCTCTCCGAGCTCGACTTCGCGGCCTGGAAGAACCCGTGGGCCGACCTCGACGACGAGGCTCCCGACGAGGACGAGGGGCTGCGCGGAGTGCTCACGCTGCGCAAGCTGCTCGAGACCGTCGCCGACTACGACCGCCGGGTCGAGGTCGCGATCGAGACCAAGCACCCCACGCGCTACAGCGGACTCGTCGAGAAGCGGCTGGTGGAGATGCTGCGCGACTTCGGCTGGGACCAGGCGGGCGCACCGGTGCGGGTCATGAGCTTCTCGTTCACCGCGCTGCAGCGCGTCGAGCGCCTCGCCCCCGAGGTCCGGCTCGTCCAGCTGGTCGACCGGCCCAACTACTGGCCGATGCTGCGGCGGGTGATCGGACGGGACTGGGTCGTCGGGCCCGGCATCAAGATGCTGCGCGAGCACCCGCGGGTGGGGGAGTCGATCGCCCGCAGCGGCCGCGACGTCCACGTGTGGACGGTCAACAAGGAGAAGGACCTCGACCGCTGCCTCGGCCTCGGCGTGAAGGCGGTCATCAGCGACCGCCCGCGGCTGATGCTCGACCTGCTGGAGCAGCGCTTCGGGCCGGCCGAGTAGGTTGCCGCGCATGGCGAAGAAGAACCGCACCAAGACCGCTGCCGCCGCCCCTGCCGGCGAGGTCGGCCCTCGGCAGCCCTGTCCCTGCGGCTCCGGCAAGCGCTACAAGGCCTGCCACGGCGCCCCGGGCGGCGGCCAGGTCTTCGTCAAGCGCCCTTTCGAGGGCCTGGCGTCGGAGTGCGACCTGGTGGCCCTGCGCGAGCTGGTGCCGGCCGGCACCGCTCCGCTCCCGCTCCGCGGTGAGTACGCCGACCGGGTCGTGAAGCTCTGCACGCTGCTGCCGATGGCGGCGCCGGCGCTCGTGCGCGACAGTGGCGAGGTCTGGCTCGGCCTGCAGGTGCAGCACAACTACGGCGACCCCGCGCGCGACCTCGGCGCCGTGCTGCTCGAGGCGCTGGCCGCCGAGCCCGGCGCCGGCATGATCGGTCTGACCGCTCCTCCGGGTCCGGGCCCGCGGCTGCAGGACCTCGTGGCCGACGAGCCGCTCGCCGTCGAGGTGCACGACGGCTTCGACTACTGGGTCGCCGACATGGACGCCAGCTCCGAGCTGGCCCAGGCTCTCGAGCAGGCCGAGGGCGCGGCCGCGCCGACCGCGCGGCTGACCGAGGTGAGCGCGGCCTACTGGACGCGGATGGGCGCGAAGGAGCACCTGCGCTGGGTGATGCCCGAGCCGGAGGACGCCCTCCTCGACGCCCTCGCGCGCCTGCACGTCTCCGGTGACGACGTGATCGTGCCGGACGCCCGCTTCGTCGGCATGTTCCGCGCCCACGGGCTGCTCGCCCCGGTCTGGGACCTGCCCGTCGGCACCGGCCCGGAGCCGCTCGAGGAGGCCGCCACCGCGTTCAAGGCCAAGCTCGACGCGGCGCTCGCGGACACCGCGGACCTCACCACCGAGGAGCGCTCCGCGCGCAGCGGACTGGCCAACCGGCAGGTGACCATCCGCTGACCGCGTCCTGGAGACGCGCGGAGGGGGCGGGACCGGCACGTCGCCGGTCCCGCCCCCTCGTCGAGCAGGTGGGTGTCGCTCAGTACGTGTAGTACTGGATGTCGACGTACTTCTTCATGCCACCGGACTTCACGAAGACGGTCTTGGAGGCCCGCAGCTTCGGGCCCTTGGGCACCTTGACGTTCTTCGGCGCCTTGGTCTTGGTGATCTTGTAGCAGTGCATGGACTTCTTGTTGGTCCGGAAGGTCCAGCTGTTGCGCCAGCCCTTCTTCTTGCCGATCTTGTACGACGTCGTCACCGGCTTGTTCTTGTACGGCGCGGAGAGCGGCCCGACCTGGGCGCAGATCTTGCGGGGGCCCTTCTCGATGTACTTGATGCCGCGGTTGACGGTCACCGTGAAGACCGGCGAGACCGACGGGTTGTACGTGGTGCCGGTGGAGGTCGTGGCCTTGGAGCCGGCGTAGACGGCCTGGTACTCGAAGGACTCCGACAGCTCGATGCCCTCGATCACGTAGGCGCTCGTGTTGGAGACCAGCGGGGTCCACGTGGTGCCGCCGATCGGCCGCGTGTTGAGCGTGAGCCCGCCGCGGTAGACCTTGGTGTTGGTGCCGGCCTCGTAGGCGTAGGCGTAGAGGCTGTAGTAGTCGCCGTAGCCGGTCGACGTCGAGGTCGACGGGTCGAAGCGGACCTCGGTGTTCTTGACGACCACGGCCGAGGCCGGGCCGGCCGCGCCGAAGAGGCTGGCGGCAGCCATCAGCACCGCGGCCACGGCGACGGCGAATGCTCGGGACATGCGCATGAAGCTGGACTCCTGTCTCAGGGGGCGGCACGCCCCACTGCGTGCCGGGGCTGACCTTCCCACCTGGCAGGGCCGGAAACGCGAGAGGGGTCGCCAGTCTCCGGTCAGGCTGTGGAGTGAGTCACAGCGCGGCGTCCTGGAGCACCCAGACCTTGAGCCGGGAGTATCCCTTGACCGAGATCCGGCGCAGCCGGCGCAGGCGGTAGCCGCCCGCGTGCTCGGCCGGGTCGGACCCGCGCTCGGGCGGGTGCTCCTCGGCCTCCTCGGCGTCCTCGTGCCGGCGTCCGGCGAGCGCCTCGTAGGCGCCGAGGTCGACGAGCACCGAGCTGGGTCGCGCCACCGAGGTGAGCCGGGCGGCGATGTTGACGACGGGGCCGAAGACGTCGCCGAGGCGGGTGACCACCTCGCCGTACGCGATGCCGGCCCGGACCGCGGGGAAGGGGTCGTCGGGGTCGGCGCCGCGGCGGGTGAGCTCGAGCGCGATGTCGGCCATCGCCGTGGCGGAGTCGGCGACGACGAGCAGCTCGTCGCCGATGTTCTTGATGATCCGGCCGCCCCGGTCGACGGTCAGGGCGAGCACGGTGGACTCGAAGGACTCCAGCCACGACACCAGCTCGCGGTCGGTGAGGGTGCGCGAGCGCGAGGTGTAGCCGACGATGTCGACGAAGCACACGGCAAGGGTCGTCGACGGGCCGGCGCCCTGCTCGGCCAGCAGCCGCGACCCGGCGCTGAGCAGGTGGCGGCGCCAGACGTAGTCCTGCAGCTCCTGGACCCGTGGCACCGCCTCGTCGGAGATGGCCAGCAGCCCCTCGATCGGGTCGGCGCCCACCTCCGCGGCGACCGAGGCGAGCAGCGCCACCTGCCAGTCGGCCAGGCGGGCGAAGCTGCGGCCCCAGGTCCGGACCAGGCCGTCCTGCCGCTCGCGGCTCAAGATGCCCAGCCGGATCAGGTCGCTGGTGAGCTGCAGTGCCCGGACGTCGGCGCTGGTGAAGGCGGCCTCGTCGTCCGGCACGTGCGCGAAGCCGAGCAGGTGCCACAGCTCGTTCGCCGTCGCCAGCGGTACGCCGGCGCGCTCGGCGACCTGCTGCTGGGTGAGCCGGGGCGTCTCGCCGAGAAGATGCTCCTCGAGCGCGGCGACGACCCCGCCGACGGGGTCGTCGACGGGGTCGTCGCCGGTGCTCACGAGGAGAGCGGGATGCTCAGGCCTGGCCGCCGAGGCGCGCCTGCGCGACCTCGACGAGCGCGTCGTGGAAGGCCGGCCACTCGGCGTCCAGCTCGCGCAGGGTCTCGTCGGTGAGGTGGATCGTGTCGAGCGGCGTCAGCGCCACGACCGTGGCGTTGCGCAGCTTCTGCCCGACGATCGCGGCCTCGCCGACGATGTCGCCGGCGCCGAGCTGCGCGATCTCGGCGCCGTCGCGGCGGACCGAGACCGTGCCGTCGAGGATGATGTACGCCTTGTCGGCGGGGGTGTCCTCCCAGATCGGAGACCAGCCCTCGGGGAGCCGCACGCGCCGGCCCGTCGCGCTGATCCGCGCGATCTCCTGAGGCGAGAAGTGCTCGAAGAACGTTGCCATGCTGACCCTTTCGCTGTGCCGGGCGGCAGGCCGCCGGCTCGCCTTCTCTCCCCGACTGTCACCGCCGACCCTAGTCGGCCCGGCGCCGGTGCGGGAGCCACCTGTCACAACGTGTCCCGGACACATCGGTTATCCCGGGCGGCTCAGCCCCGGAACGGGTCGGCGGGGTAGACCCCGAGCACCTTGATGTCGGTGGTGAAGAAGGTCAGCTCCTCGAGCGCCCGGGCGAGCGCCGGGTCCTCCGGATGGCCGTCGACCTCGGCCAGGAACTGGGTGGCGGTGAACTCCCCGCCGACCATGTAGCTCTCCAGCTTGGTCATGTTGATGCCGTTGGTCGCGAAGCCGCCGAGCGCCTTGTACAGCGCGGCCGGCAGGTTGCGGACGTTGAACACGAAGCTCGTCACGACCGGACCGTTGCCGCGCGGGGCCTCGACGAGCTGGGGGGAGAGGACGACGAAGCGCGTGGTGTTGTGGTCCTCGTCCTCGACGTCCTCGCGCAGGATCTCCAGGCCGTAGATCTCCGCGGCGAGCGGCGGCGCGATCGCCGCCTGCGTCGGGTCGCCGGCCTCGGCGATCTCCCGGGCGGCGCCGGCGGTGTCGCCGGAGATGATCGGGGTGAGCCCGAGCTCGCGGATGATCTTGCGGCACTGGCCCAGGGCGTGGACGTGGCTGTGCACGGTGCGGATCGTCTCGGTGCCCGCCCCGGGGATCACCATCAGGTGGAACTGGATGCGCAGGAAGTGCTCGGCGATGATGTGGAGGCCCGAGTCCGGGAGGAAGTGGTGGATGTCCGCCACCCGTCCCGCGATCGAGTTGTCGATCGGGATCAGCGCGAGGTCGCAGTCGCCGCTGGCGACGGCGGCGAAGACGTCCTCGAAGGAGGCGCAGGCCACGGCCTCGGCGTCCGGGTAGTGCTGCTTGCACACGATGTGCGAGTTGGCGCCGGGTTCCCCCTGGTACGCGATGCGGGCCATGCCGCACAGGGTAGGGCGTGGGGGCGCGCCGGCCGTGTCCGCCCGTCCGGCGGGTGGGCGCCTGGGGAGGGCGCCGCCGCCGCGTGCGCGGTGGACGGCGTTCGCGGTCCGACGTAAAGCAGGTTAGCCTTCCCTAAGTCATGACCGCTCTCGCCTCTCCGCGCGCCCCACGGCGCAGCGTCGCCGCACCCCGTCGGGTCGTCGCCCTCCTCGGCGCCGGCGCGGTGCTCGCCGCGGCCGTGGTCCTGAGCCTGATGGTCGGGAACCAGTGGCTCAGTCCGCCGACGGTGGTGCGCGAGCTCGTGGACCCCGGCGCCACGCCCGCCCGCGACATCGTGCGCGGTCTGCGCCTGGACCGCACCGTGCTCGCGCTGGTCGTCGGCGTCGCGCTCGGCGCGGCCGGCGCCCTCATGCAGGCGCTCACCCGCAACCCCCTCGCGGACCCGGGACTGCTCGGCGTCAACGCCGGCGCGGCCGCGGCCGTCGTCACCGGGATCGCCTTCCTCGACATCACCGACGCCGGCGTGCAGATCTGGTTCGCCTTCGCCGGAGCGGCGGCCGCGTCGGTGGTCGTCTACGTGCTCGGCTCCGGAGGCCGGGCGAGCGCCACCCCGGTCCGGCTGGCGCTCGCCGGGGCCGCCCTGACGGCCGTGCTGTCGTCGTACGTCAACGGCGTCGCGCTCTCCAGCCAGGCCTCCTTCGACACGATGCGCTTCTGGCTGGTCGGCTCGGTCGTCGGGCGGGAGATCTCGGTGCTGGGCACGGTCTGGCCGTTCCTCCTCGCCGGCGGCCTGGTCGCGGCCTTCGTGGCCCCGGCGCTGAACGCGATCGCGCTGGGCGAGGACACCGGACGTGCCCTGGGCGTGAACATCGGGCGGCTGCGCGTGCTCACGGCGGTGGCGATCACCCTGCTGTGCGGCGCCGCCACCGCGCTCGCGGGGCCGATCGTGTTCCTCGGCCTGGTGCTGCCGCACGTCGCTCGCCACCTCGTCGGACCCGACCAGCGCTGGGTGCTGCCGCTGTCCATGGTGCTGTCCGCCGCCCTGCTCCTCCTCGCCGACACCGCCGGGCGGATCGCGTCCGAGCGCGAGGTGGAGGCGGGCATCATGACCGCCTTCATCGGCGCTCCGCTCTTCATCGTCCTCGTCCGCCGCCGCCGGTTGGCCCACCTATGAGCGCCGGTACGACGACTCCGACCCTCGGGCTCCGCGCCATACGGCTCGGCCCGGTCGCGCTGCGGATGTCGCGCCGCTCGGTCGCCGTCGGCCTCCTGCTCGCGGCCCTCGCGCTCGCCGCGGCCGTCTGCTCCGTGCTGTTCGGCGAGATCCAGGTGGGCCTTCCGCGGCTCGTCGCGACGCTGACCGGCCGGGGCTCGGCCTTCGAGGAGTACCTCGTCCTCGACTCCCGGCTGCCCCGGGTCGCCACCGCCCTGCTCATCGGCCTCGCCCTGGGGATGTCCGGCTCGATCTTCCAGACCGTGTCGCGCAACCCGCTCGGCAGTCCCGACGTGATCGGCTTCGAGACCGGCGCCTCCACCGGTGGTCTGGTCGCCCTCCTCGTCCTCGGCGCCGGCTTCGCGGGCGCGGCCGTGGGCGCGGTGGTGGGCGGCCTGGTGACCGCGGTCGCCGTCTACCTCCTCGCGCTGCGCAACGGGCTGGACGGACTCCGCCTGGTGCTCATCGGCGTCGGCCTCGGCGCTCTGCTGCTCTCGGTCAACTCGATGCTCATCGTCCAGGCCGACGTGTACGACGCCCAGGAGGCGGGCGCCTGGCTGGTCGGAAGCCTCGCCGGCGCGAGCTGGGACGGCGTGGGCTGGCTGGCCCTGCTCGTCGGGATGCTCTGCATCGCTGCCCTCGGCCTGTCCCGACCGCTGATGGTCGCCGAGCTCGCCGACGACAGCGCCGCCGGGCTCGGCCAGCGCACCGACCGGCTGCGGCTGACCGCGATCACCATCGGCGTCCTGCTCAGCAGCCTCGCCGTGGCCGCGGCCGGCCCGATCGTCTTCGTGGCCCTCAGCGCGCCCCAGGTCGCCCGGCGCCTGACCCGTGCGAGCGGGCCCAACATCGCCACCTCCGCGCTGACCGGCGCGGTGCTCCTCGTGCTCGCCGACCACGCGGCCCGCGAGCTGTTCCAGCCGCGCCAGGTGCCCGTCGGCGTGGTGACCGGAGTGATCGGCGGGGCCTTCCTCGCCTGGCTGCTGACCCGTGAATGGCGGAAGGGACACGCATGAGCGACCTGGGGACGACCGCGACGACGAGCGCGGAGACCACGACGACGGGCCCCGCACCCGGTCTCGGCAGGACGGCGGCGCGCACCGGCGGCGACCACCGCCTGCGCGCGGAGGCGCTCACCCTCGGCTACGACCGACGGGTCATCACCGAGGACCTGAGCCTCGCCGTACCGGACGGCTCGTTCACGGTGATCGTGGGCGCCAACGGCTGCGGCAAGTCCACGCTGCTGCGCGGCCTGGCCCGGCTGCTGAGGCCGCGCGCGGGGTCGGTGCACCTCGACGGGCAGGCGATCCACCGGTACTCCTCCAAGGAGGTCGCGCGCCGTCTCGGGCTGCTGCCCCAGGCGCAGGTCGCGCCCGACGGGATCACCGTGGCCGACCTGGTCGCGCGCGGCCGCTATCCCCACCAGAGCCTGCTGCGCCAGTGGACGCGCGACGACGAGGAGGCGGTCCGGGAGGCGCTCGCCGCCACCGACATCGAGGAGCTCGCCGAGCGGCTGGTCGACGAGCTCTCCGGCGGGCAGCGGCAGCGGGTCTGGCTGGCGATGGCCCTCGCCCAGCGCACCGAGATCCTGCTGCTCGACGAGCCCACGACCTATCTCGACATCGCCCACCAGGTCGAGGTCCTCGACCTGTGCGAGCACCTGCGTGCGGAGCGCGGCTACACCCTCGTCGCCGTGCTCCACGACCTCAACCTGGCGTGCCGGTACGCCACCCACCTGGTGGCGATGAAGGACGGCGCCGTCGTCGCCGAGGGCGCGCCCGCGGACGTCATCACCGAGGCGCTCGTCGAGCACGTCTACGGCCTGGCCTGCCGGGTCGTCCCCGACCCCGAGTGCGGGACGCCGCTGGTGATCCCGCGCAAGAGCGTGCCGACGAGAGCGTCGGCCCCACCCAAGGAGGAAACCAGATGACCCGACGACGGATCGGCGCGCGCCGGGCCCCGATCGCCGCAGCCACCGCGTTCGCGGCGGCGCTCGCGCTCACCGGCTGCAGCGGCGACACCGACCCCGGCGCCCAGGACGACGCCGGCGACGACTCGCTGGCCGAGTGCCAGTCGGCCGCCCCCACCGGCGGCTTCGCGTACGACGACGCCCGCGGCACCTCGGTCGCCCTCGACGAGGTGCCCACCACCGTCGTCGCGCAGAACAGCATCGCCGCGGCCCTGTGGGACGCGGGCTACCAGGTCGACGGCATCTACGGGGAGCTCGGCGACGATCCGGCGTCGGCGTACCAGCGGGGGAACGTCGACCTCTCCGAGATGACCACCCTCGGCAAGACCTGGGGCGAGTTCGACGTCGACGCGTTCGCGGCGATGCAGCCCGACCTCCTGCTCGACTTCTCCTTCGGAGGCGAGCTCTGGTACGTGCCGGGCAAGCTGGAGAAGCAGATCGAGGACATCGCGCCGGTCGTCGGCGTCAACGGGCAGCCGACCACGATCGACGAGGCGATCGAGGTCTTCGTCGACCTCGCCGGCCGCCTCGGCGCGGACCCGACCTGCGACGACGCGGTGCAGGAGGCGAAGGCCGACTACGACGAGGCCGTCGCCGAGATCACCGCCAACGAGAAGGATCTCGAGGTGCTCGTCGCGTCCGGCAGCGACAGCTCCTTCTGGGTGGTCAACCCGGCCGCACTGCCCGAGACCGGCACCCTCGCGGCCGCGGGCGTCGACCTGGTCACCCCGGAGGGTGTGGGCGAGGGCGAGGTGTTCAAGGAGCTCAGCTGGGAGAAGGCCGCCGAGTTCGCCGACGCCGACGTGATCTTGATGGACGTCCGCAACACCGAGGCCGTCAAGGAGAAGATGAAGGGCATCGACACCTGGGCCAACCTGCCTGCCGTCAAGGCCGGCCAGGTCTACGGGTGGTACGCCGGAGCGCCGTACTCCTACCAGGCCTACGCGGAGATCTTCGACGAGCTGGCCGACGAGCTGGAGGACGCGCGACCGCTCGACTGACGCCGACATCCACGGGCAGGTCCGGCCCGGCGCGTACGAGCGCGCCGGGCCGGTCTCGTTCCGTACCTTTGCCCGCATGGCCGTCGCGATCTCCCTCCTGGCCCTGCTGCTCGCCGGAGCGGCGCTCGCCGTGACGCTCCCCACGCCCCGTGCCCCCGCGGCGTCCGCGGACGCGGACCTGCCCACCGACGCGGCCGGGCTGCGCCGGGAGGTCGCGGCGCTGCGAGCGGAGGCCGCCGGCGCGCTGCGCCATCTGGCCGTCGTCCGCTACGACGCCTTCGACGAGATGGGCGGCCGGCTGTCGTGGTCGCTCGCGCTGCTCGACGACGCCGGCGACGGCGTCGTCCTCACCTCGATCCGCGGTCGCAGCGAGGCCCGGACCTACGCGAAGTCGGTCGCCGGGTGGAGCAGCGAGCAGGAGCTCTCGCCCGAGGAGGCGGAGGCGGTCGCACACGCCCGCCTCGCGCGCAGCTAGCTAGCGCGGGACGCGCACCAGCACGCGTCCGTGGACGCACTCCATGCGCAGCTCCGAGCCGACGCCGATCGTGTCGCCGTCGAGCTGGCGCGGGACCTCGCCCGACGCGCGGACGACGACCTTGCGACCGGTCATCCGGGCCACCGACTCGCCGGCGTTGTGCTCGCGGCGGGTCAGCACCCGCAGCACGAGCGGGATCCAGCTGAGGAAGCGCCGCGGGTAGAGCAGGACGACGTCGAGCTGGCCGTCGTCGATGGAGGCGTCGGGGATCAGGTTCATCCCGCCCTGCAGGCTGCCGACGTTGCCGATGACGCAGGTGCGGGCGCGGTGCTTGGTGAAGGGCATGTCGTCGACCGAGACCTCCAGCCTCATCGCCGGGAACATCAGGCCCTTGAGCGCCGAGAGCACGTAGGCGAGCCAGCCGACCTTCTTCTTGAGGTCCTCGTTGACGCCCTCCATGATCGCGGCGTCGAAGCCCATGCCCGCCATCACCATGAAGTGGGTGGGCTCGATGCCGTCGCCGTCGACCTCGACCATGTCGATCGCCCGGTCCTGGCCGGTGAGCGCGATGTCGATGGCGGCCCGGATGAACAGTGGGATCTCCAGGTTGCGGGCCAGCAGGTTGCCGGTGCCGGCGGGCACGACGCCCACCGGGATGCCCGTGCCGGCGAGCTCGGCGCACACCTCGCGCACCGTGCCGTCGCCGCCGCAGACGATGACCAGGTCGGCGCCGTCGACCGCGGCCTGCTCGGCCTGCCCGGTGCCGGAGTCCTCGACGGTGGTGAGATACCAGCGCGGCGCGTTCCAGCCGGTCTCGAGCGCCATCTGGCTCACCATCGCCTGGAACTGCTCGACCGACTCGACCTTGATCGGGTTGAGGACGACGGCCAGGCGGCGGGCCGACGGGAACGGCTCGGGCAGCGGCTCGGCCTTGAGCGCGTGGCTGCGGGGGAGCGGGTTGTAGAGCGCGACGCCGAGCAGCAGCAGGCCGAGGCCGAGCAGGGTGCCGCCCAGGACGTCGCTGGGGTAGTGGCGGCCGAGCAGGACCCGGTCGGCGGAGACGACGGCCCAGAGCAGGACCGCCAGGGTCGTGATGAGCCGGCGGATCCCCTGGCGTCGTACCAGCATCACCGCCAGCACGACGACGAGACCGCTGAACGCGGCGATCGCGGAGGTGTGGCCGCTGGGGAAGGCGTTGGAGTGCAGGAAGAACTCGGGGTCCTGCCACACCGGGCGGCCGCGCCCGATGAGCACCTTGGTGCCGTAGGTCGCCAGCGCGGTCGTCGCCATGACGACCGCGACCAGGACGCCCGCGCGGCGATGGCCCTTCACGAACAGGGCGACGGCGAGCACCGTCGTGATCGCGGTCATGGCCGGGGTGCCGAAGGCGACCTCGACCGCGCGGAGCGGGTCGCGCAGCCAGCCCTGGTCGCCGGCCCACGTGCGGGCCGACTCGCCCTCGAGGTCGACGTCCATCAGCCAGGACCAGTCGGCGGCCACCGCCCCCGCCACCGCCCCGAAGAGGGCGAGCAGGATCAGCGAGGCCAGCAGCGGGGTCCGGCGGGGTCGGTCGAGCACCCCCGGAGGATAACGTCGAGCCATGACGTCCCCCTCCTCCGCGACCCCCTCCACGACCACCCTCGGCCGCTCCGGCCTCGTCGTCTCCCGCGTGGGCCTCGGCTGCAACAACCTCGGCCGCCCCGGCGCCGCGACGGAGTCCCAGGAGGGCAGCGACCGGGTCGTGGCGGCCGCGCTGGACGCGGGGATCACCTTCTTCGACGTCGCCGACACCTACGGCGCCACGCCGGGCCTGGCCGAGGAGCGGCTCGGCAAGGCGCTCGGGTCGCGGCGCTCCGAGGTCGTCGTGGCGACGAAGTTCGGGATGGACATGCAGGGCTACAACGGCCCCGACTTCGGCGCCCGCGGCTCGCGGCGCTACATCCGCACCGCCGTCGAGGCGTCGCTGCGCCGGCTCGGGACCGACTGGATCGACCTGTACCAGTTCCACACCCCTGACCCGCGCACGCCGATCGAGGAGACCATGTCGGCCCTCGACGACCTGGTCCGCGAGGGCAAGGTCCGCTATCTCGGCCACTCCAACCGCGCCGGCTGGCAGATCGCGCAGGCCGAGTACGTCGCGCGTGAGCTCGGCGTCGAGCGCTTCGTCTCCGCGCAGAACCACTACAACCTCACCGACCGTCGCGCGGAGCTCGAGGTGCTGCCCGCGGCCCGTGCGTTCGGCCTCGGCGTGCTGCCGTACTTCCCCCTTGCCAACGGCCTGCTCACCGGCAAGTACGCCTCCGGCGAGGCTCCCGAGGGGTCGCGGCTCTCCCGCACCCGTCGGCACCTCCTCGAGGACGCCGTCTCGCCCACGCTGCGGGCCTACTCCGACTTCGCCGCCGCCCGCGGCGTGTCCGAGGTCACCGTGGCGATCGGATGGCTGCTCGCCCAGGAGCCGGTCGCCTCGGTCATCGCCGGCGCCACCTCGCCCGAGCAGGTCGCCGCCAACGCCGCCGCCGACGCCTGGGTGCCCACCCCCGACGACCTCGCCGAGCTGGACGCGCTGTTCCCCGCGCCGGAGCCGATCTCGCCGTTCTGAGCGGCCGGTGGTTTCGAGGCTCGGCCGCGGGCGGCCTCGCACCTCGACCACCGGGGCGGCCAGATAACCTCACCTCATGATCGACCCGCGCCTCCTCCGCGACGAGCCCGACCGCGTCCGTGCCTCGCAGGCCAAGCGCGGGGCCTCTCCCGACGTGGTCGACCGGGCGCTGGAGGCCGACGCCGCGCGGCGTACGGCGATCGCGGCGTTCGAGGAGAAGCGCGCGGCGCAGAAGACCTTCGGCAAGCAGGTGGCGCAGGCGCAGGGCGAGGAGAAGCAGGCGCTCCTCGCGCAGGTCAAGCAGCTCGCGGCCGAGGTCAAGGACCTGGAGGCCGCGCAGGGCGCTGCCGACGAGGCGTGGACGACGGCGCTCAAGGCCATCCCCAATGTCGTCGCGGAGGAGACCCCACCCGGCGGCGAGGACGACTTCGTGGTCCTGGAGGAGGTCGGTACGCCGCGCGACTTCGCCGCGGAGGGCTTCGAGCCCCGTGACCACATCGAGCTCGGCCGGCTGCTCGGCGCGATCGACCTCGAACGCGGCGCCAAGGTGAGCGGCAGCCGCTTCTACTTCCTCACCGGCGTGGGGGCCCAGCTCGAGCTGGCGCTGGTGAACCTCGCGATGGAGCAGGCGAGCGCCGCCGGGTTCACCCAGGTCATCGCGCCCTCCCTGGTCCGCCGCGAGGCGATGGAGGGCACCGGCTACCTCGACCAGGGCGGCGGCGAGGACATCTACCGGATCGAGGGCGAGGAGATGTACCTCGTCGGCACCTCCGAGGTGCCGATGGCGGCGTACCACTCCAACGAGATCCTCGACGCCGACACCCTGCCGCGGCGCTACGCCGCGTTCAGCCCGTGCTTCCGCAAGGAGGCAGGCTCGCACGGCAAGGACACCAAGGGGATCATCCGGGTCCACTGGTTCGACAAGGTGGAGATGTTCGTCTACACCACGCTGGAGGACGCGGCCGCCGAGCACGAGCGCCTCCTGGCGTGGGAGCGGGAGTTCCTCGACAAGCTCGAGCTGGCCTACCGCGTCGTGGACATCGCCGCCGGCGACCTCGGCGCGAGCGCGATCCGCAAGTTCGACTGCGAGGCCTGGATCCCGACCCAGGGCAAGTACCGCGAGCTCACCTCGACCTCCAACTGCACCGACTTCCAGACCCGGCGCCTCGACACCCGTGGCCGGTACGGCGATCGCACCGGCCCGGTCGCGACGCTGAACGGCACGCTCACGGCGATCACCCGCGCGATCGTCGCCGTCCTCGAGACCCACCAGCAGGCCGACGGGTCGGTCCGGGTGCCGAAGGCGCTCCAGCCCTATCTCGGCGGCCGCGAGGTGCTGGAGCCCGTCGCCCGATGACCGAGCCCGCCGCCGACTGGAGGCCCCGCCTCGTCGCGCTCGACATCGACGGCACCCTGCTCAAGTGGGTCGCCGGCCTCGGGATGAGCCACGAGGAGGTCACGCCCGCGGTCCACGACGCCGTCCAGCGCGTTCTCGACTCCGGCGCCCACGTGGTGCTGTCGTCGGGCCGCGCACCGCACAACATGACGATCGTCGCCGACATGCTCGACCTCCACGGCCACGGCGAGCGGCTGTGGATCGTGGCCGCCAACGGCGCCGTCGTGCTGCGCTACCCGCCCGCCGAGGTCGTCCACGAGGTCACCTTCGACGCACGCCCCGCGGTCGCCGCCGTGCTCGAGCAGCACCCCGACGCCCTGGTCGCGGTCGAGGAGCGCGGCATCGGCTATCGCGTGTCGGGCCCCTTCCCCGACGGCGAGCTCGGCGGACAGACCATCGTCGCCGCCGTCGAGGACATGGTCGCCGAGCCGGTCAGCCGCGTGATCATCCGCGACCCGAAGGCGACGGCGGAGGACTTCGTCGCCCTCGCCGCCAACCTCGGGCTACACGGCACCGACTACGTCGTCGGCTGGACGGCGTGGCTCGACCTCGCCCCGGTCGGCGTCTCCAAGGCCTCGGGCCTGGAGTACGTCGCCCAGCAGCTCGGCGTCGACCGGGCCGACGTCCTCGCCATCGGGGACGGCCGCAACGACATCGAGATGCTGCAGTGGGCCGGCCGCGGTGTCGCGATGGGCCAGGCGGTCGACGAGGTGAAGGCGGTCGCCGACGCGGTCACCGCCTCGGT
Organism: Nocardioides pymetrozini; assembly: GCF_046058985.1. NCBI lineage: Bacteria > Bacillati > Actinomycetota > Actinomycetes > Propionibacteriales > Nocardioidaceae > Nocardioides > Nocardioides pymetrozini. Next base: position 4,115,893 of record NZ_CP175556.1, on the reverse strand, counting down.
CGACGAGGACGGCGCCGCCGTCGAGATCGGTCGCTGGTTCCCCGCGCCCGGATCTGGTGGGATGGAGGCGTGAAGGCCCCCCGTCCGCTGCGCGCTGCCCTCGTCGCGGTCCCGCTCGCGCTGCTCACCCTCCTCGGTGCGTCCGCGAGCGGCGCGAGCGCCGCCGGCGCCCCGACGGGACCGAGCGGCGCAACGGTCCGGACGATGCCGGCCGACTGCGCCCCGGTCGACATCAGCGACGAGGCCACCGTCGACCAGCGCGCTGCCGCGTCGGACGACGTGTTCGTCGGCCGGGTCGACGCCGCGGCGCCGGTCGCCGGCTCCACGCGGGTCGGCTACGGCGTGAGCGTCGAGCGGGTCTGGCTGGGCGACGTCGCCAAGGGCCAGCAGGCCGCGGTCACGATCGAGTGGCCTGTCGGCGCGGCGCCCGGCGTGCGCCAGGGTGCGTCGTACCTCTTCTTCACGCAGGACTCGCCCGAGGGCCTGGTCGCCGACGCCTGCGGTGGCACGGTGCTCCTGCCTCGTGGCCTGACGCCGAAGATCGCCTCCACGCTGCGGAAGTTCCTCGAGTCCGTCGCGCCGCCCCCCGCTCCGACGCCGACCCCGGAGCCGGTGAGCTTCCGCGCCCCCGAGGAGCCGCTGGGCGAGCCGCCGCAGATCAGCCGCGTGGTCGCCTCGGGGGCCGCGATCAGCCTGATCGGCCTCCTCGGCCTGCTGCTGGTCTCGCGGCTCGGCCGCCGCGGCTGAGCGAGACCTCGACCCGTCCGGCGAGGGCCGCTCGGTCCGGCTAGAGGTACATCCCGCCGGACGACGGGTCGCCCCCCTGCTCGGGCGCCGACGGCGCCGACGGAGCGGCCTGGCCGCCCGGCGTACCTCCAGGGACACCCGGCCCGCCGAGGCTCATGCCCGGCGGCAGCGCGCGCCGGATCTGCTCGAACTGCGCGCGGGCCGCCATCTGCTGGGCGTAGATGGCGGTCTGGATGCCGTGGAACAGGCCTTCGAGCCAGCCGACGAGCTGGGCCTGGGCGATGCGCAGCTCGCCCTCCGAGGGGGTCGCGTCCTCGCTGAACGGAAGCGAGAGCCGCTCCAGCTCCTCGACCAGCTCGGGAGCCAGGCCCTGCTCCAGCTCGGCGATCGAGGAGCGGTGGATGGCGGCCAGACGGGTGCGGCTGGCCTCGTCGAGCGGGGCCGCCTTCACCTCCTCGAGCAGCTGGCGGATCATGCTGCCGATCCGCATCACCTTCGCGGGCTGCTCGACGAGGTCGGTCAGCGCGCGCTCGCCGTCGTCGTCCCCGTCGTCGGCGGAGTCGTCCGCCTGCTGCACCGCGGACGCGGGGACGGTGCCGATCGGCTGCCCGTCCGGCCCGATGACGACGATCTGCTCTTCGCTCTCGGAGGCGTTCTCGCTCATGGCCCCAACCTACCGGTCAGGGCGTCAGCAGGACCTTCCCCACCGCCTCGCCCGACTCGATCATCCGGTGCGCCTCGCCGACCTCCTCGAGCGGCAGGACGGCGGACACCACGGGCACGATCGAGCCGTCGGCCACGAGCGGCCACACGTTCTCGGCGACGGAGGCGCAGATGCGCTCCTTGCTCTCGAGCGGTCGTGAGCGCAGGGCGGTCGCGACGACCGCGCCCCGCTTGGCGAGGAGCCGCCCCAGGTCGAGCTCGGCCTTCGTTCCGCCCTGCATCCCGATGACGACGAGACGGCCCTCGTCGGCGAGCACCTCCACGTTGCGGGCGAGATACTTGGCTCCCATGTTGTCGAGGACGACGTCCGCGCCCTCACCGCCGGTGGCCTCGCGCACGACCTCGACGAAGTCCTCCTCGCGGTAGTTGATCGCACGCTCGGCGCCGAGCTCGCGGCACCGGGCCAGCTTCTCCTCGCTCCCGGCGGTCGTGAACACCCGGGCCCCGCAGGCCCTGGCGAGCTGGATCGCGAAGGTGCCGATCCCGCCGCCGCCGCCGTGCACCAGGAAGACGTCGTCGGGGCGCAGCCCCGCGACCATGAACACGTTCGACCAGACCGTGCACGCCACCTCCGGCAGCGCCGCGGCGGTCACGAGGTCGACGCCGTGGGGAACGGGCATCACCTGTCCCTCCGGTACGACGACCCGGCTGGCGTACCCACCGCCGGCCAGGAGTGCGCACACCTGGTCCCCGACGGTCCAGCCGCTCACTCCGGCGCCGAGCGCGGCGACCGTGCCGCTGCACTCCAGCCCGATGATGTCCGAGGCACCGGGCGGCGGCGGGTAGAAGCCCTGCCGCTGCAGCAGGTCGGCGCGGTTGACGGCGGTGGCCGCCACGTCGATCAGGATCTCGCCCGGCCCCGGCGTCGGGTCGGGGAGCTCGGTCACGGCGAGGGTCTCGGGTCCGCCCGGGGCGGCCTGGGTGACAGCACGCATGCCGGAAGTCTGACAGCCGCTCCGAGCGGGCGCCCAGCCGCCGGCACGGTCCGCCGGACGCCCTAGACGAGCGAGTCCTCGTCGGAGTAGTCGGCGTCGGCGAGCTCCTCGAACTCCACGTCGGCGTCGGCGTCGTCCGCGGCCCCCGCGGGCCGGTCCCACGACTCGGCGAGGGCCTGCGCCTTGGCCGCGAGCCGCTCCACCTCGTCGGGGTCGGCGCCCTGCTCGCCGGCCGCGAAGCCCAGCAGGAAGGCGGTCACGTGACCCGCGGCCGGGTGGACGTTCTCGCGCGTGATCCCGGCGAGGTCGACCAGCAGGCCCTCGTCAGCCTCGGCCTCGATGTCGAGGGCGTCGCACAACTCATCGATCCAGTCGTGGAGGTTCACCCGACCAGAGTGATACGGGGCGACGGCGGGTGCAAGGGGCACCGGCGTGTCGTCAGCCCGCGGACTCCCCACGCGACTCCTCACGCGACTCCTCCCGTGACTCCTCCCGTGAGGCTAGGTCGCGCAGGTCGCTCCAGGTGTCGATGTCACGGGCCTCGTCGCCGGTGGGGGCGACCTCGACCAGGTCGACCGTCTCCAGCAGGGCCCGCACGGACAGGCCGTGCTGGCGCTCGCGGTCGGGCCGTACGGCGTCCAGGCGCGCGGTCTCCACCACGAACGCCAGCTGGCGGCGGCCGTCCGGGTCGGCGAGCACCGCCCCCTCGTGTCCGACGGCCGCCTCGTGCAGGCGACGGAACGTGCCGGCGTGCAGGCGAGGCATGTCGACCGCGAGCACAGCGATCGTCGGGAAGGTCCTCAGCAGCGCGTCGCGTCCGGTGAGCAGCCCGGCCGCGGGTCCGCCGCGCCGCGGCTCCTCGAGCACGAAGGTGACCGGACGGTCGGTGGGCACCTGCTCGCCGACCACCACGACCTCGCCGGCGTCGACGACCGCGTCGAGAGCGTGCTCGAGCAGGCTCCGTCCGTCCACCTCGATCGAGGCCTTGTCGACCCCGCCGAGCCGGCTGCCCTGGCCTCCGGCCAGCACCACCGCGGCGTACCCGGAGAGTCCCTGCTCGATCACCACGCGTCGAGTCTCCCAAAGCATCCCTAGGCTGACACCGTGACGACCCCCACCCTCCGGCTCGCCCTCGTGCAGGCCGCGTCAGCCCTCGATCCGGCGGTCAACCGCGACGCGCTCGGCCGGTTGGCCGCTGAGGCGGCCGGCCCGGACACGCCCGCCGACCTGGTGGTCTTCCCCGAGGCGTTCGCCCGTGACTTCGGCCCCGCCGGCTCCGACGTCAGCGCGGACGCCGAGCCGGTCGACGGACCGTTCGGTACGGCGGTCGCCCAGGCCGCGGCGGCGCACGCCACCACCGTCGTGGCCGGCATGTTCGAGCGGGGGCCCGACCCCGAGCGGCCGTACAACACGCTGCTGGTGCGGGGCGCCGCCGAGGCGTCGTACCGGAAGGTGCATCTCTACGACTCCTTCGGCTACCGGGAGTCGGACCGGCTGACGGCCGGGCCGCTCGAGCCGGTCGTCGTGGACGTGCGCGGCTGGAAGGTCGGGCTGATGACCTGCTACGACCTGCGCTTCCCCGAGCTGGCCCGGGCCCTGGTCGACCGCGGCGCCGAGCTCCTCGTCCTCCCGGCGGCCTGGGTGGCGGGTCCGGGCAAGGTCCGCCACTGGCGCACCCTGCTGGCGGCGCGGGCCATCGAGAACACCGTCTATGTCGCCGCCGTCGGCCAGCCGGCCGACAGGTACAGCGGGCACTCGATGGTGCTGGACCCCTTCGGGGAGGTCGTCGCCGAGGCGGGACCCGGCAGCCCGGAGCATCCGGAGGTGGTCCGGGCCGTGGTCGAGCGGGCCGCGCTCGAGGAGGCCCGTCGGGTCAATCCGTCCCTCGCCAACCGCCGAATGTAGGCTCGCTCTCCGTGTCCAGCGCCCCCTCCCGCATCCCGCTCGAGCAGCGCATCGGCGAGTTCGGGGCCTCGCGGGCACCGCTGGTCATCTGGTTCGCCCTGGTCGCGCTGGCCACCGCCGCGCTGGTCTGCGCGATGGTGCCGGTCGGGCCCGACTGGCTGGGGACGGCCGGGGCGATCGCCATCGCCACCGCCTACACCTGGGGCCTGGCCGCCCGGACCGGCGGGCGGCCGCTCGTCTTCGCTCCGCTCACCCTGGTCTGCGGCGTGGCCGCGGTGGCCAGCGAGAACGACCTCCTGCTGGCCGGCGCCGCCGTCGGCACGTCGGCGGTGGCCGCGGTGCTCGGTGTGATGATCACGCTGCCGTCGGCCCGGACCGCGACGGCCGCGCGCGAGTGCGTCATCGCCCTCTGCGTCGCCGGTGTCGGCGCGATGGCCACCGTCGGCTTCGAGCCCGCGATCCACAAGGAGCGCTTCGAGTACGTCGCCCTCGGCCTGGCCTTCGTCGGCGCGATCGTGCTGGTCTACCGTCTCGGCGCCGGCTTCCACGGCCTCGGGCGCCGCGGCCTGGTCATCGTCGGGATCGGGGCGGTCGTGCTCGCCGCGACCCTGCTCTACGCCGAGCTCCTGCGCCGCTACGGCTCCACCGGCCTGGTCGACCAGCTCCTGGAGTGGGTCGCCTGGAGCCGGGACACCCTCGGCGCCTTCCCGCGACCGATCGAGACCGTCCTGGGCGTCCCGGCGCTGGCCTACGGCTGCCACATGCGGGCCCGCCGCCGCCAGGGCTGGTGGGTGTGCGCCTTCGGCGTGGCCGCCACCTCGCCCACCGCGACCGCTCTCGCCAACCCGGCCGTCTCGGTGACCGAGGCCGCCCTCTCGGTCGTCTACGGGCTGGTCGTCGGACTGGTCCTCGGCTGGCTGCTCATCCGCCTCGACCTGGCCCTGACCGGCCAGCGCGGCCGGCGCAGCCGGGTGGCGGAGCAGGCGGCCGCCGTCCGGCCCGAGCCGCGCCGCTTCGAGCCGCTCCTGTGACGCGCTGCGCGCGGAAGGGCGGCTGGCGGAGAGAGCGGGATTCGAACCCGCGGTAGGTCTCCCTACGGCCGCTTTCAAGGCGGCTCCGATCGGCCACTCCGGCATCTCTCCCGATCGGTACGACGCGGCGCGCCGCCCGGACGAGAGCCGAGTCTAGTGGCGGGGCTCGCGCCGCTTTGGCCGCCCCGCGCCGGGCGGTGGACAATGCGCCGGTGAGTGCCACGCAGCCGAACCGGGTCACCGACTACCGTCTCGCCCCGCCGGTGATGGCCCGCTTCGTCGGCGCCTATCTCGTCGTGCTCGCTCTGGTGCTGCTGGTCGCGACCGCGGTGGTCGTCGCCGCGGACCTCAACGCCGACCTGCTGGTGCTCGTCCTCGGCATCGGCATCCTGGGCCTGATCGGACTGTCCTGGTGGCTGCGCTCCCGGCTGGTCGTCGTGCGCCTGACCGACGCCGGCTACCAGGTCCGGATGGTCCGGGCCGCCGGGGTCACCGACGCCCGCTGGAGCGAGGTCGAGGACGCGGTCGCCGCGGCTCCCTCGGGGATCGACTGCCTGGTCCTGCGCCTGCGCGACGGCCGGAGCACGACGATCCCGGTGCAGCTGGTCGCCGCCGACAAGGACGACTTCGCGCGCGACGTACGCGAGTACCTGCGGCGCGCCGCCCGCTGAAGGCCCCGCCGCACACCGCCGGGCGCGCGGGGCCGATTGGGACGTGCCCGCGCGGTGCTTGTAGCCTTGGCTCACGCTGGCCGGTCTGCGACCGGCCCGGTGGAGGAGGCGTCGCCTAGTCTGGTCTATGGCGCCCGCCTGCTAAGCGGGTTTGGGGCTACAACCCCATCGAGGGTTCAAATCCCTCCGCCTCCGCCGAGGTGCACGAGACCCCCGGTCGTCCGCGGCCGGGGGTCTCGCTTATTCGGCCGCCGTGGGGAAAGATGGTGCTCGGCGTCGACAGGGGGTGGACGCCAGCGGCTCGGGTACCCGGAGGGTTGGTTCTCGGCCGCCCACCAGTGAGGGGAAAGCTATGAAGAAGCTCGCTCGCAAGTCCGCATTCGCACTGGCCGCAGTCATCACGACCGCGGGCATCGTCGCGCTCCCGACCGCGGCCGAGGCCGACACCGGCTGGAGCTGGCGCGTGGTCACCAGCTCGCAGCGCTGAGCCCGGCTTCGTGACGGGCCTCGCCGGTCAGGACGCCGGGTCGTCGGCGTCCTGACCGGCGATGCCCAACGTGCCCATGGTGTAGCCGAGCTGGAAGCGGGTCTCCGCGTCGTACTCCTCCTTCAGCTCGGCCACGTAGCCCGCATAGGTGCGGGGACTGACGCCGAGGCGCTTGGCGCTGACCGCGTCGGCATGGCCCTCGATGAGCATCCGGATCGTCATCGACCGCTGCTCCGAGGCGATCTCCTTCGTCACGCTGTGCCCCGAGCTCGCGAACGGGCGCCCCCGGGCGAACGCCCGCTCGAAGACGTCGACGAGATAGGCGACGATCGCGGGCTCGCGTACGACGACCGCGGTCGCCAGGCTGTCGGCGGCGGGGATCAGGGCGACCCGGCGGTCGACCACGATCATCCGGTTGAAGAACTCGTCCAGGGTGCGGACCTCGGCGCCGTGCTCGGTCACCGTGGCGACGTACTTGTGCGTGGCCGGGTGACGCCGGGCGCTGTGCTGGTAGAGCGTGCGCATCGCCAGGCCCCGCTGGAGCGCGGCGACGTCGCGGGCGGCGGCCTCCGCGACGGACTTGGCGCTGCGCGTGGCCTGGGGCTGCGCGGTCAGCAGCTCCTCCTGGGCCTCGCTGACCAGCGTGCTGAGATAGGGGCTGATCGCCTCCCCGTGCAGGTAGAGGAAGGGACCGGACTCGCTCGCCGCGGGCGAGCGGCGCCAGCTCTGCGCCAGGTGCGCGAACGCCGAGGCCCAGCGCGCCGACTCCTCGAGCAGCCGCGCGCCCTCGTTGCCGAGCGGCGTCACCACTCGGGACTGGGCGTTGCTCGGCTCCAGCGGCCGCCAGGTCTGCCGCGAGGCGTCGAGCTGCAACAACCCGAGGTCGACCAGCAGGTCGAAGGCCCGTCGTACCGACGACCCCTCGACCAGCCGCGGGTCGTCCGCCGGGAGCCCGCCCTCGGCCAGGACCTGCTCGTAGAGGGCGGTCGCCTCCTCCTCGAAGAGTGCCCGATCCGCAGGCTCGTACGAGGTCATGGCGCCATGCTTCCACACGCCCCACACTCCCGGTGGCGTCCGTGATTCGGCATCTGCGCACCGCCTCGGCTATTCTCGTGCGGTCGCCACGGCGACGGGCGCCTGTAGCTCAACGGATAGAGCATCTGACTACGGATCAGAAGGTTTGGGGTTCGAATCCCTACAGGCGCGCAGCCCGCTTCCGGACCTCGGAGGCGCGACCCTGGAACCCCCGCCCGGCGCAGTCCGGCGGGGGTTTCTGCGTTTCGAAGGGCGCGGGTGCGGGCGGGGCGGTCAGCTGCCGGCCGTCAGCTGCTCGACCGTGGCACTGCCGCGCACCGCAGCCCGGAACGCGGCAACGAGCTCGCGTCGGTCGCGAGGGCGCGTTGCGATCGCCACCACCGCGGGCGGCCCGTCCAGCGGCAGGTAGCGGACGTGCGGGTGGGGGAGGAAGCGGACGGCGGGCTCGCCGTGGATGCCGATCAGGCCCGTCATCGCCACGGCCGTAGGGATGCTGGCAGGGGAGCGGACCTCGACTGACCCCGAGGAGGGGCGCGTGCCGCTCCAGGCGGCCAGCCCCGGCTGTCCGACGAGGCTCACGAACACGCGGTCCATCACGTCCGAGGGCGAGAGCCGCTCGGCAGCGGCGAGCTCGGAGTCCCAGGGCACCACGGCGCAGCGCTGGGTGTGGAGGGCCGGTTCGACCAGCAGGTCCTCGGCGCCACCGAGGTCCTGCAGGATCGCCACGTCGACCTCGCCCGTGCGGACGGCGTCGTACTGGGTGGACCAGTCGAGCTCCACGTAGGACAGCTCCACCCCGGGGAGGCGCTGCTCCAGCAGCGCGCGGGTCGAGGCCCACCGGTCGGCCAGTCCGAAGCCGAGGACGCCCAGGCGCAGGACCGGTTCGCCGCGGTCGCCCTCGGCCGCCTCCATGAGCGCGTCCAGGTCGGCCAGCACACGCCGCGCGCGGGGCAGGAACCGCTCACCGGCATCGGTCAGCTCGACGCGTCGGCTGGTGCGCTCGAACAGCCTGGTGCCCAGCTCCTGCTCGAGCTGCCGGATGCGGCGTCCGAACGGCTGGGCGGCGATGTAGTGGGCGGCCGCTGCCCGGCCGAAGTGCAGCTCCTCAGCCAACGTGAGTGCGTACCGCAGAGACCGGACGTCCATCGCGCATCCTCAGTTCCTCGACCCTCGTACGGTACTCGCCTTCGCGGCGGCGATCGCAACCGATCTGGCTGATGATCCGCACCGGCGGGACGGGGATGCTTCGGATCCCACCCACGTGTCGGAGGTCATCTTGAGCAAGCAGCGCACCCTGGTCCGCAACGGCCACGTGTTGACGATGGATCCCGATCTCGGCGACCTCGCGTCGGGCGAGGTGCTGATCGAGGACGGCGTCATCGTCGCCGTCGGTCCCTCGCTCGGCGTCACCGACGCCGAGGTCGTCGACGCGACCGGCCACCTCGTCCTTCCGGGTCTCATCGACACCCATCGGCACACCTGGCAGTCGCTCGTCCGCGGGATCTGCGGCGACTGGACGCTCGGCGACTACTACTTCGGGATCCGCCTCGGCATCTCCCCGGCGTACACCCCCGACGACGTCCGCCTCGGCAACAGGTACGGCGCCATCGACGCCCTCAACGCCGGGGTGACGACCATCCTCGACTTCTCCCACTGCAACAACACCCCCGAGCACGCCGACGGAGCCGTGCAGGGCCTTCTCGACGCGGGGATCCGTGCCGCGTTCTGCTACGGGTTCTTCGAGAGCGCGCCGGAGGACACCAGGTTCGGCGACCACGCCGCACGCATCAAGGACTTCCATCGCATCGCCGACACCTACTTCGGCTCGGACGGGCGGGTCACCCTGGGTGTCTCCCTCTCCGAGATCTTCGGCCTGCCGTGGGAGCACTCGGTCGACGAGCTCGCGGCCGCACGCGAGCGCCAGGCCCTCCTGGTCAACCACGCCGGCTGCGTCTTCGGCAGCGTCCTCGCCACGGGCATCCTGGAGATGGAGGCCCTCGGCCTGCTCGGTCCCGACATGGTCCACGTGCACTGCACGACCTTCGGGGACGCCGAGTGGGAGGCGCTGGCCCGCACCGGTGGGAAGGTCTCGATCTCGAGCCAGACCGAGCTCAACATGGGCTTCGGCCGTCCCGTCTTCGAGCGCTGCCGCCAGCACGGGATCGCTCCCACGCTCTCCGCGGACGTCATCTCCCTCAACAGCGGCGACCTGTGGCACGAGCTGCGGTTCGGTCTCTCCGCCGCCCGCGCCGACGCGGCCCAGGCGACCAACCTCGCCGGGAGGATGCCCGACAACGTCGTGACCACCGCCCGCGAGGCGCTGCGGTGGAGCACGGTCAACGCCGCCGAGGCGATGGGCCTCGGCGACAAGGTCGGCTCCCTCTCGCCGGGCAAGCGCGCCGACCTCATCCTCGTCGGTGGCGGGGCCCTGGAGCAGCACCCCCGCGTCGACCCGTACGCGACGCTGGTGTTCCAGACGTCGGCCGCCGACGTGCAGACCGTGATCGTCGACGGCCAGGTCGTCAAGCAGGGCGGTGTCCTCACGGTGGCCGACCGCGACGCCCTGACGGCCGAGGTCGACGCCGCGTCCGAGCGCATCCTCGGCCGGGTTCGGGACGCGGGACGCGAGCTTCCCGGTACGCCGCCCGGGGCCTGGGCCGCCATCGAGCCCATGGCCCGCGGCTTCCACCAGGTAGCGGTCGAGGCAGCGAGGAGCGCCCGACGGGGATGAGGGCGACGGGCGCGCAGGCCAGGTCCGCACCTGCGTGACGGCGACCACCACGTGGGGTGAACCCTCGCCAGGGGGGTACCCCTGCAGAGGAGCCGACGGACGAGGGTGGGAGTGGTGGGCGTGGTGGAGACCTGGCCGGGGGCGGCGTACCCGCTCGGGGCGACCTTCGACGGCAGCGGGACCAACTTCGCGCTGTTCAGCGAGGTGGCCGAGCGCGTCGAGCTCTGCCTGGTCGACGTGGGCGACGACGGTGCGCGCACGGAGACCCGGGTGGAGCTGACGGAGGTCGACGGCTACGTCTGGCACGCATACCTGCCCGGCGTGCAGCCGGGCCAGCGCTACGGCTTCCGCGTGCACGGGCCGTGGGACCCGGCGCAGGGCCTGCGCTGCAACCCGGCGAAGCTGCTCCTCGACCCGTACGTGAAGGCGACGGTCGGGGAGATCGACTGGGGCCAGAGCCTGTTCGGCTACGACTTCGGCGACCCGGAGTCGCGCAACGACGACGACTCGCTCGACCGGATGATGCTCGGGGTCGTCACCAACCCGTACTTCGACTGGGAGGGCGACCGCCACCCACGCACGCCGTACGCCGACACGGTGATCTACGAGGCGCACGTGAAGGGCCTCACCGCGACCCACCCCGACGTACCGGAGAGTCTGCGCGGCACCTACGCGGGCCTGGCGCACCGCTCCGTCGTCGAGCACCTGCGTGGGCTCGGGGTCACCGCCGTCGAGCTGATGCCGGTGCACCAGTTCGTGCACGACGACGTGCTGCTGCAGCGGGGACTGCGCAACTACTGGGGCTACAACACCATCGGCTTCTTCGCTCCCCACGAGGGCTATGGGTCCGGGAGCACGCCGGGTGGGCAGGTCCAGGAGTTCAAGGCGATGGTCAAGGAGCTGCACGAGGCGGGGATCGAGGTCATCCTCGACGTGGTCTACAACCACACCGCGGAGGGCAACCACCTCGGCCCCACGCTCAGCTTCAAGGGCATCGACAACCCGGCGTACTACCGGCTGGTCGACGACGACCGGCAGTACTACATGGACTACACCGGCACCGGGAACTCCCTCAACGCCGGCAACCCGCACTCGCTGCAGCTGATCATGGACTCGCTGCGCTACTGGGTGACGGAGATGCACGTCGACGGCTTCCGCTTCGACCTCGCCTCTGCGCTGGCTCGCGAGTTCTACGACGTCGACCGGCTGGCGACCTTCTTCGAGCTCGTCCAGCAGGACCCGGTCGTCAGCCAGGTCAAGCTCATCGCCGAGCCCTGGGACGTGGGCCCGGGCGGCTACCAGGTCGGCGGCTTCCCGCCCCAGTGGACCGAGTGGAACGGCGCCTACCGCGACACCGTGCGCGACTTCTGGCGCGGCGAGCACAACCTCGGGGAGCTCGCGAGCCGGCTCGCCGGCTCCGCGGACCTCTACGAGCACACCGGCCGCCGTCCGGTCGCGAGCATCAACTTCGTCACCGCCCACGACGGCTTCACGCTGCGGGACCTGGTGTCCTACGAGGCCAAGCACAACGAGGCCAACGGCGAGGACGGGCGCGACGGGGCCGACGACAACCGCTCGTGGAACCACGGCGTCGAGGGGCCGACCGACGACGCCGGCGTCAACGAGGCGCGGGCCCGGGACCAGCGGAACCTGCTGGCCACGCTGCTGCTCAGCCAGGGCGTCCCGATGATCCTGCACGGTGACGAGCTCGGCCGCACCCAGCAGGGCAACAACAACACCTATGCCCAGGACTCGCCGCTGAGCTGGGTGGACTGGGAGCACGTCGACCGGCCGCTCGCGGAGTTCGTCAGCGAGCTGACCCGCCTGCGCCACGAGCACCCGTCGCTGCGCCGCCAGCGCTTCTTCACCGGTACGACGGTGCGCGCCGGCGAGGGCGAGCGGCTCAACGACATCGTGTGGCTGCACCCGGAGGGCCGGCCGATGGAGGACGGCGACTGGCAGGAGCTGCGGACCCTGGGGATGTACCTCAACGGCGACGGCATCGCCGGACGCGACCGCCAGGGCCAGCCGATCCGCGACGCCCACTTCCTGATCCTCCTCAACGGGGACGGAGACCAGGAGGTGACCCTGCCCGACGAGGAGTACGCCGCCGCCTGGCAGGTCGTGGTCGACACGAGCGGCAGCTGCGACCCGGAGGCCCGGATCGAGGCGGGCGGGTCGTTCGCCCTGCCGCACCGCTGCGTCGTCGTCCTGCGGCAGTGGCAGGAGCCCGAGCCGGAGGCCGACGTCAGTCCGGCCGCGTCGGTGGCGTCGATGGCGAGCGCGCAGTGACCCGCGTCCCCAGCAGCACCTACCGGCTACAGGTGCGCGCGTCCTTCGACCTCGACGCCGCGCGCGAGCTGCTGGCGTATCTCGACGACCTCGGCGTCGGCTGGGTCTACCTCTCGCCCCTCCTCGAGGCGCATCCGGGCAGCGACCACGGGTACGACGTCGTGGACCCCACCCGCGTCGACCCGGCCCGCGGCGGCCCGGACGCCCTGGCCCGCCTGTCCGCGGAGGCCCACCGCCGTGGCATGGGAGTCCTCGTGGACGTGGTGCCCAACCACGTCGGCGTGGAGTCGCCGGCCACCAACGGCTGGTGGTGGGACGTCCTCAAGCACGGCCGCGACTCCCGGTTCGCCCGCTTCTTCGACATCGACTGGGCGGCCGGGCAGGGCAAGGTCCTGCTCCCGGTCCTCGGTGACGACGACCAGCCGGACCCGACGGCCCCCATCGCGAACCTGCGCCTGGTCGACGGGATGCTCGGCTACCACGACCACCGCTTCCCGCTCGCGCCCGGCACCGCCGACGCCGGTGATGAGGACCCCCAGCACGTGCACGAGCGCCAGCACTACCGGCTGGTGAGCTGGCGCGCCGCCGACGACGACCTGGACTACCGCCGCTTCTTCGCCGTGAACACGCTCGCCGGCGTCCGTGTGGAGGACCGCGACGTCTTCGAGGCCAGCCACGTGGAGATCGCGCGCTGGTTCCGCGAGCGTCTCGTCGACGGCCTGCGGGTCGACCACCCGGACGGCCTGCGCCACCCGGCGGCCTATCTCGACGACCTGGCCGACCTGACCGGCTCCGCCTGGGTGGTCGTGGAGAAGATCCTCGAGCCCGGCGAGGAGCTGCCCGCGCGCTGGAACACGGCCGGCACCACGGGCTACGAGGTGCTCGCGATGGTCGACCGGGTCCTGGTCGACCCGGACGGGGAGGCGCCGCTCAGCGCGCTGGACGACCGGCTGCGCGGCGGCGTACCGCCCTGGTCCACGCTCGTGCGGGACAACAAGCGGCACGTCGCCGACACCATCCTGCACGCGGAGGTGCGGCGCATCGCGCGCGAGATCGCCGTCGAGCTCGAGACCGTCCCCGACGCCGCGTGGCGGCAGCCGGTCGAGGCGGTGCTCGTCGAGCTGCTCGCGGCGTTCCCGGTCTACCGCAGCTACCTGCCGGAGGGCAGGGATCATCTCGACGCCGCCGCGGCCGCCGTCCGCGCCGACCGCCCGGACCTCGCCGACGCCCTGGACCGGGTGCTGCCCCTGCTGGCCGATCGTGTGCGCGCGCCGTCGCTGCGCTTCCAGCAGACCAGCGGGATGATCATGGCCAAGGGAGTCGAGGACCGCGCCTTCTACCGCTGGTCCCGGCTCACCTCGCTCAACGAGGTCGGCGCCGACCCCGCGCAGTTCGCGCTCGCCGCCGACGCCTTCCATGCGGCGATGGCGCGCCGCCAGAGCAGCGCGCCGCACGCGATGACGACGTCGAGCACCCACGACACCAAGCGGGGCGAGGACGTGCGGGCCCGGATCAGCGTGATCGCGGAGGACCCGGAGTGGTGGTCCGCCACCCTCGAGGCCCTGCTCGCCGCGGCCCCCGCCCCCGACCCCGGCTTCGCGAACCTGCTCTGGCAGGCCGCCGTCGGGGCCTGGCCCCTCGAGCGCGAGCGTCTGCACGGGTACGCCGAGAAGGCGATGCGCGAGGCCGGCGACCGCACCACGTGGACGGCCCCCGACACGTCGTACGAGAAGGCGGTGCACGCCCTCGTCGACGCGGCGTACGACGACCCGGCGGTCGCGGCGCTGGTGGAGGACGCGGCGACGCGGCTCGCCGACCCGGGATGGAGCAACGCGCTGTCGGCCAAGCTGCTGACCCTGACCGTCCCCGGCGTCCCCGACGTCTACCAGGGCAGCGAGCTGTGGGAGCAGAGCCTGGTCGACCCCGACAACCGGCGGCCGGTCGACTTCGCGCTGCGGCGCCACCTGCTCGCCGAGGCAGCCCCGGTGCGGCCCAGCGGCCTCGAGGACGACGGCCGCGCCAAGCTGCACGTCGTACGGACGACGCTGCGGCTGCGCCGGGACCGGCCGGACCTCTTCAGCCGCTACGAGCCGCTGACCGCGACGGGCGCGGCCGCCCACCATCTGCTGGCCTTCGACCGTGGCGGCGCGATCGCCGTGGCGACCCGCCTGCCGCTCGGTCTCGAGCGCGCGGGTGGATGGCGGGACACGCGCCTGGAGCTGCCGCCCGGGGAGTGGCGCGAGCTGCTGACCGACCGGCCGGTCTCGCCCGAGGCCGGCGTCCTGCTGCGCGACCTGCCGGTCGCCCTGCTCGTCCGGGAGGACCGATGAGCTTCGAGGTCTGGGCCCCGCGGGCCGAGCGGGTGCGCCTGGCGCTGGCCGACGACGTGGTCGCGATGCGCGCCACCGGCGACGGCTGGTGGACGGCCGACACCGGGCCGGTGCCCGACGGCGCCCGCTACGGCTACCTGCTCGACGACGACGAGCAGCCGCTGCCCGACCCGCGCTCGCGTCGTCAGCCCGACGGCGCACACGGGCTGTCGGCCACCTTCGACCCGGCCGCTCACCTCTGGGGCGACGGCGCGTGGACCGGGCGGCAGCTCGCCGGCGCCACGATCTACGAGCTGCATGTCGGCACCTTCACCCCCGAGGGCACGCTGGACGCCGTCGCGTCCCGGCTCGACCACCTGGTGAGCCTGGGCGTCGGATTCGTCGAGCTGATGCCGGTCAACGCGTTCAACGGCGTGCACAACTGGGGCTACGACGGCGTGCTGTGGTCCGCGGTGCACGAGCCGTACGGCGGCCCGGCGGCGTACCAGCGCCTGGTCGACGCCTGCCACCAGGCGGGCATCGGCGTCATCCAGGACGTCGTCTACAACCACCTCGGCCCCTCGGGGAACTACCTGCCGCGCTTCGGGCCCTATCTCAAGGACGGCCGCAACACCTGGGGCGACCTGGTCAACCTCGACGGCGAGGGTGCGGCGCAGGTGCGCCGCTACATCCTCGACAGTGCGCTGATGTGGTTGCGCGACTACCACGTGGACGGACTGCGGCTCGACGCCGTGCACGCGCTCTCCGACGACTCCGCGACGCACCTGCTCGAGCAGCTGGCGGTCGAGGTCGCCGCGCTGTCGGCCCACCAGAACCGGCCGCTCACCCTCATCGCCGAGTCCGACCTCAACGACACCCGGATGGTCACGCCGCGGGAGGGCGGTGGGTACGGCCTCGACGCCCAGTGGAGCGACGACTTCCACCACGCGGTGCACGTGGCGCTGACCGGCGAGACCACCGGGTACTACGAGGACTTCGCTCACCTGGGCGCGCTGGCCAAGGTCCTCGACCGCGGGTTCTTCCACGACGGCACCCACTCCAGCTTCCGCGGGCGCGACCACGGCCGCCCGGTCGACACCGCGCACATGCCTGCCTGGCGCCTGGTCGTCTGCGCGCAGAACCACGACCAGGTGGGCAACCGGGCGCGCGGCGACCGCACCGCGGAGCACCTGGACGACGAGCGGCTGCTCTGCGCCGCGCTCCTCACCCTGGCGTCGCCGTTCACCCCGATGCTCTTCCAGGGCGAGGAATGGGCCGCGAGCACGCCCTTCGCCTTCTTCACCTCCCATCCCGAGCCCGAGCTGGCGACCGCCACCGCGGAGGGCCGCCTCGCCGAGTTCGAGCGGATGGGCTGGGACCCCGACGAGGTGCTCGACCCGCAGGACCCGGCGACCTTCGAGCGCAGCCGGCTGGACTGGTCCGAGCGCGGCAACGGCCGACACGCCCGGATCCTCGCCGGCTACCGACGGCTCGCCGCCCTGCGCCGCGAGCTCCCGGCCCTGACCGAGCCGGCGTTCGGCACGACCACGCTCGACGAGCCGCTGCGTCGGCTCACCCTCGACCGGGGCGCGGTGGCGGTCCACCTGAACCTGGGCGAGCGGGACTGGGAGGTCCCCGCGGCCGAGGTGCTCTTCAGCACCTCCGAGCGGGTGCCGCTCGGGGGCGCGGCCGGCCCGGTCGTCGTACCGCCGGGCAATGGGGTGCTGGTCCGCAGTCCCCGCGAGGTGTGAGAAGAGGGGGTGTGAGGTGTGAGTTGTGGGCGCCACGACTCACACCTCGAACCCCCACTGCTCACACCTCGGGCCCGCCGGTGGCGTTGCTCGGGCACTCCGCGTTCGTGCAGACCCGTACGTCGACGGTCGCGTCGGGTTCGTGGTCGTCGTCGCGCTCCGCACCCTCGCCGCCGGTCGCGGGCTCGCGGGGGCGCAGCTCGACAGTGGAGCCGCAGATCTCGCACGGCCTGTTGTCGAAGTACACGGCGGCTTCAGCGCAGGGCGGCACGTGCCGCGTCGCGGACCTTGTCGACGAGCGCCGCCAAGGGCCCGACGGCCGCGTTGACGGTCGCGGACTCACCCGCCGCGGGATGGGGATGGGTCGGCGCGATCCTCTCCACCGCCTTGACCGCCGAGGCCATCTTGTCCAGCTCGCCGGGGGACGCCTCGGCCAGGAGGATCGGGAACTCCAGCTCCTCCTCGTTCCTCGCGTGCTCGAGCACCATCGTCCGCAGCTCCTCCAGGCCGGCCTCGAACTCCGCCGACGACGTGTCCATGCCGTCGAGGGAGGCGAGGAGCCGCTTGGCGTCGTGCTCCTCCTTCTGGCGGGCCTCGACCACGTCGCCGTCGCCGTGCCGGATGGCGTTGGGGTGGGTCACGATCTCCTCCGCGGCCTCGTGGACCGAGAGCATGCGCCGGAGCTCGTCGAAGGCACGGGACCGGGCCTCGGCGTCGGTCGTGGACTGCACCTCCTCGAAGAGCTTCTCGATGTGACGGTGCTGGTCGGTCAGCAGCTCCACGACGTTCTTCGTTGCGGTCATCGTCGTCCTCCTCGGTGGATCCGGGCTTCGGGGCAGTGCGGCGGGGGCGGGACGGGTGTGCTGGGGGGCTCACAACTCACACCTCGAGCCCCCACAACCCACACCTCGTGCCGCCTAGGGGCCGGGCGGCAGCGAGCGCTTGTGGGCGGTACGCCGGTACGCGGTCTCGATGACCTCCCGCGCACGGTCGCTGACGTGCTCGCCGAGCAGGTAGGCGTCGATCTCCTCGTAGGTCACCCCATAGGCGACCTCGTCCGGCAGGGCGGGCCGCAGGTCCTCGAGATCGGCGGTCGGGACCTTGTCGGCCAGGCGCGGGGGCGCGCCGAGGGCGCGCCCGATCGCCCGGACCCGGCCCTTGGTGAGACCGAGGAGCGGTCCGACGTCGAACGCGCCGTCGCCGTGCTTGGTGAAGAAGCCCATCACCGCCTCCGCGGCGTGGTCGGTGCCCACCACCAGGCTGCCGAGGCGCCCGGCGACGGCGTACTGCGCGACCATCCGCTGCCGGGCCTTGATGTTGCCCTTCACGAAGTCGGCGACCTCGGCGGGCACGCCGGGCGCGCTCGTCGCCTCGTGCAGCGCGTCGACCGCGGGCTTGATGTCGACCGTGACCGTGTCGGCCGGCTCGATGAAGGAGATCGCATCGAGGGCGTCCGCCTCGTCCTGCTGGGTGCCATAGGGCAGTCGCATCGCGGTGAACGTCCGCCCGCTGCGGGCGCAGGCGATGCTCGCCAGCCGGCCGGCGACGGTGGAGTCCAGCCCGCCGCTGATCCCGAGCACGTAGCCCGTGGCGCCGGAGCGCTCGAGATAGTCGACCAGGAAGGCGATCCGCCGCTCGGCCTCCGCCTCGGCCGCGAACTCGTCCGCGACCCCGAGAGCCGTACGGATCGCGGCCTGGTCGGGCCCCTGCTGGCTCGCATCGCTGGACATGCCCGTGACTCCTGCCGCTCGTCGGGAGGCGCGCGAGCGTCCCCTCGACCGTCCGGACGCTCCGCCTGGTCGGCGGTCCCGGAGATTCGTCGGTGTGCGTAACCTCGACACTTCTCCGGGGCCCGCCGTACCCGAGCAACTACCCGCTCGCGCCCGTCGGATACGTGTCCGGTGCGCCCGTCGGGGGACGACCGCGCACCCTGCGCCCCGGGCGACAACGGCGAGCCCCCACGCTAGGCTCGAGGTCACGGGACCGAGGGGGTCTGGGCATGGTGTGGTTCGAGAGCGACGAGCTCGAGCTGACCGAGGCGTTCCTCAGCGCCCACTACGCCCCGATGCGGATCGGCAGCACGACCGCCGAGGCCCGCACCAGGATCGAGCGCTCGGCGTCCCCGTCGATCACCATCGACCACCTCGACTTCCGGTTCGAGATGTCCTACGACGTCGACCCGCTCGGGACCATCGCGCTGTGCGACGTCGCCTCGGGTGCGGTCGAGGACCACGGGCCGGACGGCTCCGCGACGACGACCTTCGGCCCGGGGGACCTCCTGACGCTCGCCCCGCCGGAGCGGGGCTACACGGGCACGATCAACCACGCTGCGTACACGATCACCATGGTGGACCCGGCGCTCCTCGGGCAGGTCGCGCTGCCGGCGAAGGGATACGACCGCGTCGAGCTGCTCCACCATCGCCCCGTCGACGGCGCGGCCGCGGGCCGGCTGCGCGCGGCGATCGGGCATCTCGACGAGGTCGTGCTCGCCGACCCGGTGAGCGCGGCGAACCCGCTCGTCCTCGGCGCGGCGTCGCGCTATGTCGCGGCCCAGCTGCTCGCCGCGTTCCCCAACACCGCCGCGGCCGCCGGGCAGGCCGCCGACAGTCGTGACGCCCATCCGCTCGCGCTCCGCCGCGCCCTCGCGTACGTCGAGGCGAACGTCGCGGAGGACGTGTCGCCGGCGGCGATGGCGGCCGCGGCGCACGTGAGCGTCCGCGCGCTGCAGCTCGCCTTCCGCCGGCACCTCGACACGACGCCGATGGCCTATCTCCGTGAGCTCCGGATGGCGCGGGTCCGTGCCCAGCTCGTCGCCGCCGTCGCGGGCGACGGCACGACCGTCGGCGAGGTCGCGGCGCGGTGGGGCTTCAGCCATCAGGGCCACTTCGGGGTCGCCTACCGGAGGGCCTACGGCGAGACCCCGAGCGCGACCCTGCGCCGCGGCTGAGGTCGGACGACGGTCCGACCGCGGTGCGCTGGTGGGACACCGAACTCGGCGCTGGCGGGATAGCGGGCACGGTGGCCGGGACCTAGGGTCGAGACGTGTACGAGGCCGCCGTTCCGACGCCGCTGGAGCTCGCGCGCCGTCGCGGCGCGCAGGGCGGCGCGGCCGACCCCTCCCAGCCGCGTCGACGGCTGGAGTGCCTCGCCTGCGTCCGGGTCACCGAGCACGTCAAGGGCCCGGCGACATACCGGGAGGACGGCACGGTGCTGGTGCAGTGGTGGCGCTGCGCCGAGTGCAACGAGGCCCAGACCGTCGGCTGACGCGGGCGCCCGGAGCCCGCCCCGGTGACCCCGCGTTCTTGAGAACCCGTTCTCATCTTCTTTCCCGTTCCCCGGACACGGGCGCCCCGCGGTCGCTAGCCTCCGCCGGACAGCCGCGTGTCTCTCGGACGGGCGGCGCACACGACTATGGGGAGTCGATTGATGCGTACGCGCGCCCGCGGACCGGTCGTCCGCCTGCTCACCGCGGTGCTGAGCACCGCCCTCGCGCTGGCCGGCCTGGTCGCGCTCTCGACCGTGACCGCACCGGCTGCGCGAGCGGCCGCCGGCACCGTCAGCGGGACCGTGACGACAGCCGGGACGGGTACGCCGCTCGCCGGCATGACCGTCGTCGCGTACTGCGACGAGGACGGCGCCTGGGACCCGTGCAAGGAGACCACCAGCGGCGCTGACGGCGGGTACTCCTTCAGCCTCCCCGAAGGCACGTACCACGTCGGCGCGCTGAGCGAGGACGACCACTACGCAGCGGCCTTCTTCGGCGGCACCGACGCGGCCAACGCCGCCGCGGTGGTCCCGCCGGCCAGCGGCGTCGACCTCGCGATGACCCCGAACGCCACCGTGAAGGGTCGGGCCACCACGGGTCTGCTGAGCACCGCCGTGGCGGGTGCCGACGTGTGCCTCTACGAGCATCTCACCGTCGACGGCCAGAGCCGATGGGAGTGCGTCAGCAGCACGACGACGAGCGCGAACGGCAACTACACGCTGTGGGCGGAGCCCGGCACCTACCGGGTCGGCTTCTCCGTCCCGGACGACCACCTGCGCGCGGTGTACTACCCCAACGCGGCGACGGTGGACTCCGCGACCAACCTCGTGCTCGGGCCCTCCGGACGCACCGGCATCAACGTGAAGATGGTCCCCAACGCCAAGGTGACCGGCAAGGTCACCGTCCAGGGCACCGGGGCCGCGATCGCCGGCGCGCGCGTCCGGGCGTACGAGCTCGAGAGCGGCGTCTGGGTCCGGAGCCGCGCGGTCTCCGCGGACCTCAGCGGCACCTACGAGCTCTACCTCGACCCCGGCACCTATCGCTTCGAGTTCGACAACGCCTGCGCCGACGGCGGCCCGTGCGACGCGGTCTACCGCGCCGAGTTCTGGAACGACAAGCCGACCGTCGAGGCGGCCGACGGCGTCACGGTCGGCAACAGCGGCACCGTCGCCAACATCAGCGCGGCCCTCGCGCGCAATGCCAAGATCACCGGCACCGTCACGGCCCAGGCCGGCGGCGCGCCGGTCGCGGGGGCCCGGGTCACGGCGTACCGGAAGGCCACCGGTGGGACGAGCACGGCCTGGAACGACGTCGCGATGACGACGGCGGACGCGAGCGGGGTCTACGCGCTCCACGTCGCGCCCGGGACCTACCGGGTCGCCTTCGACGACGGTTGTGCGGCGACCCCCTGCCCGGACGTGTACCAGACCGAGTTCTGGCAGGAGGCCGCCGACCTCGAGACCGCCGACGACGTGGTGGTCGCCGGCGCGGCCACCTACCCCTCGCGCGACGGCACGCTCGCGAAGAACGGGCACATCACGGGCACGGTGACCGCCGATGCCGGCGGCACGCCTCTGGCCGGGATCCAGGTCTTCGCCCTCGACGCGAAGACCGCCGGCGGCGAGACCGAATGGACGCCGGTCGGCGGCGTCACCCTCACCGACGCCCAGGGCCACTACGCGCTCCCGGCGGCGCCCGGCACGCACCGGGTCGGCTTCCGGCAGCCGTGCACGGGCGCCGAGTGCCGCTACCTCACCGAGTACTACGACGACGCCGCCACCCCCGAGGAGGGCAACGACGTCACGGTCACCGGCCCCTCGACCACGACGCCGGGCGTCGACGCCGCCCTCGCGGAGGGGTCGCTCGTCTCCGGCACCCTGACCGACCGCACGGACCAGCCGGTCGCCGGCGCGAAGGTCACCGTGTACGCCGAGCAGGGCGGGACGTGGACGGAGCTGACCACGTCCACGTCCGACGACCAGGGCCGCTACGCCGCCCTCGTCCCGGACGGCAGCTACCGGGTGGGCTTCTCCTCGCCGAACGGCACCTTCACCGACGAGTTCTACGACGACAGCTGGACCCTCGCCGGCGCCGACACCGTCGTGGTCGACGGGGCCGACGAGACCGACGTGGACGCGACCCTCGGCCTCGAGGTCGTGAACCTCGCGGCACCGACCGTCGCGGACGCCGACCCGCAGGTGGGCGAGAAGATCACCGCCGGCACGGGCAGCTGGTCCGTCACCCCGGACGCGTTCGGCTACCGCTGGTTCCAGGCGGGCACGGCCACGCCGATCGGCACCGAGAAGGACCTAGTGGTCCCGGCCGGCGCCCTGGGCAAGGCGCTCACGGTCGAGGTCACCGCCACGAAGGCGGGCTACGCACCGGGCGTGGCCATCTCCGCCCCCTCGGCCGACGTGGCCCAGGGCGTGCTGACCAGCACCGCGAAGCCGACGGTCTCCGGGGCAGTCGCGGTGGGCAGCACCGTCCAGGCGATCGAGGGCACCTGGTCGGCGACCCCGGACGCCTACACCTACCGCTGGTTCCAGTCGGGTACGGCGACCCCGATCGGCACCGGCAAGGAGCTCGTCGTCCCGGCGGGTGCCGTGGGCACCACCCTGACCGTGGAGGTCACGGCCACCAAGGCCGGCCACGCCAGCGGCGTCGCCACCTCCGACCCGACGTCCGCGGTCGCCCCGGCGGGCCTCAGCAACACCGCGAAGCCGACCATCACGGGCCAGCTCAAGGTCGGCGCGACGGTCGAGGCGGCCGAGGGCACCTGGTCCAGCACGCCGGACAGCTACACCTACCGCTGGTTCCAGGCCGGTACGGCGACCGCGATCGGCACCGAGCGCACGCTCGTGGTCCCGGCCAGTGCTCTGGGCAAGGCGTTGACCGTCGAGGTCACGGCGGCGAAGGCAGGTCACAGCAACAGCACGGCGACGTCCGAGCCGTCGGCAGCGGTGACGGCCGGCACCCTGACCAACACGGCGAAGCCGACCATCTCCGGCGAGGTGAGGGTCGGCGGGACGGTGCAGGCCACCGAGGGGACCTGGTCGCCGACGCCCGGGAGCTACACCTACCAGTGGTTCCAGTCCGGCACGGCCGAGGCGATCGGCACCGGGAAGTCGTTCGTGGTGCCGGCCGGGGCGGCGGGCAAGACGCTGACGGTCAAGGTGAACGCGCTCAAGTCCGGCTACACCGTGGGCACCGCGTTCTCGGAGCCCTCCGAGCCCGTGGGGCTCCCCACGCTGGAGAACGACGTGCCGCCGTCGGTCACGGGCGAGCCGCAGGTGGGACTCACCGTCACCGCGGACGAGGGCACCTGGTCGGCGACCCCCGAGTCCTACACGTACCGGTGGTTCCAGTCCGGCTCGACAGAGCCGATCGGCACGGCCAAGTCCCTCGTGGTGCCGCCCGGCGCCCTGGGCAAGACCCTCACCGTCGAGGTGACGGCCACCGCGAGCACGCACGCGAAGGGCGTCGCCTCCTCCGCTCCGTCGGGCGAGGTCGCCCCCGGCGACCTCGAGAACACGTCGGCTCCCGACGTGAGCGTGAACGGGGGTGGCGCCGTGCAGGTCGGCAAGACCCTCACCGCGTCTCCGGGCACGTGGTCGCCGATGCCCGCTGCCGACGACTTCGCCTACGAGTGGTACCGCACCGGCTCGGACAGCCCGATCGGCACCGGCAAGACCCTGGTCGTCCCTGCGGAGGCCGCGGGTGAGCGGGTGTGGGTCGAGGTCACGGCCACCGTGCCGGGATATGCGAGCAGCTCCGCGGTCTCGCCGCAGACGGCGCCCGCCGCCGCGGCGCCGGCGCTGAGCATGACGTCCCGACCCACCATCGCCGGATCGGCCCGGGTCGGGGAGACCTTGACCGCGCAGGACGGCACCTGGTCCGTGACCCCGGACAGCACCACCTACCGGTGGTTCCGGCTGGGCTCGACGACGCCGATCGGCACGGGCAGGACGCTGGTCGTGCCCGCGAACGCGGTGGGCTGGGCCCTCGTGGTCGAGGTGACCGCGGCGAAGGCCGGCTATGCGAACGGCTCGGTGCTCTCGGTCCCGACGGCACCGATCGCCGTGGGCGCCCTCGCGGTCACGGGCAAGCCGACGCTGACCGGCAAGGCCAAGGTCGGCAAGAAGCTCACGGTCGTGCTCCCCGCCGCGACCCCGGCCGGCGCCACCGTCACGGTGCAGTGGCTGCTCGGAAAGCGCGCCATCCCCGGTGCGACCGGGAAGAAGCTCAAGCTGGCGAGCAAGCTCTACCGCGGCACCAAGGTGCGGGCGGTGGTCACCTGGACCCTGCCGGGCTACGCGCCGGTCGTGCTCAGGACCGCCAAGGTGCGCATCCGGTAGTCCTTCGCCACCGACTGTCGACCACGAGGTCGGGGGTGGCCCGGCGACAGCTCGCCGCCGGACCACCCCGTCGACAGGTCACGCGACGGGTCGCCGCCGTACCGCCGCGGTGGCCAGCCCGACGCCGGCGAGCAGCATCAGCCCACCGACGGCCGAGAGCAGGACCAGTGAGTCGGAGGCACCGGTCTGCGGGAGCGCCGCCTCGCGGGGCGCGGTGACGGCCGCAGCGCGCGCGTCGGCGGGGTTCGCCTCCTCGGTGACGCCGAGGACCTGGCCTGCGGGCGGGTTCTCGCCGCCGCCCGGCGGAACCTCCGGCGGGACGACGCCGGGCGCGGTGCACTCGGAGTCCGCGACGTCGCGGGCCCGCTCGCCCTTCTCGGCCCAGCGGATCGCCACCGACTGGAGCTGACCGTCCGAGAACGGGAACGGGAAGGTGCCGCTGAAGCCCTTCCCGAGCAGCGCATGGTGGTCGACGATCACCGGGTGGGAATAGATCTCGGCTGCTCCCGGCTTGCGGACGTACTTGCAGACCACGACCCGGTGCGGGTCCTTCTGCGGAGCCAGCCCGCCCTGTCCGGGCGGCAGGCCGACGACGGGGTCGGGCCCGTCGGCCGGCGGCGGACCCGCGTGGCTGGGCGGTCCCGCGTCGGCGGGCGGTCCCGGGTCGGCGGGCGGGCGGGGGCCGTCCGGACCCTGGCCGGGGCCGTCCTGGTCAGCGGCCCCCGGCAGGCCCTGGCCCGGGGCGTGGTCCGGGACCTGCGCCTGGTCGGGCAGGGGCGGGCGCTTGTCGGCGGGCGGGCCGGGGTCCGCGGGCGGAGACCCGGCGGTGTCGGGGCTGTTCGGGACCCCGCCGGCGTCGGCGGAGGCGGGGGCGCCGAGACCCGCGACCAACAGGGTCGCCAGCAGGGCGACGAGGGCGAGCAGGGCGGAGAGCGGGACGAGCACGCGTCGTGGTCCCGAGGGACGCGTGGAGACTGGCGGACGGGACATGGTGGAACCCCCAGGGAGCATGGCGCGGACGACCCGCGCTGAACGAACGACCGTGGACTGTTCCCGAGACGAGCGAAAGGAGCGCCGGACCGCTCCCGCATCGCCTGCGGGGTCGGCCGACCCTCCCTCCGCGCCGGAGGTACCCAGGCGTAAGCGGACGATTCACCCTTGGACGCCAAAAATGGGCGCTGCGCGCACCCAGGGTGCGCGCAGCGGTCGGTGCCGGGTCGGCGTCAGGCGATGGTGGCCGGCGGGGTGACGCCGAGCTCGCGCAGCGCCGCTGCGTACTGCTCGACGTTGCGCAGCTTGACGCTCTCGTACCCGCGGACCATGTCCGGCAGCTCGGCGAGGCGCACCGCCCGGTCGTAGCCCGCCCCGTCGCCGGCGCTCAGGCCGGCGGCGAGGTCGGCGACCATCGCGCGGTAGTGGTCGCGCAGGTCCCGCTCCACCCTGCGCAGGTGTGCGTAGCCGAAGACGTCGGCGCGCGTCCCACGCAGCGACTTCATCCGAGCCAGGGCCCTCAGCGTGCCGTGCGAGCGCGGGCCGAACGAGATCTTCTTCTCGCGCCCCATCGCCCGCAGCACCGGCGGGTGCAGCTTGAAGGAGACCGTGCCGCCGGGGAAGGACTCGCCCGCGGAGGCGAGGAACTCCGGGTCCGTGAGCAGGCGGGCGACCTCGTACTCGTCCTTGTACGCCGTCAGCTTGAACAGGTTCCGGGCGACGGCCTCACTGAACCGGGTCTCGTCGGTCACCGCCCGCTCGGCGGCGGCGACCCGCGCGACGAGGTCCACGTAGGAGTCGGCCAGCGCCTCGTCCTGGTAGCCGACGAGGTCGGTGGCGCGCCGGCTCACGAGCCGCAGCAGCTCACCCTGCAGCCCGGCGGTCGCGACCGAGGCCGGCACCGGGACGGTCCGGTTCGGCCGCGTCGCGGGAGACGTGCCGGCGGCGCGGAAGGCGGCGGGATCGGTGACGGCGACGCGTCCCCAGCGGAAGGCCGCGACATTGGCCGCGACCGCCGTGCCGTTGATCTCGATGGCCTCCTCGATCGCGGCGGCCGGCAGGCGCAGCGCGCCGGTCTGGTAGGCGGCGCCGACGAGCAGGAAGTTCGCGGCCACGGTGTTGCCGAAGATCCGGTCCGCGGCCTCGAGGGCGTCGAAGTCGAACATCTCCACGCTGGCGGTGCGGACCCGCGCCATCAGGTCGGCCTCGTCGGGGTGGCGCACCGACGGGTCGTGGACCATGGCGCCCGTGGGGGTGCGGCTGGTCGACACCACCGTGCGCGTCGTGGTCGGGTCGCCGTAGGCGAGGTTGCGGTCCTCGGCCAGGGTGAGCAGGTCGAATCCGAGGAAGCAGTCCGCCGAGCCGGGGGTGAGCCGGTTGGCCGGCTCGAGCGCGCCGGCAGCGAAGCGCAGGTGACCGGTGACCGGTCCCGCCTTCTGGCTGAGGCCGGTCTGGTCGAGCGACTCGACCTCGTAGCCCGCGCGCAGGGCGGCGGTCGCCAGCACCTGGTTGACGGTCACGATGCCGGTCCCGCCGATGCCCGTCATGAACACGTTCTGGGTGGCGGTGACCCGCTCCTCGGCGCTGCTGGGCTCGACGTCCGGCGGCGCCGGGAACCCCTTGCGGGCGGGGGTGGCCGCGGCGGACCGCGCGGCGCGTGCCCTGCGCCGCGCCGTACGCCGCGAGCGCGGCGCGGTCTCGATCGTGACGAAGGACGGGCAGTCGCCGTCGAGGCAGCTGTAGTCGGTGTTGCACGAGGTCTGCTCGATGCGGGTCTTGCGGCCGTACTCGGTCTCGACCGGCTGCACGGACAGGCAGTTGCTCTTCACGCCGCAGTCGCCGCAGCCCTCGCACACCGCCTCGTTGATGAGGACGCGCTGGGTGCGCGCCGGGAGCGCACCGCGCTTGCGCTGGCGCCGCGCGTCGGCGGCGCAGTGCTGGTCGTAGATCAGCACGGTCACGCCGGGGATCTCGCGCAGCATCTGCTGGGCCTCGTCGAGCCGGTCGCGGTCCCAGAGCAGCGTGCCGGGAGCCAGGTCGCGGCGCCGGTGCCGCTTCGGCTCGTCGGCGCAGACGACGATCTTCTTGACGCCCTCGGTGTGCAGCTTGTGGGTCAGCTGGGGCACGGTGAGCGCGCCCTCGGCGTCCTGGGCGCCGGTCATCGCGACGACGTCGTTGTAGAGCACCTTGTAGGTGATGTTCACCCCGGCGGCGATGCAGGCCTGGACGGCGAGCTGGGCGGAGTGGAAGTAGGTGCCGTCGCCGACGTTCTGGAAGACGTGCGGTGCGTCGGTGAACCAGGCCTGGCCGATCCACTGCGCGCCCTCGCCGCCCATCTGGGTGACGCCGGTGACGGCGCTCTCCGGGCGGTCGGAGATGGTCACCATGGCGTGGCAGCCGATGCCGCCGCCGCCCATCGAGCCCTCCGGCAGGACGGTCGAGCGGTTGTGCGGGCACCCGGAGCAGAAGTACGCCGACCGGTTGACCGGCAGCAGCGGCAGCGAGATCCGCGACGGCTTCGGCGGGCTCACCGTCAGCCAGCCCTCGAGGGCGTGCCGAAGCGGCGCGAGCAGGCGGCCCGAGGTCAGCTCGCCGTCGGCGGGGATGAGCCGCTGTCCGGTCGCGTCCTTCTTCCCGAGGACGCGGGGGGCGCCCTCGGTGCCGTAGAGCAGGTCCCGGATCTGCATCTCCGTGAAGGACGTCTTGTCCTCCACGACGACGATCTGCTCGAGACCCTCGGCGAAGCGGAGCACGGCCTCCGGCTCGACCGGGCTCATCATGCCCAGCCGCAGCACCCGGACGCCCGCCGCGGCGAGGTCCTCGTCGGTGACGCCGAGGTCGGTCAGCGCCTGGCGCAGCGAGTCGAAGCAGCTGCCCGACGCGACCAGGCCGAGACGTGCCTGCGGCGGGTCGACCTCGGTGACGCTGAGTCCGTTGCGCGCGGAGTACTCGTGGACCAGCGCGGTGCGCGGCCCGACGAGCTCGGCCTCGGCGCCCACGATCATCGCGGGGCGCAGCACGATCGGGCTCTGCGTGTAGGCGTAGGGGTGGCCGTCCCAGTCGATCGTCGGGAGCACCGGGGACAGGTCGAGGTCGGCACCGTCGACCACCCAGGCGCCGTCGGCGACGTCGGCGACGATCTTGAGCGCGACCACGCAGCCCGAGGCGCGTGACATCTCGATGGCATGGAGCCCGAGGGTGACGATCTCGGTGGAGTTGCGCGGGAAGAGGACGGGGATGCCGAGTGCGGCGAGCGAGCGCTCGCTCACGGCGGGCACGGTCGAGGACTTCGACGCCGGGTCGTCGCCGACCAGCAGGACGGCGCCGCCGCGCCGGTTGACGCCGTACATGTTGGCGTGGCGCAGGGCGTCGGTCGCGCGGTCCACGCCCGGACCCTTGCCGTACCAGAAGCCCGTGACGCCGTCGAACCTCGCCTGGGCGGCGGGCAGGTCCACCTGGCTGCCCCACACGGCGGTGGCGGCGAGCTCCTCGTTGAGGCCGGGGACGAACCGGATGTCGTTCTCGTCGAGGACGTCCTGCATCCCGGCGAGGAGCCGGTCGAGGCCGCCCAGCGGGCTGCCCTGGTAGCCCGAGACGAAGGAGGCGGTGCGCAGCCCGCGGCGACGGTCGAGGGCGCGGTGCTCGACGAGCAGCCGGGCGATCGCCTGGACGCCGGTCAGCAGCGTCGGCGGGGCCGACGGACGGAAGCGGTCGGCGAGGTCGTACGGCGCGGGCTCGCTGGTCGGGCGGTCGAGGAGCTCGGTCATGCGCGGGCCTCCGTCATCGAGGTCGTCGGGGTCATCGAGGTCGTCGGGGTGCTCGCGCGGTCCGGGCCGGCGGCGAGGCGCTCGGCGACGATGTCGGCGGCCACCTCGCTCGGGAGCCGGCCGGCCTCCTCGGAGCGGGCGAGGATGGCCCGGACGGTGTCGGCGATCCGGGCCACGTCGCCGCGCACCTCCTCGGCCGTGCGTGCCCAGATCTCCCCGCCGACCTGGATCAGGCCGCCGGCGTTGGCGACGTAGTCGGGCACCCAGGTGATGCCGCGCCGCTGGAGGAGCGGGGCCACGGAGGAGTCGAGGAGCTGGTTGTTGGCGGCGCCGCACACGATCCGGGCACGGATGGCGTCGACCGACGACGGCGTGAGCGTGGCGCCGAGGGCGCAGGGCGCGTAGACGTCGACGGGGGCGTCCACGACCGCGTCCCGTACGGCGAGCGCCGGGTGCTCCTCGCGCACGCGCTCCAGGGCCGCCGCGGACGCGTCCGCGACCACGACCTCGGCACCCTCCTCGAGGAGCAGGGCGACCAGGTGGGTGCCGACCTTGCCGATCCCCTCGACGCCCACGGACCGGCCGCGCAGCCCGTCCGGGCCCCACTGGTGCTCGGCCGCGGCCCGCATCGCGCTGAACACGCCGTAGGCCGTGGAGAACCCGCTGTCCCCGGAGCCGCCGTTGCTGCCGACGACGTACCGGGTCGCGGTGGCGACGACGTCGAGGTCCTGCGCGGTCGTGCCGACGTCGGCGGCGGTGTAGTAGCGGCCGGAGAGGGAGTCGACGAAGCGACCGTAGGCCTCCAGCAGCGCCGGGGTCTTGGCGGTGGCCGGGTCGCCGATGATGACCGCCTTGCCGCCACCGAGCGCGATGCCGGCGGCCGCGGCCTTGTGGGTCATGCCCTGGGAGAGGCGCAGCACGTCGGTGAGCGCCGCGGTCTCCGTGGCGTAGGGGTAGAACCGGGTGCCGCCGAGGGCCGGGCCGAGCCGGGTGTCGTGGATCGCGATGATCGCGCGCAGGCCGGTGGCCCGGTCGCGACAGAAGACGACCTGCTCGTGACCGGCGCCGGCGAGCTCGTCGGAGCGCTCGAACACGAGGTCGACCGAGGAGAGGGGGTCGGCGGAGACGGCGGTGAGGCTCATGCGCACGAGCCTGGGGCCTCGTGGGGCGGGTCACAACCCGCGTCGCGGGCTTTGGCGTCGATCCGCAACCGGTCTGGCTCTGTGGGCCGACGTGGAGCAACGCACACGCCGTGGCACGTAGACTTCGTTGCGTGAGCGAGCAGGCGATCCTCGACCCCACGGACCGGGCCATCCTCGACCTGCTGCGGGAGAACGCACGTCGGCCGCTGCGCGAGATCGCGACGGCGGTCGGCCTGACCGTGGCACCCGTGCAGCGCCGGATCGCCCGGCTGGAGCGGCTCGGCGTGATCGAGCGCTACACCGTCACGATCAACCACGGGCGGATCGCCACCGGCATCGAGGCCATGACCGAGCTGCACTTCGCCGACGACCTCGACCTCGCGCAGATCATGGAGTTCGTGGCGCAGATCCCGGAGGTCGAGGAGGTGCTCACCCTCGCCGGCGACCCGGACGCGCTGGTGCGCATCCGGGTCGACGGGGTGGAGGACCTGCGTCGGGTGGTCAGCTCGCTGCGCTCCGGCGGGGCGGTCGCGAGCACCAAGACGCTGGTCGTGCTGGAGCAGTGGACCCGGTTCGGCTGACCCGGGCCCACTGTCGCTTCCCTCAGCCCAGGCGGATCTTCCTGACCGCCGAGCTCGACGACGCGACCGAGGCCGAGCCGGCGTACTCCGCCACCAGGCGGTGCTTGCCCGTGCCGAGCTTGGCGACCTTCATCCGGAGCACTCCGCCGTGGCCGGCGGCGAGGGTGCCGCGTGCCACGACCCGGCCGCCCCGGGCGAGGTCGCGGACGACGACGGGACCGGTCGGCGCCGCGCCCGCGCGGACGGTGACGGTCGCCTTGCCCTTCGCCCGCGCCGACACCTTGAACTTCGCCGTCGTGCTGGACGCGACCTTCGCCACGCCGCCGCCGGTGCCGCCTCCGGTGCCGCCGCCGGAGCCGTCGGGACCGGTCGCGAAGAGGGGGACGTACGGCGTGACGAAGGGCTTGTCGCCGCCGTGCCCGGCGACCTGGAAGGCCACCTGCAGGTGGTCGCCGGAGCTGGCGACCGAGCACGGGCCGAGGCCCGCGGCCCGCTCGTAGCAGCTGGGCGGAGGCGTCGCCGTGCCCTTCAGGGCGCGCTGGGCGACCACGGGGACCTGGAACTCGAAGATCTGGCCGCGCTTGAGGGTGATCGCCTGCCCGTTGACCGACGCGATCGCGATGCCGTTGTGGGCCCCGCGGGTCAGCGTGACCGGGTCGGTGGTGAAGGTCGGGGTCGGGTCGTCGATGGCGTTGATGCCCCATCGGACCGGCTCGTCGGGGTAGCCGAACGCGGCCTCGTCGAACATCAGCTCGGGCACGACGGCCACGCCGCTGCTGCTGCACGGCAGGCCGACGAGGCCGATGTAGCCGTGCAGGAGGAAGGGCTCGCCCACCTTCGGCACCTCGCCGGTCGGCGACCACCAGCCGACGTTCGCGGTGACGCCCGCGCTCGGCTGGCCGGTCCAGCAGTTGAGGATCGTGTCGGACTCGCTGGTGCCGTCCTGCCACTCGCCGGCGGCGTGGGCGGGGGAGGCGAGGGTCAGCATCGACGCCGTGAGGAGGCTCGCCCCGAGGGCGAGGAGGGACCTGTGCTTGCGCTTGAGGGGGATCATGGCGGGGACGCTAGGAGGCCCGCCGTCCCGCTCAGCAGGGCCGCGGTCCCCGGCCTTGTCCCCTTCGTGTCCCGGCCTTGTCCCGTCCGGTGGCTCAGCCCAGGGCGATCGAGGGCGCCGTCCGCGTCCGGATCATCTCGGCGCGGGCCGCGAGGCCGGCGTCGGTGAACGCGGGGTGCGTGATCACCCAGTACTCGCCGGCGGCGACCGCGTCGAGGACGATCCGCGCGTACTCCTCGCCGGGAATGCCCTCCTCGGCGTTCTGCCGGGCGAGGTAGTCGTGGAAGCCGAGCAGGGCCGGGTCGTCGGTGGCCGGTGCCTGCGCGAAGATCTCGCTGCGGACCGGTCCGGGCGTCACCACGGAGACGCGGACGGGCGACTCCCGC
Source organism: Nocardioides pymetrozini (assembly GCF_046058985.1). Classification (NCBI taxonomy): domain Bacteria; kingdom Bacillati; phylum Actinomycetota; class Actinomycetes; order Propionibacteriales; family Nocardioidaceae; genus Nocardioides; species Nocardioides pymetrozini. The sequence goes on along the minus strand of NZ_CP175556.1, from coordinate 4,083,736 downwards.
ATCTGTAGCTCGAGGGCGAGCGACTCGGTCAGCCCGAGGACCGCGAACTTGGTCGCGGTGTAGGGGGCCATCATCGGGCTCGGCAGGAAGCCGCCGACCGAGGACAGGTTGACGACGTGGGCGCGGGTGCCCTGCTCGAGGAGGCGCGGCACGAAGCTGCGGACGCCGTTGACCACCCCGCGCAGGTTGACGTCGATGGCGGCGTCCCAGCGGTCCGCGGGAATCTCCCAGGCATAGCCGATGGTCATGATGCCGGCGTTGTTGACGACCAGCTCGACGCTGCCGAAGCGCTCGAAGGCGGCCTCGGCCAGCCGGTCGACGGCGGCCGGGTCGGCCACGTCGGTGGGGACGCAGAGCACCTCGCCGGGCAGCTCGGGGGCGAGCGCGTCGAGGCGTGCGGTGTCGACGTCGGCCAGGACCAGGTTCATGCCGAGGGTCGCCGCGTGGCGCGCCAGCCCCTCGCCGATCCCGCTGCCGGCGCCGGTGATCACCGCGGTGCGGCCGGAGAAGACGTCGTGAGCCGTGGTCATGGGCGAACCTCCCTGGTCGTGGAGTGCCCACTGTGGTGAGGCGGACGGCACGGGCCGCGGCAGGTCCCGCTGGACGGGATCAGGGATCGCCAGGGGCGAGCGTCGCGCGGGTGTGGGCGATCGCGGCGTCGCGCTGCGCGACTCCCCCGCCGTTGACGATGGCGATCGCGAATCCGTCCCACATCGCGCGCAGCCGCTCGGAGAGCCCCTCGGGATCCCCCGCCTCGGGCAGGCAGGACCGCAGCAGGACGACCAGGTCGTCGTGCCAGTGGGCGTCGAGCTCGCGCTGGGCGGCGGCCAGCTCGTCGTCGTACGGCGCCCGCGCCCACAGCTCGAGCCACAGCAGCCAGCGCGGGTCGCGCTCGTCGACGGGCAGGAAGACGCCGGCGAACTCCAGCAGGGTGCCGAGCTCGGCGGTCCCCGCGGCGGCCCGCGCCAGCAGCGGCGCCCGCTGCTCGGCGTACTGGCTCTCGCTCCAGCGCAGCGTCTCCAGGAGCAGGCCGTTGCGGGTGCCGAAGTAGTAGAGGAGGTGGCCGCCGCTGGTCTCCAGCCGAGCGGCGAGCGAGGCGATGGTGACCTTGCCCAGCCCCTCGGCGGCGATCATCTCGAGGGTCGCGGCCAGCACCTGCTCTCGGGGCCGGTCCAGGCGCCGGTTCGATCGGGTGCGTGCCACGGGCGTCAGCGTAGACGCCTGCTTTTGGCGAGCGCTCGCGAAGAAGAATTTCCCACCGGGGGTCTTGACGCGGGCCCGTGGCGTGCGTCACTTTGAATGCCGTTCAAACTTTTGTACGGCGTTCAAAGCGCGCCGCACGGCATCGCCGAGGAGTCCGGAATGACTGAAACCACCACCGCCCCGCCCCCCGGCCCGACGGGCTCCGCGGGGAGCGCCGACGCCGCGCACCCGAAGGGCGCGGGCCTGGCCCGCGTCCTCGGACCGGGCGGCGCGGTGCTGCTGGTCCTCTCCTGCATCACGCCCGCGTCGAGCCTGTTCATCATCGTCCCGGAGATGATGGCCACCCAGGGCAGTGGCGTGGTGCTCACCATCGTGGCCGGCATCCTCATCTCGGTCGCCGTGGGCGCCTGCTACGCCGAGCTCGGCACGCGCGTCGCCAGCGCGGGCGGCGAGTACGCCATGGTCACCCACACGCTGGGCCGCTGCGCCGGCTGGCTCACCTTCGCGCTCTCCGGCGTGCTGCTGTGGGTGATCCCGCCGGTGATCGCGCTCGGCACGGCCGACTATCTCGCCGACCTGGTCAGCCTCGACCGCGCGCTCACCGGCGCGGTCGTCATGCTCGTCGCGACCGGCATCGCCCTGCTCGACATCCGCGCCAACGCGCTGGTCACGGGGATCTTCCTGCTGCTCGAGATCGTCGCCGCCGTCGTCGTCGCGGTCCTCGGCGCCGCCCACATCCAGCGCGGCCCCGGCGAGCTGGTCAGCCCCCAGGTCCTCGGCGACCACGGCCTGGAGCCGTTCACCGCCGCGCTCCTCGTCTCCGGGCTCACCGTCGGCGTCTTCGTGGTCAGCGGGTTCGGCACGGCGGCGTACCTGGCCGAGGAGGTCGTCGAGCCCCGGCGCAACGTGGCCCGCGTGGTCTTCTGGTCGCTCGGCCTCGGCGGCCTGGTGATCCTGGTCCCGACGATCACCACCGTGCTGGCCGTCGACGACCTCGGCGCGCTGGCGACCGGCGACTTCTCCGAGTTCGTCCGCGCCTGGGGCGGCGAGGCCACCGCCGTCGCGGTCAACCTCGGCATCGCGATCGCCATCCTCAACGCCGCGATCGTGATGGTCCTGCAGAACAGCCGCGTGGTCTACGCCTCCGGTCGCGACCGCGCCTGGCCGCCCGCGGTCAACCGCGCGCTCAGCCTGCTCGGCCCCCGGTACGGCGCCCCGTGGGTCGCGACCCTGGTCATCGGCATCCCCGGCGCGCTCCTCGCCTGGGGCGTCGACATCGAGGCGCTGCTCGGCATCACCTCGGTCATCATCTCCGCGATGTACGTCGTGCTGGCGCTCGCCGCGATCAAGGTGCGCCGGATGAGCACCGCCCCCGGATGGCGGATGCCGCTGTGGCCGCTGCCTCCGCTGCTGGTCGTCGTCGCCGTCGGCTACGCCCTCGTCGGATCGTCCGCGGTCGACCTCGCGATCACCGGCGCGATCCTCGCCGTCGCCCTCGTCTACTACCTCACCTACCTGGCCCGGCGGCCCGAGGAGCGCTTCGTGGTCGTCGACCCGACCGACGCGCCCGTTGCGATGGAGGCCTGAGATGGCGGGCGTGGTGACCCACGACGTGATCGTGGTCGGCGCCGGCGTCACCGGCCTCACCGCCGCGTGGCGGCTGGCCGAGGCCGGCCGCGACGTGCTCGTCCTCGAGGCCCGCGACCGGGTCGGCGGCCGGCTGCGGACCGACACCGCCGACGCCGCGGGTGCGCCCGCGTCCTTCGAGATCGGCGGTCAGTGGGTCTCCCCCGACCAGGACGCGCTGCTCGGCCTGCTCGACGAGCTCGGGCTGGCGACCTACCCGCGCCACCGCGAGGGTGACTCGGTGTACGTCGGCCGCGACGGCGTCGCTCGCCGGTTCGCCGAGGACCTGCCGGTTCCGGCGGCCACCGCCGCCGCCATCACCGAGCTGACCAAGCGGCTCGACGCGCTGGCCGCCGCGATGGATCCCGCGCGACCGTGGGAGCTCCCCGACGCAGGCCATCTCGACGGCATCTCCCTGCGGTCCTGGCTGGAGGAGCAGTGCGACGACGCCGAGGCGCGCGACAACATCGCGCTCTACCTCGGCCCGGCCATGCTGACGAAGCCGGCTCACGCGTTCTCGGCGCTGCAGGCCGTGCAGATGGCCGCCAGTGCCGGCTCCTTCAGCAACCTGCTCGACGCCGACGTCATCCTCGACCGGCGCGTGGTCGGCGGCCTGCAGTCGGTGCCGCTCGAGCTCGCGCGCCGGCTCGGCGACCGGGTCCGGCTGGGACAGGACGTCACCCGGGTCGAGTGGAGCGATGGGGGAGTGGTGGTGCACGTCGGGGACGTCCGGTACGCCGCGCGTCGTCTCGTGCTCGCCGTGCCGCCCACCGTCGTGCGCCGGGTGCGCTTCGACCCCGAGCTCCCGGCCGAGCACCGGATCGCCCGCGAGCACCAGTCCTTCGGGCTGGTGGTGAAGGTCCAGGCGATGTACTCCACGCCGTTCTGGCGCGAGGCCGGTCTCGACGGCACCGCCTTCGGGCCCTACGAGCTCGTGCACGAGGCCTACGACAACACCCCCGAGGGCGAGTCGCGTGGAGTTCTCGTCGGCTTCGTCTCCGACGTCAACGCCGACGCCGTCGGCGCGCTCGACGCCGAGGAGCGGCGTACGCGGGTCCTCGACTCGCTCGCCGTCTACTACGGCGAGCCGGCCCGACACCCGCTCGCCTACGTCGAGAGCGACTGGCAGCACCAGGAGCTGACCGGTGGTGCCTACGGCACGAGCTTCGACCTCGGCGGCCTCACGCGGTGGGGCCAGGTCCTGCGGCAGCCCGTCGGACCGATCGAGTTCGGCAGCAGCGACGTCGCCGGCCTGGGCTTCCAGCACGTCGACGGCGCCGTGCGCGTCGGCACCGATCTCGCGGAGGGGATCGTCGCCGGGCGGTGACGGTGCGTTGACGCTCAGCCGCCGAGTGCGGCCAGCCGGTCGAGCAGGCGCCGCTCCTCCTCCGCCGTCAGCGGTACGGCGAGCGCGCGCAGCCAGGTGCCCAGCTCGCCCTCGGCCAGCGGACGGTGCTCGGTCGGCCGGCCCGGTCGCCGCACCGTGAGGCTGTCGTGGGTGACCGTGACGTGCCGCCCCACGTCGTGGCGGGTGAGCATCAGCCCCTGACGGAAGTGCGAGCTCGGGAAGGTGCTCGTGTAGTGGTGGCCGATCACGACGTCGACGGGCAGCACGGGGATCTCCTCGACGGTGTGGCTGTGCTCCCAGCCGACCTCGCGCAGCCGTTGCAGGCCCCAGCCCTCGTCCACCCGGACCACCCGGTAGGGCCAGCCGTCCTGGTCGCTGCGTGCTCCGTCGGCCAGCACCACCGGGCGGATCAGGCTCATCCCGAAGCCGGGATCGCAGAGCAGCCGCTCCCCGTCGAGACGGACCTCGACCGTCATGTGGGTGCGACCCTGGACATCGCCCCGCGCCGGGTCGCCGACGCGGCCCAGGCGCCGGCGCACGTCGTACCCGAGACGCTCGAGGGCGGCCGCGAGCACGGTGGAGTGCTCGAAGCAGTAGCCGCCGCGCCCGCGCTCGACGAACTTCTCGTTCAGCGCGTCGAGGCCGACGCCGGGATGCTGGTCCAGCAGCACGTCGATGTTGTCGAAGGTGAAGGTCCGCACGTGCGCCACGTGCAGCGCGTCGAGCGCGGCGCGCGAGGGGTCCGCCGCCGGCTGTCCCAGCCGGGCGAGATAGCCGGCGAGGTCCAGCCGGTCGATGTGCCAGTCGTGCTGTCCCTCGTGCTGTCCCTCGTGCTGCTCCGCGGCGGTCACGCTTCGAGGGTACGGACCCTGCGGACGGGGGCGGTGGCGATCGCCTCGACCGTGAGCGCCCGCCGCGCGATCAGCCACCGCCCGTCGGCCCGCGCGTACTCGTCGGCGTAGTGGAGATACCAGGTCAGGTCCCGGGTCGCGCCGTCGTCGCCGACGCTCACATGGTGCGCCTCGCAGGCGACCCGGCCGCTCGCGCGGTCCGGGCCGAGCGGGTCGGCGATGCGTCCGACCACGGCGTGGAAGGTCGCGGCGAACCCGGTGAGCCGGCCGAGCGCCTCGACGATGGCCGCCCGGCCGCGCACCTCGACCGACGGGTCGAGCGCCGCCGGCGGGTCGGGCAGGTGCAGGAGAGCGTCCGCGGTGAACAGCGCGCCGACGGCGGCGAAGTCCCGGCCGTCGACGAGCAGTGCGTAGCGGTGGACCAGGTCGTCGAGGGCGATCCGGTCGTCGTTCGTCAGCGTCACGGCGCGAGCCTCGCACAGGCCTCCCGCCAACGGCCGAATTTGCCCTAGCGTTTGCTTGGTCAGTGGCCTACTATGACGATTCGGAATAGCCCGGAAGGTCATAGCGAGAGGCTCGGGTCCTCGTGTCGCTTCGACGCCGCGGGTCCCTGGGCCCGCCCACAGCCATCGATAGGAAATCTGGGATGAAGACACGTCTGTTCAAGGTGGTCGGGGGCCTCGCGGCCCTCGCGCTCGTCGCGACCGGATGCGCCGGCGAGGACGGCGGCAGCGGGAGCGACGACGAGTACCGGGTCCTCGTGCTCGGCGGCGTCTCCGCCGAGGGAGTGCTCGCCGACAACGCGTCGACGTCGGTGCTCTCGGCCAAGGCCGGCGCCGAGCTCGTCAACGAGTCCGGCGGCATCGACGGCCGCGAGGTCGTCCTCGAGGTCGTCGACGACCAGGCCGACCCGACCGTCGCCGTCACCAAGCTGCGCGAGGCGATCGCCAAGGACAAGCCCGACCTGGTCCTCAACTCCGGGCCCTCGACCGTCGCCGACGCCACCCTGCCGATCCTCAAGCAGAACAACATCCTGTCCTTCAACATCGGCCCCACCGAGACCTCCGCCGACCCGAAGGCCTTCCCGCTCAACTTCGACCTCTCGGCCAGCGCGCAGAACCAGCTCGACGCGTTCCCGCCGTACTTCGAGGAGAAGGGCTACGCGAAGGTCGGCATCCTGCACGGCTCCAGCTCCTACGGCGAGGTCTACGGTGCGGCCGCCGAGAAGACCTTCGACGACGCCGGCGTGGACGTCGTCGCCAACGAGGAGTACGACGTCGCGGCGCTCGACATGACCGCCCAGCTCGAGGCGATCCGTTCCAAGAGCCCCGATGCCCTCGTCCTCGACGCCTACGGCGCCCCGCTCGGCTATGTCCTCAAGGGCGTGGAGAAGCTCGGCTGGGACATCCCGATCATCGGCAACACCTCGGTCGCGGCCACCGGCCTGATCTCGACCGAGCCCCCGTCCGGCGTGCTCGGCACCCCGGCGGTGAAGAACCTCGTGATGCAGGTCTACACCAGCACGGCGCACGACCCCGACGCCACCGACGTCAACGACCTCGTCTCCCGGATGAAGGCCATCGACGAGATCAAGGCGACCCTGATCGTGGCCTACAACAACGACGCCCTGGCGCTGGTCCAGGCGGCGGCGGAGGAGGCCGGGTCGACCGACCCGAAGAAGATCGCCGACGCGCTCCTCGACCCCGAGGTCCTCGAGGCCGCCACCACCGCGGTCATCGGCACCTACCGGTTCTCGGAGGACTCGCACGCCGCCAACCCGGCGCCCGAGGAGTTCGCCTTCATCGCCCCGGGGCCGCTGCAGGACGGCCAGTTCCGCTAGGCAGCCGAGCTTCCGGCGGGGCGGGTCCTCCCGCCCCGCCGGTCCTCGACCTCCGACGAACCGAGGGAGCACCGTGACTCTGATCTGGGGTGGCCTCGCCCTGGGCGCGATCTACGCGATCGTGGCCATCGGCTACAACATCGTCTTCATCTCCTCGAAGACCTTCAACTTCGCCCACGCGCAGCTGACGATGGTGGGTGCCTTCGTCGCCTACACGGGGCTGGTGACCTGGGACCTCCCGACGCCGCTCGTGCTGGTCATGGCGGCTGCCGCCGTGGCCCTGATCGCCGCCGTCGAGGAGCGGATCGCGATCCGGCCCGTCGGCGACATGCACAACATCCTGGTCACGACGCTGGGTGCGTCGATCCTGCTCGACGGCGTCGCCCAGCTGACCTGGGGCAGCCAGCCGCTGACCGTCCCCTTCTTCGCCGGGGACGAGGCGATCACCCTCCTCGGCGGACGCGCCTACCCGGTCGAGCTCTTCCTGGTCGCGATCGCCGTCCTGCTGGTCGTGGGGCTGGGGATCTACGGGCGCCGCTCGCTCACCGGCCTCGCCCTGCTCGGCATGGCCGAGGACCGCGAGGCGGCGCTCCTGCGTGGTGTCAACGTGCGCCGCCTCGCGTTCTCCGCCTTCGTGGCCGCGGGTGCCCTCGCCGGCTTCGTGGGCCTGTTCGTCGGCTCCAAGACCTTCGCGGTCTCCACTCTCGGCGCGGCACTGGCCCTGAAGGGCTTCGTCGTGCTGGCCATCGGCGGCTTCGGCTCGATGCCCGGAACCCTCGTCGGCGGCGCGATGGTCGGCCTCGCCGAGGCGTACGCCTCGCGCTATCTCGGCGGCGAGTACGCGAACCTCGCGGTCTTCCTCATCCTGGTCACCATCTTGATGGTGCGTCCCGCCGGCCTCTTCGTCCGCACGAGGGAAAGGGTGGTCTGATGCCGCTCGCCACCGGGGCCGGCAGCCTCGCCGCCCGTCTCAACCGGGGACCGCTCTGGCTCGTCCCGCTCGCGCTGGGGATCGTGCTGATCCTCGTCCCGTTCTTCGACCTCGAGTACTCCATCGTCCGCCAGCTCCAGCTGGCGATGATCCTCTCGCTGCTGGTCAGCGGCCTCAACCTCAGCCTGGGCTACGCCGGCGAGCTGGCCCTGGGCCAGGTGGCGATGTACGCCGCCGGTGCCTACACCGCCGGCATGCTGTCCCAGCGCGGGCACACCGACATCCTGCTCCAGCTCGCCGCCGCCGGGTGCGCGGCGCTGCTGGTCGGCATCGTGACCGGCATCCCGGGTCTGCGCCTGGGCAGCTGGTCGCTGGCGATGACCTCCTTCTTCCTGGTGCTGCTGCTGCCCGACGTGCTCGCGATCTTCCGCGAGGACACCGGCGGCCGCAACGGCCTGACCGGCATCCTCTCGCCGACCCTCTTCGGCCGGATGCTGACGCCGGAGGACTACTTCATGGTGATCGCGGTCGTGACCGTCGCCTGGTTCGCCGTGATGCGCAACATCGCCGTGTCCCGGCACGGCACGGCCCTCCGGGTGCTCAAGAAGAGCCCGGTGCTGGCGGCCTCCATGGGCATCAACGTGTTCCGGCTGAAGCTGCTGGCCTACGCCCTGGGCGCGGTGCCCGCCGGCCTCGCCGGCGCGCTCTTCGCCAGTCTGGACCTCTACATCTCGCCCGAGGCGTTCTCCTTCACCGTCGCCACGACGATCCTGGCTTCCTCGGTGCTCGGCGGCTCGGCGAGCGTGTACGGCGCCGTGTTCGGCGCCTTCATCCTCCAGTTCGGCCTCAACCAGTCCACCGACTTCCAGAAGTACTCCCTCGTCGTCACCGGGGCCTTCCTCATCCTGGGCGGCGTGCTGCTGACCGGTGGTCTCTCCGGGCTGGCGCGCACGCTCTGGCGGCGGCTGACCGTCGCGGACCGGGTGGACGCCGCGGCCGACCGTCCGGGTGTTCCCGACGCGCTGTCCGAGGCGGTGCCCGCCGTGCCCGGCAAGGTGCTGCGGGTCGAGGGCGTCGCGAAGTCCTTCGGTGGCAACCAGGCCCTCAAGGGCGTCGACCTCACCGCGCAGCCCGGACGGGTCACGGCCCTGATCGGCCCCAACGGCTCCGGCAAGACCACGCTGCTCAACATGATCTGCGGCTTCTACCGCACCGACGCCGGCGTGATCGCACTCGACGACCAGCAGCTGCAGCGCAAGGGTCCCGACCGGGTCGCGCGCACCGGCGTCGCCCGCACCTTCCAGACGCCCAACATTCCCGAGGGCATCACGGTCCGCGAGGCCGTCATGGCCGGCCGGTACGCCGGGCACCGCGCCACCGTCCTCGAGGCCGTGCTGCGGCTGCCGCGCTACCGCCGGGTGCGGCGCGCCGACCTCGCCGAGGCCGACCGGGTGCTCGACCTCGTCGGCATCCGCCACCTCGAGGACGCCGAGGCCACCGCGCTTCCCCTCGGCCAGCGCCGCCTGCTCGAGGTCGCCCGCTGCCTGATCAGCAACCCCGGCGTGCTGTTGCTCGACGAGACCGCCTCCGGTCTCGACGAGGACGAGGTCGAGCGCCTCGCCGCGGTCATCCGGCGGGTGCGCGACGCCGGCGGGACCGTCGTACTGGTGGAGCACAACTTCCAGCTCGTGCTCTCCCTCGCCGATGAGATCGTCGCCCTCGCCCACGGCGAGCTAATGGCTCGGGGCACCCCCGAGGAGATCCAGAACGACGAGCGGGTGATGAGCGAGTATCTCGGCATCGACCCCGACGCTCCCTCGTCCCCGCATGTCGTGCTGGCCGATGTCGCGCCCGCGCAGGAAGGGATGGACCGATGAGCACCGACAGCCAGGGGAGCGCGCCGCTGCTCGAGGTCCGCGGACTCGGCACCGGCTACGGCGACCTGCGGGTCGTATGGGACGTGTCCTTCGACGTGCGAGCCGGTGAGATCACGGTCCTGCTGGGCCGCAACGGCGCGGGCAAGACCACGACGCTGCGTGCGATCAGCGGTCTGAACAAGGTCGTCGCGGGCGAGGTGCGCTACCAGGGTGCGTCGCTCGCGAAGGTGCCCGCCCACCAGCGGGTGCGGGACGGCATCGCCTACGTGCAGGAGGGCAAGCGGGTCTTCCACTCCCAGACGATCGAGCAGAACCTCCTGCTCGGCGGCTACACGCGCAGGCTGAAGCGGGCTGAGCTGCGCCGTGAGGCCGAGCGGATCTACGAGCTCTTCCCGATCCTGGCCGAGAAGCGGGCGCTGCCGGCGGCGAGCATGTCCGGAGGCCAGCAGCAGATGCTGGCGATCGGCCAGGCCCTGATGGCGCAGCCGCGGCTGCTCATGCTCGACGAGCCGTCCGGCGGCCTCGCCCCGGTCATCGTCAACGAGGTCATGGAGCGGGTGCACCAGCTCAAGGAGACCGGGATCGGGATCCTGCTGGTGGAGCAGGCCGTCGAGGCGTCCTTCGCCATCGCCGACCACGTGACCGTGCTCGACATGGGCCGGACCATGCTCTCCTCGCCCGCCAGCGAGGTCAGCGACATGACCCTGCTGCAGGACGCGTACTTCGGCCGCAGCTCGGGCTGAGTCCGGCGGACGGTGGGTGGGCGGGCAGCGCGCCGGGCTGGGTGGGTGGTCCGTCCGGGCGCCTCCGGTGCCTCCCGAGACGGCCCTCGCGGGTCGAAGCGAGGACCCCGCCGTCGGCGCCCCTCAGGCAGGCAACGCTGGTGTCGCACACCCGTCGACGGCACCCCGACATCGCCGCGAGGGCCGTCTCGTCCGGCGCCTGCGACGCCCGGACGGACCGCTCGTGCCGCGGCCCGGCGCGCTCCCCGCTGGGGTGCGGGGCAGATGCGCGGCATCGGTCAGGCCAGCCGGAGGACCGCACCTCGCTGGGGCGGCACCCACTGCGGGTAGAGGGTGCGGCTGGTGGTCCGGGCGGCGGCGAGCAGGAGGGGGCCGACGACGGGCAGGGGCAGGTGGCCCCGGCGGGCGACCGAGATCGCGGCCAGCGGCCGGTGGCCCCGCGGGCCCGGGACGGCCGTCGCCATCGACGTGATGCCGGTGCCGGGGAGCCCGTCGAGGATCGCGATCCCCTTGCGGCGGCGCACGGCGGCGAGCTCGTGGTGCAGGGGCGCGAGGCCGTCCGCGGTGCGGTCCGGACGGCCGACGAGGGTGTCGACCTGCTCGGGCGCGAGAACTGCGAGCATGGCGAGCCCGCTGACCGAGTCGGTGGCGATGATCCGGCCGCCGACCCGCGAGGGGATGGTGGTGGCGCGGGCGCCGCCCACCTTGTCGAGATAGTGCACGACCGGCCCGTCCAGCACCGAGAGGTGCACGACGGCGTCGGTGGCCAGCTGCAGGTCGTTGAGCGTGACCGAGGCGGCGGCGCGGAGGTCGAGATGCTCGGCGTCCGGGGTCGGGGCGCTGAGCCGCCGGCCGGGGGCGTAGCCGCGCCGGTCGTGGTGCACCCAGCCGAGGTCGCGCAGCGTCGTGAGCAGCCGGAAGACCGTCGTCCGTGGGAGCTCGGTGATCTCGGCGATGTCGTCGAGCCCGAGCGGGCCGGGTGCGTCGGCGAAGGCGTCGAGGATCAGGGTCGCCCGCTCGAGCACCCCCAGGCGGGTCGGTCGCTCGCTCATGCGCGGTGCTGCCGCAGCTCCTCGGGCGTGCGCCGCTCCGCGGCCGCCGCCGAGGTACTCCACGTCCGGGCCGCCTCGTCGAGCTCGGCCAGCATCAGGTCGGCGCGGTCGCGCTCGTCGGCGTAGTAGCGCTCGGACCAGCGCAGCACGAGCTCGGGGAAGGCCCAGCCCGGCTCGGCGCGCGCACCCTCGCGGTCGGCCTCGGCGCGCACCCGCATCCGCTCCGACTGGTCGCGGTGCTCCGTCAGCACCTCCCGCAGCCGCTCGGGGTCCGAGAGGTGGCCGAGCCACAGGCGCATCATCACGCCGTGCTTGAGCACGACCGGGTCGACGTGGTCGTCGGCGGCCCAGGCGCCCAGGGCGGCCCGGCCGGCGTCGCTGATCCGGTACATGCGCTTGCCGCGGACGTCGTCGCGGGTCTCGATCCGCGAGCTGGCGAGCCCGAGACTCTCCAGCCGGCGCAGCTCGCTGTAGATCTGGGAGAACGACGGTGCCCAGTAGAAGAAGCGCAGGCTCCAGTCGGCCCAGCGCTTCAGGTCGTAGCCCGAGAGCTCCTCGCCGAAGGAGAGCAGGCCCAGGACCGCCCAGCCCGTCGGTGGGAGCGAGGGCAGCTGGTCATCCGACGGCAGGTCGGTTCCCGGACGCGGCACCTCTCCATCCTAGCGCTTTCATGACGGATCGAACTATGTCGACTAGGCATAAACGAACCGATCGAGCGCTTGGTGGGCCACGGACTGATATGGCGCGTGACCTACCAACGAGTCACCGGCAGGGTGGGACACGTGCCCGCGACCCTCGCCGACCTCTGGTACGAACGCGCCCGCGTGCACGCGCGCGACCTGGCCGTCGACGACGGGACCGTGCGGCTGTCCTGGCAGGGGCTGCTGGAGGCCGCCGGCGCCGCAGCCGAGCGCCTGCGCGCCGTCGGCGCCGGACCGGGGGACGTCGTCGTCCTCCAGGCGCGGAACACGACGGCCTGGGTCGTGGTGGCCGGTGGTGTGCAGCTGCTCGGTGCGACCCTCGCGCCGCTCGGAGCCGAGGAGCCGGCGCCCGCCCGACGGGAGTACGCCGAGCGGCTCGGCGCCCGCGTCGTCGTCAGCGAGGCGCCCGCCGTCGGCGAGCTCCGCCTCGCGGCGGTGTGGGAGCCCGCGGACGACCGCGCCAGGAGTGCTCCGCCTCCGCCGCCCGCGCCGCGCCGCGGCCCGGCGGTGGTGCTCGGGACGTCGGGGACCGCGGGCCACCGGAGCACGGTCGCGATGGAGCACGGCGTCCTGCTCCGGCTGTACGCCGACGTCGCGGGCATGCTCGACGTCGACCACCGGGACCGGCTGCTGGGCGTGGTGCCGCTCGCGCACTCGTTCGGGTTCAACGGGCTGCTGGTGATCGCACTGCTCACGGGGGCGTCGCTGCGCCTGGTGCCGGACCGCGACCACCGCGCCCTGGCCGGCGTCGTCCGCGAGTCCGCCGCGACGATCGTGGCGGGGCCGCCCGCGCTCCTGCACGACCTCGTCGCCTCGGTCCGCGCCGGCGGTGACCTCGGCCCCCAGGTGCGCCTGTTCATGACCGGCGCGACCGAGATCCGGCCGGGGGCGCTGCTCCCGCTCGCGGCGGAGGCAGGCATCCCCCGGGTGTCCGCGGGCTACGGCCTCACCCAGACGTGCGGCACGGTCGCGATCTGCCCGGACATCGGGCGGACCCCCGACGGTGTGCACGGGCCGATGACCGTGGTGCCGGGTGTCGAGGTGCTCGTGACGGACGCCCTGGGCCGTCCCGCTCCGACCGGCGAGCGGGGAAGGGTGCTGACCCGCGGCTACCACGTCGCCGTACCGACGGACCGGGACGGCTGGCTGGCCACGGGCGACGAGGGGCACCTCCATCCGGACGGGAGCCTGTGCGTGACCGGTCGGGTCGACGACCAGCTCGTGGTGTCGGGCTTCAACGTCGACCCGGCGCGCGTCGAGCTGGCCCTGGAGCGCTCGGCGCAGGTCGCCCGCGCGGCCGTCGTCGGCGTACCGGACGAGCGTCGCGGGCACCGGCTGGTGGGCGTCGTGGTGCCGCGGGCCGAGCTCGAGGGGGCCGGTCGCGACGACGCCGCGGTGCTGGCCGAGGCCCGGGCCGTCCTGGCGGGCTACGAGGTGCCGGACAGCCTGGTCTGGGTGGACGCGCTCCCGCACACCACCACCGGCAAGCTCTCGCGCGCGGGGGTCCGGGCGTTGCTGGCCCGCCTGTCCACCGAGGCGCAGCGGTGAGGGACGCTACTGGGTGACGGTCCAGCCTCCGTCGACGGGCAGGAAGGTGCCGTTGACGTAGGACGCGCGGGGCGAGAGCAGGAACAGGATCGGCCAGGCCATCTCCTCCGGCCGGCCCATCCGCCCCAGCGGCACCCGCGCGAGGATGCGGTGGCCCATCTCCGACTCGGCGAAGCCGGCGAGCCGGGGGGTGTCGGTCATGCCGGGGCCGATCGCGTTGGCGCGCAGGCGGTCCGCGTGGTGGGCCGCCAGGTGCCGGACGTAGCCGACCACGGCTGCCTTGGACGCCGAGTACCAGTCGCTCTCGGTGCCGACCAGGTTGCCCGCGACCGAGGCGGTCGCGACCATCGCCGCCTCCGAGGGGGGACCGGCGTCGAGCCAGTCCTGGGTGAGCCCGCGGATGCTTCCGACACTGATCCGCACCGCCTCGTCGAAGGCGAGCGGGACCTGCGAGGACGGCCCGGCGTTGTTGACGAGATAGCGCGGGACGCCGCCGGTCGCGCGGCCCGTGTCGGCCAGAGCGGCCGCACGAGCGTCGGCGTCGGCCACGTCGCAGACGGCGGTGTGCAGGCGCTCGCGGCGGTCCGCCGGCACCTGCGCGGCGAGCTCCTCGAGGCCGGCCGGCTGGAGGTCCCAGGCGCTGACCCGCAGTCCGGCGCCGAGCGCGCCGAGGGCGACTGCCCGGCCGATGCCGCTGCCGGCGCCCGTGACGATCACGGCCTCGCCCTCGGTGAACCCCCAGGTGGTGTCTCCGGTCATCTGCTGTCCTCCTCAGACTCCGTAGCCGCCGTCGACGTCGAGCTTCTGGCCGGTGATGAACCCGGCCCGGTCGCTCGCGAGGAAGGCGACCGCCTCCGCGATGTCAGCCGCCGTGCCGAAGCGGCGGAGCGGGATGTTGGCGCGGGCGACGTCGAGTGCGCGGTCGTCGAGGTCGCCACTGGCGATCAGCCGCTCCGCCATCCCGTCGGTCAGCATCCCGGGGCCGACGCAGTTGACCCGCACGCCATAGCGGCCCTCCTCGGCGGCCAGGCCCCGCGCGAGCGCCTCCACCGCGGCCTTGGGCCCCGAGGAGAGGCCGTCGCGCACGGGGAAGCGAGCGGTGGCCGCGGTGGTGACGCACGTCAGTGAGCCGCCCGTCTCCCGGAGCGACGGCAGGACGGCATGGGCGAGGCTGAAGAAGGCGAGCACGTCCTGCTCGAGCTGACCGGCGAGCTGCTGGGGAGAGACGCGGGAGAGGTGGACCATCGGGACATGGGGCCCGGCGGCGTGGACCACCGTCCGCACCCGGCCGTGCTCGGACTCGAGGTCGGCGACCGCCGCGCGGACGGCGTCGCCGTCGGCCAGCTCGCAGGGCCGTGTGGCGAGGACGCCCGCTCCGAGCTCCTCGACGAGCGCGTCGGGGGGCGTACGGCGGTGCAGCAGGAGCAGGCGGGCGCCGTCCGCCGCCAGCCGGCGGCAGATCGCCGCGCCGAGGCCGCCGGTCGCGCCGGTGACGAGGGTGATGCCGTAGTCGCTCATCGGGCGGCCTCCGTGGGAGTGAGTCGGGCGCCGCGTGACCAGGCGTCGAGGTGCTGGCGCAGGAGCGGAGGGATCTCGACGGAGCCGAGCTCGGGGGAGACGGCGACGATCCGGATCCGGGCGCGGGCGACCACCCGCTCGTCGGCGGTGCGGACCATCCGGTGCCGCATCTCGAACGAGCGCCGCCCGACCGTGCCGAGCCGCAGCTCGATCCTGATCTCGTCGAAGAGGCCGACGGCCTCCAGGTAGTCGCACGCCGTGTGCGCCGTCACCGTCCAGAAGCCGTGGCGCTGCTGGAGCTGGTCCTGGCGCAGGTCGTTGAGCCAGAACCACTCGCTCTGCATGCGCTCCATCCAGGGAAACCATGCGCCGTAGTAGAGGATCCCGGCGGGATCCGTGTCGGCGTAGCCCAGCCGGAAGGTCGTCGCATGGAGCGCGGGACCCGGCCCGCCGTCCGCGACGCGTTCGTCGGTCGCCATGAAGTCAACCTAGCACTTGCTTGGTTGCGAGAACAGGGAGATGCCCAGGCGTGCTGCCGCGGACGGACCAGGTCTCAGCCGCGCCGGAGGTCGGTCTTCAGCACCTTGCCGCTGGCGTTGCGGGGCAGCGACTCCTCGAGCACGACATCGCGAGGCACCTTGAAGTTGGCGAGCCGCTCGCGCACCCAGGCGATGAGCTCGTCGGGGGTGGCCGACGAGCCGGGTCGCAGGACGACGTGCGCGGCCCCGACCGAGCCCATCCGGTCGTCCGGTACGCCGATCACCGCGCTCTCCATCACCGCCGGGTGGGTGGCCAGCACGTTCTCGACCTCGGCCGGATAGACGTTGAAGCCGCCGACGATGAACATGTCCTTGATCCGGTCGGTGATCTTCACGCAGCCGTGCTCGTCGAGCCGCCCGATGTCACCGGTGTGGAACCAGCCGTCGGCGTCGATCGCCTGCGCGGTGGCCTCGGGGTCCTCGAAGTAGCCGAGCATGACGTTCGCGCCGCGCAGCCAGATCTCCCCGTCGGTGCCGACCGGCACGTCCTCGCCGTCCTCGCCGACGATCCTGGCCTCGATGCCCGGCACCGGGGGTCCGGTGGTCTCCGCGATGTGCCGCGGGTCCTCCCCGTGCCGCGACGTCGTCGCGACGACGCACTCGGTGAGCCCGTAGGCCTGGTAGACCGTCTCGAAGCCGAGGACGTCGCGCATCTGCTCGAAGAGCGTCTCGGGGACCGATGCGGCGCCTGCGATCGAGAAGCGCAGGGAGGACAGGTCGAACTCGGTGCGGCGCGGGTGGTTGATGAGCGTGATGAAGATCGTGGGGGCGCCCGGGAGCACCGTGATCCGTGCGTCCTGCACGAGCTGCATGAGCGCCACCGGGTCGAAGGTGAGGACCGGGTAGATCGTCGTGCCGGCGGTCAGGGCGGCCAGCACGCCCGCCTTGTAGCCGAACCCGTGGAAGAAGGGGTTGACGATGGCGTACCGGTCGGCGGGGGAGAGCGACGCCCCGTCGGCCCACACGTCGGCGACGCCGATCGTCTGCGCGTGCGTGCTCATCACGCCCTTGGGGATGCCCGTCGTGCCGGAGGTGAAGAGGATGTCGCACACCGTGTCGGGGGTGACCTCTGCCGCGAGCCTCTCCACGTCGGCGGCCGGCACCCGCTCGCCGAGGGCGAGGAACTCGCCCCAGGGCAGCGTCCCCGGCCGTCCGGCCGAGCTCATGTCGACGAGCGTGCGCAGGTGCGGCAGTCCGGGTACGGCGGGTCCGGGCGCGCCCTCGCCGGCCTGCCGAAGCATCGTCGAGTAGTCCTGCGTCAGGAAGCCGTCGGAGAGCACGAGGACGACGGCGCGTGAGCGCTCCAGCACGACGCGGGCCTCGGCGCCGCGGTAGCGGGTGTTGAGCGGGACGACCGAGGCGCCGACGTACTGCGCTCCCAGCAGGGCGACGATGAACTCCGCGCGGTTGGGCGCCCAGATGGCGACCCGGTCGCCGGGCTCGACGCCGAGCGCCCGGTACGAGCGTGCCGCGGCGACCACGAGCTCACGCAGGCCGGCATAGGTGATGGTGCTGCTCCCGTCGACGATCGCCGGGTGGTCCCCGTGCGTCGCCGCCCCGTGGGCCAGGAGGGCGGGAATGGTCCGTGCTGCCATCAGACGAGACTCCTCGTGAGCAAGTGCTTGTTAGGTACTGTAGCCCTGGCCGGCGCTCGCGGAACGAGCGTGCGGAGGGGGGCTGCGGCTCGGTGCCGCACGTGGGAAAGGATCAGGTCATGGCGAGCAACAACGAGGCTACGGCGCGGGGCGCCCGTCGGCGAGGCAACGGCGCGGGCTCGACGCGCAGGGCCCAGCTGCTGGCGATCGCGGCGGAGATGTTCGCGACCCGCGGCTACTCGCAGACCACCGTGCGTGACATCGCCGACGAGGCGGGCATCCTCTCGGGCAGTCTCTACCACCACTTCGACTCCAAGGAGGCCATGCTCACCGAGATCCTCGGGGAGTTCATGGGCAACCTGCTGAGCGAGATCCGCGCGATCGCCCAGGCCGAGGAGAGCGCCCGGGCCGCGCTCGACGGCCTGGTCTACAACTCCTTCGAGACCATCCACAAGGTGCCCTACGCCGTGGCGCTCTACCAGAACGAGTCCGCCCTGCTGACCTCCACGCCGGAGTTCGCGTTCGTCACCAAGGCCAGCCTGGACGTCGAGAAGGTCTGGCTGGGCGTCCTCAAGGCCGGTGCCAAGGCCGGCGACTTCCGCCCGGACCTCGACCCCGGACTGACCTACCGCTTCATCCGTGACGCGATCTGGTCCACCGTGCGCTGGTACAACCCGCGCGGCCGGCTCCAGCACCGCACGGTGGCCGACCAGTATCTCGAGATGCTGCACGGCGGCCTGCTCGCCTGAGCCGGCCAGGCGCGTGCGGGCCGACGGGTCGCCGTTCAGCGCCGGACCTCCTTGTCGCGCAGTCCCGACGGGTCGAGGACCGTGCGGATCAGCTCGAGCTCGGGCTCGGTGGGCAGGCGGGTCGTGCCCGCGCCGCTGACGTCGATCGCGAACCCGGTGCTCGCGGCGAGCTCCTCGGGCGTCACGCCCGGGTGCAGGGAGCGGACCTTGAGCCGACCCGCGTCGTCGTAGTCCAGCACCGCCAGGTCGGTGACCACGACGCCGAGGTCGTGGAAGCGCAGCGCGCTGCCCTCGTGGGCGCGGGCGCGGTCGTTGCCCACCCCGGACACGACGTCGACCGACTCCACGAAGACACGGGCGCTGTGCCTGCTCACCCAGTAGTCGGTGCGGTGGTTGACCGTGTTGCCGGGCGCACCGCGGACGCCGATGAGCTGGCGGGTGGGGCGGCGCCAGTCGCCGATGGAGGAGATGTTCTGGTTGCCGAAGCGGTCGAGCTGGCTGGCGCCCATCATGCTGTGTCGGCGGCCGGTGGCGAGGATGTCGAAGACCCTCCGGAAGGGCGCCCAGGACTCGATCGTGCCGCCGGCGGAGGCGTTGCGGCCCAGCGGTGGCGGCTCGCTCATCAAGAAGCAGTCGCCGTCGGTGAGCACCAGGTCGGGCTCGAAGGTGAGCTTCGCCAGCCGCGCGCCGATGGTGGGCACGATGCCCACGGCGTGGGCCAGGACCTCGCCGGACCCGCGCCAGGCCTCGGCGCAGGCGACCACGCACACCTCCGCGCGGGTGACCTCGGCGCCGATGGGGGAGTCGGTGGCGCTCATCGGCCGTCCTCCTCGAGATAGCGCTGCTCGAAGGCCGCCCAGGCCTCGGGATCGCGGGCCGCCTCGGCGTACTCCCTCTGGAAGTCCTCGTCGCGCCCGTAGTCCGGCTCGCAGCTGGTGAAGTGCGCACCCCGCGGCGCCTCGACGACGCCGGAGACGAACATCCGGCTGACGAGCAGTGACTGCGCCGGTGCCTGCGCGGTGAGCTCCGCGGTCGGCACGATCCGCTCGACGCTCATGATGCAGCGGTCGGCGGCCATCGCATAGAGGTCGTCGAAGTACGGGTCCGGGCCGAGATACTGGCCGTTGCCGGCCGCGTCGCCGCGGTTGAGGTGGATCAGGGCGAGGTCCATCCGCACGCCCGGCACGGCGACGTAGACCTCGTCGTCGTACGGCGATGCGACCGTCCTGAGCTCCGGGTTCATGGTCAGGACGTCCGAGGCCAGGCCGGCACGGGTGGGCAGGAAGCTCAGCCGGCTGGCGCCCGCCCGCAGGGCCGCGACGAACATGCCCTCGTCGTACTCGGTGGTCGCCACGGCGCCGGCCTCCCGAGCGGCGCGGAAATGGGGGTCGAGAGGGATGCTGTCGAGTGAGACGAACCCGTAGACCAGGCGCTTGACCTTGCCGGCAGCACACAACAGGCCGACGTCCGGACCGCCGAAGGTGACGACGGTGAGGTCCGTCGCGTCACTGCGCAGCAGCTCGCGCACCAGGGCCATCGGCTTGCGCCGCGACCCCCAGCCGCCGATGCCGATGGTCATGCCCGACCGCACGTGACTCGCCACGTCGGACAGCGCCATGGTCTTGTCCGCCACCACATCCTCCATACCTAGCGCTTGCTTGGGAGCGACTGTACCCCGCGCGCTCCGCCGGTGCCACTGGGAGGGACTGCGCTTGCGGCCCGACGCGCCCGATGGTTGCATCGCGACAAGCAAACGCTTGGTCAAGGAGTGGCGATGGCAGGGCACGTGGCGGTGACGGGGGGCTCGAGCGGGATCGGAGCCGCGGTGGTCGACCGGCTCCGCGAGCGCGGCCACCCGGTGACGGTCTGGGACCTGGAGCCTCCGGCTCGCGCCGACGTCGGCCACGACCTGCTCGACGTGACGGATGCCGACGCTGTCGCGACGGCACTGAGCGAGGCCGAGGCGCGCGGCGGGGCGGTCCGCCACCTCGTGGCCAGCCACGGGATCCGCGGCGCCTTCGTCCCAGCCCTCGACCTCGACGTCGCCGGCGTCCGCCGGGTGCTCGACGTGCACGTCGTCGGCACCCTGCTCGTGGCCTCGGCGCTCACCCGCCGCCTGGTCGAGCTCGGTGACACCGACGGTGCCTCCGTGGTGACACTCGCCTCGACGACGGCGTACCGCGGCTGGTCCCACCAGTCCGACTACGGCGTCGCAAAGGCGGCCGTCCGCCAGCTGACCGAGAACCTCGCGGTGGAGTGGGCCCGGCTGGGCATCCGTGTCAACGCCGTCGCTCCGGGGCACACGCTCACGCCGATGGTGCGGGACATGGTCGACCACGGGTACGACGTCGGGCCGGTCGAGGCGCGCACACCGCTGGGCCGCCTCTGCACGCCGGAGGAGATGGCGCGCGAGATCGTGCACCTGCTGCTCGACGCCTCGTTCGTCACGGGTGTCTGCCTGCCCGTGGACGGCGGGTGGACGGCGGTCGGCAAGTGAGCATCCCGACGCGCCGTCTCGGCGACCGGGAGGTCTCGGCGATCGGCTTCGGCGCGATGACCCTCACGCAGACGCCCGACAGCGACCCCGAGCGCGGCCTCCGTGCGGTGCACGCTGCCCTCGACGCGGGCATCACCCTGTTCGACACCGCCGACGTCTACGGGCCCACCGGCTTCGACACCCCCGGGGGCTACGGAGTCAACGAGCGAGCGCTGATGGCGGCGCTGCGGTCGTGGGGCGGCCCGCTCGACGACGTCGTCGTGGCGACCAAGGGCGGTCACACCCGCGACGGGCTCACCTGGTGGATCGACGGCAGCCGCGACCACCTGCGGGCCGCCGCCCTGGCCTCCCGCGAGCGGCTCGGTCTCGACGCGATCCCCCTCTACCAGCACCACCGGCCCGACCCGCGCCGCCCCTATCGCGAGTCGATCGAGGCGTTGGGCGCCCTGGTGGAGGAGGGGATCGCGGCCCGGGTCGGCATCTCGAACGCCGACGTCGGCCAGATCCGGCTGGCCGCGTCGATCCTCGGCGACGCGCTGGTGTCGGTGCAGAACGAGTACTCCCCGATGAGGCGCGCCGCGGAGCCCGAGATCGACCTGTGCGCCGAGCTCGGACTCGCCTTCCTGTCGTGGGGTCCGCTGGGCGGCATGCGGGAGGCCAAGGCGCTGGGCGTCGCGGCCGGCGCCTTCGCCGAGGTGGCCGAGGAGCGCGGCGTCAGTCCGCAGCAGGTGGCGCTGGCCTGGCAGCTCGCCCGCTCGCCGTCGATCGTGCCCCTTCCCGGTGCGAGCCGCCCGGAGTCGGTCCTCGACTCCGTCCGCGCGGCGTCCCTGGTCCTGACGCCCGAGGAGCTCGTGCGCCTGTCGGGCACGGCGGGGCCTCAGTCGTGAGCCGGCGGCTCCACCAGCTCGACCCGGACCCGGTCGGGGTCGAGCACGTAGACGACGCGGTGACCGGCCATCGGCGCGCTCGACACGATCGGCTCCGACAGCGCGGTGACGCCCTGGGAACGGAGCCGTGCCAGCGTCGCGTCGAGGTCGGCGACCGTCACGGCGACATGCGCGGCCCCGACGTGGCCGTTGTCCGGTTCGAGCACCACGTCCGAGCCGCCGACGTACTGCAGCAGCTCGACCAGGGTGCCGGCGTCGCGGGCGCGTACGAACGCCTGGCGGACGACGATGCCCGGGTAGCCCGTGACCGCGTCGACGCGGGGGCCGCTGCGCTCGTACGGACCGAGGGTCTCGCCGCCGAGCAGGTCGGCGTAGAAGGCGAGGGACCGCTCCAGGTCGCTGACCGTGATGCCTACATGGTGGATCGACGTCACGCCGTTAACCTAGCAAGCGCTTGTTATCAAAGGAAGCACGAGGAGAACCGATGACCGACATCGCCGCCCGCCCGCTCGTCGACCTCACGGACAGGGTGGTCGTGGTCACCGGGGCCGGTCGCGGCCTCGGCGAGGCGCACGCCCGCACCCTCGCCCGAGCCGGAGCCACGGTCGTGCTGACCGACCTCGACGACACCGAGGTGTGCCGGATCGCCGCGGAGCTCGGTGAGGAGCACGCTGCCGCGGCGCTCGACGTGACCTCGGCAGACGCCTGGGCCCGGCTCGCAGCGCACGTCGTCGAGCGCTACGGCCGGGTCGACGGGCTCGTCAACAACGCCGGAAGGTGTGAGTACGCCTCCTTCCTCGAGACCTCCCCCGCTCTGTTCGAGGGCCACTTCCAGGTCAACGTCATGGGAGCCGTGCACGGCATGCAGGCGCTCGCACCGCACATGCCGCGGGGCAGTGCGATCGTCAACATCGCCTCCGTCGCGGGCCTCGGCGCGTGGCCCGGATCCAGCGCGTACGGCGCCTCCAAGTTCGCGCTGCGAGGGATGAGCCGCGCCGCGGCGCTCGACCTCGGGGCGCAGGGCATCCGGGTCAACTGCGTCCTTCCCGGGGCCGCCGACACCGCGATGCTCTCCGACGCCTCGCGCCAGGGAGGCGGCGTCGTCGGGAGCCTGCCCATCCCCCGGGCGGGACGACCGGAGGAGATCAGCGCGATGGTCGCCTTCTTGCTCAGCGACGCCGCCAGCTACTGCACGGCCCAGGACTTCGTGGTCGACGGCGGCATGAAGGCCTGAGCCGGTGCCCTTCTACGAGATCGACGGAGTCGTCCCGGTCTGCGACCCGACGAGCTACGTGCACCCGTCCGCCGACGTGATCGGCGACGTGATCATCGGGCCGGACTGCTACATCGGTCCCTCGGCGAGCCTGCGCGCCGACTTCGGCAGGATCCGGGTGGAGCGGGGCTCCAACGTCCAGGACTCCTGCACGGTGCACGTCTACCCCGGAGCCGACTGCGTCCTCGGCGAGGGCAGCCACGTGGGTCACGGTGCGATCCTGCACGGCTGCGTGCTGGAGCCGCGGGTGCTGGTCGGGATGGGCGCCGTCGTCATGGACGGCGCCCTCATCGGCACCGAATCCCTGGTCGGCGCCGGCAGCGTGGTGCGGGCGGGCTTCGTCGCGCCGCCGCGCTCCCTCGTGCTCGGCAGCCCGGCGCGCGTCGTACGCGAGCTCGACGCGGACCAGCTCGCCTGGAAGTCCAACGGGCCGGAGGTCTACCAGCAGCTGGCGCGGCGCAGCCTCGCGACCCTGCGCGAGGTGACGCCGCTGGCCGCCGAGGAGGAGGGACGGAGCCGGGTCAGCACCGACGCCTCCGTGAGCAGGCCGCTGCACGAGCTGCGTGCCGAGCGGAGGGCGCCGTGACGCCACGGCGCGAGCTCGCCCGAGCGGTGCGGCAGCTCGTCGCGGCCATGGCGCTGACCGATGTCGCTGATCCGGTGATGGAGCGAGCCGCGGCATCCGTGCGCGCGCTGAGCACCGCCCTGGGGGAGCGTCGGCTCGACGACATCCCGCGCACGCCGTACGACGAGGCAGTCGGCGCCACTCACTACGGCTGGCACCTCGACAACCCCGCTCTCCCCGGCCTGACGATGGTCTTCGAGGACGGACGGGCGAGCGCGGAGATCCCCGAGGGACTGGGGGCGGTGTACGCCGGTCCGCCCCACAAGCTGCACGGCGGGGTCGGCGCCCTGCTGCTCGACGTGGTGCTCTCCAGCCTGGTGCAGCACCACGGCATCCGGGCCGTCACCGCCTCGCTGACCCTCGACTACCGCGCGGCGACCGCCCTCGACGCGCCGCTGCGGATCACCGGCGAGATCGTCGCGCGGCGCGGCCGCAAGGTCGAGACCGCCGGCGCTCTGTGGTGCGGCGGCGTCGCGACGGTCGAGGCGCGGGGGCTCTTCGTCCAGGTCGGCTGAACCTCCTGCCGCGGCTGCGCTCCGGGAGCGGGGTGGGTGCGGGGCAGCTCGACCTCAGCTGTAACTAACTGTTCTTGCTACTACCGCACCCGTCTACGGGTCAGGGAGCGGCAAGAACAGTTAGTTACACGTGCCGCCGGCCCGCCGCACCCGCGCGCCGCCCTACTCCTCGCCCGCGTCGCGCTTGTTGGACGCGGCCATCGCGGCGGCGTCCAGGCCGGCGAGGGAGTCGACGGTGACCTCCGCGTTGTGGGCGTGCGCCGCGTGGTGGAGGCCGAAGACGGAGTCCATGCCGGCGCGCTGGCCCATCAGGTCCTCGGCCTGGTTGACCGCCTTCTTGGCCAGCGCGAGGCCGAGACGGGGCATCGCCGCGATCCGCCGAGCCATCGCGTCGACGGCGGCGTCGAGCTCGGGGCGCGGGACCACGTGGTTGACCATGCCGAGCTCGCGGGCGCGGTGGGCGTCGAAGCGGCCGGCGGTGAACAGCAGCTCCTTGGCGGCGCGGGGGTTCGTCACCCATGGATGCGCGAAGTACTCGACACCGGGGATGCCCATCTTGACCACGGGATCCTGGAAGAACGCGTCGTCGGCGGCGATGATGAAGTCGCACACCCAGGCGAGCATCAGCCCGCCGGCGACGCAGGCGCCCTGCACCTTCGCGATGAGCGGCTTCGGGATCTCGCGCCACCGCCGGCACATGCCGAGATAGACCTCGGACTCCCGGGCGAAGCGGGCGTCGACGCCCTCCGCCCCGACGTGGTCCCACCAGATCACGGCGCGGCGCTCGAAGGAGCGGTCGATGTCGCGCCCGGGTGTCCCGATGTCGTGGCCGCCGCAGAAGTGCGGGCCGTTGCCGCCGAGCACGATCACCTTGACCGCGTCGTCGTTCACCGCGTCGGTGAAGGCACGGTCGAGCGCATAGGTGACCTGCGAGTTCTGGGCGTTGGCGTACTCCGGCCGGTTGAGGGTCACGTATGCGACGCCCTCGCGGACGTCGTACGTCACGACGGGCTCGGAGCGGTCGATGTGGTCGGTCATGGTGCTCCCGGTGGTCGGCGTACAAACCTAGCGTTTGCTTGGTACGGTAGCAGGGTGACGACGCGAACGGACCCGGATCTGCCGACGACGAACGACGCCTCAGCCTGGGCCGGACGGTCTCTCGGCGAGCGCGAGGTCGGCTGGGACGAACGCGACGCGATCCTGTTCGCCCTCGCCGTCGGCGCTCGCCCCGACCAGCTCGAGCTGGTCTTCGAGCGCGACCTGCGGGTGCTGCCGACCTTCGCGCTGACGCTGGCCCAGTGGGCGCCGGACGTGCTGGGCTCCGCCGGCGCCTTCGACGTCGGCACGGCCCTGCACGGCTCACAGCGGCTCGAGGTGCTCGCGCCGCTCCCCGCGGCGGGGTCGACCGTTCTGGCCGCACGGGTCGGCGAGGTCTGGGACAAGGGCGCCGCCGCCGTCTTCGAGGTCGTCGTCGAGTGCCCGTACGTGCGTGCGACGTGGTCGATCTTCGCCCCGGGCCGCGGCGGCTTCGGCGGCCAGCGCGGACCCGGCCGGACGGCAGGCCCCGAGGGCGACCCGGCGGCCACGGTCGCAATGGACATCGCGGCCAACGCCGCGGCGCTCTACCGGCTCACGGGGGACCGCCATCACATCCACATCGACCCCGACGCCGCTGCGCGGATCGGCCAGCCCCGGCCGATCCTGCACGGCCTCGCCACCCTGTCCGCCGCCGTGCTCGCGGCGGCGTCCGCGCGGGGCGCCTCGCCGGCCGACCTGAGCCTGGTCGAAGGTCGCTTCAGCAGCCCGGTCTTCCCCGGTGAGCGCGTGCGGGTCCCCGTGTGGGACGACGGCTCGTTCCGGGTCGAGACCGAGCGCGGCGTCGCGATCGACGGCGCGCGGGCGCTCTTCGGCTGAGGCCCGCGCCCGGACCCCAGCCGACGAGCTCAGACGAGCTGGTCGAGAGCGATCTCGAAGGCGGTGGCCGCCACCGAGGTCGGGTACGGCGAGCGCGCGTGGCACTTCTCGAGCGCGCTGCGGATGGTCCGGGAGACGTCGCCGAACACGGCGTCGTCGGAGACCTCGGGGATGCCCTCCATGAGCAGCGTGAAGGTCCGGGCCATGCCGCAGTTGGCGATGAAGTCCGGGATGACCGCCACGTGCTGGTCGGCGAACTCGTAGGTCGGACCGTAGAAGATCTCCGGGTCCGCGAACGGGACGTTGGCCCCGGCGGAGATCACCTCGAGGCCGCCGGACACGAGCCGCTTGACGTGCTCCACGGTGACCAGCCGCGAGGCGGCGCAGGGCAGGAAGATCTCCGCGCCCATGTCCCAGATGGCGTCGTCGAGCTCGGCGAAGGGCACCAGGTCCTCCGCGCGCAGGGTGTTGCCCTCCTTGGCCAGGAACAGCGCACGGACCTCGTCGGCGCTGAGGCCGTCGGGTCGCATCAGCCCGCCGTCGCGGTCGATGATGCCGACGACACGGGCGCCCGCCTGCGCCAGGTAGTACGCCGCCGCGGACCCGACATTGCCCCAGCCCTGGACGATCACGCGCTTGCCCTCGAGACGCTGACCCTGGTCGGCGCCGTACGTCGCGTAGTAGTGCACCACCGACTCGGCGACGCCCCATCCGGTCACGAGGTCGGCGACGGTGTACTTGCGCTCCCGGTCCGGTGTGTAGCGCGGGTCCTCGACGACCTTGGAGACGCCGAGCCGCAGCATGCCCACGCGCTGCACGAGCTCGCGCTCGTCGGCGGCGAAGTGGCCGTTGACGATGCCCTCCTGCGGGTGCCACAGGCCGTAGCGCTCGGTGAGCGGGATGACGTCGTGCAGCTCGTCGACGTTGAGGTCGCCGCCGGTGCCGTAGTAGGTCTTGAGCAGCGGCGTCACCGCCTTGAACCAGCGGGCCAGGACGCCCTCCCGGCGCGGGTCGGTCGGGTCGAAGTCGATGCCCGACTTGGCCCCGCCGATCGCCGGCCCGGAGACGGTGAACTTGACCTCCATCGTCTTCGCGAGGGCCTCCACCTCGCTGCGGTCCAGACCGGCGCGCATCCGGGTGCCGCCGCCGGCCGCACCGCCGCGCAGCGAGTTGATGACCGCCCAGCCCTTCGCCTCGGTCTCGGCGTCGTGCCACTCGAAGACGATCTCCGGCGGCTTGGCCTCGAAGCGGCCCAGCAGGTCGAGCATGCCGCCGTCGCGGGTGCCGGTGGTGGTCATCAGAAGTTCCCCCGTCGTTCCTGCTCGCGCTCGATCGCCTCGAACAGCGCCTTGAAGTTGCCCTTGCCGAAGCCCAGCGAGCCGTGCCGCTCGATGAACTCGAAGAACACCGTGGGCCGGTCGCCCAGTGGCTTGGTGAAGATCTGCAGCAGGTAGCCGTCCTCGTCGCGGTCGACGAGGATCCCGCGCTTCTGCAGCTCCTCGACCGGCACCCGGACCTCGCCGATCCGCGCGCGCAGCTCGGGGTCCTCGTAGTACGAGGCCGGCGTCGCCAGGAACTCGATCCCCTCGGCACGCAGCGCGTCGACCGTGCGCAGGATGTCGTTGGTCGCCAGGGCGAGGTGCTGGGCGCCCGGGCCGTCGTAGAACTCGAGGTACTCGTCGATCTGCGACTTCTTCTTGGCGATCGCCGGCTCGTTGAGGGGGAACTTCACCCGGTGGTTGCCGTTCGCCACCACCTTCGACATCAGCGCCGAGTAGTCGGTGGCGATGTCGTCGCCGATGAACTCGGCCATGTTCGTGAAGCCCATGACCTTGCGGTAGAACTCCACCCAGTCGTCCATCCTGCCGAGCTCGACGTTGCCGACGATGTGGTCGAGCGCCTGGAACAGCCGCCGCGGCGCGCCCTCGCGCTTGACGAAGGTCGAGCTGCGGGCGACATAGCCGGGAAGGTAGGGACCGTCGTACCGGCTGCGGTCGACGAGCGTGTGGCGGGTGTCGCCGTACGTCGCGATCGCACCGACCCGCACCGTGCCGTGCTCGTCGCTCAGGTCGTGCGGCTCCTCGAGCACCGTGGCGCCGACGGAGCGGGCGTGCTCGATGCACTTGTCGACGTCGGGCACCTCGAGAGCGATGTCGACGATGCCGTCGCCGTGCTTGCGGTGGTGGTCGAGCAGCGGACTGCGCGGGTCGACGCCGCCCTTGATGACGAAGCGCACCGCCCCGCTCTTGAGGACGTACGCGGCGTGGTCGCGGTTGCCGGTCTCCGGACCCGAGTAGGCCACCAGCTCCATGCCGAAGGCGGAGATGAAGAAGTGGGCCGACTGCGCGGCGTTGCCGACCGCCCACACGGCGGCGTCCCAGCCGGTCACCGGGAACGGGTCCTCGCGGTCGTCGTACTCGACGAGGCCGACGAGCTGCTTGAGCGTGTCGAGGTCGAGCTCGGCGAGCCGCTCCTCGCTGGTCAGGGTCTCCTGGAGGGACATGCGAGGAGCACAGCAGGGTCGTCGACGACCCCACAACCTGTCCATCTCCAAGTAGTCAAGGAGGCAAGTCCTGACGCCTCGACCGCGTCGTTGATGGACAACCTGACTAGTCTGGACCTGTGCTTACGCTGGACCAGGTCGACCTCGCACTGCTGACCGCGCTCACCGAGCACCCGCGCGCCGGCGACCTGGAGCTGTCGCGTCGTACGAAGGTCGCCCGGGCGACGGTGCAGAGCCGGCTGCGCCGGATGACCGAGGCCGGGGTGATCGCCGACTGGGACCCGACCCTCGACGTCGCGGCGGCCGGGTTCGAGGTCCAGGCCTATGTCACGCTCGAGATCGCTCAGGGGGCGCTGGACGAGGTGGCGCGGGACCTGGAGGCGATCCCGCAGGTCCTCGAGGCCTATGTCACGACCGGCTCGTTCGACGTACTGTGCCGGGTGGCGACCCGCTCCCATCCCGAGCTGCAGGCGACCCTGGTCCGGATCGACCAGTCGTCGTCGGTCGTGCGCTCGACGAGCGTGATGGTCCTCTCCGTGCTGGTCCCGCCGCGTGTGCTGCCGCTCCTGGCCAGCGCCGAGCCGATGCCGAGCCGCCGGGCGCCGGCATACCGGGACTGACGCGCTCGGGCCCGGAGAGCTCGGTCCCCGGAAAAACTGGAAGCCGCCGCAGGCGTCTCGGGTCACCTGCGGCGGCGAGAGCAGCATGCCAGAGCCGCGCCGGCTTGTCAGCAGGTTGAGGTAAAAATGTCGCCGCGACGTTCAGAACCGGAAGCGCAGGGCCGAGGTGAAGTCCGCGCCGAGGTGGTTGACCAGCGAGGAGAGCTTCTTCTCCGGCACTGCCGTGCGCGAGGTGCCGACCGTGACGGCCACGATGTTGCCGTAGACGCGGGAGCTCCACGTGCCCTGGACGAACGGCGCGTGGATGCTGCCCGCGGGGAGGTCGAGGTCCTTCTCCTCGAGCGCGCCCTGGGCCGCCTTGGCGTGGCGCTCGGTGTCGAAGACCAAGAAGAGGTGGCTGAGGCGCACCTTGCCGCCGAGCGCGTCGAAGACCCACTGGGCGGCGTACTCGCAGCGCTGTGCGCTCAGCGCGCTGCCGGACTCGACGGGGGCGCAGCCGGCGTGGTCGACCGAGCGCACGAGGGTGGCATGGTGCTCCACGGTGCCGAGCCGGAAGTTCCAGTCGCCCGGGAGCTCGGCCACCCGGACGTCGTTGTGGATGTCGTCGG
Organism: Nocardioides pymetrozini; assembly: GCF_046058985.1. Lineage (NCBI taxonomy): Bacteria > Bacillati > Actinomycetota > Actinomycetes > Propionibacteriales > Nocardioidaceae > Nocardioides > Nocardioides pymetrozini. The sequence continues at coordinate 4,054,173 of NZ_CP175556.1, read as the reverse complement.
CGGTGTCGTCGCTCGGGGTGTACGGCGTCGACGGCCCCGAGCTGGGTGAGCCGGTCGGTGAGCCGGTCGGTGAGCCGCTCGAGGGCCCGGTCGTCGAGGGCGGGTCGGTCGCCCGGGTCGCCCCCTCGTCGTCGTCGGCGCCGCCGGCGAGGAGGAAGGCGCCCATGCCGACGCCCACGAGCACGAGCAGGGCGAGCGCCGCCCCGCCGACCATCAACGCGACGGTGGTGGCCCGGCCGCGCGGCGGAGGAGCGCCGTACGGCGAGGGAGGGCCCGGCGGCCCCCACCCGGACGGGGGCGCCGGCGGCGGAGGTGGCAGGCTCACGGCCGCCCTCCTACCCGCGCGGCCGCGTCCCAACCGGGTCCCCAGCGGCGCGGCCGGCCCGAATCGCCGGTTGAACGATCCAAACCGCGTCGATGTGCGTCAACGCGCAACGGGTGTCATGGTGACTGTCACGCGGACGACGGTGTCCACAGATCACACGATTCGAACCCCGGGAAAACCCGGGTGGGCTGTGGGGTAGCGTTCCCACACTGCTGACTTGGACCGAAAGGCTGGCGAAGCACATGGTTGATGTGGAGCGGACGCTCGACGAGGCGGGTCTCACCAACCCCCACGTCCGTGAGTACGTCGCACACTGGGCCAACATCACGGGGGCAGAGCGCATCGAGGTCGTGTCCGCGGCCGACGACGCGCGCCTGATCCAGGAGGCACTGGACGCGGGCGAGCTGCTCCCCGCCGGCGAGGGCCGCTACTACTCGCGGTCCTACTACAAGGACACCGCGCGCGCCGAGGAGCGCACCATCGTCGCGACCTCCGACGAGCGCGACAAGGGCATCTACAACAACTGGAAGCCCGCCGCGGAGATGAAGCCGAAGCTCGTCGAGCTGATGACCGGCGCGTCCGCGGGCAAGACGATGTACGTCATCCCCTATCTCATGTCGCCCAAGGGCTCGCCGGTGGAGAAGTTCGCCGCCGGTGTGGAGCTCACCGACAACCGCAACGTGGTGCTCCAGATGATCCGCATGGCGCGGGTCGGCGTGGAGTACATCAACGACCTCGGCGACTCCTTCGTCAAGGCCGTGCACGTCACCGGCGACCTGGAGAACCTCGGCCAGGGCACGCCCGACGACAAGCGCTACTTCGTGACCGTCGCCGACGAGCGCACGATCCTGCACTTCGGCTCGTCGTACGGCGGCAACGCGCTGCTCGGAAAGATCGCCCACGGCCTGCGCCAGGGCTCGTACGACGGCTGGAAGAACGGCTTCCTCGTCGAGCAGTTCATGCTCCTCGGCATCACCGACAAGCAGACCGGCAAGAAGTACAACATCTGCGGTGGCTTCCCGTCGGCCTCGGGCAAGACGAACCTCGCGATGACGCTGGCCCCCGATGCCCTCGGCGACCGCTACTACGTCGAGTTCTACGGCGACGACATCGCGTGGATCTGGGTCGGCGAGGACGGCAAGCTCTACGGGATGAACCCGGAGAACGGCGTCTTCGGTGTCGCGAAGGACACCAACGAGAAGACCAACCCGACCGCGATCGAGTCGATCGTCGACGGCACCGGCGCCATCTTCACCAACGTCGCCTACAACCCGAAGACCCAGGAGGTCTGGTGGGAGGGCAAGGGCGAGAAGCCCACCGACCTCGACGGCTGGGAGGACTGGAAGGGCGACGTCATCGCCGACCGGGACCCCGAGCACGCCGACGACCCGTGGGCGCACCCGAACAGCCGCTTCACCACCACGCTGGCGAACGTCCCGAACGTGGCCAAGGACTTCGAGGACCCGCAGGGCGTCGAGATCCACGGCATCATCTTCGGTGGCCGCACCCGTGACCGCGAGCCGCTGATCCGCGCGATCACCGACATCGCCGAGGGTGTGTACGACGGCCTCACCCTGGGCGCCGAGGCGACCGCGGCCGCCGACGGCCTCGAGGGCGTCCTGCGCTACGACCCGATGTCGATGCGCCCGTTCATGTCGTACAGCGAGGCCGACTACGCCGCGCACTGGCTCGAGGTCATCGGCCGGGCGGAGAAGAAGCCGGTCTTCGCGCACGTCAACTGGTTCCAGCGCGGCGAGGACGGCCGCTTCCTGTGGCCCGGCTACCGCGAGAACCTGCGCCCGCTGGTGTGGCTGATGCAGTTCCAGAACGGCGAGGTCCAGGGCGTGCAGACCCCGGTCGGCGTCATCCCGGCCCGCGAGGAGCTCAACCTCGACGGCTGCGACGAGCAGACCCTTGCCGACCTCGACCGGGTCCTCACCATCGACATCGAGCGCTGGCAGCAGGAGATGGGCCACCGCGAGAAGCACCTCGCGCAGTTCGACGGCCTGCCCGAGGAGATCTGGGAGGCGCACCGCCGCGTCGCCAAGGCCCTCGACGAGGCCTGATCCCAGCTCGACGTAACGCGAACCCCCGGCTCGGTGAGCCGGGGGTTCGCGGTTTGTGGCCGGCGCGAGTTTCACCGGCCGGCCGGTGAAACTCACGCTTGGACGAAGAAGGATCATCGTCCAAGCGTGAGTTTCTTCGTCCCAGTTCGCGTTATGTCGCCCAGTCCAGGAGAACGTCGAGCGCGCGGAGCGGGTCCACCGGGCGCGGGGTGAGGGGCTCGGTCGCGCGCCGGCTGGCCAGGGCGGCCAGGCCGTGCACGCCCGACCACAGGGCCAGGCACTGCGCGGGCGTCGCTCGGCGGCCAGTCGACCGGGTCAGGGCGGTGCAGAGGTCGGCGAACCAGCGGCCGGTGATCTCGCGCAGGCTCCCGCCGGCCCCCTCGAGCAGGTCGTGCCGGCCGAGCAGGGTGAACATCTCGGGGCGCTCCCGCGCGAACGCGACGTACGCGCGCGCCGCGCGCCGGACGTCGCCGGCCGCGAGCGCGGGCCCGATCGTGGCGTCGAGGTCCTCCAGCCCGCTGCGGGCGATCGCCGCCAGCAGGGCCCGGTACGTCGGGAAGTAGCGGCGCGGAGCCCCGTGGGAGACGCCGGCGGCGCACGCGATCGAGCGCAGCGAGATGCCGTCCAGGCCGTGCGCCTCGAGCAGCTCGGTCCCGGTGGTGACGAGGCGGTCGCGGCTGTTCACCTAGACATTGTCTATCTCTGCGCGGCACACTGCGAGTAGACATTGTCTACGCGCAGGATTGGAAGGAGGCGGCGATGTGGTTCTGGCTGTTGCGACGGGTGCTGCTGGGGCCCTGGGTCCGGTGGTACACCCGGCCCCGGGTGACCGGCCTCGACCGGCTCCCGGCCGACGGGCCGGTGGTCGTCGCGGCCAACCACCGCGCCGAGATCGACTCGCTCGTCCTCTCCCTGGTGCTCCCGCGGCAGCCCCGCTTCCTCGCCAAGGCGGAGTACTACCACGGCACCGGGGTCCGGGGGCGGCTCGAGCGGTGGCTGTGCTCGGTGACCGGACAGATCCCCGTCGACCGTGACGGGGGCGAGCGCGCGGGCGCGTCCCTGCGCGCCGCGGAGACGCTGCTGCGGAGCGGTGGCGTCTGGGCGATCTACCCGGAGGGCACCCGCTCCCCGGACGGGCGGCTGCACCGGGGGCACACCGGCGTGGTCCGCGTGGCGCGGGCGGTGCCCGACGCCGTGGTGGTGCCGGTCGGCCTGCTCGGCACCGAGGAGGTCGACCCGCCGCGAGGGCCCGGCCGCCGCCGGTGGCGCCGCGGCCGGGTCGCGGTCGCCATCGGCGAGCCGGTCGACGTACGCCGTGGCGACGTGCGTGCCGCCACCGACGAGCTGATGGCCGCCATCGGCGCGCTGACCGGCCAGCGGCCGCTCGACCACTACCCGGGGCGACGGGCGGCATGATGTCCGCATGCGTGCTGTCGTGTGCCACCAGGCCGAGCTCACCGTCGAGGACCTCCCCGACCTGACGCCCGAGCGCGGGCAGGTCCTGATCGACGTGGAGCGCTGCGGCATCTGCGGCTCCGACCTGCACGCCCGGCTGCACTGCGACGAGACCGCCGCGGACGTCGCCGAGCTCGGCTACGACCACTTCATGCGCTCGAGCGACCGGGTGGTGATGGGCCACGAGTTCGTCGGGACGATCGCCGACTACGGTCCGCGCACGCGCAAGCAGCTCCCGGTCGGCACCCGCGTCGTGGCGCTGCCCGTGCTGCGCTCGGGCGGCTCGGTGCACCTGACCGGTCTGAGCCCGCTCGCGTCCGGCGGGTACGCCGAGCAGGTGCTCGCCATCCCCTCGATGACGATGCGCGTCCCCGACGGGCTCGACGCCGAGGGCGCCGCTCTCACGGAGCCGATGGCGGTCGCGCTGCACGCCGTACGCCGCGGCGAGGTCGGGGCGAGGGACACCGCCGTGGTGATCGGCTGCGGACCGATCGGGCTCGCCGTGATCGCGATGCTGAAGGCCACCGGGGTGCGACAGGTCATCGCCAGCGACTTCTCGGCGGGGCGGCGGGCGCTCGCCGAGCGGATGGGTGCCGATGTCGTGGTGGATCCGGCGGAGGCGTCGCCGTGGGCGAGCTTCGCCGACTCGAAGCGCTATCTCACCGAGGCGATCGCCCTCGCCGAGCTCGGCATCGACGCGATGGACAAGCTGCGGGCCGTGCCGCTGCTGCCGTGGGCCCACGTCATGCGGGCCGCCGAGAAGGCCGGCGCCACCCCGCGAGGGCCGGTCGTGTTCGAGTGCGTCGGCGTCCCCGGGATGATCGAGCACGTGGTCGCGAACGCGCCGCTCCTCTCACGCGTGGTCGTCGTCGGCGTGTGCATGGGCGAGGACTCCTTCCGTCCCTCGATGGCGATCAACAAGGAGATCGACCTGCGCTTCGCCTTCGCCTACGACCCCAGCGAGTTCCACCAGACCCTGCAGTGGATCGCGTCGGGCAAGGTCGACGTGCGCCCGCTGGTCACCGGCACCGTGCCGCTCGACGGCGTCGCGGCGGCCTTCGAGGATCTCGGCGACCCCGAGCGGCACGCGAAGATCCTGGTGGACCCGAGCGCGTGAGCGCCGGCCCCCGGCGCACCCTGGATCAGGCGGCCGGGCGAAGGCGCCGAGCTGGGCGACGACATAGCGCGACGAGAGACCCAGCGCGGCGAACATGATCGCGCTGAACACCCCGAGCAGAGTCCAGATCTGCGGGTCGTCCACCAGGTCTACCCCTTTAGTCTGCAACGGGGCCCGTGATCGTGCCACCGGCCGGCCCGCGGGGCCAGCCCGTGCTCGCGGCCTGTGGGCGAGCGGGCGACGCCGGCTCAGCCGCGCGCGATCGCGCGGCCGGCCGCCCGGCCCGAGAAGATGCACCCGCCCAGGAAGGTCCCCTCCAGCGCGTTGTACCCGTGCACGCCGCCTCCGCCGAAGCCCGCGACCTCGCCGGCGGCGTACAGGCCCGGGATCACGGCTCCGCTCGCGTCGACGGCGCGAGAGTCGAGGTCGGTGGCGATCCCGCCGAGCGTCTTGCGGGTGAGGATGTTGAGGCGTACGGCGATGAGCGGGCCGTGCGCGGGATCGAGGATCCGGTGCGGCTTGGCGACGCGGATCAGCCGGTCGGTGCGCGAGCGGCGGGCGTTCGCGATCGCCATCAGCTGGAAGTCCTTGCTGAAGGCGTTGTCCAGCTCGGCGTCGCGGGCCTCGATCTGCCGGCGCAGCACCGACGCGTCGAGGTGGGGGCCGCGGGCGGGCGCGTCGCCGTCGACGATCGTGTTCATGCCGTCGACCAGGGCCTCGAGGGTGTCGGCGACCACGAAGTCGAGGCCGTCGGTCTTGAACTTCTCGACCGGCGCCGGCGCACCCTTGGCGAGGCGCGCGCGCAACATCACCTTGAGGTCCTTGCCGGTGATGTCGGGGTTCTGCTCGGAGCCGGAGAGGGCGAACTCCTTCTCGACGATCGACTGGGTCAGGACGAACCAGGTGTAGTCGTAGCCGGTCGCACCGATGGTCGCGAGCGTGCCCAGGCTGTCGAAGCCCGGGTAGTTGGGGGCAGGCAGCCGCCGTCCGGTCGCGTCGAACCACAGCGACGACGGGCCCGGGATGATCCGGATCGCATGGTCGGGCCACACCGGGTCCCAGTTGTGGATGCCCTCGGTGTAGTGCCACATCCGGTCGGGGTTGACCAGCCGCGCCCCGGCCGCCTCGGCGATCGCGAGGCCGCGCCCGTCGACGTACGCCGGCACGCCGCTGATCATGTGCCTCGGTGCGGGGCCCAGCCGCTCGGTGGGCCAGTTGGCGCGGATCATGGCGTGGTTGTGGCCGATGCCCCCCGTCGTGACGACGACCGCCGGGGCGAGCAGCTCGAAGTCCTCGAGCTCGGTCCGGCCGGAGGCGAAGCCCCGCTCCGTCACGCTCGGTTCGAGGACCGCTCCCCGGACGCCCCGCACTGCTCCGTCGCCGTCGCGGACCAGTGCGTCGACGCGGTGGCGGAAGGCGAAGCGGACCAGGCCTGCCTCCTCGGCGGCGAGCACCGGCTCGAGGAAGACCCGCACCACCTCGGGGCCCGTGCCCCAGGTCAGGTGGAAGCGGGGCACCGAGTTCCCGTGCCCCGCCGCGTCGCCGCGACCGCGCTCCGCCCAGCCGACGAAGGGCAGCACCCTGAGGCCGAGCTCGCGCAGGTAGGCGCGCTTCTCCGTGGCCGCGAAGCGCACATAGGCCTCGGCCCATCTCCGGGCCCAGTGGTCCTCGCCGGGCGTGCCGTCGGCGCCGGCCTCGGTGCGGTCGAAGCCCGCGGAGCCCTGCCAGTCCTGCCAGGCCAGGTCGAAGGAGTCCTTGATCCCCATGCGGCGCTGCTCGGGAGAGTCGACGAGGAAGAGCCCGCCCAGCGACCAGAACGCCTGGCCGCCGAGGTTGGCGCGGTTCTCCTGGTCGAGCACGAGCACCCGCTTGCCGGCCCGGCTCGCCTCGTACGTCGCGACCAGGCCCGCCAGGCCCGCTCCGACCACGATCGCGTCCGGCTCGAACCCCTGTACGTCCCGCTCCGCTCGCTGGCTCACGCGGGGAGCCTGCCACACCGGCGTCGTGAGGTGGTCCCCGCCACACTTCCTTGCCACTGGCAAGGAACCAGTTCTAGTTTCCGGGGGTGCCCCCCGAGAGCGACCAGGTCGCGCGCTTCGCCCGCTTCGCCGTACGCCGGGCCGGGTGGGTCGTGCTCGCCTGGCTCGCCCTGACCGCGGTCATGAACGTCGCGGTCCCGCAGCTGGAGGAGATCGCCGGGCGCGACTCCTCGCCGATGGTGCCGACGGACGCGCCGTCGATGCGCGCGGTCGAGCTGATGAACGAGGAGTTCGGCAGCGGCGACGCCGAGAGCTTCATCGTCGTGGCGATGGAGCGCCGCGGCGGTCTGACCAAGGCCGACCGGCGCTACGCCGAGGCGCTGGTCACCGACCTGGCGCAGGACCGCGACGACGTGACCTTCGTGCAGGACGTGCGGGACCCGGCGCTGCGGCGGGCACTGACCAGCGAGGACGGCCAGGCCCGGTACGTGCTCGTCGGCATCACCGGCGCGACCGGTGCCCCGTCCTCGCTGCGGCAGGTGGCCGCCGTCCGCGAGATCGTCGGGGCGCGGGCTCCCGAGGGGCTCACGGTCGAGGTCACCGGCCCCACCGCGACCGTCGTCGACCTCGCGACCGAGACCGAGCACAGCGTCGTGCGGATCACCGTCGTGACGATCGGACTGATCGCGCTCATCCTGCTGCTGATCTACCGCTCCCTGGCGATCCCGCTGCTCATCCTCGCGGTGGTCGGCCTCGGCCTCGCGCTCGGTCGTGCCGCCGTCGCGTGGTGCGGACTGCAGGACTTCTTCGCCGTCTCCACCTTCAGCGGCTCCTTCCTCACCGCGATCGTCCTCGGCGCCGGCACCGACTACGCCGTCTTCCTCGTCGCGCGCTACCACGAGCAGCGGCGGCTAGGGGTCGACCCGGCCCGGGCGGCCGCCGTGGCGGCGAGCCGCGTCGGGGGCGTCATCGCCGGCTCCGCGGTGACGGTCGTGCTGGCCACGCTGTCGATGGCGGTCGCGGACCTGGGCTTCTTCAACACCACCGGTCCGGCCGTGGCGGTCAGCATCGCGGTCAACCTGTTCGTCAGCCTCACCCTGACGCCGGCTCTGCTCGCCCTCGCCGGACGTCGCGGCTGGGCGGAGCCGAGGGCGTCGAAGGCCGCTGGTGTCTGGCAGCGGGTCGCCGACGTCGTCGCCGCGCATCCGGTACGAATGCTCACCGCCTCGCTCGTGCCGCTGGCGCTGCTGGCGGCGCTGTTCCCCCTGACCGACCTGTCGTACGACGTCCGCGAGCCCCTCCCCGAGGATGCGGAGAGCAACCGGGGCTATGCCCTGCTCGCGCGGCACTTCCCCGCCAACGAGGTGCTGCCGGACTACGTGCTGGTCCGCGCCGACCACGACCTGCGCACGAGCAAGGACCTCGCCGTCCTCGAGCGTGCCGCGGCCGCGCTGGCGCAGCACGACGAGGTCGCGATGGTGCGCGGTGTCACCCGGCCGCTCGGCGTACCGATCACCGAGGCGTCGCTCGCCCACCAGGCCGGTCTGGTCGGCGACGAGCTGGGGAAGGCGCGGGGCGAGGTCGCCGCCGGTGCCGACGGCGCCGCACAGCTCGCCGACGGGGCAGGCCGCCTCGACGAGGGGGCCGGGCAGCTCGCCGAGGGTGCCGACCAGGCCGTCGACGGCGCAGGCCGGATCGCGGACTCCACTCGGCGGCTGAGCACGGGCATGACCCGGCTGCTCGACGGCGCGGACGCCGCGATCTCGGGCACGGGTGACCTGAGGGAGGGGGCGACCGGCCTCGCCGACGGGCTGGCCGCGGCGGCCGACCAGGTGCAGCTCGCCGTGGACGGCCTGGCGCTGGTCCACGACGCGCTCACCACCAAGAGCCTCACCTGCGGGCTCGACCCGGCCTGCCGCCAGGCCCGCGCCGGGCTCAAGCGGATCTGGGAGGCCGAGCGCGACCAGCTGCTGCCGGGCCTCCGGCAGGCGGCGGCCGGAGCCCGCGCCCTGGCGACGGGGACCGGCGAGCTCGAGGGCGGGCTCCGGGAGCTGCGCGCGGGCCTCGCGAAGGCCCGCGAGGGCAGCACCCGGCTCGCCGCGGGCCAGCGGGTCTTCGCCGACCGGCTCGGCGAGCTCTCCACCGGGGCCGACGAGCTGGCGAGCGGGGTCGGGCGGCTGCGGGGCGGCACCGAGGAGGTCGCCACGTCGCTGCCCGAGCTCGAGAACGGCCTGGAGGCCGCGGCTCGGCATCTGCTCGAGACGCGCGACGCCGCCGGCGACCCGGTCAGCGGTGGCTTCTACCTGCCGCCGACGGCCCTGCAGGGCCGCGACTTCGCCGCCGCGATGCGCCTCTACCTGTCCCCGGACGGACGGACCGCGCGCCTCGCCGTCCTGGGCTCGACCGACGCCTTCGGTCCGGCGGCCTCGGACCGCGTGGACGAGCTGCGCGCGATCGTGGAGACGTCGTTCAACGACACCGTGCTCGACGACGCCGAGGTGCTGACGACGGGGATGGCCAGCACCAACGCCGACCTGCGCCGCTACTCGATGTCCGATCTCGAGGTGATCGCCGGCTTCGCGCTCGTCGCGGTCTTCCTCGTCCTGCTCCTGCTGCTGCGCAGCGTGGTCGCCGCCTTCGCACTGATGGCGACCGTCGTCCTCTCCTATGCCGCCGCGATCGGGCTGTCGGTCCTCGTGTGGCAGTACGGGCTCGGCGTCCAGCTGGACTGGACCGTCGCCGCGGTGGCGTTCGTGGTGCTGGTCGCCGTCGGCGCGGACTACAACCTGCTGCTCACCAAGCGGATGCACGAGGAGGCGCCGGACGGCTCGGCCGCCGGCATCGCCCGCGCTACTGCCGCGACCGGCGGGGTGATCACCTCGGCCGGCGTGATCTTCGCGGTCAGCATGATGGCGCTGATGGCCGGACGGGTCACCACGATCGGGCAGGTCGGCTTCACCATCGCGGTCGGCCTGCTGCTCGACACCTTCGTCGTGCGCTCCCTGCTGGTCCCGGCGCTCGCCACCGTGCTCGGCCGGCGGCTGTGGTGGCCGCAGCGGGCGGGTCGGGGGCACGCCGGGGATGCGGCAGGATCGGCGCCATGAGGAACGCCGACCTGCGCCACCGGCTGCTCCGCGCGGCCGAGCAGGAGATCGCGGCCTGCGGCCCCGCCAAGGCCAGCCTGCGCGCCATCGCCCGCCGCGTGGGGGTCTCGCACCAGGCCACCGCCCACCACTTCGACGACCGCGCCGGTCTCTTCACCGCCCTCGCGGTGGAGGGCTTCGACCTGCTCCTGGCCCGCACCCGCGCGGCGGTGGCCAGCGCCCCGGTTGCGGGCGGCCAGCAGGTGACCGCGGCCGGCGTCGCGTACGTCGAGTTCGCCGCGCGACAGCCGACGATGTTCGACGTGATGTTCCGCCCCGAGCTGCTCCACCCCGACGACCCCGCGCTGGCGGAGGCCCGGCTGGCCCACCGCGACCTGATGCTCGACCTCGTGCGCGCCGCGCAGGCCACGGGCTGGGCCGCCTCCGTCCCCACGGAGGAGCTGGTCACGATCGGCTGGGCCACCGTCCACGGGCTCGCCGTGCTCCAGCGCGACGCCCAGCTGACCGCGGTGCCGACCCAGGCCGATGTCGACCCCGCCAAGCTGCTCGTGGTGATCGGCCGGGCGCTGGACGCGCTGGTGTGAGCAGGGTGCGGACTACCTGACCCCTGCCCGCATCACCGCCAGCCGCGTCGGCTCCCCCCGCCCCCGCAGCGTCGCCTCGCCGTGCGGCGTCCAGTGTCCGGCCTCGGGCTCGCCGGCGGCGACGACGGAGTCCCATGCGGCGAGCACCCGGCCGGGCGCCTCCTTGGCGAGGTCGGTGAGCCGGGCGGCGCTGTTCACGGCGTCGCCGATCACGGTGTACTCGAAGCGCTGCTCGTGTCCGACGTTGCCCGCGACCACCTGGCCGGTGGCGACGCCGATCCCCGCCCCGACCTCGGGGACCTCGACGGCCAGCCGGGTCGCCATCGCGCGGGCCGCCGCCAGGGCGGCCGCCGCGTGGTCCGCGAGCTCCACCGGGGCGCCGAAGACCGCGAGCACGGCGTCGCCGATGAACTTGTTCACCAACCCGTGGTGCCGGTCGACCTCGTCCACCACGACGCCGAAGAAGCGGTTGAGGACCGCTACGACCTCGGTCGGCCCGTGCTCGGTCGCGTACGTCGTCGAGCCCACCAGGTCCACGAAGAGCACCGAGCACACGCGGGTCTCTCCGCCGAGCTCGATCTCGCCGGCCCCGATGGCGGCTGCCGCGGCGGCGACCTCGTGGCCGACGTGCCGGCCGAACAGGTCCCGGATCTGCTCGCGCTCGCGCAGTCCCTGCACCATCGCGTTGAAGCCGCTCTGCAGCTGGCCGAGCTCGGTGCCGTCGTACACGACGACGTCGGCGTCCAGCCGTCCGCTCTCCACCTCCTGCATCGCGTCGCGCACCGAGAGCAGCGGCGCGACGACGGAGCGGGCGTTGAGGTCGGTCAGGAGGAAGCCGAACACCAGCACGATGCCGCACACGATGATCGTCACGACGGCGAGCTGCTCCAGCGTCGCGTCCGAGCCGGCGGGCGTGAGCGCGAGGATCGCCGCGATGAGCAGGCCGACCATCGGCGCGGCCGTGCCCAGGGTCCAGAAGATCGCCATCCGCGGGCCGACGCCGACGCCGCGGACCCGCTGGCTCACCTTCGTGTCGGCGAGAGCCCGGGCCGCGATCGGGCGCAGCGTGAACTCGGTCAGCAGGTAGGCGATGCCGGAGACGACCACGGCGCCGATGCCGACCGTCAGCGCGGTCCCGACGGCCCGGGACGGCTGTAGCACGACCGTCAGCACCGTGAACAGGATCGTCCCGACCAGCCAGATCGAGAACTGCGCGGAGGTCAGGGTGAGCGGCACCCGCAGGGCACGGGCGCGCTGGCTGTGGTCGGGATCCACCTCCGGCTGGGTGGCCCACCGCAGCGCCCGCAGCGAGGACGTCGTGCCCCAGATCGCCCCGACGACCGCCGCCACGAACACGTAGGTGGGGATGGCGATGGCCAGCGCCAGCATCATCGAGCGGTTGGGCGAGGGGGACGGGATAGCCCAGGTGTTGATCACGAAGACGACGAGCGCGCCGACCAGGTTCGTCGTCACCAGCATGACGGTCAGCAGGACCTGGATCCGGATCCGCAGCTGGCGCGGACCCTGGTGGCGCGGGCCGAGGAGCCGCGACCCGAACGGGCTGCGGCCCGGGGCGGTCCTGCGCGGCATGTCCGAAGCCTAGAGCGTGCGTTGGCCCGACCTGCTTGGATCGACCCATGAGCCCAGCCCCCGTCTTCTCGGCCGAGGAGATCGCCGAGGCGTACGCCGCCTTCCACGAGCAGGTCGCCGGCTTCGCGGCGAGCGGGGAATGGCACGGCTACGCCGACCTCTTCACCCCGGACGCGGAGTACGTCGAGCACGCCATGGGCACCTTCCGCGGGCGCGAGGAGATCCGCGCCTGGTCGGTGCGGACCATGACGTCGTACCCCGGCCGGGTGATGCCCGGCTTCCCGGTCTCTTGGCAGGTCGTCGACGCCGGGCAGAACCGGCTCGTCTGCGAGGTGCTCAACCCGATGCCCGACCCCGGGGACGGCACCGAGCTCTGCGAGCCCAACATCACGATCATGACCTACGCCGGCGACGGCCTCTTCTCCCGCGAGGAGGACGTCTACAACCCGCTGCGCTTCCACGCGATGGCGCAGACCTGGGCGCGGATCGCGGTGGAGCACGGCAATGCCGACCCCGACGTCGTCGCCTGGCTGGAGAAGTGGGGCGCGCGATGACCGGCGCCGCGAAGCGGGTCGTCCTGGAGGTCCTCGGCTGGGTGCTGCTGCTGGCGGGGATCGCCGCGATGGTGCTGCCCGGCCCCGGCCTCCTGCTGATCGCGGGAGGCCTGGCGGTGCTCTCCCAGCAGTACACCTGGGCGGAGCGGCTGCTCGAGCCCGTCCTGCTGCGCGCGCTGCGAGCCGCCGCGGAGGGCGTGGAGACGTGGCCCCGGATCGTGATGTCGACGCTGGGCGGCCTGGTCCTCGGCGGTCTCGGCGTGCTGTGGATCGTCGGCCCCGACGTCCCGTCGTGGTGGCCCGTGGCGGACAAGTGGTGGCTCTTCGGAGGCCCCTGGACCGGGGTGACCCTGTTGGTCTCCTGCGTCATCGCGCTCGTCCTGATCGTGTACTCCTACCGGCGCTTCCACGGGAACCCCGACGCCGTCGCCGCGCTCGAGGGGAAGATCGACGAGGCCGACGAGGAGGCGCACGACCAGCGCGAGCGGATGCGTCACCGCCGCGAGCGCGAGGAGGAGGACAGGTGAGCGCGACGCCCACCCCCGACCCTGACGACCCGCGCTCGATGCGCGAGCGGATGGACGCCGGCGACCTCTATCTCGCCGACGACCCGGAGCTGGTGGACGCCTACGTCCGGGCCCAGGAGCTCACCCAGGCCTACAACGCGACCGGCGTGCGCGAGCGCGAGCGCCGTACGGCGATCCTGGGCGAGCTGCTCGGCGCGGTCGGCGAGGACACCGCGATCCGTCCGCCCCTCCACGTGGACTACGGCTCGCGGATCCGGATCGGTGCCCGCGGCTTCGCGAACTTCGGGCTCGTCGCTCTCGACGTCGCCCCGATCACCATCGGCGACGACGTGCAGATCGGACCGAACGTGCAGCTCCTCACGCCGCTGCACCCGCTGGAGGCGGGCCTGCGGCGGGACAAGTGGGAGAACGCCCTGCCGATCGCCATCGGCGACAACGTCTGGCTCGGCGGCGGGGTCGTGGTCTGTCCCGGCGTCACGATCGGTGCGAACACCGTCGTCGGCGCCGGGTCGGTGGTCACCCGCGACCTGCCCGCCGGCGTGCTGGCCGTCGGCAACCCGGCGCGGGTGGTGCGCGAGCTCCCGGCATGAGCCACGCGGACACCGCGCTCCTCGCCGCCCTGGCCCGGCGCCGTGCGACGGGGAGCAGGCCGGGGCAGCGCGACGACGGCTGCCGGATCGCCCTCGCCATCGAGGGCGGTGGCAGCAGGGCGGCCTACTCGGCGGGCATGGCCCTCGCCCTCGACGAGGCCGGGCTGACCGACTCCTTCGACGACATCTACGGAACCTCGGGCGGCGCCCTCAACGGGGCGTGGCTGCTCAGCGGCGAGGCGCGGCGCTGGATCCGCAGCTGGGCCTGGCCGGAGGTGGCCGCGGCCGGCGTCACCGACCCCCGTCGCCTCCTGCGCGGCGGCCCGCTGGTCGACCTCGGCCGGCTGGTCCACCACGTCTACGAGGCGATCACGCCGATGGACTTCGCCGCCATCCTGGCCAACCCGATCGGCTTCCACCCCATCGCGACCGATGCCCGCACGGGCAGGCCCGCCGACCTCGCGCCGTACATCACCGACCGGCTGTCCCTGCAGACCTCGCTGCGCGCGAGCGCCTGCATGCCGCTGCTCGCCGGCCGGCCGGTGCGCCTCGGCGGCCGGACCTTCGTGGACGGCGGGCTCTCCGAGGGCGTCCCCTTCCGTACGGCGCTCGCGGACGGCGCCACGCACGTGCTCGTCCTGCGCACCCGGCGTGCCGACCAGCGCGCCGCGCCGCCCTCGCGCTTCGAGCGGCTCGCGCTGGCGCCGTACTTCCTGCGTCACGGCCGTCTGGCGGGACGTGCGCACGTCGAGCGCCACCGGACCTACGCCGCCGATGACCTGCTCCTGGCGGAGAGCAGCCGCGCCGACGTGCCGACCCTGGTCGAGGTCCGTCCGCCACCGGGCTCGCCCGACGTCGCCCGGCTCGGCGCCGAACTCGCCGACATCGACCGCGCGATCGACCAGGGGCGGGCCGCGATGGCTGCGCTTCTCGACCAGGCCGGCAGCGGCTAGCGGACGCGGCCGCCCGGCACCGCGACGGCGACCAGTCCCGCGGCCGCCGCGCAGATCGCGGCGTTCACCGCCAGCGCGGTCGAGACGCCGTGCATCACCTGCGCGGTGGTCGCGGCACCCGACGCCGTGACGATCGCCGACATCACGGGTGTCCCGAGGGTGATCCCGACCTGCTGGCTCATCGTGGCCAGCCCGGTCGCCAGGCCCTGCTCGCCGTCGGGGAGGCCCGAGGTCGCGGTCACCATGAAGCCGACGATCGCCACCAGGTTCGCGACGCCCCCGACGAAGGTGGCGGCGAGGAGGACGACCAGCCACGCCCACGCGTCGCCGAGGAGCACCAGCGGCGCCGTCGCGGCCGCCTGGACGAGGAGGCCGGACACGATGGCCCGCTTGCCGCCGACGCGCCCGATGACGCGCGGTGCGACCAGGCCTCCGACGACGGTGCCGGCGCCCAGCACGGCGAAGGTGAGCCCCGCCTGGAGGGGCGTGAAGCCGCGGACGCTCTGGAGGTAGATCGTCAGCAGGAAGACCACCGAGGTCTCGGTGGCGAACGCGACGACGCCCGCGAGGTTGCCCCACCCGGTGGTGCGGCGGCGGAGCACCCCGAGCGGCACCAGCGGCTCGGCCACGGCGCGCTCGGTGGCGAGGAAGACGAGTGTCATCGCGGCGGCGAAGAGCAGGGCGCCCCAGCTGCGCACGTCGCCCCACGAGCGCTCCCCGGCCTGGGTCAGCCCGTAGACGCCGGCGGTCAGCGCGAGCGTGACGGTCACCGCGCCGGGGACGTCGAGCCGAGGCCGGCGCTCGGCCCGGGTCTCGGCCAGGACCCGGGGACCGACGGCCAGCACCGCGACCGCCACGATCACGTTGACGAAGAACGCCCAGCGCCAGCTGACCAGGTCGGTGAGCAGGCCGCCGAGGACCGCGCCGGTCGTGAACCCGGCGGCCATCAGCGCACCGTTGAGCCCGAGCGCCCGCTCCCGGAGCGGCCCCTCGGGGAACGAGGTCGTCAGCAGGGACAGGGCCGCGGGGGTGACGGCGGCCGTGGCGACGCCCTGCGCGACCCGGGCGAGGAGGAGCAGTCCGGGGTCGTCGGCGAGACCGCCGACCAGCGAGGCCACGCCGAGGAGCGCGATCCCGAGGAGGAACTGGCGGCGCCGCCCGTACAGGTCCGCGCAGCGTCCGAAGAGCAGGGTCAGGCCCGCCGCGCACACGGCGAAGGCCGTCGCGATCCACTGCAGGTCCGCCAGTGCGAAGCCGACCTCGCGGCCGATGCGCGGCAGCGCGACGTTGAGGATCGAGAAGTCCACCGCGAGGGTGAAGCTGGCCGTCAGGAGGACGACGAGCGCGACGCGGTCGCGGGTGCCGAGGGTGCTCGCGGTCGCGGGCCGTTGGGTCACCGGGACAGGGGATGGCGTGGTCATGGCGACCACCCTCGAGCGCCGTACGGCGAGCAGCCAGCACCCGCCTCGTGGTACCCCTGACAGGGGCACCCACGGGCGTGCCGGGTCCGGCACACTGGACCGGTGCCTCCTTCCCGCCCGCAGGTCCGCGCCGCCAACGAGCTCGGCGACTTCCTGCGCAGCCGCCGGGACGCCGTCACGCCCGAGGCGGCGGGGATCCGGACGTGGGGGACACGCCGCGTGCCGGGGCTGCGGCGCGAGGAGCTGGCGCAGCTCGCCGGGATCTCGGTCAACTACTACACCCGCCTGGAGCAGGGGCAGTCCGCGAACGCGAGCGACGCGATCATCGAGGCGCTCGCCCGCGCCCTGGACCTCGACGACGCCGAGCGGGTGCACCTCTTCGAGCTGGCCCGCCCCACGCCGGCCACCCGGCGCCGGGCCGCGCGCGCCGAGACCGCGAACCCGGGAGCGGTCGCCCTGCTGGCCTCGATGGAGGCCGTGCCCGCCCTGCTGCTGGGCCGCCGCAACGACATCCTGGCGTGGAACCCCCTCGGCCGGGCGCTCCTGGCGGGCCACCTCCCAGCGGCGGCTCCCGCGGACCCCGCGAGCCGGCCCAACCTGATGCGCCTGCTGTTCCTGGACCCGCACACCCGTGAGCTCCACCGGGACTGGTCCGAGGAGGCCGGGCTCGCCGTCGCCTCGCTGCGCTACGTCGCCGCGCAGTACCCGGACGACCGGCTCCTCGCCGAGCTGGTGGGCGAGCTGTCGATGAACAGTCCCGAGTTCGCCCGGCTGTGGGCCCGGCACGACGTGCGGCTGTGCTCGAGCGGCACCAAGCGCCTGCACCACCCGCAGGTGGGCGACCTCGACCTGCACTACGAGGCGCTGCACCTGCCCGACAGCGACGGACAGCGACTGCTCACCCACACCGCCGCCCCGGGCACGGCCTCGGCCGACGCGCTCGCGCTGCTCCGCTGAGGCGTCCGGGCCGATCGCGGCGCGGACGTGCCGGACCCAACCACTAGCCTCGGCCCCGATGGCTCTTCACCTCCACCGCGCCGCGCGGACCGACCTGCTCGCCGACGAGCTCGGCGCGCAGCTCGCCAGTCCGTTGGCCGACCCCTTCGCCAGCGAGGTCGTGGTCGTGCCGGCGAAGGGGGTCGAGCGATGGCTCAGCCAGCGGCTGTCCCACCGCCTGGGGACGGGCCCGGCCGGCGGTGACGGCGTGTGCGCCGGCGTCGACTTCCGCTCGCCGTGGTCGCTCTTCGCCGAGGTCGTCGGCACCCGCGACGAGGACCCGTGGGCGCCGGAGGCGCTCGTGTGGCCACTGCTGCGGACGGTCGACGAGAGCCTCGACGAGCCGTGGGCCCGCCCCCTCGCCCGGCACATCGGGCACGGTCTCGACGACGAGGGCTCCGACGGGGAGGAGGCGGACCTTCGGCGGGGCCGGCGCTTCGCCCTCGCCCAGCGTCTCGCGCGCCTGTTCGCGTCGTACGCCGTGCAGCGGCCCTCGCTGCTGGAGGACTGGGCGGACGGCGTCCGCGTGGACGGTCGCGACACCGACGGCTGCGGGCGAGGGCTGCCCGACGACCTGCTGTGGCAGCCCGAGCTGTGGCGGCGCCTGGCTGGCCGGGTCGACGCGCCCGCGCCGCACCGGCGCCACGCCGCCACGCTGGAGCGGCTGCACGGGTCCCCGGAGGACTTCGACCTGCCGGACCGGCTCTCCCTGTTCGGCCACACCCGCCTTCCGGTCACCGAGGTGACCCTGCTGCGTGCGCTCGGCGAGCACCGCGAGGTGCACCTGTGGCTTCCGCACCCCTCCCCGTCGCTGTGGGACGCCCTCAGCGAGCGGGTCGCCGACGGCCCGGTCCCGCGGGCGTCCGACCGCTCCCACGATGCGGCCGCGCACCCGCTGCTGGCGACCCTCGGGCGCGACGTCCGCGAGCTGCAGCGGACCCTGGCCGCGGTCGACCTGCTGGACGAGCCGCTCCCTCTGCCGGCCCCGTCCGCGCGCGGGTCGCTGCTGGGCTGGCTGCAGCAGGACCTCCGGGCCAACCGCCTCGGCGACGCCGCGGCCCGCGTCTGGGACCCGGCGCAGGACCGCTCGGTCCAGGTCCACGCCTGTCACGGCGCGGCGCGCCAGGTGGACGTGCTGCGTGAGGTGCTGCTCGGGCTGCTCGAGGACGACCCGACCCTCGAGCCGCGCGACGTGCTCGTGCTCTGCCCCGACATCGAGGCCTATGCGCCCTTGGTGGCCGCCGGGTTCGGCCTCGGCGACCTGGGCGGCGACGGCGCTCCCGCGGCCGACGACCGTCACCCGGCCCATCGCCTCCGGGTGCGGCTGGCCGACCGGGCGCTCGACCGCACCAACCCGCTGCTGGCGGTGGCCGCGCGGCTGCTCGACCTCGCCGGCGGGCGCGCGGGCGTCGGCGACGTCCTCGACCTCGCCCACCTCGAGCCGGTCCGGCGTCGCTTCGGCCTGCGGGACGACGACCTCCAGCTGATCGGCGACTGGGCCCGCGAGGCCGGGATCCGGTGGGGCTTCGACGAGGAGCACCGTGCCGACTACGGCCTGCAGGCCTATCCCGCCAACACCTGGCAGTTCGGCCTCGACCGGCTGCTGGCCGGCGTCGCCATGTCCGAGGACGCCGGCAGCTGGCTGGACCGCACCCTGCCCCTCGACGACGTCGGCAGCGGCGAGATCGACCTCGCCGGACGGCTCGCCGAGCTCGTCCACCGGCTGCGGACGGCGACCGACCAGCTGACCGGCGTGCACCCTCTCGAGCACTGGCTGCGGGTGATCCACGCCGGTGTCACCGAGCTCACCGCGGTGCCGAGCACCGAGGCCTGGCAGACCGGCCAGGTCCAGCGCGAGCTCGCCAAGGTCGCCCAGGCCGCCGGTCGCGGCGACGACCCGCTCCGGCTCCCCGACGTGCGCGCGATGCTGTCCGACCGGCTCGCCGGACGTCCCACCCGGGCCAACTTCCGCACCGGCACGCTCACCGTCTGCACGATGGTCCCCATGCGCTCGGTGCCCCACCGCGTCGTGGCGCTGGTCGGGCTCGACGACGGCGTGTTCCCGCGGGTGGGCGTGACCGACGGCGACGACGTGCTGGCCCGGGACCCGATGACCGGCGAGCGCGACCTGCGCAGCGAGGACCGTCAGCTCTTCCTCGACGCCCTGCTCGCCGCCACCGAGACCCTCGTCGTCACCTACACCGGGGCCAACGAGTACAGCGGCCAGCCGCGGCCGCCGGCCTCTCCGCTGGGCGAGCTCCTCGACGCCCTCGACCGCACCGCCACGACCGCCGACGGCGGCAGCGTCGCCGACGCGGTCGTCGTACGGCACCCGCTGCAGCCGTTCGACCGCCGCAACGTGACGCCCGGCGCGCTGGTGCCGGATCGCCCCTTCAGCTTCGACCGCAGCGCCCTCGCCGGAGCCCGCGCCGCGGCCGGGCCGCGGACCGAGCCGCCCGCGCTCCTGGCCGCGCCGCTGCCCACCACTCCGGGCGCCGACGTGTCGCTGGACGACCTGCTGGCCTTCTGGCGCTCGCCGGTCCGCGCCTTCTTCCGCGACCGTCTCGACCTGGCACTGCCGCGCGACGAGGAGCCCCTGTCCGACGGCCTGCCGGTCGAGCTCGACAGCCTCGCGCAGTGGTCCGTCGGGGACCGCGTGCTGCGCGACCTGGTCGCCGGCATGGATCCGGACCAGGCCCGCCAGCAGGAGTGGCGGCGCGGCGTGCTGCCGCCCGGGTGGCTCGGCTGGCGGATCCTCCGCGACATCGTCACCCGCGCCCAACCGATCGCGGACGAGGCACGGCGCCTGCGGACCCGCCCGCCGGAGGCCGTCGACATCGACGTCGACCTCGGCGGCGGACGCCGGCTGCGCGGCACCGTCCCCGAGGTGTACGGCGACCGCCTGGTCCCGGTCACCTACAGCCGGCTGGGGGCCAGCCATCGGCTCCAGACCTGGCTGCTCCTGACGGCTCTCGCGGCTCACGACCCCGACCGCGCGTGGACGGCGCGGGCGCTGGGGCGGCCGACCAACAGCCGCTCCCACACCCTGTTCGCGCAGTCCCAGCTCGGTCCGCTCGACCACACCGCCCGCGACGTGCTGGCCGACCTCGTCGCACTGCGCGACCGGGGCCTGTGCGCTCCCCTGCCCCTACCGCTCAAGTCCTCGCTGGCCTACGCGCGGATGCGCCGCACCCGGGCCAGTGAGGAGGAGGCACTGAAGAAGGCCGGCTGGGACTGGCAGGACGGCCGGTTCCCGGGCGAGTGCTCCGACGTCGAGCAGGTCCGCGCGTGGGGGCCGGGCGCACCGCTCCCCGGGCTCGAGGAGCCGCCCGGGCCGGGGGAGGAGCACCCGGACGAGCCGACCCGGTTCGGCGCGCTGGCGCTGCGGGTGTGGACGCCGCTGATCCTCGCCGAGCAGGGGAGCTGGTGAGCTCGTGATGGAGCCCTTCGACCTCACCGGGCCGCTGCCGACGGGCACCACCCTGCTCGAGGCCAGCGCGGGCACGGGGAAGACGTTCACCGTCGGGGCTCTCGTCACCCGCTACGTCGCCGAGGGTGTCGCCGAGCTCGACGAGATGCTCGTCATCACCTTCGGCCGCGCCGCCAGCCAGGAGCTGCGGGAGCGGGTGCGCGGCCAGCTCGTCGAGGCCGAGCGCGCCCTTGCCGACCCGGAGTCCGCCGACCGCGACAACGCGCTGCTCGCCCACCTGCTCGCCGAGCCCGACGAGCGGGCCGGGCGCCACCGCCGGGTGCGGGACGCGCTGGCCTCCTTCGACGCCGCGACCATCGCCACCACCCACCAGTTCTGCCAGCTCGTGCTCCGCTCGCTCGGCGTCGCCGGCGACACCGACGCCGGCGCCACCCTGGTGGAGTCGCTCGACGAGCTCGTCGTCGAGACCGTGGACGACCTCTACCTCCAGCGCTTCGGCGGCAGCCGGGAGAGCCCCCCGTTCGGCCGGGACGCCGCGCTCGCCCTGGCGCGCACCGCCGTCGGGGATCCGCAGGCCCGACTCGCGGAGCCCGGTCCGGAGGCCACCCCGGACGCCGTCGCCCGCATCGAGTTCGCCGGAGCCGTGCGCGCCGAGGTCGAGCGCCGGAAGCGCCGCCTGGGCGTGCTGTCGTACGACGACCTGCTCAGCCGGCTCTCCGCCGCCCTCGCCGACGAGCAGGCCCCCGCGCGCAGCCGGATGCGGCAACGCTGGCGGATCGTGCTCGTCGACGAGTTCCAGGACACCGATCCGGTCCAGTGGGAGGTGCTCGACCGCGCCTTCTCCGGACATGCGGCGATGGTCCTCATCGGCGATCCCAAGCAGGCGATCTACGGCTTCCGCGGCGGCGACGTCGTCACCTATCTCGCGGCCGCCCGCAAGGCCACGACCCGCGCCACGCTCGGCACCAACTGGCGCAGCGACGACGCGCTCGTCCGCCGGCTGCTGGTGCCCCTCGAGGGAGCCGCGCTGGGCGACCCGGAGATCGTCGTACGACCGGTGGCGGCGCGCCACCCGGGCTCCCGCCTCCAGGGAGCTCCGGTCGCCGCGCCCTTCCGCGTCCGCCGGGTGCCGCGGACCGGCTTCTCCCTGACCAAGGCGGGCCTCATCACGGCCAAGGACGCCCGCGCCTTCATCGCCGACGACTGCGCCGCCGACATCGCGGCGCTGTTGGCGGCCCGCCCCCGCTGGGACGGCGCCGAGCTGAAGGCCGGCCAGGTCGCGGTCATCGTGGCCATCCGCGACCACGGCCTGCTCGTCCAGCGCGCGCTCCAGGCCCGCGGCGTGCCCGCTGTCATGGCCGGCGGCGGCGACGTCTTCCTCACGCCCGCGGGCGAGGAATGGCTGACGCTGCTCGCCGCGCTGGAGTCACCGCACCGCTCCGGCCTGGTCCGCGCCGCGGCGCTGACCAGCTTCTTCGGGCACACCGTGGCGGACCTCGACGGGGAGGGGGAGCGGCTGACCGCGCGGGTGGCCGACGTCCTGCGCGGCTGGGCGCTGCTGCTGCGCGGGCGTGGCGTCGCGGCGCTGGTGGAGGCCGCCGAGGAGCGTGGGCTGACGCCGCGTCTGCTGGGCCGCGCCGACGGCGAGCGTCTGCTGACCGACCTGCGCCATCTCGGCCAGCTGCTCCACGAGGTCTCGGTCCGCGAGGAGCTCGGCCTGACCGCGCTGCTCGAGTGGTTCCGCGACGAGCGCCGCCGCACCGGCGCCAGCGAGCGGCCACGCCGGCTCGACTCCGACGCGGCCGCCGTGCAGATCGTCACCGTGCACGGGAGCAAGGGCCTGGAGTACCCCGTCACCTATCTCCCCTTCGCCTACCAGCACTTCAGCTTCCCGGTGGACGTCGCGCGCTTCCACGACGAGCGGGGTCGACGCACCCTCGACGTCGCCGGTGCCGGGGCGACCTGGGCCGGCCACGTCCGCCGGCACGAGGCGGAGGAGCTCGGGGAGGAGCTGCGCGACCTCTACGTCGCCCTCACCCGCGCCCAGTCCCAGGTCGTGACGTGGTGGGCGCCCACCACCACGACGCGCACGGGCGGGCTGCACCGGCTGCTCTTCGGCCGCCAGCCCGGCGTCGCGGAGGTTCCGCCCGAGATCGACGTGCGCGAGGACGCCTACGCCGCGCGGGTGCTCGGGCTGATCGAGCAGCTCGGCGGACCCGTGGCCGAGGTCGCGGAGATCGCCGACGCCACGACGTCGGCCGACGCGCAGGAGCCCGGCGTCCTCCAGGCGCGCCGCTTCGACCGCGTCGTCGACACGCAGTGGCGGCGCACCTCGTACTCGGGGCTGATCCGGGTCGAGGAGGAGGCGCCCGGCGTAGGGAGCGAGCCGGAGACCGTCGGCCGCGACGACGAGCCCGACGCCGAGGAGGAGCCGGTGCCGCTCGAGGAGCCGAGCGTGCCGGACGGGCTCGTCTCGCCGATGGCCGAGCTCCCCGCCGGTGCGACCTTCGGCTCGCTGGTGCATGCGGTGCTGGAGCATGCCGACCCCGAGGCTTCGGACCTGGCGGCCGAGCTGGAGCGGCACGTGGCCGAGCAGCTGCGCTGGTGGTACGTCCCCGCCGAGCCCGCTGCGGTCGCGGCCGCGCTCGTCCCCGTGCTGCACACCCCGCTCGGTCCGCTGGCGCCCGGGCTGAGCCTCGCCGACATCCCGCTGCGCGAGCGGCTGCGTGAGCTGGACTTCGAGCTGCCGCTGGCCGGAGGCGACGTTGCCGCGCCCCCGGAGGGCGCCGAGCCGCGGCTGCGGGAGATGGCGCCACTGCTCCGTCACCACCTCCCCGCCGACGACCCGCTGCTGCCGTACGCCGACCGCCTCGAGCAGCCCCTCCTGGGTGACCAGGCACTGCGCGGCTACCTCTCCGGCTCCATCGACGTGGTCCTGCGCGTGCCCGGGCCGGAGGGTGTCCCGCGCTTCCTCGTCGTCGACTACAAGACCAACCGTCTGGGCGCGCCCGGCACCCCCGGCACGGTGGCCGACTACGACCGCGCGGGACTCGTCGAGGCGATGCTGCACTCGCACTACCCGCTGCAGGCGCTGCTCTACTCCGTGGTGGTCCACCGCTACCTGCGGTGGCGGCTGCCCGACTACGACCCGCAGCGCCATCTCGGCGGCGTCCTCTATCTCTACCTCCGGGGCATGGCCGGTCCGGAGACGCCGGTGACCGACGGCAACCCGGCCGGCGTGTTCTCGTGGCAGCCGCCGGCCGCGCTGGTCACCGCACTGTCCGAGCTGCTCGACGGAGGGGGGCGCCGGTGATCGAGCCCTGGGAGAGCGACGACCCCGCCGACGCCCGCCTGGCCCGCGGCGCGGAGGGGCTGCTCGCGACCTTCAACGCGGCGGGGGTGCTGACCGCGGCCGACGTCCATGTGGCGACGCGGACCGCCGCGCTCGCCGGCGAGACCGACGACGAGGTGCGCCTGGCCGTCGCGCTCGCCGTACGCGCGGCGCGGCACGGCTCGGTGTGCATGGACCCGGCGAGCCTGCGCGCGGGTGGCGAGGGTGACGGACCGGAGCTTCCGTGGCCGGGTGAGGGCTGGCTGGAGCGGGTCGCGGCCAGCCCGCTGGCCGCGCAGTCCGTGGTGCGCGTCGACGGCGGGATGGTCTACCTCGACCGCTACTGGCGCGAGGAGCAGCAGGTCCACGACGACCTCGTGGCGCGGCTGGACGGTCCGTCCCCCGAGGTCCCCGACCCCGCCGCGCTCGAGGCGACCGCGGCGCGGCTCTTCCCCGGCGAGGGGTACGCCGAGCAGCGGGCCGCCGCGCTCGCGGCGGCCCGGCAGCGCACGACCGTCCTCACCGGCGGACCGGGCACCGGGAAGACGACCACCGTCGCCGGCCTGCTGGCCCTGCTCACCCACCAGCGCGGGCCGCTCCGCATCGCGCTCACCGCGCCGACCGGGAAGGCCGCCGCTCGGCTCCAGGAGGCGGTCGAGGACGTGCAGCGGGCCGACAGGTTCACCGACGACGACCGCTCCCGCCTCGCGGGCCTCACTGCCTCGACCCTGCACCGCCTGCTGGGCTGGCGCCCCGGCTCGCGGAACCGCTTCCGCCACCACCGCGGCAACCGGCTGCCGCACGACGTGATCGTCGTCGACGAGACCTCCATGGTGTCGCTGACGATGATGGCCCGGCTGCTCGAGGCCGTGCGGCCGGAGACGACGCTGGTCCTGGTGGGCGACCCCGACCAGCTGGCGTCGGTCGAGGCGGGCGCCGTCCTCGCCGACCTGGTCGCGGGACTGGCGCGTCGCACGCCGAGCGCCGTGGCCTCGTTGACAACGACCCACCGCTTCGGCAGCGGCATCGGCGAGCTGGCCCAGGCGCTGCGGGGAGCCCGGCCCGACGACGTCCTCGCTCAGCTGAGGTCCGGTCGCCCCGACGTCCGGCTGGCCGATCCGGCCGACCCGGTGGCGTTGACCCGCCTGCGCGAGCGGCTCACCGCGCACGCCGTCGCCGTCCGCGGCGCTGCGACCGGGCGCGACCCGGCGCGCGCCGTCGCCGTCGCCGAAGAGCACCGGCTGCTCTGCGCCCACCGCGAGGGACCGTGGGGCGTCGAGCACTGGAACCGTCAGGTGGAGCGCTGGCTCGGCGACGCGGTCGGCTCGCCGCTCGGGACCGCCTGGGGCCAGGAGTGGTACGCCGGCAGGCCGGTGCTCGTCACGGCCAACGACTACGGCCTCGGGCTCTTCAACGGCGACACCGGCGTCACGGTCCTCGACCCGGACGTCGATCCGGAGGACCCCGGGCCCGGCTCCGGCCCGCGGCTGCGGGTGGTGATGGCCGACGGCGCCCTGACCCGGTTCGCGCCGTCCCGGCTCGGCGACATCGCGACCCTGCACGCGATGACGGTGCACAAGAGCCAGGGCAGCCAGGCCGATGAGGTGACGGTCCTGCTGCCGGAGCCGGACTCGCCACTGCTCACTCGCGAGCTCTTCTACACCGCCGTCACCCGGGCCCGCGAGAGCCTGCTGGTGGTGGGCTCGGAGGCTGCCGTGCGCGCGGCGGTGACGACGACCGCGCAGCGCGCCACCGGCCTGCGCCGGCGCCTCGCCCCCGACGCGGACTGAGGCCGGGGCGGTCCCGAGCGGACCGCGCGCTCCGCGCCCAAGCGGTGGGCCCGCAACCGTGGCGAAATGTCATCGGGCTAGTGTCGAGACCATGCCGTTCCTGCTCCGCGTGCTGCTGCCCGACGTCCCCGGTTCGCTGGGTCGCGTCGCGACGGCCATCGGTATGGCGGGCGGCGACATCGAGGCGATCGAGATCGTCGAGAAGCGCGACGACGGCACGGCGGTCGACGACGTGCTCCTCGAGATCGACCAGGGCATGATGCCCGACTCCGTGGTCTCGGCCTGCAACGCGCTCGACGGCGTCGAGGTGCTCTGGATCAGCCGCTACCCGGCCGGCGGGAACCTCGTGATGGACCTCGAGGCGGTCGAGGAGCTGACCGCCTCGCCGGGCGGCGCCTTCGACAAGCTCATCGACCTGCTGCCCGCCACCTTCCGGGTGGACTGGGCCGCGCGGGTGCACCGCGCCAAGGGCGTCGTCTATGGCACCAGCGCGGCCCCCGACGACGTCGAGTTCGTCGAGATCGAGGCGCCCACCCGGCTCGAGGTGCCCGAGGACGACATCACCCTGTTCGCCGCTGCCCGCCTCGACGGCAACGAGATCGTCGTGATCGGCCGTCGCGGCGGCCCCGAGTTCGCGGACTCCGAGATCGCCCGGCTCGGCCACCTCTGCGGCCTCGCCGTCACCATCGCCAACACCTGACCGCGAGGTGTGAGCTGTGGGGCCCCGAGGTGTGAGTTGTGGGGCCCCGAGGTGTGGGTGGTGGGGCTCAGGCGTCGGCGGGCTCCAGGAGGAAGACGGGGATCTCCCGGTCCGTCTTCTCCTGGTACGACGCATAGGTCGGCCAGGTCGCGACCGCGTGGTCCCACCACTCCTGGCGCTCCTCGCCCTCGGCGAGTCGGACGGTGTACGGCTTCGGCTCGGGGCCGTCCTGCAGGTCGACGAGCGGATGGGCGAGGAAGTTGGCGTACCAGCTCGGGTTGTCCGGCGCGCCGCCCTTGGAGGCGATGGCGGCGTACACGCCGTCCTTCTCGACGCGCATGACGGGGTTCTTGCGCAGCTTGCCGGACTTGGCACCGACCGAGGTGATCACCACGATGGGGTACTTGCTGCCTTGGAGCGTGTTGGCCTCGCGGCCCCCCGACGCCTCGTACGCCGCGACCTGGTCGCGGACCCACTTCTGGCTGCTGGGCTCGTACTCACCTTGAAGGGTCATGTCCTTCTCAAGGCCGGGCTCGGGTGCCCCTATTCCAGCGCGCCGTCCACGGCCCGCTCGATCGACGCCTTGGTGCGCGCGCCGGCGAGCTGCAGCAGGGGCGAGCCGTCGCGGAACAGGATCATCGTCGGCAGCCCGAGCACGCGGTGCTCCGCGGCGCGTAGTGGCTCGAGGTCCTGGTTGATGCGCACGACCCGCAGCGTGTCGCCGCGCTCCTCGTCGAGCCGCTCCAGCACCGGCGCGAGCTGCCGGCACGGGCCGCACCACTCCGCCCACCACTCGACGAGCACGGGTACGTCGGATCCGAGCACCTCGCGCTCGAAGTCGGCGTCGGTGATCTCCTGCAGGGTCATGGCTCCTCCTGGGGTCGGTAGCTCTCGGCGTCGTCGAGGAGCCCGGACAGCTCGCCGCGCAGCCGGCTGAGCTCCTCGATGCGTCGGTCGATCTCGGCGATCCGCAGCCGGTAGGCGTCCAGCGAGGCGGGACACACGTCGGCGCGGTCGTTGCCCGCGCGCAGGCACTCGACGAACGGCACGGTCTCGTCGGCGGTCAGGCCGAGGGAGAGCAGCGCCCGGATCTCGCGTACGACGAGTACGTCGGCGTCGTCGTACTCCCGGTAGCCGTTGGCGGCCCGGGCCGGTGCGAGCAGGCCGCGCGACTCGTAGTAGCGCACCGCCTTCACACTCGCGCCCGCGCGCTCGGCGAGGTCCTTGATCAGCACGTACCGACGGTAGAGCCTGCCCCCAGGGGCAAGGTCAAGCCCGGTGGCCGGGAGGGACTAGCGTTCGGCCCATGAGTGCGATCGAGGGCGTGAGCGAGACGTTCGACGCGAGCCAGTGGGACGTCGTCCCCGGCTTCGAGGACCTGACCGACCTGACCTACCACCGCGCGAAGGCCCACGGCACGGTCCGGATCGCGTTCGACCGACCCGACGTCCTCAACGCCTTCCGGCCGCACACCGTCGACGAGCTCCTGCGCACGCTGGAGCACGCCCGGCAGTCGGCCGACGTGGGATGCGTCCTGCTGACCGGCAACGGTCCGAGCGCGAAGAACGGCAAGTGGGCGTTCTGCACGGGCGGCGACCAGCGCATCCGCGGCAGGGCGGGCTACCAGTACGAGGACGTCGCGGCAGGCTCCACCGACACCGGGGCCGAGGAGCCGAGCCCGATCGACAAGGCCAAGCTCGCCCGCCTGCACATCCTCGAGTGCCAGCGCCTGATCCGGTTCATGCCGAAGATCGTCATCTGCGTCGTCCCCGGCTGGGCGGCGGGTGGCGGGCACAGCCTCTTCGTCACGTGCGACCTGGCCCTCGCCTCCACCGAGCACGCCCGCTTCAAGCAGACTGACGCGGACGTCGGCTCCTTCGACGGCGGCTACGGCTCGGCGTACCTCGCCCGCCAGGTCGGCCAGAAGTTCGCCCGCGAGATCTTCTTCCTCGGCCAGGAGTACTCCGCCGAGGACGCCGTCCGCATGGGCGCCGCCAACCGCGCGGTCCCGCACGCCGAGCTCGAGGCCACCGCCCTCGAATGGGGCCGTCTGATCAACGGCAAGAGCCCCACCGCCCAGCGGATGCTCAAGTACTCCTTCAACCTGCTCGACGACGGCCTCGTCGGCCAGCAGCTGTTCGCCGGCGAGACCACCCGGTTGGCCTACATGACCGACGAGGCACAGGAGGGACGCGACCAGTTCCTCGAGAAGCGGGACCCGGACTGGTCGCCGTACCCCTGGTACTACTGATCTGGCGCGTTTGCGCAGGTCAGGGGCCTGTTATGGCCGAGTGCGTGGCAGATGCGTGGCAAGCAGTTTGGATGCCTTCAACGACATCCTGAGGGGCGGCTGCGGTACTCCCGACGGGGGCTTCGACTTCCGATGGCTGAACTCGCAGCGCTCGCGGGAAGCGCTCGGATGGCCGGCGACGATCCACTGGCTCGAGGACACCATCGCGCGGTGTCATCCCTCGAACGTCCCGAGGCTGACAGCCGAGCTGGAAGCGGCAAGGAGGGTCGAGGGAACCACGCTCTTCGACTGGCTCGTTGAGATCATCGAGCGCCATGGACCCGGCGGGTCGGAGGCCGAGGACAACGTGGTCCTGCGGCTGCTCTGAGGGCGCACGTCGCCGGTCGAGCGTAGACTCAACACATGTCTATGAGCGAGTCGGAGGCCTTCGAGGCGGGGATGTCTCTGCCCGCTGACGCGCGTCGGCGCCTGGCACTTCGGTTGCTCGAATCGGTGGACCCTGGCGAGGCCTTCGACCAAGCAGCGGAGGCATGGCTGCGCACCGAAGCGGCTGCGGCGTACGACGCCCTCAAGGCTGACCCGTCCCGAGCGATCCCGGCTGAGGATGTTCGGGCCCGCTTCGAGGCCAAGTGGGCCGCCCGTTCGTGACGGGCCGGATCAACCTCACTCCGGAAGCCGAACGGCAACTCAACGAGATCGACGACTGGATCGCCAAGAACGCGACCGCTGAGATTGCTCGGCGCTTCGTCTCGGCGATCCTCGAGCACATCGACGGGCTTCTGGAGTTCCCGCTCTCCGGTCGTCCGCGCGACGACGTACGGCCGGGGATGCGGACGACCACCTACAAGAAGCGGACGCTCGTCGCCTACGAGGTAGACGAGTCGTCTGGCGAGATCGTGGTCAACGTCGTCGGCGTGTTCCACGGCGGCCAGAACTGGGAGGCCGCGCTCAGCGCCGATCACGATTCGAAAGAGGGCTGACAACGTGGCCCGGCGCGTGGCAAAAACGTGGCAGGAGAGTCGTCAGAGCCCGTCGACGACCAACGCCGTCAACCACGTTTCCGCAGGTCAGCCGCATAGTGCCGTCATCGACCACGTGCAGCCACTGAGCGTGCCGCGCTTCCCCTGGTACTACTGAGCCCCGCCGCCCCTGTGGAGGGGGTGCGCGCCGGCCGGCTTGCATCGGGCACGGTGGCGCGATGGAACCGGCCGAGGCCCTGGCGACGCTCGGGGGCGTTGCCTCTCGCACGCCGCCTGGTCGCGCTGACCTCGCGGCGCCGGGTCGACCGCGCCGAGAGGTCCGGGACGATCGTGCGTGCGGGGCGCAGTCGCTATCGCCTGCCGGAGCTGGAGCGGGACCTTCGCCGGGCGGTGGAGCTGGGCGGTCGGGTGGCGGTGCTGAGCGCCGCGGTCGCCCACCGGTGGGAGGTGCCGGCGCCGCCCGCACGGCCCTGGGTGATGTTCGACCACCGCTCGCGCGGCGCGACGGCGACGGATGTCGAGCGGGTGTGGGGTGACCTGCGCGACGAGTCCGGCCTCGTCACCTCCCAGCGGCGCACGGTGGTGGACTGTGCGCGGCGGCTGCCCTTCGACCTGGCGCTGTGCGTCGCGGACTCGGCGCTGCGTCACGGGATGGACGCCGACACCTTCGTCGCGGATGTGCACACCGTCCGGGGCAAGGGGGCCGCACAGGCGCGAGAGATCGCAGGTCTCGCGTCGCCGCTGGCGATCAACCCCTTCGAGAGCCGCCGGGGTGGGTCCTGGACTGTCTGCGGCGGTGGGCAGGAGGGAAGGGAAAGGCAGGGCGACCGGCCGGATCGAGGGGCGCGGGGTGACTGCATCCCTGCGCCGGGGTACGCCGACGGCTCAGTCGAGCACGACCACCAGGTCACCGCCCTCGACCGACTGGGTGCCGGCGATGGCGAGGCGCTTCACGACGCCCGCGACCGGGGCGGTGATCGAGGCCTCCATCTTCATCGCCTCGATGGTCGCGACGGTGTCGCCCGCGGCGACCTCGTCGCCCTCCGCGAGGACGACGGTGACGACGCCCTGGAAGGGCGCGGCGACGTGGCCGGGCTGCGCGGGGTCGGCCTTCTCGGCTGCGGCGACCTCGGCGGACACCGACCGGTCGCGCACCGAGATGGGCCGGATCTGGCCGTTGAGCCGTGCCAGCACGGTGCGGTAGCCGCGCTCGTCGGGCTCGCTGATCGCCTCGAGCTCGACCAGCAGCCGCTTGCCCTCGTCGATGTCGACCGCGTGCTCGGTCTCGGGCTGCAGGCCGTACAGGAACTCCGCCGTCGGTACGACGGACAGGTCGCCCCACTTCGCCCGTGCCTCCGCGAACTCCCGGGTCGGGCCCGGGAAGAGCAGCCGGTTGAGCGTCTCTCGGCGCCCGGACGAGCCCGCGGCCAGGGCGGCCTCGTCCTCGGCCGAGAGGGTCTCGGCGGGCGGGGTCCAGGACCGGCCCTCGATGGCCTTGCTGCGGAAGGGCTCGGGCCAGCCGCCCGGCGGGTCGCCGAGCTCGCCGTGCAGGAAGCCGATGACCGACGCCGGGATGTCGTACGACGACGGGTCG
This sequence comes from Nocardioides pymetrozini, assembly GCF_046058985.1. Lineage (NCBI taxonomy): Bacteria > Bacillati > Actinomycetota > Actinomycetes > Propionibacteriales > Nocardioidaceae > Nocardioides > Nocardioides pymetrozini. Next base: position 4,022,836 of record NZ_CP175556.1, on the reverse strand, counting down.
GCCGCGAACGCCGCCGGGTCGGCCCCCGCGGCGACCAGCGCCAGGGCGAGGTCGCCGATCACCTTCGAGGACGGGGTCACCTTGGGTACGCGGCCGAGGATGTCGTTGGCGGCGGCGTACATGTCCTCGACCTGCTCGAACTTCTCGCCGAGGCCGAGTGCGATGGCCTGCTGGCGCAGGTTCGAGAGCTGGCCGCCGGGGATCTCGTGGCGGTACACGCGCCCGGTGGGGGCGGGGAGTCCCGACTCGAACGGTGCGTAGAGCCGGCGGACCGCCTCCCAGTAGGGCTCCAGCGCGTTGACGGCCGAGAGCGAGAGGCCGGTCGAGCGCTCCGCGTGGTCGGTGGCAGCGACCAGCGAGGAGAGCGGCGGCTGCGAGGTGGTGCCGGCCATGGAGGCGGTGGCCGCGTCGACGGCGTCCACGCCGGCGGCGATCGCAGCGGTGAGGGTGGCGAGCTGGCCGCCCGCGGTGTCATGGGTGTGCAGGTGCACGGGCAGGTCGAAGCGCTCCCGCAGCGCCGTCACGAGGGCGTGGGCCGCGGGCGCCCGCAGGAGTCCCGCCATGTCCTTGATCGCGAGCACGTGCGCCCCGGCGTCGACGATCCGCTCGGCTAGGCGCAGGTAGTAGTCGAGCGTGTACAGCTCCTCCGCGGGCGAGGAGAGGTCGCCGGTGTAGCACAGCGCGACCTCGGCGACAGCGGTCCCGGTGGCCCGGACCGCGTCGATGGCCGGGCGCATCTGCTCGACGTCGTTGAGCGCGTCGAAGATGCGGAAGACGTCGATCCCGGTCGCGGCCGCCTCCTCGACGAAGGCATCGGTGACGGCAGTCGGGTAGGGGGTGTAGCCGACCGTGTTGCGTCCGCGCAGGAGCATCTGGAGGCAGATGTTGGGCACGGCCTCGCGCAGCCGCGCCAGCCGGTCCCACGGGTCCTCGCTGAGGAAGCGCAGCGCCACGTCGTACGTCGCACCGCCCCAGCACTCGAGCGACCACAGCTGCGGCGTCATCCGCGCGACGTGGCCGGCGACGCCGAGCAGGTCGTGGGTGCGCACCCGGGTCGCGAGCAGCGACTGGTGGGCGTCACGGAACGTCGTGTCGGTCACGGCGACCGGCGCCTGCGCGCGCAGCTCCGCGGCGAACCGCTCGGGGCCGAGCTCGCGCAGGCGCTGCCGCGACCCGTCCGGGGCCGGCGCGGCCAGGTCCACCTCGGGCAGCTTGGCAATCGGCGCGACCGAGACCGGTACGACGCCGTGGGGCTGGTTGACGGTGACGTCGGCCAGGTAGGTGAGCAGCCGGGTGCCGCGGTCGCCCGACGCGCGCGCGGTGAGCAGCTGGGGGTGGGTCTCGATGAAGCTGGTCGTCACGGCGCCGGAGGCCGCGTTCGCGAAGTCGGGGTCGTCCAGCAGGGCCTGCAGGAAGGGGATGTTCGTTGCGACGCCGCGGATCCGGAACTCCGCGACCGCGCGCCGCGCCCGCGCCACGGCGTCCTCGAACGTGCGCCCGCGGCAGGTCAGCTTGGCGAGCATCGAGTCGAAGTGCGGGCTGACCTCGGCGCCGGTGAAGGTCGTCCCGCCGTCGATGCGGACGCCGGCCCCGCCCGGGGAGCGGTACGCCGTGATGGTGCCCGTGTCCGGGCGGAAGCCGTTCGCGGGGTCCTCGGTGGTGATCCGGCACTGCAGGGCGGCCCCGCGCAGGCGCACCGCGTCCTGGGTCAGCCCGAGGTCGGCCAGCGTCTCGCCGGAGGCGATCCGCAGCTGGGCCTGGACCAGGTCGACGTCGGTCACCTCCTCGGTGACCGTGTGCTCGACCTGGATCCGCGGGTTCATCTCGATGAAGACGTAGCTGCCGGAGGGGTCGAGGAGGAACTCCACGGTGCCGGCGCACGAGTAGCCGATCTCGCGGGCGAAGCGCACGGCGTCCGCGCAGATCCGCTCCCGCAGGTCGGGGTCGAGGCCCGGCGCCGGCGCGATCTCGACGACCTTCTGGTGGCGGCGCTGCACGGAGCAGTCGCGCTCGAAGAGGTGGATCACCTCGCCGCTGCCGTCGGCGAGGATCTGCACCTCGATGTGCCGGGGGTCCACGACGGCCTGCTCGATGAACACGGTCGGGTCGCCGAAGGCGCCCTCGGCCTCGCGCATGCAGGTCTCGATCGCCTCGCGCAGCTGGGACCGGTCGTCGACCCGGCGCATGCCGCGCCCGCCGCCACCCGCGACGGCCTTGACGAAGAGCGGTGCCGGGATCGACTCGGCCGCGGCCACCAGCGCCTCGACGTCCGTCGACGGCTCGACCGACGCCAGGGTGGGCACCCCGGCGGCCTTCGCCGCCGCGATCGCGCGCGCCTTGTTGCCGGTGAGCGTCAGCACCTCCGCGGACGGGCCGACGAAGGTGATGCCCGCGGCGGCGCAGGCCTCGGCGAGCGCGGGGTTCTCCGACAGGAATCCGTAGCCGGGGTAGATGGCGTCGGCGCCCGCGGCGACCGCCGCGGCGACAATCGCGTCGGGGTCGAGATAGGTGCGCACCGGGTGCCCGCGCTCCCCGATCTCGTAGGCCTCGTCCGCCTTCAGCCGGTGCTCGGACCCCCGGTCCTCGTAGGGGAAGACGGCGACCGTGCCCGCGCCGAGCTCGTAGGCGGCCCGGAAGGCCCGGATCGCGATCTCGCCACGGTTGGCGACCAGAACCTTCGAGAACATCGGCACTCCTGCGGGTCAGCGGGCGGCGTTCACTGTGTCATTCTCTGTACCACTGTCACAGCGCCAGTCGGCGTACGTCGGCGGCGAGGTGAGCGAGATGGGCGGTGAAGCGTGCCGCCAGCGCTCCGTCGATGACCCGGTGGTCGTAGGACAGGCACAGCGGCAGCATCAGGCGCGGCACGAAGGACTCGCCGTCCCACACCGGCGACGTCTTCGAGCGTACGACGCCCAGGATGGCCACCTCGGGCGCATTGACGATCGGCGTGAACGCGGTGCCTCCGATCCCGCCGAGGCTGCTGATGGTGAACGTCGCCCCCTGCAGGTCGGCGCCGGTCAGCTTGGCGTCGCGGGCCCGTGCGGACAGGTCGGCCAGCTCGCGGCTGATCTCGAGGATGCCCTTGCGGTCGACCTCGCGCACGACCGGCACGACCAGCCCGTCGGGGGTGTCCACGGCGACGCCGATGTTGACGTAGTCCTTGAGCACGAGCTCCTCGCCCGACAGCGAGCTGTTGACCTCGGGATGCTTGCGAAGCGTCGCGGCGGCGGCCTTGAGGAGGAAGCTGAGCAGGGTGACCCGGTAGCCGTCGGCCTTCGCGGCCTCGTCGAGCTCGCGTCGGTAGGCGTCGAGGTCGGTGATGTCGGCCTCGTCGCAGTGGGTCACATGGGGGACGTTGAGCCAGGACCGCTGCAGGTGCGGGCCGGAGATCCTCTTGATCCGCGACAGCGGGACCCTGCGGACGGGGCCGAACTTCGCGAAGTCGACCTCGGGGACGGGCGGGATTCCCGCGCCTGCGGGGGAGCCGCTGGTAGCAGGTGCGACGCCGCGGTCGTAGTGGGTCAGCAGGTCCTGCTTGGTGACGCGGCCCTTCACCCCGCTGCCCGAGACGGCGGCCAGGTCCACGTCGAGCTCGCGGGCGAGGCGGCGGACGAGAGGGGTCGCGCGGAGGCCGTCGCGGCCGGCGGTCACCGTCCCCTCGGCCGCCTCGGGTACGACGACCGGCGCGACCGGCTGCGCGAGCGGCTGCGGGGCCGGCTGCGCGACCGGGGCTGCCGGCGCGGCGGGCTCCGGGACCGGCGCCGGCTCCGCGGGCGGTGCGGCCTCCTCGGCCGCGGTCTCGGCGACCGCGATCACGCTGCCCTGGCTGACCTTGTCGCCCACCGCGACGGAGACGGAGACGATCGTCCCGTCGACGGGCGAGGGCACCTCCATCGTCGCCTTGTCCGTCTCCAGGGTGATGAGCGGGTCCTCGGCGCGCACGACGCTGCCCGGGGCGACGAGCACCTCGATGACGGGTACGTCGGAGAAGTCGCCGATGTCGGGAACGCGAATGTCGATGCCGTTGTCCACAGTTGCCGTCCTCATGCGTGGGCCGGGTCGGCCCGGTCGGGGTCGATGCCGTACTTCTCGATCGCCTCGGCGACCACCTCGGGGGCGACAGTGCCCGCCTCTGCCAGGCGGCGCAGGGCCGTCACCGCGATGAAGTGCCGGTCCACCTCGAAGTGGCGGCGCAGGTTGCGGCGGTAGTCGGAGCGGCCGTAGCCGTCGGTGCCGAGGGCGGTGTAGCTGCCCGGCACGAAGGCGCGGATCTGGTCCGCGTAGGACTTCATGTAGTCCGTGGCGGCGACCACCGGCGCGGTGCGCCCGGCCAGCAGCTCGGTGACATAGGGCGTCCGCGGCTCCTCGAGCGGGTGCAGCGTGTTCCACCGCTCGACGGCGAGGCCGTCGCGGCGCAGCTCGGTGAAGCTCGGCACGCTCCACACGTCTGCCTTCACCTTGAAGTCCTTCGCCAGCAGGTCGGCCGCGGCGAGCACCTCGCGCAGGATGGTGCCCGAGCCGAGCAGGTCGACCTTCGCGGCACCGCGTCCGCTACCCGGTCGCAGCAGGTACATCCCCCGGACGATGCCCTCGGCGGCGCCCTCCGGCATGGGCGGGTGCTCGTAGTTCTCGTTCATCAGCGTCAGGTAGTAGAAGACGTCCTCCTGCTCGGCGTACATCCGGCGCAGGCCGTCGGCGACGATGACCGCCAGCTCATAGGCATAGGTCGGGTCGTAGGCGACGCAGTTGGGGATGGTGGCCGCCTGCAGGTGGCTGTGCCCGTCCTCGTGCTGGAGGCCCTCGCCGTTCAGCGTGGTCCGTCCCGCGGTGCCGCCGAGGAGGAAGCCGCGGGCGCGCATGTCGCCGGCGGCCCAGGCGAGGTCGCCGATCCGCTGGAAGCCGAACATCGAGTAGTAGATGTAGAACGGGATCATCGGGGTGTCGCTGCTGGAGTACGACGTGGCGGCGGCGATCCACGACGACATGGCGCCGGCCTCGTTGATGCCCTCTTGGAGGATCTGGCCGCTGGCGTCCTCCTTGTAGAACATCAGCTGGTCGGCGTCCTCGGGCGTGTAGAGCTGGCCGCTCTGCGAGAAGATCCCGACCTGGCGGAACAGGCCCTCCATCCCGAACGTGCGGGCCTCGTCCGGGACGATGGGCACCACCCGCCGGCCGACCTCGGGGTCGCGCAGCAGCTTGGTGAGGATCTGGACGAAGGCCATCGTCGTGGACAGGGAGCGGCCGTTCGAGCCGGCGGTCTGCGCGGCGAACGCCTCGATGCCGGGCACGGCCAGCGGGCTCGACGTACGACGCCGCTGCGGGAGATAGCCGCCGAGCTCGCGCCGCCGCGCGTGGAGGTAGTCGTGCTCCGGCGTGCCAGGAGCGAAGGACACATAGGGCAGGTCGAGGAGCTGCTCGTCGCCGACCGGGACCTGGAAGCGGTCCCGGAAGGCCCGCAGCGCCGGCTCGGCGACCTTCTTCGCCTGGTGGCTGATGTTCTGCGCCTCCCCGGCCGCGCCGAGGCCGTAGCCCTTGACGGTCTTGGCCAGGACCACGGTCGGCGTCCCGGTGTGCGCGTGGGCCGCGGCGTACGCGGCGTACACCTTCTGCGGGTCGTGGCCGCCGCGGGTCAGCCGCCAGATCTCGTCGTCGCTCCAGCCGGCGACCATCTGCGCGAGCTCGGGGTCGACGCCGAAGAAGTGCTCGCGCACGTAGGCGCCGTCCTTGGACTTGAAGGTCTGGTACTCCCCGTCGACGCACTCCATCATCCGGCGCTTGAGGGCGCCGGTGGTGTCCTTGGCGAGCAGCTCGTCCCAGGTGGAGCCCCAGATCAGCTTGATGACGTTCCAGCCGGCGCCGCGGAAGACGCCCTCGAGCTCCTGGATGATCTTGCCGTTGCCGCGCACCGGGCCGTCGAGGCGCTGGAGGTTGCAGTTCACGACGAAGACCAGGTTGTCGAGCTTCTCCCGCGCCGCCATCGAGATCGCACCGAGCGACTCGGGCTCGTCGGTCTCGCCGTCGCCCAGGAACGCCCACACCTTGCGGCCGGCGGTGTCCGCGAGCCCGCGCGCGTGGAGGTACTTGAGGAAGCGCGCCTGGTAGATCGCCATCAGCGGCCCGAGGCCCATGGACACCGTCGGGAACTGCCAGAAGTCGGGCATCAGCCAGGGGTGCGGGTACGACGACAGCCCCGATCCGGCAGCGCCACCGGTCTCCTGGCGGAAGCTGTCGAGCTGGGCCTCCGTGAGCCGGCCCTCGAGGAAGGCGCGGGCGTAGATGCCGGGGGAGAGGTGGCCCTGCACGTAGACGAGGTCACCGCCGTGGCTCTCCGACGGGGCGTGCCAGAAGTGCTGGAAGCCGACGTCGTACAGCGTGGCGGCGGACTGGAAGCTGGAGAGGTGGCCGCCGAGCTCGGTGGAGTCCTTGTTGGCGCGCAACACCATCGCCAGGGCGTTCCACCGGATCGCGGAGCGGATCCGGTGCTCGATCTCGCGGTCGCCCGGATGGGCCGGCTCGTCGTCGACGGCGACCGTGTTGACGTAGGGCGTGGTCGCGACGAACGGCACCCGGGCGCCGAGGCGCTGCGCCTCCTCCATCACCTGGTCCAGGAGATACCTCGTGCGGGCCTCGCCCTCGAACTCCAGGACGGCCGCGAGCGCGTCGCGCCACTCCTGGGTCTCGGCGGGGTCGATGTCGGTCATCGCAGGGGTCCCTCGGGTCGGCGGTGATGGGCGTCACCATCCTGCGTGCCGAGCCGGCCATGCGTCTAATGCCTACTTCAAGGACAAATTATGCATCAGACACATGGATGCGCCGGCTCGCGCGGAGCGCGTGCTCACGGAAGTGCGCCGATGCGGGCGGGAGGGTTCGCTCGCGCACCCAGGCCAGCCCGATCTCGCGCGAGGCGCGCACGTCGGTGACCCGCAGCGACGGCGCGGCCGGGGCGGCGCCGCCGCGGGGCTCGGGCAGGAGGGCGACGCCGAGGCCGGCGGAGACCAGCCCGCGCAGGGTCTCGACCTCCTCGCCCTCGAAGCCGATCCGGGGTGCGAAGCCGACCTCCGCGCACAGCTCCTCGGTCACCGCGCGCAGGCTGAACCCGGTCTTGAGCACGATGAACTGCTCGTCCGCCACGTCGCCGAGCCGCGCCGTACGGCGGGCGGCGAGCCGGTGGTCCGGAGGCACGGCGAGACGCAGCGGCTCCAGGAACAGGCGCCGGCTCTCCAGCGACGCCATCCGGGGGCGGTCGCCGGTGATCGCGAGGTCGACCGCACCGTGCAGCAGGTCGTCGACCAGGCCGGCGTCGCCGTGCTGGCGCAGGTCGAAGCGGACCTGGGGACGCTCCGCCCGGAAGCCGCGGATCAGCTCGGGCACCAGCCACGTGCCCAGGGTGTGCAGGAAGGCCACCGGCACGAAGCCGCCGCCGGGCGCGGTGAGGTCCTGCACCGAGCGGACGCCCCGCTCGTAGGCGTCGAGGGTCTCGCGGGCGTGCTCGACCAGCTCCCGGCCGGCCGGCGTCAGCACCAGGCCCCGCCCGACCCGCTGGAAGAGCGCGGTGCCGACCTCGCGCTCCAGCCGCGCCAGGGCGCGCGAGACCGCGGGCTGGGTGCGGTGGACCTGCTCGGCCGTCTCGGTCACGGTGTGCCCGTCGGCCACCGCGAGGAATGCGCGGATCGTGTCCAGCTCCATGGGGGCGATGCTCTCAGTGCATGGGTCTCAGTGCACGGTCCGCTCGCCGACCAGCTCGCGCAGCACCGCCGCACGCAGCGCGTCGAGCCGCGATCCGACGCCGGTGGCGCGCTCGGCCAGGTCGGCCCCGGCCGCCCTGCGGTCGGCCGGGTCCAGGGCGAGGAGGTCCAGGACGTCGGACGGGTCCCAGCGGTCGTAGGCGATGCACTGGAAGCGGGCGCCGGCCCTCGTGCGCCGCTGGGAGATCCCCACGACCTTGCGCCCCGCGAGGAGGACCTCGCCCGGACCGAGGGCGGCGAAGCAGACGAGCCGCCCCCAGGGAGTCTGCTCGAGGCCGCCGCGGTAGAGCTCCGCGTCCAGGTCGAGGGCCGCGAGGGCCCGCTGCCACGCCTCGCCGAGCCAATACGTCGCCTGGCGCACGTCGTCGCTCCAGCGAGTGTCGCCGCGCGGCACGACGACGTCCAGCCACACCGACCGGGCCGGGTCGACGTACACCGCGCCACCGCCGCTGCGGCGCCGGACGACGGCGACGCCCGCGGCGGCCGTGGCCTCCGCGTCCGCGACGGTGTGGTCCTGGGCGCTGCCGAGGACCAGGGCCCGGTGCGACGGCTCGAAGGACCAGACCTCCGCCTCCGGGAGGTCCTCCGGGATGGCGCGCGCGTGGAAGTCGGCGACCGACCCGGTGACCTCGCGGAGCTGCACGAGCGACGATTCTGCCGGATCCCGTGGACGGGTGACGGCGGTCACCCGGCCGACGGGTAGCCTCCGCTCGTGCCCCAGATCGTCGTCCTGACCGGTGCCGGCATCTCCGCCGAGAGCGGCGTGCCGACCTTCCGCGACGCCGACGGTCTCTGGGAGGGGCACCGGGTCGAGGACGTCGCGACGCCGGAGGGCTTCGAGCGGGACCGCGCCACGGTGCAGCGCTTCTACGACGAGCGCCGGGCCGCGCTGGCGACGGTCGAGCCGAACGCCGCGCACCGCGCCCTCGCCGAGCTCGAGGAGACCTTGGGCACCGGTCTGCTCGTCGTCACCCAGAACATCGACGACCTCCACGAGCGCGCCGGCTCGCGCAACGTGGTCCACATGCACGGCGAGCTGCTGAAGGCGCTGTGCCGCGCGTGTGGGGAGACCTGTCCCTGGAGCGGCACGCTCGTCGACGAGCCGGCCTGCCCGGGCTGCGGCGTCCACGACCTGCGTCCCGACGTGGTGTGGTTCGGCGAGGTGCCCTACGAGATGGACCGGATCGCCGAGGCGCTCTCGGAGGCCAGCCTCTTCGTCTCGGTCGGCACGTCGGGCGCGGTCTACCCCGCGGCCGGGTTCGTCCAGCACGCGCGCCGGCATGGCGCGCGCACCCTCGAGCTCAACCTCGAGCCCAGCGAGGGCAGCCACTTCTTCCACGAGTCCCGGCAGGGTCGGGCCGGCGACCTGGTGCCGGCCTGGGCCCGCGAGGTGCTCTGGACCTGACCGCGACCCGGCGCGAGAAGGCACCCGGAGTACGCCGACCCGGCGCGAAGTCGCAGGTCGAGTGCCATCTTCTGCCGGGTCGACGCGCGGGGAGCGTCAGCTGGTGACGGGTCGGGCCAGCTCCTCGTCGAGGATGGCCGTCAGCCGCTCACGCTCCTCGCCGAGGCCGAGGGGCCCGAGCCAGTCGAGGATCGTGGCCCGGAAGAGCTGGCCGGAGGCGATGACCCGGGGATCGCAGTGGCCGGTCGACTCCAAGGTGACCACGCCGTAGAGCGCCGACCACGAGCGCATGTAGACCCAGAGCAGGCCCCGCTCCTCCGCGGGGATGTGGTCGGCCTTGGCGGGGATCAGGGGCTCGAGGACCGCCTCGCGGATGACCGGGTCGAGCTCGTCGAGCGCCGGGTAGGGGAAGCGGTAGCGCTCCCAGATCTGCCAGAGCAGGTCGGTGAAGTAGTGGCCGGAGGTCGACACCGTCAGCAGCTCGCGGCGCTCGGTGTCGGCCTCGGCGATCGGGTTCGCGAAGACGAGGGCGAACTCGCGCGGCTTCGTCAGCGCCCAGTGCCGGAAGCGCGCGCACGCGACGGTCAGCCGGGCCGCGGGGTCGTCCTCGGGGAAGCGGGCCGCCGCCTCCGCCCAGGTCGCCGTGGCGGCCTTGTCGAGCTCGAAGGCCACCAGGTCGACGAGCTGCTGGTAGTTGGAGACGTAGCGGTAGAGCGCGGGAGCCGTCATGCCCATCCCCGCGGCGACGGCGCGTAGGGAGAGGTCGGCCCCCTCGTCCAGCAGCCGGGCGGCGACGGCGACGATCTCGTCGTACGTCGCCTCGCGCTGGCGCTCCCGTCGGGTGGGCACACGCAGGTGGGGCACGGGACTCCTCGAGATCGACTGACGAACGCTTGACGCGCGCAGTTTACACCGTTTACCGTTAACGGTGTTCACGAAACTGACTGAGGTTCACCAACACCTCCGGAAGGACCGATCATGATCGAGCGATGGGGCGCTCTCGTCGTGCGCCGAGCCGTGGCCGTGCTGCTCGTGGGGCTCGGCCTCACCGGACTCGCCGCCGTCGCCGGCCTCGGCCTGGAGGACAAGCTCTCGGCCGGCGGCTTCGACGACCCGGGCACCGAGTCGGCCCGCGAGCTCGCGCTCGAGCGGGAGACCTTCGGCAACCGCTCGATCGACGCGATCGTGATCTTCTCCAGCGACGACCGGGCCGTCGCGGACGAGGACTTCCGTGCCGAGGTCGAGCGCACGGTCGCGGCGATCCCGGACGACAGCGTGGTCTCCGTCGTCACCTGGTACGACGCGCAGGACCCCGCGATGGTCAGCGAGGACGGGCACGCGACGGCCGTCTACGTCTCCCTGGCGGGCGAGAGCCAGAACGACTTCATCGACTCCTTCGACGCGATGCGGCCCGAGGTCGAGGAGAGCTCCCTCGACACCGCCTTCGCCGGCCCCTACGCGGTCTACACCGACGTCAACGAGGAGACGAAGGCCGACCTGCTGCGCGCCGAGATCGTCTCGCTTCCCGTCGTGCTGATCCTCTCGCTCGTCATCTTCCGCAGCGTCGTGGCCGCGCTGATGCCCGTCCTGGTCGGCCTGGTCGCCGTGCTGGGGGCGCGGGCGACCATCGCGGGGCTCAACGAGCTCGTCGACGTCTCGATCTTCGCGCCCAACATCATCACCCTCCTCGGACTGGGCCTGGCGATCGACTACGCCCTCTTCGTGGTCTCCCGCTTCCGCGAGGAGATCGCCCGCGACCCCGCCGACCCCCGTCGCGCCGTGGTGCGCACGATGGCGACCGCCGGACGCACCGTCGCCTTCTCGGCGCTCACCGTCGCGGCCGCGATGAGCTCGCTCCTGGTCTTCCCGCAGACCTTCCTCAAGTCCATCGGGTACGGCGGCATCGCGGCCGTGCTCATCGCGATGGTCGCCGCCCTGACCCTTCTCCCCGCGACGCTGGCGCTGCTCGGCACGCGCATCGACGCGGTCCGCATCCCCTTCCTGCAGCGCGCGACCCCGGTCGAGAGCGACCACGGCGCATGGGCGCGCCTGGCCCGGGCCGTGATGCGGCGGCCCGTGGTCGTCGCGACCGGCGTGGTCGTCCTCCTGCTGGCCGTCGCCTCCCCGTTCCTCGGGGTGAGGTGGGGCAGCGTGGACTACCGCGTGCTCCCGTCCGACACCCCGTCGCACCAGGCCTCGGAGGTCCTCAACACCGAGTTCGGTCCCGAGCGCTCGACCGCCAACGTCCTGGTGACGGGGGCGGACGAGGCCGGCGTGGCGTCGTACACGGCGGACCTGGCGGACGTCGAGGGCGTGGTCGACGTGCGACCGGTCGCGAGCGAGGGCGACACGACGCTGCTGCGCGCGGCGTGGGAGGGCAACAGCCAGACCGACGCGTCCCAGCAGATGGTCCGCGACCTGAGAGCCGTCGCCGCCCCGGACGGTGCGGAGGCGCTCGTCGGTGGCCTGACGGCGGACACGGTCGACCTCGCGGGCTCGGTCAGGGACCACCTGCCCGTGATGGGCCTGATCGTCGTGGGCGTGATGCTCCTGCTGCTCTTCCTCGCGTTCGGCTCGGTGGTCCTCCCGCTCAAGGCGGTGCTGATGAACGCCCTGTCCATCACGGCGTCGTTCGGGGTGGTGACGTGGATCTTCAGCGACGGCCATCTGTCCGGCCTGCTGGGCTTCACCCCGCAGGGCTTCCTCGACCTGACCAACCCGATCGTGATGCTGGCCGTCCTCTTCGGGCTGTCGATGGACTACGAGGTCTTCCTGCTCTCGCGGGTCCGCGAGCAGTGGGACGCCACGGGCGACAACGACCTCGCGGTCCAGACGGGCGTGCAGAAGACCGGCCGGATCATCACCAGCGCGGCCCTGCTGCTCGCCGTCGTCATCGGTGCGTTCAGCCTCAGCGGCGTGGTGTTCATGAAGATGCTCGGGATCGGGATGCTGGTGGCGATCCTCGTCGACGCGACCGTCGTCCGGGCGCTGCTGGTGCCGGCGACGATGAAGCTGCTCGGCCGCTGGAACTGGTGGGCGCCCGCTCCGCTCGCCCGGTGGTGGACGCGGTACGGCTTCCGCGAGGGGCACGACGCCCCCGATGCGCCGCCGGACCGCGTCCTGGCCGGTCGCTGACCGGCCCGGGGGGTCAGGCGTTCTCCTTCTTGAACACCGACGTCCCCCACCACACCGCGAGACCGAAGAGGACCACGGTCCAGCCGACGCCCCACAGCATGGAGCCGTCGAAGTCGCCGAAGAAGGCGGCGCGGACGGCGTCGACCACGTGCCGGATCGGCATGAAGTCGCTGAGCCGCTCCAGCCAGCCGGCGCCGAAGCTCATCGGGAGCAGGATGCCGCTGAGCAGCAGCACCGGCATCATCACGACGTTGATCACCGGCGCCATGACGTCCTCGCTCTTCGTGGTGAGGGCGAGAGCGTTGGACGCGGCGGCGCAGGCGCCGCCGAGCATCAGGGTGAGGACGACGCCGACGACGATGCCGCCGAACGTCGCGTCCATGCCCATGACCAGGCCGAGCCCGACCAGGATCACCGCCTGGACGAAGAGCTGCAGCAGGTCGCGGTAGAGCCGGCCGAAGAGCAGCGCCGAGCGGTGTGCCGGCGTCACCCGCTCGGCCTCGATGACGCCCTCGCGCCACTCGCCGATGAGCGAGAACCCGGCGAAGAACGCCCCGAAGATGCCGAGCTGGACCAGCATGCCGGGCACGAACCAGGTGTACTTGTTGCCGCCGAGCTGGGCGATGACCGGCTCCAGGAGCGGCCCGAAGAGCAGCAGGTAGAGCACCGGCTGCAGCATGCCGATGATCACCCACGCGGGGTTGCGCAGGTTCATCCGCAGCTGGCGGTTGAAGACGATCCAGGACTCGCGGAGGAAGGTGTTCACGCGCGGGCTCCTTCGGTGGGGGCGTCGGCCTCTGCCTCGACCGCAGCGCCGTCCGCCGCCTCCGCGGCGGCCTCGGCGTCGCGCAGGGAGCGGCCGGTCAGGGTGAGGAAGACGTCGTCGAGGGTGGGGCGGACGACCTCGATGGACTCCAGGCCGACGCCCGAGCTCTCCAGGTCGCGGAGGAGTCCGGGGACCGCCTTGCCGGCGCGTGCGACGCGGCCGCGCACGTGGCGGTCCTCGACCTCGACGTCGGCACAGAGCGAGCCGAGCTTCTCACGGGCGATGGCGACCTGCTCGTCCGTGGCCACCTCGAGGTCCACGAGGTCGCCGGCGACGGCCGCCTTGAGGTTGTCGGCGGTGTCGCTGGCCACGATCTCGCCCTTGTCGATGATGACGATCCGGTCGGCGAGGGCGTCGGCCTCGTCGAGATAGTGCGTGGTGAGGAAGACGGTCGCGCCCTCCTTCGCCCGCAGGTCCGCGATGTGGTGCCACAGGTTGATCCGCGCCTGCGGGTCGAGGCCGGTGGTCGGCTCGTCGAGGAAGACGAGGGACGGCGAGTGGATGAGCGCCATCGCGATGTCGAGGCGTCGCTTCTGGCCGCCGGACATGTTCTTGGGCATCCGCCGCCACAGGCCGTCGAGCTGCAGCTTGTCGAAGAGCTCCTGGCCCTTGGCCACGGCCGCCTTCTTCGACATCCCGTAGAGCATCCCGTGGTCGACCACCTCGTCGCCGGCGTAGGCGCCGGAGAAGGTCGAGCCGACCTGCGAGCAGTAGCCGATGCTGCGCCGCACGTCGACGGCCTGGGTCGCGACGTCGTAGCCGGCGACCGTGGCGGTGCCGGCGGTCGGCTTGAGCAGCGTGGTGAGCATCCGCAGCGTCGTGGTCTTCCCGGCCCCGTTGGGCCCCAGGAAGCCGACGACCTCGCCCTCGGCGACGTCGAGGTCGACGCCGCGCACGGCGTGCACCTCCTTGCGCTGCTTGCCCTGTCCGCTGTGGAAGGTCTGCACGAGTCCTCGTGCACGGATCATGGTGGAGTCCCCTCGTAGTCAAGGTTGAACAATCCGAGTATTCAAACTTGAATACCGACTGTCAAATGGCCGTCCCCCGCAAGGACGACGGGACCACCCGTCCCGGGCCGAGCGCAAGCGGTTAACGGCGCCGGGTCCCGCGCGGCGCGACGCCATGGCGCGCCCCCCGCGGGTGTCTCAGCGCTCGAGCAGGGCGCGATAGCGCTCGCGGTCGGCGTTCATCTGCCAGCCCGGGTCGTCCGCGGGGGGCGTCCACGTGGAGGCGTCGAGGGCGAGCCGCCCGGCCTTGAGCTCCTCGATGGTCTCCCGCAGCCAGGCCAGCTCGGCCACGGCCAGGTCGAGCCACAGCACCACCGTCCGCAGGGCGTGCGGGGGCGCCTGCGCCGCGTCCGGGGGCGTCGCGAGCCGGGCCACGAGCTCCTCGAGCGCCACCCGGCGTCGTACCAGCGAGCGCAGCGCGTGCTCCGGGGGCACCAGCGGAAGCAGCCCGAAGGCGGCACTGAAGCCCTTGCGATCCACGACGCTGACCTCCTCGAGCCCGGCGGTGACCAGCCGCTCGAGCTCGTCCCGGCCCGCGCGGGTCACCTCGTAGACCGCGACCTCGCGCCCACCGTCCTCGAGGTCGTGGCGGACGAGGAAGCCCTGGCGCGTCAGCGTCGCCAGGCCGTTGTAGATCGAGCCGGGGTTGAGGTTGGCCCAGTCGTCGACGCTCCAGGACAGCAGCTCGCGCCGGATCTGGTAGCCGTTGACGGGCTCGAACAGCGCCACGGCACCCAGCAGCAGCATCCGGGTGTCGTGGGCGGCCATGGGGCCGAGTCTAGGAGCGGGAATGGCGTACGGCGCGGGGCGGTTGCGGCTGGACGTGACCCTGCCCGCCACCGCCCCGATCAGCCGAGCGAGCGTCGGGCTGCGCAGCGAGCGGGGGCCGGTCCTCGGCGCCGTCATGCTGAGCACCGCCCTGGTCGCCATCGACACGACGATCCTGGCCACCGCCGTGCCCGCGATCGTCGAGGACCTCGGCGGCTTCACCCAGTTCCCCTGGCTGTTCTCGACCTACCTCCTCGCCCAGGCCGTGACCACCCCGATCTACGGCAAGCTCGCGGACGTCTTCGGTCGCAAGCCGCTCATGCTGCTCGGGATCGGCCTGTTCGTGCTCGGCTCCGTGCTGTGCGCCGTGGCGTGGAGCATGACCGCCCTCATCGTGTTCCGCGCGGTGCAGGGCCTCGGCGCCGGAGCGATCCAGCCGGCCGGCATGACGATCATGGGTGACATCTACTCCGTCGCCGAGCGCGCGGTCGCGCAGAGCTACGTGGCGGGCGTGTGGGCGACCTCGGCCGTCGTCGGTCCGACGCTCGGTGGGCTCTTCTCCGAGCACGCGTCGTGGCGCTGGATCTTCTGGATCAACCTCCCGCTCGGCCTGGTCGCGGCCTTCGTCCTGCACCGGCGCTTCGACGAGTCCTCCGCCGGGCTGGCGCGCGGGCAGCGCCGTCCCGTCGACGTGCCCGGAGCCCTCCTGCTCGCCGTCGCCGCCGGCCTGCTCCTCCTCGGGCTGCTCGAGGGCGGCATCCGCTGGCCGTGGTTCTCGCCGGTGGGGGTCGGCATCTTCGCATTGGCCGCCGTGCTCCTCGCGGCCTTCGTGCTGGTCGAGCGCCGCGCGCCCGACCCCGTCCTCCCGCTGTGGGTGGTGCACCACCGCGTCCTGGGCTCGTCCCTCATCGGCGCCTTCGTGGTCGGCACGGTGATGCTCGGCGTGACGTCGTACGTGCCGGTCTACGCGCAACAGGTCCTCGGCGCCGGCGCCGTCACCGCCGGCCTCGCCGTCGCGGCGCTTGCCATCGGGTGGCCGATCGCGGCGAGCACCGCCGGGCGCTTCTACGTCCGCGGCAGCTACCGCGGCTGCCTCCTCGCCGGCGCCGCGTTCGGCCTGCTGGGCGCCGGGATCGTCGCGACGGCCGGCCCGGACAGCCCGGTGTGGGTGCTCGCGCTCGGCTGCCTGGTGCTCGGCCTGGGCCTGGGCTATGTCGCGAGCCCGGGCATCGTCGCCGCGCAGGCCGCGGTCACCTGGCGCGATCGCGGCGTCGCGACCGGCAGCAACATGTTCGCGCGCTCGGTCGGCAGCGCCGTGGGCGTCGCCGTCTTCGGCGCCATCGCCAACGGCGTCGTGGCCAGCCGCCTCGGTGGGGGCGAGCGGGCCGGCGACGTGGAGCTCGAGGCCCTCCCCGCGGCGGTGCTCGACCCGGCCCTGCACGCCGTCTTCCTCGCCGTCCTCGCCGCCGCGCTCGGCCTGGTGGTGGCGGGGCTGCTCATGCCGAAGCGGGTCGTGCCCGCCGGCGAGGACCCCGCCTGAGGCCTGCGCGGCGCGGGCCGGTGACCAACGATCCGGGCGGACTCGTTGTGCGCGGGGACAAGGACCGCGGATGTGACTCGCGAGTAGAGTCGCCCTCATGAAGCGTGAGATCTACGACGAGGACCACGAGGCCTTCCGTGCCTCCGTCAAGGAGTTCGTCGACCGGTCGGTCCTGCCGCACACCGAGGAGCACATCGCCAACAAGGCGCTGCCGCGCGAGTTCTGGCTCGAGGCCGGCAAGCAGGGCCTGCTCGGCCTGTGCATCCCGGAGGAGTACGGCGGCTCGGACGCCGGCGACTTCCGGTTCAACGCCGTGCTCCAGGAGGAGCTCGCGAAGGTCGGTGCGGCGTACCCGACCTGTCACGGCATCCACGCCGACATCACCGCGCCCTACATCGTCGAGCTCGGCACCGAGGAGCAGAAGCAGCGCTGGCTCCCGGGCGTCGCGTCAGGGGAGATCCTGCTCGGCATCGGCATGACCGAGCCGTCCGGCGGCTCCGATCTCGCCGCGCTCAAGACCACTGCCGTGCGCGACGGCGACTCCTGGGTGATCAACGGCTCGAAGACCTTCATCACCAACGGCTACTCCGGCGACCTCTTCGTCACCGCCGTGCGCACCGACCCGGAGAAGGGCCCGAAGGGCATCACCCTCTTCGGCATCGAGGCGACCGCGGAGGGGTTCTCGCGCGGTCGCAAGCTCGACAAGGTCGGCATGGAGGAGTCCGACACCGCCGAGCTGTTCTTCGAGAACGTCCGCGTCACCGACGCCGAGATCATCGGCGAGCTCAACATGGGCTTCATCCACATGATGCAGAAGCTGCCCCAGGAGCGGCTCGCCTGCGCCGTCGCCAATGTCGCGCACGCCAAGCAGATCCTGCTCGAGACCATCGAGTACGCCAAGGAGCGCCACGCCTTCGGCGCCCCCATCGGCACCTTCCAGCACAACAAGTTCCTGCTGGCCGACCTGGTCACCCGGATCGAGGCGGCCGAGGCGTACATCGACAAGTGCGTGCTCAACCACTCGCAGAAGACGCTCACGGCGATCGACGCCGCCAAGGCCAAGTGGTACTCCTCGCAGGTGCAGTCCGAGGTCCTCGACCACTGCGTCCAGATCCACGGCGGCTATGGCTTCATGAACGAGTACCGCGTCGCCCGTGCCTGGCGCGACGCCCGGGTCACCAAGATCTGGGCCGGCTCGAACGAGATCATGAAGGAGCTGATCGGGCGCGACCTGGGGCTGTGATCGCGCGGCCGGTCTCCGGTCGGGGATGATGGTCTCGTGGTGGATGCGGAGACGGCAGCGGAGGCGATCGGACCCCACGAGGACGAGCCCCACGAGCGCACCTTCAACGACCGGCTCAACTGGCTGCGCGCCGGCGTGCTCGGCGCCAACGACGGCATCGTCTCCACGGCGGGCATCGTGCTGGGCGTCGCCGGTGCGACCAGTGACCGCAGCGCCATCATGGTCGCCGGCATCGCGGGCCTCGCCGCGGGCGCGATGAGCATGGCGGCGGGGGAGTACGTCTCGGTCAGCACCCAGCGCGACTCCGAGGAGGCGCTGCTCGCCAAGGAGCGCCGTGAGCTGCGCGAGGACCCCGAGGACGAGCTCGCCGAGCTGGCCGGCCTGTACGTCGACAAGGGCCTCGACCCCGACCTCGCGCTGCAGGTGGCTCGGCAGCTCACCGAGAACGACGCCCTCGCGGCGCACGCCGAGGTCGAGCTGGGCATCGACCCCGACGACCTGACCAGCCCGTGGAACGCCGCGCTCGCCTCGATGCTGTCGTTCACGCTCGGCGCGCTGCTGCCCCTGCTGACCATCGTCCTCGTCGCCGCCGACGCGCGGGTCCCGGTCACCGTGGTCGCCGTCGTGGTGGCGCTGGTGCTCACCGGCTGGCTCAGCGCCCGCTTCGGCTACGGCTCGCCGACCCGCGCCGTGCTGCGCAACGTGGTGGGCGGCCTGCTGGCGATGGCGGTCACCCACGGCATCGGCCAGCTGGTCGGCACGCAGGTCTGATGCGCGTCTTCGCCGCCGTCGTCCCGCCCCCGCAGGCGATCGAGCACCTCGACGCCTTCCTCGAGCCGCGCCGGGGGGCCGCCGCCTTCCGGTGGACTCGACCCGAGCAGATGCACCTCACTCTGGCGTTCATGGCCGCGGCCCCGGAGCTCCGCGTCGACGCGTACGTCGACCGCCTGGCCGAGTCGCTCGACGACCTCGCTCCCGCCGAGCTGTCCCTGGCCGGGCCCGTGGTCTTCCCCCAGGTCACCGAGGCCCGGGTCCTCGCCACCGGGGTCACCGGGGCGACCGACCTGCTCGAGCGGCTCTCCGTCCGCGCTCGCAACGCCGCGGTCGCCTGCGGCATCGAGGTGGACGGCCAGCGCTTCCGGCCCCACGTCACGATCGCCCGCACCGGGGGCCACCCGACCGAGATGACCAGCTGGGTGCGGCTGCTGGAGACCTACGCCGGCCCGGCCTGGCCGCTGCGAGCCGTGGAGGTGGTCGCCTCCCACCTCGGCGAGGGCCCGCGCCGCACGCCTCGCTACGAGACGCTGGCCGAGATCGTCCTCTGAGGACGGCGAAGGGCCGGTCCCGTGGAGGACCGGCCCTTCGTCGTACCGCTGGGGATCGCGGGGTCAGTTGAGGTGGTGCACGATCTCCTCGACCTTGACCTTCGCGTCGCCGAACAGCATCTGGCTGTTCTCACGGAAGAACAGCGGGTTCTGGACCCCTGCATAGCCGGCGGCCATGGAGCGCTTGAAGACGATGACGTCCTTGGCGTTCCAGACCTCGAGCACCGGCATGCCGGCGATCGGGGAGGAGGGGTCCTCCGACGCGGCCGGGTTGACCGTGTCGTTGGCACCGATGACGAGGACGACGTCGGTGTCGGCGAAGTCGTCGTTGATCTCGTCCATCTCGAGCACGATGTCGTAGGGCAGCTTGGCCTCGGCGAGAAGCACGTTCATGTGGCCCGGGAGGCGCCCGGCGACGGGGTGGATGCCGAAGCGGACGTCGACGCCCTTGGCCCGCAGCTTCGCGGTCAGGTCGGCGACCGGGTACTGCGCCTGCGCCACGGCCATGCCGTAGCCCGGCGTGATCACCACCGACGAGGCGCCGGCGAGGAGCTCGGCGACGGCGTCGGCCTGGATCTCGCGGTGCTCGCCGTAGTCCTTGTCGTCGCCCGCGGGGGCCTCGATGCCGAAGCCGCCGGCGATCACGGAGATGAACGAGCGGTTCATCGCCTTGCACATGATGTACGACAGGTAGGCACCGGAGGAGCCGACGAGCGCGCCGGTCACGATCAGCAGGTCGTTGCCGAGCAGGAAGCCCGAGGCCGCCGCGGCCCAGCCGGAGTACGAGTTCAGCATCGAGACCACGACGGGCATGTCGCCGCCGCCGATCGAGGCGACGAGGTGCCAGCCCAGCGCCAGCGCGAGGACCGTGAGGACGCCCAGCAGGATGTCCGCCGACGTGTTGTCGTGGGTGTCGAGGGAGACGTAGATCGCGGTCAGGATCGCGAACAGCACCAGCGAGCCGACGTTGATGAGGTTCTTGCCCGGCAGCATGAGCGGGGCGGACTTCATCTTCGCCGACAGCTTCAGGTTGGCGACGATCGAGCCCGTGAAGGTGACCGCACCGATGAAGATGCCGATCGCGACCTCGGCCTCGTGGATGTTGACGAGGCTGGGCATCGAGTCGTGCGAGCCCAGGATGTGCCCGTTCCACCCGATGAGGACGGCGGCCAGACCGACGAACGAGTGCAGGGCCGCGATGAGCTCGGGCATGCCGGTCATCTCGACGATCTTCGCGCGCCACAGGCCGATCACGGCCCCGACGGCGATCGCGGCGATCATGAGGACGATGACGAGCGCCCGGTCGTCGACGTACTCGCTGACGTCGATGACGCCGGCCACCGTGGCGACGAGCGCGACGGCCATGCCGACGATGCCGAAGGTCAGGCCGCTGCGGGCCGACTCGTGCCGGGACAGGCCCGCCAGCGAGAGGATGAACAGCAGGGCGGCGACGATGTACGCCGCACCGGTGATGGAGGTGATGTCCATGGATCAGGCTCCCTTGCTGAACATCGCGAGCATGCGGCGTGTCACCGCGAACCCGCCGAACACGTTGATCGAGGCCAGCAGGATCGCGAGCGCGGACATGGCCAGCACCAGCTTGTCGTCGGTCGCGACCTGGACGAGCGCGCCGACCACCACGACGCCGGAGATGGCGTTGGTGACCGACATCAGCGGCGTGTGCAGCGCGTGCGCGACCTTGCCGATGACGTAGTAGCCGATCACGATCGACAGCATCAGCACGGTGAAGTGGCGCCGCAGCTCGTCGGTCGGGGCGAGGGCGTTGACGAGCCAGAACAGCCCGATCGCGCCCAGCACCAGGCCGACCTTCGCGCCCGCGGACAGGGGCTTCTTGGGCTCCTGGGCCGCCGCGGCCGCGGCGGCCGGGGCCGCGGCGGGGGCGGCCGAGACCTGCACCGCCGGGGGCGGCCACGTCGACTCGCCGTCGCGCACCACGGTGATGCCACGCTGGACGACGTCGTCGAAGTCCAGCGTGAGGTTGCCGTCCTTCTCCGGGGTCAGCAGCTTGAGCAGGTTGACGATGTTGGTGCCGTACAGCTGCGAGGTCTGTGCGGCGAGGCGGCCCGCGAGGTCGGTGTAGCCCAGGATGGTCACGCCGTTCTCGGTGACGACCTTCTGGTCGGCGACGGTGCCGGCGGCGTTGCCGCCGTTGGCCGCCGCCATGTCGACGATCACCGAGCCGTTGCGCATGCCGGCGATGGTCTCGGCGGTGATCAGCGAGGGGGCGGGACGTCCCGGGATCAGCGCGGTGGTGATGACGATGTCGGCGGCGCGGGCCTCCTCGTCGTACATCGCCGCGGTGGCGGCGACCTGCTCGGCGGTCATCTCCTTGGCGTAGCCGTCGGAGGAGACCTCCGCCTCGAACTCGACGTGGACGAACTGCGCGCCCATCGACTCGACCTGCTCGGCGACCTCGGGTCGCACGTCGAACGCGCGCACCACGGCGCCCATGGCCGAGGCCGCGCCGATCGCGGCGAGTCCGGCGACGCCGGCGCCCACGACGAAGACCCGGGCCGGGGGGATCTTGCCGGCGGCGGTGACCTGGCCGGTGAACATCCGGCCGAACTCGTGGGCGGCCTCCACGACCGCGCGGTAGCCCGCGACGTTGGCCATCGAGGACAGCACGTCCATCGACTGCGCGCGGGAGATCCGCGGGACCGCGTCCATGGCCAGCGCGGTGACGCCCTGGGCCTGGAACCGCTCCAACAGCTCGGGGCTGCGGCCCGGCGCCATCATCGAGATGATCGTGGCGCCCTTGCGGAGCCGGCCGATCTCCTCGTCGGTGGGGGCGTTGACCTTGACGACGACGTCGGCGGCCCACACCTCCTGCGTCGTGCCGACCCGCACACCGGCCTCGGTGAACGCGCTGTCGGGCTGGTCGGCGAGCTCGCCGGCGCCCGACTCGACGATCACGTCGTAGCCGAGGTTGGTCAGTTGGGTTACGGTCTTAGCGGTCGCCGCGACCAGGGTTTCGCCCTGTTTCGACTCGCGCGGGATGCCGATGAGCATCGAGCCTCCAGCCATTCTGTGAATACAGCGCTGGTCAAACTACACAGACCTCACCCCCTCACGGGGGCCGTCTTACGTGTGACGTACATCTAGGGGATGCACGTTGCACTCAGCGGTACAGAGGTGGTTCAGCCCGCCGCGATGCCGTACATGCGGTCGCCCGCGTCGCCGAGCCCGGGCACGATGTAGCCCTTCTCGTTGAGGCGCTCGTCCATGGCGGCGGTGACGATCGTGACCGGGATCCGGAGGTCGCCGAGCTCCTCCTCGAGCCGCGCGCAGCCCTCCGGAGCGGCGAGGAGACAGACGGCCGTGATGTGGTCGGCGCCCCGGTCGACGAGGAAGCGGATCGCCGCGGCCAGGGTGCCGCCGGTCGCGAGCATCGGGTCGACGACATAGCACTGGCGCCCCGACAGGTCCTCGGGGAGCCGCTCGGCGTACGTCGTCGCCTCGAGGGTCTCCTCGTTGCGGACCATGCCGAGGAAGCCGACCTCGGCGGTGGGGAGCAGCCGGACCATGCCGTCGAGCATGCCGAGGCCCGCTCGCAGGATGGGGACGACGAGCGGGCGCGGCGTCGCGAGCCGGGTGCCGGTCGTCGGGGCGACCGGCGTCTCGATGTCGGCCGGCTCGACCCGGACGTCCCGGGTGGCCTCGTAGGCCAGCAGGGTCACCAGCTCGTCGGCCAGCGACCGGAAGGTCGGCGAGTCGGTCTCCTTGTTGCGGAGCACGGTCAGCTTGTGGGCGACGAGGGGGTGATCCACGACCAGGAGACGCATGACGCTGACACTAGTGGGTGCGCCGCGAATTCCTCTGGCCCTGTGCCCCATCCCGTGTCACGCTTGATGACATGACCGCCAGCGGCACGGCCATGGAATCCGTCGACTTCGCCCTCGCCGCCTACCGCGAGGAGGGCGTGTGGCAGGTCGCCGAGCTGACGCACGACCACGCCACCGACGTCGAGACCCTCGCTGCGGCGCTGCGGCGGTTCCCGGGTGACGGGGGTGCCGTCGGGCTGGTGGCGGTCGAGGAGGACTTCTTCGTCGTCGTCCGGGTCGCCGGCCCCCGGACCCGGGTGATGCTCTCCGACATCACTGCCGCGACCGAGTGGGAGCTCGCCGCCACCGTGGTCGAGCACCTCGGCCTGCCGCCGGTCGACGACGAGGACGACCCCGAGCCGGCCGGTGACCTCGAGCTGCTCAGCGACCTGGGCGTCGACGCCATGGACCTCGCCGCGATCCTCGACGACGACGAGCTCTATCCCGACGAGATGCTCTCCGAGATCGCGCGCGGACTCGGCTTCGGCGACCTCTTCGACGACGCCGTCGGCCTCACCTCGGCGTGAGGGCCCGCTGGGAGGGGCCGATGCGGGCGGCGCTCGCGGAGGCCGAGGCGGCGCTGGGCACCGGCGACGTCCCCATCGGCGCCGTCGTCGTCGACGCCGACGGGATCGTGCTCGGCGCCGGCCGCAACGTCCGCGAGCGCGACGCCGACCCGACCGGGCACGCCGAGGTGGTCGCGCTGCGCGCCGCGGCGGCTGCACGGGGGGAGTGGCGGCTCTCCGGCTGCACGCTGGTGGTGACCCTCGAGCCGTGCACGATGTGCGCCGGCGCAGCGGTCCTCTCCCGCGTCGACCGCGTCGTCTTCGGCGCCTACGACGACAAGGCCGGGGCCGTGGGCTCGCTGTGGGACGTCGTCCGGGACCGCCGCCTCAACCACCGCCCCGAGGTGGTCGCCGGCGTCCTGGCGGCCGACGCTGCCGCGCTCCTCGACGGCTTCTTCACCCAGCAGCGCTCCGGTTGAGTCGTCAGTTCTGACCCGTCGAGTCGTCGGTTGTGACCGGCCGAGTCGTCAGTTCCGTCCCGGCCGAGAGCTCCTCGTCGCTCAGCAGCCGGGAGCGGATGAGGAAGCGGACGCCGTACGGCGCCTCCAGGGAGAAGCCCGCGCCCCGGCCGGGCACCACGTCGATGGTGAGGTGGGTGTGGGACCAGTAGGCGAACTGCGCCTTGGACATCCACACGGGCACCGCCCGGTCGAGACCGATGTCGAGGTCGCCGAGGTGGACGTCGGCGTCGCCGAGGAGGAAGTCGCCGTCGGGATAGCACATCGGCGCCGACCCGTCGCAGCACCCGCCGGACTGGTGGAACATGACCGGGCCGTGGGCCTCGGTGAGGCGGCGGAGCAGCTCCGCCGCCTCACCGGTCACGGCGACCCGGTCGAGGGTCGCGTCCGTCATCGGCTCAGAAGAAGCCGAGGGCGTCGGGGCTGTACGACACCAGCAGGTTCTTCGTCTGCTGGTAGTGGTCGAGCATCATCTTGTGGGTCTCGCGACCGATGCCGGACTGCTTGTAGCCGCCGAACGCCGCGTGCGCCGGGTAGGCGTGGTAGCAGTTCGTCCAGACCCGACCGGCCTGGATCTCCTTGCCGGCGCGGAAGGCCTGGGAGCCGTCCCGGGACCACACGCCCGCGCCGAGCCCGTACAGGGTGTCGTTGGCGATCTTGAGAGCGTCGGCCTCCTCGTCGAACCCGGTGAGAGAGACGACGGGCCCGAAGATCTCCTCCTGGAAGATCCGCATCGAGTTGTCGCCCTCGAAGACCGTCGGGGTCACGTAGTAGCCCTCGGCCAGGTCGCCTTCGAGGACGTTGCGCTCGCCGCCGGTGAGCAGCTTCGCACCCTCCTCCTTGCCGATCTCGATGTAGGACAGGATCTTCTCGAGCTGGTCGTTCGACGCCTGGGCGCCGATCATCGTGGTGTCGTCGAGCGGGTTGCCCTGCTTGATCTGCTCCACCCGCGCGACGGCGTCGTGCACGAAGTCGGAGTAGATGCTGCGCTGCACCAGGGCCCGGGACGGGCAGGTGCAGACCTCGCCCTGGTTGAGCGCGAACATCGCGAACCCCTCGAGCGCCTTGTCGTAGAAGGCGTCACGCTGGTCGGCGATCGACTCGAAGAAGATGTTCGGGCTCTTGCCGCCCAGCTCCAGGGTCACCGGGATGATGTTCTGGCTGGCGTACTGCATGATCAGGCGGCCGGTGGTGGTCTCGCCGGTGAAGGCGACCTTCGCGACCCGCGGCGAGGAGGCCAGCGGCTTTCCGGCCTCGACACCGAAGCCGTTGACGACGTTCAGTACGCCGGCCGGCAGCAGGTCGCCGACCAGCTCGACCAGCTTGAGGATCGACCACGGAGTCTGCTCGGCGGGCTTGAGGACCACGGCGTTGCCGGCCGCGAGGGCGGGGGCGAGCTTCCAGACCGCCATCAGGATGGGGAAGTTCCAGGGGATGATCTGGCCGACGACGCCCAGCGGCTCGTGGAAGTGGTAGGCGACGGTGTTCTCGTCGATCTCCCCGATCGTGCCCTCCTGGGCGCGTAGGACGCCGGCGAAGTAGCGGAAGTGGTCGATCGCCAGGGGGATGTCGGCGGCGAGCGTCTCCCGGACGGGCTTGCCGTTCTCCCAGGTCTCCGCCACCGCGATGGCGGTCAGGTTCGCCTCCATCACCTCCGCGATGCGCAGCAGGATGTTGGCCCGCTCCGTCGTGGAGGTCCTGCCCCACGACGGAGCGGCGGCGTGGGCGGCGTCGAGGGCGGCCTCGATGTCCTCCTCGGTGCCGCGGGCGATCTCGGTGAACGCCTTGCCGTTGACCGGCGAGACGTTCTCGAAGTAGGCGCCCTTGATCGGGGCGACCCACTGGCCGCCGATGTAGTGGCCGTAGCGGCTCTCGACGGTGACCAGCGAGTCGGGCTGTCCGGGTGCTGCGTAGACGGTCATGTCTGCTCCAAAGCGGGTGGGTCGTGGATGCCGCGGTGTGACGGCGGTCACGACGCTAGGGAGCGGGACGTTGCAGCCTCGTTGCGCGCGGAGCCGGCTCAGGCGAGCTCGGCGTCGAGCCGGGCGATCTGTCCGTCGACCAGCGCGCGCATCGGCGAGGCCGCCGGTACGACGGCACGCTGGGCGAGCCACATGTCGTAGTCGTCGCGCCCCCAGCCGGAGCGGGTCCAGGCCGACATGAGGTCCGGCTCCCGTGAGCGCAGGAGTGCCTGGCGCAGCGACGCGGCCAGGCCCTCGCGCATCCGGACGACCCCGGGCGCGGCGGAGCGCGGCAGCACCGGGCCGGCGTACCCCCGCATGGCGCTGCGCAGGTCCCCGGCGGCGAGCTGCGCCTCCACGGCGAGCCAGTCCCCGACGACCGGTGCGGCGAGCCGGTAGGGCCGGGAGGCCAGCAGCTCGTCGCCGAGCAGGCCGCGGAGCCGGTTGAGCTCGGCGCGCAGGGTCGAGGAGCCGCCGTCCTCCTCGTAGAGCAGCACGGCCAGCTCGTCACCGGTCAGCCCCGCCGGGGACGAGGCGAGCAGCGCGACGATCTCGCTGTGCCGGCGCGAGAGGCGCAGCCGGTGGAGCCGGCCGCGTCCGTCGTCGACGCACACCAGCGCCTCGTCGTGCCCCAGGAGCTCGAGGACGAGCCGGAGGCCGGTGCCGCGGTCCGGCCGACTCGGCGGCGGAGCATGGCGGGCGAGCTCGGCCTCGGCGAGCCGGGCCGCGGCGCGCACCATCGCCATCGTCTGCGGTACGACGAGCGCGTCGCCGCCGGTCACGTCGAGGACGCCCAGCAGCCGGTTGGTGCCGGGGTCGTGGATGGGCGTGGCGGCGCAGCTCCACGCCCGGACCGCCGAGCGGAAGTGCTCACCGCGGGTGATGACCGCGTCGCGGCCGGTGGCCAGCGCGAGGCCGGGCGCGTTGGTGCCCGCCAACCGCTCGTCCCAGTTGCTGCCCTCCACGAACCCGATCCGCTCCGCCTCGCGCAGCCGCTCGGGAGTGCCGCAGACCCAGAGCAGCGTGCCCTCCGCGTCGGCCAGTGCCATCAGTGCGCCGCAGTCGCGCACCTCCTGACCGAGCACGTCGTCGAGCAACGGGAAGACCCGGGCGAGGGGATGCGCCTCGCGCTGGCCGCGCAGGTCCGGCGCGTCCAGCGCGATCGGGGCCTCCTGCTGGGTGACGTCCACGCCCGCGGCGGCGGAGCGCTCCCAGGACGCGGCGACCTCCGCGCGCATGCCCCGCGCGCGGGCCTCGGGTGTCATCAGGGCAGTGGCCACGGCATCTCTCCCATGTGACGAGCGTCTCTGGTCTCGACGATGACGCACAGAGGTTGCAAGGAGGTTGCATCGCCGACGCCCGGGGGCGGGCGCGGGCGATTTCGAGCCCGCGTCGCGGCTCCGGTAGTGTCTCCCGCGGTGACGTGTCCGAGCGGCCTAAGGAGAACGCCTCGAAAGCGTTTGTGGGCGCGAGTCCACCGAGGGTTCAAATCCCTCCGTCACCGCCACGGATGTCGAGGCATCCGCAGGATCCGGGCCCACGGATGTGGGTCCGGATCCTGTCATTTGGCGCGCCGACCCACGCCGGGCGCGATCAGGCAGATCCGGGCGTGTCCGCCGGGCCCAAGCACACGGCGACCAGCTCACCGGCGATCTCGCCGCTGAACACGGCCCAGCCGCGGTCGAAGGTGACCAGCTCGACCACGCCCGCGGGCGTGCGCACGATCGCGTTGCTCGGGATGACGTCGCGGTCGAAGCCGGTGAACGAGCAGCGGTTGAGCTGCATCATCGCGTCGAGCGGACCCGAGGACATCCCGATCTGCCGTGAGGTCTCGGGCGAGCGCGGCGGTGCGGAGGTGCCGACCGCGCCGAAGCCCACGAGCAGGGTGAGCGCGGCGATCGTGGTCGCCGTACGCACGGCGTGGACGGCCACTCGCGGCCAGGCCGGAGACGCGACGGAGTCCAACACGTCGCCCCCTTTGCCATCCGCTGGTGCGCCCGGAACCGGGCCTTCCCCACTGCCGATCTCAACGACCCGAGGCGGTCCGGGTCACGACCGCGTGACGCGGCAGACAAGTCCGCACGGCAGGATGACCACATGAGCACCCCCGCGACGTGGTTCGACGCACCGGCCGACGCGGCCGCCCGGCTCGAGAGCGCCGGCTATCTCGCGGACGCCGCGACCGCGACCACCACCTACCTGGCCGGGGCGCTGGAGAAGCCGCTGCTCCTCGAGGGTCCCGCGGGAGTCGGCAAGACCGAGCTGGCCAAGGCCGTCTCGCGCGCGACGGGCGCCGAGCTGGTGCGCCTGCAGTGCTACGAGGGGCTCGACGAGGCCCGCGCACTGTACGAGTGGAACTACAAGAAGCAGCTGCTGCGGATCCAGGCGGCCAACGCCGCAGGGGGTGGACAGGACTGGAACGCCACCCACGACGACATCTTCACGGAGGAGTTCCTGCTCACCCGGCCGCTTCTGACCGCCATCCGGCGCGAGCAGCCGACGGTGCTGCTCATCGACGAGGTCGACAAGACCGACATCGAGGTGGAGGGCCTGCTGCTGGAGGTGCTCAGCGACTTCCAGGTCACCATCCCCGAGCTGGGCACGGTCGCGGCGACCCGGCGCCCGTTCGTCGTCCTGACGTCCAACGCGAGCCGGGAGCTGTCCGAGGCGGTCAAGCGCCGCTGCCTGTACCTGCACATCGACTACCCCGACGCGGCGCGGGAGCGGCAGATCCTGCAGCAGCAGGTGCCCGGGCTCGACGACCGGATCGCCGAGCAGCTGGTGACGACCGTGGGCCGGCTGCGCGAGCTGGAGCTCAAGAAGGCGCCGTCGATCGCCGAGTCCGTCGACTGGGCCCGGACGCTGATCGCGCTCGAGATCCGCGACCTCGACGCGAAGGCGATCGGGGACACCCTCGGCGCCGTTCTCAAGCACCAGTCCGACCACGAGCGGGCGGTCAAGGAGCTGAAGCTGGCGAGGTCCTGACCGTGGACGCCGACCGGTCCGGGCTCCTCGACCGCCACCTCGCGTTCGTGGAGGCGCTGCGGGGCGCGGGGCTGTCCGTGTCGCTCGCCGAGGACCTCGACTCGTTGGCCGCGCTCGGTGCGGTGCGCTGGGGCGACCGGGCGACGGTCCGCGACGCCTTCGCGGCCACCATGGTCAAGAAGCAGGCGCAGCGGACGACGTTCGACGCACTCTTCGACGTCTACTTCCCGGCGATGGTGGGAGACGGCGCCGCAGGCGCGAGCGAGGACGAGGCAGGCGAGTACGGCGAGGGGCCCGTGCGCGACAACGCCGCCGCGCTCGCCGACTTCCGCGACCGGCTGGCCGAGGCGCTCCAGGCCGACCTGCCGGACGAGTCCGAGCTGCGCCGGATGGCCGCCGAGATGGTCGGCGTCTTCGGGGCGATGCCGGGGCGCGGACCGGGGCTGTCGTCGTGGTCGGCGTACACCGCGCTGCAGCGGGTCGCTCCCCAGGAGCTGGTCGACCGGCTGGTCGCGGGCCTGATGGGGGAGAGCGCCGACGAGGCTGCCGCCGAGGACGCCCGCCGTCGGGCGAACCGCCGGATCGGCTCGTTCACGGCCATGGTCGAGGACGACGCCCGCCGCCGCATCGCCGAGGAGAAGGGTCCCGACCACGTCGCCGAGGTGGCGGTGCGGCCGAGCATCGACAAGCTGGCCTTCATGGCCGCGCGGCGGACGGACCTCGAGGAGATGCGCAAGGAGATCTTCCCCCTCGCGCGCCGGCTCGCCACCCGGCTGGCCAAGGAGCAGCACTCCCGGCACGCGCGGACGGCGCCGCTCGACTTCCGTCGTACGGTCCGCGCCTCGATCGCCACCGGCGGCGTGCCGATCACGACCCACCACCGGCCCAAGCGTCCCCACCGCACCGACCTGGTCGTGCTGTGCGACGTGAGCGGCTCGGTGGCGAACTTCGCGCAGTTCACGCTGCTGTTCGTGTTCGCGCTGCGCGAGGTCTTCCAGAGCATGCGCGCGTTCACCTTCATCGACCACGTGCACGAGGTCACCGGCCACTTCCGCCCGGGCGCCGACCCCGTGGACGTCCTCAGCGAGCTCGCCGCCGCGACCTCGCACGCGGCGCTGTGGGGGCGCACCAACTACGGCCGGGCGTTCACCAAGTTCGAGGAGGCCCACCTCGACGCGCTCACCCCGAAGACCACGCTGCTCATCCTCGGCGACGCGCGCTCGAACTACAGCGACCTCCACGAGGACAGTCTCCGGCGGCTCGCCGGCTCGGTGAAGCGGGCCTTCTGGCTCAACCCCGAGCACGAGCGGAACTGGGGCACCGGCGACAGCGCCGCCCCGGCGTACGGCGAGATCGTGCGGATGATCGAGTGCCGGAACCTGACGCAGCTCAGTGAGTTCGTGCACGACCTCGCGTGGTGAAGCGACTGAAACGCCGCTGAAGCGGTGATTCATGCAGCCGCCCTCAGGCGCTGAACTCGAGCGCCTCGTCCTCCACCGGCTTGCGGAACACCAGCAGGTCCTTGAAGTAGTTCATCTTCAGCCGCCACGGGAAGACGGCGCCCTGCTTCGGCAGCGAGTCGATCGAGCGCAGCACGTAGCCGGCCTCGAAGTCGAGGAAGGGCTCCTCGGCGACAGACGGGTCGCGGCGGGGCACGACCGTCCGCGCCCCGGTGCGGTCCATCCGCTCCAGCAGCTTGACGACGTACTCGCACACGAGGTCGGCCTTGAGCGTCCACGAGGCGTTCGTGTACCCGACGATGAACGCGAAGTTCGGGATCCCGCTGAGCATCAGGCCCTTGTACGCCATGGTCTCGGCGGGCTTGATGTCGTGCCCGTCGACCGCGAGGGTGGCGCCGCCGAACATCTGCAGGTTCAGGCCGGTGGCGGTGATGATGATGTCCGCCTCCAGCTCCTTGCCGGACTTCAGCCGGATGCCCTGCGGCGTGAACCGGTCGATGTGGTCGGTGACGATGTCCACCGTGTGCTGGCGCAGCGCCTTGAACAGGTCGCCGCGCGGCACGACGCAGAGCCGCTGGTCCCACGGCTGGTACGGCGGGGTGAAGTGCTCGTCGTAGGAGACGTCCTTCGGCAGCTGGCGCTCGGACATCTTGCGGATCAGCGCCCGGGCCTCGCGCGGCCGGGCCCGGCAGAACTCGTAGAAGCCGATCGTCATCGCGAGATAGCGACCGCGCACCAGCTTGCCGGCGATCTTGTCCGGCAGGGTCTGCAGCAGCCGGTACGAGATGGGGTCGGTGAGCGGCTGGCTGACGATGTACGTCGGCGTCCGCTGCAGCATCGTGACGTGCCCGGCGCCCGAGTCGGCGAGCGAGGGGATCAGCGTGACAGCGGTCGCGCCGGAGCCGATCACGACGATCCGCTTGCCCTGGTAGTCCAGGTCCTCGGGCCAGTGCTGGGGGTGGATCACCTGGCCGCGGAAGTCCTCGACACCCGCGAAGGCCGGGGTGAAGCCCTCGTCGTAGCGGTAGTAGCCCGAGGTCGACCACAGGAAGCTCGCGGTGAGCTCGAGCCGCTCGCCGGTGTCGGTGCGCTCGACGGTGACCGTCCAGCGGGCGTCCTCGGTCGAGAAGTCCGCGTGCAGCACCTTGTGGTGGTAGCGGATGTGCTGGTCGATGCCGTTCTCGCGCGCCGCCTCCTGCAGATAGGCCCGGATGTCGGCGCCGTCGGCGATCGCCTTCTTGCCCTTCCACGGCTTCCAACCGAAGCCGAGGGTGTACATGTCCGAGTCGGAGCGGATGCCGGGATAGCGGAACAGGTCCCACGTCCCGCCGAGTGCGTCGCGCATCTCGAGCACGGCATACGTCTTGGACGGGAACGCCTTGCTCACGTGGTACGCCGCGTCGATGCCGGACAGTCCGGCGCCGACGATGAGCACGTCGAGGTGCGTGGAGGAGTCGCTCATTCAGGCTTCCTTGAGGTTGAGGAGCTGCTCGACCGGGAGGTCGGGCACCTCGATCTTGCGGGAGGCTGCGAGACCCTCGATCTGCAGCCAGGTCACGTCGGCGAGCAGCCGGGTGAACTCAGGGGCGGGCGGTCGGAGCTCCTCGCGCGAGCTCCAGCTCCGCACGGCGGCCATCACACCGCCGACGAGGAGGAAGACGTAGGGGGTCAGGGCGTCGCGGTCGTCGTCGTCCACCTCGGCGTCGAGCAGCGCGAGGAAGCCGCCGATGACCAGCTCGATCTGCTCGGCGATCTGGCCGATCGCGTCGTCGAGCGGCTTGGAGGAGGCGCCGGCGATGTCGCGCTCGGCGAAGCGCATGAGGGCGACGTTCTCCGCGCCCCAGCCGACGTAGGCGTCGATGACCCGGTGGACGATCTCTCGGGGCGTGCCCTCGAGCGTCACCGCCGCGAGGAGCAGCTCACCGGCGCGGCTGCAGATCTCCTGCTGGATCGCGACGTCGAGGTCCGTGCGGTCCTCGAAGTAGCGGTACAGGACGGTGCGGTGCACCGAGGCCTCGTCGGCGATCTGCTGCACGCTCAGCTCGGCGCCGGGCGCGAGGTCGCGGGCGAGCACGGTGAGGGCGGCGTCGATCACGGCCTGGCGCCGGTCGGCGTTGTGCTGCTGCCAGCGCCGCTTGCGGCCGTCCGGTTGGTCCTTGCGCGCCGTCCCCATGGCGACACCTCCTCGCATCACGACGCCGTCACGACGTGAGCGACACGGTACGCCGAAGCAGGCCGCGCCGCCGGGCCGTGGCGGGCGGGGTGGCGACGGTGCGCTGCTCGGCGAGGTCGGTGATCTTGGCGCGGGAGCGGCCCGCCCGGGTGCCACGCTCGCGCTCTGCGGCGTCGAGGCGCTGCCAGGCCGCGAGGTCGGCGGCGTGGGGGTGGCGCGCGGCGACGAGGCGCGCGACGGCCTCCGCCGAGCCGACTGGTGCGGGCAGGCCGGCGTCGAGGTCGTCGAGGATCGTGTCGACCGTCTCCTGGGCGTCG
This sequence comes from Nocardioides pymetrozini, assembly GCF_046058985.1. Lineage (NCBI taxonomy): Bacteria > Bacillati > Actinomycetota > Actinomycetes > Propionibacteriales > Nocardioidaceae > Nocardioides > Nocardioides pymetrozini. The sequence continues at coordinate 3,990,077 of NZ_CP175556.1, read as the reverse complement.
GTCTTGTTGGTGCCGATGAAGCCGACGGGGCCGCGCTTGATCCACCCGACGACGTACAGCCCGGGCTCGACCCGACCACGGTCGTTCGGGACCGTGGCGGACCACTCGTCGAAGGGCAGCCCCTCGACCGGGGTGCCGCGATGGCCCACGGAGCGCACGACCAGCCCGGTCTCGATGACGTGGGTCTCGCCCGTGGCCTCGGCGCGCACCCGGGTCACGTCGCCGGGTGCCGCCGGGTCGGGGACGAGCCGGTTGCGGGTGACCCGGACGCCGGTGACTCGGCCGTCGGCGCCCAGCACCTCGACCGGCGAGGCGGTGAAGGTGAGGACGATCCGCCGCCTCGTCGAGGCGGGGTCGACGGGGCGCTCAGCGATCTCGCGCAGCAGCGCGCTGCGCTGGTCGTCGCCCGCCAGGAGCTCCGGGTTCGCGTCGACGAGGACGTCGACGTCGTCGAGCGCGGCCAGGCCGATCAGCTCGGGGACCGTGAACGCCGCCTGGGCGGGGCCGCGGCGGCCGAGCACGACGACCTCACGGAGGCTGCTCGCGCGCAGCGCATCGAGCGGGCCCGGCGCCAGGTCGGTGCGCTCGAGGACCTCCACGGGACGGGCGAGGATCCGGGCCACGTCGAGCGCCACGTTGCCGTTCCCGACGACGACGGCACGACCCGAGGGGTTGGACACCGCCCCCAGCGGCACGTCGAGGCCCTGTTGCTCCGGGTGGCCGTTGTACCAGCCGACGAGGGCGGTTGCGGGCACCGAGCCGGCGAGATCCTCCCCGGGGATGCGGAGGCTCCGGTCGGCGGACGCGCCGACGGCGTACACGACCGCGTCGTAGTGGGCGCGGAGGTCCGCGAGCGTCACGCCGCCCGCCGCACCGACCTCCACGTCCAGGAAGTAGCGGAAGCGCGGCTGGCGCTCGATCGCCTCGAACAGCCGGGTCACCAGCTTGGTCGACGCATGGTCGGGAGCGACGCCGTGGCGGACCAGGCCGTACGGCGTGCGGAGCCGGTCGTAGACGTCGACCCCGTCGACCTCGGGGTGCTTGAGCAGCTCGTCGGCCGTGTAGAGACCGGCCGGGCCGGCTCCGACGACCGCGACCCGGAACGGGCCCGGACGGGTGAGCCGCCGCTGCTGCGGGACCAGCGCCACCGGGGTGCGGTCGGCGTGGGGGAAGGCGTCGTAGTAGGACGCGTTGAGCTCGACGAAGGGCAGCTGCTTGGTCGTCAGCGCGGCGTCCGGCACCATCGCGCCCACGGGGCAGGCGGTGGCGCAGGCACCGCAGCCGACGCAGGAGCTGGCGTCGACGTACACCATCTCGGTGGTGCCGAAGCCGGGCTCGCCCGGAGCGGGATGGATGCAGTTGACCGGGCAGGCGACGACGCACGAGGCGTCGGCGCAGCAGGACTGCGTGACGACGTAGGCCATGGGCGCGGTGGGCCGGGGCCCGGTCAGACCGCTGCCGACTTGGGCTCGCTGCGGAAGCGCGACGGCTGGCCGTCGATCCCCAGCGCGCGCCACACGAGGCGGGAGGCGCGGTTCATCAGGCCGAGCTCCTCGGCGAGCATCCGCACGTCGCCGAAGGTGTCGCGCAGCAGCTTCTGCGACTTCGGGGACCTCCAGTAGACCTCGCGCATCACGGACTTCGGGATGCCGAGGTCCTTCTGCATCTGCCTGGTCGGCTTCATGATCACGTCGCACAGCACGCGCATGATGACGGGATAGGCCAGCGAGAGGCCGAAGCGCTGGAGGCGTCCGTAGTCCTTGGAGCGCTCGACCAGGTAGGTGTGCGCGAAGCCGATGTGGCGTGCCTCCTCGGCGACGTGGATCTGCATCACGCGCTCCACGATCGGGTGCAGCTGGTGGCCCGAGCGGAGGACCGACTTCTGCAGGTAGTCGATCGGCTCCTCGCCGGCCAGGATGCCGAAGAAGAAGATGTTCGGGAGGGGACCGCCGGCCAGGCAGAGGAAGGGCGCGATCTTGATGAACCAGCCCGGACCGCCCTTCACGTCCACGCCGATCCGGTTCACGCCCTCCTGGAACATCTGGGTGTGGTGGCACTCCTCGGTGACCTCGTGCGTGGAGTAGCGGAACTCGGCGCGGTTGTTCCCCATCGGGATGAGGTGGCTCATGATCCCGCCGATGAGCACCTGCTCGAACTGCAGGCCGACCTTCATGATGTTCGCGAGCCGGTACTGGCCGATCTCGATCTGCCGCTCGAGGGGCAGCGACCGGTACCACTCCGTGCCGCCGAGCGAGTCGATCTCCGGGAGCACCCAGCGCGGGTCGTTCGGGACGACCTCGAACTCCGGGCTGTCCCACGCGATGTCGAGGAAGGCGTCGAAGTGCTGGTGGACCGAGGCCTCGGAGAGCACCCGCAGGGTCTCCTGGTAGCTCAGGCCCTCCAGGTCGCTCGGAAGGGGAGTGTCGATCGGGGCGTCGGCGGTCGCGGTCATGGTTCCTCGGTCCGTTCTCTTCGTCGAAAGCGGGAGCATGCACGTTGTTAGCGCAACAACATGTTGCATACATTGACCGGGGTTTTGTCAAGGAGATCGGCCGGAAAGGGTCTGATCGGCCCAGGCCCGGCCGCTCCGATGTGACGGGGATCGCTCACCCCCGGCGGACCTCGTCCCGGCTGGGGTGAGGCGCAGGGCGGTGGCCCTGGGTCAGTGGTCGGCGCTCGGGCGCAGGTAGCCCTGCTCGCGCCAGGCCGCCAGCGCGGCCACCAGGTCCGGGTGGTCGCAGCGGTCCGCCGCCCGTCCGCCCGCGACGAGCGGGGGCAGGTCGGCCTCCGCGGCCGCGTCGTACACGACCGTGAGGCGGTTGGGCGCACTCGCGTTGATCAGCGAGCCGAGCAGGGCGACAGGGTCGTTGCGATCCTCCAGGGAGAGCACGCGGACCTCGGGAGGCGGCACGCCGAGCTGGGTCGTCGGGGCGGCCGCCGTGACGACCTGGTCGACGACGAAGCCCGGCAGGTCGTCGTGGCTGGCGACCTCCAACGCGACGGCGCCCCCGCTGCCCCGTCCCACCAGGAGGACCCGGGCGGGGCCGTCCCCGGCGCCGCGCTCGGTGCCCCTCTCGGAGTCGGCCGCCGCGGCGAGGGCGCGCACGACCGCGGTCGCCTCGCTCGAGGGGTCGCCGGAGACGAGCCGCAGCCGCCCGCCGGCGGGCGTCGGGACGGCCCCGCCGGGAAGGAGGGCGACCAGCCGTCCCGGCGCCGCGCGCAGGATCCGGACCGGGCCGCCGTCGTCGCACCGGTCGAGCTCGGCCATCAGGTCGCCGAGGCCGGTGGGCGCCCGGTCCGGGTCGTCGACCGTGGAGGCCGGATCGGTGCCGACGCGGACGCCGCTGGGGTCGGTCTCGGCGAGGCCGACCGCGACGTCGCGCAGCGCGGCGGCCCACCCGTCGGCCAGCGGCGCGACGCCGAGGGCGCGCAGGCCGCCGCTCCGGGCGGAGGGCTCGGTGTCGCCGGCCAGCGCGCCGCGGGCGAGCAGGCCCCGCATCTGCAGGCTGTCGACCAGCCCGCCGCCGGTGGTGACGTGCTCCATGAGCTCGGGGTTCGCCTCGGCGAGCTCGCCGAGGTACGCAGCGACGCCGTCACGGTCGAGCGCGTCGGTCTCGATCAGCCCGGCGGCGACGATCGCGCCCCCGAGGCTGACCTCCGGGGCGAGGTAGCCGATCGCCCGGCCCGCGATGGACCCCAGCGTCTGGTACGCCGCCGCCTGCAGCTCGTCGATCCATCGGTAGGTCATCACCGTTGCGCGCAGCACCAGCGCGTCGGCGTCCAGCTCGACGGAGCGGCCGAGCAGGCTCCCCTCGCCGGTGGTCGCCGCCAGGATCTCCTCCTCCGCATCGGCCCACGTCGCGGGCGAGAGCTCGGCGGAGTCGGTCACCTCGGGATCGGCCAGGACGTCGTGGCCGAGCTCGGACCACGCGCGCATCTGTGCGCCAGCGTCCTCGAACAGGTCGGCCAGACGCAGCATCTGCTCGTACCTGTCGGCGAGGTCGGCCGCCTCGACCGACCTCGGGCCCGGCCCGCTCCCGGAGCCCGTCGAAGGCCTCATCGCGCGGTCTCGCCGAGCAGGGGCGCGAGGACGGCCCCGAGCTCGCTCGGGGCGACGGCGCGGATCTCCAGGCGCAGGACCCCGTCGACCTGGTGAGGGCGCAGCGCCCGCCACCCGTCGGCCAGGAGGGTCCAGGACACGACGCCGGCAGTGTCCACCTCGGTCGCCGACACGTCGGCGACGAGGGCCCGCAGCCTGCCCCGGGCCTCCGTCGCGAGGGCAGCCAGCAGGCCCGCCACGGCGCGCTCCTCCAGGGGCCCGGCCGCGTCGCGCACGGCACCGCGGTGGCGAGCCGCCAGCACCGGGAGCAGGTCGCCGCGGCCCGAGCCGCTCGCCTCGGCCGCGGCGTCGGCGAGCTCGAAGGGCAGGTCGACGTACGCCGGCACGGAGGACGCGCCCGCCGGGATCGCCTCGGACACCGCGGCCACCCGGGCGAGCTCACCGGCCCAGGCGTCCGTGCCGAACCACGCGAGCTCGTAGACGACGCCGTCCACGGTGGACAGCGACGCGACCGCGCCGCCGCCCTGGCGCTGCCAGACCTTCGCCTGCACGCCGCCCATCGCGACATCGACGTCGAGTGCGAAGCGCGGCGCGGCGAGCAGGCCGATGGCGCCCGCGAGACCGGCCTCGAGGGCGCCCGTGGTGACGAGGCCGCGCCGCGCCAGGGAGTCGGCGGGGTCGGGCAGCGCCGCGGCCGCGGCACGGAACGCCCGGTCGTCCACCGCGGCGGGGCTCCGGCCGAGGCGCGCCTGCATCGCGTCCCCGGCGGCGGGCGGTGCGACCTCGAACGGCAGGGGGGCGCCACCGGCGAGACGGGCGGCATGCTGCAGCTCGGCGAGGGTCAGCCCGATCCGGCGAGGAGCCGCGGCGAGGGCGCCTCCGTCGGGTGGTGGCGCCGGGGCGGCGGCCGGCGCGGCCGGAGCGAGCCCCCCGGTCCGGCTGGTCCGGCTGGTCCGGCCGGACCGGCTGGTCCCGGTGAACGAGGTCAGGTCGACGGTGGGCACGGGCGGGTCACCGCTCCAGGCCGGGCACCTCCACCGTGAGCCAGTCGCGGTGGCCCTCCGGCGGCGGGGTGAAGGCGGCGAGCGCCTCGTCGAGCGGGTCCGGCGCGACCGCGGGGCCGGCGCCGGGCTCGTCGGGGGTGGGGAGGACGGCGATCCGGGCCCGGGCGTCGGCCACCAGCGTCGTGACCCGCGCCCGCGTCGCGGCGATCTCGTCGCGGATCTCGTCGACGCGGGCGGCATGGGTGCGCAGCGCGTCCGCCGCGCCGACGTGACGCTCGGCGGCGACCCGGAGATGGTGGGCGCGCTCGGTCACCCGCTCGCGCAGGGCGTCGGCCGCCCGACCGGTCCAGCCGAGACCCTCGACGCGCGCGACCAGCTCGTCGGCGAGAGCGCGCACGTCGGCACCCTGGTCCCTGAGCTGGCGGGCACGACGCCGGATGGTCTCGCTGTCGCCGTACATGGGACGCGCCCTTCCCGCTCCGGCCTCCGTCAAACCTGGCCGCCCCCGCGCAGGCTGCCGTCGAGCCGGTCGAGTGCGGTGACGATGTCCTCGGCGCTGCCGGCGAAGCTGAACCGCAGGAACCTGCCGCCGTCGACGGTGTCGAAGTCGATCCCCGTCGCCACCGCGACACCGGTGCGCGCGAGCAGCTCGCGGCAGAAGGCCATCGAGTCGTCGGTCAGGTGACCGACGTCGGCGTAGGCGTAGAACGCGCCTTCCGCCGGTGCGAGACGGGTGATCCCCAGGCGCTGCAGGCCGTCGAGCAGGAGCGAGCGGTTGTGGGCGTAGCGCCCGACGTGGCCGTCCAGCTCCGCGTACGCCGCGTCCTCGAAGGCCCCGAGGGCCGCGTGCTGCGCGAGGACCGGCGGGCAGATCGAGAAGTTGCCCGTCAGTACGTCGACCGGCCGGCGCAGACGCTCCGGCGCCAGCATCCAGCCCAGCCGCCATCCGGTCATGGAGAAGTACTTCGAGAACGAGCCGAACACGACCGCCTCCCGGGAGGTCTCCCAGGCGCAGCCGGGCCGGGAGCCGGCGTACTGGATGCCGTGGTAGATCTCGTCCGAGACCAGCTGGACGCGGTTGTCCTCGCACCAGCGCGCGATCGCGGCCAGCTCCTCCGGAAGCAGCATGGTGCCCGTCGGGTTCGCCGGGCTCGCGACGACCACGCCGTTGAGCGGAGCGCGTGCGTGGGCCTCGGCCAGCTGCTCGACCGTCGGCTGGAAGCGCGTGTCCGGGCCGGTCGCGATCTCGACGACCTCGCATCCCAGGGCTGCCAGCACGTTGCGGTAGCAGGGATAGCCCGGCCGGGCGATCGCCACCCGCGCGCCGGCGTCGAAGGCGGCCAGGAAGGCCAGCAGGAAGCCGCCGCTCGACCCCGTGGTCACCACCACGTCCTCGGCCTCGACGCTGACGCCGTAGGTGCGCCGGTAGTGGCCCGCGATCGCGGTCCGCAGCTCGACGATGCCGGTCGCGGTGGTGTAGCCGAGCGGGTCGCCGCTCTCGAGCAGCCGGACCGCCGCCGCGGTCACCGTCGCCGGCGCGCCCGTGCTCGGCTGGCCCGCGACGAGGTTGACCAGGTCGCCGTGGGTGCGCTGGCGCTCGGCCGCCGCCGCCAGGAGGTCCATGACGTGGAAGGGCGGCACGTTCGCCCGGGTGGCGGCGGTGAGGCGGTCGGTCACGATCCGACCCTACGGGTGCGCTTGGACGACAGAACTCACGCTGGGACGAAGAAGCTTCATCGTCCCAGCGACAGTTTCACCGGCTGGCCGGTGAAACTGTCGCGGCGTGCCGTCCCGCCCGCCGCCCGAAGAACGACCCCTCGCCCAGCTGGGTGCCCGAGCAGTAGCCCGCGCCGTCCTGGGCGATGTTCGCGGCGCACGCCCCGGCGGCGTACAGGCCCGGGACCACGGAGCCGTCGGCGCGGCGGACCTCGCCGTCGACGGTCGTGGCCATGCCGCCGATGGTGAAGCCGGCGTAGAGCGCCACGCCGAGGGAGAGGTCGAGGACCGCCCAGGGAGCGGCGGTCTGCGGCGCGACCCAGTCGGGGTGCTTGTGCAGCTCGGGGTCCTCGCCGCGGGCGGCGTTCTCGTTGTAGCGGGTCACCGTCTCCACGAGCGCCCCGGCGGGCATCCCGAGCCCCGCCTCCATCTCCTCGAGCGTCTCGAAGCCGTCCTTGAGGGGCACCAGCGGCATGTGGTCCTCGCCGAGGTGCTCGCTGTCGACGATGAGGTAGGCGACGGCGTCGGGCTGCTGCAGCACGTGGTACGACGTCCGCGCGTGGTAGCTGTCCTCGGCGACGAAGCGCCGCCCCTCCTTGTTGACGATGATCCCCTTGCACCGCGAGGACGGCGGGTAGAAGGGCGCCGTGATGAAGGGCTCCTCCATGTTCTCCAGCGCCGCCCCGACGGACTCGCCGAGGCGGATCCCCAGCCCGTCGTCGTACGTCGAGCCGAGGGTGAACAGCTTCGAGCCCAGCGCCGGGGTGTAGCGGGCGACCATGTCGGCGTTCATCACGAAGCCGCCGGCCGCGATCACGACGCCGTCGGCGGCCACCACGCCGGTGCGGTCGAAGGACTTCCAGGCCAGGCCGACCACCCGGCCGGTGGTGGCGGCGTGGGCGGGGTCGCCGTCGACGACGAGGTTCGTGGCACCGGTCTCGTAGCGCACCTCCACGCCGGCTTTCTCCACCTCCGTGCGGAGGAGGTCCATGACGATCTTGGTGCCCTCGGTGTCGCCCGGGACCGGCACCTTGTGGCCGCGCGGCGCCGGCGGGACCTGCTCGCGGAAGGGCCAGACCTTCTCGTTGCCCGTGAACATGAGCCCCTCGGTGCCGGGCTGGATCACGGCCTTGCCGGGGAAGTACGAGCGCTCGAACGCGAAGCCGAGGTCCTCGAGCCACTCGAAGTGGGCCACGGACCCCTCGCAGTAGGCGCGGATCTTCTCCTCGTCGGGGTTCTTGGTGCTGGCCATCAGGTACCCGACCATCGCCTCGACGGAGTCGTCGTGCCCCGTCGCGCGCTGCACCGCCGTACCGCCGCCCAGGTAGAAGTGGCCCCCCGACATCGACGACGTGCCGCCGTGGACCGCGGCCTTCTCCAGCAGGAGCACGCGGGCTCCGGCGCGGGCGGCCTCGAGCGCCGCGCAGCCGCCGGCGATGCCGAACCCGACGACGACGACGTCGAAGTGCTCGGTGCCGTCCGCCAGCACGCTGGCGGGGAGGGCCTCGGGGACGGCCAGACCGGCGGGGACGTCGTTCGTCGGGGAGGGCACGGGTGAAATCTAGAACATGTTCTACCGATAGACTAGGCCCCCGCCACCCGACGAGAGCCGAGTGACCTCTGTGACCTTCGACGTCCACCAGCTCGACACGTTCCTGCTGATCGGCGCCGGGGTCACCTTCCTCGCCGTACTGGCCGTGCGGATGTCCTCCGGGGTCGGCCTTCCCAGCCTCCTCGTCTACCTCCTCATGGGCGTCGCCCTCGGCGAGGCCGGGCTCGGCATCGCCTTCGAGGACGCCCAGCTGGCGCACGCGATCGGCTTCGGCGCGCTCGCCATCATCCTCGCCGAGGGCGGCCTGACGACGACCTGGCACGACGTCCGGCCGGCGATGCGGATGGGCGTGTCCCTGGCGACGGTCGGGGTGGTCGTCTCGATCGCGATCGTCGCCGTCGGCGCGCACTTCCTGCTCGGGCTGTCCTGGGAGCTGTCGATCCTCCTCGGCGCCGTCTGCTCGCCGACCGACGCCGCTGCGGTGTTCTCGGTGCTGCGCGTCGTCCCGCTGCCGAAGCGGATCACCGGCACCCTGGAGGCCGAGTCCGGGCTCAACGACGCACCGACCGTCGTCCTCGTCACCCTCGTCTCCTCCGGCGCCGTGGGCGAGCACGGCCTGCTCGGCACGACCGGCATCGTCCTCTACGAGCTCGTCGCCGGCGTCGGCTTCGGTCTCGCGGCGGGGTTCGGCGGGGCGTGGGTGATGCGCCGCGTCGCGCTGCCCTCGTCGGGTCTCTACCCGATCGCGGTGCTCTGCCTGACGCTGATCGGCTACGGCACCGCCGCCGCCGTCCACGCCAGCGGCTTCGCCGCGGTCTACGTCGCCGCGCTCGTGCTCGGCAACGCCGACCTGCCGCACCGCGCGACCACGCGCTCGTTCGTCGAGGGCCTGGCCTGGCTGGCCCAGATCGGGCTCTTCGTCATGCTCGGCCTGCTCCTCTCGCCGGGCCGGCTGTCGTGGGAGACCGTCGCCATGGCCGTCGTGGCAGGGACGGTCCTCACCTTCGTCGCACGCCCGCTCTCGGTGCTCGCGAGTGCCGTCGTCCGGCCGATGAGACTGCCCGAGCTCGCGTTCCTGTCGTGGGCGGGCCTGCGCGGAGCGGTCCCCATCGTGCTGGCGACGATCCCACTCGCCGAGGGTGTCGAGGGCGCGAGCCGGCTGTTCGACATCGTGTTCGTGCTGGTCGTCCTCGACACCGTGATCACCGCGCCGTCTCTGCCGCTGACCGCCCGGCTGCTGCGCGTCGCGCGGCGCTCCGAGCCGCGCGGCATCCAGGTCGAGGCCGCGCCCCTGGACCGGGTCGCCGCCGACCTGCTGCAGGTCACCATCAGCCCGGTCTCGCGACTGCACGGCGTGGAGGTCGGCGAGCTGCGCCTGCCCGTGGGCGCCAACGTCTCGATGATCGTGCGGGACGGCGAGACGATGGTGCCGGAGCGGCGTACCGTCCTGCGCCACGGCGACGACCTGATCGTCGTCACCCCGCGCCGGCTGCGCGAGGCCACCGAGCAGCGGCTGCGGCAGGTCAGCCTGCGGGGACGGCTCGCCCACTGGCTCGAAGACTGAGCCGCGCGCCGAGCCGCGGGACGCCGGTCAGGCCGCGTCGTCCGGCTGGCTGCTCAGCGGCGGGGTGCACACGGTGGCGTCCTTGCGCGCGGTCACCGTCGGGTGCCCCTCGACGACGCCCCGGAACCGCTTGCCGACCACGATGGTGACGCCCGGGTAGCCCGAGGGCTGGTCGACGATCTCGACGTCGTCGCCGAGGTACGACGCCAGGAGCACGGCAGCCGGGTCGTCGGGGTCGTCCGACCACACCTGCGCGGCCACCGGGCCGCCGGTGTCGGGCGCGTTCCCGGTCTCGCCCGCCGCGAACCCGAAGCTGGCCAGCCGGTCCATCGTCTTGCCGGCGAGCCCGTTCGCGCCGCCGCCGTTGAGGACGGTCACCATCACCTGAGGCGGCGCGACGTCGTCCCCCTTCGGGATCAGCGTGTCCGTGCAGGGCGCCGGCTCCACCTTCTCCGGGAAGGGCTCGGTGACGCGGGACCAGCCCCAGGCCGCGCTGGCGACGAACACCACCGCCAGCACTCCGAGCGTGACCGCCGAGCGGCTGCCCGCCTTGACGTCGAGGCCTTCCACCGGGCTCAGCCCTCCATCCGGATCACGCGCGCGTGCAGGACGTGCCGCTGCTGCAGCGCAGCCCGCAGCGCGCGGTGCAGCCCGTCCTCGAGGTAGTAGTCGCCGCGCCACAGCACGACGTGGGCGAACAGGTCGCCGAAGAACGTGGAGTCCTCGTCGAGCAGGGAGGTCAGCTGGAGGGTGTCCTTGGTCGTGACGAGCTGGTCGAGCCGGACCTGGCGCGGGGGCACGGCAGCCCACCCCTTGGAGGTGAGGCCGTGGTCGGGGTAGGGACGCCCGACCCCCACACGCTTGAAGATCACGGCTTCGGAGTCTACGGGGGGCTCCGGTGGGTGCATCCATCGCGGCGGTGGGGTGGGCGCGGGGATGTGCGGGGGATGTGCGGGGGCGGCGGATTCACCACGGGATGTAGCCGAGTCCTCGCTTCCCGGGTGGAACTCCGCTACAGATGCTCGGATTCGTCTACATCCCGTGGTGAATCCGCCCCCGCACAGGCTGAACCCGACCCCGCCCGCCGCCTAGAGTTCGAGCATGACCCAGGAGCAGACGCCCACTCCCGACGCAGCGGCCGAGACGCCGGCCCCCGCAGCCCCCGCGGCCCCCGCGGCGACCGCCGCGACCGCGCCCCCGCCCAGCGCCCTCGAGGAGGCCATCGCCCCCGGGTACGCCTTCGAGGGTCCGGCGCTGGAGCTCGGCGGGCTGATGGCGGGGCCCGACCAGCTGACCGGCAGCACCATCCGGATCCCGCTCGCGATGCTCAGCCGGCACGGGCTCGTCGCGGGTGCGACCGGCACGGGCAAGACCAAGACCCTCCAGCTGCTGGCCGAGCAGCTCAGCGCGGCCGGCGTACCGGTGTTCGCGGCCGACATCAAGGGCGACCTGTCCGGCATCGCGACCGCGGGGGAGTCCAGCGACAAGCTCCTGGCGCGGACCAGGTCCGTCGGACAGGAGTGGACCGCGACCGCCTTCCCGGTCGAGTACTACGCACTGGGCGGAGAGGGCACCGGCGTGCCGATCCGGGTCACGGTGTCGTCCTTCGGCCCGATCCTGCTGAGCCGCGTCCTCGGGCTCAACGACACCCAGGAGTCGAGTCTCGGCCTGGTCTTCCACTACGCCGACAAGCAGGGACTGCCGCTCCTCGACCTGCAGGACCTGAGGGCCGTCGTCCAGCATCTGACCAGCGACGAGGGCAAGGCGGACCTCAAGGAGCTCGGCGGGCTGTCCTCCGCGACGGCCGGGGTCATCCTGCGCGAGCTGATCACCTTCGCCGACCAGGGCGCGGAGGCCTTCTTCGGCGAGCCCGAGTTCGACTCCGCCGACCTGCTCCAGCAGGCACCCGACGGCCGCGGCCTGGTCAGCCTCGTCGAGCTGCCGAACCTGCAGGACCGCCCGGCCATCTTCTCGACCTTCCTGATGTGGCTGCTGGCCGACCTGTTCCACGACCTGCCCGAGGTCGGCGACGTCGACCGGCCCAAGCTCGTGTTCTTCTTCGACGAGGCGCACCTGCTGTTCAAGGACGCCTCGAAGCCCTTCCTCGAGCAGATCGCGCAGACGGTCCGGCTGATCCGGTCCAAGGGCGTGGGCGTCTTCTTCGTGACGCAGAGCCCGACCGACGTCCCCGACGACGTGCTCGCCCAGCTCGGCTCGCGCATCCAGCACCAGCTCCGTGCGCACACGCCCAACGACGCCAAGGCGCTCAAGGCGACCGTCGACACCTACCCCACCAGTGCGTACGACGACCTCGGCGAGGTCATCACGACCCTCGGCATCGGCGAGGCGATCGTCACCGTGATGGGGGAGAGGGGCGCCCCGACGCCGGTCGCGTGGACCCGCCTGCGGGCGCCGGAGTCGCTGATGGCGCCGTCCAGCCCGGAGTCGATGGCGGCCACGGTCGAGGCCAGCCCGCGGCGGGCGAAGTACGCCGAGGTGGTCGACCGCGAGTCGGCCCGCGAGATCCTCGCCAAGAAGCTCGAGGACGGCGCGAAGGCCGAGGCCGAGGAGAAGGCCGCCCAGGCCGACGGGAAGGCCGACGGGAGGGCCGACGGGAGGGCCGCCTCGAAGGAGCGGCCCGCGGCGAAGCCGCGGAAGGAGGAGGGCAGCGCCGCCGGCGAGATCGTCAAGGACGTGGTGCGGTCCTCGGCGTTCCGGCAGTTCATGCGCACCGCGGCCGCCGAGATCGCTCGGGGGATGTTCGGCACCGCGCGCCGGCGACGCTAGGTCCTGCGGCTCCTCAGGCGGTCCAGCGGATGGCGTCGTCGACGAAGTCGGCGAGCGGGTGCACGCCGCGCAGGTCGCTGCGGACGTCCATCAGGCGCGAGAGGCCGTGGGCGTGGCGGTCGCGGAGCGCGGCGCGCCGGGCGAGCGAGCGGTCCACGGGGTCGAGGTCGTCGACGGGCTCGAGGTGACGCCCTGCGGTCTGGGTCTCAGGAGAGGTCGTCTGCTTCATGCGTCCAGCCTGCGGGGCACAGGTTTCGGAGATCGGGCGCGACGGTTACGAGTCGGTGACCCGGGCTGTGATGCCGGCGACATCCCCCGAGATCTCGGGGTCTCCGGCCCGCCCGGGCTCAGGCGCCGTCGAAGCCGTTGAGCACGAGGAAGAACGCAGCCATGCCGACCAGCGCGGCCAGCAGGCCGATCCCCGCGCCGGTCAGCATCGCGCGCCGCGCGGCGGGATCGCGACCGAGGAGGGCGCGACCGAGGCCGGCGCCGACCGCGGTGGTCAGCAGGACCTGGACCGGCAGGACCAGGTCCTCGCCGGTCTCGCTGCCGTCGAGAAGGGACGCGGCGACGGGCAGCGCGAGGACGCCGACGACCAGCAGGGCGATGGAGAGCAGCAGGATCCGCACCGCGTCAGGATGACAGCACGTCGTACGCCTCGACCATCGCCGGGCCGTACCAGGTGAGCAGCCGTCCCGAGACCAGCCGGGTCGGCACCCGGCGGAAGGCCTCCGGGCCGTCCTCGGGGGTGAACGCATAGGGCTCGTCCGGCAGCAGCACGAGGTCGAGGGCCGGCGTGTCCAGCTCGGCGAGGTCCACGGTGGGATAGCGGTCCGGACCGTGGTCGTAGGCGTTGGCCCAGCCCAGCCGTCGCAGCAGGTCACCGGTGTAGGTGCGGGGCCCCACGACCATCCACGGGTCCCGCCACACCGGTACGGCGACCCGCCCGCGCGCCGCCGGCTCCGGCCGCTCCCAGCGGGCCCGGGCCTCCCGCAGCCAGGGCGGCGCGGCGAGGCCCAGCGCCTCGTCGTAGAGGCGGGTCAGGGAGCCGAGCGCCTGCGGCACCGTCTCGATCGCGGTCACCCAGACGGGGACGCCGGCCTCGCGGAGCCGTCGGACGTCGAGCTCGCGGTTCTCCTCCTGGTTGGCGACCACGAGATCCGGCTGCAGGCTCCGGAGGGCGCCGAGGTCGGGGTTCTTGGTGCCGCGGACCCGGGTGACCGCGAGGCCCGCCGGGTGGGTGCACCAGTCGGTCGCACCGACGAGGCGCTCCGGCACGTCGGTCGCCAGCGCCTCGGTGATCGAGGGGACCAGGGACACGATCCGGCGCACCGGGCCGGCCAGAGCGACCTCGCCGCCGAGGTCGTCCACGGTGCTGCTGCTCACGGCGCCACGGTAGCCCGCCGCGATGGCTCCCCCTGACCAGGCGTCGACTTGGTGATGGTCCCTTCGGGCCAGCCTGGTCGGGCCGTCGCCCCTAGCCAGTAACACGTTCCATGCGCCAGTATCGTCCCGACCTCGCGGTCCGGCCGACATGGGAGCCGGCTGGCGCCGACCGGACCGCATGCGGGGGGAGAGAAAGGTCGACCATGCTCCGATTCCGACTTCTGTGCGCCCTGGGGGCGGCGACGGCCGCGGTCGCGGCCCTCGCGCCGGTGACCGCGGGACCGACGGCTGCCGCGCCGACGACGGCCGCGGCGGCTTTCTCGAAGACCGCCTGCGGGGGCGAGCGCCCCGCCAAGCCGGGCGGCGGACGCTACACCTGCTCCTTCGAGGACGAGTTCAACGGCTCGGCGCTCGACCGCTCGAAGTGGGTCGTCCAGGACACCGCGGTGACGGGCATCAGCGCGCTCGGCTCCGGCTGCTACGTCGACGACCCCGACAACATCCGGGTCGGCTCGGGCCAGCTCTTCCTCACCGCGCGCAAGGAGGACGCGGTCTTCACCTGCACGAGCCCCTACGGCTCGTACAACACCGACCGCACGGCGGCGACCATCGGCAGCTACGGGCTGTTCACGCAGACCTACGGCCGCTTCGAGTTCCGCGCGAAGCTCCCCAACACCACCATCCAGGGCATCCACTCCGCCCTGTGGCTCTACCCGCAGAAGCACACCTACGGCGGCTGGCCGCACTCGGGCGAGATCGACGTCGCGGAGTGGTTCAGCGGCGCGCCGAAGAACGTCTACCCCTCGGTCCACTACGCGGGCGAGAACACGGCGCTGAGCACCGGCTACAACTGCCCCGTGGCAGGCTCCGGCACCCAGTTCCACCGGTACGCCGTCGAGTGGACGCCCACGTCGATGCGCTTCCTGTACGACAACCGTGTCTGCTTCACGCACTCGTGGACGCCGGCGTCGCCGCTCGTGGCCCCGCAGCCGTTCGACCAGCCGTTCTACGTCGTGCTCACCCAGGTCTTCGGCGGCCGCTGGAACGCGATCACGCCGGAGACGCCCACCTCGGCCACGATGGCCGTGGACTGGGTCCGCGTCTGGAAGTGAGCCCCGTGCGGCTCGGCTGAGCCCCGCCTGCCGCCGCCCGGGCGTGCCGGCGGGCTCAGCGCAGGGCGAGGCAGCCGGAGGTGACCGGCTCCCACTCGATCGCGGCGTGCTCGGCGATGCGCTTGTCGAGCCCGACGGCGATGTCCTCGGGCCAGGGCGCCGTCTTCCGGTCGGCGATCCGGACGCAGAGGAAGATCTCCTCGAAGTAGCAGGCGACCCGCTGGTTGGTGTCGTCGAGGATGTGGACCAGTGCATGCGCGGCGCGCTCGGAGCGGCCGAGCAGGCGCACCCGCACCGACATCTGGTCCCCGGTCCGCAGCTCGTGCAGGTAGGTCAGGTGGTGCTCGGCGGACAGGCAGGCGAAGCCGCTGAGCATCGGCCAGTTGAACGGGATGCCGATGTCGTAGAGCGACTCGTCGAGGCCCTCGCTGCCGATGCCGAGATAGTGCCGGACGTTGAGGAAGCCGTTGCTGTCCTCGAAGGCGCTGGGGACCGGCTGCACCGCGAACGCGGGCAGGGAGACGAGCTGGTCGTAGGTCGGCTGCGTGCTCATGCACCGGACCCTAGCGAGTCGGGCTCCGGATTGGGCGGGCCCGTGGCCCCGGCGTATCCTGGCGGTGCAGATCCACAGCGTGTATCTACCTCGCGCCGGGCTCGCCCGGCGGTCCAAGGCGGCACCCGACCCCTTGGACGAAGGACATGCCTGATCACTCCCGGAGCCACGCGCCGTCGCTGATGCGCGCCACCGGCACGTCGTACTTCCCGATCGCGCTCGTCGCGCGACTGCCCTACGCGATGATGGTCGTCGGGGTGCTCACCCTGGTGGTCGCCGGCAGGGGCTCCCTGGCCTTCGGCGGGCTCAACTCCGCCGTGGTCGGCCTCGGCGCGGCGAGCGTCGGCCCCCTCCTCGGGGCGGCGGCGGACCGGCTCGGCCAGCGGCGGGTGCTGCTGGCCAGCGGCGTCGTCTCCACCACCGCGCTCGGGCTGATGGCGTGGGTCGTCTACAGCCCCCTGCCCGCGGTCGCCGTGCTGGTCGTGGCGTTCCTCGTGGGCGCGAGCGCCCCGCAGGTCGCCCCGCTGTCGCGCAGCCGCCTGGTCCAGGTCATCGGCGCCCGGATCGCTCCCAGCCGCCGCTCGCGCACCTTCGACGCGACGATGGCCTACGAGTCGGCGGCCGACGAGATCGTCTTCATCGTCGGCCCGTTCGTGGTCGGCCTCCTCGCGACGGCGCTCGACCCGTGGGCGCCGGTCGCCGGGGCGGCGGTGCTCACCTTGGTGTTCGTGACCGCCTTCGCCCTGCACCCGTCGGCGCGGGCCGCGGCGGGAAGCGACGAGCGTGCCGTCCCGCCCGCGCCGGCACGCGAGATCGCCCGGCCGGCGCTGGTGGCCGTGATGGTGGGCATCCTCGGCGTCGGGCTCTTCTTCGGCTCGATGCTGACGTCGCTCACGTCCTTCATGGCCGACCACGGGCACGCAGCGAGCGCCGGCCTCGTGTACGGCGTGATGGGCATCGGCTCCGCCGCGCTGGCCCTCGGCGTGGCCCTCTTCCCCTCGTCGTTCTCCTTGCGCGCCCGGTGGCTGGCCTTCGGTGCGACCATGCTCGTCGGCGCCGCCCTGCTGCCCTTCGTGTCCTCGGTCGCCGCGATGTGCGCGGTGCTGCTGCTCGTCGGCTGCGGCATCGGGCCGACCATGGTGACCCAGTACAGCCTCGGCGCCCTGCGCAGCCCGGCCGGTCGCTCCGCCACCGTGATGACGATCCTCGGCTCGGCCGTGATCGTCGGTCAGTCGCTCGCCTCGGCGGTCACCGGGGTGCTGGCCGACCGGGTCGGGACCTCCGCCGCCCTCCTCATGCCGCTCGCCGCGGCGCTCGTGGTGGTCCTCGCCGGCGTCGCTAACGCGCTGCTGACGCCGGGGCCGGAGAGTCTCCCCGGTCGGTCGGCCGCCCCAGCGCAGCGAGCGCGCCCGCGGTCAGGCACACCCCTGCCATCGTGAGCGCCGTCGCCCGCAGCGCGGTCCCGTCCGCCCCGAAGACGTCGAGCAGGGCGACGGTCAGCGCCGATCCCACCGAGAACCCGAGATAGCGCAGCAGCTGGTTGAACGCCATCGCGCCGGCGGTCTCGTCGGCGCTCACGCGGGGGACGATGAGCATCGCCATCGACGAGAAGGTCAGGCCGCCGCCCAGACCGCCGACCGCCATGGCCGCGAACGCCTGCGCCAGGGTCTCGTGCCACGCGGCGAGCATCAGGAGCGACCCGCCGAACACGATGCAGCCGGACGGCAGCAGGAGCCGCGCCGCGCCGCGCTGCGCCAGGGCCAGCGCGAGCCGGTTCGCGGCGATGCCCGCCACGGCGTACGGGACCAGGGCGAGGCCGCTGGCCGCCAGGCCCGCGTCGAGGCCGTAGCCCGCCGACCCGTCGGCCTGGACCAGGACCACCACCAGGGTGAACAGGCCGTACAGGCTGATGCTCACGGCCACGGTCACCGCGTGGGGTGCCAGGATGCCGGGACGACGCGCGAGCCGGAGGTCGACCAGCGTCGGGCGGCCGCGCCGGTCGCGGAGGAGACTCCACCAGACCCAGGCCGCGACGAGGAGGACCCCTCCGGCTCCGGCGAGCACGGTCGCCGGATGCGTCCACCCCCATCGATCGCCCTGGCTCACCGCCAGCAGGAAGCCGAGTGTCCCGGTGCACAGCAGGACGGCGCCCGCGCCGTCGACCGGCTGCGGCGTACCGTCCGCGGCGGCCGGGAGGTGGCGCAGCGCGAGGACGGTCGCGGTGGCCACGAGGGCGGCTCCGAAGGCGTAGGCGCCCGCGATGCCGGCGTGCTCGGCGACGAACGAGGACGCCGGATAGCCGAGGCCGGCACCGCTGACGGTCGCCACGGACAGCAGCGAGAGTCGCGCGAGCAGCTCCTCGCCGGACCACAGGTCGCGGGCCGCAGCGAACGCCAGGGGCGCGAGTGCCATGCCCACTCCCTGCAGGGCGCGCCCCGCGATCATCGGCCCGACGCCCAGGGGCAGGGCGCTGAGGACGGTCCCGGCGAGGACCACCCCGAGACCGCCGAGCAGGACCGGTCGGCGAAGCGCGCCGGTCCCGAGGCGGCCCAGGACCGGCGTGACGACGGCGCCGGACAGCAGCGCCGCGGTGAGCACCCACTGCGCGGTGGCGAGCGGGATGCCCTGCTCCGCCGCGATCGTCGGGACCAGCGGTGCGCCGAGGCTGCTGACGACGCCGGTCACGACCGTGATCGCCGTCAGGGTCGCGAACTGCGCGCCGCTTCCCTGCTCGGACGACGTGGACGGCACACCCGATGGTCTCAGCCGGATACTCGGGCGGCGTTGCCGACTTCCACCGGGCGGGACGGCGCTCAGCCGCGCCGGGCGTCGGCCGCCCGTCGTTCCAGCAGGATCCGCTCGCCCGCGTTGCGGGTACGGCGAGCCGCCTCCTCGAACGCCGCGGCCGCCTCCGCGTGCCGCCCTGCGCGGCCGAGCAGGTCACCGCGGACGCTCGGCACGAGCGGGGAGTCGCGCAGCGCGTCGGCCGGAAGCGCCTCCAGCACCGCCAGTCCCGCCGCGGGGCCGGTGGCGCGGCCGTGGGCGACCGCCCGGTTGACCTCGACGACCGGCCCGGGCGCGGCATCGGCCAGCACGTCGTACAGGCGTGCGATCCGCCGCCAGTCGGTGGCCTCCGCCGTCTCGGCCCGTGCGTGCTCGGCGGCGATCGCGGCCTGGAGGTAGTAGCGACCGACCGGGACGCCGCGGGCCGCGATCTCCTCGGCTCGACGCAGGGCCGTCAGGCCGCGACGGACCAGGAGCCGGTCCCACCGACTCCGGTCCTGGTCGTCGAGCAGCACCGGCGCGCCGTCGGCGTCGGTGCGGGCGGGCAGGCGCGAGCCCTGCAGCTCGAGCAGCGCCTGGAGGCCGTGCACCTCCGGCTCGCCGGGCGCGAGGTCCGCGAGCAGCCGTGCGAGCCGGATCGCCTCGGCCGCCAGGTCGGGCCGGGTCCAGTCGTCACCGGCCGTGGCGACGTAGCCCTCGGTGAAGACGAGGTAGACGACCGCCATCACGTCGTCGAGCCGGCGGGTGCGCTCGGGCCCGGTCGGCAGCTCCAGCTCGGCGCCCGCCTCCGCGAGGGTCCGCTTGGCGCGGGAGATCCGCTGACCCATCGTGGCGCTCGGGACGAGGAAGCCGCGGGCTATCTCGTCGGTGGTCAGCCCGCCGACCAGGCGCAGCGTCAGCGCGGCGCGGGACTCGGGCGTGAGCGCCGGGTGGCAGCACAGGAAGATCAGCCGCAGGACGTCGTCCTCGATGTGGTCGACCTGGGAGTCCAGGTCCGGCATGGCGCTCACCTCCTCCGCCGTCCCGGCGGCATGGCCGATCTCCTCGGTCTTGCGGCGCAGGGTCGCGGCGCGGCGGATCTGGTCGATCCCGCGGCGCTTCGCGGTGGTCATCAGCCACGCGCCCGGGTTGTCCGGGACGCCCCGGTCGGGCCACTGCTCGAGGGCGGCGACCAGCGCGTCCTGGGCGAGGTCCTCGGCCAGGTCGACGTCCCGCGTCATCCGGACCAGCGCACCGACCAGCCGGGCCGACTCGTCCCGCCACGTGGCGGTGATCGCGTCGGCGGTGGTGGCGTCGGCCATGCGGCCAGCCTAGGGCCGGCCGCACGGCGACGCGTGCGGGTCAGGCGTCCGCTGCCGCCGGCGGCTCGTCGGGCACCTGGCGGAGGGTCGCCACCATCGAGCACTCGGGCCAGTGCTTCGCGTGCAGGTCGGCGAACTCCTGCTGCCCGGCGATCGCCTCCTCGAGGCTGTCGTACTGCAGCAGCGCCCAGCCGCCCACGGCCTCCCGCGCCTCGGCGTACGGCCCGTCGACCCGGGTGACCTCGCCCTTGCGGACCACGAAGTTCACCGCGTCGTCGAGGCCGAAGAGGCCGCCACCGTCGAGGAAGTGGCCCTGCTGAGCCTGCTCGCCGATATAGGCGTCCATCGCGTCGAACAGCGCCTGCGGCGGGTTGCCCTGTCCCTCTTCCATCCGCACGAATCCCATGAAACGCGGCATGTCGATCAGTCCTTCGTCAGTCGTAGGTGGGTGTTGACGAACCTACGTCGAACGGCGCCGTGTGCTTTCGACATCGGCTGGAAGTTCTTTTTCCTCGCCGGTGTCAGGGCTGGGGGTGGGGGGAGCCCGGGCCGGCGCGGGCTGCTGTAACTACCTGTTCGTGCGTCCTCCTGACCCGTAGACGGGTGCGGTAGTGGCACGAACAGGTAGTTACAGCTGCGGCGGCCGCCTCACACGTTGCGCCGGTACTGCCCGCCCACCTCGAAGAACGCCTCGGTCACCTGGCCGAGCGAGCACACCCGGGCGGCGTCCATGAGGACGGCGAAGATGTTCTCGCCGTTCGTGGCCGCCTCCTTGAGCCGGGCGATGGCCGCGGCGGCCTCGTCGGCGTGGCGGGCCTGGAAGTCGCGCACCCGCGCGAGCTGGGAGTCCTTCTCCTCCGAGGTGGCGCGCGCGAGCTCGATCTCGTCGGGCGTGCCGTCGCCGCTCTCCGGCGCCCGGAAGGTGTTGACGCCGATGATCGGCAGCGAGCCGTCGTGCTTCTTGTGCTCGTAGAGCATCGACTCGTCCTGGATCCGACCGCGCTGGTAGCCGGTCTCCATCGCGCCGAGGACGCCGCCGCGCTCGGAGATCCGGTCGAACTCGGTGAGCACGGCCTCCTCGACGAGGTCGGTGAGCTGGTCGACGACGTACGAGCCCTGGAGCGGGTTCTCGTTCGCGGCCAGGCCCCACTCCCGGTTGATGATCAGCTGGATCGCGAGCGCCCGGCGCACGGACTCGGCCGACGGCGTCGTCACCGCCTCGTCGTAGGCGTTGGTGTGCAGCGAGTTGGCGTTGTCGTAGATCGCGATGAGCGCCTGGAGGGTGGTGCGGATGTCGTTGAAGTCCATCTCCTGCGCGTGCAGGGAGCGGCCCGACGTCTGCACGTGGTACTTCAGCTTCTGGGAGCGCTCGTTGGCGCCGTAGCGGTCGCGCATCGCGATCGCCCAGATCCGCCGGGCGACCCGGCCGATGACGGTGTACTCCGGATCCATCCCGTTGGAGAAGAAGAACGACAGGTTCGGTGCGAAGTCGTCGATGTCCATCCCGCGCGCGAGATACGACTCGACGTAGGTGAAGCCGTTCGCCAGGGTGAACGCGAGCTGGCTGATGGGGTTCGCTCCGGCCTCGGCGATGTGGTAGCCGGAGATGGACACCGAGTAGAAGTTGCGGACCTGCTGCTGGATGAACCACTCCTGGATGTCGGCCATGCAGCGCAGCGAGAACTCGGTGGAGAACAGGCAGGTGTTCTGGCCCTGGTCCTCCTTGAGGATGTCCGCCTGGACGGTGCCGCGCACCGTCTTGATCGCCTCGTACGGGTCGAGGCCGCGCTCGCGGGCCTGGTCCATCGCGGTGTTGAGGTAGAAGGCCAGCACCGTCGGGGCCGGTCCGTTGATCGTCATCGAGACCGAGGTCGTCGGCGAGAGCAGGTCGAAGCCGTCGTAGAGCGCCTTCATGTCCTCCAGCGTCGCGACGGAGACACCCGACGTGCCGACCTTGCCGTAGATGTCCGGACGCTCGTCGGGGTCGCGGCCGTAGAGGGTTACCGAGTCGAACGCCGTCGAGAGGCGGGTCGCGGGCTGTCCCTCGGAGAGCAGCTTGAACCGCTTGTTGGTCCGGAACGGGTCGCCCTCGCCGGCGAACATGCGCGCCGGGTCCTCGTCGGCCCGCTTGAAGGGGAAGACCCCGGCGGTGAAGGGGAAGTGCCCCGGCAGGTTCTCCCGACGCCAGAAGCGGACCAGCTCGCCGTGGTCCTCGAAGCGGGGTACGGCGACGCGCGGCACCCGGTTGCCCGCGAGGGACTCGCGCCCCCGGGTCGCGGTGTCCTCGTCGTACGACGCCACGGTGGCCGGCCACGCGACGAGCTGCTCGCGCACGTCGAGCGGCAGGTCGTCGTTGGCGCGGGCCGCAGCCGCGGCGAGGTCCTCGATCACGCCGACCTGCTCGGCGAGCTCGTCGGCGACGGCGGTGAACCGCTGGGCGCGGCGTGCCTTCTCGACGAGCACCTCGGTCTCGGCGTGGTAGCCGCGCACGGTCTCGGCGATCTCGGCGAGATAGCGCACCCGGTCGGCGGGCAGCACGGTCTGGATCCGGGTCGAGCGCTTGCCCTCGACGGGGGCGAGCAGGCCGTCGCCGACGGCGAGTCCCTTCCCGGCGAGGAGGCCACGCAGGTACTGGTAGAGGGCCGTCACGCCGTCGTCGTCGAAGGTCGCCGCCGAGGTGCCGAAGACCGGCATGTCGGAGGGCTGCTGACCGAACGCCTCGCGGTTGCGGACCATCTGGCGCCCGACGTCGCGCAGCGCGTCCTCGGCGCCGCGCCGCTCGAACTTGTTGATCGCGACGGCGTCGGCGAAGTCGAGCATGTCGATCTTCTCCAGCTGGGAGGCCGCGCCGAACTCCGGCGTCATGACGTAGAGCGAGGTGTCGACGAAGGGGACGATCGCGGCGTCGCCCTGCCCGATGCCGGGGGTCTCGACGACCACCAGGTCGAAGCCGGCGGCCTTGATGACGGTGAGCACGTCGGTGAGGTGCTCGGGCACCTCGTGCGCGCCGCGGGTGGCGAGGCTGCGGAAGTAGACCTGGTCGCGGTCGAGGCCGTGGCCGGTGAGGTCGAGGCTGTTCATCCGGATCCGGTCGCCGAGCAGCGCGCCGCCGCCCTTGCGCCGGGTCGGGTCCACGGCGAGCACCGCGACCCGGACCTTGTCCTGCTGGTCGACGCGCAGGCGTCGTACCAGCTCGTCGGTGAGGCTGGACTTGCCGGAGCCGCCCGTGCCGGTGATGCCCAGGACGGGTACGGCGTGTGCCGCGGCGGCCTCGGCGAGCCGGTCGAGCAGGCTCCGGTCGAGCCGGCCCAGCTCGGCGCCGGTGATCGCCCGGGCGAGCGCGGCGCGGTCGCCGCTGAGCACCTGCTCGGCGGTGACGCCCGCGGTCTCCCACAGGTCGGTGTCGCAGGCCTCGACAACCGTGTTGACCATGCCGGGGAGGCCGAGCCGCTGGCCGTCCTCGGGGGAGAAGATGGTGACCCCGGAGCGGCGCAGCCGGTCGATCTCCTCGTGGACGATGACGCCGCCACCGCCGCCGACGACCTTGATGTGCTCGGCGCCGCGCTCGCGGAGCAGCTGGACGAGGTACTCGAAGTACTCCACGTGCCCGCCCTGGTACGACGACACGGCGATGCCCTGCACGTCCTCCTCGATCGCGGCCTCGACGACCTCGGCCACCGACCGGTTGTGCCCGAGGTGGATCACCTCGCATCCCTGGCTCTGGAAGATCCGACGCATGATGTTGATCGAGGCGTCGTGGCCGTCGAACAGGCTGGACGCCGTCACGAGTCGGACGGGGTGCTGCGGGACGTGCAGGGTGTGCTCGGGCATCGGTCCTCCAAAACTCCTTGGATCTCCGATAGTAGGACGTCCAAGTAATATGCGGAAGTCCTCGGATCGTCTAGGGTCGGGTCCGTGCCCGAGTCCCGCCTGCCGTTCGACCCGATCGACCGCGCCGGGGACCTGTGGGAGGAGCACTTCGGCGACGCGACCGCGATGCGCCTGGCCACCTCGGTCATGCGCGTCCAGCAGCTGATGATCAGCGCCCTCGACGCGGCGCTGAAGCCCTTCGGGCTCACCTTCTCCCGCTACGAGGTGCTCGTCCTGCTGCTGTTCAGCCAGCACGGGTCGCTGCCGCTGAGCAAGATCGGCGAGCGCCTGATGGTGCACCCCACCTCGGTGACCAGCGCGATCGACCGTCTGGAGGCGCAGGGCTACGTGGTGCGGATGCCCGACGAGGCCGACCGCCGGCGCACCCTCGCCCGGATCACCGCCGAGGGCCGCTCGACCGTGCGCAAGGCGACCAAGGCCGTCTGCGCCATCGACTTCGCCGTCACCGGACTCACCGGCGACGAGCAGGCTGCGGCGTACGACCTCCTGCGCCAGCTGCGGCAGGCGTCGGGCGACTTCGCGGACTGACAGCTGTAACTGCCTGTTGTTGCCACTGCCGTACCGGTATACGGGTGCGGTAGCAGCAACAACAGGTAGTTACAGCTGACCCCGCCACCCCCGGACCCACCTTCGAGGGTGCCGTCGGCGGGCCGCCCGGGTGAGAGTGCCGCCATGAGCACCGCCCTCGACTCCGCGACCGCGACCACCGCCCCCACCCCGACGACCGCGCTGCGCGCCGTCCGGGACCGGCTGCAGGCCCTGCGCACGTCGTACGACGCCGCGGTGGCCGACTTCGCCTGGCCCGAGGTGGGGCCGACGTTCAACTTCGTCCACGACTGGTTCGACGCCTTCGCGCGCGGCAACGACCGGCCGGGCCTGGTGATCGTGGAGGAGGACGGGCGCCGGGCGTCGTACTCCTTCGGCGAGCTCGTCACCCGCTCCGAGCAGGTCGCCGCGCACCTGGCCGCTCACGGTGTCCGCCGCGGGGACAGCGTCGTGGTGATGCTCGGCAACCAGGTGGAGCTGTGGGAGTCGATGCTCGCGCTGGTCCGGCTGGGCGCGGTGATCATGCCGACCACCACCGCGGTCGGCGCCGCCGAGCTCGTCGACCGCCTCCAGCGCGGCGCCGCGCGTGCCGTCGTGTGCAACGCCGCCGACGCCGCGAAGTTCGACGAGGTGCCCGGCGACTACCTCCGGGTCGCGGTGGGCGAGGTCGCGGGATGGCAGCCGTACGCCGCGGCGTACGACAGGCCGGCCGCGGCACTGCCACATCCCGGCAACGCGAGCACCGACCGCCTGCTCCTCTACTTCACGTCCGGTACGACGTCGCGGCCCAAGCTGGTCGAGCACACCCACCTGTCGTACCCGGTCGGCCACCTCTCCACGATGTACTGGCTGGGCCTGCAGCCCGGCGACGTGCACCTCAACATCTCCAGCCCCGGCTGGGCCAAGCACGCGTGGTCGAACTTCTTCGCCCCGTGGCTGGCGGAGGCCACCGTGTTCGTGCACAACTACGCCCGGTTCGACGCCGCCGCCCTGCTCGGCCTCATCCGGGATGAGGGAGTCACGACCTTCTGCGCGCCGCCCACGGTGTGGCGGATGCTGATCAACGCGGACCTGTCCGGTGGGAAGGGGGTGCTGCGCGAGGCGATCGCCGCCGGGGAGCCGCTCAACCCCGAGGTGATCAGCCAGGTCGAGCGGCACTGGGGGCTGACGATCCGCGACGGCTTCGGCCAGACCGAGATGACCGCCGCGGTCGCGAACACGCCCGGTCAGCCGGTGAAGTCCGGCTCCATGGGCCGCCCGCTGCCCGGCGTGCCCGTCCTCCTCGTCGACCCGCTCACGGGTGCGGTCGTCGACGGGGTGGGTGAGGGCGAGATCTGCCTCGACCTGTCGGTGCGCGACGGCGCCGGGCCGCTCAGCCTGATGACCGGTTACCAGGGCGACCCCGAGAGGAACGCCGAGGCGATGGCCGGCGGGCGCTACCACACCGGCGACGTCGCGGCCCGCGACGCGGACGGCTACATCACCTACATCGGCCGCACCGACGACGTCTTCAAGGCCTCCGACTACAAGATCAGCCCGTTCGAGCTGGAGTCGGTGCTCATCGAGCACCCCGCCGTCGCCGAGGCCGCGGTCGTCCCCGCGCCGGACCCGGTGCGCCTCGCCGTGCCGAAGGCCTATGTGGCGCTGGTCGACGGCCACGAGCCGAGCGCCGAGACGGCGGAGTCGATCCTGCGCTACGCCCGCGAGCACCTCGCCCCGTTCCTGCGGGTGCGGCGCCTCGAGTTCTTCGAGCTGCCCAAGACGATCTCCGGAAAGATCCGGCGCGTCGAGCTGCGCCAGCGCGAGACCGAGGTCGAGGGCGCGCGGCCCGCGGGTGAGTTCCGCGACGACGACTTCCCCGGCCTCAAGGGCTGAGCGACGCACACCCCGCGGCCACCCGCGCGGTGCGCGCGCGGGCCGGCGGGGGTGCTCAGCCGTAGGTATAGAAGCCCCGGCCGGTCTTGCGGCCGAGCAGCCCGGCGTCGACCATCCGGGCGAGCAGCGGGGGAGCGGCGTACAGGGGCTCCTTGAACTCCTCGTAGAGCGACTCGGCGACCGCCTTGACCGTGTCGAGGCCGATCAGGTCGGCGAGCGCCAGCGGGCCCTGCGGGTGGGCAGCGCCGAGCACCAGGCCGTGGTCGATGTCCTCGGCGGAGGCGAAGCCGGACTCGAACATCCGGATCGCGGAGAGGATGAACGGGATCAGCAGCGCGTTGACCACGAAGCCGGCGCGGTCCTGGCAGTCGATCGCCGTCTTGCCGAGCTCGTCCTGCACGAACGCGCGGGCGCGCTCGGTGGTCTCCGCGTCGGTCATCAGCGAGGGGACCAGCTCGACCAGCTTGAGCACCGGCACCGGGTTGAAGAAGTGGACGCCGAGCACGTGCGTGGGCCGCGACGTGGCGACGGCGAGCTTCATGATCGGGATCGACGAGGTGTTGGACGCGAGGATCGCGTCGGGGCTCGTCACGATCTCGTCGAGGCGGCCGAAGAGCTCGGTCTTGGCCTGCTCGTCCTCGACGATGGCCTCGATGACGAGATCCCGGTCGGCGAGGACGCCGAGGTCGTCGACCACCCGGATCCGGCCCAGGACGGCGTCCGCCGAGTCGATCTTCCCGCGGCTCTCGGCGCGCTTGAGGGAGCCCTCCAGGCGTTGGTGGGCCGCCTGGACCGCAGCGGGGGAGGACTCGACGACGACGACGTCCTTGCCGGCGCGGGCGTTGACCTCCGCGATGCCGGACCCCATCAGCCCGCCGCCGACCACTCCCACACGCTCGATGCTCGTCATCAGGTTTCCCCTCGCTCGCGCGGCGCGGGCCCGGTGCGCGCGCCGACCTCTCCGGCCGCACGGGCCGATTACTAGGACGTCCTAGTAAACGTAGGGGTGACCGGCGAGTAGGGCCAGCCGACAGCTCAGCCGAGGGCCTCGGCGACCGCCCCGACCAGTGCGGCCGAGGTCCGCTCGACCATCGCCAGCACCGTGCGGAAGCCGTCGTCGCCGCCGAAGAACGGGTCCGGCACCTCGCCGCCGGGCTCCTCGGGGTCGAAGTCGCGGAAGAGGCGCACCCGGCTGTCGTCGACCTCGCCGGCGGCGGCGAGCGCGCGCAGGTCGCGGAGGTTCTCGCGGTCCATCGCCAGGACGAGGTCGTGCTCGTCCAGCCAGGAGGCGAGGACCCGCTGCGCGCGGTGCCGGCTGGCGTCGTAGCCCTCGGCGGTGAGCAGGGCCGCTGCCCTGCCGTCCATCGGCTCGCCGACGTGCCAGGTGCCGGTGCCGGCGCTGACCACCTCGACCCGGTCGTCGAGGCCGGCCTCGGCGACCCGGGCGGCGAGGACGACGTCGGCCATCGGCGATCGGCAGATGTTGCCGAGGCAGACCACGGCGATCCGGTAGGGGCCCCGCGAGCGCGGAGGGGGCGCGGCGGTCACGGTGCCGCGCCGCTCAGTCGTCGACGCCGACGAGGGCGTCGAGGAGCCAGGTGGTGACACTGATGATGATCGAGCCGCCCACCGCCGGCCAGAAGCCGTCCACGTGGAAGCCGAGGTCGACGAGGTCGGCCAGCCAGGCCGTCAGGCGCAGAAGCAGCGCGTTGAGCACGATCAGGAAGAGGCCCAGGGTCACCAGGATGAAGGGGATCGACAGCAGGGTCAGCAGCGGCTTCACCCAGGCGGTGATCGCGCAGGAGATCAGCGCGACCAGCACCAGCGGCAGGACCTTGTCCTCGAGCTCGGCGCGCCCGGCCGTCGCACCGTCGAACCAGATGCCGTCGATCAGCTGGGCCGCCGCGGCCAGCGCGACGGCCGTGATCGCCCAACGGGACAGGAAGGCCAGCATGCGGTCAGTGTGTCATCGCGGCGGTCACTGCAGCCCGAGCGCCTCGACGATCTCGGTCGCGGCGTCGTCGATGTGGCGCCGGAGCAGGGCGTGCGCGCCGTCCGGGCCGTCGATGCGCCCAGCCTCCAGCAGGGCGACCAGGCTCTCGTGCGAGCCCGCCTCGTCGTGGGCGTTGCGCTGGACCCGGTCCACCTGTGCCAGCGCGAGCATGAGCTCGTCCATCAGGGTCTCGGCCATCTGCACCAGCCGCTCGCTGCCGGTCAGCTCGACGAGGGACACGTGGAAGGCGAGGTGGCGCTCGTTGAGGCTCTCGTACGACGCCTCGCCGCTGCGGACCGCCGCGGTGTAGGCCTCCAAGGTGGTGCGGACCCGCGCGCGGCGTACGTCGTCCGCGGTCGGCCAGGCCAGCACGCCCGCGCCCTCCAGCACCCACCGGGCCCGGCACACGTCGCGCACCGACTCGGCGCGGGGGGTGGCGACCATGACGCCGCGGTGCGGCTCACGGGTGGCGAGCCCCTCGCCGACGAGGACCGTCAGCGCCTCGCGCACGGTGGGCCGGGAGACTCCCAGCGCCTCGGCGAGGGCGATCTCCCGCAGCGGGGTGCCGCTCTCCAGCTCGCCTTCGAAGATGGCGCGGCGGACCTCGGCGGCGACCCGTGCGACGGTGGACGCGGACTCGGCGCTGAGGGGCGAGAAGGGTGAGGAGCGCGGCGTGGACGGTCCGGCCATGGACCCATTGTGCAAGGCTGAGGTCGTGCCTCCCGAGTCCCCGCCCGACGGTCCGCCCGAGGGTCCCTCCCTCGAGGTGCAGGGCAACCGTCGCCTCCAGGTCGTCATCACCGTCGGCATCGTCCTGGCGCTCGCCGCCATCGCGGTCGCGGGCGTCGCCCTCGTCGGTCGCGAGGACGGGGCGCCCGACCGTGGCGGCGACGATGCCAGCACCACGGTGCCCGCGGCTCCCGGCTCCGGGTCGACCCTCGACCTGCCGACGATCGACGCCTCCGACTTCCCCACCGACCTACCGACCGCTCCGCCGACCGTGGTGCCGAGCGGCTCGCTCCCGCCCCCCGACCGGCCGGACGAGGTTCGCAGCGGGCCGCCTCCGGGTATCCCGTCCGACATGCCGCCGTTCCCCACCGACCCCGCCGACCTGGAGTCGTGGTTCTCCGACTACCTCGAGCAGGTGAGCCCCCGATGAGCCAGACCCCGCCGTACGGCGCCCCGCCGCCCCCGCCCGGGCCACCGCCGAGTGGCCCGCCCCCGAGTGGCCCGCCCCCGAGCGGCCCGCCGAGCGGCCCGCCGCCGTTCCCGCCGCCGGGCCCGCCCGGAGGACCGGGCGGGCCCGTCCAGGGGCGCGGCCGGGCGCCGTGGATCGTGCTCGGCGTCGTCGGCGTCGTGCTCCTCGTCGGCCTGGTCGTGGGCCTGGTCGTCGCCCTCGCCGGTGACGACGGGGACGACGGTGACCGCGGCGGGGACACCGGGGCGGGCTCGCCGGAGGAGGTCGTCGAGGACCTCGTCGACGCGGCCGAGGACGGCGACTGCGCCGCGGTGGAGAGGCTGCTGACGGAGGCCGCCCGGTCCCAGGCGCCCTGCGAGTCCGAGGCCTTCCACCTGCTGGAGTCCGAGGACGTCGAGTCCGAGGTCCACGACGCGAGCATCGACGGCTCGACCGCGAGC
Organism: Nocardioides pymetrozini; assembly: GCF_046058985.1. NCBI lineage: Bacteria > Bacillati > Actinomycetota > Actinomycetes > Propionibacteriales > Nocardioidaceae > Nocardioides > Nocardioides pymetrozini. The sequence continues at coordinate 3,960,315 of NZ_CP175556.1, read as the reverse complement.
GTGCCGGCCGAGTTCACCAGCCCCGAGGGCAGCGCCCGCTACACGTTCGTGCTCGAGAAGGTCGACGGGTCGTGGCGGGTGGCGTCGTACGCCGCCTCGCGGACCTCGAGCTCCGAGGGCGCCGAGGAGCCGACCGACGGGGTCGTCAGCGACCCGCCGAGCTCGGGATCGACCGGCTCCGGGCCCTCCGCCGGCGGCAGCAGCACCGCCGACGCCGTTCCCGACGAGCCCGCCGCCGTCGTCGAGGCGTTCTTCGACTCGGCCTTCGCCGGTGACTGCGCGACCGCCGAGGACCTGGTCACGCAGCGCTACCTCGAGGAGGAGGGCAGCTGCGACATCGACGAGATCCCCTCGGACCTCGGTGACAGCCTCAGCTACGACATCGGCGCGCCGACCGTCGACGACGCGGCCGGCACGGCCACGGTGCCCGTCGAGCTCACCGCCTTCGGCACCACGCAGAAGACCGTCGTCCAGCTCGTCCGCGAGGACGGTCGCTGGAAGATCGACGAGGCGGACTGAGCGCAGCTCGCCCGGCGCCGTACGTCCCCCGCCCCGCCCCAGCCCGCCCCGCCGAGGAGACGCGATGTCCGACCCGGACCAGCCCACCCCCGCCCCGCCCCCGACGCCCACGGCGCCGCCGACGACCGGGGGTCGCCGGCGGGGCCCGAGGGTCCTCGTGGTCGGCGGCGGTGTGGCTCACCTCGCGGTGAGGGCGCTCGTCGTGGCCCTCGTCGCGCTGCGCGGCCCGGGCGACGGCAGTCCGGAGTGCTGAGCCGGCCGTGCGCCCCCTCACCACCTTCCTCCTGCTCGTCGTCGCGACCCTCGTCGCGCCGCTCGCGATCGCGGGCACCTGGCTGACCGCGCGTGTCGACGACCGTGACGAGTACGTCGACACGGTCGCCGGCCTCGCCGACGACCAGCGCGTCCGTGCCCTCCTGGCCGAGGCCGCCGCGGACGGCGCGTTCACGGCCCTGCAGCAGCACATCCCGGTCGGCCTGCCGGAGGCGGTGCGGGAGTGGGCCGGCGTCGCGGCGACCGCGGTCGTCGAGAGCCCCGAGTTCCCCACCTTCTGGCGCCAGGCCAACGGCGACCTCCACGACCAGGTGCTCGCCGTCCTGGAGGACCCGGGGGCGCCCGCCGACGGGATGATCACCGTCGACGCCGGTCCGCTCGTCGCCCAGGTGCTGCTGCAGCTGGAGGAGCGCGGCATCCCCGTCGGACTGCTGCCGCGGATCCCGCTCCTGGTCCCCGTCGAGACCGAGGCGAAGGTCGCCGAGGCCGGGCCGGCGTACCGCACGGCGGACGGCGTCGTGCGGCTGCTGCCCCTGGTGTGGCTCGGGGTCGTCGCCCTCGCAGTGCTCGTCGCTCGCGGCTGGCGCGGACGGGTGCGCGCGGCGGCGGGTGCGCTGCTCGGGGTCGCGATCGGGGCCGGCGCGCTGCTCCTGACCGCCGACCCCCTGGCCGGTGCGGCCCTGGATCGGGTGGAGGTCCAGCGCCGCGAGCTCGCCGGCGTACTGCTGGACACCGTGATCGGCTCCGTCGAGCCGTACGCCCGCGCCTTCCTGTGGGCGGCACCGGTCGGCGTCGTCCTGGTCCTGCTCACGCTGTGGTCGGGCCGTCGGCGCGAATCGACGTTCCCGCCAGCCGCGGACCACTAGGCTCACGCGCGTGAGCGACCAGTTCCCCCCACCTGGGTTGCCCGGCGAACAGCCCCCGACGCAGATGGCGCCGCCCTCGGGTGGCGCGCCCGCGCCGCCGCCGTACGGCGCGCCGGGGGGACCCCCGCAGGGGCCCCCGCCGCCTCCCTACCCCTACCAGCCTGCGCCCGGGGGACATCCCGGCCCGGGCTACCCGGGGACGGGGCTCCCCGGTGGATACCCGGGTGGCGGATACCCGGGTGGCGGATACCCCGGTGGCGGATACCCCGGTGGTCCCGGCTTCCCAGCACCCCCGACCGGGGGTCGTGGCGGGCGCAGGGGCCTGATCATCGGCATCGTCGCCGCGGTGGTGGTCCTGGTCCTCGGCGTCGTGGCCGTCCTCGCGCTGACGGTCTTCGACGGCGACGACGAGCCGAGCGCCCGCGACGACGCGAGCGCCCAGTCCTCGGACGACACCGACGAGACCGACGAGACCGACCGGCCGACGGAGGACACCGACGACGGCTCCGAGGACCCGTCCGAGGACCTGACCGCCCTCGGCGAGGGGCCCGACGAGGACCCGAACATCACCGCTCGCGCCTTCCTCGACTCGCTCCTCGAGGGCGACTGCCTCGCCGTCGAGGGCCTGACCACGCCGGACTACTTCTCCTCCGAGTTCACCGACCAGGCCGGTTGTGAGGCGGTGGCGGGCGACCTGGAGATGTCGAACGCCGAGTACGCCTTCGAGGACGCGATCGTCGTCGGCTCGTTCGCGACGACCAGCGGCGAGGTGTACGCACCGACCACGGACAAGACGCTCATGTCGACCTGGATGCTCGACGGCAGCAGCGGCGAGTGGCTGGTCGACGGCTACAGCTACATCGAGAAGTGATGCGGGGCGACGGCGGTCCGGCTCCCCGGTCGTCGTCTCCCGCCCTGGGGGGACAGGGCGCCGGGAGCGATCTCCCGTGCGTCGCACCCGCCGCCGGACGGCGGCGGGAACCGACTGCCGATCATGGGGACGAGTATCGTGGCGATGAGGATGTGCTCCGAGTCACACGTCGCGCCACCCCTGTGACGGACCCGGACCACGGACCGACCCGACCCGTCCCGCGGCGATCCCGCAGCGGCGGATGCAAGGAGTGGCAATGACCGACCCCGTCTTCGGACCGGCCCCCGAACGCGCGCCCGACCCCGAGCTCGTCCAGCTCCTCACTCCCGAGGGCGAGCGGGTCCACCACCCGGGCTTCGACCTCGACTTCAGCGCCGACCAGCTGCGCGGCTTCTACCGCGACATGACGCTCGTCCGGCGCGTCGACGTGGAGGCGACGGCGCTGCAGCGCCACGGCGAGCTCGGGCTGTGGGCCCAGCTGCTCGGCCAGGAGGCCGCCCAGATCGGCGCCGGCCGCGCGCTCGCCCCGCAGGACTACGTGTTCCCCACCTACCGCGAGCACGGCGTCGCCTGGTGCCGCGGCGTCGACCCGGTCCGGCTGCTCGCCCTCTTCCGCGGTGTCGACCAGGGCAGCTGGGACCCCTCCGAGCACAACTTCGGCCTCTACACGATCGTGATCGGCGCGCAGACGCTGCACGCGACCGGCTACGCCATGGGCGTCCAGCGCGACGGCCTCGTCGGCACCGGCGACCCCGACCGGGACACCGCCGTGGTGGCCCACTTCGGCGACGGCGCCTCCTCGCAGGGCGACGTCAACGAGGCCTTCGTCTTCGCCGCGTCCTACAACGCTCCCGTCGTGTTCTTCTGCCAGAACAACCAGTGGGCCATCTCGGAGCCCTTCGAGCGGCAGTCCCGCATCCCGCTCTACCGCCGCGCCCACGGCTTCGGCTTCCCCGGCATCCGGGTCGACGGCAACGACGTGCTGGCGACGTACGCCGTCACCAAGGCGGCGCTGCAGCGGGCGCGCGACGGCCAGGGGCCGATCCTCATCGAGGCCTACACCTACCGGATGGGCGCCCACACCACGACCGACGACCCCACCCGGTACCGCCTCAGCGACGACGTCGAGCACTGGAAGCTGAAGGACCCGATCGCCCGGCTGGAGGTGTACCTGCGGCGCAACGGCATGGCCGACGACGCGTTCGTGGCCGACGTGGCCGCGGAGGCCGACGCGCTGGGGGAGCGGATGCGCCGCGAGTGCCATGCCCTGCCCGACCCCTCGCCCCACGACCTGTGGGACCTGGTCCATGCCGAGAAGACGGCCGAGCTCGCTGCCCAGCAGGCGGAGTACGACGCCCACGCCGCGTCGTTCGAGGAGGTGCTTTCGTGACGACCATGACCCTGGCCAAGGCGCTCAACGCCGGCCTGCGCAAGGCCATGGAGGACGACGAGAAGGTCGTCATCATGGGCGAGGACGTCGGCACGCTCGGTGGCGTCTTCCGGATCACCGACGGGCTGCAGAAGGACTTCGGCGACGCCCGGGTGATCGACACGCCGCTCGCCGAGTCCGGCATCGTCGGCACGGCGGTCGGACTGGCCATGCGCGGCTACCGGCCGGTGGTGGAGATCCAGTTCGACGGCTTCGTCTACCCCGCCTACGACCAGATCGTGTGCCAGGTCGCCAAGCTGCACTTCCGCAGCCAGGGGCGGATCCGGATACCGATGGTCATCCGGATCCCGTTCGGCGGCGGCATCGGCGCCGTCGAGCACCACAGCGAGTCTCCCGAGGCGCAGTTCGTGCACACGCCCGGTCTCAAGGTGGTCGCCTGCTCCCACCCCGCCGACGCCTACGCGATGATCCAGCAGGCGGTGCACGCGGACGACCCGGTCGTCTTCCTCGAGCCCAAGCGGCTCTACCACTCGACGAAGGCCGACGTGGACGAGGCGGCGCTCTCGGCCGCGCCGGCTCCGCTGTGGCAGTCCCGGGTCGTGCGTCCGGGCGCCGATGCGACGCTGGTCGCCTACGGTCCCACGGTCTCCACCTGCCTCGACGCCGCGACGGTCGCCGCCGAGGAGGGTCGCTCCCTGGAGGTGATCGACCTGCGGACCCTCTCGCCGCTCGACCTGCTGCCCGTCTACGAGTCGGTCCGCCGTACCGGACGCCTGGTGGTGGTCCATGAGGCGCACGTGACCCTCGGTCTCGGCGCCGAGATCGCCGCCCGGGTGACCGAGGAGTGCTTCCACTCGCTCGAGGCCCCGGTGCTGCGCGTCGGCGGCTTCGACACGCCCTATCCGCCCGCCCGGATCGAGGAGGCCTTCCTGCCCGACCTCGACCGGGTCCTCGACGCCGTCGACCGGACCTTCGGGTTCTGAGGAGTCACGCCATGGCTGCCCACGAGTTCAAGCTTCCCGACGTCGGCGAGGGTCTCACCGAGGCCGACATCGTCGCCTGGCGGGTCAAGGAGGGCGACGTCGTCGCCGTCAACGACGTCGTCGTCGAGATCGAGACCGCCAAGTCGGTCGTCGAGCTGCCCTCGCCGTACGCCGGCCACGTGCTGGCGCTGCTCGCCGCCGAGGGTGACACGGTCGAGGTCGGCACGCCGATCATCCGCATCGGCGAGCCCGGGGACGCGCCTGCGCCCCCCGCGTCCGACGCCCCGGCGCCCTCCGCGGCCGCGGCGGCTGCGTCCCCGGCTCCCGCGGAGCAGGGCCCGCCGGCCGCCGCCGTGCCGGCCGCGGCGCCGGAGCCCATCGACACCAACATCCCGCCGGCCGGCAACGCGACCCTCGTCGGCTACGGACCCAAGCAGCGCGCGCTCAAGCGTCGCGCGCGCAAGGCCGCTCCGGCCGAGGTCGCCGCGGTCGTGGTCCCGGGCCCGGTGGACCCCACCCGCCCGGTCCGCGCGCTGGCCAAGCCGCTGGTGCGGCGCCTGGCCCGCGATCTCGGCGTGGACCTCGCGGGGCTCGTCCCGACCGGGCCGAAGGGCACGGTGAGCAAGGAGGACGTGCTGGCCGCCGCCGGTGGCGGGTCCCGTCCCACCACCGCCGGGCCGGTGGCCAGCGATCCCGCCGGCCGGGAGACGCGCGAGCCGGTCAAGGGCGTGCGCAAGAACATGGCCGCCGCGATGGTGTCGTCGGCGTTCACCGCCCCGCACGTGACCGAGTGGGTGACCGTCGACGCCACCGCGACCGTGGAGCTCGTCGCACGGCTCAGGGACCGTCGCGAGTTCCACGACGTCAAGGTCAGCCCGCTGCTGGTCGTCGCGCGGGCCTGCCTGCTCGCGCTGCGGCGTACGCCGCTGATCAACTCCACGTGGGACGAGGCGGCCCAGGAGGTCGTCGTCAAGCACTACGTCAACCTCGGCATCGCCGCGGCCACCCCCCGCGGGCTCGTCGTCCCGAACATCAAGGACGCGCACGCGCTCTCGCTGGTCGAGCTCGCCCAGGCGCTGGAGGCGTTGACGGCCACCGCCCGCGAGGGCCGCACCCAGCCGGCCGACCTCGCGGGCGGCTCGTTCACCCTGACCAATGTCGGGGTGTTCGGCGTCGACGGCGGCACGCCGATCATCAACCCGGGCGAGTCGGCGATCCTGTGCCTCGGCGCGATCAGGCCGCAGCCGTGGGTCGTCGGTGACCAGGTCGTCCCGCGCCAGGCGATGACGCTGACACTGTCCTTCGACCACCGCCACATCGACGGTGCCACCGGCTCGCGGTTCCTCGCCGACGTCGCCGACATCGTGAGCGACCCGGCGACGGCGCTGCTCTACTAGCCGCCGGCGGCCCGGGAGGCTGGGGAGGAGCGGTCGCGGGACGGCGCCGGCGCGGGTAGAAAGGCCGCGTGTCCGCCCCGAGCGTCGACGGTGCGCCGGCACCGGGCGATGCGCTCGGGCCGTACCGGATCGTGCGCTGGCTGGGCCGGGGTGGCATGGGCACGGTCTACGAGGCCGTCGACACCGTGCTCGAGCGGCGGGTCGCACTCAAGCTGATCGTGGCCGCGCACTCCGGCGACCCGGCGTTCCGGGCCGGTCTGGTCGCGGAGGCTCGTGCGCAGGCCGCGCTCGACTCGCCTCACATCGTGCAGGTCTTCGCGCACGGGGAGGTCGACGGCCGGCTCTACATCGCGAGCCAGCTGGTCCCCGACGGCGACCTGGGCGCGGCGCTGCGCGACCACGGCCCGCTGCCGCCGCACGAGGCCGCTGAGGTCGTCGCCCAGGTCGCCGACGGACTCGCCGAGGCGCACCGGTCCGGCCTGGCCCATCGCGACATCAAACCGGCCAACGTGCTGCTGCGCCGCCGCGGGCCCGAGACGGTCGCCTATCTCGCCGACTTCGGCATCGCCACGGCGGCCGGGGACGGCAGTGGGGTGAGGACCGACCTGGAGGCGATGGGACGGCTGCTCGCCGCGTGCCTCACCGGCCGGACGCCGTACGACGGCCGGCCGGTGCCGCATGTCCCGCGCCGCCTCGCGCGCGTGCTCGAGGCGGCGCTGGCCGGTCGGCTCTCGGCCGCCGAGCTGCGGGAGGAGCTGCGTGCGGCGGCCGCCGCGTCGTCGTACGCGAGAGGTCGGCGGCGGGCGAGTCTCCTAGCGGCGCTGGCGGGCTCGGCTGCCGCGGTGGTCCTCTTCGTGGCGCCGGTCGCTCTGCCCGCGGGTCAGGGACCGGAGCCCGAGGCCGGCCGTGCGGCCGCCGGCGGCGCCGTCGCGCCCCTCGCTCGCTCCCTCGAGCAGGACGCGGCACTCGACCCGACCACCGCCGCCTGCACCGCCCGCGCGCTCGCCGGCCCCCGTGCCGAGGCCGGCGACTCTCTCGCGGACCTTCCCGTCGACGCCGTCCTCACCGCCGCCGCCCGCTGCCTCTGGCCCTGACCCGCGAGGTGTGAGAAGTGGGGCCGCGAGGTGTGAGAAGTGGGGCCACCGCGGCCCTAGGAACTCACACCTCACACCCCCACAAGTCACACCTCGCGGGTCACGGCACACGGAGAGCGGCCTCAGGGGGCCAGGAGCTCCTCGGCCCAGGCCGTCCAGGCGGCGAACTGTGCGGACTCGCGATGGGGGCCGGGCAGCGGGTCGCCGCCGACGACGAGGTTGAGCAGGTCACCCGAGTCGTCCGTCCCGAGGAACTCCAGGTGCAGGCGCGAGCCAGGGCCGAAGGAGCTCGCCACGGACCACAGTGCCTCGACGAGCGGCGCCAGCCGGTCGCCGTACGCCGCAGGTGTGAAGGGCCCCACGCCCTCGTGGTCGAAGCGGGCGGACAGGTTGACGGTGCCCGGACCGGCGGGGTTCTCCACCCGGTAGCCGGGCTGGTCCTGCGGTGTGAGCGTGACCTGCTCGAGCCCGCGCCCGGGTGCGAGCGCGTCCGCGGCGGCGAGCGCGCGCCAGCGGCCGACCACCTCCGAGGTCAGCGGCTCGTCGGTGGCCAGGTAGGTGATCGGGCGGCCGAGGTCGGAGGTGTTGAACGCCCAGCCCGGTACGCCGGCCAGCCGGTCGTCGGAGGCGACCTGGGTGGCGAGCGCGAGGATGTCGGCGATCTCGGCGGTGGCGATCGAGTCGACGTGGACCTGGCCGCGGCCGCTGAGGGTCCACTCGTGCGCGGGGAGCCTCTCGGAAGCGGCCGCCCAGGCCGCGGCCAGCACCGTCGCGCTGCGATGGTCATCGGTCACGAGCTCGAGCTCGTGGATCTCGGCCGGATCGCGGAGGACCAGCTCGGCGCTGCCGTCGCCGTAGCCCCGGCCGTAGAGGTCCTCGAGCCCGTCGATCGACGCGTCGAGGACGCGGGCGATCTCGTCCCGGGTGGCGTCCTCGGTGAGGGTCACGTACAGCGTCGGCGTCCAGTCGTCCCCGGGCTCGGGGGTCGCCAGGTCGACCTCGGCGACTGCCGCGAGCGCGGTGACCTGGCGGGTCAGCTCGGCTGGCGACTCGATCCCGGCCCGGCAGCCGACGAGCGACACGGCCATCAGGGCGACGCAGACGAGGCCGGCCAGGCGGTCGGCGAGGGCAGGGGTGACCCGGCAGGCCGAGCCGCGACGCACGTGGGACACCTGGCCAGCCTTCCCTGGGAGCGTACGTTCAGTCCCGGTCGGGCGTGGTCCGGTCCAGCAGCCACCCGTCGAAGAACGACGTCAGCTCCTCGCCGGTCGTCTGCTCGATCCAGTCGAGATACTCCCGACGATCGGCGGTGTCGTTGGCCTGCGCCGCCGGCCACTCGCGCAGGAGCGCGAAGAACGCCGCGTCGCCGACCCGCTCGCGCAGCTCCTGCCACATCAGAGCGGGGCCGTAGTAGATGTTGCCGTCGCCGAACTGGGCCGGGTCGAAGGCTCCCGGCGGACCCGACTGGGCGCGCAGGTCGGCCTCGAAGGAGGCCCACTCGTCCATCTTCCGGGCGACCGCGATGCCCTCCTGCTCGGCCTCCCACATCCCCTGGAGGTACATCGCCATGCCCTCGTTCATCCACACGTCGGACCAGTCCGCGGGCGTGACGGTGTCGCCGTACCAGTGGTGGGCGGCCTCGTGCACGACCACCGCGGCGGACAGGCTGTACGCCGAGTCGCCCAGCGTCACCATCGTCTGGGTCTCCATGCCGCTGTCGTTGTCGACGACGACGATGCCGAAGCTGTCGAACGGGTAGGGCCCCAGGATCCGCTCCAGCCAGTCGATCGCCTCCGGCGCATAGGCGGTGTCGCCCGGGGTCGGCTCGCCGTCCGCGTCGGTCCAGATCTGGATCGGCACGCCGCTGGCCGACTCCAGGTCGGTGTGCTGGAAGTCGCCGAACGCCACCGTCACGAGGTACGACGACGCGGGCTCCGCCAGGTGCCAGGCGTTCACGCTCCGTCCGCCCTCGATGGTCGAGGAGGTGAGGACGCCGTTCGCGACACCGGACCACGGCGCCGGGACGGACAGGGTGAAGTCGTAGAGCGCCTTGTCCGACGGGTGGTCGTTGACGGCGTACCAGGTGAAGGCGCCATAGGGCTCCTGCAGGGTCCAGGTCTCGTGCTCGGGTGTGATGCTCCAGCCGACGCCCTGCGCGAAGTCGGCCCGCTGGCTCGGCGACGGGGCGGGGGCGGGCGTGCCGGCGTACTCCAGCACGAGCTCGTACTGCCGGCCCTCCTCGAGCGGATGCTCGACCGTCAGGTCGTGGCCCTCGACGCGGTGCGCGGCGGGCGTGCCGTCGACGCTGGCGCTGGCGATGGCGAGCTGCTCGTTGAAGTCGAGGGGAATCGCCGCCGCGTCGCCGGTGGCCCGGAAGGTCAGCGTCTCGGTCGCCGTGAGTCGCTCCTCCTCCGGGGACCAGGCGAGGTCGAGGTCGTAGTGCAGGGCGTCGACGAGGGGATCGCCGTACGCCGGGTAGACCGAGTCCTCCCGCGTCTCGTTGCGGGCGATGGCGAGGTCGCCCGGCGGAGCGCTGTTGCTGGGGGAGCTGGTGGGCTCGCCGCCACTCCAGCCCGTGCCCGGCGAGGCGGGCGCGTCCGTGCCGCCGCAGGCCGCGAGCGCCAGGCAGCAGGCGAGCACGGCTCCGGCCGGTCCGGCGGCGCGTGTCATGGAGGCATCATGCCCGGCGGTGAAATCTGACTGCCGTTCACCTTCCCCGTCACCGGCGCCCGCCACGGTCGTTGCACGGGTGATCGGCGTCACGTGACGCCGGGGATCGGAGGACGCCATGACGCACGCTCCCGTGGAGCAGCCCGCGGTCCCCGCGCGGCGCTCCTCCTTCCCCGGGGGAGCCCGGCACGTCGTGTTGGCCGGGCTGCTGGCGCTCGCCGTCGTCGCCGTCGCGATCGCCGTGCCCGCCGCGGGACCGGGGGACCAGGAGCCCGCCGTCTCCCTCGCTGCCGCCGCGGAGCAGGACAAGTCCGAGCGCGGGGTCCCCCACGACGACAGCCTGCTGGCGCCGCACGACCACCACGACCCCGCGACCAAGAACCAGGTCGCCCGCGGCCTCGCCGTCGGCGAGACCGCGGTGGACCCGACCACCGCCGCCGAGCGCACGGCCGCCGAGGAGTACGTCGAGCGCGAGCGCGCGCTGCCGGATCCCACCCTGGTGCCGACCGCGGCCTACCCGGACCGCACCGCCGTGCCCGCCGACCGGTTCGCGATGGCCGGCGGCTGCTACACGCTGGCCGCCTCCGGCGCGACCTTCGGTCCCTACTACTTCAAGGCGACGCGCCTGGGCGGGTACCTGCTGCACACCGCCACCGGCGAGCTGGCCCGCAACGGCAACGGCACGGTCGCGGTCGCCGCGAAGCCGAGCCCCGCCGCGGACTGGACCGCCACCGGCGAGGACGGCACCTTCACCTTCCGCATCGACGGCGCCGGCGCCCTCATGGCCCAGGGGACGGCGCTGACCACCGGCGCGGCGGGGACTCCGTTCGAGGTCCGCCTCGCGAGCGGCTGCCCGGCGTACCCGGAGGCCGACGTCAACGTGACGGGCGACCCGTTCGGCGGCGAGACGTCGTACCAGGAGGTCCGCGGCTTCGTCGACGCCCACACCCACGGCATGGCGTTCGAGTTCCTCGGCGGCAAGGTGCACTGCGGGCGGCCGTGGCACGCGTACGGCGCGCCGGCCGCGCTCGTCGACTGCACCGACCACACGGTGACGGGGGGCAAGGGCGCCCTGCTCGAGTCGGTGCTGTCCGGCAAGGCGTCGCACGACCCCGTCGGCTGGCCCACCTTCAGGGACTGGCCGGCGCCCGAGTCGCTGACCCACGAGGGCACCTACTACCGCTGGCTCGAGCGGGCCTGGCGCGGTGGGCAGCGGCTCTTCGTCAACCTGCTCGTCGAGAACAACAAGCTCTGCCAGCTCTACCCCCTCAAGAAGAACTCGTGCGACGACATGACGTCGATCCGGCTGCAGGCCAAGGACATGTACGTCATGCAGGACTACATCGACGCGCAGTTCGGCGGCCCCGGCAAGGGCTTCTACCGGATCGTCAAGGACCCCTTCGAGGCCCGCCGGGTCATCAACGCGGGCAAGATGGCGGTCGTCATGGGCATCGAGACCTCGATCCCGTTCGGCTGCACCTACAAGAAGGTGCTCGGTCGCGACTTCCCCGCGTGCACGACGGCCGAGATCGACGCGAACCTCGACGAGATGCAGGCCCTCGGCGTACGCCAGATGGAGCTGGTCAACAAGTTCGACAACGCGCTCGCGGGCGTCGCCGGGGACGCCGGCGCCATCGGCCCGCTGGTCAACACCGCGAACTTCCTCGAGACCGGCTCGTTCTGGGCGATGGAGCACTGCGAGCCGGCCGACGGCGAGTCCGCCGACAACCCGCAGATCACGCTCCCCGACATCACCGCCGGCCAGCAGGACGCGCTCTTCGGTGCGCTCGCCCAGGTGCTCGGCCTGCTGCCGGCGCTGCCGCTCTACCCGCAGCCGGCGCACTGCAACCGGCGCGGGCTCACCGAGCTCGGCGTCCACACGATCGAGGGGCTCGCCCGGCGCGGGATGGTCTTCGACCCCGACCACCTCTCGGTGAAGGCGCGCGCGGCCTCGATGGACGTCATCGAGGACCTGGGATATCCCGGCGTCATCTCCAGCCACTCGTGGTCGACTCCCGACACCTACCCGCGCATCTACGCCGCGGGCGGCTTCATCACGCCGTACGCCGGCGACTCGACCGGGTTCGTCGACAAGTGGCGCCGGCACCTCGGCTGGGCCGACTCGCGGTACTACTTCGGCTTCGGGTTCGGCGCCGACATCAACGGCCTCGGGGCCCAGGGCAACCCGCGCGGCGCCGACGTGGCCAACCCGGTGCGCTACCCGTTCACCGGCCTCGGCGGCGTCACGGTCGACAAGCAGCGCGCGGGGCAGCGGGTGTGGGACATCAACGTCGACGGGGTGGCGCAGTACGGCCTCTACCCCGACTGGGTGGAGGACCTGCGGCAGGTGGCCGAGGCGCAGCAACCCGGCGACGGCGCGAGGATCGTCGACGACATGGCGCGGGGAGCCGAGGCCTATCTCCAGATGTGGGAGCGCGCGTACGGCGTGCGACCGGACTCGTGTCGCAACCCCGAGCTGCGGCCGTCCCTGGCCCAGGCGCAGGCGCGGGTGCGTCCCGGGATGTCGACCGAGGAGGTGCTGCGTGCCGTGGGCCAGCCGTACGAGCGGCTCGGGGCGACGTACACCTTCTGCGCGCGGACGGAGGGCCGTCCGCGGGTCCCGGTCACCGTCACCTTCGGCGGCGACGGCCGGGTGAGCGCGGTCCGCGCCTCCTGAGCGCGCCCGCTGAGACGGACATCTCTCCCCGAGGAAGTTACCTGCCGGTAGGATCCGGGTACCGCGGTCCCAGCGCGGGGCGGGGTAAGGCTTGCCTATGGCGATCGGCCGGGCCCGTTCGGCACTAGGCTCGTCGCGCGCACTCCTGTGCGCGCCCCTTGACTCCCGGTGGATGAGGAGCTGTTGGACACCATGCAGATCTTTGCGATCGTCGTCTCCCTGGCGGTCTCGGCCGTTGCCGTCGCGCTGACCGCGCGCGCCGTCGCCGCGATGCTGGGCGTGATCAAGCGTGGCCAGCCCGCGCCCGGTCGCTCCGGCAACCCGGTCGGCCGCACCCTGACGATGGTCAAGGAGACCTTCGGCCACACGCGGATGCTGCAGTGGACCTGGGTCGGCATCCTGCACTGGTTCGCCTTCGCGGCGTTCATCGGGCTGTCCACCGCGGTCGCCGCGGCGTACTTCCAGCTCTTCGACCCCGAGTTCACCATCCCCGTGATCGGGAAGTGGTGGATCTACGAGTGGGCCGCAGAGCTGCTCGGCCTGCTCGGCACCATCGCGATCGTCCCGCTCATCGTCTACCGGCTCACCCACAAGCCCTCCCAGCTCGGCCGCCGGAGCCGGTTCTACGGGTCCCGGATGTGGCAGGCCTACTTCGTCGAGGCGATGGTCCTGCTCGAGAGCTCGGCGATCCTGTTCATCCGCGGCGCCGAGTACAACCTCGCCACGGCGCACGGCGGGGAGGCCGCCGAGCACGCCGACGGCTTCCACTTCCCGGTCTCTCAGCTCTTCGCGAACCTCTTCCCGACCGGCCACGACTCGGTCGGCACGCTCGAGAACATCATCTTCTTCATCGCGATGGTCAAGATCGTCTCGGCGATGGCCTGGCTGATGGTGATCTCGACGAACCTCACCATGGGCATCGCGTGGCACCGCTTCACCGCCTGGTTCAACATCTGGTTCAAGCGCGAGGACAGCGGCCGGACCGCCCTGGGCGCGGTCAAGCCGCTCACGTCGGGCGGCAAGGCGATCACGCTCGACGACATCGACGAGCTCGACGAGGACGCGACGCTCGGCACCGGGGGCATCTGGGACTTCTCGTGGAAGGACATCCTCGACTTCACGACCTGCACCGAGTGTGGTCGCTGCCAGTCCCAGTGCCCCGCCTGGAACACCGAGAAGCCCCTCTCGCCCAAGCTGATGATCATGGCGATGCGCGAGGAGGCGTACGCCGTCGCGGGCGGCGCCGAGCAGCGCGCGCTCGTCGGCAAGACCGACCGTGAGCAGGCCGACGGCGTCGACGACTGGTTCTACATGCCCGAGGGCGGCGACTTCGTCGTCGACGAGGACGCCCTGTGGGCCTGCACCAACTGTGGTGCCTGCGTCCAGCAGTGCCCCGTCGACATCGAGCACGTGGACCACTTCGTCGACATGCGCCGCTACCAGGTGCTCGTCGAGTCGAGCTTCCCCTCCGAGCTCAACGGCCTCTTCAAGGGCCTGGAGAACAAGGGCAACCCGTGGAACATGTCGCCCACGGCTCGCCTCGACTGGGCCAAGGACCTTCCCTTCGAGGTCAAGGTCGTCGGGGACTCGATCGAGTCCCTCGACGAGGTCGACTGGCTCTTCTGGGTCGGCTGTGCCGGTGCCTACGAGGACCGTGCCAAGAAGACCACCCGCGCGGTCGCCGAGCTGCTCGACCTGGCCGGCGTCTCCTTCGGCGTCCTGGGCAACGGCGAGACCTGCACCGGTGACTCCGCCCGCCGCGCCGGCAACGAGTTCGTCTTCCAGGGCCTTGCCCAGCAGAACATCGAGACGCTCACCGACGCCAAGGCGAAGAAGGTCGTCTCGACCTGCCCGCACTGCATGAACACCCTCAAGAACGAGTACCGCCAGCTCGGTCTCGAGCTCGAGGTCATCCACCACACGCAGCTGCTCAACCGGCTCGTCCGGGAGGGCAAGCTGACGCCCGTGGCCGACGGCGCCGGCGCCCACCAGCGCAAGATCACCTACCACGACCCGTGCTTCCTCGGTCGCCACAACCAGGTCTACACGCCCCCGCGCGACCTGCTGCAGATCCTCCCCGGCGCGGAGCTGGCCGAGATGGAGCGCAACTCCGAGCGCTCCTTCTGCTGCGGCGCCGGCGGTGCCCGCATGTGGATGGAGGAGACGATCGGCGAGCGGATCAACCTGAACCGCACCGCCGAGGCGGTCGGCACGGGCGCCGACCAGGTCGCCGTGGGCTGCCCGTTCTGCCGGGTGATGCTGTCCGACGGGCTGACCAAGATGCAGGCCGACGGGGAGGCGCGCGAGGAGGTCGAGGTCCTCGACGTCGCGCAGATGCTGCTCGCCTCGGTGAAGGGCGAGCAGGCCACCAAGCTGCTGCCCGGTCAGGGCGCGCCGTTGCAGCCGAAGGCGGCCGCGGGCGCCGCGGCTCCGGCGCAGTCGGGGCAGTCGGGGCAGTCGGTCGAGACCAAGGCCGAGCCCGAGGCCGGCGACGTCACCGTCACCGAGAACACCGTCGTCGACACCGAGGACGTCGGTCCCGCCGCCAAGGCGTCGGGCGGCTCGTCGATGTTCGACGACCCGGGCTCGATGTTCGACACGCCACCCTCCGCGCCGTCCGCGCCGGCGAAGGAGGAGAAGCCCGCCGCCGGTGGCTCGCTCTTCGACGACTCCAGCTCGCTGTTCGACGCGGCCCCCGCCGCGGACGCCCCGGCCGAGGAGAAGGCCGGGGAGGAGACGGCCGGCGAGGCGAAGGCCGAGCCGGCGACCGGCGGCTCGCTCTTCGACGAGGGTGGCTCCCTGTTCGACACCCCGGCCGCTCCGGCGGGCGAGAAGCAGGCGGAGGCTCCGAAGGCGGAGGCCGCAGCGACGGCGGAGGCGAAGCCCGCCGCGGACCTCGGTGCCGGCGGCTCGCTGTTCGACATCGCTCCGCAGGAGGAGACCGCGCCGGCCGCCGCCGAGGCGAAGGCGGAGACGACGCCCGCCGCCGAGATGGAGTCGGCGCCCAAGCCGCTCGAGGAGCAGGTCGTCGAGGCCGAGGTCGAGGGCGGTGTGGCCGCGGCCGCGCCGGAGCAGCCCAGCGTCGACCTGAACGCCGGGGGCTCGCTGTTCGACATCGAGGCCCCCGCTGCTCCGGCCGGCCCGGCCGCGACGGCCCCGGCGCCGACGCCGACGCCCGAGGCCGCGCCGGTCGAAGGCGACGCCCGCTCGGAGGAGGCCGCGGCGGTCGCCGAGACGCCCGCCGCTGAGACGGCTTCCGCTGAGACCGAGGCCGCCCCTGCCGAGGCGGCTCCTGCTGCGGCG
The DNA here is from genome assembly GCF_046058985.1 of Nocardioides pymetrozini. Classification (NCBI taxonomy): domain Bacteria; kingdom Bacillati; phylum Actinomycetota; class Actinomycetes; order Propionibacteriales; family Nocardioidaceae; genus Nocardioides; species Nocardioides pymetrozini. Next base: position 3,944,272 of record NZ_CP175556.1, on the reverse strand, counting down.
TCCAGCGCGACCGCGAGCGCGCCCCAGACCGACGTCGACATCAACGCGATGGGCTCGCTCTTCGACATCGCCGCGCCCGAGGCCACGACGGTCGACCGGCCGGCGCCGGCCCCCGCCGCGGCCCCTGCCGCGGCCCCGGCCGTGGCGGAGCCCGAGCCGGAGCCGGAGCCCGAGCCGGAGCCGGTCGAGGAGCCCGCCGGCGAGGCCGAGCCGGCAGGGGAGCAGCCCGTCACGGAGGAGCCCGTCGCGGAGGACGCGCCCGCCCCGCCGGCGGAGAAGAAGCCGGCCGCGCCGGCGTCGTCCTCCGGCGAGGCCCACGCGCCGCGCACCGACGCCGACATCAACGCCGCGGACTCGCTGTTCGACCTCTGAGTTGGGTCCTTCCTGGCCGGTTCCCTCGCTTCTCGACCGGTGCACCGGTCAAGGAGCGAGGGAACCGCCGCTGCAGCGGCGATTCCCGCAGCACCCCCTTTCGAGGGCTGTGACCACCATCACCGGCAGGTCACCATGGCTCCATGACCGAGCTGTCGTACGCCGCCGGCGAGACCACCACGCCCCTGCTCGAGGAGACGATCGGCGCCAGCCTGGAGCGCACGGTCGGGCGCTGGCCGGACCGGGAGGCGCTGGTCGAGGTGGCCAGTGGGCGCCGCTGGACCTGGCGTGAGTTCGACCGCGCGGTCGACGAGGCGGCGCGAGGCCTGATCGGGCTGGGCATCGCGAAGGGCGACCGCGTCGGCATGTGGGCGCCCAACTGTGCCGAGTGGACGATCATCCAGTTCGCGGCGGCCAAGGCGGGCGCGGTGCTGGTGAACGTGAACCCGTCCTATCGCACCCACGAGCTCGCGTACGCCGTCAACCAGTCCGGCCTGCGCCTGCTGCTGGCAGCGACCCGCTTCAAGACCAGCGACTACCGGGGCATGGTCGAGGAGGTCACCGCCAAGGGCGAGGTGCCCGGCCTCGAGCAGACCCTGTACGTCGACAGCGACGACTGGCAGCGCCTGGTCGCGGCCGGCGCGGACCTGCCCGCCGACGCCCTGATCGCGCGACAGCGCGAGCTGAGCCCGGACGACCCGATCAACATCCAGTACACGAGCGGCACCACCGGCTTCCCGAAGGGCGCCACGCTCAGCCACCGCAACATCCTCAACAACGGCTACTTCGTCACCGAGCTGATCGGCTTCAGCGAGCAGGACCGGCTCTGCATCCCCGTGCCCTTCTACCACTGCTTCGGCATGGTGATGGCCAACCTCGGCTGCGTCACCCACGGCGCCACGATGGTGATCCCGGCGTCCGGCTTCGACCCGGCGGTCACCCTGCGCACGATCCAGGGCGAGCGCTGCACCGCCGTGTACGGCGTGCCGACGATGTTCATCGCGATGCAGAGCTCCGGAGACTTCGGCTCCTACGACCTCGCGACCCTGCGCACCGGCATCATGGCGGGCTCGATCTGCCCCGTCGAGGTGATGAAGAGGTGCATCGACGAGATGCACATGGCCGAGGTCTCGATCGCCTACGGCATGACCGAGACCAGCCCGGTGAGCTGCCAGACCCGCGCCGACGACGACCTCGACCGGCGTACGGCGACCATCGGCCGCGCTGCGCCGCACGTGGAAATCCGCATCGTCGACCCGGCGACGGGGGAGACGGTGCCCCGCGGCGTGCCGGGCGAGTTCTGCACCCGCGGCTACTCGGTGATGCTGGGCTACTGGGACGACGAGGCGAAGACCGCCGAGGCCATCGACGACGACGGGTGGATGCACACCGGGGACCTCGCGGTGATGCGGGAGGACGGCTACTGCACCATCGTGGGACGGATCAAGGACATGGTGATCCGCGGCGGGGAGAACATCTACCCGCGCGAGATCGAGGAGTTCCTCTACACCCACCCCGACGTCGAGGACGTCCAGGTCGTCGGCGTCCCCGACGAGAAGTACGGCGAGGAGCTGTGCGCATGGGTGCGCCTGCGCCCCGGAGCCGATCCGCTCGACGCCGACGGCGTGCGGGCCTTCGCGACGGGGAAGCTCGCGCACTACAAGATCCCGCGCTACGTGCTCGTCGTCGACGAGTTCCCGATGACGGTCACCGGCAAGGTCCGCAAGGTCGAGATGCGCGAGAGGTCCGCGGAGCTGCTCGGTCTGGGCTGACCGCGACCCGCCCCGCAACGGGCGCCCAAGATCCGCCGACCCGGCAGAACGTGGCACCGCCGCGGGGAGGTCGGGCCGGGTCGGGGTGCCTCTCGTGCGCGTTTCTGCCGGGTCGATGCAGCTGGGATGTCATCGTGCGCCGGGTCGGGACTGTCCCGCTCGCCGCGACAGGGCGTTGACAGGCCGGCAACCTCGCCTATGCTGCGGATGCCAAGCAAGTGCTTGGTCGGCAAGCAGTGACGGAGGAGAGGCAATGAGCGACGCGCAGCGTGTCCTGGTGGTGGGCGGCACCGGGCTGATCGGCTCCACGGTGGCGGAGGAGCTCGCCCGTCGCGGGTACGACGTCGCGGTGGCCGGGCGCAACCGGCCGCAGGCCGACGCACCGGCGGCGGCGTACCGCTGGGTCGAGGGCGACTACACGCAGCCGGGCTGGGATGAGCGCCTGCGGGGGTTCGACGCGGTCGTGTTCTCCGCCGGCCAGGACATCCGCCACGTCGGCCCGCACGCGTCGGCCGCGACCTGGGAGGACGTGCAGACGGCCAGCCTGCCGGCCTTCTTCGCCGAGGCGCGGGAGGCGGGAGTCGGCCGTGCCGTGCTCGTGGGCAGCTACTACCACCAGGTGCTGCCGGCCCTCGCCGAGACGAACGCCTACGTGCGCGCCCGCGCCGAGGCCGAGCGCGGCGTGCTCGCGCTCGCCGCGCCCGGGTTCGCGGTGTGCGCGGTGAACCCGCCGAACGTCGTCGGCGCGATCCAGGGTCGCCCGCTGCGCGCGTTCGCCAAGATGGTCCGCTGGGCGCGCGGCGAGATGGCCGACGCGGTGCCCGACTGCGCCCCGCACGGTGGCACCAACTACATGTCGGTCCACGCCGTCGCGGCAGCCGTGGCCGGCGCCGTCGAGCGCGGCGCGTCCGGTCGCGCCTACCTCATCGGCGACGAGAACCTGAGCTTCCAGGGCTACTTCCAGGCGCTCTTCGACGCGGCCGGCGCGGGGCGCACGGTCGGGGTCTGCGACGAGGACCACGCCTTCCTGCCCGACGACTACCTCGTGGCGGGCAAGGGCACCACGATCGCCTACGAGCCGGATCCGGCGGAGACCGCACTCCTCGGCTACCAGCGCGGGGACCTGGCGACGACGCTGCGGACGATGGTCGCCGCGGCCGACGCGCTGCCGGCGTCGCGCTAGGCCGGGCCGTGGACATGACGCAGGACCCGGCACGGGGCACGGCCCAGGACGGGACGCCCGTCAGCATCGTCACCGGCGGGGCCACGGGGATCGGCGGGGCCATCTCCCGGGCGCTCGCCACACGCGGCGACCACGTCGTCCTCAACGACATCGACGTCACCGCCGCCGCGGAGACGGCCACGGCCATCCGCACCGACGGCGGCTCGTGCACCGTGGTGGAGGGAGACGTCACCGACGACGGCGTCGTCGCGGCCGTGGTGGAAGCGGCCGTCGCCGTCCGCGGGGTGGTCGACCACCTCGTCAACAACGTCGGCGACTTCCGGCCCGCCTCGCGCGACTTCGCGCACAGCACGCCCGCGCAGTGGCAGCGGCTCTACGAGCTCAACCTGCGTCATGTGCTCGCCATGAGCCACGCCGTCCTGCCGTACGTCGTCGCGGGCTCCTCGATCGTCAACGTCTCGACCGTCGAGGCCTTCCGCGGCATCCCCGCGAGCGCGCCGTACTCGGCGTTCAAGGCCGGGGTCGCGGCGTTCACCAAGAGCCTGGCCGTCGAGCTCGGCCCCCGCGGGGTGCGGGTCAACGCCATCGCGCCCGACCTCACCGACACCGCGCAGACCTCGCGGGCGGCGATGCTGCGCGGGCGCGACGAGGAACTGGTGCCGCTGTGGCTCCCGCTGGGCCGCTTCGCCGAGGCGGAGGACCACGCCCGCGTCGTGACGTTCCTGACCAGTGACGACGCCCGCTTCGTCACCGGCCACACGATCCCCGTCGACGGCGGCACGCTCGCCGCCTCCGGCTGGTACCGCCGCCACGACGGCAAGGGCTGGACCAACATGCCCGACCGCCCCTGACCGGTCCCGTCCGCCGGTGCCCTTGCGCGCGCGTGACCCGCGCCACGGGTGCGTCGTTACCGGTGAGTACCACCCGGGGAGGGAACCACTGATGAACGACGTCGCCTCGCGCCTGACCATCGACCCAGCGCGCCGCCGGCGGCTCACGGCCGCCCTGGTCAGCGCCGGGCTGGGGCTCGCGCTCGTGCTGCCGGTCGCCGGGGACGCCCTCGGCACGGCGGGCGGCCGCGCCGCGCCCGCCGCCGCCTCGGCCCCGCAGGCCGGCGCCGCGGCATCGGTCGCGGAGAAGCCGAAGAAGTGCTCGAAGGCGAAGAAGAAGCGTCGCAAGTGCGCCAAGCCCGCGGCCGCGGCGGTGCCGGCAGCGCCGACCCCCGCCGCCGGGACAGGGACCGGGACGGGCACAACGCCGGCCGCGGCCCCCTGGACCGCGCGCCCCGCGGAGTACGACGCGGCCGTCACCACCCGCGACATCCCGATCCGGATGGACGACGGCGTGGTGCTGCGCGCGGACCTGCAGCAGCCCGCCGGCCCCGACGGCAAGCCCGTCGCGACGCCCCTCCCGGTGATCGTGACCATCACCGCCTACAACAAGACGGTGCTCTCCTCCGGAGGCGGCTCCGTGCTGTCCGGCGCGGACCCGGCGTACCTGGTCAAGCGCGGCTACGCGCAGCTGACCGTGGACGCCCGTGGCACCGGCTCGTCCCAGGGCCAGTGGAACGCGTTCAGCGCGCGCGAGGGCAAGGACGCCGGCGCGGTCGTCGAGTGGGCGGCCTCCCAGCCGTGGAGCAACGGCAGCGTCGGGATGACCGGGGCGTCGTACATGGGCATCTCACAGCTCTTCGCGGCCGCTCACCAGCCGAAGGGCCTCAAGGCGATCTTCCCGCAGGTGCCGGCGGCGGACGTCTACCGCGACGTCGTCGCCTCCGGCGGCCAGATCGACGTGGGCTTCATCCCGCTGTGGCTCGGCCTGGTCACCGCGACCGGCGTGATCCCGCCGGCCTACGGACTCCAGGAGCCCCAGGCCGGTCTGAAGACGGCCCTCGACCACCTCTTCGGCGCCACCACCTTCACCCTGCCGCTCGCGGTGCAGGCCGTCCTGGGTGGCGACCCCGCCTACGACGGGCCGTTCTACCGCGAGCGCTCCCCGATCGAGGTCATCGACAAGGTGAAGGTCCCGACCTTCCTCATCGGCGGCGAGTTCGACCTCTTCCAGCGCGGCACCCCGCTCCTCTTCGAGCGGCTGCAGCAGCGCGGCGTGCCGACGAAGCTGATCCTCGGCCCGTGGGACCACCTGCAGGGCTCGTCCGGGACGGAGGTCGCCAAGGCCGGATACGGCTCGTTGGCCGAGCTGCAGCTGCGGTGGTTCGACCACTGGATCGGCGGTCGCGACGGACAGCTCGACCGGATCGCGCCGATGACCTACTACGAGCAGGGCTCCGGGTCGTGGGTGCGCAAGGCGAAGTGGGTCGACGACGACCTGTCGGCACGCACCTGGCAGCTGTCCGGGTCCGCTTCCGTCGGCGGGAGGGCTGGGGGCCTCGCCAGCGGTACGCCGGACGCCGGCACCGCCGTCGTACCGGCCATCCCGCTGACCGGTCTGTGCACCCGCTCGGCGAACCAGTGGACCGCCGGCCTGCCCGCCGCGCTGCTGCGGGACCTCCCGTGCTTCCGGGACAACCGGCTCAACGACCTCGGCGGGGTCACCTTCGACACGGCACCGCTCGACGCCGACGTCCGCTTCCAGGGTCCGCTCAACGCCCGGCTCCACGTCTCGACGCCGACGGGCGACGGCATGCTGTCGGTCGCGGTGGAGGACGTCGCGCCGGACGGGACCGTGACCCGGCTCAGCGGCGGCTGGCAGACCATCGCACACCGGGCGCTCGACGAGGGGCGCTCGCGCTACCTGGACGGCGAGCTCCTGCAGACCTACCACCCGTTCACCCGGGCCGCGAAGACGCGCCTGCCGGCCGGTCAGATCGCTCCTGTCGACGTCGAGATCTTCCCGACCGGAGCGGTGATCGCGAAGGGCCACCGGCTCCGGATCGCCGTGCAGGCCTTCGACGTCCCGCACCTCCTCTCCACCGTGCCGGACCTGCTCACCCACCTGGCCCCGATCACCCTGCACACCGGCCCCGAGCACCCCTCGCAGCTCACGATGGCGGTCCGCTGACCCTCCGGGAGGGTTGAGTCGTCACTTCTGACCCGTCGAGTCGTCGATCTCTACCCGTCGAGTCGTCAGCTCCGACCCTCGAGTCGTCCGTGCATGCGTCGACGTACGCCGTCCCGCGCGCCCCGCCTCGCTAGAGCCCTCCGGGCCGGCGGGCGAGGGTGCTGGCGAGCGCGGTGGCCGCGGCCCGTACGGCGTTCTGGTGCGCCTCGGGCCGGAACCGGCCGACCGGTCCGGTCACGCTGATCGCGGCGACAGCGGTGGCCCCGTCGGTGTCGAGCACCGGCGCCGCGACGCACAGCAGTCCGGGCGTCGACTCCTCGCGCTCGAAGGCCAGCCCGGTCTCCAGTGCCCGGTCCAGCTGCTGCTCCAGCAGGCCGGGCGCCACCACCGTGTGCGGCGTACGACGGGCCAGCGGGCCGGACAGCACGCTCGCGCGCACCGCGGGGTCGGCGTGGGCGAGCAGGACCTTCCCGATCGCCGTGCAGTGCATCGGCATCCGGCCGCCGGTCCGTGACGGGCTGCGGGCCTGGCGGTGGCCGCCGATCTTGGCGACGTAGACGACCTCGGTGCCCTCGCGTACGCCGAGGTGGACGGTCTCGTGCGTGCGCTCGTAGAGCTCCTGTAGGAAGGGCATCGCCACCTCGAGCAGGGTGCGCTCGGTCGCGGCGCGCATGCCGAGCTCGAAGAGTCCGCCCGCGAGCCGGTACCCGTGCTCGGTCTTCTCCAGCAGGCGGTGGTGGACCAGGTCGCCCGCGACCCGGTGCACGGTGCCCTTTGGCAGGCCGGTACGGCGAACCAGCTCGGCGAGCGGGAGCAGCCGGTCGTCGGCGCCGAAGGCGCGCAGGAGCGCCACCGCCTTGCCGAGGACGGTGTCCAGGTCGTCGGTCGGCGCCACGCTCACAGCGTACCGGTGAGTGGAACGCACCCGTGGCGGGAGCGGACCGGAGGCCGGAGAGTGAGCACCATGACCGAAGCTCTCGACCTCGACACGGCCGTCCAGGCCGCCGCCGAGCGCCTCCACACCGCGCTGGTCGAGAACCAGCCCTGCGCCCCGATCCGCGACCTGATCGGCGAGCGCGACATCACCCTCGCCTACGCCGTCCAACAGCGGCTCAACGCCCACCGCCTCGACGCCGGCGCCACCGTCGTCGGTCGCAAGATCGGCGCGACGTCCGCGGCCGTCCAGCGGCAGCTGGGCGTCGACACCCCCGACCTCGGCGTCCTCTTCGACGACATGGAGTACGACGCCTCGGCGCCCATCGACATCAGCGGCCTGCTGCAGCCCAAGGTCGAGGGCGAGATCGCCTTCGTCCTGAAGGCCGACCTCGCCGAGGGCGCGCTCGAGCTCGACCAGGTCGCCGCGGCCGTCGACTACGCCGTCGCCGCGATCGAGGTCTGCGACAGCCGGATCGACAACTGGGACATCAGCTTCGCGGACACCGTCGCCGACAACGCATCGGCCGGCGGCTACGTGCTGGGGGCCGAGCGGCGCACCCTTGCCGACGGCTTCGTCCCGAAGGACGCCGCGATGACGATGACCGTCACCGGCCAGGACGACTCGGTCGGCACCGGCGCCGCCTCGCTCGGCGACCCGCTCGTCGCGCTGCAGTGGCTCGCGCGCCAGGCCCGCGAGCTCGGCGACCCGCTGCGCGCCGGCCAGGTGGTGCTCTCCGGCGCCCTCGGCCCGATGCGTCCTGCGGCCCCCGGCGCCGCCGTCGAGCTCACCATCGACGGGCTCGGCTCCGTCGCCATCAGCTTCAGCACGAAGGAGTCCTGACCATGACCAAGACCAAGGTGGCCATCATCGGTTCCGGCAACATCGGGACCGACCTGATGGTGAAGATCCTCACCACCGCGCAGCACGTCGAGATGGGGGCTCTCGTGGGCATCGACCCCGAGTCCGACGGGCTGGCCCGGGCCCGCGACCTCGGCGTCGCGACGACCCACGAGGGCGTCGAGGGCCTGATGGCCCTGCCCGGCTTCGACGACATCGAGATCGTCTTCGACGCGACCTCGGCCAAGGCACACCTTCACAACGACGCGCTGCTGCGCCCGCTCGGCAAGCGGATGATCGACCTCACGCCGGCCGCGATCGGACCGTTCGTGATCCCGGCCGTCAACATCGACGAGCACCTCGACGCGCCCAACCTCAACATGGTCACCTGCGGCGGCCAGGCCACGATCCCGATCGTGGCCGCGATCTCCCGTGTCGTGCCGGTGGAGTACGCCGAGATCGTCGCCTCGATCTCCTCGAAGTCCGCCGGTCCCGGGACCCGCGCCAACATCGACGAGTTCACCGAGACCACCTCCGGCGCGATCGCCGAGGTCGGTGGCGCCAAGCGCGGCAAGGCCGTCATCATCCTCAATCCGGCCGAGCCGCCGCTGATGATGCGCGACACGGTCTTCGCCCTCGTCCACGCCCCGGACCCGGCCGTGCACGACGAGATCCGGGCGAGCGTCGAGAAGATGGTCGCCGACGTGGCGGCGTACGTCCCCGGCTACAAGCTGGTCCAGAAGGTCCAGGTCGCCGAGATCCCCGCCGACCAGCCGGTCGAGACCCTCCTCGAGCCCGGTCCGGACGGATCGGTGCAGCGGCCCACCCACCAGGTGTCGGTGTTCCTCCAGGTCACCGGCGCCGGCCACTACCTCCCGGCGTACGCCGGCAACCTCGACATCATGACCTCGGCCGGCCTCCAGGTCGCCGAGCGGATCGCTGCTGCCAAGGAGGCCGCGCTGTGAGCACCCCCGCCGAGAAGACCAGGATCTTCGTCCAGGACGTCACCCTGCGCGACGGCATGCACGCGATCCGGCACCGGATCTCGCCGGCGGACGTGAAGCGGATCGTCGTCGCCCTCGACGAGGCCGGCGTCGACGCCCTCGAGGTCGCCCACGGCGACGGCCTCGCCGGCGGCTCGGTCAACTACGGGCCGGGCTCGCACACCGACTGGGAGTGGCTCGAGGCCGCCGCGTCGGTGCTGAAGAACGCCCGGCTCACCACCCTGCTGCTGCCGGGCGTGGGCACCGTCCACGAGCTCCGGCGCGCCTACGACCTCGGTGTGCGCTCCGTACGGATCGCGACGCACTGCACGGAGGCCGACGTCTCCGCCCAGCACATCGCCGCCGCCCGCGAGCTCGGCATGGACGTCTCCGGCTTCCTCATGCTCTCCCACATGGCCGAGCCCGAGCAGCTCGCCCAGCAGGCCAAGCTGATGGAGTCGTACGGCGCCCACTGCGTGTATGTCACCGACTCCGGCGGCCGCCTGACCATGGACGACGTCGCGGCCCGGGTGCAGGCCTACCGGCGGGTGTTGGATCCAGCGACGGAGATCGGCATCCACGCCCACGAGAACCTCTCCCTGTCGGTGGCCAACTCGGTGGTCGCGGTACAGAACGGGGTCTACCGCGTCGATGCCTCCCTCGCCGGCCACGGCGCGGGCGCCGGCAACTGCCCGATCGAGCCCTTCATCGCCGTCGCGGACCTGATGGGCTTCGAGCACCGCTGCGACGTGTTCAAGCTGCAGGACGCCGCCGACGACATCGTCCGCCCGCTCCAGGACCGGCCCGTGCGGGTCGACCGGGAGACGCTGACGCTCGGGTACGCCGGCGTCTACTCGTCGTTCCTGCGTCATGCCGAGCGTGCCGCCGAGCAGTACGACGTCGACGTGCGCGACATCCTCATGGAGTGCGGCCGCCGGCGCCTCGTCGGCGGCCAGGAGGACATGATCGTCGACATCGCGCTCACGATCGTGGCCGAGCGCGAGGCCGCTCTCGTCTGAGCCCGACCCGGCAGGAGCTCGCACCCGAAGGACGCCGACCCGGCAGACATCCTCTGCCGGCTCGGCGTCGTTCTCGTGCTGCCTCCTGCCGGCTCGGCGCGCCCGAGGCTCAGGAGCGCATGGAGACGCCTTCGCGCCAGTAGCCCATGAACGCGACCTGGCCGCGGTCGAGCCCGAGGTCGTTGACGAGCTTGCGCCGCAGACCGGTGACGACCTTCGACTCGCCGGCGATCCACGCATAGAGCCCGGCGTACGGCGTGTCGGTGGGGACCGTCGTCGCCGCCACGACCTCCTCGCCGGAGGAGGAGTGGACCGGGGTCTCCCACAGGTCGGGGTCGATCTCGTCGTCGCTGACGTCGACCGTCTCGGTGGGCGTCGTGCCCGTCAGGTGCGCCAGCACGGCCGCGTGCAGCTCCTCGCCCCGCGCGCCTCCGTTGCGCGGCAGCCAGGTGACCGTGACGCCGGCGGGGCCGGCGATCTCCTGGACGTCCGCGGCGACGGGAACCTCGACGAACACCGCCCCCCGGGCGTCGGCGGGCAGGTCGCGCAGGATCCCGCGGATCGCCGGTACGGCGGTCTCGTCGCCCACCAGCAGCAGCCGGGTCGCGTCGCCCGGCGACCACTCGATGCCGCCGAACTCGTGCCCCTTGCGCGGCGCCAGCGCCACCAGCCGCTGACCGGGTGCGGCCTGTAGGGCCCAGCGGTTGCCGGGACCGTCGGGAGCGTGGCCGTCCTCGCCCTCGTGCACGACGATGTCGACGACCAGCCGGGTGTCCGCCCCGTCGCCGAGCACGTCGCGGATCGTGTAGGTCCGCATCGACCCCCGCTCGTCCTCCGGGATCTGCAGCCAGGTGGTCCAGACCGACTCGTCGGCATCGGCGAACGACGGCAGCACGCCGGCGGCATTGGGGAAGATCAGCTTGAAGCGCTGGTCGTACACCGGGCCGTCCGGGCCCAGCTCGGCCAGCGCCGGCCCCCCGAGCTCGACGCGCACGTACGACGGCGAGACCCGCTCGGCCCGCACGACCTCCAGCTCCGTGAGGAGCATGGGCAGGGTGGCGACGTACTCGTTCTGCTGGACTGTCATGAGGTCAGGCTAACCTAACCTGCGTCGGAATTGCCGCTGAGGAGGTGATTCCCGCGCTTCCTGGCCCTCGCACCGGTCAAGAAGCGCAGGAGCCGGCCAAGAAGTCAGATGCTCGTGCGGTGGAAGTTCTGGAACGACCGGGACGGGGTGGGGCCGCGCTGGCCCTGGTAGCGGGAGCCGTACTTCTCCGAGCCGTACGGATGCTCGCTCGGCGACGACAGCCGGAAGAAGCAGAACTGGCCGATCTTCATGCCGGGGTAGAGCTTGATCGGCAGCGTCGCGACATTCGCCAGTTCGAGCGTCACGTGTCCGGAGAACCCGGGGTCGACGAAGCCGGCGGTCGCATGGGTGAGCAGCCCGAGGCGGCCCAGCGACGACTTGCCCTCGACGCGGGCGGCGATGTCGTCCGGGAGTGTCACGACCTCGTAGGTCGACCCGAGCACGAACTCCCCGGGGTGCAGGATGAAGGGCTCGTCGCCCTCCGGCTCCACCACGCGCGTCAGGTCGGACTGGTCGGCGGCCGGGTCGATCGAGGGGTACTTGTGGTTGTCGAAGACCCGGAAGAAGCGGTCGAGGCGCACGTCGATCGAGGACGGCTGCAGCATGCCCGGCTCGTAGGGGTCCAAGGCGATCCGTCCGGCGTCGATCTCGGCGGTGATGTCGCGGTCGCTCAGCAGCACGCCCCGCACCCTACCGGCCGGCCCGGCTCCGGCGCCGGTGGCGAGTGGTCTCGGTCACGGGCGCAGAATGTGGGGGTGACCTTCAGCAAGTACGTCGCCCTCGGCGACTCGTTCACCGAAGGGGTCGGCGACCCCGACCCCGCCCGCCCCAACGGCCTGCGGGGCTGGGCGGACCGGACCGCCGAGGCGCTCTCCGCCCGCGCGGCGGCCGAGGGCGTGGAGTTCGGCTATGCGAACCTCGCGATCCGGGGGCGCAAGCTGCCGGCCATCATCGACGAGCAGCTCGACGCCGCGCTCGCTCTCGGCCCCGATCTGGTCAGCATCCACGGCGGCGGCAACGACGTCCTGCGGCCCAAGGTCGACATCGACGCCCTCGCCGCGACGTACGACGCCGCGATCGGCCGCCTGGCCGCGAGCGGCGCGCACGTCGTCATGTTCACCGTCCCGGACCCCGGCCTGAACGGCGTCATCAAGGTGATCCGCGGCCGGAGCGCGATCTTCAACGAGTGGGTCCGCGAGATCGCGGAGCGCCACGGCGCCACCGTCGTGGACATGTGGCGTATGCGTGACTGGAAGGTCGCCGAGGTCATGGACGAGGACCGGCTGCACCTCAACGCCGTCGGCCACCAGCGCATCGCCATCGCCACGCTCGACGCACTCGGCGTCGCCCACGACCTGGAGCCGCTCGCGCCGGTCTCCGCGCCCGTCCTCTCCGCGTGCCAGCAGCGCGCGGCCAACCTGGTCTGGGCCCGCACCCACCTCGCGCCCTGGGTCCAGCGCCGCGTCACCGGCCGCTCCTCGGGCGACGGGGTGGAGCCGAAGCGACCGACCTTCCAGCCCATCGGGTAACATCCTCATCGCTCGGTCCGCCGAGCACTGCGGATGTAGCTCAGTTGGTAGAGCGTCAGCTTCCCAAGCTGAATGTCGCGAGTTCGAACCTCGTCATCCGCTCCGTTTGATGGCGCGAGCGCGTCGCAGACCGAGCACCGCCGCCCGGCCCCTCGGGTCGTGGACGGCCCTCGGCGCCGCGGGCGCCGCTCGGTGCGGCTTCGCCGCCGTGCGCCGCGCTGCCGCGCCGCGGTCGGCCGCCGCGGTGGTCACGGTGACCTGGCGGCCAGACGGAGCCGGTGGTTGATGGCGCGAGCGCGTCGCAGACCGAGCACCGCCGCCCGGCCCCTCGGGCCGTGGACGGCCCTCGGCGCCGCGGGCGCCGCTCGGTGCGGCTTCGCCGCGTGCGCCGCGCTGCCGCGCCGCGGTCGGCCGCCGCAGTGGTCACGATGACCTGGCGGCCAGACGGAGCCGGTGGTTGCTGGCGCGAGCGCGTCGCAGACCGAGCACCGCCGCCCGGCCCCTCAGGCCGTGGACGGCCCTCGGCGCCGCGGGCGCCGCTCGGTGCGGCTTCGCCGCGGTGCGCCAGACGCTGGCGTGGGGCTCGCTCCTCTTCGTCGGGGCATGTTGTGATGAACCCATGGCAACTCCGCAGCCGGGACCCTATGTCGTCGAGCCGCTGCCGCGGCGCGTGGCGAGCGTGGTGCTGTGCTTGGTGCTCATGGTCGTCGGCGCCGCCGCCGCGGGGTACGGGCTCGGCTGCACGGTCATCGACATGAACGGGCACGGTCCGGCGTCGTACGTCGCCCTCGACGTCCCGGCGGGCGCGACCATCGGCGGAGGCATCGCGGCGATCATCGGGTCGGTGGGCTGGCTCTTCGTCGCCCAGCACTGGCCGGTGGAGCTCAACGGCAGCCACAGTCTCGGGTGCCTCCTGCTGTGCGGTGCCATCGGCGACGCAGTGGCCGTCGCCGACCTCGGCGTCGGCGGGTGGTATGTGGCCGTGGCCGCCCTGACGGCCGCCGCGGGGCTGCTCGTGCTGGCGATCGCGGTGCTGGTCGGCATGCGACGGGCCCGCCGCTACCGACGCGAGCTGGCTCTCATGGCGTCCGGCGACCCGCGGCCGGCCACCGTGCTCGACTCGGGCCTGGACGCGTGGGACTTCGAGGACGCGAGCACGGTCGTCACCACCGTCACCTTCGGGTTCACGGGTGCCGACGGGACGTCCTACCGCCTCCACCGGCGCATCGGGGTCCCCGTGCGGGCGCCCTTCGTGGAGGGGCACGAGACGGTCGTGTGGCACGACGTCGACCACCCGATGGACGACCGCCGGATGGTCGTCGCGGCCCAGCACGCGCTGCGCTGGAACGTGCCCCTCCCCGTCCCGGCAGCACGGCGGCCGGTCGTAGGCTCCTGAGGTGGACTTCACCGGATTCCCCGTCGCAGCGCTCGACTTCTACGACGACCTCGAGGTCGACAACTCGAAGAGCTTCTGGGACGCGCACAAGGAGGTGTACCTGGAGAGCGTGAAGGCGCCGATGATCGCCTTGACCGACGCGCTCGCCCAGGAGTTCGGTGCCGCCAAGGTGTTCCGGCCCCACCGCGACGTCCGCTTCGCGAAGGACAAGCGCCCCTACAAGACCCACCAGGGCGCCTTCGTCGGGGTCGGCCCGGCGAGCGGCTGGTACGTCGAGGTCGCTGCGCCCGGGGTGCGCGTCGGCGGCGGGATCTACGAGGCCTCCGGTCCGCGGCTCGCGCGGCTGCGCGAGGCGATGGCCGACGACACGTCCGGGAAGCGCCTGCAGCGCATCCTGCGTGACCTCGAGCGGGGCGGCTTCGAGGTCGCCGGCGAGCGCCTCAAGACGGTTCCGCGCGGCTACGACAAGGACCACCCGCGTCTCGAGCTGCTGAAGATGAAGACGGTCCTCGGCATGCGCTCCTACGGCTTCGAGCCGTTCATCCACACCGCCGAGCTGCTCGACCGGGTCCGCGAGGACTGGCGCCGGCTGCGACCGCTCGTCACCTGGCTGGGCGACGCCGTCGCGGAGTGATCAACCCACCCGACGCAGGAACGCCTCGAGGTTGGTGGTCAGCCGCTCGACCTGCTGCTCGAGCGTGAGCGACTCCGGCATCCGGCCCATCTCCGTCACCCGCTTGCCGCGCACGTACAGCGAGCACGCCAGGTCTGCGCAGATGTAGGTGCCCACGGAGTCGCCGTTCTGCCCGGCCTTGCCTGCGCGCGGCGCCACCATCAGGGTGACCCCGCCGGCGCCGTGCGGCGTGAGGCACAGCGTGCACAGGTTCTTGCGCGGCGTCCCCGCGCTGCCGTCGGTCGCCCGGAGCACGATGCCGTACGGCGCCCCGTCGACCTCGGCGACGACGTACCCGCGCACGCGGGACTGCGGGTCCCGCCAGCCGAGGAAGTCCAGGTGCTCCCAGGGCTGGTCGGCAAGGGTGCGCGGCACGTTGAGCCGCTTGGCCTCGCCCTTGGAGCAGTTCACGAAGGACGCACGGATCTGTTGCTCGGTCAGGGGGCTCACGTCGATCCAGAGTACGAACCCCCGCCACCCATTTTCGCGGCCGGGCGAGCTCGTCGGCCGCGGTCAGGCCGAGGTGAAGCTCGCCAGGGTGCGCTCGGGCTCCCAGTAGGCCTTCATCGACGTCACCCGGCCGTCCTCGTCGACGACGTACACCATGATCAGGTCGGTCGTGGTGTGCGAGCCGTCGGCGAAGGACGTCTTGATCCGGCCGATGTTGGCGCAGGTGTTGCTGCCCGGGTTGGCGAACGAGTCGTCGATCTGGAACTCGAAGGTCTCGATCGGCGCGATCGCCTTCTCCCAGAACGCCGAGATGCCCGCGTGCCCGTGGTGGCCCCTGCCTTCGGGATCGAACATGGAGGGCCCGACCGGGTCCTCGAGCACGGCGTCCTCGGCGTACACGGTCAGCCACTCGGCGAGGTCGCCCTTCGCGACGGCGGAGTACGACCGCTGGGAGGCCGCGCGGGCCGGGTGGGGGTCGTTGGGCGCGTTCCAGACGATCGCGTCGGAGGTGATCATGGGCGCTAGCGTAGGACGGATCTAGAACATGTTCTACCGATGGCGGGAAGTCCTCACCCGGCTCCCCTCCCGCCGTCACCCCCGGTTCACGCGCTGCTCACGCTCGGGTCCCAGGGTGGCCCCATGGCGAAGAAGCCCAAGGCCTGGATCCACGTCGGCATGCCCGGTGCGGGCGATGTCATCGAGCTCGCGCTGGCGCACCACCACGCGGCCCTGGTGGAGCTCGGCGTCACCTGCCTCGCGGTGACCCCGGCCGAGAGCTTCCGCGCCGCGGTCGAGATGACCCGCTCCCACAAGGACTGGGGTCTCAAGCGGGGCGACGTCGAGGGTCAGTGGAGCCGCCTGGTCCGCCGCGGCCGCAAGAGCCGCGGCGACGTGGTGTTCAGCCAGTCCCTGCTCGCCTCGGCCACCCCTGAGCAGGTGGCCCTGGTGGTCGATGCCCTCGCGGGCTACCAGGTGCACGTCGTACTGACCACGGGCCTCGACGACGAGGCCGACGCCACCGCGCGATGGCTCGCCGCCTGCCGCAAGCCCGAGCGGCTGCACCTGATCGAGGCCGACGGCCTCGAGCCCGCCCAGCTCTGGAAGGCCTTCGGCAAGGTGGTCGGCTTCGGTACGGCGTCGCTGCGTCTCGACGACGTGCCGCGGGCGTCGGCGACCCTGCAGACCCTTCCCGAGGCCCTGCGCGAGGTCGAGCGCCTCGCGCGGCGCAACGCCTCCCTCGAGGTGCGCCTCGAGGAGCTGGACCGCAAGCGGCGCAAGCTCAAGAAGCGGCTGGCCGCCTGACCCCCGCCCCGGAGGATCGCGTCAGTGCGGCGCCCAGGCGTCGTCGTCCGCGGTCCGCGAGGTGACCGCCTCGGGCAGCTGGCGGTCGGCGAGCTGCTGGATCGACACGTCCTCGAAGACCTCGCGCAGGGCTCGCCGGGCGGCGATCCACACGTGCTGGAGGACGTCGGCGTCCTCGTTGTAGTTGACCGCCTCGGGCCGGAGCCCGTACACGGAGACGAGCGGGCCGTCGACGGCGCGGATGACGTCGGCGACCGAGACGGTGGTGGCCTCCCGGGCCATCCGCCAGCCGCCGGACTGGCCGCGCTGGGACATCACGATGCCGGCTCGGCGCAGGTCCGCGAGGATTGCCTGCAGGAAGCCGTGCGGGATGTCCTGCAGGCGGCCGAGCTCCTCCGCGCTCACGGCGCGGCCGTCCGACCTGCTCGCCATGGCGATCAGGGCCCGCAGTGCGTAGTCGGACTTGGCGGAGACGCGCATGGGGCCAGTCTGTCAGATTGCTCGATCGACTCAGTCGACCTAGGCGTGGTTCGTCCGGCGCTGAGGTCAGCCGCGGTGGCGCGCGCAGCTGTAACTAACTGTTCGGACCTCTACCTGACCCGTAGACGGGTGCGGTAGTGGCACGCACAGTTAGTTACAGCTGCCCGGGCCCCGAGCCGCTGCCGCCGCCGACCCTGTCGGTGTGAGCGATGCCGCCCACCCCCGTGCTTGCCCGCAGCTAGCACCCCCCGTATCATGGAAGTTACTGGCGAGTAGCAGCCAATGACCCAACTCCGCGATCCCTGGAAATGGTGGGAACTGTGAGCCACTACAAGAGCAACCTGCGCGACATCGAGTTCAACCTCTTCGAGCTCTTCAACGTGCAGGAGTACCTCGGCACCGGCCTCTACGAGGAGATGGACGCCGACACCGCGCGCGAGATCCTCTCCGAGGTGGAGCGCATCGCCCGCGAGGACCTGGCGGCGTCCTTCGTCGACTCCGACCGCAACCCGCCGGTGTTCGACCCCAAGACGAACACCGCGCCCGTCCCGGCGTCGTTCAAGAAGTCCTACGACACCTGGATGGAGTCCGGCTTCTGGGGCCTGGGCCTGCCCGAGGAGATCGGCGGCACGACCGCCCCGCCGTCCCTGGTGTGGACGACCGGCGAGATGGTCCTCGGCGCCCAGGCGCCGATCTGGATGTACTGCACCGGCCCGTCGATGGGCTCGGTCGTCTTCAAGAACGCCAACGGCGTCGCCCGGGACATCCGCATCGCGGAGATCATGGTCGAGCGCCTCTGGGGCGCGACGATGGTCCTCACCGAGCCCGACGCGGGCTCCGACGTGGGTGCCGGCAAGACCATCGCCACCCCGAACGAGGACGGCTCCTGGAACATCTCCGGCGTCAAGCGCTTCATCACCAGCGCGGAGTCGGACCTGCAGGAGAACATCATGCACCTCGTCCTCGCGCGTCCGAAGGGCGTCGAGGGCGCCGGCGGCCCCGGCACCAAGGGCCTCTCGCTGTTCCTCGTGCCGAAGTACCACTTCGACCACCAGACCGGTGAGCTGACCGGTGAGCGCAACGGCGTCTACGTCACCAACGTCGAGCACAAGATGGGCATCAAGGTGTCCAACACCTGCGAGCTCACCTTCGGCGACCCGCAGGTCGGTGGCGGCGAGCCCGCCAAGGGCTGGCTGCTCGGCGAGGTGCACGACGGCATCCGCCAGATGTTCGACGTCATCGAGAACGCCCGCATGATGGTCGGCACGAAGGCCATCGCGACGCTGTCGACCGGCTACCTGAACGCCCTCGAGTTCGCCAAGGAGCGCGTCCAGGGCGCCGACCTCACCCAGTCGGCCGACAAGACCGCGCCGCGCGTCACGATCACGCACCACCCCGACGTGCGCCGCTCGCTGATGACCCAGAAGTCGTTCGCCGAGGCGATGCGCTCGCTGGTCGTCTACACCGCGACCTGGCAGGACAAGGTCCAGCTCGCCAAGGCCGCGGGCGAGCGCGACGAGCTCGCCGAGGCGGTCAACGACCTGCTCCTGCCGATCGTCAAGGGCTACGGCTCGGAGCGCTCGTGGGTCCTGCTCGGCACCGAGTCGCTCCAGACCTTCGGCGGCTCGGGCTTCCTGCAGGAGTACCCGATCGAGCAGTACGTCCGCGACGCCAAGATCGACACCCTCTACGAGGGCACCACGGCGATCCAGGGCCAGGACTTCTTCTTCCGCAAGATCGTCAAGGACCAGGGCCGCGCGCTCGGGCACCTCGCGACGGAGATCAAGTCCTTCCTGGAGTCCGAGGCGGGCAACGGCCGGCTGAAGAACGAGCGCGAGCTGCTCGCGACCGCGCTGGCGGACGCCGAGGCGATCGTCGGCCTGATGATCAACGACCTCATGTCCGCCCAGGACGAGATCCGCAACATCTACAAGGTCGGCCTCAACACCACGCGCGTGCTCATGGCGCTCGGTGACGTCGTCTGCGCCTGGCTCCTGCTGCGCGGCGCCGAGGTCGCGCTGGAGAAGCTCGGCGGCGACGCCGGCGCCGACAAGGCCTTCTACGAGGGCAAGGTCGCCGCGGCCCAGTGGTTCGCCCAGCTCAACCTGCCGCGCATCTCGGCCGAGCTGAAGATCGCCCAGGCCACCGGCCTGGACCTGATGGACCTCGACGAGGCCGCGTTCTGATCGCGCCGATCCTGCACTGACCGACCAAGGTCACGGCGACGGCCGCCCCGGGGAGACCCGGGGGGCGGCCGTCGCCGTTCACGGCGCGGTCAGGAGCGCAGGTAGGCGAGCACGGCCAGCACCCGGCGATGCCCGCTGTCGGAGGCCGCGAGGCCGAGCTTGGCGAAGATGTTGCCGATGTGCTTGCTGACGGCCGTCTCGGTCACGACCAGCCGCGCGGCGATCGTCGCGTTGTCGAGCCCCTCGGCCATCAGCCCGAGGACCTCGCGCTCGCGGGCCGTCAGCGACTGCACCGGGTCGTCGGCCCGGCGGCGGCTCATCAGCTGGGAGATCACCTCGGGGTCCATCACCGTGCCGCCCGAGGCGACCCGGCGCAGGGCGTCGACGAACGCCGCCACCTTGCCCACCCGCTCCTTGAGCAGGTAGCCGAGACCGTCGGCCCCTCGGGCGAGCAGCTCCCCGGCGTACCGGTCCTCGACATAGGCGGACAGCACGAGCACGGGGAAGCCGGGACGGCGCGCCCGCGCCTCGGCGGCCGCCTTCAGCCCCTCGCTGGTGAAGGTGGGCGGCATGCGTACGTCGACCACGGCGGCGTCGGCCCCGTCGAGATGTGCGAGGAGGTCGTCGCCGTTGTCCACCGCGGCGACCACGTCGAACCCCTCGCTGCGCAGCAGCAGCGCCAGCCCCTCGCGCAGGAGGGTGTCGTCCTCCGCGATCACGACCCGCACGTCAGCTCCGCTCTCACGGTCGTCGGCCCGCCCGGCGGGCTGGTCACGGCCATCCGGCCCTCGAAGGCCTCCACCCGGCGCCGCATCCCGGCCAGGCCGCCGCCCGGCCGCTCGACCGCGCCGCCGGCGCCGTCGTCCTCCACCTCGACGACCAGCAGCGGGCCCTCGGTGGCGACCCGGACGCGCGCGGCACCGGCCGCGCTGTACTTGTTCACGTTGTTGAGCGCCTCCGCGACGAGGAAGTACGTGGCCGACTCGACGGCCGCGGGCACGCGCCCGAGGTCGCCGACCTCGAGGGTGCACGGTACGACGCTGCGCCCGGCGAGCGACCCGAGCGCCCCCTCGAGGCCCAGCTCGTCGAGGATCGGCGGGTAGATGTCGTGCACCGTCCGCCGCAGGCCGGCGAGCGCGTCCGTCGCGGCCTCCTGCGCGCGACGCAGCTGGGGCAGCCCGTCCTCCCCGGTCTCGAACGCCCGCTCGGCGAGCCCCATCATCATCACCACACTGACCAGCCGGTTCTGGGCGCCGTCGTGCAGGTCGCGCTCGATGCGGCGCAGCTCGGCGGCGTGCGCGTCCAGCGCGGCGGCCCGGCTCAGCGTCAGGGAGTCGACCCGGGCGCGCAGCTCGTGCCGCCGGTCCGGCGTGAGCAGGCGAGCCGAGACGGCGGCGACCCCGCGCGCCGCGGCCGGGACGACGAGCCACGCCATCGCCGCATAGGCCGCCGCCACCAGCGGCATCGTCGCGGCCAGGCCCCACGACGTCACGGGGTAGGGCGCCATGACCGGCTCGTCGGCCGGGGCGCGGAACCAGTAGAAGGGGACGGACAGCGAGCTGACGACGCCGAGGGGGAGGGTCACGCAGACCAGCGCGACGGTGAACGTCGGCAGCCCGTGGACCGTGAGCCAGGCGAGCTCGCGCGCGGTCTGACGGGAGAACGCGAAGCGCAACCGTGCGTCGATCGTGCGGTCGGCCGGCTCCTCGGCCTCCGGCCCGGCGACCGTCGTACCGAGGAACGCGCCGATCCGCGACCGGGACCGTCCGCTCCACACGCGCAGGAGGCGCACCGCCTCGGGCAGGACGAGGACCCCTCCGGTCAGCAGCATGAGGGGTGCCAGGAGGAGGAACGCCAGGAACAGGCCGAGGGACACGGCGGATGCCCCGACCTCGACCGTGAGGAAGCGCCAGTCGCGCGCCCACGCGCGCAACCGGTCCGACGTCATGGCCCCAGTCTGCCGGGCCTCGCCCGTCGGCACGGTATAGCCAGCTCCACCATCGGTACGGCAGCCAGCCGGATTCTGCCGACCGCCGCGGATTCCTAGCGTGGACGCATGATCAGAGCCAGCCGGGCGACCCAGGTCGCCGTCCCGTCCAGCCCTCCCGCCGGCGAGGCCCTCCGCCTCGACGGCGTCGTCAAGAAGTACGGCGCGGGCGCCACCGCGACCGTCGCGCTGCGCGGCATCGACCTGGTGCTCGTCCCGGGCTCGTTCACCGCCATCATGGGCCCCTCGGGTTCGGGCAAGAGCACGCTCCTGCACGTGGCCGCCGGCCTCGACAGCCCGACCTCCGGCAGCGTCCGGCTCGGCGGCACCGAGATCGCGGGGCTGCGCTCCGCGCAGCGCACCCGGTTCCGGCGTGACCACGTCGGCTTCGTCTTCCAGGCCTACAACCTCCTGCCCGCGCTCAGCGTCGAGCAGAACATCGCGCTGCCCCTGATGCTCGGACAGCGCGCGCCCGACCCGGCCTGGCTCGACTTCCTGATCTCCTCGGTCGGGCTCGTCGACCAGCGTCACCGGCTGCCGAGCGACCTGTCCGGCGGCCAGCAGCAGCGGGTCGCGATCGCGCGCGCCCTGGTCACCCGTCCGCACGTCGTGTTCGCCGACGAGCCCACCGGGGCGCTCGACTCGCGCACCGGGCGGCAGGTCCTGGACCTGCTGGCGCACACGACGCGGGAGCTGGACCAGACCGTGGTGATGGTGACCCACGACCCCGTCGTCGCCGCGCACGCCGAGCGGGTCATCTTCCTCGCCGACGGCGCCTTCGCCGGACACCTGGACGGGGCGACGCCCACCCAGATCACCCAGTACCTGAGCGGGCTGGGGGAGTGGTGATGGCACGGCCCTCCGCGCAGCGCACCGGCCTGGGCACGCTGGTCCGTGCCGACCTGCGCCGCCACCGCGGCGGCTTCACCGGCGTCGCCGTCGCGATCCTGGTCGCCACCATGCTCGTGACCGGCCTCGGCGTCCTCGTCGAGTCGGGGATCCGCGGCGGCCTCGCCCCGCAGCGCTACGCCGGCGCCGACCTGGTCGTCACCGGGAAGCAGAGCGTGCCCGTCCCCGACGACCTCGCGCTGAGCCTCACCGAGCGGGTGCCCGCACCGGACCCCGCGTCGATCGCGGACGTCCCCGGCGTCACCCGCGTCGTCAGCGATGTCACCGTTCCCCTCGTCCGCCTCGCGGGCGACCGGCCGGACGAGCCGGTCGAGGCCCATCCCTGGGCCGCGACCCGGCTGACGCCCTTCTCCCTGGTCGACGGGCGCGAGCCCGAGGCCGCCGACGAGGTGGCGATGGTGGCCGGGAGCGCGGAGGTGGGCGAGCGCGTCGAGCTCGCGCACGGCGGCACCCGCGCGTCGTACCGCGTCACCGGGGTGGTGTCCGCCGAGACCCGGGTCGATCGCGCCGAGCACGTCTTCCTGACCGAAGCGCGGATCGCGCAGCTCGACCCGCACGAGGGCGCCGCCCAGGCGCTCGGGGTCTTCACCGACGGCGACCCCGACCACGTCGCGGACCGGATCCGCGCCGACCAGCCCACGGCCGAAGTGGCCAGGGGCGCGGGGCGCGGCGACGCCGAGTTCCTCGACTCGGGCTCCTCCCGCGCGACCCTGGTCGCCCTCGGCAGCGCCTTCGCCGGCACCAGCCTGCTCGTCGCCCTCTTCGTCGTAGCCGGCACCCTGTCCCTGTCCGTGCAGGCACGGCGCCGCGAGTTCGCCCTGCTGCGCGCCGTCGGCGCCGTCCCCGGGCAGGTCCACGCCCTCGTGGCCCGTGAGGTGCTCGCCGTCGCCGGGGTGGCGGCCCTCGTCGGCATCGCGCCGGGCTACCTGCTCGCCGGCATCCTCCAGCGCGCGTTCGTCGCCGGCGACGTGATCCCCGGTGACTTCGCGCTCGCGTACGGACCGCTGCCCGCCGTCGGTGCCGTCCTCGTCGTGCTCCTGACCGCGTGGGCAGCGGCCCGCCTGGCGACGCGCCGGCCGGCGAAGCTGGACCCGGTCGCGGCCATGCGCGAAGGCGCCAACGGGCCAAGGACCACCGGCCGGGCGCGGCTCGCCGTGGGCACCGCGATCATCGGGATCGGGCTGGCCGTCTCCCTGGTCCCGGTCTGGGTGCGCGGTGAGGAGGCGGCCGCCGCCTCCGCCAGCGCGACCCTCGTCCTCATGATCGGCGCCGCGGTCCTCGGTCCGGCGCTCGTCTCGGGCGCCGTGCGCCTGGTGCCGGCGGCGCTGGGCCGTACGTCGTCCGCAGTCCTGCTCGCCACGGCGAACGGCCGGGCCAACAGCCGCCGGCTCGCCAGCGCGGTCACCCCGATCGCGCTCGGCATCGCCCTCGGCCTGGTCCAGCTCGGCGCGCCCGCGATCGTCGCCGACGAGGCGGCGGACCAGGTCCTCGCGGGCGTCACGGCCGACCTGCGGGTCGTCGTACCGGGGGGCCTGTCGCCGCAGACCGTCGACGCGGTCGCGGACCTGCCGGCGGTGGAGGTCGCCTCCCCGGTGACCACCAGCCAGGCCGTCCTCGACTACGAGGCCTTCGACGGCGCCGACGCCCGCAGCGACCAGGTGCTCCAGGGGATCGACCCGGCAACCTCCCCGGAGGTGCTCGACCTGCGGGTGCGCGAGGGCTCGCTCGACGATCTCGGCGGGGCGGACCGCGTCGCCCTGAGCACCGACGCCGCGCGGACCCTCGGCGTCGTCCTCGGCGACCGGGTCGCGGGCCGCTTCGGCGACGGCTCCGCGCTGCGCGCGCGGGTCGTCGCGGTCTACGAGCGCGGCCTGGGCTTCGGGGGGGTGACGATGGACGAGGCGGCGGTACGCCGGCACACCACCGCCGGACTGTCCTCCTTCGCGCTCGTCGCGAGCGCGGACCCGGGCGCCGCCCGCGCGGCCATCCAGGGACTCGGCCTCACCGCGGTCGCCGGCTCCGGCGAGGCCGCCGGCGCGGACGCCCAGGAGCAGCAGGGCTGGGTGAACCTCGTGGCCCTGCTCGTGATCCTCGGCTACATCGCGATCGCGGTCGTCAACTCCCTCGCCATGGCGACGGGGGAGCGGTCGCGGGAGTTCGCCCTCCTGCAGCTCGTCGGCGGCGCCCGCGGGCAGGTGCGCGCGATGATGCGCTTCGAGTCGGTCCTGCTCGCCGTGGTCGCCGCCGTCCTCGGCATCGTGCTGGCCCTGCCCCCGCTGGTCGGCATCAGCATCGGCATCTCCGGACAGCCGCTCCCGAGCCTGCCCCTGCTCGGCAGCGCGGCCGTCGTCGTCGCGATGGCGGGGCTCGCGCTCGCCGCGCTCGCCGTCGCCACCGGGGCCGCGATGCGCACCCGGCCGGTCAGCGAGATCGGCTCGCGGCAGTAGCGCCCCGCCTCGGGGCGTCGTGTGCCCGGGGCGCGGGCGTGGCTTAGGGTCTGCGGGTGCCTCGCCCCGTTCCCCGCCTCGCCTGCGTCCTGGCCGTGCTCGCCGGACTGGTCCTCACCCTGTGCGGTACGACGGCGCGGGCCGACGACCGCGGGGAGCGCTATCCCGAGCCCTTCTTCAACGGCAACGTCGGCGACCCCAGTGTCGCGATGGTGGGCAAGCGGATGGTCGTCGTGGCCACGGGTCCGCAGATCAGCCGTGCGTACAAGGACCCGGGCCGGACCTGGCGCTACCAGCAGCCGGTGCTCACCCGGCGCCCGGCGTGGGCCGTGGGCGAGGGCGGCATCTGGGCTGCGGACATCGCCAAGGTCGGTCGCCGCTGGGTCCTCTACTTCGCCGTCCCGGTCGCCGGACTCGGCGACTTCGGGCGGTGCATCGGGGTGGCCGTCGCCAAGCGGCCGCTCGACGCCTTCCGGCCGGTCGGCAAGCGCCCCCTCGTGTGCCCGTCCGCGGCGCTGGTGCCGACGGCGCAGGACCCGGTCGCGACCCCGGACCTGCCCAGTCGTGGCGTCATCGACCCGTCCCTGTACACCGAGGGCAAGCAGCACTACCTGCTCTACAAGACCGACGGGCGCCCCTCCTCGATCCGGCTGCTGCCGCTGAGCAAGAGCGGCCGCCGCGTGCGCACCGGCCAGGACCCGGCGAACCCCAGCGTGGAGCTGGTCCGCTCGGAGGGCGTCATCGAGAACCCCGCGCTGCTGCGCAGGTCCGGCTCCTACTACCTCTTCGCCTCCGAGGGCGACTTCGCGCGCTGCAGCTACCACCAGACGTGGCGGCAGTCCACCTCCCTGACCGACTGGACGGCGGCGGTGCCGGCCGTCCTCCTCGACAGCGCCGTCACCGGCGGGCTGTGCGGTCCCGCCGGGGGCGACGTGCTCCGGCACAAGGGCCGCACCACCCTGTACTTCCACGGCTGGGTCCGGCTGCACTCCTCCAAGCCGAAGGGCGCCGACTACTGGGCGTGGAACGGCGGAGAGAGGTTCGGCAGGCGCGCGATGTACGCCGCGCGGCTGAGCTTCCCGGCCGGTGTGCCGACGGTGAAGAAGTACGTGACGCGCAAGGGCGTGCCGACGCGCGTTCCGGCGCCGTACTGACGCCCGAATCGGTAGGGTCGTCGGCATGAGCGAGCGCGACCTGCTGGCCGGCTACGTCGAGACCTGGTGGAGCGCCGTCGAGGACTTCCTCGCGCTGCTCGAGGAGCTCGGCCCCGACGACTGGAGCACGCCGACCGACCTCGCCGGCTGGGACGTGAAGGCCGTCGCCTCCCACACGGCGCACCTGGAGTCGATCCTGGCCGGCGGCCCGGAGGAGTCCGCGGACATCGGCGCACCCTCGCACGTGACCGGTCCGATGGGGCAGTTCACCGAGATCGGCGTCGTCACCCGCCGCGACCGGGAGCCGGCGTCGATCATCGAGGAGATCCGCGCCAGCACGGGCACCCGCCGCGCCGCGCTCGAGGCCGCGCCCCCGACGGAGGCCGAGGCGCCGGCCGACGGCATCTTCGGCCTGATCGGGTGGAGCACCCGCACCCTGCTGCGCAACCGCCCGCTCGACGTGTGGATGCACGAACAGGACATCCGCCGCGCCGTCGGCCGACCCGGGGGGATGGACTCCGCGGCCGCCCGCCACACCGCGGACTACCTCAGCGAGGGCTTCGGCTACGTGGTCGGCAAGCGGGTCGCGCCGCCCGCCGGCACGACGGCCGTCCTCGCCGTGGAGGGAAGCGCGCCCGTCGCGGTGCGGGTCGGTGACGACGGCCGCGCGCACCGGCTGGACGTCGTACCGCACGAGCCGACGGTCGGGCTCGCCATGGACCGCGAGAGCTTCATCGTGCTCGCCGGGGGACGCCGTGCCGCCGCCCCGGGCGCCGTCACCGTGTCGGGCGACCAGGAGCTGGGGGAGCGGATCGTCGCCCACCTCGCCACGACGCCGTAGCCTCGGGCTCCCGCCGCGGCACCTCGACCACTCGAGTTGGAGAGGAAAATATGTCTGACTGGAACGTCGCCGACCTGCCGGACCAGACCGGCCGCACCGTCGTGGTGACCGGTCCCACCCGCGGCGGCCTGGGCCACCACACCGCGCTCGAGCTGGCCCGCCGCGGCGCCCGCGTCGTCCTCGCCGGCCGCAACCCGGCGAAGGTGGAGGAGACCGTCGCCGCCATCCGCGCGGAGGTCCCGGACGCGGACCTCCAGGCGCTGCACCTCGACCTTGCCAGCCTGAGCTCGGTGCGCACCGCTGCGGCCGCGGCCGCCCAGATCGGCCCGATCGACGTCCTCGTCAACAACGCGGGGGTGATGGGCACGAAGTACGCACGCACCGCCGACGGGCTCGAGCTGCAGATGGCCACCAACCACTTCGGTCCGTTCCTGCTGACCGGACTGCTGCTCCCGCAGCTGGTGGCGAGCGGCGACGGCCGCGTCGTCACCGTCTCGTCGCTGTTCCACACCTTCGCCGGCAAGGCGCCGCTGGGTGACCCCCGCGAGCAGATCGGGCGCTTCAACACCTGGCGCGTGTACGGGCAGTCCAAGCTCGCCAACCTCTACTTCACCGCCGAGCTCGACCGGCGGCTGCGCGAGGCGGGGCTACCGGTCCGCGCCCTGGCGGCCCATCCCGGCTTCGCGGGCACGCACCTGGCCGCGAACGGCCAGTACGGCCGCTCCTCCGGCGGGATCGCCTCGATCCTCGACGCCGGCGTCAAGGCGGTCTCCCAGTCGGCGGAGGCCGGGGCGTGGCCGTCGCTGATGGCCGCGACCGCCGACCTGCCCGGCAA
This sequence comes from Nocardioides pymetrozini, assembly GCF_046058985.1. Classification (NCBI taxonomy): domain Bacteria; kingdom Bacillati; phylum Actinomycetota; class Actinomycetes; order Propionibacteriales; family Nocardioidaceae; genus Nocardioides; species Nocardioides pymetrozini. The sequence continues at coordinate 3,916,872 of NZ_CP175556.1, read as the reverse complement.
CGCCTTCGTCGGTCCCGGTGGCTTCCGTCAGCTCTCGGGGGTGCCGCGCACCGTCGGGCGCAGCAAGCTCGCGCGCAACGCCGAGCATGCACGGCGGCTGTGGGAGATCAGCGAGGAGACCGTGGACCTGAGGTACCCCGGATGACCGGCGGGCCGAACCGGTACTACCCCGGCCGCGACTCCCACGGCCTCCACGTAGTGATCCGGGACGCGCGGTTCACGCCGGTGCGCTTCGCCCTCGGCTACGACATGCGCCAGGTCGACGACCTCCTCGACCGGCTCGTGGAGGCGCTCGACGCGGGACGACCCGTCCGGCCGCTCGTCGAGGCAGCCACGTTCGACGACGCTCGTTGGCGTGAGGGCTACCGCAAGGTAGACGTCGACGCGCTGCTGGCGGAGGTGGCCAGGCGCGCGGACGCCTGAGGCGCGGCGGCTCCAGGAGTCACGACTCAGGCGGCCAGCGCCGCCGAGCCCGGAAGGACGGTCGGGGGGCAGCTGCAGCTGTCGCTGCACGCCAGGTAGGTGTGGACGGCGTGCCCGCACGCGGGGCACGGCAGGTCGTGGCTGAGGTGCTGGGCGCTCGAGGTGCTCGAGTCGGTGTTCCACATGGCCGTGTCTCCTTCGCGATCGTGGCTGCCCTTCACTAGGACGACGGTCCGGGGCTCCCTGATACGACACGGCAGACGCGGATTTCTTACAGAAATCTCCCGGTGAGCGGTCAGGCGAGAGCGAAGGCCGGCGAGCCGGGCATCACGGTGGGAGCGCAGTCGCACGTGTCGCTGCAGGCCAGGAAGGTGTGCGCGGCGTGCCCACAGGCCAGGCAGGGGAGGTCGTGGCTGAGGTGCTCGGGATGGCGCTCCGGGTGGTACATGTTCTGCCCCCTCTCGGCTCGATGTCGGGCGTCTCGACCATGATGACCCGGTCGAGGGGCGGGACTCATCGGCCGGTCGGGGCCGAGCCGGCGTGGCCCGGAAGGACCAGAGGGGGACCCGAACGAGTCAGCGACCGCGCGGCCCGTAGACGGCCTCGGCCTTCTTGAACGCGGCCTCGCGGGCGACCTTGGTGTTGCGGGCGGCGAGCAGGTAGGCCTGCTCGATCCGCTCGCGGGCGAAGGTACGACGGGGCGAGGACGTCCACGTGTCGTTGAAGAGCCGCTTGGCCGCGGCGACGGCGTCGGGCGACTTGCCGGAGAGCTCGCCGGCCAGGCGCAGGGCACCGGAGAGCGGGTCGTTGTCGAGCCGGGTGACCAGCCCGAGCTCGGCTGCGCGGGAGCCGTCGAAGATTTCGGCGGTCATGGTGAGCAGCTTGGCCTGGTCGATGCCCACGAGCTCCTTGAGGGCCTGGATGCCGGACATGTCGGGGATCAGGCCCCACTTGCCCTCGAGCACCGACCAGCGGGAGTCAGGGGTGGCGATGCGGAAGTCGGCGGCGAGCGCGATCTGAAGGCCGCCACCGAGGCAGTGCCCGTGGACCGCGGCGATCACCGGGACGGGGATCCGGCGGAAGGCCCACGGCGCCTCCTGGAAGGTGTTCGTGCCGCGCAGCGGGCGCGGGAGGAACGCCCTCGCGACGCCGGCGGGGCTGCGCAGTACCGACGCGAAGTCGAGGCCGGCGCAGAAGGCGTCGCCCTCGCCGCTGATGACGACCGCGCGCAGGGTCTTGTCCTTGCGCAGGCGGTGGGCGGTGGCGACGAGGTCGTCGAGGATGTCGAGGGTGAGCGCGTTGAGCTTGTCGGGCCGGTTCAGCCGGACGTGGGCGATGCCGTCGGTGAGGGTGCAGGTGACGTGACCGTCGCGGGTGCTCATGACCCCGATGCTACCCGCAGGTAACATCGGGGTCCATGGGTGGCTCCCGGGCCCTCAGGCGGCCGTGGCCATCTCCTTCTTCGCGGCGGCGCTCTCGAGCAGGCGCTGCATCACGCGGCGCTTGCGCTTGTCGGCGGTCGTCATCGCGTAGAGCAGCTTGAGCTGGCCGGGCAGGTTCTTGGCGTTGGTGGTCGCGAGCCAGCCGTTCGGGAACGACAGGCGGACCACGCGGTGCCAGGCGCTGTACACCTGCTGGGGCAGCGGCGCGGCGTGGTAGTTGAGACCGTACTTCTCGAACACCGCGCGGACCTTGGGCGCCACCTCGGCGTACCGGCTGCTGGGCAGGTCCGGGAAGAGGTGGTGCTCGATCTGGTGGGACAGGTTGCCGGTCATGATGTGCATCAGCTTGGAGCCGGAGATGTTGGCGGAGCCCAGCATCTGGCGCAGGTACCACTCGCCGCGGGTCTCCTTCTCCGGGATCGACTTCAGCTCGAAGGTCTCCACGCCCTCGGGGAAGTGGCCGCACATGATGACCGAGTGCGACCACAGGTTGCGCACGAGGTTGGCGGTGAAGTTGGCGGCGAGCGCCGGCAGGAAGGAACCGGTCGGCGCGGCGAGGACCGGGTTGACGACGTAGTCCTTGGTGGCCTGCTTGCGGATCTTCCGCAGGGTGTTCGCGAGGTTGCGCTTGAACTCCTCGCTGCGCTTCTCCTTGGGCGTGCGCAGGTTGCGGCCGAGCTCGAGGTCGTACGCCGCGATGCCGTACTCGAAGAAGCAGGCGTTGATGAAGTTCCACAGCGGCTGGGCGAGGTAGAGCGGGTACCAGCGCTGCTCCTCGTCGACGCGCATGATGCCGTAGCCGAGGTCGTTGTCCTTGCCGACGATGTTCGTGTACGTGTGGTGGATCTCGTTGTGGGAGTGCTTCCAGCCCTCCGCCGTCGAGGCGTTGTCCCACTCCCACGTGGTGGAGTGGATCTTCGGGTCACGCATCCAGTCCCACTGGCCGTGCATGACGTTGTGGCCGATCTCCATGTTCTCGAGGATCTTGGCGACCGAGAGGCCCACGGTGCCGGCCACCCATGCGGGCGGGAAGATGCTCACGAGCAGTGCGGCGCGGGACGCGAGCTCGAGCTTGCGCTGGACGTCGACCACCTTGCGGATGTACGCCGCGTCCTTCTCGCCGCGCGCGTCGAGCACCTCCTGGCGGATGGCGTCGAGCTCGGCGCCGAGCGCCTCGATGTCCTCGCGGCTCAGGTGGGCGATCGGGTTCTCGGCCTTGTTGGTCACGGTCGTCATGGTGTGGCTCCTTCCGGGTGGTGCCGGGTGGATGTCAGTGGTCGAGGGTGCAGTCGCCGGCGGCGGCGGTGATGCAGGTCTGGATCTTCACGCCGTCGGGGTGGGTCTCCCCGGGCACGGCGACGGTCAGCTCGCCGTTGCGCAGGTCGCGCACGGCGCCGGACTTCATCGGGAGCACGCAGCCCATGCAGATGCCCATCCGGCAGCCGCTGGGCATGAGGACGCCGGCGGACTCGGCGGCGTCGAGGATCGGGACGGTGCCGTCGGTCTCGACCGTCGTTGCCGACGCACCGGCGAAGGTGAGCGTGCCGCCCTCGGCGGCGACGTCGACGACGGTCGGGCGGAAGCGCTCGGTGTGCAGCGTGAGCCGGCGCTCGCCGTAGTACTCCTCGAGCGTGTCGAGGAGCCCGGCGGGACCGCAGGCGTACGCCGTGCGCTCGGCGAGGTCGGGGACCTCGGTCTCGAGGTCGGCGGTGGTCAGCAGGCCGTCGGTGTCGGTGTGCCGCTCGATCAGCCGCAGCCGTCCCGCGTCGGCGTGGGCGCGCAGCTCGGCGCCGAAGATGACCTCGTCGCGCTTCATCGCCGAGTGCACGAGCACGATGTCGTACGCCGCGCGTGCCTCGTCCTCGTTGCGGGAGTACAGGTTGCGCAGCATGCCGATGACCGGCGTGATGCCGGAGCCGGCGGTGACGAGCAGGAGCTTCTGTCGGCGGCCGGCCTGCGGGGGGGTGAGCACGAAGTCGCCCTCGGCCTGGCCGAGGTGGAGCATCTGCCCGGCCGTGGTCCGGCGGACGAGGTGCTGCGACACGGCGCCGTGGGCGGCAGTCGCGGAGGCGGCGGTCGTCGTACTCACATCACCAAGCCTCCCGGTCCGTACCGCTAAACTCATGACCAGAGCCGGTGAATCCCCGCGTCATTCTTGTGCGCGAAGAACAAAAGGAGCGGTCGATGCCCCGTCGCGTGGTGCGCCGGCCCAGGACGGACAAGAGCGTCCTGCTGCCCCCCGAGACCGTGGTGGCGCTCCGTGCCGAGCTGGCGCGCGTGGCCGACGCCGTCGTCGACCAGATCATCCGCGAGGTGCCGCCCTACGAGGACGCCTTCAGCGGCCCGATGGGCGAGACCATTCGCGGCGCCGTGCAGGTCGCGCTCGGCGGCTTCCTGTCCCTCATCAGCGACTCGCGGGGACCCGACGCGATGGCGCCCCGGGCGTCGGCCGTCGACGGTGCCTACCAGCTCGGCCGCGGCGAGGTCCGCAGCGGGCGGACGGCGGACGCGCTGCTGTCGGCGTACCGGATCGGCGCCCGGGTCTCGTGGCGCCACCTGTCGGCGAAGGCGGTGGAGCAGGGGATCGACCCGGCGACGATGGCGTCCTTCGCCGAGCTGGTCTTCGCCTACATCGACGAGCTCTCGGCGGCGAGCGTCGCCGGCCATCGCGACGAGTCGGCGAGCGAGGGCCGCATCCGGCAGCGGATGGTCGAGCGGCTCGCGCGCCACCTGCTGGCGGGCGCACCCGAGGCGACCGTGCTGGCCTCGGCCGAGCGCGCCGAGTGGACCCCGCCGAGCACGCTGACCGCCGTCCTCGTCGCGGAGTCCCAGGCCGGCGCCCTCCTGCAGGTGCTGCGCCGCGGGACCCTGCTGACCACCGACCTGCCCGACCTCGACGGCGCCGCCCTGCTGATGGTGCCCGACGCGCACGGTCGGCGCCGCGCGAGCGTGCTCCGCGCCGTGCGGGGGCGCGACGCCTGGGTCGGACCGGCGCGGCCGTGGGTGGAGGTCCGCGAGTCCTACGACCGCGCCGTCCGCGCGCGTGCGCTCGGCCTGACCGGCGACACCGAGGCCCACCTCCCGCGGCTGGTGCTGACCGCCGACCCCCGGGCCCTGGCCGACCTGCGCGCCCGCGTCCTCGCCCCCCTCGACGAGCTGCGGCCGGCTGCGGCCGCGAAGCTGCGCGAGACGCTGCGAGCCTGGCTGCTGCACCAGGGGCGGCGCGAGGAGGTGGCGGCCACGCTCTTCGTCCACCCCCAGACGGTGCGCTACCGCATGACGCAGATCCGCGACCTCTACGGCGACCGGTTGGAGGACCCCGATACCGTCCTTGCCCTGACCATTGCTCTCGGGGTCGAGGAGGTGAGCGGATGAGGCGCGCGGCCTCCTCGACGTCTCCCGGCATCCCGCTCGGCGTCCCGCCGGCCGTCGTGCTGTCGGGCCTGCTCGCGATCCTCCTCACCGGCTGCTCCGACCCACCCGCGCCGCGGATCGAGCGCAACGAGGGCGCGCGGGCCGGGTCGGCGTACGTCGCTCTCGGCGACTCCTATGCGGCCGGACCGCGGCTGGGGCCGAGCACCGGGCCGGTCGGCTGCGAGCAGACGAGCGGCAACTACGCGCACCGGCTCGCGGAGCGGCTCGACCTGGAGCTCACCGACGTGACCTGCGGCGGCGCCACCACCGAGCACCTGACCGGCTCGCAGACGCCGCCGAACGGCGCGCCCGTGCCCCCGCAGCTCGACGCCCTGAGTGCGGACACCGACATCGTCACGATCGGCATCGGGGGCAACGACGGCAAGGTCTTCTCCGAGCTCGTGACCGCGTGCGTGGGCGCGGCGACCAAGGACCGCGCCGGCGCCCCGTGCACCGCGGAGGGCACCGCGTTCCGGGCCAAGGCCGAGCGCCAGGTCGGCAGGCTGCCGACGCGGATGGGGGAGGCCCTCGAGGCGATCCGCGAGCGCGCGCCCGAGGCGACCGTCTTCGTGGTGGGCTACCCGCACCTCTTCCCCGAGGAGGGCACCTGCGAGCTGCTCCCGCTCGCGCGCGGCGACTACCCCTACGCCCGCGACCTGGTCGACCGCGTCAACGACGCCCTGTCCGCCGCCGCGGACCAGGCCGGGGCGACGTACGTCGACGTGGCCGCCGCCACCGACGGACACGACATCTGCTCGACCGATCCGTGGATCGCCGGCCTGGTCCCGGCCGAGGCGGGCCTGGAGTACCACCCCTACGCGAAGGAGCAGGAGGTCGTCACCGAGCTCCTCGTCGACGAGCTGCGCTGACGCGGTCTGTGGAGAACGGCCGAGCCTGGACGAGAAAACTCACGCTGGGACGAGGATGCTTCCTCGTCCCAGCGTGAGTTTCACCGGCCGGCCGGTGAAACTGTCTCCGGCGGCACCCCCGGAGATCAGCCCTCCAGCGCCTGGATCGCCTCGTGGATCGCGAGCGTCCGCTCGGCGGACTCGACGTGCAGGCTCTCGACCATCTTGCCGTTGTAGGTCACGACCCCGGCGCCGCTCGACTGGCGGGCGTCCTCCCACGCCTGGATCAGCCCGCGAGCGTCCTCGACGGCCTGCTCACTGGGGGCGAAGCCGGCGTTGGCGCCCTCGATCTGGCCCGGGTGGATGAGGGTCTTGCCGTCGAAGCCCATCTGGCGGCCCTGCTCGACCTCGGCGAGGAAGCCGTCGACGTTCTTCACGTCGTTGTAGACGCCGTCGACGATCACGATGCCGGCGGCGCGCGCGGCGAGGAGGGCGAGGCCGAGGCCCGTGATCACGGGCTGGCGTCCGGGCACGTGCTCGGCGTACAGCTCCTTGACCAGGTCGTTGGTGCCCATCACGAAGCCGGTGAGGCGTTCCGACGCCGTGGCGATCGACAGTGCGTTCAGCATGCCGATCGGCGTCTCGACCATCGCCCAGAGCTTCGTCTTCTCCGGAGCGCCGGCCGCGGCGAGCGCGTCGACGAGCGCGAGGACCTCCTCGGCGGAGTTCACCTTGGGCACGAGGACGACGTCCGGGCCGGCCTTGGCAGCCACGCGGACGTCCTCGTCGTGCCACTCGGTGCCGATGCCGTTGACCCCGGATGATCAGGTGGCGGCGGCCGTACTCGCCCGAGGCGACCGCGGCGGCGGCGGCCTCGCGGGCGGCGGGCTTGGCGTCGGGCGCGACGGCGTCCTCGAGGTCGAAGATGATCGCGTCGGCGGGCAGCGTCTTCGCCTTCTCCAGCGCCCGCTCGTTGGAGCTGGGCATGTAGAGGACGGAGCGCAGCGGCTTGAACTCGGTCATGGGTCAGGCCTCCGGGGTCTCGATGGCGTCGTAGGTGGCCTTGAGCTCGGGGTCGATCTCGGCCAGCCTCTCGGCGAGCTCGACGAGCACGAGGCACTGCTTGAGGGAGGCGTCGTCCTCCATCTTGCCGTCGATCATGACCGCACCCGTGCCGTCGCCCATGGCAGCGACGACGCGGCGTGCGTGCGCGATGTCCTCGACGCTGGGGGAGAAGACCCGGTTGGCGATCTTGATCTGGGCCGGGTGGAGCGACCAGGTGCCGACGCAGCCGAGGAGGAAGGCGTTGCGGAACTGGTCCTCGCACGCGACGGTGTCCTTGATGTCGCCGAACGGCCCGTAGTACGGGTAGATCCCGTGCGTCGCGCACGCGTCGACCATCTTGGCGATCGTGTAGTGCCACAGGTCCTGCTGGAAGATCGCGCGCTTCGCGTCCAGGTCGGGCAGGCCGTCCCCCGCCGCGCGGCGCGTCCTCGCGGACGAGATAGCCGGGGTGGCCGCCGCCGACGCGGGTGGTCTTCATCTTGCGGTCGGCCGCGAGGTCGGCGGGGCCGAGCGAGAGGCCCTGCATGCGCGGGGAGGCGCCGCAGATCTCCTCGACGTTGGCGACGCCGCGCGCGCCGTCTCGAGGATCGCGTGGACCAGGATCGGCTTGGACAGGCCGGCCTTCGCCTCCAGCTGGGCAAGGATCCGGTCGACGTAGTGGATGTCCTCGGCGCCCTGCACCTTCGGGACCATGATCACGTCGAGCTTCTCGCCGATCGCCGGCACCAGCGTGGTCAGGTCGTCGAGCACCCACGGGCTGTCGAGCGCGTTGATCCGGGTCCACAGCTGGGTGGGCCCGAAGTCGGTCTCCTGGGCGATGCGGACCAGGCCCTCGCGCGCCGCCACCTTGTTGTCGGCCTTGATGGCGTCCTCGAGGTTGCCCAGCAGCACGTCGACCGAGCCGACCATCGCGGGGATCTTGGCCGCCATCTTCTCGTTGCTGGGGTCGAAGAAGTGGATCGCGCGGCTCGGCCGGGCGGGGATCTCGCGCAGTGGCTGCGGGGCGCCCACCGCCAGCGGTCGGAAGAAGTCCTTGGCACTCTTGTGGCTCACGTTTGGACAAACTACCGGCGAGTCACCCTGTCCGGGTATGACGGATCTCTCGCGAGACGGCCGCGCTCCCCGTGGGCCCCGGAGCAGGCGCGCGTGGTGGAGCACCGTGGTCGCGGCGATCGTGCTGGCCGCGGTCTGGACCGGAGCCGCGATCGCCTGGGCGGCGCTCTACTGGGACCGCCTCGCCGAGGCGTGCCCGGCCTACGACGGCGAGGGCACCATGGCCGCACCGCGCTCGCTCCAGGCGCGCGTGGTCTGCGGCGCCGACGGGAGCGACCTGGTCGCGCCGGGCTTCTACCTGCCCCTTCTCGCGGCGATGGGGGTCCTCGTCCTCGTCGCGGTCCTCCTGTGGGCACGCAGACGACCGCTGCCCGTCGTGGCGCTGCTGTGCGTCGGTGTGATCGGTCTCCCCGTCGTCGCCTCCGAGGTGGCGCTGCGGCTGGAGGACGCCTGCTCCGCGGAGCAGTGGAGACGGTACGGCGCGACGGGATGCGAGCAGGACCGCGAGGCGCGGTGAGCCGGGGCGGGCGTGGGTGCGCCTGACACTCAGCGGCGGCGCCACCACCGACGGCGGGGTGGCGGCTGCGGTGCGCGCACGGTCGTACGACGGGCGGCCTGGCGATCGCGCCAGGCGGCGATCGTCTGCTCGTCGTGCTGCTCGTCGTGCGGCTCCGCGGCAGGCTCCGCCGCGGGTCGGTCCTCGCTCTCGCCCATCGTGCTCACCTCGCCGCCAGCGTACGCAGCGCGCTGTAACCCGCCGGCCCTGTGCACGCGCACAACGCGGGGCCTACTGTTCGGCCTGTGGACGGACCGGACGTCAAGGCGGCGCTGCGCGCGCTCAGCGCCCGGCTGCTGCCCGAGTCCGACCAGCTCGGGGTGGCGATGGCGGACGTGATCCGCGCCGAGATCCCCGGGTACAGCGCCGACGGCCTGGTCACCTACGACGAGCTGGTCACCTCGTGCGCCGTCAACACCCGCTACATCCTCGGCAACCTCGCCGGCGACCTGTCCCGCTCCGAGACGCCGGCGGCGACGGGCACGACCCGAGCGGAGCAGGGCGTCCCCTATGCGGACGTGCTGCAGGCGTTCCGGGTGGGCTCCCGCTTCATCTGGGAGGTCCTCGTGGAGCGCGCCGAGCCCGAGGACCGTGACCTGCTGCTCCTCGCCGCGGCCGACATCTGGGCGGTCAGCGACCAGCTCGCGACCGACGTGACCGACGCCTACCGGCGTGCGACGGCGGACCGGGCACGACGCGACAGCCAGATGCGCGCCGTACTGGTCGGGTCGCTCCTCGACGGCGACGCCGACGCGATGTCGTACGTCGGCGAGACGGCCGGCATGCTCGACCTCGGCCGGGGAAGCGAGTACGTCGTGGTGTCGGCGGAGTCACCGTCGCCGGGCAGCGAGGGCGTGGCCGACGTGGAGCGGGTGCTGCGCAGGGTCCACGTGCGCTCCGCCTGGCGTCTCGACCACGACCACCAGGAGGGCGTCGTCGCGCTGCGCCGCGGCTTCGGGGTCGACCAGCTGGTCGACGTGCTCGACGGGATCGCCCGCGCCCGGGTCGGGGTGAGCACCGTGGTCGCCCGCCTCGACGACATCCCGGAGGCCTGCCGCCAGGCTCGGGTCGCCTGCGCGTCGGTCTCCCCGGGGGCGTCCGCCGTCGGCCGGTTCGGGGCCGACCCGCTCGGGGTCCTGCTGGCGGGGAGCCCGGACCAGGCCCGGATGCTGGTGGACGCGGTCCTGGGTCCCGTGCTCGCTCTGCCGGCGGAGGACCGGGACGTGGTGTTCGCGACGGTGCGCGCCTGGCTGGCCGCCAGCGGATCCACGTCGGCCGCAGCGCGCGAGCTGCACGTGCACCGCAACACCGTGCGCTACCGGATCAGGCGGCTCGAGGAGCTCACCGGACGCGACCTCGCCCGCCCTGTCGACGCCGCGGAGCTGTACGTGGCGCTGGAGTGCGTGCGGATCCTGGGGCTGGGGTGAGGCGGGTGGTCCTGCAGAGCTACAGGGGGACGTCCGCCCGCCGCGGGTCGCACCACGAGGAGCCGCTCGGCGTCCGGCTGAACTGCTCGTCGTACAGGCGCTTGTAGAGACCGCCGGCGGCGAGCAGCTCGTCGTGGCTTCCCTGCTCGACCAGGCGTCCGTCCTCGAGGCCGAAGATCACGTCGGCGGAACGGATCGTGGAGAGCCGGTGCGCGATCGCGATCGTGGTGCGGGAGCGGGTGGCGCGCTCCAGCGCCTCCTGGACGAGCCGCTCGGTCTCGGTGTCGAGCGCCGAGGTGGCCTCGTCGAGGATCAGGATGCGCGGGTCCTTGAGCAGGACCCGGGCGATGGCCAGGCGTTGCTTCTCGCCGCCGGACAGGCGGTAGCCCCGCTCGCCGGTGATCGTCTCGTAGCCCTCGGGGAAGCCCATGATCCGGTCGTGGATGTTGGCGTCGCGTGCCGCCTGCACGATCTCCTCCGAGCTCGCCCCGGGCCGCGCGTAGGCGATGTTGTCGCGGATCGTGCCGTGGAAGAGGTACGGCTCCTGGGTCACCATGCCGACGGCGTCGGCCAGGGAGGAGAGGGTGAGGTCGCGGACGTCGTGGCCGTCGATGAGGACCGCACCCTCGGTCACGTCGTAGAAGCGCGGGACGAGGTACGTCGCCGTGGTCTTGCCGCTGCCCGACGGGCCCACGATCGCGGCGAGCTGACCGGGCTCGACGACCAGCGAGACGTCGTCGAGCGCCCAGACCGGCCCTGCGGGCCGCTCGCCACCCTCGGCGTCCTCGCCGTCCGTCGGGATCCGGACTCCCGAGTCACCGAACCGGTCGCGGCCCACCGCGCCCGACAGCGCGCGCGGCTCGGGATAGCGGAAGCGCACGCCGCGGAGCTCGACGCGCCCACGCAGCCGCTCGGGGTCCAGGGCCACCGCGCCGGGCCGCTCGGTGATGGCGGGCTCGAGGTCCAGATACTCGAAGATGCGGCGGAAGAGCGCCAGCGACGTCTGCACGTCGAGAGTGACCCGCATCAGCTGCAGCAGCGGCATCTGGAGCCGGCTCTGCAGGGTCGTGAAAGCGACCAGGGTGCCGGCGGTGAGCGTGTCCGCGCCGACCGGCACGTTGCCCGTGATGATCCAGCCCGCCACGAGGTAGATCAGGGCCGGAGTGATCGCGAAGAAGGTCTGCACCATCGCGAAGAAGGTGCGCCCGGTCATCGCCTGCTCGACCTGCAGCCGGGTCTGGCGGCGGTTCGCCTCGCGGTACCGCTCGACCTCCGACTCGGCGCGGTTGAAGACCTTGGCGAGCAGGATGCCGCTCACCGAGAGCGCCTCCTCGGTGATCGCCGTCATCTCCGAGAGCGACTCCTGGGTGCGCCGGGCCAGCCGCTGCCGGGCCCGGCCGACCCGGAACTGCAGGCCGATGAAGAGCGGCATCAGGAACAGCGTCAGCACGGTGAGCTGCCACGACAGCACGATCATCGACACCAGGGCCGCCGTGACCGTCACGGAGTTCTGCACGATCGTGGTCGCGGTGTCGGTCAGCACGGTCCGCACGCCGGCGACGTCGTTTGCGAGCCGTGACTGGATGGCGCCGGTCTTCGTGGCGGTGAAGAACGCCAGCTCCATCTTCTGCAGGTGCTCGAAGAGATCGCCCCGCAGGTCGGCCATGGCGGAGTTGCCGACCGTGGAGGTGAGCCACATCTGCACGATGCCGATGAGCGCGGCGACCACCGGGATCGCGCACATGCCGGCGATCAGCCAACCCAGCAGCTCCAGGTCCGGGCTGCCGCCGTCGAGCGGGAAGAGCGCGTCGTCGAAGACCGCCCGCGTCAGGAAGGGGACCATCGCCTGCAACGCGGCGGCGGCGAGCACGGCCACGAGGACGAGGGCGATCTTGGCGCGGTAGGGGCGCAGCAGCGACGCGATCCGCGGCAGCACCGGCTCACGCCCGCGCAGGTCGGCGGTCGTCAGGTGGGTCACCACCGGGCTCCGGCGGGGCATCAGGCGTCCCGCCCCGCGGGTGCGTCCGGCGCTCGGTCCCAGCCGGCGCCCCACCGCCCGCGGTGGGCGACCTCGCGCCACGGCGTACGACGGCGACGGCTCGCCGAGCCCTGCGCGCCCGTGGAGCGCGGCGCGGGGTGGCCGACGGTGATCGCGCCGATCGGGTGCGGTGCCTCCGCCTCGGGGGTGTCGACGAGACCGAGCCGCTCCTTCACCGCGTCCACGCGGTCCGGGACCAGCCCGAAGAAGCAGGCGCCGAGACCCGCGTCGGTCACCGACTGCAGCAGCAGGAGCGAGGCCATGGCGGTGTCGAGATGCCAGTAGGGCATCGCCCACCGGCCTTCGTCGCGCTGGTGGAGCCCGGCGCGGAGCTTGTCGGGCTCGGCATAGCGGTCGAGATAGGCGTCCCGCCGGCCGCACGGCACCACGACCACCGGCGCGCTCATCATGCCGGCGAGCCAGCGGTCGGGCGTGCCACCGGGAGCGGCCGCGTCGGTCTGGGCCGCCCAGAAGTCGCGCACCGCCTCCGGAGTGTCGAGCACGATGAACGTCCAGCCCTGGGAGAAGCCTGCGCTCGGCGCGCGGGTGGCGTGGTCGAGCGCCCGCTCGAGGACCGCGGGGTCCACCGGGTCGGAGGTGTACGCGCGCGTCATGCGGCGTCGTCGCACCACCTCCGTGAACTCCACGCGGCCAGCCTAGGGGTGGCCGGGCGCGGCGCGAGCCGAGCGGGCCTCGAGCCGCGCGGCCGGGCCGCAACCTGAGGTACCCGGTGTGCGCGGATAAGGCAGTTGTCCGATGTGAGGGCCTACCTCAGGAGACGAGTCTCTACGTCATGAGCAGCAACTACTTCCTCAACGCAGAGAACGAGTACCGCCGCCAGCAGGCGGCCCGTGGGATCGCCGCCAGCCGGGCGGGGCGCAGCCGCTCCTCGTGGCTGCGGCGCATCGCCGCCACCGACCCCAGCATCGAGCGTCGCTCGCGCTGACGAGTCGCCCGCCTTGCCCACCCTGTCGGTGGCGGACGCCATGATGGTGCCCGTGGCCGCACACAGCAGCCTGACCATGGTCGGGCGTGACACCGAGCTCGCCGAGGCGGTCGCCGTGCTCGACGACGCCGTGAGCGCCGCCGAGTCCGGGACCCCCCGGCGGGCCGTGCTGCTGTCGGGCGACGCCGGCGTCGGCAAGACCCGGCTGCTGCGGGCGCTGCGCGACCACGCGCTGGAGGCCGGATGGCAGGTGCTGGCCGGGCACTGCCTGGACTTCGGCGACAGCGCTCTTCCCTATCTCCCCTTCAGCGAGGTCCTCGGTCGGCTCGACGCCAGCCATCCCGACCTGGTCGAGGCGGTCGCCGCGGTCCACCCCGCGCTGCGCCGGCTGCAGCCCGGGCGACGGGCCCGGGTCGTGGGCGAGGAGAGCGCCGACGAGCACAGCCGCGGCACGGACCGCGGCGACACCTTCGTGGCCGTGCACGCGCTGCTCGATGCGGCGGCCACCGAGGCGCCGGTGCTCCTCGTCGTCGAGGACCTGCACTGGGCCGACCAGTCCACCCGCGACATGCTCGGCTTCCTGTTCACCCGGGCGTTCTCGCGGCCCGTCGCCATCGTGGCGTCGTACCGCTCGGACGACCTGCACCGGCGTCACCCGCTGCGCCGCCAGGTCGCCGAGTGGTCCCGGCTGCCGCAGGTCGGACGGCTGGCGCTCGGACCGCTTCCGGCCGAGGCCGTGCGCGCGTTGGTGCAGGAGCTCGCACCGAGCGGTCTCGACGAGCGGTCGGTCACCCGGATCGTCGAGCGCGCGGAGGGCAACGCCTTCTTCGTCGAGGAGCTCGTCGCGTCCGGGTCGTGCGCGGACGGCGACGTGCCGGGCGACCTGGCCGACCTGCTGCTGGTCCGGCTCGACCGCCTGTCCGAGGACGCCCGGCACGTGGTGCGGGTCGCCAGCGTCGCCGGGCGGCGCGTCACCCACGACCTGCTGGCGGCCACGGCCGACCTGCCGCCCGACCAGCTCGACGCCGGCATCCGGCAGGCGGTGGAGATGAACGTTCTCGAGGTGGGCGGCCATCTCTACTCCTTCCGGCACGCCCTGCTGGGCGAGGCGATCTACGACGACCTGCTGCCCGGCGAGCGGGTCCGGCTGCACGCCCGGTACGCCGCCGCGCTGTCCAGCGGCGCCGCGCGCGGGACCTCCGCCGAGCTGGCCCTGCACGCGCGTCGCGCCAACGACCTGGACCGCGCGGTGACGGCGAGCATCGAGGCCGGTGACGAGGCGATGGCCGTCGGCGGGCCCGACGAGGCGGCCGACCACTACCAGCAGGCCCTCGAGCTGCTCGAGGACCCGGAGCGGGTCGCACGGCTCGACGTCGACCATGCCCGGCTGGTGGTGCGCGCCGCCAACGCGCTCATCACCGGCGGCAACGCCGTCCGGGCAGGGCAGCTCGTCTCCGCGCGCCTGGCCCAGCTGCCGCCCGACGCCCCCGATGCCGACCGCTCGCGCCTGCTCAACACGCTGGCCGAGGTGCTCGCGATGACCGAGACCGAGCTGGACCCGGTCGAGGTGTCCGCCGAGGCGCTGGCGCTCGCGCCCGAGGGGGAGAGCCCGCTGCGCGCGAAGGTGCTGGCCAACCACGCCCGGATCCTGGGCACCTACCGGACCGGCGAGCAGGACGCGGCCGAGGCCTTCCTCACCGAGGCGCTCGCCCTGGCCGAGCGCCTGGCGATGCCCGAGCTCGCCTCCGACATCGTCACCACCCTGAGCGGGCTGCGGGTCAAGGCCGCCGCGGCCTCCGAGCAGGACGCGCTGCGTGCGGCGCTCGAGTCGGCGGTGGAGAGCGCCATCCGCGCCGGGGCCTTCCAGGCCGAGATACGGGGGCGCTGGCTGCTCGGCCGCTCCTACCAGGACTCAGGCGACTGGGAGCAGGCCGCGCGCTGGTTCCGCTCGGCGATGGACATGGGCGAGAAGGCCGGCCTGGTCTGGGCGCCGTTCAGCATCGAGTCGCGCTGGCAGCTCACCTGGATCAGCTATGCGCTCGGCGAGTGGGACGACGTGATCGCGCTCGTCGACGCCGTCGACGGGCTCAGCGGCCCGCCCATCCCCCGCGGGATCATCGAGCCGGCCCGGCTCTCGGTCCTGGCGGCGCGCGGCGAGGACGTGCTCGACCGGCTGCTGCTCCTGCGTGGGCTCTGGGAGGACGAGGGCGGCATCGCCGTCTACAGCTCGGGCGTGGAGATCCAGGTCCACGGCTCGCGGGGCGACGCCGCCGCGGCGATCGCCTCCTACGACCACGTCATCGAGGTGCTCGGCCGGATCTGGGGCGAGTACTTCGGCGGCCGGGTCCGCCTGGCCGCCATGACCCTCGCCGCGATCGCGCGGGCGCTGCCGCAGGCCAGCGCCGCCGAGCGCCGCAGCCTGGTCGGCCGGGCCGACCGGCTCCTCGCCGACGGCGAGGCGGTCCTCGCCGCCATCCGCGAGCGGGGCGGGCCCTGGGGCCCGGAGGGGCGGATGTGGTCCGACCGGCTCGTCGCCGAGCACCACCGGGTCCACTGGATCGGCGCGACCGACGCTCCCGGCGGACCCGACGGCGTACGCCGAGACGCACTGCTCGCCGCCTGGGAGACCGCGCTCGACGCCACCTTGAAGGTCGGGCACGTGCCCGAGCTGACCCGGGTGCGCGCGGCGTACGCCCAGATCCTCCGCCTCGCCGGCGAGACCGCTCGGGCGCGCGACGAGGCCGAGCAGGCGCGCGCCCTCGCCGAGCGGCTCCGCGCGCCCGACCTGGTCGCCGAGCTCACGCCGGACACCGGCGTCGCTCGGACTCCGGCGGCGAGCAGCCACAGCGGCGGCGCCGCGCTGACCCCCCGCGAGCTGGAGATCCTCGCGCTGGTCGCGGAGGGACGCTCCAACGGCGAGATCGGCAAGCAGCTGTTCATCAGCACGAAGACGGTGAGCGTCCACGTCTCCAACATCCTCGGCAAGCTCGGCGCCGCCGGCCGCACGGAGGCCGCCGCGATCGCCCGGCGCGAGAAACTCCTACCGTAGTCGGGTGTGCTGCGGGTCACCGCGGCGTAGCGTCGCCACGGTGACGACCACGGGATCCCGACCGGCCGACCCGGCGCAGGACGACACCCTGCCGCTCACCATGCGCCGCTTCCGACGGATGAGCGTCGTGGGCGGCGGCGATCTGCCGCCGGTGCCGCTCGACCGTCTGCCCCCGGGCCCCCGGTGGCCGGCCCTGGTCCAGACGGTCGCGCTCATGCGCTTCCGGCACCAGTTCCACCCGTGGCTGCAACGCAGGTACGGCGACGTGTTCACCGTCAACCTCATCCCCGGGAACCGCCCGCTCGTGCTCTTCGCGTCCCCGGAGGCGACCAAGGAGATCTTCGGCGGTGACCCCGAGGTCTTCCACGCCGGTCGGGGCAACGCGATCTTGGGTCCGATCATGGGCGAGCACTCCCTGCTCCTGCAGGACTCCGGCGAGCACCACCGCGCCCGCAAGCTGCTCATGCCCGCCTTCCTCGGGCACGCCCTGCGCGGCTACCGCTCCCTGGTCGCCGAGGTCGCCGCCGACGAGGTCGGACGGTGGCGCGAGGGCGAGGACTTCCGCGCGCTCGAGAGGATGAACGCCCTCACCCTCGAGGTGATCCTGCGCGTCGTGTTCGGGGTGACCGACGACGAGCGGCTGGCCCGGCTCCGCCCGGCCGTCAACCGGACGGTCGAGATCAGCCCGGCGATCCTGCTCGGCTGGGCCTACCCGCGCCTCCAGCGGCTCGGTCCCTGGCGGCGTACGGTCGACAACCAGGTCGAGCTCGACCGCCTCATGTACGCCGAGATCCGCGAGCGCCGCAGCGCCGCCGACCTGGCCGACCGCTCCGACGTACTGTCCCGCCTGCTGGCGGCGCACGACCCGGAGGCAGCGCCCGGCGAGGGCGGGCTGTCCGACGTCGAGCTCCGCGACCAGCTCGTCACCCTGCTCCTCGCCGGTCACGAGACGACCGCGTCGGCACTCTCGTGGGCGCTCGTCGAGGTCGGGCGCAACCCCGACCTGCTGGCGCGCACCCAGCGTGCGGTCGACGAGGGCGACGACGCCTGGCTGGAGGCGGTGCTCAAGGAGTCGATGCGGCTGCATCCCATCATCCCGATGGTCGTGCGGACCCTGATGGAGGACGCGACCGTGGGCGGCTGGGAGCTGCCGCGCGGCACCACCGTCGGGCCGTCGATCATCCTCAGCCACCAGCGGGAGCAGAGCTTCCCCGACCCCGAGGTCTTCCGCCCGGAGCGCTTCCTGGGCGACGACGTGCCCCCGCTGACGGTGTGGATCCCGTTCGGCGGCGGCGTGCGCCGCTGCATCGGGGCCGGGTTCTCGCTGATGGAGGGGGTCGAGGTGCTGCGCGCGGTGTTCGGCGCGTACGACGTCGCCGCGGTCGGCACCGACGTGCCGAAGGTCCGCAACATCACCAGCGTCCCGCGCCGCGGCGCGCGGATCCGGGTCCGGGCGCGCTGAGGCTCACGCGGCGGCGCGCGGCACCAGGCGAACGGTCATGGCGACCTCCTCGAAGAGGTCGCAGTAGTCCGCGTAGTCGGCGCGGGCGACGGTGCACGTCAGCGTGACGCCGAGCCCGTCGCGCAGCCATGCCCACTGGTCGCACACCACGTCGACGCCGCCGAGGCGGTGGGAGAAGCGGAGGTAGGCGGCCGGCTCGCCGTCGAGGTCGACCAGGTCGGCGTCCTCGACCTCGAAGGCGGCCAGCTGGGCCGCGAGCGCGCCGACGGCCTCCTCGCGCCACGGCGCGAGGGGGAGCGCCGCGTCGACGGGCGTGGTGTGGAGGACCAGCTCCGGCGTGAAGCCGGACGTGGCCGCCGCCGGCGCTCGGGCCAGCAGGGCGACCCCGGGGACCGGGCTGTCGAGGGACGACCAGCGGCGGGGGACGCTCACGGAGACGGCGGGCGGGCCGCAGGGCTCGGCTGTGCGGGACGGGACGGATGCGATGACGTGGCTCATGACGACAGCCTCGGCCGCGCGTCCCTGGGGACAAACCTCGCTGCATCGCCCCTGTGGACGACAGCGTGCGGCCGGATGTCGGTGGCCGCATCTAGCGTCGGCGCATGGCCATCGCACGCAATCCCCAGTTCGTGATCGACTGCCCGGACCCGAGAGTCCTCGCCGAGTTCTACGGCGCCCTGCTCGGCTGGAGGTCGAGCGTCGACGACGACGGCTCCTGGGCGACGGTCTCCTCCGGAGACCACCACATCCACCTGCAGCGGGTCGAGGACTTCCGCGCGCCGGAGTGGCCGAGCCAGGAGGTGCCGCAGCAGGTCCACCTCGACGTCGACGTCGACGACCTCGACGAGGCGGAGGCCGCGACCCTCGCGCTCGGCGCCACCAAGCACCCGCACCAGCCCGGCACGAGCTTCCGCGTCTTCCTCGACCCCGCCGGGCACCCCTTCTGTCTGTGCCGGTCGTGAGCCGCCGGCTCAGCGGGAGAAGCGCTCGCGGACCTCGTCCTCGGTGAGCCCGTAGTCCGCCAGGTCGTAGCGGTGGGAGGGGCGCCGGGGGCCGCTGCGCGACTCCTCGTCGAGCCGACGCACGGCCTCCTGCGCCGGCTGGCTCCAGGTGAGCCCGAACGCGTCGTAGATCGCGCCCACCGTGCCCACCGGGTCCTGCACGAACGCCCGGTAGTCCACGTCGAAGAACTGCCGCTCGTCGTACTTCTGTCGCGCCTGCCAGAACGCGTCCCACTGCCGGCCCAGGTGGCCGAGCTGGTCCCGGCCGAGGGTCTCGCCGACGAAGGTCGTGGAGTGTCCGGCAGTGGCCTCGGCCGAGAGCGAGCAGGCGGAGGCGACCGACGTGACCGGGTCGCGCTGGGTCATCACGACGAGCGCGTCCGGGTAGACCGTCAGCAGGGCGTCGAGGGCGATCAGGTGGGAGGGGTTCTTCAGCACCCAGCGCCGGTCCTGGTCCTGCAGGCCGATCAGCTGCAGGTTCCGCCGGTGCCGCTCGTAGGCGTCGGTCCAGTCCTGGGTGGCCAACCAGCGTGAGTACGTCGGGATGTGGGCCAGCGACTCGAAGCCGAGTGACTTGCCGGTCTGCCGGAGCACCCGCCAGCACTCCTCGGGCTCGGTGGCGTCGGAGTAGTGGATGCCCATGAACTCGGGGTTGGTGACGTGATGCTCCCGGAACGCCGCCTGCATCGCGGTGAAGACCGGGTCGTCCTCCCACGTCTCCCGCGGTGGCCGCGGCTGGGGGAACTCGGTCAGCCACATCTCGAGCCCTTGGTGGGCCGGGTCCGCGCAGAGCAGGCGGCTCAGCGCGGTGGTGCCCGTCCGGGGGAGGCCCAGCACGAAGAGCGGGCGCTCGATCGCGACGTCGGCGTGCTGGGGATGCTCGGCGAACCGGGCCTGGGTCAGCAGCCGGGCGACGAGGGCGCTCTTGACCTGGGAGCGCATGAAGTAGTTGCCGACCCCGGTCAGGCCCGCGTCCGCCGAGCCCAGGTCCTCGACGAGGATCCGGAAGGCCTCCTCGTGACCGGGGGCGTCGGCGAAGCCGAAGTCGGTCAGGCCGGTGGTGCGCGTGGCGGCCGCGCAGATGTCCTCGAAGGTGCCGACGTCGACGCGCTGGCGGGGCTCGCTCATCGACTCAGGCCCGGAACTCGCCGCAGTCGACGTTGAGCATCACACCGGTCACCGCCGAGGCCAGGTCGGAGGCCAGGAACAAGGTGGCGCGGGCCACCTCGTCGGGGGTGGCCAGGCGCTTGAGGTCGGTCGGCGCCGCCTTCTCGGCGTACACCTCCTCGTGCGTCCGTCCGGTCTCCTGCGCGATCCAGTCGAAGTAGGCCTTGTTGACGTCCTCGTAGATGTACGACGGCGCCACGCTGTTGACGCGGATTCCCCGGGGGCCGAGCTCGGTGGCCAGCGACGACGCCAGGTGCTCGAGGGTGCCCTTGGACAGCTTGTAGCCGGAGTACTCGGGCTGGCTGCTGTAGATGACGCAGGAGTTGACCATGATGACCGAGCCGCCGGGCTTCTCCTCGGTCTGCGCGAGCGCGTCCGCGAAGAGCGCGGAGAGCCGCAGCGGGGCGAAGACGTTGGTCTCGTTGGCGTTGCGCAGGCCGTCGAGGTCGAGGGTGCTGATCGGGTCCATGGGCGGGATGCCGAAGGCGTTGTTGATGAGGCAGTCGACCCTGCCGAACTCCTCGAGCGCAGCCTCGACGAGCTGCTTGCGCTGGTCCTCGTCGGTGATGTCCGTCGGTACGACGAGCGCGCGGCGACCGTAGGAGCGGACCACCTCCGCCATCTTCTCCAGCCGCGCGGGGGTCCGGCTGGCGAGCACGAGGTCCGCACCCATCTTCGCGGCCTCCTCGCCGAGCGCGCGGCCCAGGCCCGGCCCGACGCCGGAGAGCACGACGACCTTGTCGGTCAGCAGATCCACCATCGCCGGTCCTTTCGGTCACTGAGGAGCTCGTGAGGGACGAGCGAGCGACACGAAGTGTAGAACGTGTTTCAGTTTTCGGGAAGGGGGCGCCCGGCTCCGGGTCGTCGTACTGCGCACGGAATAGTCGGCGCCGACGATGGTTGCAACCGGGGTGAGCATTCCCAGCATCGACCTCAACGACCAGACCACCATCCCCCAGTTCGGCCTCGGCGTCTGGCAGGTGCCGCAGGAGGACACCGAGCGGGTGGTGTCCGACGCCTTCGAGATCGGCTACCGCCACGTCGACACCGCCCAGATGTATGGCAACGAGGAGGGCGTCGGCGCCGCCATCGCGCGTTCGGGCCTCGCTCGCGAGGAGCTCTACGTCACCACGAAGCTCAACAACAACCGGCACGAGCCCGCCGCTGCGAAGGACTCGCTGAAGGTCTCCCTCGACAAGCTCGGCCTGGAGAAGGTCGACCTCTTCCTCATCCACTGGCCGCTGCCGACGAGGTACGACGGCGACTTCGTCTCCACCTGGGAGGCGCTGCTCGAGCTGCGCGAGGCCGGCCTGACCACCTCCGTCGGCGTCTCGAACTTCCAGCCCGAGCACCTCGACCGCATCGTCGAGGCGACCGGGGTGGTGCCGGCCGTCAACCAGGTCGAGGCGCACCCGTACTTCGCCAACGAGGCGGTCCGCGCCGCGACCGCCCGCCACGGGGCGCGGGTCCAGGCGTGGTCGCCGCTCGGTCAGGGCGGCGGCGAGCTGACCGACCCGGCCGTCACCGCCCTCGCCGAGCGGCACGGCAAGACGCCGGCCCAGGTGCTGCTGCGCTGGGCGCTCGACCGCGGCGACATCGTCTTCCCCAAGTCCCTGAGCAGGACGCGGCTCGCGGAGAACTTCGAGGTCTTCGACTTCGCGCTCACCGCCGACGAGGTCGCCTCCCTCGCCGCCCTCGACAAGGGCGAGGCGGGTCGCCAGGGCCCGAACCCGGACACCTTCGACTGGATCCCCGACTGATCCCCCGCGAGGTGTGAGTCGTGGGCCCGCGAGGTGTGAGTCGTGGGCCCTCGAGGTGTGAGCTGTGGGGGTACGGATCCGCATCCTCGATGCCCCGGGGTTCACACCTCGCACCCCCGGGGCTCGCACCTCGCGCCCCCGCGCGTCACACCTCGTCAGCTGATCATCCGGCGAGCCACGGCGCGCTGGCGGGCGGCGATCCGCGCGGCGTACTGCTCGGGCGTCAGCCCGACCAGCCCCGGCAGCCGCTTGGCGACCTCGCTGACCGGCATCACCTCGACGCTCGGGCCGTCCTCGGCCGACAGCCCGCGGCTGAGCTGCTGCCAGCGCAGCATGACCGGGCCCGTGCGGTGGCCGGTGGTCTCCAGCCAGTTCGCGGCCGGGGCAGGGGAGCCGTCGAGCAGGGCGGGAGGCTGCTCGGAGATCACGAAGCGCATCGCCCCGTCGGGGTCGGTGAGCGCCTGCGCCTTGGTCAGCGACGTCTGGTGCGTCTCGTAGTCGGTCGAGGCGTACCAGTCCGAGCCGATCTGGATCGCCTGGTAGGTGCAGTCGTCGCAGCGGGGGACGGTGACGACCATCGCCTCGTCCTCGGCCAGCTCGTAGTGGCCGATCGACGAGAACTGCGACGAGAGGCCCCCGGGGGTGGAGGCAGGCGCGGTCAGGGTGTTGACCGGCTCCTTGTACTGGAAGAAGTGCGGGAAGGCGAACCACGTCTGGATGGACCCGGTCAGGGACCGCGCCGCGACCTCGTACCTCTTGCGCACGACGTCCTCGGTCAGCGCGCGGCGCGGCCGCCCCAGGGTGTCCACCCGCTCGATGGTCAGGGTGCCGCGCTCCTCGGTGTCCCAGTCGTTGAAGACCTCGCGCACGATCAGCGTCTTCGCGCCAGGCTCGGCGACGTAGGTGAACTCGAACGTGCCGTCGGGACCGATCTCCAGCTCGCGCTCGTCGAAGGCCAGCAGCGAGGTAGCCGCCGAGTCGGCGCTGTAGGCGCCACCCATGACCTGGAACGAGAGGTCGGCGGACGTGCCTCGACGGCCGCGGACGACGTACTCGACTCCCTCGCGGAGGTAGGCGTGGAGGTAGACCGCGTCGGGGTTGTCCAGGCCCTGGCGGGAGAACTGGTGCGTCGGGTTGATGAAAAGCGGCTGCTCGAGGTCGTAGTCGAAGGCGGTCTGCATCGCCATCCGGATCCGCCCGGCGAGGTAGTCGTAGCCCTCGAGCCGGTCCGCCTCGGTCGTGATGAAGGGCGCGTTGGCGATCAGCTCCTCCGCCTCGGCGATCGCCTCCTGCAGCGGCCTCGTGAGCCCGAGCGCCGCGCTCATCAGCCGGCCGCCTTGGCGATGATGTTCTCGGCGTACTGCTCGAGGTGCTTGATCTTGGTCTCCAGCGGCTCGGTGTCCGGCCCCTTGATGTAGGGCACGCGGAAGCCCACGATGCAGTCCGTGACGCCCTTGTCCTCGAGGCGCTTGATGCCGTCGAGGGTGTAGGCGTCGTAGGAGATGACGTGCACCTCGAAGTCGTCCCGGGTGTCGCCCTCCTCGGCGCGGATCTCCGCCAGCCGGGTGAGCAGCCGGTCGAGCTCCTCGCCGTCGCCGCCGGCGTGCATCCACCCGTCCCCCTTGCGTACGGCGCGGCGCAGGGCCGCGTCCGAGTGTCCGCCGACGAGCAGCGGGATCCGCTCGGTGGGCGCCGGGCACTGCTGGAGCGGCTCGAACTGGAAGAACTCGCCCTGGTAGCCGAAGAAGGTCGGCTCGTCGCCGGGCTGGGTGAGCCCGCGCAGGATGTCGATGCACTCGTCCATCCGCTTGCCGCGCCGCTCCCAGGGGACGCCGAGGGCAGCGAAGTCCTCGGGCCACGGCGAGAGGCCGACGCCCAGGCCGAGCCGGTTCTTCGACAGGTGGGCCAGGGAGGAGGCCTGCTTCGCCACGAGCACGGGCGGCCGGATCGGCAGCTTGAGCACGAACGGCGTCAGTCGGAGCGTCTCGGTCACCGCGAACAGGTGGGCGCACAGGATGAAGGTCTCGATGAACTCCTTGCCGAGCAGGAACTCGCGGTCCCCGGTGTCGGTGTAGGGGTACTTCGAGTCGGACTCCTGGGGGTAGATCAGGCTGTCCGCGATCGTCATCGAGGTGTAGCCGGCGGCCTCGCAGGCCTGGGCGAGCGGGGCGTAGTAGTCGGCATGGGTCATGCCCTCGGCGAAGGAGAAGCGCATGGGCTCACAGTAGAACGTGTTCTAGATCTGTGCCAGAGTGAGAGTCATGCCCGCCACCAAGCCGAAGCCGAACGGCCTCGACCGGCCGATCGTCGCCCAGCTCATCAAGTACGGCGCCAAGGCGAACGTGGCGGTCTACCGGCTGACCAACGGGCGGGTCGGCGCGACGTGGCGGATCGGAGCGGGCTGGAGGAAGCCGGTGCCGGTGCTGCTGCTCGATCACGTCGGTCGCAGGAGCGGGAGGCGGTTCACGACGCCGCTGCTCTACCTGGCCGACGGGCCGGACCTGGTGGTCGTCGCCTCGCAGGGTGGGCTGCCCCGGAACCCCCAGTGGTTCCACAACCTCGTCGCCAGCCCGGAGACGACCGTCGCCGTACCCGGGGAGCGCGACCGTGCCGTGCGTGCGCGGGTCGCCGGCCCCGAGGAGCGGGCGCGACTGTGGCCGCGGCTGGTCGACCTGTACGCCGACTTCGAGAGCTACCAGGCCTGGACCGACCGCGAGATCCCGGTCGTCGTCCTCGAGCCGCGCTGACCGACCCGAGACCGAGTCCCCCGAGGAGAGTGCTGTGGACGTCCAGGAGCTGATCGACCGCGCGGAGATCGCCGACGCGCTTACTCGTTACACCCTCGCGATCGACGAGGGCGACTTCGACCGTCTCGACGCGGTCTTCGTCCCGGACGCGCAGATCGACTACACCGAGAGCGGCGGCGTCGCCGACAGCTACCCGGTGGTGAAGGCCTGGCTCGCCGAGGCGCTGCCCGGCTTCTCGACGCACCGGATCCACATGCTCGGTCAGGTCGCCTGCGCCTTCGCCGCCGGCGGCGACGAGGCCGAGGTGACGGCGTACTTCCACAACCCGATGCGCGTCTCGGACGGCGCGGGCGGGGAGCGGGTGGTCGAGGTCGGCGGACGCTACGAGCACACCTTCGTGCGCACGACCGACGGGTGGCGCTCGCGTCGGCTGCACGAGAAGGTCGTCTGGACGCGCGGTTTCTGATTTCTTCGGGCCG
Source organism: Nocardioides pymetrozini (assembly GCF_046058985.1). Taxonomy (NCBI): domain Bacteria; kingdom Bacillati; phylum Actinomycetota; class Actinomycetes; order Propionibacteriales; family Nocardioidaceae; genus Nocardioides; species Nocardioides pymetrozini. The sequence goes on along the minus strand of NZ_CP175556.1, from coordinate 3,891,995 downwards.
TCTGGACAATGGGCGGGTGAGCGACCACCAGCAGCCTCCTGCCGACCGTCCCGTGCTCAACGGACTGGTGGCGCTGCTCGCGGTCGCGGTCGGCGTGGGCCTGATCCTCGCCATCGTGGCGCTCGTCGGCACCAAGGTGCTCGGCATCGGCGGCGACGGCGGGGACGCGGCCGACGGCGCGAGCGCCCGTCAGTCGATGTACCTCCCCTCGCCGGTGGAGACCGACGAGGCCTCCGGGCCGCTCGTCACCCTCCACACCGAGGACCCGGACGAGCCGGAGGGGTCCGAGGGGGCCGAGCTCCCCGACGAGGAGCCGACCACCGAGCTGACCAGCGAGACCGCGGCCGCCGGCGAGATCTCGCTGCAGGCCCTCGCGACGACGGTCGCGAGCGGTGAGCGGATCTACTTCAGCGGGGTGTACCCCGGCGGCGAGGGCGCGATCTTGTGGGTGCAGCGCTTCGAGAACGGCGAGTGGGCGGACTTCCCGGCGAGCGTCGGCGTCACCAACGGGACCTTCTCCAGCTACATCTTCACCGGCGTCAGCGGCGTGAACCGCTTCCGGGTCGTCGACCGCGACAGCGGGACGATCAGCAACGAGATCAGCGTCACCGTCGGCTGATCGGCCGATCGCCCGCCGTGATCGTCACCGTCGACCTGTTCAGCGCGGCGACCGACACCCGTGCCGGCGCCGGCGCGGCCTTCGCCTCCATCGCCGAGCAGCGCGGCTGGGGGATCGACGGCCGTGCCCTGTACGACGTCTGGGACCGCCACAACAAGGAGCTCCAGCGACGGGCCCGGCCGCCGTGGACGTTCACGCAGGTCTCGCGGATGGCGCTGCGGCGGGCCTACGCCGAGCTCGGCCTCGACCCCGGCCACGCTGGCGCGGACCTGGCTCGCCTGCACGACGGGATCGGCGCCTGGCCGCTGTGGCCCGATGTCGCCGACGGCCTGCGCCGAGTCGCCACGGCCGCCCGGGTCGGCCTGCTGTCGAACGTCGACGACCACCTCGCGCGGCGTACCCGGGCGGCGGCACTGGTCGACCCCGACCTGTTGCTCACCTCCCAGCGGCTCGGTGCCTTCAAGCCGGACCCGGCGATCTACCTCGCCGCTGAGCGCGCGGTGGCGCCGGAGCGACTGGTGCACGTCGCGGCGTCCGGGCGCGACGTGCGCGGCGCGCTGGAGGCCGGGATCGCCGTCGTCCGGCTGGCCCGCCCCGGCCACGCGGTCGACCCGGAGGGGCCGCCTCCGCTGGTCGAGGTGAGCGACGCGCGCGAGCTCGCGGCCGTCGTACGCGACCTGTAGCCGCGCGCCTCAGGCCGTGGGGACGACCAGCAGTGCCCAGGCCACGAGCGGAGCCGCGACGACGATGGACATGCCCCACTGCATGAGCCGTCGGAACACCATCTCCCGCTGGTCGGGGTCGGCGTTGGCGACCACGAGGGCGCCGTTGGTGGAGAACGGGCTGCAGTCGACGACCGAGCTGGAGATCGCCAGCGCCGCGATCAGGGCGATCGCGTTGACCTGGTCGGTCAGCAGGAAGGGCACCGCCAGCGGGATCAGGGCGCCGATGATGCCGGTGGTCGAGGCGAAGGCCGACACCACGGCCCCGATCAGGCAGATGAGGAGCGCCGCCACCAGGGGCGAGCCCACGTCCGCGACGGCGTCGCCGAGCCAGTCGACGACGCCCTGGTTCTGCAGCAGCGTCACGTAGGTGACGATGCCGCCGATCAGCAGCACGGTGCCCCAGCTGATCTTCTCGACCGCTCCCTTGGCCGACGCCGGGAACGCCAGGGTGAGTGCCACCGCGATGGTCAGCGCCGTGAAGCCGACGTCGAGGTCGAAGCCGAGCGCGCCCACCATGAGCGCGGCCAGCCCGACCAGGGTCAGCGCACGCTGGGGGTCGAGGCGGGAGGCGTCGCCCGGGTTGTCGGCACGCATGCTCCGCCGTGCCTCGACCGCCGAGTGCGGGGTGGCCGGAGCGGCACCGCGGGTCGCGGCGTACGACGCCTGCTCGGCCTCCGCGCCGACGGCGACCTCCTGCCGACCCCGGGCGAGAAGCTCACGCCCGCCGAAGGCGAGGTAGGTGATCGCGGCGATGGTGGTGGCGGCGAGGAAGGTGGACACGAACAGCACCCCCTGGTTGCCCGGCAGGTCGTTGGTGTCGACCACGCCGTTGGTGATCGAGCCGAAGATGCCGATGGGGGAGAAGCTCCCGGCCGTCGCGCCCTGCACGACCATCATGCCCATCATCACGGGGTGGATCTCGTAGCGAAGGGCGAAGCCCATGGCCACGGGCGCGACGATCGCGACCGCCGCGGGGCTCACCGCGCCGATCGCGGTCACCGCGGCGCAGACCAGGAACATGGCCCAGGGGACGAGGGCGACGCGCCCCCCGACGGCTCGGACGGCGCCGTGCACGATCCAGTCGACGGTGCCGTTGTTCTTCGCGAGCGCGAACAGGTAGGTGACGCCCACGAGGATCACGAAGAGCCCGCTGGGGAAGCCGGCGAGGACGTCCTCGGTGGTCGCGTTGTAGACCGCCAGGCCGACGACGAAGGACGCCACGAGGGCCAGCGCGCCCATGTTGACGCCCCGAAGGGTCGCAACGAGGAAGACGACGACGAGGACGGCGAGCGAGATCAGCTCGTGGGACATGGCTCTCCCTGCGGGTCGGGGACCGGCCACGGACGTGACCGGCGTCATAGGACGACCCCTGGAGTGTGCCAGTGGCTCATCCACCTGTCCACCAGGCCGCATGGCTAGGATGTCTCCATGCCCGCCCCGCGTGACCGCCCGCAGGTGCCGCCCCTGCGCCGGGAGCGTCTCTACGAGACGCTCGCGAGCCACATCTCGGACTTCATCGAGGCCCAGGGCCTGGTGGGCGGTGACCGGCTGCCGCCGGAGCGCCAGCTGGCCGCCGAGCTCGGCGTGAGCCGGGCGACGCTGTCGCGGGCGCTCGCGGCCCTCGAGACCCGCGGCCGGATCGAGGTGCGCCATGGCGTGGGTGCGCTGGTGCGCGACGCCGCCACCGAGGGAGCCGGCCTCCTGCTCCCCGGCGTCGACACGCGGCCACGCGCCGAGGTCGTGGCCGCACGGGAGGCCGTGCTCGCCGGCATCGCCCGCGCCGCCGCGGTCAACCCGCAGGGCTCGCTGCGCCTGGCGATGCTCGCCGACGACGGCCGGCCGCGCAGCTTCGAGCACACCTGGCGGTGCGTACGCCGCCTCGCCGGCTCCGCCCTGCTGGCCGACCTCGACGACACGCTGGCGGAGCACGCGCCCGACCCCGCCGCGTCGGCCGACCTGCAGGCGCGCCTCGGGGAGCTCGCCGAGGCGGTCGTCCGGGGTGACGCGGCGGCTGCCGCCACTGCCTGCGTCGGCCTGCTCGGCGACGCCTGAGTCCGCGCCTCGGTGGCCGGCGGATCGGTGGCCTAGCCACCTCGCACGGCTGCCGGGGCCGTCGCGCGTTCCGCGGCGCCCGGCGGGAACAACCCGGCGCGTGCCCGGGTTGGGCCCTATGTCAGACTTGAGTCCATCCGGCTCAACTAACTTGCACCAACGTCTTCACGCACGGAGGAGAGACACACATGGCACGAGCTGTCGGCATCGACCTCGGTACGACGAACAGCGTCGTCGCGGTCCTCGAGGGCGGCGAGCCCACGGTCATCGCCAACGCGGAGGGCGCTCGGACCACTCCGTCCGTCGTGGCCTTCGCGAAGAGCGGTGAGGTGCTCGTCGGCGAGGTCGCCAAGCGCCAGGCCGTCACGAACGTCGACCGCACCATCCGGTCGGTCAAGCGCCACATGGGCACCGACTGGACCACCCACATCGGCGACCCGGTGGACAAGGACTTCACGCCGCAGCAGATCTCGGCGTTCATCCTGCAGAAGCTCAAGCGCGACGCGGAGGCCTACCTCGGCGAGACCGTCACCAACGCGGTCATCACCGTGCCGGCGTACTTCTCCGACGCGCAGCGGCAGGCCACCAAGGAGGCCGGCGAGATCGCGGGCCTCAAGGTCGACCGCATCGTCAACGAGCCGACCGCGGCCGCGCTGGCCTACGGACTCGACAAGGGCGACGACCAGACGATCCTCGTCTACGACCTCGGCGGCGGCACCTTCGACGTGTCCCTGCTCGAGATCGGCGAGGGCGTCGTCGAGGTGAAGGCCACCAGCGGCGACAACCACCTCGGTGGTGACGACTGGGACAACGCGATCGTCGAGTGGATGGTCAAGAAGTTCAAGGACGCCAACGGCGTCGACCTCTCCGCCGACAAGATCGCCGCCCAGCGCCTGCAGGAGGCCGCCGAGAAGGCGAAGATCGAGCTGTCCTCGTCGAGCGACACCACGATCCACCTTCCCTACATCACCCACGGCGAGAACGGCCCGCTGCACTTCGAGGAGCGGCTCACCCGCTCGGAGTTCCAGCGGCTCACCGCCGACCTGCTCGAGCGCACCAAGGCCCCCTTCCAGAACGTCCTCAAGGACGCCGGCGTCAAGCTCTCCGACATCGACCACGTGGTCCTCGTCGGCGGCTCGACCCGGATGCCCGCGGTGACCGACCTGGTCAAGGAGCTGCTCGGCGGCAAGGAGCCCAACAAGGGAGTCAACCCCGACGAGGTCGTCGCCGTCGGAGCCGCGCTGCAGGCCGGCGTCCTGGCCGGTGAGGTCAAGGACGTGCTGCTCCTCGACGTCACCCCGCTGAGCCTCGGCATCGAGACCAAGGGCGGCGTGTTCACGACCCTGATCGAGCGCAACACCACCATCCCGACGAAGCGCTCGGAGATCTTCACCACCGCCGACGACAACCAGCCGTCGGTCGAGATCAAGGTCGCCCAGGGTGAGCGGGCCATCTGGTCGCAGAACCAGCCCCTCGGCAACTTCGAGCTCACGGGTCTCCCGCCGGCGCCGCGCGGCGTACCGAAGATCGAGGTCACCTTCGACATCGACGCCAACGGCATCGTGCACGTCTCCGCGAAGGACCAGGCGTCGGGTCGCGAGCAGTCGATGACCATCTCCGGCGGCAGCGCGCTGTCGAAGGACGACATCGACCGCATGGTCAAGGAGGCCGAGCAGTACGCCGAGGAGGACGCCAAGCGTCGCGAGGCCGTCGAGGCCCGCAACCAGGGCGACCAGCTGGTGTACACGACCGAGAAGTTCCTCGCGGACAACGGCGACAAGATCCCGGACGACGTCAAGGCCGAGGTGACCACCGACCTCGAGGCGCTCAAGGGCGTCCTCGAGAACGCCGACGCGAGCGCCGAGGACCTCACCGCCGCCATCTCCAAGCTGGGCGAGTCCAGCCAGAAGATGGGCGCGGCGATGTACGCCGCCGCCGAGGCCGACTCCGCCGCGGCGGGGGGCTCCACCGGGGCGACCGGTGAGTCCGACGACGACGTCGTCGAGGCCGAGATCATCGACGAGGACACCGAGGGCGACGCCAAGTGACCGAGGACAACGTCCGCCCGGAGGGGGAGCAGCCGGAGGCGGCTGCTCCCTCGCCGGAGGGCGACACCACGCCCGAGGCGGCCGCGGCCGCCGAGGCGACCCCGGACGAGGCGGCCCCGGAGCAGGCGACCGAGGGCCAGGCGACCGAGGACCAGGCCACCGAGGACCAGGCCACCGAGGACCGGGCCCCCGAGGACCAGGTGCCCCAGGACCAGGGGACAGGGGACGTACGGTCGGAGGCCGAGCCGACGCCGGAGTCCGACGAGCTCGCCGTCACGAAGATGGAGCTCGAGGAGCGGACCCTCGACCTGCAGCGCCTGCAGGCCGAGTTCCTCAACTACAAGCGCCGCGTCGACCGGGACCGGGAGCTCGTGCGGGAGAACGCGACCTATGCCGCGCTCACCCCGATCATCGACGTCCTCGACACCATCGACCGGGCCCGCGAGCACGAGCCGCTCGAGGGTGGCTTCAAGGCCGTGGCCGAGCAGCTCGAGCGTGTGGTCGCGGGGCTCGGGCTGGTGAAGTTCGGTGAGCCGGGCGACGCCTTCGATCCCACCATCCACGAGGCGCTCTCGCACATCGGTGCCGACGCCGAGGTGGAGGTGACCACGTGCAAGGTGGTCGCCAAGGCCGGCTACAAGATAGGCGACCGCGTGGTCCGCGCCGCGCAGGTGCTCGTGGTCGACCCCGCTTGAGGACAGGACTCACCCCGGTGAGGAGGAGAAGGGAGGTGCGCGATGAGTGACGACGGGATCCGGTCCGACTGGGCGAACAAGGACTTCTACAAGGTGCTCGGCGTCGCGAAGTCCGCGACGCAGGACGAGATCAAGAAGGCCTACCGCAAGCTCGCGCGCGCCAACCATCCCGACTCGCATCCCGACGACGCCGCCAAGCACGAGCGGTTCAAGGCGGTCGCGGAGGCGTACGACGTCATCGGCGACCCCGAGAAGCGCAAGAAGTACGACCAGGCCCGGGAGATGTTCAGCCGCGGCGGCTTCCCCGCCGGGGCAGGCTTCGGCGGCGGCTTCGGCCAGGCTGGCTTCGGGGGCGGTGTCAACGTCGAGGACCTGCTCCGCGACCGCGCCGGCGGCGGAGGCGGGTTCGGCGACCTGTTCGGTGACCTGTTCGGCGCGGGCGGCGGCCGCGGCCGGGCCCGCGCTCCGCGGGCCAGCCGCGGTGCCGACCTCGAGACCAGCGCGACGATCGGCTTCACCGAGGCCCTCGACGGCGCCACCGTCTCGCTGCGGGTCAGCGCCGACGGCGCCTGTGCGACCTGTCGCGGCACGGGCGGCAAGCCCGGCACCCAGCCGCACGTGTGCCCCACCTGCGAGGGCAGCGGCTTCGTCACCGCCTCGGTCGGCGGGGCGTTCTCCATGAACGAGACCTGCCCGACCTGCGGCGGACGCCAGCTGGTGTACGACGACCCCTGCCCGACCTGCCACGGCTCCGGTCTGGGCCGGTCCACCCGGACCATCCAGGCGCGGATCCCGGCCGGGGTCAAGGACGGACAGCGGATCCGGCTGCGCGGCAAGGGCGCGCCGGGCGAGAACGGCGGTCCGGCGGGCGACCTCTACGTCACCGTCAAGGTCACCCCCCACCGCGTGTTCGGCCGCAAGGGGGAGCACCTCACGGTCGACGTACCGGTGTCCTTCCCGGAGCTGGCGCTCGGCGCCGAGATCCGCATCCCGACCCTCGGTGGCGCCCCGGTGACCCTCAAGGTCCCGGCCGGGACGCCGAACGGACGCACCTTCCGCGTGCGCGGCAAGGGTGCCACCAAGGCCGACGGCTCGCGGGGCGACCTGCTGGCGACGGTCGAGGTCCAGGTGCCGGGCACGCTCAGCGCGGAGGCGACCGAGGCGCTCGAGAAGTACGCCGCCGCCACGGGTGACACCCGCCTGCGCTCGGGGCTGTTCGCCGAGGAGGCCGGGCAGCGCAGCGACCAGCACCAGGACGTCGGCTGATGGCCGCCCGGGTGCCGCAGGGACCTCCGGGCGAGGAGGAGGCCGTCTACGTCATCAGCGTCGCGGCCCAGCTCAGCGGACTGCACCCGCAGACGCTGCGCACCTACGAGCGGGTCGGGCTGATCACGCCGGGGCGCACCGGTGGCGGCGGCCGGCGCTACTCCTACCGCGACATCGAGCGGCTGCGCGAGATCGCGCGGCTCACCGCCTCCGGGATCGGCATCGAGGGGGTCAAGCGGATCCTCGACCTCGAGAACGCCGTCAGCGCGCTGCGCGCTCGCAACGCCGAGCTGGTCGCCGAGCTCGAGGCCACTCGTGAGGCCCTGCGTCAGGCCGCGTCCGCCCGGCCCGCCGCTCCGCGGAGCAACCTGCCCGCCCTGCCCGGCACCACCGTCGGGCAGTCCATCGTCGTCTGGCGGCGCAATCCCTGACGAGGTGTGAGCTCTGGGGCCCCGAGGTGTGAGCTCTGGGGCCTCGCGCCCCCGCAAGTCACACCTCGCGCCCCTGCAAGTCACACCTCGCGCCCCCGCGAGTCGCACCTCGCGCCCCCACAACTCACACCTCGCGGTCAGCGGGGGAAGGTGCCCTGGCGGGCCTCGGTCCAGCAGGAGCGGTCGTCGATCCCGTCGGGGGTGGTCGTGGGGGTGCCGTTGGCGGCGAAGCCGATGTCGTCCTTGAAGGGCAGCACCTGGATGCGCAGATGGGGGAGCGTGATGTTGCCGCTCACCTGGGCCTGCCACAGCTGTCCGTAGACGCCGGTGAGGGAGCCGCGGGTCGCGTCGATGCCGGTGAACCCCTGGCCGTTGACGTGCCCGCCGTTGCCCGTGGCGCCGTAGGCCTGGGGGCCGGTGGCGCCCGGTCCGAAGAAGCCGCCGTCGTACGTCGCCGGCACGCCGAACGGGTTCGCGAGGTACGGCGCCGCACCCGGCGCGGTGGTCAGGTCCGTCGTGGCCTGGCCGATCTGCGTGCTGCCCTGCAGGTTGATGCCCCTACCCCTCAGGGTGGTCACGTCGAAGCCGGCATCGGCGGCCCGGATCTCGAGCGCGGACGTGCCGTCGCCGGCGGTGAGCTTGAGGGTGTACTTCACGGGACCGACCGTCTCGGTCTTGGACACGCACAGCCCGTCCATGCCGGCACGCGCGAAGCCCGCGCGGAGCAGGTTCTTCCAGGTGCCGTTGCCGACGCGCACCGGCGCCATGCCGAACGCGGCGTCGTCCGCGGTGATCTGCGAGGACGAGAAGGTGGCGCTCCCGTCCTGGATGACCACCGTCGCGTCGAAGCCGAGTGCCTGCTGCCAGGTCAGCGTCGCGAGGCCGCCGAGCGTCCCGAGCGAGACGGCGAGCGCGGCCCCGAGCCGTCGCCAGCGGGTGCCGTGGTGGGTGTCGTGGTGGACGGTGTCGCGGGCCGTCATCAGCTCACCGAGATCGTGGTGTCGGGCAGCTGCACGGAGTTGAGCGGGCTGCCGGAGCCGTCGACCGGGACCTCGGTGTAGGGATCCGTCGGGTTCTGCCGGTGGGTCACCAGGTAGTAGAAGTCCAGGTTGATGCCGAGCAGCGTGTAGTTCTCGCCGCCGCCGAGCCACTGGGCGAGGCCTCCGGCGAAGTCCGCCGCGCTGAGCTCGCAGGTGCCGCCGATGCCGAGGAACCCGCCCCGGGCCACGCCGCCGACCAGACCGCACGCGAGGTGGGTGGCGGTCGGGAGCTGGGCGACGGGCACCGTGAAGGAGCTCTCCGCCGTGGTGAGCACCTCGGTCCAGACCCCGGCGCCGCCGATGGTGATCGCCTGGTCCGGGTCGATGGTCAGCCGGTAGCCGGTCGCCGGCTTCGGTGCGGGGGCGTCGCCGCTGTCGGCGTACAGCTGGATGTCGGTGGTGCCGGCGCTCGGGCACGCGCCGACCGGCGTGGTGTCGCCGGTGCAGAACTGCAGCCCGCTGAACGCCACCTGGTAGAGGTCGCTCCGGCTGCCGGCCGCGGCGTAGTAGACGGTGTTGGGGAACTTGCGTCCGTACGCCGTCCGGATCTGGCCGATGGCCGCGTCCGGGTTCGAGGTGGCGACGTTGCCGGACTGGAGGTGCCAGCGCACGCCCGCCAGACAGGGATGCATCCGGCCCGCCGCGTTGAAGTCGCCCGCGCCGTTGTCCAGCTGGACCTCCTGGCGGCGCTGCTGCGGGTCGCTGCTGCCCGGCTGGTCGCAGGCGAACGGCTGGTACGCGCCGCTCCGCGCCTGCCCGAGGGCACCCTCGCCGGCCTTCGGCACGAGCACGACGGCGAGCAGGACCGCGAGCACCGCTGTGACCACCAGCCACCGCTGCCGGGCCAGGGACGTCCTCACGAGACCGCGACGGCCCGCCGGCGGCCGCCTCGGGTACGCCGCGGCGCCTTCTCGCCCCAGGCCCACACCATCGAGCCGCCGACGATGCCCAGCACCGACCCGACCAGGTAGCCGCCGAGGTTGGCCGCCACGAACGCCGCGAGCGCGAGGAGGACGGCGAGGATGCCCACCAGCCCGCGGTAGTGCGGCGCGAACCAGGCGACGAGGCCGAAGAGCACCAGCCCCCCGCCGAGGATGTAGCCGGCCGAGTAGCTCCAGCCACCGCTGACGGCGAGGAAGAAGGTGAAGAACATCGAGCGCACGATCCACACGCCAGCGGCGATGCACCACAGCCCGCCCCAGAACGGCCGGGTACGCCGGAAGGTCCGGAGCCACAGCCGGACCGCGCGCAGCCGCGGGCCCATCAGCCGGCCGCCTGCGTCGGGCAGTCGGCCTGTGTCTTGTGGCCGCCCACGACCTTGATCTTCAGGTTCGGCAAGGTGATCGCTCCCTGCAGGTTGATGCCGTAGGTGTCGCCGCCGAGTCCGCCGACGTTGAGCCGGTCGACCGTGAGGCCGAAGTCGCCGGCGTCCGGCTGCGCCTGCTGGGCCGGCCAGTCGATCCCGGCGGTGGTGTCGACGGTGTCCGCGCTCTGCCCGAGGTTCATGCCGCTGATCAGGTTGCCGAAGCCGTTCAGGGAGCGGGAGTTCACGAACAGGTTGCTCGCGGTGATGTGGTTGCCGCCGGTCAGCAGCCCGTTGGCGTCGAAGGTGAGCGGTGTGCCGGCGCCGTCGGTGGTGGTGTTGCTGCCGTTGGCGAACGAGCTCCTCACCGGGACGCCCGCGATGATCATCAACGACACCTCGCCGACGACGGGCACGGTCTCGTAGGCGATGGCGCAGAGCCCGGCGAGCTTGGCCGACCGGATGCCCAGCTCGGCGACGCCGTTGTCCTGGCCGGTCGAGCTGTCGTTGGTCGAGAGGAAGCCCGCGGCCTGGGCGCCCTGCAGGTAGTTCGAGTAGAGCTTGAACTCCTGGTTGGCCGTCGTGAAGTTCACCGCGAGCACGTTGCTGCTGACGAGCTGGAACATCGCGACCAGTGCCGCGAGCCCGCCGGCGAGCGGCACCAGCGCTCGCCGGCGGGTGCCCCGTCGCGTCCCGTCGTCGACGAGCGACCAGCGCTGCGCGAGCGGTCGCGCGAGCTGCTCCCGGAGGAGCCGACGAGCGCTCATCGCGACGCTCGCCGAGCCTGACGCCGGGCCGCCTTCGCCGCGTCCTTCTCGGCGAAGCGGGCCAGCTGCCTGTCGGAGTACGGCGTCCACGCGAACACGAGCCCGGCGCCGGTGATGCCGAGCACCATGCCGACCAGCCAGCCGCCGAGGTTGGCCAGCGGCAGCGAGGCGACGGCGAGCATCAGGGCGACGAGGGCGGGGAAGTGCCGCTGCGCGGGCCGGACGACGGCGATGCCGGCCGCGGCCAGCATGCCTCCTGCCAGCAGGAGCGGGGTGATGCTGCGCGCGCCGATGGTCGTGTAGAAGTCGAAGGTGCCGCCGAGGAGCGGCCGGGCGATGAGGTACGCCCCGAGACTGAGGACGACCGCGCCCCAGAACGGGCGGGTTCGGCGGAACCGGGCGAAGCGGTGCCGGAGCCGGGTCGCGCGGCCCGGCCGCGGCTCCGGACCGGCCGAGGCGGCCGAGGCGGTCGCGGCCGAGCTGGTCGCGCTGGTCGAGCTGGTCGTGCTGGCGCTCGGGGCGCCGAGGGTGTCAGTCATGCGAGATCCCAACGAGGCAGAGGCGGGTGCCGCGCCGGGGCGCGCAGGGGTGCGCGCGCCCCGGCGGGGCGAGTGGGGCGCGCTGCCGCGGGACGCGGCAGCCGGGGCCGGTCAGCTACCGAGGGCAACCTTGAGCGAGAGGTTGTCCAGGGCGAGGCCCTGCAGCGTGATCGCGTACGCCTTCGCGTTGACGTTCGGCAGGTCCGCCGAGCTGCTCGTCAGGGCGAAGCCGTCGGCGACGTAGCCGCTCTCGGCCGTCGTGTTGGCGAAGCCGGCGGACGACTGGGCCTGACCGATCGTGGTCGTGCCCAGCGTCGCGCCGTTCGGCGTGTTCAACGTCTGCGCGTTGAGCTGCACCGAGCCGAGCGCGATCGTGGTGTCCGTCGAGGTCACCTCGAGGTGCGCCGGCAGGTTGATGAGCGGGATCGTGACGTCGGGGGTGATGACCTCGATGCCGCTCGCGTTGGTGGTCGTGCCGGTCTCCGCGTAGATCGTGGCCTGGTCACCGCCCGCGACGTCGGCCGCGCCGGTGCGCGCCTTCAGCCCGTCACTGGTGATCCGGTCACTGTTCAGCGTGAAGCCGTCGGCCGACGACAGCACGGCGCCGACCATTCCCTGCAGCATCGCGACACCGAGACCTGCGGTGAGCAGGGTCGCCGGGACCGTGACTGCCGCGAACCGGCCCAGACGGGTCCGGCCCATTCCTTCGACCTTCTTCAACTTTCCTCCTACAAGGCACCCGCCGATCCCTCCCGAACCGGCGGTGGAACCCTGGCCGCATCCCCATGCCTGTAGGCCAAGCGTGACGGAGTGTGACACACATCTCGGGGTGTGCGCGACACCCAGTAACAGATTTCTCGCGAAGCCGTCCCGGAGAACGCCCGGCCCGCAGCCGATGACGTACCGTTCCTCGCCGTGACCCATCGCGCCGACGCCCGCCCCTGGGTGCGGACCGTGCTCGGAGTCGCAGCGCTGGTGCTGTTCTTCGCCGTGATGCTCGCTCTGATCGCGGCGCTCGCCTTCTCCGTGACGGTGACGGGCAGCAGCATGGAGCCGACGCTCTCGAGCGGCGACCGCCTGCTCGTCGACCCCCGTGGTGCCGGTGACGTCGGGCGCTTCGACATCGTGGAGAGCACCCTCGGTGACCGCGAGATCCCCGTCGTGAAGCGGGTGATCGGGCTTCCGGGCGACCAGGTCCGGGTGCGTGCCGACCTGGACCCGCCGGTCGTGCTGGTCCGGCCCGCCGCCGACGACACGACGTACGTCGTCGACAACCCGGCCTGGACCGGACGGGTGGGCGCCAAGACCGAGGCGTGCTGTGACGACGACGGTACGTCGCTGCCCGCCGGCCGCCCGCAGCAGTGGGTCACCGTGCCGGCGGCCTCGTACTGGGTGGTCGGCGACAACTGGGGCGGCTCGGACGACTCCCGGACCTTCGGCTTCGTCCGGCGCGATCAGGTCAAGGCCCGCGTCGTGCTCCGGCTCCGTCCGCTGCGCGAGATGGGCGGTCTGCCCGGCGCTCCGCGACTGGTCGCGAGGGATCCCGACTGAGCCCGGACGAGGCTCCGCGACCGCGCAGGTTGGTGTGACACCGTGACCTGAGATCCCTGTGCCGTTGGCCACAACAGGCGTTAACCTCCACCCGTCGGGTCCGTCGGTGCATGGGGGCACGGCCGGGAGCCGCAGGACGAGAGGTGCGCGTGGACGCAGTGCTGGAGTGGCTGGAGGACTGGGTCCACCACGTCGACTGGTTCGCCTTCGTGTCGATCCCGTTCTTCACCGGGATCATCGGCTGGCTGATCAACTGGTCCGGTCTGTGGATGCTCTTCAAGCCGATCGACTTCTACGGCTTCCGCGTCCCCGGCCTGCGCGAGGTGGCCGGCGTGCTGCCGCGCAAGCTGCAGGAGGTGCCCGGATGGATGGAGGGGGGACTCGGCTGGCAGGGCATCGTGCCGGCCCGCGCCGCCAAGATGGGCAGCATCGCGGTCGACAAGGTGATCGCCAAGCTCGGCACTCCCGCGGAGTTCTACGCCCAGCTCGAGCCCGACCAGATCGCCGAGCACATCGTCGCGGTCTTCCGTCCCGACCTGCCCGCGCTCGTCGACGACGTGATGATGCGCGAGCACCCCCGGCTGTGGCGCGACCTTCCCCGCCCGGTGCGCCAAGCCGTGATCGACCGGGTCCAGGCCCAGCTGCCGGGCGTGGTCAAGACGATCACCGACGAGATCGGCGTCCACATCAACCAGCTGCTCGACCCGAAGATCATGGTCATCGACCACTTCCGCAAGAACCCGGAGCTGGTCGTCAAGGTCTTCAAGGACGTCGGCCAGCGCGAGCTCAACCTGATGGTCGCCTTCGGCTTCATCTTCGGCTTCCTGCTGGGCATCCCGGTGGCGGTCGTCGACCAGACCTGGCACATCTGGTGGCTGCTGCCCCTGCTCGGTGTCGTGGTCGGGTGGACGACGAACCTGCTCGGCATGTGGCTGATCTTCGACCCGCCGGAGGAGAGGCGGATCCTCGGCATCAAGGTCCAGGGCCTGTTCCTGCGCCGCCAGGACGAGTGCGCCGAGGTGTACGCCCGGATCATCGCCGACGACGTGATCACCCTGGAGCGCATCGGCGACTTCCTCATGGACGGCCCGCGCGGCGACCGCACCCGCCAGATGATCGCCACCGCCATGCGGCCCGCGATCGACAAGGCCGCCGGTCCGCTGCGCGGCGCGGTCAACGTCGCGATGGGCGGCCGGCGCTACGACAGCATCAAGGACTCGTTCGCGAAGGAGGCGGTCGGCCGCACGATCACGCCGTTCCGCGACCCCGGCTTCAGCAAGCAGCAGTCGGAGAAGATCCGGGTGCTCATCGCGCGGCGCACCAAGGAGCTGCCGCCCAAGGACTTCGTGGAGATGATGCGCTCGGCGATCAAGGAGGACGAGTGGATGCTCTACGCCCACGGCGCGATCATGGGAGCGGCGGGCGGCTTCCTGCACCTCGGCATCTTCAACTGGGGCTGGATCCCCGGCTTCCCGCCCAACTGACGAGTCCGAGCACCGGAGAGCTGACATGACTGAGGATCTCGACAGGGACGGCCTGCCCCGGCTGCCCGCGCTGACGGGGCCCGCGGTGGCGGAGTCGCTGCCGGGCCTGGCCCGCGTCGCCGGGTCGGCAGCGCTGCACACCGCCGGGTGGGGCCTGCGCACCACGACACGGAACTGGATGCGGGTCGGGCGCGCCGTGACCAACCGCGACGAGGCTGCTTCGCTGATCCGCGACGTGGGCTCGTACGTCGGTGCGCTCGGCGAGGTCGCCCGACAGGTCTCCGACGGGGTGCCCGTCGCCACCGCGCTCATGCGGGCGGGGGAGTCGCTCGGCGCGAGCCCGGACCGGCCCCGGGAGGTCGTGGCCGTGCCCGTCGTGGACGGGCAGGTGGTCGCCTCCCGCGCCCAGTCGCTGCGCGAGCGGGGCAACGACCTGCTGGAGCGCTCCCGCGACGTGTGGAGCCAGGACGACCGGCACCCGGCGTTCGACCGGATCCTCGACGAGCTCGCGCCGGACGAGGCGCGGATCCTGGTGATGCTGCTGCGCTCCGGGCCGCAGCCCGCGGTCGACGTGCGCACCGGAGGTCCGATCGGGATGGTGAGCAGCCAGCTCATCGCTCCCGGCCTCAACATGGTCGGCCCGCGAGCCGGCCTGCGCTATCTCGAGCAGGTGCCGTCGTATCTCAACAACCTGTTCCGACTCGGCCTGGTCTGGTTCTCCCGGGAGCCGGTGCGCGACCACCTCGAGTACCAGGTGCTCGAGGCCCAGCCCGACGTCCTGGCGGCGCTGCACTCGGTGAAGTTCGCGAAGGTAGTGCGCCGCAGCATCCACCTGACGCCCTTCGGCGAGGAGTTCTGCAAGCTGGCCCTGGTCGACGAGGAGACCGCGGCGAGCGACAGCCTTCCCGAGCACGAGACGCCGCCCGAGCTCGACGCACCCTAGGGCTCCGGAGGGCTCGGCTCAGGTGACGATCCGCCCGCCCGCCGTCTGCCACCACCGCGCGGCGGCGCGGACGGGCGCCGGCAGCTCGGTCGCGGAGGCGAGGGCGGCCAGCTCCGGCTGCTGCGCCATGCCGGCCGCGAAGAGCGCCTCGTAGGCGACCCGGTCGTCGCGGGTGGTGAGCTCGCGGAGCAGGCCGCTGTCCAGGGGAACGCCGGCGAAGCCGCAGATGCTCAGCCCCGCCCCACGGAGGACGGGGTCCGCCGCGGCCAGCCAGGGCGCGGGGTCGGCCGTGTCGAAGGGGATCATCAGGTTGGCGAACGCGAAGGCGGCGCCGTGGCGGGTCACCTCGTCGGGACCGTCCAGCGCCGAGCGGCAGATCAGCTCGCGCACCGTGTCGGCGAAGGGCGAGGCGACGAGCAGGAACGACGAGGTCGTCACGTGGGTGGCGCGGAAGTCGTAGAGCACCTCGAAGAGCAGCCGCGCCAGCATCGACTCGCCGACTCCTGTGTCGCCCACCTGTGCTGCCAGGGAGGCGGCGTACGCGAAGTGGTGGTTGCGCCGGCTCCGGGTCCAGGTCGCGGCCCGTCGCGGCTCGACCAGCTCCTCGGTCAGCCGGCCGCGCACCGCCGTACGGAACTCCGGCGGGCAGTTCGCGAGCGTCGCGCTCAGGATCGGCTGGCGCAGCGGGTCGCCCGCGGCGGCGTCGCACGCGGCGGCGTACGCCGGGACCAGGGGCACCCAGTCGTCCCGGCGCAGCCCGCCGACGCTGCGCATGTTCTGGATGCCGAGGCAGCCGGCCCGCGCCACGACCCAGGACTCGTGCGACAGCAGTTCGCCGCACCACGTGACCAGCTCCGGGGTGGGCAGCTCGGTCACGGCGCTGAGCAGGTCGGCGGGGCGCTGCATGCCGGGCTGCTCGACGGCCTCGCGGACGACGTCCGCGACGACCTCGCCGTACGCGCTGCAGCGCAGCTTGCTGAGGGCCTCGTAGCGCAGCTGGTGGGCGAGCCCGGCCGCCCGGCCGAGCTCCAGGGCCAGGCGCGCCACGAGGGGCCGGATCGTGTCGGCGGTCAGCCCGAAGGCGGTGTGCACGTGGTACTCCGCGAAGCGCAGCCAGTCCTGCGCGCTGGGCGCCTCGGCCTGGACCGCCTCCACCGCGGCGCTGAAGCCTGCCAGCGTGGGCTCCGGGACGTACGGGTCGGTGTCGGGTGGCGCATAGGAGTAGGTCCGGCACAGTACGTCGATCGGCGCGCGGAGATGGCCGTCCGGCATCCCGAGCGCCCGCTCGTACGCCGCGGCGACGGCGCCGCTGCGCCGCCCGGTGGTCTCGACCCGGGAGAGCGTCGCCGGCGAGAGGTGCGGGCTGCCGCCGGCGCGGCTCGCGAAGTCCCGCAGCGGGACGCCCGCGGCGACCCGGCTCGCGCGCAGCAGCCAGCCGATCCGGGCGCCGACGTCGATCCGCGGCCCCGCGAGGGGGGTCGGGTCGTCGATCTCGCCGGTGTGCCGAGCCACGTCGCTATCGTGCCTCCGCGGCGGCGTTTCATGTCACCACCGTGCCGAAACAATCGCCTGCCGGCGGCGTCGCTGTGTCACCGTCAGGGGCAGCGCGGTCGGCCCCAGCCAGCGCGATGTGGGGTCGCGTGTCCCGCCCCGGGGACGGCGAGGACGGCTCCGGGGGCCGACCGCGACAGCTCGCGGTGGGCGGGTGGGCCCGAGAACCGTCCGCCCGCCGCGCCCCTCTCCTCCCCGCCCGGCCGGCGCTCACCCGCGCCCGCGCGCCCGCCGGACCGCGCAGCGCCGCAGCCTCGACGCCCCCTTCCCGCGCGCCGCCCGAAAATTCCAAAGTTGAGTGGAACAGACTCAACTTTGCGCACGTTGTGCCTGGTGAGCGGCCGGAGCTCTCCGGCCACGATGGAGCCAGCACTCTCGAGGAGCCAGTACATGAGCCAGTTCGGGGCCGACAAGTTCACCACGCGCAGCCGCGAGGCGATCGAGGCCGCCCAGCTCGCCGCGACCACGGCGGGCAACACCACCGTCGAGCCGGTCCACCTGCTCGTCGCCCTCCTGCTCCAGGAGGAGGGCACCGCCGCCCACCTCGTCGCGAAGGCGGGGGTGGACGTGCCCGCCCTCGTGCGGGACGCCTCGGCGGCCCGCGACGCCCTGCCGCGCGCCAGCGGCGCCACCGTCCAGCACCCGGCGGGGTCCGCCGCGCTGACCCGCGTGCTGGCGTCCGCGCTCGACCTGGCCCGGTCGATGAAGGACGAGTACGTCGCGACCGAGCACCTGCTGATCGCGCTGGCCACTGTCGAGTCGAGCGCCCAGCGGGTCCTGGCGGACGCCGGGCTGAGCGCGGACGCGCTGCGGGAGTCGCTCACCGCGGTGCGTGGCGACCGCCGGGTGACCTCGCAGGACGCCGAGGCGACCTACGAGGCGCTGGAGAAGTACTCCGTCGACCTCACCGCCGCCGCCGAGGAGGGCAAGCTCGACCCCGTCATCGGCCGTGACCAGGAGATCCGGCGCGTGGTCCAGGTGCTGTCCCGGCGTACCAAGAACAACCCGGTCCTCATCGGCGAGCCGGGCGTCGGCAAGACCGCCGTCGTCGAGGGCCTCGCGCAGCGGGTCGTCGCCGGCGACGTGCCCGACTCCCTCAAGGGCAAGCGGGTGCTGAGCCTGGACCTGATGGGCATGGTCGCGGGCGCGAAGTACCGCGGCGAGTTCGAGGAGCGGCTCAAGGCCGTGCTCGACGAGATCAAGCAGTCCGAGGGCCAGGTCATCACGTTCATCGACGAGCTGCACACCGTCGTGGGCGCGGGCGCCGGTGGCGACAGCCAGATGGACGCCGGCAACATGCTCAAGCCGATGCTCGCGCGCGGTGAGCTGCACATGATCGGCGCGACCACGCTGGACGAGTACCGCGAGTCGATCGAGAAGGACCCCGCACTGGAGCGCCGCTTCCAGCAGGTGTTCGTCGGTGAGCCGTCCGTCGAGGACACCATCCAGATCCTGCGCGGCATCCAGGAGAAGTACGAGGCCCACCACGGGGTGCGGATCACGGATGCCGCCCTCGTCGCCGCCGCGACCCTCTCCGACCGGTACATCTCCGGGCGGCAGCTGCCCGACAAGGCGATCGACCTCGTCGACGAGGCGGCGTCCCGGCTGCGGATGGAGATCGAGTCCTCCCCCGAGGAGATCGACCAGCTGCGCCGCCAGGTCGACCGGCTGAAGATGGAGGAGTTCGCGCTCGCCAAGGAGTCCGACGAGGCCTCCGTCGAGCGCCTCGAGGCGCTGCGGGCCGACCTCGCGGACAAGGAGGAGGAGCTGCGCGGCCTCGAGGCCCGCTGGGAGCGAGAGAAGGCGTCGCTGGAGGGCGAGGGCGAGCTGCGCCGCCAGCTCGACCACCTGCGGATCGAGGCCGACAAGCTGACCCGCGAGGGCAACCTCGCGGGCGCCAGCGAGATCCTCTACGGTCGCATCCCCGCGCTCGAGGAGCAGATCCGCTCCGTCGAGGCGGCCGGTGAGGGCGACGAGGGCGAGTCCGCCGAGAAGCTGGTCGGCGAGGAGGTCGGAGCGACCCAGGTCGCCGAGGTCGTCGAGGCCTGGACCGGCATCCCCACCGGGCGGCTGCTCCAGGGCGAGACCGCCAAGCTGCTCGACATGGAGCAGGTCATCGGCTCCCGCCTGATCGGTCAGGCCGAGGCGGTGCGCGCGGTCAGCGACGCCGTACGGCGGGCGCGGGCGGGGATCTCCGACCCCAACCGTCCCACCGGGTCGTTCCTCTTCCTCGGTCCGACCGGTGTCGGCAAGACCGAGCTCGCGAAGTCCCTCGCGGACTTCCTCTTCGACGACGACCGCGCGATCGTGCGCATCGACATGAGCGAGTACGCCGAGAAGCACTCGGTCGCGCGCCTGGTGGGCGCTCCTCCCGGCTATGTCGGCTACGACGAGGGCGGCCAGCTCACCGAGGCCGTGCGCCGTCGCCCGTACTCGGTGGTGCTGCTCGACGAGGTCGAGAAGGCCCACCCCGAGGTGTTCGACATCCTGCTCCAGGTGCTCGACGACGGGCGGCTCACCGACGGCCAGGGGCGCACGGTCGACTTCCGCAACACGATCCTGATCCTCACCTCCAACCTGGGCTCGCAGTTCCTGGTCGACCCGTCGCTGTCGCCGGAGGTCCAGAAGGAGTCGGTGATGGGCGTGGTGCGCCAGTCGTTCAAGCCGGAGTTCCTCAACCGTCTCGACGAGATCGTCACCTTCGACGCCCTCACCCGTGCGGATCTCGCGCAGATCGTCGAGCTGCTGCTGCGCTCCCTGGAGGCCCGCCTGTCGGCGCGCCGGATCTCGCTCTCCGTCACCCCGGAGGCCCGCGAGTGGCTGGCCGACGTCGGCTACGACCCGGCGTACGGCGCCCGCCCGCTGCGCCGGCTGATCCAGACCGCGATCGGCGACCCGCTCGCGCGGATGCTGATCGGCGGCGAGGTCACCGACGGGGGGGCGGTCACCGTCGACCGTGGTGCCGAGGGGCTGGTGCTGCTCGCGGGGTGAGGCGCGGGGGCGCGGGAATCGCCGCTGGAGCGGTGGTTCCCGCGGTCCCTGGCCTTTGCAAGGCTCAAGAAGCGCAGGAAGCGGCCAGGAAGTACGCCGCCTGGGGCGGTCTGATGGAATGGGCCCATGAGCCAGGAGCAGCCCCGACCGGGACAGGCGACGCTGGCCGGAGCGTTGATCGTCGGCGGGTCGGTGTTCGTCGTGCTGGCCGCCTGGCAGCGGATCTCGACCCTCCACACCCTCGAGGCGCAGGAGGAGCTCGGCCGCATCCTGGGCGACGGGATGACCTCCGAGCTCGGCCTGTCGGTCGACGGGCTCGCGACGATGATCCGGGTGCTCTGCCTGGTCGGCGCCGGCGCCGCGACCGCGTCCGCGATCCTCGGCATCCAGGTCTTCAAGCGCTCGGCGAGCGCCCGGGTCGCGCTCACCGCCCTCGCCCCGCTGCTCTTCGTCGGCGGCCTGGCGACCGCGGGCTTCCTCGCCCCGATGGTGATCGCCGGCATCGCGCTCCTCTGGCTGCAGCCCACCCGGGACTGGTACGCCGGGCGCCCATGGGTCCAGCGCTACGAGGAGCGCCGCGCCGCCCGCCTGGCTGCGCTGCGGCCGCCGGGCCAGCAGTCGCCCGCGGCACCCCCGCGCACGCCGGCTCCGGGGCCGACCCCGCCGCTCCCTCCCGGACCGGAGGCGACGGGCGCCGTGCCGAGCGCCCCGCAGGCCGGCTGGGCGCCCGCCGCCCACCAGCCGGCGCGCCGGGGTCCGCGCCCGCCGGCGCTCGTCGCCGCCTGCACCGTCACCTGGCTGACCTGCGCCCTCGTGCTCGCGGGCCTCGCGGTGACGGCGGCCGTCATCCCCTCGCAGAGCGACGAGCTCTTCGCCGAGATGATGCGCCAGCAGCCGGAGCTGATGAAGGAGTCCGAGCTCGGCGAGAAGGATCTCCTCGCCGTCCTCTACGTCGTCCTCACCGGCCTGATGCTGTGGGCGCTCGCGGCCGTCGTCCTGGCCGGGCTCGCGTTCCTCGGCCAGGGATGGGCCCGGATCGTGCTCGCCCTCTCGGCGGGCAGCGCGGCGGCGGTCGCGCTCTTCTTCACCCTCGCCGCCTGGCCGCTGGTCCTCCTGGTCGCCGCCATGGCCGGCACGACCTGGCTGCTGGTGCGCCCCGAGGTCGGACGCTGGTACGCCGGACGCTGAGCCGCCGGGACCTCCGTCGACGGAGTCTCAGGCGTGCAGGTCCGCCGCGCCCAGGCGGCGTACCGCCTCTGCGATGACGTCGGGGCGCTTGCAGAACGCCCAGCGGACCAGGTGCCGGCCGCCGCCGGGTGCGTCCGGGTCGTCGTAGAAGACCTCCGAGGGGATCGCCACGACGCCGGCCCGGTCGGGGAGCGCGCGGCAGAAGTCCCCGCCGCTGGCCCAGCCGAGAGCGCTCACGTCGGTGGTGGCGAAGTAGGTGCCCTCGGGGAGGTAGGTCGTCAGACCGGCCGCGCGCAGGCCCTCGACCAGCTGGTCGCGCTGGGCCTGGAGGTCGCGCGCGAGCCCGGTCGGGAAGGCGTCGCCGGCGTCGAGGGCGGCGGCCACCGCCGGCTGCAGGGGCGACCCGGAGGTGAACGTCAGCCACTGCTTGGCCGCCGTGACGGCGGCGACGAGCTCGGCAGGCCCCGTCGCCCAGCCGACCTTCCAACCCGTGACGGACCAGGACTTGCCGGCGCTGGAGAGGGTGAGGGTGCGCTCGGCCATGCCCGGCAGGGTCGCGATGGGGACGTGTCGGCGTCCGTCGAAGGTCAGGTGCTCGTAGACCTCGTCGGTGACCACCAGCAGGTCGTGCTCCACCGCCACCCGCGCCACCGCCGCGAGCTCGTCGGCGTCGAGCACCCGGCCGGTCGGGTTGTGCGGCGTGTTCAGCAGGATCAGCCGGGTCCGCGGGGACACGGCCGCCGCGAGCTCGGCCGGGTCGAGCCGGAACTCCGGCGCGCGCAGGGTCACCGGGCGCCGTACGCCGCCGGCGAAGGCGATCATCGCCGTGTAGGAGTCGTAGTACGGCTCGAGCACCACCACCTCGTCGCCGGGGTCGACGAGCCCGAGGAGCGCCCCGGCGATCGCCTCCGTGCAGCCGGTCGTGACGACCACCTGCCGGTCCGGGTCGAGCTCGATCCCGTAGCGGCGCTGCTGGTGCCGCGCGATCGCCTGCCGCAGGGCCGGCACGCCCGGCCCGGGCGCGTACTGGTTCGCGCCGCCGCGCAGTGCCGCGACGGCGGCGTCGATGATCGCGGGCGGCCCGTCGGTGTCGGGGAAGCCCTGGCCGAGGTTGACCGATCCGGTCCGCACGGCGAGCGCGGACATCTCGGCGAAGATGGTCGCGCCCATGCCGGCGACGCGTCGGGCTGCAGGAGGCACGGGGACGACGATAGATAACCTTCGGTCGTGACGACCACGGACACCGCCCTCGCCGCCGACATCGACGCCACCTGCCGCCTCACCGGGGAGTTCACGCTCCGCTCCGGTCAGGTCAGCAACGAGTACTTCGACAAGTACCTCTTCGAGGCCGACCCCCAGCTGCTCGCGCGGGTGGCCCGCGAGGTCGCCCAGCTGCTGCCTGCCGAGATCGACCTGCTCGGGGCTCTCGAGATGGGCGGCATCCCGATCGCGACCGCCGTCAGCCAGCTCGTCGGCATCCCCCTGGTGTTCGTCCGCAAGAAGGCCAAGGAGTACGGCACCGCCAAGCTCGCGGAGGGACCGTCGTACGACGGCAGGAAGGTCGTGCTGATCGAGGACGTCATCACGACCGGCGGAGCGGTGCGCGACGCGACGACCGCGCTGCGGGCGGGCGGCGCCGTGGTCGAGACGGTCGTGTGCGCCATCGACCGCAGCCCCGAGGGCGTGAACCCCCTCGCCGACGTCGGCCTCGAGGTGCGCGCGGTCCTCACCAAGGCGGAGCTGGACGCGGCGCGGGCGGCCGCCCAGGACTGAGCAGCCGCCCGTTCCGCACCCGACAGCCGGGCTCAGCCCTCGCTCGGCGCCCCGGCGATGTTGACCAGCCAGTCGACGCCGTACTTGTCGCGGAGCATGCCGAAGCTGTCGCCCCAGGGCGCCTGCTCGAGCGGCTGGTGGACGGTGGCGCCGTCGGAGAGCCCCTCCCACCATGCCCGCAGCGTCGCCTCGTCCTCGGCGGGCCCGCTGATGCTCACCTGCTGGGTCTGCGGCTCCCCCGGGACGTGCGAGGGGTGGTCGGCGCCCATGAGGAGCACCGAGTCGGACACGGACAGCGCCGCGTGCATGACCCAGTCGACCTCGTTCTCCGCCACGCCCATCGACGTGCCGCCCATGTCGGCGAAGGTCATCACGGTGAGCTCGCCGCCGAGCACGGACTGGTAGAACTCCATCGCCTCGCGGGCCTGGCCGCGCCAGTTGATGTAGGGGTTGAGGTTGATCGCCATCGTCGGCTCCTTGGTG
Source organism: Nocardioides pymetrozini (assembly GCF_046058985.1). Taxonomy (NCBI): domain Bacteria; kingdom Bacillati; phylum Actinomycetota; class Actinomycetes; order Propionibacteriales; family Nocardioidaceae; genus Nocardioides; species Nocardioides pymetrozini. Next base: position 3,868,546 of record NZ_CP175556.1, on the reverse strand, counting down.
TCGGTCGGATCGTCACCTGTCGAGACCGGGCGGCCTCGGAGGATTCATCGCAGCGGCGGCCGAACGCTCATACGCGGGAGCGGCGTCAGTCGGCGGCGGTCTCGTGCCGCGTGGTGTCCATGCCCGCGATGTCGCGGTCCGGCACGCCGTCGTGGTCGAGGTCCTCGGCCGCGTGGCCGCCGGTACGCCGGTGCCGCCACCACTCCCATGCCAGCGGGATGGCGGAGAAGGCCAGGATGGCGAGGGTGACGTAGTCGATGTTCTCGCCCAGCGCCGGGATGGCCGCGCCGAGGAAGTAGCCCAGCAGCGTGATGGAGATGACCCAGAGCAGCGCGCCCACGACGCTCCACACGAAGAAGCGGCGGCGCTCCATCATCGTGACGCCCGCGACCACCGTGATGTAGGTGCGCACGAACGGCACGAACCTGCCGATCACCAGCGCCTTGTTGCCGTGCTTGTCGAAGAAGGCGCTGGTCTGGTCGAAGTACTTGCGCTTGAGCACGCGCCCGTCGCGCTCGTAGAGCGGCGGCCCGATCTTGCGCCCGATCTCGTAGCCCGCGACGTTGCCCGCGAAGGCCGCGACGATCAGCAGCGCCATCGCGATGACCAGCTCGGCGGGCTCGTTGGAGATGCCGACCACGGAGTAGCCGGTCGTGTTGCTGCCCGCGATGAACAGCCCGAGCGCGAACAGCAGGGTGTCGCCGGGCAGGAACGGGAAGAACAGGCCGCACTCGACGAAGACGATGGCGATCGCGATCCAGATGAACGTGTTGCCGTACTCGTGCTGCAGCCACTCCGGATCCAGCCACTTGATGCCCAGCAGCATCGGCACCAGGAGCGGGGTCGCGACCAGCGAGTTCACGCGCTCACGCTACCTGTCGGTGCCCAACGGTGTGACGGTTAGGGTGCGATCCGTGGAGCGACCCGGTGAGGAGGACCAGCGGGCGCCGTACGACCCGATGCCGCACGGCCCGGCCGAGGTCGGGGTCGGCCCGTGGACGGGTCCGTGGCCGCAGGGTCCGGGCAGCGAGGTGTACGACGAGCAGCTGCTGCGCGAGGGCGACCGGCGCAACGTCGTCGACCGCTATCGGTACTGGTCGGTCGAGGCGATCGTGGCGGACCTCGACCGCCGTCGCCACGGCTTCCACGTCGCGATCGAGAACTGGCAACACGACTTCAACATCGGGACCATCGTGCGCTCCGCGAACGCCTTCCTCGCCGCCGAGGTGCACATCGTCGGCAACCGCCGCTGGAACCGGCGGGGCGCCATGGTCACCGACCGCTACCAGCACGTGCGGCACCACCCGACGGTGGCCGAGCTGCAGGCGTACCTCGCCGAGCAGGGGGTGCCGCTACTGGGCATCGACAACCTGCCCGGCTCAGAGCACCTGGAGACGATGGCCCTCCCCGAGCGCGTCTGCTTCCTCTTCGGGCAGGAGGGCCCCGGCCTCTCGGACGCCGCCCGCCAGGCCTGCGACGGGACGTTCTCCATCGCCCAGTTCGGCTCGACCCGCTCGATCAACGCCTCGGCCGCCGCCGCCATCGCGATGCACTCCTGGGTCCGGCAGCACGCCGACCTGAGCAGCGGCGAGGCTTGGCGGGGGTGAGGGTCTGCTGAGGCGGACGCGGCGGGCGGCGGGCGTCGGATTCACCACGGGATGTAGCCGAATCCGCACTTCTGTAGTGGAGATCCACACGGGATGTGCGCACTCGCCTACATCCCGTGGTGAATCCGCGCCGCCCGGTCCACCGCAGCCGCCCCGCCGACACCACCCGGCCACCTGAGGTCCACAGGCCCTGCCCCGGCCGCGGACGCTCACGGTAGGTTGAGGCGGACGTAACCGGACCCCGTGCAGGAGCCAGCCAGCATGCCCATCGCCACCCCTGAGAAGTACGCCGAGATGCTCGACGCCGCGAAGGCGGGCTCGTTCGCCTTCCCGGCCATCAACGTCACGTCCTCGCAGACGCTCAACGCCGCGCTGAAGGGCTTCGCCGACGCCGGCTCGGACGGCATCCTGCAGGTGTCGACCGGTGGTGCGGAGTACCTCTCCGGGCCGTCGGTGAAGGACATGGTCACCGGCTCGGTCGCCTTCGCCGCGTACGCCGCGGAGGTCGCGAAGAACTACCCGGTCAACATCGCCCTGCACACCGACCACTGCCCCAAGGACAAGCTCGACGCCTTCGTCCGCCCGCTCCTCGCGCTCTCCGCCGAGCGGGTCGCCCGGGGCGAGGCTCCGCTCTTCCAGTCGCACATGTGGGACGGCTCCGCCGTACCGCTCGACGAGAACCTGCAGATCGCCGAGGAGCTGCTGGCCAAGGCCGCCGCGGCCCACGTGATCCTCGAGATCGAGGTCGGTGTCGTCGGCGGCGAGGAGGACGGCATCGTCGGGGCGATCGACGAGAAGCTCTACACCACGCCGGAGGACGCGCTGGCGACGGTGCGCGCGCTCGGGGTGGGTGAGAAGGGCCGCTACCTGACGGCGCTGACCTTCGGCAACGTGCACGGCGTCTACAAGCCGGGCAACGTCAAGCTGCGTCCGGAGATCCTGCGCGACGCGCAGGCGGCGGTCGTCGCCGAGCTCGGCCTCGACGAGGGGGCCCGGCCGTTCGACCTGGTCTTCCACGGCGGGTCCGGCTCGACGGCCGAGGAGATCGCGGCCGCCGTCGACTACGGCGTGGTGAAGATGAACGTCGACACCGACACGCAGTACGCCTTCACCCGCCCGGCCGCGGACCACATGTTCCGCAACTACGACGGCGTGCTGAAGATCGACGGCGAGGTCGGCGACAAGAAGGCCTACGACCCGCGGTCCTGGGGCAAGGCCGCCGAGGCGGGCATGGCCGCCCGCGTCGTCGAGGCGGCCGAGAACCTGCGCTCGGCCGGCAAGACCGTCGGCTGACGTGCCGGCGGTCGACGAGGTCGCGTCGCGACCCGCACGCGACCCCCGGCTCCCGACCGCCGCCGACGTCGACCGGGCGGCCGGCCTGCTCGGATCGGTCATCGCCCCGACGCCGCTGCAGCGCGCCGACCGGCTCTCCGCGCTGACCGGGCTCGACGTCTGGCTCAAGCGCGAGGACCTCACGCCCGTTCGCTCCTACAAGGCACGCGGCGCCTACACCGTGCTCGCCGGTCTCTCGGACGAGGAGCGGGCGCGCGGCGTCACCTGCGCCAGCGCGGGCAACCACGCGCAGGGCGTCGCCTTCGCCTGCGCCCGCGCGGGCGTGCACGCGACGATCTTCCTGCCGCGCACGACACCGCGACAGAAGCGGGACCGGGTCGCCGCGCTGGGCGGCGACCAGGTCGAGGTCGTCATCGCCGGTGACCAGTACGACGACGCGGCCGTCGCCGCGGCGGACTTCGCGGCTGCCTCCGGGGCGACCGTCGTCCCCGCCTTCGACCATCCCGGGATCATCGCCGGCCAGGGCACCGTCGCCGCCGAGATCCTGGCCCAGTCCGCCGGGCTCGGCTGGCAGCCGGACGCCCTGGTGCTGCCGGTCGGCGGCGCGGGCCTGATCGCGGGCTGCCTCACCGTCCTCGGCGAGCGGCTGCCCGGAGCCCGGGTGCTCGCCGCGGAGCCGGCCGGCGCCGCCTCGCTCGCGGCCGCCCTCGCTGCGGGTGGGCCGGTCGAGCTCGACGCGGTCGACCCGTTCGTCGACGGCGCCGCCGTACGCCGGGTCGGCGAGCTGACCTATCGCGCCGTCGCAGACGCCCGCTCGAGCGTCGAGCTGAGCCTCGCCGCCGTCCCCGAGGGCCTGATCTGCGTGGAGATGCTCGACCTCTACCAGGTCGACGGCATCATCGCCGAGCCCGCCGGCGCCCTCGCTCCGGCCGCGCTGCGCCTGCCGGGACCGGGTGCGCCCGATGCGGCGGGGGGCGGAACCGGGATCGCGGGGCTCCCGGCCGGCAGCCACGTGGTCGTGGTCGTCTCCGGCGGCAACAACGACGTGTCGCGCTACGCCGACATCGTGGAGCGGGCGCTGGTGCACGAGGGGCTCAAGCACTACTTCCTGGTGGAGTTCCCCCAGGAGCCCGGTGCGCTGCGCCGCTTCCTCGACGACGTGCTCGGGCCCGACGACGACATCACGCTCTTCGAGTACACCAAGCGCAACAACCGCGAGACCGGCCCGGCGCTCGTCGGCATCGAGATGCAGTCGCCCGACGACCTCGCCGGACTGCTGGCCCGGATGGAGGAGTCCCGGCTGCGCGTGGAGAAGGTGCCACCCGACAGCCCGCTGTTCGGCTTCGTGCTCTCCTGACGGCCCCGCGGCATGCGGGGCCGGAATCACCGGGCCGGGCTCACAGGGCCCCGACCACCCAGAACGCGCACATCCCGGCGAGCAGGATCACGGTCATGTTGGAGGTGCGCAGGCCGACGGCCGTCGCGACCGCCAGCCCGGCGATCTCGGCCGGTCCGACCGCTACCTTCCCCTCGCTGATCATCATGGCGACGATGAGCGCCGACAAGGTGGCGGGGCCCACGTAGTCGAGGGCGCGGATCACCGCGGGCGGGATGGTGCGCCGGCCGAGGCCGACGATGAAGACCGCCCGGCTCACGAAGGTGCCCAGGCCGACCGCGACGATGGCGAGGAAGGCGCTCATCGCGTCCTCCGGTCGGCCAGCACGCCGGCGGCGATGCCCGCCGCGGCGCCGACCAGCAGGCCGGCCCGGTTGGGCATTCCCGCGCAGGCGACCGTGACGGCTGCCGCGACGAGCGCGGCCACCCACTTGGGGTTGGTCGTGAGACCGGGGATCAGCATGCCGGTGAACATGACGGGGACGGCGAACTCCAGGCCCCACGCCGTCGGGATGATCGGACCGAGGGCGAGGCCGATGGCGACGCTGAGGCACCACAGGAGGACGAAGCACAGTCCGGCGGCCAGGTAGTAGCGGCGGAAGTCCGCGGCCGGGTCGCCCTTGCGGCGGTCCGCGAGGACGAACATCTGGTCGATGAGCAGATAGGAGCCCACCCACCGGAACCACGACGGCTGCTGCTGGAAGGCCGGCGCGAGCGCGACGGAGTACATCGCGTGCCGCGCGTTGACCACGAGGGCAGCGGTGACCGCCGCCGCCCAGGCAGCACCGGAGCCCAGCAGCGTGAGGAGCGTGAGCTGGCCGGCGCCGGCGTAGATGATCGGGGAGGAGCTCCAGCCGACGAGCCCGTCGATCTCGGCCTCGGTCACGGCCACGCCGATCACGAAGGCGAACGGGATCGCCGGGATCATCAGGGGCAGGGCGTCGACCACGCCACGTCGGAGCACGGCGCGATGGTGCCGCTCGCCGGGCAGGGAAGGCAATTTGGCTGCGCTCTCAGGTCGGTCCGTCAGGTCGGTCAGGTCCGTCAGGTCGGTCAGTCCTCGTCACGCCCCGCCGAATCCCTGGTGACGCGGCTTCTCGTAGAACATCACCGCCACCAGCCCGACGGCGTACATCACGGCGGGCAGCCACAGGGACTGCTGCATGGCCCTGCTGAACAGCTCTGCCACCTGCGGGTCCGGGATCCGGGCGGCGCCGGCCTCGCCGTGCGCGGCCGCACCGGGAAGGTAGTGCGCGAGCCGGGCGTCCATGAGCATCGCGATCGCCGCCGCGCCGAGCACGGATCCGACCTGGCGCGTGGCGTTGTAGACGCCCGCACCCGCGCCCGCGAGATGCAGGGGGAGGTTGCGGTTGGCGGTGGCGGCGGTCGGCGCCCAGATGAAGGCGTTGCCAACGCCGATGACCGCCATCGGTGCCGCGATCTCCCACACGGCGATGCCCGGCTCCAGGCGCCAGATGAGCAGCAGGAAGCCGGCGAGGCTGACCGCGAACCCGAAGCCGAGGACCTGGCGCGGGTGCAGCCGGTCGGTCAGCCGGCCGACCGGCTGGGCGAGGAAGATGGACATCACCGCCATCGGCACCATCAGCAGGGCTGCCTCGGTGGGGGAGTCGCCGCGGACTGCCTGGGCGTAGAGCATGAGCGGGAAGCCGAAGGACGCCCCGATCGAGCCCATGCAGGTGATCGCCACGTTCGACACCGAGAAGTTGCGGTCGCGGAACAGGCTGAGCGGGACGAGGGGCTCGGCCCGGTTGGCGCGCTGCCAGAGCACGAAGGCGAGGAGCAGTACGACCCCTCCGCCGATCATGGCGAGGATCCACGGCGACCAGTCCATCTGGTGGCCCTCCTGGATGCCGAAGCAGAGCAGGAACATCGCGGCACCGGACAGGGCGACCCCCAGCCAGTCGAAGCGGTGCGCGTGCGTGGGCAGCGCCGGGACCAGCCGCCAGGCCATCACGAAGGCGACCAGGCCGACGGGGATGTTGACGAAGAAGATCCACTCCCAGCCGAGACCGTCGGTGAGGACACCCCCGAGGATCGGCCCGACCACCATCGCGACGCCCGCGGTCGCACCCCACACCGCCATCGCGCTGCCGCGCTGCGCCGGCGGGAAGATCCGGGTGATGATCGCCATCGTCTGCGGCGTCATCATCGAGGCGCCGAAGCCCTGGACGACCCGCGCGACGATGAGCGCCTCGACCGTCGTCGTCAGCCCGCACCACAGCGAGGCGAGGGTGAACACGACGAGGCCGGCCAGATAGAGCCGTTTCGAGCCGAACCGGTCGCCCAGCCGTCCGGTGATGAGGACGGGCACGGCGTAGGCCAGCATGTATCCGCTGGTCACCCAGACCACGTCGTTCACCGACGCGTCGAGGTCGTCGATGATCGTCGGGGTCGCCACCGTGACGATGGTCAGGTCGACCAGGATCATGAAGAACCCGATGACCAGCGCCCACAGCGCGGGCCACGGGCTGGTCTCCGGCGCGTCGGGCGTGGCCGGTGTCGTCGTCGCGGGGGGAGGGGCGCTCTGGGTCACGATCCGAGTCAACACCCGGCCACCGACGCTCCTTCCCGAGCGCGCGACAATGGGTCCATGAGCCTCACGCCCGGCGCCGACCTGATGGCCGGCCCCCCGCCCACCCACCTGCCCGTCGACCCCGCCGAGGAGCTCCTCGCGGAGGGACTCGCGCCTGCCGCCGTCGTACGACGTCTCCCGTCCTCGCCCCTCGCCTGGGCGAGCCTTGCCGAGCAGGCCCGCGACGAGGGTGCCGACGACGTGACCGTCTACGCGTACGCCCGCGTGGGCTACCACCGCTCCCTGGACCTGCTGCGCCGCAACGGCTGGAAGGGCCACGGCCCGGTGCCGTGGGAGCACCAGCCGAACCGCGGCTTCCTGCGCGCGCTCGCGCTGCTGGCCCTGGCCGCGCGGGCGATCGGTGAGACCGAGGAGTGGGAGCGCTGCTCCACCTTCCTGCGTGACTCCAGCCCCACGGCGTACGACGAGCTCCTGGGCTGAGCGACGTCCCGGCCGTCACCGACGCCCGAACCGGGCGCGCGTCGGTGACGGCTCGGCGGGTCGGAACCGACGACTCGGCGGGTCAGAACCGACGACTCAACCCCCTGGGCAGGTCAGCCCTGGACGGCGAAGTAGGCGGCGACGAGCAGGAGGATGACGCCGAGGGCGGCCGCGATCGGCAGGTCGCTCGCGCGCGAGGCGCGGTGGGCACGGGTCGCGGCGGGCCGCTCGGCGGCGGGGACGGGCTGCGTCGCACGGTGCTTGTGGGTCAGCGGGGTCGTGGGCATGTGGGTCTCCTTGTCCGAGATGTACACCTGACCGGACGAGGGCCGGCGGTGTTCATCACGCGGATTTCGGAGTTTTCTCGAGCCCCTCGTCAGGGACGGAGCAGTGAGCGGACCCGCTCGGGCCCCAGCGCGGCGAAGAGCGTCGGCAGCCGCGGGCCGCGCTCGGCGCCGACGAGCAGGTGGTAGAGCAGCCGGAAGAAGGCCTTCTGGTCCGCCTTGACCTCGTCGGTCGGCGCGTCCTCGAGCGCCAGACCGCGGGCGAGCTTCGGCACGCCGTAGATCAGCGTCGTGAGCTCCTCGACGGAGTCGAAGGAGTCCGGCAGCCGGTCGAGCAGCTGGCCCAGCCAGAGCTCCTCGTCCTCGCTCAGCCGGCCGAGCCGCTCGGTGTCGGCCGTCTCGCGCACCACGGTGCGCTCCTCGGGGTCGACGTACGCCTCGATCCAGGTGGCGGCCTTCGAGAGCCGCGGCTCGAGGTCCTCCGGCGCGGCGCCGACGGTGCGGGCGGTGATCTCGCGGGAGCCGGCGGTCACGTCGGCGACCGAGGACAGCATCCGGAACGGTACGACGACCGCCGGCGTCCGCAGGGTCCCTGCGGTCGAGGTGGCCGAGGCCCGCTCCCAGGCGAGCACCGCCGCGTCCCGCTTCTCGGGAATGGCGGCCTTCCTGGTGAGCGCGTCCCACTCGTCGTACAGGCGCAGCACCTCCTGGCCGAAGTCGACGTTGAACGCCTGCTTCGGCTGCCGGCGCACGTAGAGCCAGCGCAGGATCGGGGCCTCGAGGATCCGCAGCGCCTCGGCCGCGGTCGGTACCCCGCCCTTGGAGGACGACATCTTCGGCATCCCGGCCACGCCGACGAACGAGTAGCCGACGAACGAGGGCGCGGTGCCGCCGAAGACCGGTCCGACGATCTCCTTGCCGACCGTGTAGGACGAGCCGGGGCTCGCGTGGTCGACGCCACCGGGCTCGAAGTGGACCCCCTCGAACGTCCAGCGCATCGGCCAGTCGACCTTCCAGACCAGCTTGCCCTCGTCCTGCGTCGCGACCCGGGTGACATAGGAGTCGCCACACACGTCGCAGGTGTAGGACAGGTCGGTGGTCTCGTCGTCGTACGCCGTGAGGGTCACGGTGTCGCGGCCGCAGCCGCGGCAGTAGGGCTTGTAGGGGAAGCGAGCGAGATCCTCGCTGGCGCCGTGGCCGGCGTCGTCCGCCTCGGCCGTGGACTCGCCGGCCTCCGGGTCGGCCTCGGCCTTCTTCGTGCGGAACCGGGACATCACCGTCTCGATCTCGCCGCGCTTGCGGATGGCGGTGAGGATCTGCTCGCGGTAGGTGCCGGCGCGGTACATCTCGGTCTGGCTGACCTCGACCATGTCGCAGCCCATCTCGACGAGTGCGGCGCGCAGGGGCGCCTTGTAGCGCTCGCCCCAGCTCGCGAACTCGCCCGTGGGGTCCGGGACGGCCGACAGCGGACGGCCGATGTGCTCGCTCCACGCGGGGTCGACGCCGGCGGGCACCTTGCGGAAGCGGTCGTAGTCGTCCCAGCTGTGCAGGTGGCGCACGGCGATCCCGCGGCGCCGGATCTCCTCGGCGACGAAGTGCACGGTGAGGAACTCGCGCAGGTTGCCCAGGTGGATCGGCCCCGAGGGGCTGATGCCGGAGGCGCAGGTGACGAGCTCGGGCAGGGTGCCGCCGTTGACCTGCTCGGCGTGCCGGAGTGCCAGGTCGGCGGTGCGGGTCACCCAGTCGTGGGGCTCCTGGTGCTGGCCGCCCTGCTGACCACCGTGCTGACCGCTGGGCTGACCGCCCCGGTTGCGCTCTCCTCGTGCCACGGCGCCCAAGCCTAGGCCGCTAGGACCGCGGGACCACCATCGCGTACGCCGCGGGCAGCACCCGCCAGGTCCGGGAGCGCACCGGCCCGTCGATCTCCCCGTCGCTGTTGCAGTCGAACGGGGTGCCGCTGACCCGCACCGTGCGCCCGCGCACGATCCGGACGTCGGCGTGCTGCTCGTGCCGCGCGAAGGGCAGCCTCAGCAGATATCCGAGCCGCGCCAGCGGTCCGGCCGGGCTCGCGATGAGGACGTCCACCTCGCCGTCGTGGGGCTCGGCGTCGGGGGTCAGCTCGGTGCCCCCGCCGACCGACGCTCCGTTGCCGACGGCGACCATCAGCACCGGCTGGTCGACGTCGACCACGACCTCGTCGTCCACCTCGACCCGGACCCGAAGGCTCGGCGGGTTCAACGCCGTCTCGAGCGCGCCGATCGGGTAGCCGACCTTGCCCAGCCGGGCCTTCCAGCGCGCACCCCGCTTGCCCGCCTCGGCGCCCGCGCCGAGGTGCACGCTGTTGACCGTCACCCGGTCGTCCTCGTCGACCACGAGGTCGGTCGGGCGGGGCGTGCCGGACAGGACCACCCGGGCCGCCTCCTCCGGGTCCAGGGGCAGGTCGAGGGTGCGGGCGAAGTCGTTGCCGGTCCCCAGCGGGACCAGCGCGAGGGTGCGTCCGGCGAGCTCGCCGCGGGAGTGCAGGGCCTGCACGACGGCGTGCATGCTGCCGTCGCCGCCGACCACCACGATCGTCCGGCCCCCCGCGGCGGCGAGCACCTCGTCGAGCTCGTCGGGCGAGGAGGTCGCGCTCACCTCGACCTCGGCGCCCTCGCGGAGCACCGCCACGGCCGCGTCGACCGCCTCCCGGTCCGCCGTACCGGCGTCGCTGTTGGTGATGAGCAGGAGTTCCGTGGCCACGCGGCCAGCCTAGGGCCGGATTGGCACAAGTTGCCGACGAGCGCCACGCGGGAGCGTGGTTGGATTCCGCGTCATGAGCACGGCTACGAGCACGCCCTCGAGCACGCCCCGCCGCTGGACCGCCCGCGAGCTGATCGACCTGGTGCTCGACGACGGCTCCTACGAGTCGTGGGACACGCCGGTCGACATCAGCGGCCACAGCGAGTCCTACCAGGCCGAGCTGCGCGCCGCGGCCGAGAAGGCGGGCACGGACGAGTCCGTCCTGACCGGCCGCGGCACCGTGCGCGGGCGGCCGGTGGCCTTCGTGGTCAACGAGTTCCGCTTCCTCGCCGGCTCGATCGGCGTCGCCGCGGCGAGCCGGATCGCGTCCGCCGTACGACGAGCCACCGCGGAGGGCCTGCCGGTGCTGGCGAGCACGTCGTCGGGCGGGACCCGGATGCAGGAGGGAACGCGCGCCTTCGTGCAGATGGTGGAGATCTCGCGGGCGCTGATGGAGCACCGGGGGGCGGGCCTGCCCTACCTGGTCCACCTGCGCCACCCCACCACCGGTGGCGTGTACGCCTCGTGGGGCTCGCTCGGCCACGTGACCGTGGCGGAGCCGGGCGCCCTGGTCGGCTTCCTCGGCCCCAAGGTCTACGAGGCGCTCAACGGCCGGCCCTTCCCGTCCGGCGTCCAGCTCGCGGAGAACCTCGCGGCGCACGGCGTCATCGACGCCGTCGTCCCGGTCGAGCACCTGCCGGCGCTGGTCGACCACGCGCTCGGAGTGCTGGTCGACCCCGCGGAGCAGCCCGCCCTGGAGCGTCGTACGCCGGTCGCCGCGGGCACCGCGCTCGACCATCCGGTCTGGGAGGACATCGAGGCGACCCGCGCTGAGGGGCGGGTCGGCGTACGGGACCTGTTGCGGTACGGCGCGAGCAGCACGCTGCGGCTCAAGGGGACCGACGAGGGGGAGCGGGACGACTCGGTGCTGATCGCGCTGACCCGGCTCGACGGGCAGCCGTGCGTGCTGGTGGGTCAGGACCGGTCGCGGCAGACGCCGTCGACGCCGATGGGTCCGGCGGCGCTGCGGGAGGCGCGGCGGGCGATGGAGCTGGCCGAGGAGCTTCGGCTGCCGTTGGTGACGGTGGTGGACACTCCGGGGGCCGAGCTGTCGCAGGCGGCGGAGGAGGGCGCGATGGCCGGCGAGATCGCCCGCTGCATCGCAGGGCTGGTCACGATGACGGTGCCGACGGTCTCCGTCATCCTCGGCCAGGGCTGCGGCGGCGGGGCGCTCGCCCTGCTCCCGGCGAGGACCGTGCTCGCCACCGAGCGCGGCTGGCTCTCCCCGCTCCCGCCCGAGGGCGCGAGCGTGATCGTCCACGGCGAGCCCTCCCGCGCCGCGGAGATGGCCAGCCAGCAGAAGGTCGGCGCGCTGGACCTGCTCGCCGACGGCGACGTGCACGGCGTCGTGCCCGAGCGTCCCGACGACACCCCCGAGTCGCTCGCCCGGGCCGTGGTGGCCGAGGTCGCGGCGCGGTTGGCGGGCGCGGAGACAGTTTCACCGGCCGGCCGGTGAAACTCACGCTTGGACGATGAAGGTTCATCGTCCCAGCGCGAGTTTTCTCGTCCCAGTCCCCGACTTCTCCACAGAATCAGCCCGGCGGAGACGGGGACGACCTCAGCTGACGACCATGTCCTCACCCGACCAGAACGCCCGCATGCTGGTGATCCTGCCCTCGTCGTCGAAGGTCATCACGTCGACGGGCGCCAGGGTGTAGGTCTGCTCGCCGGCCTTGGTGACCAGCTCGAAGGAGAAGGCCGCCTCGTTGCCGGCGACGCGGGCGAACAGCAGGCGGCCGGTCTGCTCGAGGCTGTCAAGGGTGCCGTAGAAGGCGGCGATCTGCTCGCGGGTGGTGAGGACCTCGGAGCCCACGGGGTCCTCGACGGTCGCGCCGTCGGCGTACAGGGCGACGACATCGGCCGAGGGGCCGGTGGCCACCAGGTCCACATAGGTCTGGATGGTGTCGAGGATGGTCTCGCGGCTGGCGCCCATGGCTGCTCCTGGGATCGGGGAGAAAAAGAGAACGTGTTCTCGTTCTCGGTCGAATCTAGCCGCAAGGTCGCGCTTTGGTAACGTGACGCCGCAAGAGCCCCGGTCTTGCCGGGGCTTCGTGCTGAGCAGGACATCCCTGACGAACACCCGTACAACCAGTGGTGCGTTGAGCAGCCGTCCCGATCCGGCGGGACGGAGGGACTCCGTCCCGAGCGAAGGAGCGAGCAGATGCCCGCAATCGTGATCGTCGGAGCCCAGTGGGGCGACGAGGGCAAGGGCAAGGCCACCGACCACCTCGGCAGCCAGGTCGACTACGTCGTCAAGTTCAACGGCGGCAACAACGCCGGCCACACCGTCGTCATCGGCGACGAGAAGTACGCCCTGCACCTGCTGCCCAGCGGCATCCTCACCCCGGGCTGCACCCCCGTCATCGGGAACGGCGTCGTCGTCGACATCGACGTCCTCTTCCAGGAGATCGACGGCCTCGAGGCGCGCGGCGTCGAGACCGGCAAGCTCAAGCTCAGCGCCAACGCCCACGTCATCGCGGACTACAACCGCACCATCGACAAGGTCACCGAGCGCTTCCTCGGCTCGCGGCGCATCGGCACCACCGGTCGCGGCATCGGCCCGACGTACGCCGACAAGATGAACCGGATCGGCATCCGGGTGCAGGACCTGTTCGACGAGAAGATCCTCACCCAGAAGGTCGAGGGGGCCCTCGAGCTCAAGGGCCAGATCCTCACCAAGATCTACAACCGCCGCGCGCCCTCCGTCGAGCAGACGGTCGAGGGCCTGCTGGCGCACGCGGAGCGGCTGGCGCCCTACGTCTGCGACACGGGACTCCTGCTGAGCCAGGCGCTCGACCGTGACGAGGTGGTCCTCATGGAGGCCGGCCAGGCGACCCTGCTGGACGTCGACCACGGCACCTACCCCTTCGTGACGTCCAGCAGCGCCGTCGCGGCGGGCGCGTGCACCGGCACCGGCATCCCGCCGACGCGCATCGACCAGGTGATCGCGATCGCCAAGGCCTACACCACCCGCGTCGGCGAGGGTCCCTTCCCGACCGAGCTGCACGACGAGAACGGCGAGTTCCTCCGCAAGGCGGGCTGGGAGTACGGCACCACCACGGGGCGTCCGCGCCGCTGCGGGTGGATGGACACGGTGATCACCCGCTACGCCGCGCGCGTCAACGGGGTCACCGACTTCGTCCTCACCAAGCTGGACACCCTCACGGGCCTGGCGGAGCTCCCCGTCTGCGTCGCGTACGACGTCGACGGCGTCCGCCACGACGAGATGCCGGTCAACCAGACCGACTTCCACCACGCGGTCCCGATCTACGAGAACCTCCCCGGCTGGTCGGAGGACATCTCCGGGTGCCGGTCGTTCGACGAGCTGCCGAAGGCCGCCCAGGCCTATGTGGAGTACGTCGAGGAGCGCTCCGGTGCGCGGATCTCGGTCGTCGGCGTGGGCCCCGAGCGCGAGCAGGCGGTCGTCCGGCACCCGCTGCGCTGAGCCTGCGCCGACCGGCCCCGGCCCCTCCGCCGGCCGTGCCCGAAAGCGCGTACATCCCGCCCAGGTATGGGATCGTCCGTTCGGGGCATTGGCACGACGGACGTGGGGACACATGGGATCTGAAGGTGGTGGCGTGGCGGCGCGACCGACGGTGCTGCTCGTGGACGACTCGCCGGAGCTGCGGGCGGTCGTCGGTGCCCGCCTGCGCGCCTCCGGGCTCTTCGAGGTCGTCGGCGAGGCGGGCGACGGCGGCGAGGCGCTGATGCTCGCCCACGAGCACCAGCCGACGCTGGTGCTCCTCGACACCTCGATGCCGGTGCTCGACGGCCTCGAGTGCCTGCCCCTGGTCCTCGCGGTGTCGCCGGACTCGAAGGTGATCATGTACACCGGCTTCCAGGCCAGCGGGCTCTCGACCCGCGCCCGCGAGCTCGGCGCCACCGACTTCATCGAGAAGGGTGCCCCGCTCGACACGGTCGTGGAGCGCCTGTGGAGCCACGTCGAGGCGTCCTCCGCGCAGCCGCCCGCGCCGCGGGGGCCGGCGCTGCGGCTGGCGCGGCCCGATGACCAGTCGGCCCATGACCAGCAGCTCGTGGCCGAGCATCTCGAGCGCTACCGGGAGGTCTTCGACCAGGCCACCATCGGCATGGCGACGATGACCCTCAACGGCAGCATCGTCCGGGCCAACCGGGCGCTCGTCGAGATGGTCGGCCGTCCCCTCGCCCATCTCGTCGGCCTCGACTACGGCGTCCTGACGCGTCAGCACGGCGACCAGCTCGACGACGCGCTCGCCCGCATCACCGAGGGCGGCGCCGACGAGGCGACCTTCGAGCACCCGATCGAGGACGAGGACGGCGTCCGCACGGTGCGGGTCACCCTGACTCCCGTGCGCGACTCGCGAGGAGCGCCGCTCTACGCCTTCGCGCAGGTCCAGGACATCACGACCGAGGTCGAGCTGCGGCGCAGCGAGGAGGTCTTCCGACTCCTCGTGACGGCGGTCAAGGACTACGCGATCTTCATGCTCGGCGTGGACGGTCGGGTCGCCAGCTGGAATGCCGGAGCCGCCTACATCAAGGGCTACAGCGCGAGCGAGATCGTCGGCCAGCACTTCCGGGTCTTCTACCCGCCCGAGGAGCAGGCCTCCGGACACCCGGAGCAGAACCTCGAGGTCGCCCTGCGCGACGGCGTCCACGCCGAGGAGGGCTGGCGGGTCCGCCGGGACGGCAGCACCTTCTGGGCCCGGGTGGTGATCACCGCCGTGTACGACGAGTCGGGCCGGCACCGCGGCTTCGCCAAGGTGACCCGGGACCAGACCGAGCAGCGCGCGCACGAGGAGGAGCGCCGGCGCGCGCTCGAGCAGCAGGCCCACCTCCTCGCCGTGACCGCCCACGAGCTCCGGACGCCGGCGGCCGTCATCGAGGGGGCGGTCGACATGCTGCGCGACGGACAGGACCTCGACCCCGTCGAGCGGGAGCACATCCTTGACGCCATGTCATCGAGCGCACTGCGGCTCCAGCGGCTGCTGACCGACCTCGGCACGGCGTCCGACGTCCAGGCCGAGGCACTCGCGCTGGCCCCCGAGCCGGTGTCCCTGCGCAGCGTGCTGGTGTCCTCGGTGGAGCGGGTGCACGCCGCGCACGGCGCCGCCCGCGTCCAGGTGCGCATCGACCAGGACGTCGAGCTGGTCGCCGACGCCGCTCGACTGGGCCAGGCTCTCGACAACCTGCTCGAGAACGCCGTCCGCCACGGGCGTCCCCCGATCGTGCTGACCGGCGAGCGCACGGCCGACGGTGTGCGGATGAGCGTCAGCGACGGCGGTCCTGGAGTCCAGCCCCGCCTGGTGGACCGGGTCTTCGACCGCTTCGTCCACGCCGGCCCGACCGCCGGCAGCGGCCTCGGCCTCTACATCGTGCGGGAGATCGCCCGGCTCCACGGCGGCGACGCGCGCTATCTCGTCGACGCCGGCCGCCCGACGTTCGTCGTCGACCTGCCGGTCCGGGCGCAGGTGCCGCGGTCCTGAGGCCGGCGGGTTGCAGGAATCACCGCTCCAGCGGTGCTTCCCTCGCTCCTTGGCCTCTGCAACGGTCAAGAAGTGCAGGTTTCGCCGCTTCTGCGGTGATTCCGACGCGCCCCACCCCCACCGCACACCCGCACCCTCCGCAACACCCACACCCTAGGATCGGCGCTCGTGAAGACCCTCGTCATCGGCACCGGCGGGCGTGAGCACGCGCTCGCCCTCGCGCTCTCCCGCGACCCGGGGGTGAGCGAGGTCCACGCGGCTCCCGGCAACCCGGGCATCGGCGCGTTCGCGACGCTCCACCCGGTCGACCCGATGGACGGGCCCGCCGTGGCCGCCCTCGCCGCCGAGGTCGGCGCCGACCTGGTCGTCATCGGTCCCGAGGCGCCCCTGGTCGCCGGTGTCGCGGACGCCGTGCGCGCGGCGGGGATCGCGGTGTTCGGGCCGTCGCGCGAGGCGGCGATGCTCGAGGGGTCCAAGGCCTTCTCCAAGGAGGTGATGGCGGCGGCCGGCGTGCCGACCGCCGGGTCGCGCACGTGCGCCACGCCCGAGGAGGTCGCGGCCGCGCTCGACGAGCTCGGGCCGCCGTACGTCGTCAAGGACGACGCGCTCGCGGCGGGGAAGGGCGTCGTGGTGACCCGGGACCGCGCCGCGGCGCTCGCCCACGCGGCCGGCTGCGGACGGGTCGTGGTCGAGGAGTTCCTCGACGGGCCGGAGGTCTCCCTGTTCGCCGTCTGCGACGGCACCACGGCGTACCCCCTCCAGCCCGCGCAGGACTTCAAGCGGATCTTCGACGGCGGGCGCGGGCCGAACACCGGCGGCATGGGCTCCTACTCGCCGCTGCCCTGGGCTCCGCCCGACCTCCCCGCGACCGTGATGGCCGAGGTCGTCCAGCCCACCCTCGACGAGATGGCGCGCCGCGGCACGCCGTTCGTGGGCTGCCTGTACGTCGGCCTGGCGCTGACCGCCGACGGCCCGCGGGTGATCGAGTTCAACTGCCGCTTCGGCGACCCGGACGTGCAGCCGGTGCTCGCCCTGCTCGCGTCCCCGCTCGGGGAGCTGCTGCACGCCGCGGCCCGGGGACGGCTCGGCGAGGTCGCGCCGCCGCGCTTCCGTGACGGCGCCTCGGTCACCGTCGTCCTCGCGTCCGCGGGCTACCCCGAGTCGTCGTCGAAGGGCGACGTCATCACCGGCGTGGGACGGGCCAACGGCGTCGCCGACGTCGACGTCATCCACGCCGGCACCGCTCTCGACGGCGACGACGGACCCCGCCTGGTCACCGCCGGCGGGCGGGTGCTCGCCGTGCGCGCTGTGGGCTACGACGTCGCCGACGCCCGCGCCCGCGCGTACGCCGCCGCGGACCTGGTCGCCTTCGACGGCCTCCAGCGCCGCTCCGACATCGCCGCCGAGCCGCTGGGCGCGGTCGAGGGGGCCTCGCTCGTCGACCCGGCCGATGGCTGAGCGGGTCTCGGCCGACCCTGTGCTCGTGCGTGCCGCCGTCGACGCGGACCTCGACGCGGTCGCCGCCATCTACGCCCGCGAGGTCCGCGAGGGCCACGCCACGTTCGACACCGAGCCGCCGCCGCGCTCGCGGTGGGAGGCCAAGCTCGCCTCCCCGCACCCCGGCGACCACTTCCTCGTCGCGGTCACCGGCGACGAGGTGCTCGGCTTCGCCTACTCCGGCCCCTACCGCGAGCGCGGCGCCTACGACCGCACCCGCGAGGTCACCGTCTACGTCGACCCGGCCGCCACCGGGCGCGGCCTCGGCCGCCTGCTGTACGACGCGCTGCTGCCGCGCCTGCGCGAGGGCGGCGTGCACACGGCGCTGGCCTGCATCGCGCTGCCGAACGACGCGAGCGAGGGACTGCACCGCGCCTGCGGGTTCGAGCGACAGGGCGTCCTGCGCGAGGTCGGGCGCAAGTTCGACCGCTGGATCGACGTCGTCTGGT
This sequence comes from Nocardioides pymetrozini, assembly GCF_046058985.1. Classification (NCBI taxonomy): domain Bacteria; kingdom Bacillati; phylum Actinomycetota; class Actinomycetes; order Propionibacteriales; family Nocardioidaceae; genus Nocardioides; species Nocardioides pymetrozini. The sequence goes on along the minus strand of NZ_CP175556.1, from coordinate 3,850,687 downwards.
GGCAGCGGATGCTCGCGGACACCGGCGCGCGCTGACCGGAGCCCCACCCGACCCGCCGCTGACGGAAAGGGACCGCCGGGCTCAGGCGCTGAGCACCTCGGCGTGCTCGCCGGTGTGCAGCGCCAGCATCCGGGCCACCGTGCGCTCCCAGCCGTACTGCTCGGCCCGCGCCCGCGCGGCTGTGCGCCGCCGCCGCTCGGGCAGCTCCAGCAGTCGCAGCACGGCGTCGGCGAGATCCTCGGCCCGCGGTGCCGCCCAGGTCCCGCACCCGGCGTCGACCAGCTCCCGGGCGCCGCCGCGGTCGGCGGTGACGACCGGAGTGCCGCAGGCCAGCGCCTCCAGCACCGCCAGGCCGAAGGTCTCGCCGGGACACACGGACAGGGCGACGTCCGCGGCGGCGAGCCGGTCGCGCAGCGCCGCGCGACCGCCGACGTACCCGTGGAAGCGCACCGGCGCGTCCCGGGCCAGCTCCTCCAGTTCGTCGCGGTGCGGCCCCTCGCCGTAGACGTCCAGGCGCAGGGCGACGCCGCGCCGGTGCAGCTCGACCGCGGTGGCGACGGCCAGGTGCGGTGACTTCTCGCGGGACAGCCGGCCGGCGTGCACCAGACGCAGCACGCCGTCGTCCTGCGCCACCCGCCGCGCGGCCGGGCGGAAGGTCGCCAGGTCCACGCCCAGCGGCACCCGCTCGACCGGGCAGCCGGCGGCGTCGGCGACGGTGCGGAACTCGCTCTCGGCGTACGCCGAGGTGACCACCACCGTGTCGAAGCTGCGCACGATCAGCCGGTTGAGGAGCCCGATCGAGACCTTCGAGGTCGTCTCCAGGCCGGTGCGCATCGCGAACATGTCGCCCATCCGCTCGTGGGAGAGCAGGACCGAGCGGACCCCGTTGCGGCGGGCCCACCAGGCCACGGGCAGCAGGGTCAGCTTGTCGCTCCACTCCACGCTGGTCGGCGCGAACCGCTCGAGCGCGTCCATCACCCGCCACGGCTCGACGATCAGGCGGTAGCCACCGCCCACCCGCGGCGCCCGCACCTGGACGACGTCGCCCAGCGCAGTGGCGCGGACCGCGTCGACGGGTCCGGGGATGACGAGGAGGCGCTCGGCGCCGGCGGCGACGTACCCGCGGCCGAGCTGCTCGATCGCAGTCCGCATGCCCCCCGACGTCGCCCCGACGAAGTTGGCCAGCTGGGCGATCCGCACCGGCCCACCCTTGCGGCACCGGGTGAACCCTCGCCCACCTGCCGGTTGACGGGCGCGAAAGGATGGAGGGCATGAGCAACCCGGAAGCCGCGCCCGACGAGGTGGTCTGCGAGGGTCGGCAGGCCGCCGGCATCGAGCTGATGGAGCCGCGCGAGGTCCCGCTGGGAGGCCCGCGTGCGATGTCGGTACGCCGCACCCTCCCGCAGCGCCATCGCTCGCTGATCGGCGCGTGGTGCTTCCTGGACCACTACGGTCCCGACCTGGTCAGCGAGAGCGGCGGCATGGAGGTCGCGCCTCATCCGCACACCGGGCTGCAGACCGTGAGCTGGCTGTTCACCGGCGAGATCGAGCACCGCGACAGCGCCGGGAACGTCGCCATGGTGCGACCGCAGGAGGTCAACCTGATGACGGCGGGCCGCGGGATCAGCCACTCGGAGGTCTCGACCCCCGAGACCACGGTGCTGCACGGCGCGCAGCTGTGGGTCGCGCTGCCCGATGCGGCCCGCGACACCGATCCCGGCTTCGAGCACTACGCGCCCGCTGAGATCGGTGGTGAGGGGTGGCGCGCCCACGTCTTCCTCGGCTCCCTCCTCGGCGACAGCTCGCCGGTGACGACCTTCACCCCGCTGCTCGGCGCGGAGGTGGTCCTCGACCCGGGGACGACGCTGCGCGTGCCGGTCGACCGGTCCTTCGAGCACGGCGTGCTCGTCGACATCGGCTCGGTCACGGTGGGGGACGTCGCCGCGCGGACCGCCGACCTGGCCTATGTGCCCCCGGGTGCCGAGGAGCTGCTCCTGGTCGCCGGCGCCGAGGGGGCGCGGATCCTGGTGCTCGGCGGACCGCCGTTCGGCGAGTCGATCGTGATGTGGTGGAACTTCGTCGGCCGCACCCACGAGGAGGTCGTCGCCTACCGCGCCGCCTGGCAGGACCAGATCACCGCTGCCGACGGGCAGGTCGTCGCGGACGGCCGGCTGGTCGCGCCCGGCCGGTTCGGCGTCGTACCCGACCAGTCGCTGCGCCCGATCCCCGCGCCCGGCCTGCCCAACGCCCGACTCAGGGAGCGCCGGTGATCGCTGGGGTCACCTGGCTGCTGGCGTTCCAGGTGCTGGGCGAGGTCCTGGTCCGCCTCCTGGACGTCACCGTGCCCGGCCCGGTGGCGGGCATGCTCCTGCTGTTCGTGTTCCTCCGCGTGCGGCGGTACGGCGACGACGGGTCCATCGTGCGCGCGGGCTCCGCGCTGCTGCGGCATCTGCAGCTGTTCTTCGTCCCGGCCGGCGTCGGCATCGTCGTCTACCTCGGGGTCCTGCGTGACGACGCCCTGCCGATCGCGGCCGCCGTCATCGGCTCGTGGCTGGTCGGCCTGGCCGTCGTGGCCTGGACGGCGGTGGGGCTCGAGCGGCTGCTCGGCGCGCCGCGCGACGACCTCGGCGCCGGCGCGGAGGGCACGGCGTGAGGGACGACCTGCTCGAGCTGGCCCGCTCGCCGCTCGCCCTGCTCCTGGTCACCCTGCTCGGCTACCAGGCCGGACGGTGGCTCCAGGCCCGCACGGGTGGGCACGCGCTCGCGCAGCCCGTGCTGCCGGCGATCGGTGCGGCCGGGCTCGCGATCACGCTCCTCGACGTCGAGTACGTCGACTACCGCGACGCCACGGAGCTGATCGCGTTCTGGCTCGGTCCGGCGACGGTGGCGCTGGCGATCCCCCTGCATCGGCAGGCCGACCGGCTGAAGGGCTTCGTCGTCCCGCTCCTCGTCGCCATCGTCGTCGGTGCCGCGACCTCGATCGTGACGGCCGTGCTGATCGCCCGGGCGCTCGGCGCGGACGAGGTGCTGGAGAAGACGCTGGCCACGAAGGCGGCCACCACGCCGGTCGCGATCGCGCTCACCCAGAGCCTCGGCGGGATCCCGCCCCTGGCGGCGGTGTTCGCGATCGGCATCGGCATCTTCAGTGCGATCACGGCGCCCGCGACCCTCAACCTGCTGCGCGTCCGCGACCGCCGCGCCCGGGGGCTCGCCGTCGGCGCCGTCTCCCACGGCATCGGTGCCTCCCGGATGCTCCGCGAGGACGAGACCGAGGGTGCCTTCGCGGGTCTCGCGATGGGCCTCTCGGCCCTGGCGATCAGCCTGCTGGTCCCGGTGCTCGCCCTCGTGCTGTTCTGAGCGGCGCCGCCGCCGGCGGCGGCGGGGCCGGCCGCGGGGGCCGGAACTACGACCGTAGTCGGACGTCCGGGGTCCGGCCAGGCGCTAGGTTCCCTGCATGCGCGTGCACGCCTTCACCGACGATGCCCTCGGCGACCTCGACGCGGTCGGCCTGGCCGAACACCTCGCGGCGGGCAAGCTCTCCGCCGCGGAGGCGGTCGACGCCGCCATCGCCCGGGTCGAGGCCGTCAACGGCCCGCTCAACGCGATGGCCCACCTCGCCTTCGACCGCGCCCGCGCCGAGGGCCGCACCCCGCGACCCGGCTTCCTGTCCGGCATCCCGACCCTGGTCAAGGACAACGTCGACGTGGCGGGGATGCCCACCCGTTCCGGCACCGACGCCTGGGAGCCGCGGCCGGCCAGGCGCAACGGAGACTTCGCCGACATGTACCTCGCCACCGGCCTGGTGCCGCTCGGCAAGAGCCAGCTCTCCGAGTACGGCTTCAGCGCCTCCGCCGAGCACCCGCGCCTCGGTGCCGTGCGCACGCCGTGGGACACCGAGCGCACCGCGGGGGCGTCGAGCTCCGGCTCGGGGGCGCTCGTCGCCGCCGGCGCCGTACCCATCGCGCACGCCAACGACGGGGGCGGCTCGATCCGGATCCCGGCGGCCGTCAACGGCCTGGTCGGGCTGAAGCCGACCCGCGGCCGGCTCGCCCAGGACAAGATGTTCCGCGACATGCCGATCCGGATCGTGTCCGACGGCGTGCTGACCCGCTCGGTGCGCGACACCGCCGCGTTCTACCGCGAGGCGGAGCGGCACTACCGCAACCTCAACCTCCCGCCCATCGGCGACCTGACGCGGCCGATCAAGCGGCGGCTGCGGGTCGCGCTCAACACGAGCGGCGTCGGGCGCAGCGCGGACGCGGAGACCCGTGCCCTCACCGAGCAGACGGCCGCGCTCCTCGAGGACCTCGGCCACACCGTCACCGAGACCGAGGCGCCGGTGGCCCCGTCCTTCGTCGACGACTTCCTGCTCTACTGGGCGACGCTCGCCGAGGTGATGCTGGTCACGGGCCGCGCCTTCCACGGCCGCAGCTGGGACCGCGCCAAGCACGACAACCTCACCCTCGGCCTGGCCCGTCACGCCCGCCGCAACCTGCACCGGCTGCCGGCCGCGATCGCGCGGCTCAAGCGCGCCAACGCGCGGGCCGAGCTCTACTACGACAGGTACGACGTCGCGCTGACGCCGACCCTGGCCACGGCCACCCCGAAGGTCGGCCACCTCGACCCGACCCTCGACTACGACACGATCATGGACCGCCTGCTCGACTGGGTCGCCTTCACGCCCTGGCAGAACGTGACCGGCGCGCCGGCCGTCTCCCTGCCCCTGGCGACCACCGCGGCGGGCCTCCCGCAGGGCATGATGCTGGCGGCCGCGCCGGGCCAGGAGGCGCTGCTCATCGAGCTCGCCTACGAGCTCGAGCAGGCCCGTCCGTTCGCACGGATCCAGGGCTGAGCCCAGGCCCAGGGCCGAAAAGCGGTGCCGATTTCGCGCCGTACACAGGCGCGTGTATCGTTCTGCGCCGTTGCCCCTTTAGCTCAGTCGGCAGAGCGTCTCCATGGTAAGGAGAAGGTCTACGGTTCGATTCCGTAAAGGGGCTCTGAGATGGGGCGCCGCCGCACGACCCGCCGGGTGGATACTGGGCGGGAGACGCGGAGGGCGCCCTCCTCACGTGGCGGGATAGCTCAGACGGTTAGAGCGCACGACTCATAATCGTGAGGTCACGGGTTCGATCCCCGTTCCCGCTACCGAGTACCCCGGCACCACCACCTGCAACTCAAAGGACTTCCTGTGGCCAGCAAGAGCAGCGACGTTCGCCCCAAGATCACGCTCGCGTGCGTGGACTGCAAGGAGCGCAACTACATCACCAAGAAGAACCGGCGCAACGACCCCGACCGCATCGAGCTGTCGAAGTTCTGCCCGCGGTGCCGCAAGCACACCGCGCACCGCGAGACCCGCTGAGTCTCCGCTCCACGGAGCGCACCGAAGGCCCGCGTCCCCCTGGGGGCGCGGGCCTTCGCCGTTCCCTCTCGCCGGTCCTCCGCTGACTCGCGAGTAGCCGAGACCCCCGACTAGGGTCAGGCCATGCCGATCGACGCCTCCCTGGCCGGGCGGGCCTTCCCGCCGACCGCGCCGGTCCCGGTCACCACGGACTCGGTCACGGCCTTCGCGACCGCCATCGGCGCGGGCGCCGCCGGCGCCGTCCCGCCGACGTACCCGATCGTGGTCACCTTCGCCGCCCTGCAGGACTTCCTCGCGGCCGAGCAGGTGGAGCTGTCGCGGATCGTGCACGGTGACCAGCGCTTCCGCTACGAGCGGCCGGTCGTGGTCGGTGACGAGCTCACCGCCACCTTGACCGTCACCGGCGTGCGCTCGATCGGTGGGAACGACATCATCAGCACCTCGAGCGAGATCACCGACGCGACCGGTGCGCTGGTCTGCACGGCGACCGCGACCCTGGTGCACCGTGGAGGCGAGTCATGACCGACCCGAGGCCCGCGCTGACGCCGGGAGCGGAGCTGGCGCCGCTGACCTTCGAGGTCACGCGCGCGGACCTCGTCGCGTACGCCGTCGCCAGCGGCGACCCCAACCCGATCCACCAGGACGAGGAGGTCGCCCGCGCGGTCGGCCTGCCCGGCGTGATCGCCCACGGCATGTACACCCTCGCCCTGGTCGGCCGCGCGGTCGCGGAGTGGACCGGCGAGGCCGAGGTCGTGGAGCTGGGCGCGAAGTTCGTCGCGCCCGTCGTCGTCCCCGCCGAGGGCGCCGCGCGCGTCACGGTCGCCGGCACCGTGGGGGAGCGGCGGCCCGACGGCCTGCTGAGCCTCGCTCTGGAGATCACCTCCGACGGCACCAAGGTGCTCGGCGCACCCAAGGTCGCCGTCCGCGCCTGATGAGCCCCGACCCCGCGCTGGCGGACCTGACCACGCTCCGCCTCGGCGGACCGGCGCGCAGGTACGTCGCCGCCCCCGACGCCGACGCCCTCGTCGCGGCCGTGACGGAGGCGGACCAGGCCGGCGAGCCGGTCCTCGTCGTGGGCGGCGGGAGCAACCTCGTGGTCGCCGACGCGGGGTTTGCCGGCACCGTCGTGCACCTGACCGGCGGCGGTGTCCGCGTCGAGGACGGCGGCGAGCGCGTGCGTGTCTCCGTCGCCGCCGGCGAGCCGTGGGACGCCCTCGTGGCCCGCGCCGTCGCGGAGGGCTGGGTGGGCGTCGAGGCGCTGTCCGGCATCCCCGGCACTGCCGGGGCCACGCCGATCCAGAACGTCGGCGCCTACGGGCAGGAGGTCGCCCAGACCATCGAGGCGGTGATCGTCTGGGACCGCGCTCTGCGCGGAGCGCGGACCTTCACCGGCGAGGAGTGCCGGTTCTCCTACCGCCACTCGCGGTTCAAGGCCGACCCCGGCCGCCACCTGGTCCTCAAGGTGACCTTCGCCTTCGACCGCGGCGAGCTGTCCGCTCCCGTCGGGTACGCCGAGCTCGCCCGCACCCTCGGCGTGGCCGCGGGGGAGCGCGCCCCGCTCGCCGCCGTCCGCGAGGCGGTCCTGGGCCTCCGTCGCGGCAAGGGCATGGTCCTCGACCCGGCCGACCACGACACGTGGAGCGCCGGCTCCTTCTTCACCAACCCCTTCGTCGAGGCGGACCGGCTGCCGGAGGGCGCGCCGTCGTACCCCCAGCCGGACGGTCGGGTGAAGACCAGCGCCGCCTGGCTGATCGAGCGCGCGGGCTTCGCCAAGGGCTTCGGCCTCGATCGCCCCGGCGCACGAGTGTCGCTGTCGAGCAAGCACACCCTCGCGCTCACCAACCGCGGCGGCGCGACGACCGCGGAGCTGCTCGCCCTGGCGCGCGCGGTCCGCGACGGTGTGAGGGAGCGGTTCGGGATCGAGCTGGTCAACGAGCCGGTTCTCGTCGGCTGCACGCTCTGAGGGCAATTTCGTCAAAGCGTCTCCAAAGGCGGCGCGCCGAAATTAGTCTGCCCTCACCAGACGGCGCTGCTCCCTGCGCTGTCGTTCTCACGAGGAGTCTCTCGGATGACCAACCTTCTGCTCCGGCGCGCGGCTGCCGGGCTCTCCCTCGCGGCTGTGGCCGCCGCCGGCCTCGCCTCGGTGCCGACGTCCGCCCACGCCCAGATGACCGACGGCTGGGCGTACGGCAACGTCGACATCGACGTCGACGGCCCGTGCGAGTCGCCGGGCGGCGGCGACTGGTTCGAGGGGGAGTGGACCGACAACGGCGCCCCGCACACCGCCGGCACGTCCGACTCGGTGACCGCGACCGGTGCCGAGGGCGACGTGGTCGACGCCGCCAGCTCGTACTCCTCGACGATCACCTCCACCCCGCTCGGCGCGGGTCCGGCGACGGTCACCGGCAAGGTGACGAGCTCGGCATCGGCGCTCTCCCACCAGGCGTCGACCGACTGCGACGTCCGGGCGGACGCGGACGGTCGGGCCTACGGCGTCTTCACCCTCACGCAGCCGATGTGGGTCACGCTGACGGTCGCCAGCGAGAGCCAGCGCAGCGGTGACTCCGGCGGCGCCCTCATGGCGGGCGTCGGCAGCATCGGCGAGTTCGGCTGGCCGCTGCCGGTCCGCCGGGCCGCCGCCGCCGACGAGACGCAGGCCGAGATGCTGATGGCGGCCGTCGGCAACCGCGGCTCGTCGAGCGCCAGCACGCTGCTCCCTCCCGGGGAGTACGCCGTGGCGACCCTCTCCAGCACCTACGCGGAGGCGTCGGGTGACACGGAGGGCAGCATCGCGTTCACGGGCACCTTCAAGATCGACTTCCAGACCCCGGGCACGGCCTCGGCCGTCCTCGGCAAGGGCGCCTCGAAGGTGCAGTTCGGCGCCCGCGACTGCGCCAACGGCAACGTGCCCGTCGCGCTGAGCAAGAAGACCGTGAAGAAGGCCAAGGCCGTCAAGTTCCGCGTCGACGGCAAGAAGGCGCTGACCCTGAAGGGCAAGAAGCTCAAGGGCAAGAAGGCCAAGGCGAAGACGGTGCTCCTGCCGTCCTCGCCCACGGCCCGCGTCACGGTGAAGGTCAAGATCAAGCTGGAGAACGGTCGCAGCATGCAGGCGACCCGGTCGTACCTCCCCTGCAAGTGAGGGGCTTGATCCGTCGCTGAGTGTGGTGGGCCCGGTCGGGAACGACCGGGCCCATCTGCATGTGGGTGACCTCGTCAGAGGTAAAGAAAATATGGATCCGACGTGACCCGCGCCGCCGATCACTAACGTCACGAGCCAACTCCCCCGACCGTGCCGACCGAGGCCGGTCTCCCCCTCTTGAGGAGCTCATTGATGAAGCGAATGATCGTCCGGCGCGGGGCCGTCGGACTCGCCCTAGGTGCTCTCGCGATGACTGGCGTCGCGAGCGTGCCTGCACCCGCTCGGGCCGCTGTCAGCGACGCGTGGGTCTCGACCGATATCGACGTCCACGACGACAGCAGCAACGTCAACTGCGTCGAGAGCGCCACGGGCAACTCCCCGGATGCTCTGGCCTGGAGCGACAACGGTGTGAAGGTGACGCAGAGCTATGCCGAGTCGGGCACGATCACTGCGCCCGGTGAGACGACGGCTCTGACGGCGACCGGCACGACGAGTGTGGTCGCCACTCCTCTCGGCGCCGGCCCGGCGACGCTCACCGCGAGCAGCTCCCTCACGGTCTCCGCCGTCCCGAGCACGGCGGCCACGGCCTGCAGTGGACATGCGACGGCCAGGGGCGAGGCTGACGGCGACTTCGTCCTGTCCCAGCCGATGTGGGCCACCATCACGGTGACGGGCAACGGCAGTGGAGGCGCGGAGGTGGGCGGCGGGGTCTATCTGCAGCTCGCAGACGGTTCCATCTATGCTCAGGCGAGCAAGCGGTCCAGCGGCACGACCACGGTCTTGCTGCCGGCCGGCCCGGTCGACTTCGAGTTCGATGCGTGGGCCGACGCCTACGCGGACGAGCCCGGCCGCTACGCCGGGGCGGTCGTGGTGGACGCCAAGATCGAGCTCCAGCCGCTCGGCGCCGCATCGGCCCTGGCGGGCAAGGGCAAGGCCTACACCGTGTTCGGCGCCCGGGACTGCGCGACCGGCAACATCGCCGCGGCGATCACCAAGAAGGCCAAGAAGAAGGCCCAGCAGGTGCTGATCAAGGTCAACGGCGCCACCGTCGCGAAGTTCAAGGGCAAGAAGCTCAAGAAGCGGACCCTCGCGCTGCCGGCCGCGCCGAGGGCCAACGCCGAGGTCGTCGCGACGATCAAGCTGAAGAACGGCAAGAAGGTGACCGTGACCCGGTCGTACCTGGCTTGCTCCTGACGCACCTGATCACCGCATGAGTGCTGCGGGCCCGGCCGACCGGCCGGGCCCGCAGTGCGTTCACCGGGACCGGGGTGGATCGCGTCAACCAGGGTGACGCGATCGGCCCCGATCAGAGTGATCGGGCCCGCTCAGTCCCGTGCGGCCGGCTCCGCCTGCAGCCAGGCGTCGATGTCGGCGAGCGCGGCGTCGACGAGGTCCTTGGGTGCCCGGCTGGCGCGGAAGGACATGCGCGCGAGCTCGGCCAGCTGTTCGTCGGTGAGGTCGTGGGCGGCGCGCATGGTGGCGTACTGGCCGGCGAGCCGCGAGCCGAAGAGCAGCGGGTCGTCCGCGCCGAGAGCGACGGTCGCCCCGGCTTCCAGCAGCGTCGGCAGCGGGACCGAGGTGAGGTCGGAGTAGACGCCGAGCGCCACGTTCGAGACCGGGCACACCTCGAGCGCCACGCCGGCGTCGACGATGCGGGCCAGCAGGTCCGCGTCCTCCGCGGCGCGTACGCCGTGGCCGAGCCGTCCCGCGTGCAGCGCGTCGAGGCAGACCCGGATGTGCTCGGGGCCGCGCAGCTCGCCGCCGTGCGGCGCGAGCAGCAGCCCCGCTCGCTCGGCGATCGCGAACGCCCCCGCGAAGTCCGCGGTGCGCCCCCGGCGCTCGTCGTTGGAGAGCCCGAAGCCGACCACGCCGCGGTCGACGTACTGGCTGGCGAGGCGGGCCAGGGTCCGGGCGTCGAGCGGATGGCGGGTCCGGTTGGCCGCGATCACGACGGCGATCCCGAGGCCGGTGCGCGCCGAGGCGTCACGCACGGCGTCGAGGACGAGGTCGGTGAACGCGGTGATGCCGCCGAAGCGGGCGGCGTACCCGCTGGGGTCGACCTGGATCTCGAGCCAGCGCCCGCCGTCGGCGACGTCGTCCTGCGCCGCCTCGAGCACGAGCCGGCGGACGTCGGCCTCGGTGCGCAGCACCGACCGAGCGACGTCGTAGAGCCGCTGGAAGCGGAACCAGCCCTTCTCGTCGGCCGCGGTGAGCTGCGGGGGCCACTCCTCGACGAGGGCGTCGGGCAGGTTGATCCGGTCGCGGGCGGCCAGCTCGAGCAGCGTGCTGTGGCGCATCGAGCCGGTGAAGTGCAGGTGGAGGTGCGCCTTGGGCAATGCCGTCAGATCCCGCACGCCGCTCATCCTAGGAGGACGCCGCGGCGCCTCGTACGGCGGAGCGCGGCGCCGCGTTGGGGCCGGGCCGTACTTTGGCGGGTGAGCGGTGCATCTGTAGAGTGCTCCTCGGTGGATCTTCCACATGCTCGGTCGCGCCCTGAACCAGGATGCGGGCGAGCGGGAGAAGCCGCGGAGGGCACTAGCTCAACTGGCAGAGCATCGGTCTCCAAAACCGAAGGTTGGGGGTTCAAGTCCCTCGTGCCCTGCAAGAGATGACGACCAGCCGGCCGCACGGTCGGCTGCAGAGAAGAGAAGGTGAGCAGCGTGGCGGATGCTCCGGCAGTCCGTGGGGATCGCAAGGACCCCTCGGGCGGCAAGCAGGCCGAGAAGCGCACCGGACCGGTGACCTTCTATCGCCAGGTCGTCGCCGAGCTCCGCAAGGTGGTCTGGCCCAGCCGCGACCAGCTCAGCACCTACTTCGTCGTCGTCCTCGTCTTCGTCCTCGTGATGATCGCGATCGTCTCGCTGCTCGACCTCGGCCTGGGCAAGCTCGCGTTCGAGATCTTCACCGGCGCCGACGACATCTGAGCGTCGACGCGTCCCGCGTCGGCCGACAACTGTTTGTTCTTCGACAACTGATGGAGCACCACGTGTCCGAGCAGTACGACCCGGCCCAGGCTGACGAGGCGCTCGCCGAGGCGGCCCACGACGTCGACGACGTCCCGGAGGCCGACGTCGCCGAGGACACCGCCCTCGAGGAGACCGCCCTCGACGAGACCGACGCCGACGACGCCGCTGACGTCGACCCCGACCATGACTCCGACGAGGACTCCGACGAGGACTCCGACGAGGACGAGCCGGCCGAGGCGGCCGACGAGGACCCGCTCGAGGCGTTCCGCCGCGAGCTGTGGGCCAAGCCCGGCGACTGGTTCGTGGTGCACACCTACTCCGGCATGGAGAACCGGGTGAAGCAGAACCTCGAGAACCGGATCCACTCCCTCAACATGGAGGACTACATCCACGAGATCGTGGTCCCCACCGAGGAGGTCGCCGAGATCAAGAACGGTCAGCGCAAGATGGTCAAGCGCACCGTTCTCCCCGGCTACGTGCTCGTCCGCATGGACCTCACCGACGAGTCCTGGGCCGCCGTGCGGCACACGCCGTCGGTCACGGGCTTCGTCGGCCACAGCCACCAGCCGGTGCCGCTGAGCATGGACGAGGTCGAGAAGATGCTCGCGCCGGCCGTCGTCACCGCGGCCGCCGCCGAGGCCGAGGCCGCCGCGGCCAGTGGCGGCGTCGCTGCCGCCACGCCGGCCAAGAAGCCGATCGAGGTCGCCGACTTCGGCATCAACGACTCGGTCCTCATCGTCGACGGCGCGTTCGCGACGCTGCACGCGACGATCACCGAGATCAACGCCGAGGCCCAGCGGGTCAAGGCGCTCGTCGAGATCTTCGGCCGCGAGACGCCGGTCGAGCTGTCGTTCTCCCAGATCCAGCGGGTCTGAATTTCGCTTCTCCGGGCCCCGGCGCGGAGAATGTCCGGGTTGCCCGGCTCCGGCCGGTGCGATGCAGGTGGCAGAGGCGTACGACGTACGCCTCGTCATGACCACGAGAAGAAAGAGATAGAGGAATGCCTCCCAAGAAGAAGATCGCCGCACTGGTCAAGGTGCAGCTGCAGGCCGGCTCGGCCACCCCGGCTCCGCCGGTCGGTACCGCGCTCGGTCCGCACGGCGTCAACATCATGGACTTCTGCAAGGCGTACAACGCGCAGACCGAGTCCATGCGCGGCAACGTCATCCCGGTCGAGATCACCATCTACGAGGACCGGACCTTCGACTTCATCACGAAGACCCCGCCGGCCGCGGAGCTGATCAAGAAGGCCGCCGGCCTGCAGAAGGGCTCGGGTGTCCCGCACAAGGAGAAGGTCGGCAAGCTGACCAAGGACCAGGTGCGCGAGATCGCCACGACCAAGCTCCCCGACCTGAACGCCAACGACATCGACGCCGCGATGAAGATCGTGGAGGGCACTGCGCGCTCCATGGGCGTCACGGTCGACTGACCTACCGTGGAAGGGCCGCGCTGGCCCGCTGACCACACCTCCTCATCTAGCTAAGGAACCACCATGCAGCGCAGCAAGACCTACCGCGCGGCTGCGGAGACGTTCGACAAGAACGAGCTCTACGCGCCGCTGGCCGCGATCAAGATCGCCAAGGCCGCCAGCAAGAAGAAGTTCGACGAGACGGTCGACGTCGTCATGCGCCTGGGTGTCGACCCGCGCAAGGCCGACCAGATGGTCCGGGGCACCGTCAACCTGCCCCACGGCACCGGCAAGACCGCCCGCGTCCTGGTGTTCGCCAACGGTGACAAGGCCGAGGCCGCCCGTGAGGCCGGCGCCGACTTCGTCGGCAGCGACGAGCTGATCGACAAGGTCGCCGGCGGCTGGACCGACTTCGACGCCGTGGTCGCCACCCCGGACCTGATGGGCAAGGTCGGTCGCCTCGGCCGCGTGCTCGGTCCCCGCGGCCTCATGCCGAACCCGAAGGTCGGCACCGTGACGCCCGACCCGGCCAAGGCCGTGTCCGACATCAAGGGCGGCAAGATCGAGTTCCGCGTCGACCGCCACGCCAACCTCCACTTCATCGTGGGCAAGGCGTCCTTCTCCGAGCAGCAGCTCGCCGAGAACTACGCGGCCGCCCTCGAGGAGGTGCTGCGGCTCAAGCCGTCCAGCTCCAAGGGCCGCTACCTGAAGAAGGTCACCGTCTCCACGACCATGGGCCCCGGCGTCCAGGTCGACCCCAACCGCATCAAGAACGTCGCGGTCGAGGACGAGGCCTGATCCAGGCACCCAGCGCGACGACGCCCGCCGCTCCCTCCGGGGATCGGCGGGCGTCGTGCGTCTGCCGACTTCTAGGGTGGGTGCCGTGAGGACGGGGCTGCGGAGGGGGCTGGGGACGAGCCTCGGGACCCTGGCCGCGCTGCTCGCGCTCGCCGCCTGCTCCGACGACCCCGCCCCGGAGACAGACCCGGCGGCCGACGAGCCGACGAGCACCACCGCGCCGCCGGGCCTCGACGAGGTCCCGCCCGGGTACGACGAGCGCCCCGACGGCGCCGCGCCCCCGGCCGACGACGAGCTCGGCGACGCCGCCCTGACCGCGCTCCTGCGCACCCGCTCGTCGGTGCGCGCGGACGGCCACTGCACGCCGGAGCAGGTCGCCGTGACGCTCGAGGGCCTCGACTCGAGCCTGGGGCACCGCTACTCCCGCATCGTCGTCCGCAACCGCTCCCGGGAGGCATGCGCCGTCGAGGGCGTTCCCGGCATCGGCCTCCGGGGCCAGTGGGGCTCGAGGTTCGTGCCGGAGGTGGAGCACAGCGACCGCTCCCTCAACGGCGACCCGGTCGCGTCGGCGCCGCTCCGCCTCGCGCCGGGGGAGCGGGCCGCGAGCGACCTGGAGTGGACCGGCGACCTGGCCGGCGCCGAGGCCGAGCCGGCGTCGCTGCTCGTCGTCCAGCTGGCGTCGGGTCAGGTGCCGGTGGCGATCCCGGCCCGGGTCGGCACCGAGTGGCTGGACTTCGGCCAGTTCACGACGCTCCGGCTGACGCCGTTCGCTCGCACTCCTTGACCGCGCCCCCTCACCCCGCGAGCGACTCCAGCGCCGCCAGCTCGACACACACCGCGACCCCGGCCATGGCCGCCTGCACCTCGTCGAGCACCGGGAAGGTGGGGGCGAGGCGGATGTTGCGGTCGCGCGGGTCGTTGCCGTGCGGGAAGGCCGAGCCGGCGGGGGTGAGCGCGATCCCGGCCTCCTTGGCGAGCTGGACCACGCGCGACGCCGTACCGTCGAGGACGTCGAGGTTCACGAAGTAGCCGCCGGTGGGGACGGTCCACTCCGCGATGCCGAGGCCGCCGAGCCGCGACGACAGCGCCTCCTCGACCGCGGCGAACTTCGGCGCGATCAGGTCGCGGTGCTTGCGCATGTGGGCGCGCACGCCGTCGGCGTCGCCGAAGAACTCGACGTGGCGCAGGTGGTTGACCTTGTCGGGCCCGATGGCGGCGAAGTTGAGCCGCTGCAGGTACCAGGCGCGGTTCTCGGGGGAGGCCGCGAGCGCGGCGACGCCGGCGCCTGCGAAGGTGATCTTGGAGGTCGAGGCGAACATGATCGGCCGGTTCGGGTGCCCCGACGCGGCCGCCAGTCCGAGGGCGTCGGCGCTCTTGGCCTCGTCGTCGGTGAGGTGGTGCACGGCGTACGCGTTGTCCCACAGGATCCGGAAGTCCGGCGCCGCGGTCGGCATCGCCATCAGCTCGGCGGCGACCTCCGGCGAGCACACCGCACCCGTCGGGTTGGCGTACGTCGGCACGATCCACATGCCCTTCACGCTCGGGTCGTCGGCGACGAGCGCGCGCACGGCGGCCGGGTCGGGGCCGTCGGCGTTCATCGGCACGGTGACCATCTCGATGCCGAGCTCGGCCAGCATCGTGAAGTGGCGGTCGTAGCCGGGGACCGGGCACACGAACTTCACCACCGGCTCCTGCGACCACGGTCGCGGGGAGTCCGGACCGCCCTTCAGCAGCATCGCCGTGAGCACCTGGTGCATCATCGTGAGGCTGGAGTTGCCGCCACACACGACGCTGGCGACGTCCACGCCGAGCAGGTCGGCGAAGATCTCCCGCATCTCGACCAGCCCGTCGAGCCCCCCGTAGTTGCGCACGTCCGTGCCCGAACGGTCCCGGTACGACGACGGCAGGCCGAGCAGGTCGTTGGACAGGTCGAGCTGGTCGGCGCCCGGCTTGCCGCGGGTCAGGTCGAGCTTCAGGCCCCGCCCCTTGAGCTCGTCGTAGGCGGCCCGCACGCTCGTCAGGCGCGCGGCGAGGTCGTCGGCGGACAGGGCGGACAGCGGCGTCGAGGAGGAGGGCATGAGGTCCATCGTGCCAAGTCCGCGCGCGACGCGCGCGCCCGGTCCGCGCACGCGGACGGCCGACGACGCGACCTAGGCTCCGCGCTGGACGTCGGCCGGCGACCAGAACGCCCGCATGCTCGTGATCCGGCCCTCCTCGTCGAAGGTCATCACGTCGATCGGCTCGATCGGCGACTGCTCGGCGCCCGACCCGGAGACCACGCGGAAGCTGAAGGCGGCCTCCGCGCCGGCGGCCCGCAGGGCGAGCAGCTCGGTACGGCGCTCGCGACCGGCCAGCACCTCGTAGAACGCGGCGATCTCGTCCGTGCCGCGGCGCACCGGTGCCCCGACCGGATCCTCGACGGTCGCGTCGGCCGCATAGAGAGCGGCGATGTCGGCGCCGCTGCGGGCGGTGGCGACGAGGTCGAGATAGCGGGTGACGATGGCGCGTGCGTCGAGGCTCATGGCCGGATCGTCCGCGTCGGGGGCGCGCCCGCGGACGGACGGTCCCGCTCCCCGGGACTGCGGGCGAGGCCTCGTGGATTTGGCGCGGCGCCGGCGCTCGCCGTACCGTGGGCCACTGAAACCTTAAGACCGCCGGTCGTCCGGGCTCCGAGCCCTGACCGAAGGTTCCGCCGAAGGGCGGACGGCCTGCGCAGGGGATCAGAGCACATCACGGGCGCCGAGAGGCGCACGCGGTCCACGCCCTGAGCGCCTGCGCTCGGGGCGTTCGTCATTGTGGCGAATCCTTCGCGGTGGTCCCCATCCGGAAGGAGACCCATGGCGCGGGCAGACAAGCAGGCCGCCGTCGCGGAGATCGCTGAGTCCTTCAGCGAGTCCGCAGGCGCTGTGCTGACCGAGTACCGCGGTCTCACCGTCAAGGAGCTGCAGGACCTTCGCCGCTCCCTCGGTGCGAACGCCAACTACGCCGTGGTCAAGAACACGCTGGCCAAGCTCGCCGCCACGGAGGCGGGCATCGAGGGCTTCGACGAGCTCCTCACCGGCCCGACCGCCATCGCCTTCATCAAGGGCGACGTGGTCGAGGCGGCCAAGGGCCTGCGTGACTTTGCCAAGGCGAACCCCACCCTGGTCATCAAGGGTGGCGTTCTGGACGGCAACCTCCTCGACGCGAACGAGATCGCCAAGCTGGCCGACCTCGAGTCGCGCGAGGTGCTCCTGGGCAAGCTCGCGGGCGCCATGCTCGCTTCGCTCAGCCAGGCCGTCTACCTCCTCAACGCCCCGCTCGCCCAGGCTGCCCGGCTCGCCGGCGCCCTGGAGGCGAAGGCCCAGGAGGACCCCTCGATCCTCGCAGGTGGTGCCGGTACGCCGGTCGCCGCCGAGGAGGCTCCGGCTGCCGCCGAGGCCCCCGCTGACGAGGCTCCCGCCGCGGACGACGCGGACGCGGCCGCCTCCGACGAGGGCGACACCGCCGAGGCCTGAGGGCCCCGGCGTCACCACCACCTGAAACCCCGGACCGGCCGCGACACCCGCAGCCGGACCACCTGAGAAAGGAAACGCCACCATGGCGAAGCTCACCACCGACGAGCTCCTCGACGCGTTCAAGGAGATGACCCTCATCGAGCTCTCCGAGTTCGTGAAGCAGTTCGAGGAGACCTTCGGCGTCACCGCTGCCGCTCCCGTTGCCGTTGCCGCTGCTCCCGCCGCCGGCGGCGGCGCCGCGGGTGGCGACGACGCCGCTGCCGCGCAGGACGAGTTCGACGTCATCCTCGAGGCCGCTGGTGACAAGAAGATCAACGTCATCAAGGAGGTCCGCGCGCTGACCTCCCTCGGTCTCAAGGAGGCCAAGGACCTCGTCGAGGGCGCCCCCAAGGCGATCCTCGAGAAGGTCAACAAGGAGACGGCCGACAAGGCCAAGGAGTCCCTCGAGGGCGCCGGCGCCACCGTCACGCTCAAGTGATCTCGGCCGAGCGCGTCGCATAGCGTGCTCGCCGCCCGGGGCCTCGCAAGCTCGGCCCCGCGGGCGTCGCACGCTGCGGCTTCGCCGCCGTGCGACGCGCTGCCGGCCTCGCGGTCGAGGTGATCTCGGTGCGAGGCCGACGGGCGGCCAGACGCGGCGGCCCGGCCAGACGTGGCTCGCTGGGCCAGATCTGGCCAGACGCGGCTGGCTCGGCCGAATGCCGGCGGCGCGCTCGGACAGCTCGCTGACACGAGGCGGGTCCCTTCGGGGGCCCGCCTCCTGTGCTTTTTCGGAGGTGGGGGTCGGGGGACGGCTACTCGGGAGTTGGACGCGATGCCTACTCGCCAGTACCTTGCGGGTCTCGATGGCCGGCTACGGGTGACGCGCGCCACGGTTGCCGCGTAACGTGCGCCACGCGGCTGCGTTGTTCCTTCGCAGCCGGGGCCGGCGAGCGGACGAGGGAGAGAGCACACATGGGCGTCGACGTACAGGTCACGAACCTGACGAAGAGTTTCGGGAAGCAGCTCATCTGGAAGGGCGTGACCCTGACCCTGCCCGCAGGCGAGATCTCGGTGATGCTCGGCCCCTCGGGCACCGGAAAGTCCGTCTTCCTCAAGGCGCTCATCGGGCTCATCAAGCCCGACGAGGGCTCGATCGTCATCGAGGGCACCGACATCGCCTCCTGCTCCGAGAAGGAGCTCTACGAGATCCGCAAGCTGTTCGGCGTGCTCTTCCAGGACGGCGCCATGTTCGGCTCCATGAACCTCTACGACAACGTGGCCTTCCCGCTGCGCGAGCACACCAAGAAGAGCGAGTCCCAGATCCGTGACATCGTCATGGAGAAGATGGACATGGTCGGTCTGCTCGGCGCCGAGATGAAGCTGCCCGGCGAGATCTCGGGCGGCATGCGCAAGCGCGCCGGCCTGGCTCGCGCGCTGGTGCTCGACCCCGAGATCCTGCTGATCGACGAGCCCGACTCGGGTCTCGACCCGGTCCGCACCTCGTTCATCAACCAGCTCTTCGTCGACCTCAACGCCCAGATCGACGCCACCTTCCTCATCGTCACCCACGACATCCACAGCGTGCGCGTGGTCCCCGACCAGATCGGCCTGCTCTACCACAAGCACCTGGCCATGTACGGCCCGCGCGAGATGCTGCTGTCGTCCGACGAGCCCGTGGTGCGCCAGTTCCTCAACGCCCAGACGATCGGCCCGATCGGCATGTCGGAGGAGAAGGACGCCGACCAGCTGGCCGCGGAGCGGGACATGGACCTGCCGCCGCTGCCGCCGATCCCGCTGCAGATGGAGCCGTCCAACGGCATCCCGCGGCGCGCCCAGGCGGCGCCCGGGGCCTGGTGCCGGGCCAACGGCGTGATCCCGCCGCCGGGATCCTTCACCCGCGAGGCGGAGCACGCCAGCGGCAGCACCAACCACTGAGCACCACAGCACGACAGACAGCACGACCGAAGGCACGACGATCAGGAACGGAAAGGGGCGGTAGGTGTCGCTCACCGCAGCGCGCGTGGTCGCCCCGCTCGGCACCGCTGGCAAGCTGTTCGCGTTCGCGCTGGACGTGGGGCGCGGCCTGTTCCGCCGTCCCTTCCAGGGCCGCGAGTTCATCCAGCAGGCGTGGTTCATCGCCTCGGTCACGATCATCCCGACCGCGCTGGTCGCCATCCCCTTCGGCGCGGTCATCGCCCTCCAGGTGGGTGGCCTGATCAAGCAGTTCGGTGCGCAGTCCTTCACCGGCTCCGCGTCCGTGCTCGCCGTCATCCAGCAGGCGGGCCCGATCGCGACCGCCCTGCTGATCGCCGGAGCGGGCGGCTCGGCCATCGCGGCCGACCTCGGCGCGCGCAAGATCCGCGAGGAGCTCGACGCCATGATGGTGCTGGGCATCGACCCGATCCAGCGCCTCGTCGTCCCTCGCGTGCTGGCCTGCATGCTCGTCGCGGTGTTCCTCAACGGCATGGTCAGCGTCGTCGGCGTCGGCGGCGGCTACGTGTTCAACGTGATCCTCCAGGACGGGACGCCCGGTGCCTATCTCGCCAGCTTCACCGCGCTCGCCCAGCTGCCCGACGTGTGGATCGGCATGATCAAGGCGCTCGTCTTCGGACTCATCGCCGCGATCGTGGCGGCCTACAAGGGCATGAACGCCGCCGGCGGCCCGAAGGGCGTGGGCGATGCGGTCAACGAGTCCGTGGTCATCACCTTCCTGCTCCTGTTCGTCGTCAACTTCACCTTGAGCACGATCTACCTGCAGGTCGTGCCCCCGAAGACGGGTTAGGGCGGACATGGCGAGCATCAAGGCGATCTACGACCGGCCCATGAAGGGCCTGGACAACCTCGGCCACGAGCTGTCCTTCTACATCAAGGTCCTGCTGGCGCTGCCCCGCTCGGTCAAGCGCTACCCGCGCGAGATCCTGCGGATCCTGGCCGAGGTCACGCTCGGCTCGGGCGCGCTCGCCGTCATCGGCGGCACGGTCGGCGTCATCATCGGCATGACCTTCTTCACCGGCGCCCAGGTCGGGCTGTCCGGCTATGCCGCGCTCAACCAGCTCGGCACTGCCGCCTTCGCCGGCTTCGTGTCGGCGTACTTCAACACCCGTGAGATCGCCCCGCTGGTCGCCGGCATCGCGCTCGCGGCGACCGTCGGCTGCGGCTTCACCGCCCAGCTCGGCGCGATGCGGATCTCCGAGGAGATCGACGCCGTCGAGGTCATGGCGATCCCGTCGATGCAGTTCCTGGTGACGACCCGGGTGGTCGGCGGCCTGATCGCGATCGTCCCGCTCTACGTCGTGGGACTGCTGTCGTCGTACGTCGCGAGCCGGCTCGTGGTCACGCAGTTCTACGGACAGTCATCGGGCACCTACGACTACTACTTCAACCAGTTCCTGCCACCAGGGGACGTGCTCTGGTCGTTCGGCAAGGTCCTGGTGTTCGCCGTCGTCGTGATCCTGATCCACTGCTACCACGGGTACACCGCCTCGGGCGGTCCCGCGGGCGTCGGCGTGGCCGTGGGCCGCGCGGTGCGGACCAGCATCGTGGCGATCAACGTGATCGACCTCTTCCTGTCGATGGCCATCTGGGGTGCCTCGACGACCGTCAGGCTGGCGGGGTGATCGGAGAATGAGCAGGATCCTCTCGGCGCACAAGGCGCTCGGCGTCGTGTTCGTGGTGCTGTTGCTGCTGGGCGTGTGGCTGACCTACGCGACCTTCACGAAGAAGTTCACCGACTACGACGAGGTCACTCTCAAGACCTCCAACATCGGCCTGCAGCTGCCCAACCGCGCCGACGTGAAGGTGCGCGGCGTGCTGGTCGGCGAGGTGCTCGAGGCCCGCTCCGGCGACGCCGGCGGCGCCGAGCTCACCCTCGGGCTGTATCCCGACAAGATCGACGTGATCCCCGCCAATGTGACCGGCTCGATCGTGCCCAAGACGCTCTTCGGCGAGAAGTACGTCTCGCTCGAGGTCCCCGAGACGGGCCCGTCGGGGGTCATCCGAGCGGGCGCCACGATCGACCGCACCGTGGTGTCGACCGAGCTAGAGGAGGTCCTCTCGGACCTGTACCCGCTGCTGCGCACGGTGCAGCCGGCCGAGCTCAACGCGACGCTCACCGCGCTGGCGACGGCGCTGGAGGGCCGCGGCGAGCTGCTCGGCAAGAACCTGGAGACCCTCGACAGCTATCTCAAGCGGATCAACCCGGAGATCCCCGCGCTGCTCGAGGACCTCAAGCTGACCGCGCAGGTCTCCGACATCTACGCCGACATCCTTCCCGAGGTGGCTCAGATCCTCGACGACACCGTGAAGACGACCGGCACCCTGGAGGAGCGCGAGGCCGCGCTCACCGCGACCCTGCGTGACGTGCGGAGCTTCTCCGACACCGCTCGCGCCTTCCTCGACGCCAACGCCGAGAGGCTCAAGCGGGCCGGAGAGCTGAGCACCCAGACCCTGCGGGCGGTGGCGCGCTACGCGCCGACCATCCCGTGCATGGCCGCAGCGGTCGTCAAGGTCCAGGGCCGCCTGGCCGAGGCCTTCCGCGGCTTCGAGCTGCACATCGTGCTGGAGACCCTCAAGGACCAGCCGCGCAAGTACACCGCGGCGGACCGTCCGTTCTTCGGCGAGGACCGGGGCCCGGACTGCCTGGGCCTGCCGAACATCCCGTACAACCAGGAGAACCCCTACCCGCCGTTGCCGCGCCTCAACGACGGCATGAGCAGCTCCACCGGCAAGGGCAACCTGCGCTCCGCTCCCGGCGGCCCGCTCGGCTACACCGGGAGCCCGGACGACGTGGCCGCGCTGCGCGGCGCCCTGGACACGGAGTACGACGGCGCGGGCAGTGACGTCAACGTCCTGCTGGCCGGTCCCCTCCTCGCGGGAGGTGCTCGCTGATGATCCGCGGACTCGACAAGAAGACCGGCGGCGACCTGCTGCGCCTGGTCGTTTTCATGGTGACCACGGCGCTGGCGACGAGCGTGCTGGTCATCACCATCGGCAACCTGTCCTTCGGCGCCACCAAGGAGTACGCCGCCGACTTCGTCGACGCGACGGGCGTGAACAAGGGCGACGACATCCGGATCGCCGGCGTCAAGATCGGCACGGTGCAGGACATCGAGATCATCGAGGCCGACCGGGCGCGGGTCACGTTCACCGTCGACGACGAGACCCGGATCGACGAGGCGACCCACGCGACGGTCAAGTACCGCAACCTGATCGGCCAGCGCTACATCGCGCTGACCCAGGAGGGCAGCGGTGGCGAGCGGCTCGGCGAGGAGGAGGCGATCCCGGTCTCCCGGACCCGCCCGGCGCTCGACCTCACCGTCCTCTTCAACGGCTTCAAGCCGCTCTTCGAGGCGCTCTCGCCGGATGACATCAACAAGCTCTCCTACGAGATCGTCCAGGTCTTCCAGGGTGAGGGCGGCACCGTCGAGGGACTGCTGTCCAGCACCGCCTCGGTCACCCAGACCCTGGCCGAGCGCGACCAGGTGATCGGCGAGCTGCTGACGAACCTCGACTACGTCCTCGACCACGTCGCCGACCGCGACCAGCAGCTGACCGACCTGATCGACAGCTTCCGCAGCCTGGTCGGCGGGCTCAACGAGGACCGCGAGGCGATCCTGTCCTCCCTGGACTCCATCTCGGAGCTCTCGGTGCAGACCGCGGCGCTGGTGACGGACATCAAGGACCCGTTCATCAAGGACATCAAGGAGCTGCGCAAGGTCGCCGGCAACCTCGACCGCGGCCGCAAGGAGATCGACCGCGGCCTGCAGGTGCTGCCGATCAAGCTCACCAAGATCGGCCGGACCGCGACCTACGGCTCCTGGTTCAACTTCTACCTGTGCCACTTCAAGGCCACCATCAAGATCCCGGGCCTTCCCAACCCGGTCGGCGCGACGTACGCGACGGCCGCCGACCGATGCACGCTCGGATGAGGGGAGTGAGCCACCGATGAAGCCCTTCCGCGAGCGCAACCCCGTGGTGATCGGCGCCGCGAGCATCGCCGTCCTCCTCCTGGGGCTCGTCGCCGCCTTCCGTGCCAACGACCTGCCCCTGATCGGCGGTGGGGACACCTACTACGCGTCGTTCAGCGAGGCGGGCGGCCTCAAGGAGAAGGACGAGGTCCGCATCGCCGGTGTCCGCGTCGGCCAGGTCACCGGCCTCGAGCTGGACGGGAACTCGGTGAAGGTCGCCTTCAAGCTCAAGACGGACACGCCGTTCGGTGACGAGACCCGCGCCGACATCAAGGTCAAGACGATCCTCGGCTCGATGTACCTCGCCCTCGACCCCGCCGGTGAGGGTCAGCTCGCGGAGGGCGCCGTCATCCCGGTCGAGCGGACCAGCTCGCCGTACGACGTCGTCGACGCCTTCACGGGCCTGGCCGAGACCTCCGCCGACATCGACACCGACCAGCTCGCCGGCGCTCTGACGACGCTGGCCGACCTGACGCGCAACACGCCCGAGGAGTTCCGCGCGGCGCTGGACGGCCTGTCCTCGCTCGCCGAGACGGTGGCCTCGCGCGACGACGAGATCAACTCCCTGCTGAAGAACCTCAACCGGGTCTCGACGGTGCTCGACTCGCGCGACGAGGACATCGTGGCGCTGATGAAGGACGCCGACACCCTGTTCACGGCGCTCCTGCAGCGCAAGGCGCAGATCCACCGCCTGCTGGAGTCGACGTCCACGCTCAGCACGAAGCTGACCGGGCTGATCAAGGACAGCCGGGCCGACCTGAAGCCGGCGCTGGACCACCTCGACTCCGTGCTGCAGGTCGTGAAGAAGAACGAGGACAACCTGGAGGACTCGATCCACCTGATGGCACCGTTCTACCGCGTGTTCGCCAGCACCCTCGGCAACGGCCCCTGGTTCGACACCTACATCTTCAACCTTCCGCCGGTCCCCGGGACGGTGACCCCGTGAGCCCCGCGCGCCGCTGGATCCCGCTCGCCGTCATCGGCCTGCTCGTCGTGGCGGGCCTCGTCTGGATGGTCGGGGGCCCGAGCAACGACAAGACGGTCACGGCGTACTTCCCGCGCGCCGTCGCGGTGTACGAGGGCAGCGAGGTCCGCGTCCTCGGGATCCCCGTGGGGCGGGTCCGTGACGTGGAGCCGCAGGGGACCAAGGTCAAGGTCGTCATGGCCTACGACGCGGACACCAAGGTGCCGGCCGACGCGGACGCCGTCATCGTCTCGCCCTCGGTCGTCGGCGACCGCTACATCCAGCTCTCGCCCGCCTTCGAGGAGGGCGACGAGGTGATGGCCGACAACACGGTGATCGACGCCTCCAAGACCGCCATCCCACTGGAGCTCGACGAGATCTACGGCAGCATCGACAAGCTGACCGTCGCCCTCGGCCCCGAGGGCGCCAACAAGGAGGGCGCGCTGACCGACCTGCTCGAGCAGACGGCGAAGAACTTCGGCGGGCAGGGCGCTCAGTTCCACCAGACGATCGAGGACTTCGGGCGGCTCAGCGAGACGCTCGACAACAACAAGGACGAGCTCTTCGAGTCCGCGGCGCAGCTGGAGTCGTTCCTCAAGACCCTGGCCGACAACGACACCACGGTGCGCGACTTCAACAAGTCCCTCGGCGACGTCTCCGGCCTGCTGGCCGACGAGCGCCAGGAGCTCACCACCGCGCTCTCGAACCTCGGGACGGCGCTCGACCAGGTGGCGCGCTTCGTCAAGCGCAACCGTGCCGTGCTCGGTCGCAACATCCGCGACGTCAACCGGGTCGCCAAGGTGCTGGTCCGCCAGCGTGCGGCGCTGGACGAGCTGCTGGACGCCGGCCCCCTGGCGCTGACGAACCTCTACCACACCTACAACCCCAAGGACGGCACGCTCGACACGAACGCCAACCTGGGCAACCTCGTGCACGAGCTGACCTCCAACCCGAAGGCCGTCCTGTGCGCCCTGGTCTCGGCCGCGGACAAGAACGGCGACATCTGCGACCTCGTGGGGACGCTGCTGCCGCGCAGCGCGCCCTTCGGCACGGGCTCCTGGCACGGCCAGACCTACGACCCGACCCTCAACGGCCTGGTGGAGGTGGACCGATGAGCCTGCGCAAGCGGATGCGGGCCGTGGGCGCCCTCCTGGCCGGAGCGGTGCTGCTGACCGGCTGCGACTTCGACGTCTACGAGCTGCCGCTGCCCGGCGGCGCCGACACCGGCGACGACCCGATCGAGGTGACGGTCCGCTTCGACGACGTCCTGGACCTGGTGCCGAAGTCCTCGGTCAAGGTCAACGACGTCGCCGTGGGGCAGGTCAGCGGGGTGCGCCTCGACGGCTACCAGGCCGTGGCCACCCTCCAGCTGCGCAAGGACGTCGACCTGCCCGACAACCCCGTGGCGTCGATCCGACAGACCAGCCTCCTGGGCGAGAAGTTCGTCTCGCTCGCCGCTCCGCCCAGCGGTGCGCAGGGGCGTCTGTCCGACGGCGACGTCATCCCCGACGGCGGTCGCAATCCCGAGGTCGAGGAGGTGCTGGGCGCCTTGAGCCTGGTCCTCAACGGCGGCGGCATCGCCCAGCTGAAGACCATCACCTCCGAGCTCAACCTCGCGCTCGAGGGCCGTGAGGACTCCGCGAAGTCGGTGCTGACCCAGGTGTCCTCGCTGATGGGCCAGCTCGACGAGCGCAAGCAGGACATCGTGAACGCCATCGAGTCGGTCAACCGGCTCGCGGTCACGGCGCGGCAGCACCAGGACAGCATCGACCTGGCGCTGGAGGAGCTCCCGAGCGCGCTGGAGTCGCTGGACCGCCAGCGCGACGACCTGGTCGCGATGCTGGACGGACTGACGAAGCTCAGCGACGTCGGCGTCCGGGTGATCAACACGACCAAGGCCGCCACGGTCGACACGCTCAAGTCGCTCGACCCGGTGCTCACCGAGATCGCGAAGGCGGGATCCGACTTCGTCGACGGGTTCAGCACCTTCTTGACGTTCCCGTTCATCGACGAGTCGGTGGGCCGCGACCCGCAGGTCGCCCGCAACCTGCACATGGGCGACTACGTCAACCTGTCCATCGACCTGCAGCTCGACCTCGGCAACCTCAACCTTCCCGACGTGCCCTGCATCCTGGTGAACGAGCTGCCGGACTCGCCGCTCGACCAGCTGGTCAACCTCAAGACCCTGTGCGACAGCACCTGGAAGACCCTGCAGGGCTGCCTGAAGACACCGCCGGACGCCAAGGCGTGCGCCCTGCTCCCGCAGTACCTCCTCGACGACGTCTGCAAGGCCGTCAAGCTGCTGTGCGGTCTGACCGGAGGACTCACCGGAGGTCTGACCGGGGGTGCCAAGAGCGGCACCGCCGGTGCCAGCGGCGCGAGCCCCAACCCGATCCAGAGCCTGCTCTCGAGCGTGCTCAGCGGCGGCGGGCTCGGCCGTCCGGCGCCGGGCGGCGACACCGACGTCGACACCATGTGGTCGGAGTTCGACGCCGCCTACGACACCGATCTCGTCAGCCTCTACGCAGCGCCGCTGACCGAGGGTGGACCGAAGGGGAGGGCCGCGCGGTGATCACTCGTCGTACCCGGATCCAGCTGCTCGTCTTCGCGATCATCACGCTCGTGGGCGTCTCGTTCGTCGGTGCTCGCTATGCGAAGCTCGACCGGGTGCTGGTCGACCGCGACTACACGGTCACGGCGCACTACCCCCAGTCCGGCGGCATCTTCACCGGGGCCGCGGTCACCTACCGCGGTGTCGGCATCGGCACCGTCGGCGAGCTGGAGCTCACCGACGAGGGTGTCGACGTCCACCTCGACATCGACAAGAAGTGGGACAAGATCCCCAGCGACGTACTCGCCCTGGTCGGCAACCGGTCGGCCGTCGGCGAGCAGTACGTCGAGCTGCAGCCGCAGACGGACGACGGGCCCTACCTGCGGGAGGGATCGGAGATCTCCGAGGTCGCGACCCCGATCGCGACCGAGAAGCTGCTGGGCGACCTCTCCGCGACGGTCGCCAGCGTCGACCGCGAGGCGCTGCAGACGACCGTGACCGAGCTGGGCGAGGCCTTCGCCGGCACCGGCCCGGACCTCCAGCGGATCATCGACACCGGCAACTCCTTCATCGAGACCGCCGACGAGAACTTCGACCTCACCACGGCCCTCATCCGGGACAGCAACACCGTCCTGCAGGGCCAGGTGGCCTCCGAGTCGTCGCTGCGCACCTTCGCCCAGCAGCTCTCGCTGTTCAGCTCCGCGCTTGCCGGCGCCGACCCGGCTCTGCGGAAGGTGATCGACTCGGGATCGGTGGCGGCCACCCAGCTGCGGACCTTCCTGGAGCAGAACGGCGTCGAGCTCTCCGAGCTGCTGGCGAACCTGGTCGCGACCGGCGAGGTCGTCGTCAAGCACCTGCCGGCGCTCAAGCAGATGCTCGTCGTCTACCCCTACGTGATCGGCGGCGGCTTCGTCACCGTGGGCAAGCGCTCGAAGCAGCAGGGCGGCAGCGGGTTCTGGGACTCGCACTTCGGCCTGATCATCGCCCCGACGTCGACGCCCTGCTACGCCGGCTATCTCAAGACCCGGCGCAACCCGGAGTCCGACCGCGGCAACCTGCCGATGCCCGACAACGTCGGCTGCACCGAGCCGATCACCAAGTCCAACCCGCGCGGCACGCAGAACCTGCCGCGCGTGGCCCCCGGTGTCCAGGGCTACGACCTGGGTGTCGCGCGCGACGCCGCGGGCGAGCTGACCTGGTCGGTGACCGGGCAGGCTGACGAGTGGCCCGGCATGCGGGGTAACGTGGCGCCCCCGTCGCTGGGAGAGGACTCGTGGAAGTGGCTCTACCTCCAACCGTTGCTCGACCCCACCGCCCGGTGAGGCCGACCTCGAGGACCACCGCGTGAACGAACCGAACGCCGCGCTCCGCTGGAGCGTGACCGGGCTGCTGCTGTGCGTCGCCGTCGCGGCGCTCGGCTTCAGCGTCTGGACGGTGGTCGACAAGGGCGCCGGGTCGAACCCGGTGAAGAAGCTCGACTCGCTCATCGACCCGCCGCGCGACGAGACCACCCAGCGGGAGAAGGCCCTCGCCGCGGGCCGGACCTTCGTCCAGCGCTTCAACACCTACGGTCCCGAGCTCCTCGACGGCGCGGGCAAGATGCCCGAGTACGCCGCGGTCGGGGAGCTGATGACCGCGAAGTTCCGCACCGTCTTCGACAAGAACGTCGGCTATGCCGAGGAGACGGTGAAGCAGACCCAGATCGACCGGGTCGGCAAGACCTACGCCGTGGGCGTGGCCAGCATCGACGAGGACTCCGCCGAGCTGCTGGTCGCCGGGGTGGTCGAGTTCTCCTATCCCGACCCCTCCGACAGCACCAAGCGGATCCCGTTCGAGCCGCTCCGCTTCCGCTACGAGGTCTCGCTGGTCAAGCAGGACGGCAGCTGGCTGGTCGACGACCTCGACGACCTCGACGACGAGCTGCCGTCGTTCGGCGAGGCGTCCATCCCCGAGGGTGGTGCGCCCGGCGGCGGGCAGCCGTCCGAGCAGCCGTCCGACCAGCCGTCCGGGCAGCCCACCGGCGCCCCGGCGCCGTCGGACGGCGCGTCCGAGGGCACGTCCGAGGGGACGTCCGAGGAGACGGGGGAGGGCGAGTGAGCCTCTACGACCTCCTCGACGTCGAGGAGACCGCGAGCGCGGACGAGATCCGCGCGGCCTGGAAGGCCGCGATCGCCGACCTGGACCCCACCGAGCGCCGCTTCCGCGCGTACAACGACGCCGCGGGCGTGCTGCTCGACCCCGACAAGCGCGCGGCGTACGACGCCGAGCTGGCTGCCGAGCGCGCCGCCGAGGCGAGTGCCGACGACGCAAGCGACCCCGACCTGGGGACAACCGACGAGCCTGGACGAGAAAACTCGCGCCTGGACGATGAAGCTTCTTCGTCCCAGCGTGAGTTTCACCGGCCGGCCGGTGAAACTGTCTCGACGCCCGCCCCCCAGCCCCGCCGCGCGCCGGGCACCCCGGCAATCGTCGCGGCGGCGCTCGCCGCCGTCCTCTGCGTCGCGGTGGCGGTGGTCCTGACGACGCTGCCGGGTGCGCGGGGCGAGGCGACTGCGAAGGAGCTGGCCGAGCGCGGGGAGCGGGTGGAGGCCGCGGCGATCTCGGCAGAGGGCGCCGCCGAGCAGATGGTCGCGCCGGTGCTGTCGTACGGCTACGAGACGATGGCGGCG
This sequence comes from Nocardioides pymetrozini, assembly GCF_046058985.1. Taxonomy (NCBI): domain Bacteria; kingdom Bacillati; phylum Actinomycetota; class Actinomycetes; order Propionibacteriales; family Nocardioidaceae; genus Nocardioides; species Nocardioides pymetrozini. The sequence continues at coordinate 3,821,391 of NZ_CP175556.1, read as the reverse complement.
GACCTCGAGCGGCGCGGTCAGCACATGACCGACGACTTCCGGGCGAAGACCGAGCGGGGCTGGCCGGAGATCACCAAGGAGGCCGAGGCGCAGCAGATCGTCGTCGAGGCCAAGCCGACCGGCGCCGCGCTGACCCGGGTGGACCCGGACGGCCGGCGAGCAGCGGTCGTGGTGTTCATCGACCAGTACGTCACCAAGGCGGGGGCCGAGCCCTTCGTGCTGCGGATGTGGGCGACGTTCTCCCTGGTCAAGGTCGACGGCAGCGAGAGCCGGTGGCTCCTCGACGACCTGTGCACCGACGACTCCTGCGACCTGCCGAGCAGCTCCTGACCGGCCAGCCTGCTTGACCTGAGCGGGCCTGCCGAGCATGATCGGCGCACGGTTCCCGCCGGCGTCTCGCCGGGGTACGACGGGCCGCGGTGCGGCTGCGTGAGGTTGCGCAGCCGACATTGTGGAGCGCGCCCGCGTGGTGTATCGTGGCCCCTTGCGCCTGCCCTCAGATGCGCTTCGGCCTGCCCGGTGGCCGATGACGTGGTGGACAGGGCGCTCTCGAAGAGTCGAACCGTCGAAGGACAACTCTTGGCCGCGCGCACGACCCCCGGTAAGTCCCGCATCTCTTTCGCGAAGATCACCGAGCCCCTGGAGCTTCCGCAGCTCCTCTCGCTCCAGACCGACAGCTTCGACTGGCTGGTCGGCAACGAGGCCCACAAGGCCCGGATCGACGCTCGCCTGGCGGAAGGCCAGGACGCCACGCACAAGTCCGGCCTCGAGGAGATCTTCGAGGAGATCTCCCCGATCGAGGACTTCTCCGAGACGATGTCGCTGTCGTTCGAGAACCCTGTGTTCTACGACCCGAAGTACACCGTCGACGAGTGCAAGGAGAAGGACCTCACCTACTCCGCCCCGCTCTACGTCTCCGCCGAGTTCACCAACAACGAGACCGGTGAGATCAAGGGCCAGACGGTCTTCATGGGCGACTTCCCGCTCATGACCCCCAAGGGCACCTTCGTCATCAACGGCACCGAGCGGGTCGTGGTCTCCCAGCTCGTCCGCTCGCCGGGCGTCTACTTCGAGCGCACCGCCGACAAGACGTCCGACAAGGACATCTTCACCGCGAAGCTGATCCCGAGCCGCGGCGCCTGGCTCGAGTTCGAGATCGACAAGCGCGACATGGTCGGCGTCCGCCTCGACCGGAAGCGCAAGCAGAACGTCACGGTCCTGCTCAAGGCCCTCCAGGCCATCGCCGAGGACACCGGCGAGGAGTACGACTACGAGGCGGTCATGGCCGACCTGCGTCAGTACGAGTCGATCCAGCTGACCGAGGAGAAGGACAACACCTCGGGCCCGGACGACGCGCTGCTCGACATCTACCGCAAGCTGCGCCCGGGCGAGCCGCCGACGCGCGAGGCCGCTCTCACCCTGCTGAAGAACTACTACTTCAACCCCAAGCGCTACGACCTCGCCAAGGTCGGCCGCTACAAGGTGAACAAGAAGCTGGGCCAGCAGGAGGCCTTCGACCAGCAGACGATGACGATCGCCGACATGGTCGCGACGATCAAGTACATCGTCCAGCTGCACAACGGCGACGAGTTCGTCACCGGCATCGGCGGCGAGATCCGCAAGGACGCCGACGGCAAGGACCTCCTGGTCACCGCCGACGACATCGACCACTTCGGCAACCGCCGCATGCGCACGGTCGGCGAGCTCATCCAGAACCAGCTCCGCACCGGTCTGGCCCGGATGGAGCGCGTGGTCCGCGAGCGGATGACGACCCAGGACGTCGAGGCGATCACGCCGCAGTCGCTGATCAACATCCGGCCCGTGGTCGCTGCGCTGAAGGAGTTCTTCGGCACCTCGCAGCTCTCGCAGTTCATGGACCAGACCAACCCGATCGCGGGCCTGACGCACAAGCGCCGGCTCTCCGCGCTCGGCCCGGGCGGTCTGTCCCGTGACCGCGCCGGCATGGAGGTCCGTGACGTCCACCCGTCGCACTACGGCCGCATGTGCCCGATCGAGACGCCGGAAGGCCCGAACATCGGTCTGATCGGCTCGCTCGCCTCCTACGGACGGATCAACCCGTTCGGCTTCGTGGAGACGCCCTACCGCCGGGTCGAGAACGGCCGGGTCACCGACCAGATCGACTACCTCACCGCCGACGACGAGGACCGCTACGTCATCGCGCAGGCCAACGCCGTGCTCGACGCCGAGGGCCGGTTCGCCGAGGACCGCGTGCTGGTGCGCCTGCGCCAGGGCGAGGTCTCCGAGATCCCGGGCGACGAGGTCGACTACATGGACGTCTCGCCGCGCCAGATGGTGTCGGTCGCGACCGCGCTGATCCCGTTCCTCGAGCACGACGACGCCAACCGCGCGCTCATGGGCGCCAACATGCAGCGTCAGGCCGTCCCGCTCATCCGCAGCGACAGCCCGATCGTCGGCACCGGCATCGAGTTCCGTGCCGCCGTCGACGCCGGCGACGTCGTGGTGGCCGACAAGGCCGGTGTGGTCAAGGAGGTCTCCGCCGACCTCGTCGAGACGATGAACGACGACGGCACCTACTCGTCGTACCGGCTCGCGAAGTTCAAGCGCTCCAACCAGGGCACCTGCATCAACCAGCGTCCGCTGGTCGAGGCCGGGGACCGTCTCGAGGTCGGCTCGCCGATCGCCGACGGTCCGTGCACCGACAACGCGGAGATGGCCCTGGGCACCAACCTGCTCGTCGCGTTCATGCCGTGGGAGGGCCACAACTACGAGGACGCGATCATCCTCAGCCAGCGCCTCGTGCAGGAGGACGTCCTCACCTCGATCCACATCGAGGAGCACGAGGTCGACGCCCGCGACACGAAGCTGGGGCCGGAGGAGATCACCCGCGACATCCCGAACGTCAGCGAGGAGATGCTCGCCGACCTCGACGAGCGCGGCATCATCCGCATCGGCGCCGAGGTGTCGACCGGTGACATCCTCGTCGGCAAGGTGACGCCCAAGGGCGAGACCGAGCTGACCCCCGAGGAGCGCCTGCTCCGCGCGATCTTCGGCGAGAAGGCGCGCGAGGTCCGCGACACCTCGATGAAGGTGCCGCACGGCGAGTCCGGAACGGTCATCGGCGTGCGCGTCTTCGACCGCGAGGAGGGTGACGAGCTCCCGCCGGGCGTCAACCAGCTGGTGCGCGTCTACGTCGCGCAGAAGCGCAAGATCTCCGTGGGTGACAAGCTGGCCGGCCGTCACGGCAACAAGGGCGTCATCGCGAAGATCCTGCCGATCGAGGACATGCCGTTCATGGAGGACGGCACGCCGGTCGACGTCGTGCTCAACCCGCTGGGTGTGCCGCGACGGATGAACATCGGCCAGATCCTCGAGCTGCACCTCGGCTGGCTCGGCAAGCAGGGCTGGCACATCGACGCCGACCTGCAGGACGAGGACTGGGCCAAGCGGCTCATCTCGATCGGCGCCGACGAGGCCGCGCCCGACACGAAGCTGGCGACGCCGGTCTTCGACGGTGCGCGCGAGGACGAGATCACCGGCCTGCTGGGCTCCACGCTGCCCAACCGCGACGGTGTGCGGATGATCGGCGAGAACGGCAAGGCCCACCTCTTCGACGGCCGCTCCGGCGAGCCGTTCAAGTCCCCGGTCTCGGTCGGCTACATGTACATCCTCAAGCTCCACCACCTGGTCGACGACAAGATCCACGCGCGCTCGACCGGCCCGTACTCGATGATCACGCAGCAGCCGCTGGGCGGTAAGGCCCAGTTCGGTGGCCAGCGGTTCGGCGAGATGGAGGTCTGGGCGATGGAGGCGTACGGCGCCGCCTACGCCCTGCAGGAGCTGCTCACGATCAAGTCCGACGACGTGCCCGGTCGCGTCAAGGTCTACGAGGCCATCGTGAAGGGCGAGAACATCCCCGACTCGGGCATTCCCGAGTCGTTCAAGGTCCTCGTCAAGGAGATGCAGTCGCTCTGCCTCAACGTGGAGGTGCTGTCCCAGGACGGCTCCACCATCGCGTTGAAGGACGCCGAGGAGGACGTCTTCCGGGCGGCCGAGGAGCTCGGCATCGACCTGTCCCGCCGCGAGCCCAGCTCGGTCGAAGAAGTCTGAGTCGCCGGTACGGCGGCCCCGACCGGGCCGCCGTACCCCTCAGTCCCCAAGCCTCACTCTGTACAGAACTAACGAAGGACATCAGCCATCGTGCTCGACGTGAACTTCTTCGACCAGCTTCAGATCGGCCTGGCCACCGCGGACGACATCCGCACCTGGAGCCACGGCGAGGTCAAGAAGCCGGAGACCATCAACTACCGCACGCTCAAGCCCGAGCGTGACGGCCTCTTCTGCGAGAAGATCTTCGGTCCCACCCGGGACTGGGAGTGCTACTGCGGCAAGTACAAGCGCGTGCGCTTCAAGGGCATCATCTGCGAGCGCTGCGGCGTCGAGGTGACCCGGTCCAAGGTCCGCCGCGAGCGCATGGGCCACATCGAGCTCGCCGCCCCGGTCACCCACATCTGGTACTTCAAGGGTGTCCCGAGCCGCCTCGGCTACCTGCTGGACCTCGCGCCGAAGGACCTCGAGAAGGTCATCTACTTCGCCGCCTACATGATCACCTCCGTCGACGAGGAGGCGCGCCACCGCGACCTGTCCTCGCTCGAGGGCAAGATCCAGCTCCAGCGCGAGTCCATCGAGAAGCGCCGCGACGCGGGCCTCGAGGAGCGCACGAAGAAGCTGGAGGAGGACCTCGCCGCGCTCGAGGCGGAGGGGGCCAAGGCCGACCAGCGGCGCAAGGTCCGCGACGGCGCCGAGCGCGAGCTCAAGCAGCTGCGCGACCGCGCGCAGCGCGAGCTGGACCGCCTCGACGAGGTGTGGGAGACCTTCAAGACCCTCAAGGTCCAGGACCTGATGGGCGACGAGGTCCTCTACCGCGAGATGAAGAACTGGTTCGGCAAGTACTTCGAGGGCCACATGGGCGCCACGGCGATCCAGAAGCGCCTGCAGAGCTTCGACATCGACGCCGAGGTCGAGAACCTGCGCGAGACCATCGCCACCGGCAAGGGCCAGCGCAAGGTCCGCGCGCTCAAGCGCCTCAAGGTCGTCGACGCCTTCCGCAAGACGGGCAACAAGCCCGAGGGCATGGTGCTCGACGCCGTCCCGGTCATCCCGCCGGACCTGCGCCCGATGGTGCAGCTCGACGGTGGCCGGTTCGCGACCTCCGACCTCAACGACCTCTACCGCCGCGTCATCAACCGCAACAACCGCCTCAAGCGGCTGCTCGACCTCGGTGCGCCGGAGATCATCGTCAACAACGAGAAGCGGATGCTCCAGGAGGCCGTCGACTCGCTGTTCGACAACGGCCGTCGCGGCCGCCCGGTCACCGGTCCGGGCAACCGGCCGCTCAAGTCGCTCTCCGACATGCTCAAGGGCAAGCAGGGTCGCTTCCGCCAGAACCTGCTCGGCAAGCGCGTCGACTACTCGGGCCGCTCGGTCATCGTCTCGGGTCCGCAGCTGAAGCTGCACCAGTGCGGTCTGCCCAAGCAGATGGCCCTGGAGCTCTTCAAGCCCTTCGTGATGAAGCGGCTCGTGGACCTCTCCCACGCGCAGAACATCAAGTCCGCCAAGCGAATGGTCGAGCGCGCGCGCCCGGTCGTGTGGGACGTCCTCGAAGAGGTCATCACCGAGCACCCCGTGCTGCTGAACCGTGCGCCCACCCTGCACCGCCTCGGCATCCAGGCCTTCGAGCCGCAGCTGATCGAGGGCAAGGCCATCCAGCTCCACCCGCTCGTCTGCACCGCGTTCAACGCGGACTTCGACGGTGACCAGATGGCCGTGCACCTGCCGCTGTCCGCCGAGGCCCAGGCCGAGGCGCGGATCCTGATGCTGTCGACCAACAACATCCTCAAGCCGTCGGACGGCCGTCCGGTGACCATGCCCACCCAGGACATGATCATCGGCCTGTTCTTCCTCACCACCGAGCGTGGCGAGGCGACGGTTCCCGCCGAGGGTGTCGACGGTGGCGTCAGCCTCCGCACGTTCACCTCCCCGGCCGAGGCGATCATGGCCTACGACCGTGGCGAGATCACGCTGCAGAACAAGGTCCGCATCCGCCTCACCGACTACGCGCTCGAGGGTGTGGAGGCCGGCGAGACCACGCTGGTCGAGACCACGCTGGGCCGCACGATCTTCAACGACGCGCTGCCGGCCGACTACCCGTACATCAACGAGGAGGTCGGCAAGAAGCGCCTCGGCGCCATCGTCAACGACCTCGCGGAGCGCTACCCCAAGGTGGTCGTCGCGGCGTCCCTGGACGCCCTGAAGGACAACGGCTTCTACTGGGCGACCCGCTCGGGTGTCACGGTGTCGATCGACGACGTGATCACGCCGGAGAACAAGGCCGAGATCCTCGCCGTGCACGAGAGCGCCGCCGCGAAGATCCAGAAGCAGTTCGAGCGCGGTCTGGTCACCGACGAGGAGCGCCGCCAGGAGCTCATCGAGATCTGGACGAAGGCGAGCCAGGAGGTCGGCAAGGCGCTGCGCGCGACCTTCGAGGCGAACCCGACCAACCCGATCTACGTGCAGGTGCACTCGGGCGCCTCGGGTAACTTCAACCAGATCAACCAGGTCGGCGCGATGCGTGGACTGGTGGCCAACCCGAAGGGCGAGATCATCCCGCGGCCGATCAAGGCCAACTTCCGCGAGGGTCTCTCCGTGCTGGAGTACTTCATCTCCACCCACGGTGCCCGCAAGGGTCTGGCGGACACCGCGCTGCGGACCGCCGACTCGGGCTACCTGACCCGTCGTCTGGTCGACGTGTCCCAGGACGTCATCATCCGTGAGGACGACTGCGGCACCGAGCGCGGCCTGCCCAAGGTCATCGGCGTCAAGGACGAGAACGGCGTCGTCGTCAAGGACGAGAACGCCGAGACCGCGGCGTACGCCCGCTCGGCGGCCAAGGACATCGCGCACCCGACCACCGGCGAGATCCTCGCCGTCGCGGGTGAGGATCTCGGCGACGTCAAGATCGCCGAGCTCATCGAGGCCGGCATCGAGGAGGTCACGGTCCGCTCGGTCCTGACCTGCGACGCTCGCACCGGCACCTGCGCGAAGTGCTACGGCCGCTCGCTGGCCACCGGCAAGCTTGTCGACATCGGCGAGGCCGTCGGCATCATCGCGGCCCAGTCGATCGGTGAGCCCGGCACGCAGCTGACGATGCGTACCTTCCACACCGGTGGTGTGGCGTCGGCCGACGACATCACGCAGGGTCTGCCCCGCGTCGTCGAGCTCTTCGAGGCCCGCACGCCGAAGGGCCACGCCCAGATCTCCGAGGCCGCCGGCCGCGTGGCGATCGAGGAGACCGACAAGGCGCGCATCGTGGTCGTCACCCCCGACGACGGCAGCGACGTCAAGGAGTACCCCGTCTCCCGCCGCTCGCGCCTGCTCGTCGAGGACGGCGGTCGGGTCGAGGTGGGCGACAAGTTCACCGCCGGCACGGAGGACCCGAAGGAGGTGCTGCGCATCCTCGGCGTCCGCCGTACGCAGCAGCACCTCGTCGACCAGGTCCAGGAGGTGTACCGGTCGCAGGGTGTGTCGATCCACGACAAGCACATCGAGATCATCGTGCGGCAGATGCTGCGCCGGATCACGGTGCTCGAGTCGGGTGACACCAACCTGCTGCCGTCCGACCTCGTCGACCGGGTCCGGTTCGAGGAGGAGAACCGCCGCGTGGTCTCCGAGGGCGGCAAGCCGGCCTCGGGTCGTCCCGAGCTCATGGGCATCACCAAGGCCTCGCTCGCGACGGAGTCGTGGCTCTCCGCGGCCTCCTTCCAGGAGACCACCCGGGTGCTCACCGACGCCGCGATCAACGGCCGCTCCGACAGCCTGCGCGGGCTGAAGGAGAACGTGATCATCGGAAAGCTCATCCCGGCCGGCACCGGCCTGGAGCGCTACCGGAACATCCGGGTCGAGCCGACCGAGGAGGCGCGGGCCGCGGCGTACGCCGTCACGGGCTACGAGTCCTACGACTACGAGTTCGGCAACCAGGGCCAGGCCGTGGCACTGGACGACTTCGACTTCGGTTCGTACCAGAACTGACCGAACGACACGAGGGCCCTCCCGAGCACTGCTCGGGAGGGCCCTCGGCCATTTCCGGTGTGCCTGGGCCGGCATCGATGGCGCGGGGCGGCGGTCCCCACGGCCGCCGCCCGCAGCTCAGGCCTGCGTCATCGTGATCGGGCTGCGTCCGACGGCGAGCCAGATGCCCGCCACCACGAGTCCGAGGATGATCATCGCCGGCAGGCCGGGGACGCCGGTGACGAAGACCGCGACCAGCAGTGCGGTCGCCAGAACGGCGGACAGCGCCCCGAGGCCACGCGAGACCAGGCGCTCGCGGAACGCCATCCAGGCCAGGCCGTACGCCGAGGCGAGCAGCGGGATGAACGCGATGTAGGGGCTGAAGTCGGTGAGGATGTAGTAGTTGTACAGCCCCTCGGCGTCGTAGGTGTCGCCCTCGACGCCGGTCGGCAGGTAGTTGCCGACCGCGCCGCGCCAGCCGTAGGTGAGCGTCACCAGGGCGGCGGTGGCGATGACGCCGTACGACACCGCGGTGGCGCCCGACGATCCGGGGAAGCGACGCTCGACGCGGTGACGCCACACGACGGCGGCCGCGACCAGGAGCAGCGCCAGGACGTAGCCGAGCGCTCCGGAGATGCGGTACGGCACGTGGTCCAGGCCGAGGACGTCCTGGGCGGTGACCGGGTAGTCGAAGTCGCTCCCGTTGGCGTCGGGCCGGCCCTCCAGCAGGAGAGCGACGATGCCGACGAGTCCGCACAGGGAGATGAGCAGCGGCCACGCGGTGAAGCGGCGTGCGGGTGCGCCGGTGGCAGAGGACAGGGCAGAGGACAGGGAAGGGGACAGGGGAGAGGTCTCGTTCATGGCCCCGACCCTCGACGGCCCGGCGGCCCGGGCGTCAGGTGCGGGTGTCACGACCTCCCGGGTCGCGCCGTACCCGGATCACGCCGTGCCGGGATCCTCGCCACCGAGGCCGGCCTCACGGGCGCGGACGATCAGCTGGCCGCGGTCGGGCAGGTCGAGCTTGGCGAGGACACCGTAGACGTAGTTGCGCACGGTCTTGCTGCTCAGCACCAGGCGCCGTGCGATGGTGGCGTTGTCGTAGCCGCGGGCCACGAGGTCGACGACCTCGCGCTCCCGGTCGGTCAGCTCCGGCAGCGGTTGGGCGCCGCGGGTCCGCGCGCCGGAGAGGTAGAGGGCGCCGCGCTGGGCCAGCTGAGGCCCGAGCAGGAAGTCGCCGTTCGCGACCGAGCGGACGGCGCGGGCGACCTCCTCGGGAGAGGCGCCCTTGAGCAGGAAGCCTCGCGCTCCGGCGCGCATCGAGGCGAAGAGCGAGTCGTCGTCGCCGAGCATCGTGATCACCAGGACACCCAGGGTCGGGTCGCGCCGGCACAGCTCCCGGGTGGTCTCGACGCCGGAGTCGCCGCCGAGGTCGAGGTCCATGAGGACGACGTGCGGGGCGTGCTCCGCGGCCGCCGCGAGGGCCTCCGCGCGGTCGGCGGCCTCGCCGACGACCTCGATGCCCGGAAGCGACCGCAGCAGCGCGGCCATCCCGATCCGGAACACCGGGTGGTCGTCGACGACCAGCACCCGGATCGTCTCCTCGCCGCTCATGGCAGCACCATGACCACACGGGTCCCCATCCCCTCGAGCGCGTGCACCTCGACGCTGCCGCCGAGCTCGGCGGCCCGCTCGCGCATCGACGCGATCCCGACGCCGGGGGCCGAGGACTCGGCGATGCCGCGTCCGTCGTCATCGACCTCGAGTCGGATCCCTCCGTCCTCCGGCGGGCTCAGCCGGACCAGGCAGCGCCGTGCGCCCGCATGTCGCGCCGCGTTGCGGACCGCCTCGGCGGCCACCTGGTAGACGACGATCTGGTGGATGCCGTCCAGCCGGTCGGCGTACGGCGCGTCCACCTCGACCGAGAAGCGACCCGAGGTGTAGCGCTCGGCGAGCAGCTCGAGCGCCGCGCCCAGCCGGCCCTCGTCGAGCACCGGCGGCAGCAGCACCCGCGCCATCTGCCGTACGTCGTCGGCGCGGTGGCTCAGCTCGTCCACGAGCCGGCGCAGCAGCACCGTGTCGCCGTCGCTCAGCGACGAGGTCGCGGGCACGGCCGCGAGGGCGAGCGCCGTGCCTGACAGGGCCGGCCCGAGGCCGTCGTGGAGCTCGCGGCGGAGCAGGCGGCGCTCCTCCTGGCGGACCTCGACGACCCGGGCGCGGGCCTCCTCGACGGCGCGGTTCGCCTCGTCGAGGAGCGCCGCGACGGCGACGAGACCGGAGATCTGCCGCAGCAGGCGGACGGTGCGCGGGTCCAGCCGCTCACCGCGCGGCGGCACCGCGACCAGGGCGCCGACCCTCCGGCGCCGCTGCTGCAGGTCGAGCACCAGCGCCCGCTCGGCGTCGTCCTCCTCGACGCGGCCGGCCGCGGCGAGCGGGACCCCGTGCAGGCTCACCTCCACGCGCGCCAGCCGGAGGGCCCGCCGCAGGGCGTCGACCAGCTCGGTCAGCTGCTGGCCGTCGGGGTCGCCCGCCTCGAGCGCCAGGGCCACCCGCCCGAGCAGAGCCTCCGGGTCGGCGCCGGAGCCGAAGACCAGGCGCTCGACCTGCGTCTGGAGCCAGTGCTGCAGCGGCAGGACCGCCAGCGCCAGCCCGGCGACGACGAGCATGCCGGTCGACGTCGCGCCCCAGGGCGCGACCTTGCCGAGCGCCCACACCGCGACCACGTACGCCGCGACGAGCGTGGTCGTCAGCAGGAGACCCACGAGCGTGCGGGAGATGGTGAGGTCGACCCGCCAGGAGGGCTGACGGCGGATCAGGACGAACACCGCCGCGAGCAGCATGGCCTCGGCGACCGACAGCAGCACGATGCCGGCGACGAACCAGCCCCCGTCGAGGCTGATCCCGATCTCGAAGGTCATGTAGGCGACGGCGAGCAGCGCGAGCGCGACCAGCAGCCACGCCAGCCCGCGGCGCTGCTCGGCGCTCCCGGTGCGGAAGCGGTGGGCGAGCCACCCGGTCACGCCGAGCCCGAGGAGGAAGTAGAGCGGGATCAGCCCGCCGTCGACGTCGTACGCCAGGTCCGAGGCCGCGCCGCCCCCGGTCAGCGGGTGCGGGGGAGCGCCCGGGGTCTGCACGAGGAGGCGCACGCAGGTGGCGACGAGCACGACGAGCCCACCGACGACGGCCAGGCGTCGCGCCCAGCCGGTGGCGCCCTGGGGCGTCAGCAGGTGGGGCAGGACCAGCAGGGAGATCAAGGTGGCGGTCATCCAGCCGGTGATGAGCAGCGGGTTGGCCCAGGCCTCGCCCGGCACGCCGGGCTCGGCCGTGCACAGCACCGTCCACGCGATCCCCGCCGCGGTGAGGGCGTAGCCCCAGCCGATCCCGAGGAAGGCCCACCCCACGGGATGCCGGCCGCGGACGACGATCAGGGTCCCGAGCGGTCCGTAGAGGAGGCTGGCGACGAGATCCAGCGGAGCGAGCTCACGGCGTACCTCGTAGGAGGGGCCGGCCACGCCGGTCGTGGACAGCAGGACCGCGACCGTGGCGGCCGTCAGCGCCAGCAGCAGCGCTCCGCACCCGATCGCCAGCTGCTCCGGCGCGCCGAGGCGGCGGCGGTCAGCGGCGGCTGGTGACATGTGCGCCATCATCGCCGCTGCGGCGTCGCGGCGGGGCCGGTTCGGTGCCGCGGGACCGGGCACGGGCGCGGACGCGGTAGGTGCGGTGGCGAGCCATGGCGCCCCAGCGTGGCCGCTCCTGCGTCCCGGCTTCCAGGGGCGGGCGGCCCGACTTCCCGGGTCGGCGAGGCCGCCTGACACAATCGGGGGATGAGCACCGCGGCCGACCTGCGCACCGACGTCCTCGTCGTCGGCGCCGGCCCCGCGGGGTCGGCGGCCGCGGCGTGGGCGGCCCGTGCCGGCCTCGACGTGATGCTGGCCGACGCGGCGGTGTTCCCCCGCGACAAGACCTGTGGCGACGGGCTGACCCCGCGCGCGATCGCCGAGCTCGAGCGGCTCGGCCTGCGCGACTGGGTCCGCTCGCACACGGTCAACCAGGGGCTGCGCGCACACGGCTTCGGGCAGACCCTGCACCTGCCGTGGCCGGGCGGCCACCTGCCCGACTGGGGCAGCGCGATCGCTCGTACCGAGCTCGACGACCACCTCCGTACGACGGCCCTCAAGGCCGGCGCCCAGCCGCTCGACGGCGCCCGCGCGGTCGACGTACGGATGGAGGGGGAGCGGGTCGGCGCCGTCGTGTTCAAGGACGGGCGCACGGTCGCCTGCCGGCGGCTCGTGGTGGCGGACGGCGTACGCTCTCCGCTCGGCAAGGTCCTCGGCCGCGAGTGGCATCGCGACACCGTGTACGGCGTCGCCGGGCGCGCCTATGTCAGCTCGACCCGGGCCGACGACCCGTGGATCAGCTCGCATCTGGAGCTGCGCGGCGAGCAGGACGAGATCCTGTCGGGGTACGGCTGGATCTTCCCGCTCGGGAGGGCGAGTGGCGAGGTCAACCTCGGCGCGGGCACGCTCGCCACGGCGAAGCGGCCCGCCGACGTGGCGATCAAGCCGCTGATGAGGCTGTACGCCGACCGCCTGCGCGCCGAGTTCGGCCTGGGCGAGGAGCTGCGGATGCCGACCTCCGCGCTGCTGCCGATGGGTGGTGCCGTCTCGAACGTCGCCGGTCCCAACTGGGCCCTCATCGGCGACGCCGCCGCGTGCGTGAACCCGCTCAACGGCGAGGGCATCGACTACGGCCTGGAGACCGGGCGCGTCGTCGCCGAGCTGCTCGCCGAGGGTGCCGATCTCGGGGCCGTCTGGCCGGAGGTGCTGCGCGAGCACTACGGCGAGTCGTTCTCGATCGCCCGCCGGCTCGCCGGCCTGGTCACCGTGCCCCGGCTGCTGCCCGCCCTCGGCCCGCTCGGCATGCGCTCCGACCTCCTGATGACCCTCGCCCTGCGCTGGATGGGCAATCTCGTCACCGACGAGGACCGCGACCGCGCCGCCCGCGTCTGGCGCTGGGCCGGCCGCCACTCCCTGGCCCGGGACGCTCGCCCCCCGTTCAGCTGAGTGGGGGTTGAGTCGTCAGTTCTGACCCGTCGAGTCGTCACTTCCGACCGTTCGAGTCGCCACTTCCGACCGTTCGAGTGGCCCCTTTCGCATCCCCGAGCCGTCCTCGGTACGGCGGTGCCCCCGCGGCACCCCGGTGCGGGACGGCATAGGCTCCTCGCATCGGGACGCGACGCGGAAGTGACGACTCGACGGGTGAGAAGCGACGACTCGACCGGTCGGAAGTGACGACTCAACGGGAGGCGGGCATGGGGCAGCGGGTGCAGCGGCTGGCGGCGTACGCCGTCATCGTCCGCGGCGACCAGATCCTGCTGTCCCGGCTGGCGGAGCGGGTCACCAAGCGCGAGCTGTGGTCGCTGCCCGGGGGCGGGGTCGACCACGGCGAGGACCCGCGCGACGCGGTGGTGCGCGAGGTCTACGAGGAGACCGGACTGCACGCGCAGGTGGGTGAGACCGCGCAGGTGTACTCCCTCCACGTCGCCGACTCGTGGCGGCGCGGCCGGCGCGTGGACGCCCACTCGGTGCGGATCGTCTACGAGGGCTGGGTCCCCGCCGACGCGCCCGAGCCGCACGTGACCGAGGTCGACGGCTCGACGGCGGAGGCTGCCTGGCAGCCGATCGCTGCGGTGCTCGACGGGACCGTTCCGACCGTGAGCCTGGTGACCGACGCGCTCGCGTCGTACGCCGTGCGCCAGCGGCAGCGCACCGCCGCCTACGCCTATGTCGTCCGCGACGGGGCGATCCTGCTGACCCGGACCTCGGACCTGGCGCCCGACCCGGGCACGTGGCACCTCCCGGGCGGCGGCATCGACCACGGCGAGTCGCCGCGCGACACGATCCGGCGCGAGCTGTGGGAGGAGTGTGGCCTCGTGGGCGAGGCCGGCGACCTGCTCACGGTCCTGGACCACCACTTCACCGGCACCGCCCCCAACGGCCGCGAGGAGGACTTCCACGCGATCGGCATCATCTACCGCGCCGAGGTCGAGCCGGGGGAGCCGCGGGTCGTCGAGGAGGGCGGCACCACCGACGCGGTCGCGTGGGTGCCCCTGGCCGACATCGCGGCCGGCCGGCTGACCGTCTACGGCTCGGTCCGCGCCGCCATCGAGGCGGCCGGCGATAGCGTGTCGGCGTGAGCCCGGACCTCCACCAGCCCGCCGAGACCGTCTTCACCTACGCCGCGCCGGCCCTCAAGTTCGGCCGCGGCGCCGCCGCCGAGGTCGGGTACGACGTCCGCGGCTGGGGCGCGCGCCGGGCCCTGCTCGTCACCGACGCCGGAGTACTGGCCGCCGGCCACGCCGAGACGGTGGCGGCGTCGCTGCGCACGCACGGGGTCGAGGTCGTCACCTACGCGGAGGCCCGGGTGGAGCCCACCGACGCCTCGCTCGAGGACGCCGTCGCCTTCGCGCGCGGTGAGGGCCCGTTCGACGCCGTGGTGGCCGTCGGCGGCGGCTCGTCGATCGACACCGCGAAGGCGGTCGCGCTCCTGCTCACCAACCCGGGCGAGCTGATGGACTACGTCAACGCGCCCGTCGGAAAGGCCCGCGCCCCCGAGCAGCCGGTGCTCCCGCTGGCCGCCGTCCCGACCACGACCGGCACGGGCAGCGAGTCGACGACCATCTGCGTGATGGACGTGCTTGCCCTCGAGGTCAAGACCGGGATCAGCCATCCCGCCCTGCGGCCTCGGCTCGCCGTGGTCGACCCGGCCCTGTCCGCGACCCAGCCGCCCGGAGTGATCGCGGCCGCCGGGATGGACATCCTGTGCCACGCGCTGGAGAGCTACACCGCCCGCTGGTACGGCGACTTCGCGGCCAAGGCCCCGGATCAGCGGGTGCCCTACTGCGGCGCGAACCCGATCGCGGACCTGTGGTCGGAGCGCGCGTTGAGCCTGCTGTCGGGGGCCTTCCGCGCCGCCGTACGCGACGCCCGGGAAGGGCGCGCGGGCACCGACGCTCCCGAGCAGATGGCGCTGGCCGCCACCTTCGCTGGCCTCGGCTTCGGCAACGCCGGCGTGCACATCCCCCACGCCAACGCCTATCCGATCGCCGGCCGGGTCCGCGACTTCCGTCCCGCCGACTACCCGCAGGAGGAGGCGATGGTGCCGCACGGCATGGCGGTCGCCCTCACCGCGCCCGAGGCGTTCCGCTTCACCTTCGACGCCGCGCCCGAGCGCCACCTGCGGGCCGCGGAGCTGCTCTCGCCCGGGGTCGGCGGCGCGGACGCCGACGTCCTGCCCGGGGTCCTGGTGTCGCTGATGCGCGACATCGGCATCCCCAACGGCCTCGCCGAGGTCGGGTACGGCGCGGGCGACGTCGACGCGCTCGTGGAGGGGGCCCTGCAGCAGCAGCGCCTGCTCGCCACCGCACCCAAGGACGTCGCGGGAGAGGACCTGGCGGCGATCATGGCCGCCTCGCTCGAGCACTGGTGATCGTCGACGACCGGAGCAGCCCCCGTAGGATTGCCGGGTGAACCCACGCCACCGCCGCCTGATCATCCCGGCCGCGTTGGTGGCGCTCCTGCTCATCGTCGTCGTGGCGGCGGCGCTGAAGTGAGCACGCCGTGAGCACCGCGCCGCTCGACGAGGGGCTGGCCCGGGTCCGGGCCGAGCTGCTGGCCGACGACCGCCTGGTCCGCGCGGTGGCCTCGGGGCGCCGGCGTGGCGCCGTACCGCCGTGGCGGCGCGTCGAGCTGCGCTGGGTGGACCTCAAGGCGGGTCGTCACCTCCAGGTCGTGCGGTACGACGCCACGCAGGCGCACACCGCCAACCACCTGCGCGGCGGACCGGCGGAGGAGGCGGTCGACGCGCTCCTCGCCGAGCCGTTCGGCAACTGGACCGTGGAGACCGCCGAGCAGGAGCTGAGCCTGCGGGTGACGAAGAAGGGCGCCGCGGCCGTCCACAGCGCCGCCCGGTCGGGAGCGGAGCCGGTGGAGCGCGGTCACGACCGGGCCAAGGACCGGCTGCTCCCCGAGGACGACCCGGTGTTCGCGGCGCTCGGCCTCGCCGACGCCCAGGGGCGGATCAAGCCCAGCCGGATGGCGAAGTACCGCCAGGTCGAGGACTTCCTGCGGATCCTCGACCGCTCCCTCACCGAGGCGGTCGCGAAGGGCCGGCTGCGCCGACCCACCGACGACGCGCCGCTGCGGGTGGTCGACCTGGGGTGCGGCAACGGCTATCTCACCTTCGCGGCGCAGCGCTATCTCAGCGAGCAGCGCGGGCTGCCCGTCCGACTCACCGGCGTGGACGTGAAGGAGCAGTCCCGCGACCACAACAGCGAGGTCGCGCGGCGCCTCGGGATCGACGCCACCTTCGTCGCCGGCACCATCGGTGAGGCACAGCTCGACGAGGCGCCGGACGTGGTGCTCGCCCTGCACGCCTGCGACACCGCGACCGACGATGCGCTCGCCCGCGCGGTCGCGTGGGAGGCGCCGCTCGTGCTGGCGGCGCCCTGCTGCCACCACGACATCGCCGCCCAGCTGCGCAGCGCTTCTGCGCCGGCGCCGTACTCCTCGCTCGTGCGCGACGGCATCCTGCGCGAGCGCTTCGCCGACACCCTGACCGACACCCTGCGCGCGCTGCTGCTGCGCCGTGCCGGCTACCGCGTCGACGTGATGGAGTTCGTCGACAGCCGGCACACGCCGCGCAACACCCTGCTGCGCGCGGTGCGGACGGGGAGCGCGACCGACGATGCTGAGTACGACGCCCTGGTGGCCGCCTGGGGGATCCGGCCGCGCCTCGGCGAGCTGTTGGAGCAGCGCGGGTGAGGACGCTGCTCGGCCTGGTCCTGGCCGTGCCCTTCGCGATCGGCTTCCTCGCGCCGGGCGCGGCGGTGGAGCCGACGCCGGGGGAGCCGGTCTTCGCGTTCACCGACCCGCGGATCACCGAGTCCAGCGGCCTGGTCGCCCGCGGCGGCCTGGTGGTCACGGTCAACGACTCCGGGGACGGCAACCGGGTCTTCACCGTCGACCCCGCCACCGGCGACACCGTCGGGACGACCCGCTGGCCGGGTGAGGCGCGCGACATCGAGGCGCTCGCGCCCGCCGGCGCCGTCGACAGCGGGGAGGTCTGGGTCGGCGACATCGGTGACAACGCGCGGTCCCGCGACCGCATCGCGGTGACGCGCGTGCCGTTCGGACGCGGGGACCGCGAGGTGGACGGGGCGTCGTACGAGCTGGTCTATCCCGACGGCCCGCACGACGCGGAGACCCTGCTCGCCGACCCGGCGACCGGACGGCTCTACGTGGTCGCCAAGGAGCTCATCGGCCGCCTGTACGCCGCACCCGAGCGACTCGATCCGGACGCCCCCAACGAGCTCACCCTCGTCGACGACGTCCTCGGCATCGCGACCGACGGGACCTTCTCGCCCGACGGCCGGCACCTGGTGCTGCGCAACTACGGTCAGGCCGCCGTCTACACCTGGCCCGAACTGCAACGGGTCGACCAGGTCGACCTGCCGCGGCAGCAGATGGGCGAGGGCATCGCGGTCGGCGAGGACGGCGCGGTGCTGCTGAGCGCGGAGGGCGCGGGCGCCGAGGTGCTGCGGGTCGAGCTGCCCCTCCGCGACCCACCTGCCACGCAGCACACGGACGACGGCAGCGGCCGAGCGCCCGTTCGCCTCGACCGGCCGGTGTGGCCCTGGGCGCTCGGGGGCGTGGCCGGGCTGGTGATGGTGGTCGTGCTCGTGCGCGCGCTGCGACCGAGGGACTGACCGGGCCGGTTCCGGTTACCTGTCCGGCGTGGCCCGGCTGCGTCGTACCTCCCCCGAGGAGCCGGGCTGGTCCCGGCGCCGAGCGGGGCGCGGGTTCGTCTACGTCGGCCTCGACGGGCGCCCGCTGCCACCCGAGGACGCCGCTCGCTGCCGGGCGCTGGTCATCCCGCCGGCGTGGACGGAGGTCTGGATCTGCCCGCGCCCCAACGGCCATCTCCAGGCCGTCGGGACGGACGCGGCGGGGCGGCGGCAGTACCTCTACCACCCGGACTGGGTGGCGCAGCGCGCCGCCGAGAAGCACGCGCGCGTGGTCGGCCTCGGCCGCCGGCTGCCGCGACTGCGAGCCGCGGTCCTCGCCGACCTCGACGCGGACGACCTCGGGGCCCGCGCGACCTGCGCGCTCGCCGTACGGCTGATCGACCTCGGCTGCTTCCGGATCGGCAACGACGTGTACGCCGAGGAGTACGGCTCCTTCGGCCTCACCACCCTCGAGCGGCAGCACGTGCGACGCTCGGGCGATGCGCTGGTGTTCGAGTTCACCGGCAAGTCGGGCATCGAGCACCACGTCGAGATCGAGGACCCGGTGGCCGTGCGCGCGCTCGACCGGCGGCGCCGGCGTCGCCGGGCGGATCCCCGGCTGCTGGACGTGACGGGGACCGACGTGAACGAGTACCTGCGCGAGGTGAGCGGGATCGACGTCACCGCCAAGGACTTCCGCACCTGGCACGGCACGGTGCTCGCGGCCGCCGCCCTCGCCGAGGCCCCCGGCCCCGAGGCGTCGACGACCAAGCGCAAGCGGGCGATCACGGCCGCGATGCGCGAGGTCGCGGACTTCCTCGGCAACACGCCGGCGCTGGCGCGCTCGGCGTACGTCGATCCGCGGGTGATCGACGCCTACGAGGAGGGGCGCACCATCCGCTCGGCCGTGCGCCGGCGCTATCCGGACCCGGACGCCCGGCAGCTCGGCCTCGAACGGGCGACGCTGCGGCTGCTGTCGACCTAGCGGTGTCGTGGCTGCTCGAGGGTCGGCGGTCGGTGACACGATCGGCGGATGAGCGAGCACGAGTTCACCGCGCAGCTGTGGCGCTGGCGGGCGCGCGACGAGGAGAGCGGCGGCGCCTGGTTCTTCGTCAGCCTGCCGTTCGAGGTGTCCGACGCGATCGACGAGGCCGGACCACGCAAGGGCTTCGGCAGCGTGCGGGTCGAGGTGAGCGTGGGTGCGAGCACCTGGCGCACCTCGGTGTTCCCCAGCGCGGAGGAGAGGACCTTCGTGCTGCCGGTGAAGAAGGCGGTCCGCACGGCCGAGGGGCTGGTCGAGGGTGGACCGTGCAGCGTCCGGCTCCGTACGGTCGAGTGATGGAGATCGAGGTCGTCCAGGGCGACATCACCCAGCAGGACGTCGACGCGGTGGTCAACGCCGCCAACCGGGCGATGCGAGGCGGGGCCGGCGTCGACGGCGCCATCCACCGCGCCGGCGGACCCGCGGTGCTCGAGGACTGCCGCCGGCGCTTCCCCCACGGACTCGCGACCGGCGACGCCGGGTGGACGACCGCCGGGGAGCTCCCCGCGCGGTGGGTGATCCACGTGGTCGGGCCCAACCGCACCGCCGGCGAGACCGACCGGAGCCTGCTGACCTCCTGCTACCGACGCGCGTTGGAGGTCGCCGACGAGCTCGGCGCCCGCTCCGTGGCGTTCCCGCTGGTCAGCGCCGGGGCCTACGGCTGGCCCCTGGAGGACGCTGCCGACGCTGCCGTCGAGACCCTGCGCTCGACGCCCACCTCGGTCGAGCTGGCCCGGATCGTGGCGTTCGGGCGGTCGGCGTACGAGGTGGTGGTGGGGAGGGTGTAGTGGAGGGGTGGGGTTGTCACTCGTGTCACTCCCGCCGCAAGTTTCACCGGCTGGCCGGTGAAACTGTCTCCTGGACGATGAAGTTTCCTCGTCCAAGCGTGAGTTTCTCCGGCCGGCCGGTGAAACTGTCTCCGCCCCTCAGAGCGCCCCCACCACGAAGTCGATCGACCGCGTCAGCGCCTCGACGTCGGCCGGGTCGACAGCGGGGTACATCGCGATCCGCAGCTGGTTGCGGCCGAGCTTGCGGTAGGGCTCGGTGTCGACGATGCCGTTCGCACGCAGCACCTTCGCCACCTGGGCGGCGTCGATCGCGTCGTCGAAGTCGATGGTGCCGATGACCAGCGAGCGGTGGTCGGGGTCGCTGACATAGGGAGTCGTGTACGACGTGCGCTCGGCCCAGCCGTACAGCGCGTCCGACGAGGCGGTGGTGCGCTCGACCATCACCTTGAGCCCGCCCTGGCCGTTCATCCAGTCCAGCTGCTCGGCCATGAGGAAGAGCGTCGCGACAGAGGGGGTGTTGTAGGTCTGGTTGAGGCGGCTGTTGTCGATGGCGGTCTTGAGGTCGAAGAACGGCGGGATGTAGCGGTCCGAGGCGGCGATCCGCTCGGCGCGCTCGATCGCGGCGGGGCTGAGGATGGCGAACCACAGGCCGCCGTCCGAGGCGAAGCACTTCTGCGGGGCGAAGTAGTACACGTCGCTCTCGGCCAGGTCGACCGGCAGGCCGCCTGCTCCCGAGGTGGCGTCGATGAGCACGAGCGCTCCCTCGTCGATGCCCTCGGGCCGCACGACCGGAGCCATGACGGCCGTGGAGGTCTCGTTGTGGGCCCACGCGTAGGCGTCCACGCCCGTCTCGGCCGTCGCGACGGGGCGGGAGCCCGGGTCGGCGGCGATCACCGAGGGTGCGTCGAGCCACGGCGCGGCCTTGGCGGAGGCGGCGAACTTGCTGGAGAACTCTCCGAACGTGAGGTGCTGCGACCTGCGCTCGATCAGGCCGAACGCGGCGATGTCCCAGAACGCCGTGGCGCCGCCGTTGCCGACCACGACCTCGTAGCCGTCGGGCAGCGTGAACAGGTCCGCGAGGCCCTCGAGGACACGGCCCACCACGTTGCGCACCGGCGCCTGGCGGTGCGACGTACCCATCAGCGTGGCGCCGGTGGCGGCCAGCGCGTCGAGGTGACCGGTCTGGATCTTCGAGGGACCGGCCCCGAAGCGGCCGTCGGCGGGCTTGAGGTCGGCGGGGATCTGGATGTCGGTCACGTGGTCAACCTTCTCGATCGGCACAGGCAGAGAGGACAGGCTGACGACGCTGTCAGAGATGCCTCCATTGTGACAGTCGCCGCCGCGCGATGTTCAATCGGTTTCGCCATGCAAGCCTCCCTCGACCTGCGCGCCGTGGCCTACCTGCACCCCGACGCGGCCGCTCTCGTCGCGCGGGTCCAGCAGGAGTACGTCGAGCGCTATGGCTCCCCCGACGAGAGCCCCGTCGACCCGGCCGTGTTCGACCTGCCCGAGGGCCTCTTCCTCGTCGGGTACGACGACGCCGGGACGCCCGTCGCGACCGGAGCCTGGCGCCGGTCGTCGGTCCGGACCCTCGGCGGCGCCAGCGCGGTCGAGGTGAAGCGGATGTTCGTGGTCCCCGAGCGCCGCGGCCGGGGCTTCGCCCGGGCCATGCTGACCGAGCTCGAGCGGACCGCCGTCGGGGCCGGCCACGACCTCGTCGTACTCGAGACCGGGCTGCGGCAGCCCGAGGCGATCGAGCTGTACCGCAGCGCCGGCTACCAGGAGATCGACGGCTTCGGCTACTACAAGGACGCCCTGCTGTCGCGCTGCTTCGGCAAGCTGCTCGGAGCCCCGGCTCACGGCGTGTGAGCCTCGGCAGTCTCCCCCACCTCACACCTCGCGCCCCCACACCTCACACCTCGCGCCCCCACACCTCACACCTCGCGCCCCCACACCTCACACCTCGTCAGGACACGTCGCGGCGGCGGACCAGGACGATGCTGACCAGGACGGCCAGGACGATGTAGGTGCCGACGGTGAGGGCGGCCCGGTCGGCGGGGAGCAGGTCGAGGACGCCGGGGGTCTGCTCGCCGTCCGCGCCGACGACCGCGCCGACGAGGGAGCCGGCGGCGGTCCCGGGCAGCAGCTCGGTGAGGCTCTCCACCCAGCCGAGCAGCTGGCCCACGCCGCGCAGCAGGTTCTCCACGACGAGTGCCCACACCAGGCCGAGGCCTACCGACAGGGCCGGTCCGCGGGCGAGGGTGCCGAGCAGGAAGCCGAGGACGGCCCACATCTCCAGCACGAGGAAGCCGGTGCCGAGGGCCTCGGCGACGGCCCCGGTCGAGGGCCACACGACGTCCTGACCCTCGGTCAGCGTGATGAGGAGCGACAGCCCGACGTCGAAGGCCACGGTCACCAGGAGCGTCGAGACGACGAGCGCGGTCAGCGCGGCGACGGAGCCCAGGACGGCAGGGACGCGTGGGACGCCCTGCGAGAACAGGGTCTTCCAGGTGCCCCACCCGTAGCCGTTGCCCGCGACGAGCGCGCCGAGCACCATCATCAGCGCGCCGCCGAACATCGGCATCCCCTGGAGGATCACCTCGGGTACGGCGTTCGGCAGCAGGCTGGCGAGCTGCTCGGCCCGGGTCGCGTTCTCGTCGGCGAAGCTGGTGTCGCCGGTCCGGTACGCGAGGTAGTTGAACAGGTAGCCGAACATCAGGCTCAGCGCCAGCCAGGCGCCGAGCGTGATCCAGACGGCCGGCCAGGCGCGCAGGCGCCTCAGCTCGGCGCGGGTGCTGCGGGTCGTGGCGATCGTGGACGGGGTCAGCGTGCTCATCGCACGGCCTCCTTCTGGCTGGTCATCTCGAAGAAGACCTCCTCGAGGCTGCGCTCGGCAGCCGTGATCTCGTGGACGTCGACCCCGGCGCCCACCAGGGCGCGGGTGACGTCGGGGGCGCGGTCCGCCGGCAGGGTGAGCAGCAGCCCGCCGTCCGTGGCGCGTCGTACGCCGTCGTCGCCGGCGAGCCGCATCGCGACCGCCAGCGCCTCCGGCTCGGGAGTGGCCCGCACGCGCAGCGAGACGCCGCCGCGCAGCTCGGCGACGCCCGCCTCCCGGAGCAGCCGGCCGTCGTCGATGACCCCGACGCGGTGGCAGATCTCCTGGACCTCGGCCAGCATGTGGCTGGAAAGCAGGACGGTCTGGCCACCGCGGGCCAGGTCGACGACCAGGGCCCGCATGTCGGCCATGCCCGCCGGGTCCAGGCCGTTGGTCGGCTCGTCGAGGATCACCAGCTCGGGATCGCCCATCAGCGCGGCCGCCACGCCGAGGCGCTGCTTCATCCCCAGCGAGTAGCCCTTGAACCGGTCGTCGCCGCGTCGCGCGAGGTCGACCCGTTCGAGCACGCGCTCGACCTCGGCGTCGCGCAGTCCGCGGTGCCGGGCCAGGACCCGCAGGTTCGCGCGCCCGGACAGGTAGGGGTGGAAGCCGGGGCCCTCGATGAGGGCGCCGACGGAGGGAGTGGTCCGCGCGGACCCGGAGGTCGGCCGGACCAGACCGAGCAGCATGCGCAGGGTCGTGGTCTTCCCGGCGCCGTTCGGACCGAGGAAGCCGTAGACCTCGCCGCGCCGCACGCTCAGCGTGACCTTGTCCACCGCGACCCGGTCGCCGTAGACCTTCGTGAGACTGTCGGTGCTCGCCACCGGTGTGTTCGCTGTCATGGGCTCCACGGTCCCCGGCCCGCCGCGTGCGGGCGTCCGCCGCGGGGAGGTCGTCGCGTACGCAGTCCTGCGTACGGCGGTGGCGCCCGTCGTCGTACGCCCCCGGGCGTGGCGCGCTCTAGCCTCGCTCCATGACCGCACACCTGACCCACCCGGCGGTGGCCGAGCTGTCCCGCGCCCACCGCACCTGGTGGCCGTGGACGGTCCTCGTCATCGTCCTGCTCGGGACCGCGGCGTCGAACGGCGAGAACGACGTGGACCGCCCGGTGCCCCTGGGCGTGCTCCTCGCCGTGCTGGCGACGCTGCCCGCGGTGCTGCCACCCCTGGCCGGCCGCCTGGCGGGCGTCCCGCTCGCGACCTCCGGCGCCCTGTGCGGCGCCTACTTCGCGCTCGGGTACGCCGACGGCCCGGTCTTCCTCGCCCTGCCGGTGGTCACCTTCCTCCTGGCCGGGGCCGTGCCGGTCCGGCGCTGGCTGCCGGGCGCGCTGGTGGGCGCCGTGCTGCTGGCGGCGGGCCTCGGGGCGCGCTGGCAGTGGCATGCCGACGAGCCGCACAAGAGTCTGTGGCAGGCGATCGGCATGCTCGGTGTCGTGCTCGCGGCCGGGGCGGTGGCCACCGCCACGCGCAACCGCTTCGAGGCGCGGGCCGAGCGGGTCGGACGGGCGGCGACCGAGGAGCGCCTGCGCATGGCGCAGGACCTGCACGACGGCGTGGGCCACGGGCTCGCCGTCATCGCGATGCAGGCCGGGGTCGCGCTCCACGTGCTCGACCGTGACCCGGCGGCGGCCCGGGACAGCCTGGAGGCCATCCGCGCGACCAGCAAGGAGGCGCTCGACGCGCTGCGGGCCGAGCTCGCCGCGATCGCCGGCGGGCCGGCGCCGCGGCGTCCCGCGCCGGGGCTCGCCGAGCTCGGCGCGGTGGTCGACCGGGTGCGCGCGGCCGGTCTGCGGGTGGAGGTCCTCGGGGAGCCGGGCGAGGTCGGGGCCGCGACCGGCGAGGTCGCCTACGCGGTGGTGCAGGAGGCCCTGACCAACGTGCTGCGCCATGCCGGAGCCGGCGTCGCGACGCTCGCCTGGGAGCGCGGTCCGGACAGCCTCACCCTCCGCGTCACCGACGACGGCAGGGGCGGCGCGGTGCAGGATGAGGGCATGGGCATCAGCGGGATGCGGGCGCGGGTCGCCGCGGTCGGCGGCACCTTCCGGGCCGGGCCTCTGGAGCAGGACGGCTTCGAGGTCGTCGCGGTGCTCCCCGCATGAGTCGTCCGCCGGGCGAGCCGATCCGCGTCGCGCTCGTCGACGACCAGCCGCTGGTCCGGATGGGGCTGGCCACGCTGGTCGCCGCCGAGCCCGGCCTCGCGCTGGCCGGCGAGGCGGGCGACGGGCGCGAGGGCCTCGCCCTGGTGCGTCGTACGACGCCGGACGTGGTGCTCTGCGACATCCGGATGCCCGTCCTCGACGGGCTGGGCATGTTGGCCGCGGTGGCCGCCGATCCGGCGCTCGCCGGGGTGCGCGTGGTGATGCTGACGACCTTCGAGCTCGACGAGTACGTCTTCGAGGCGCTGCGCGGCGGCGCCAGCGGCTTCCTGCTCAAGGACGCCGAGCCGACCGCGATCCTCGACGCGGTGCGCGTGGTCGCCGAGGGCGGCTCGCTCCTCGCGCCCTCCGTGACCCGCACGGTGATCGACCACTTCGGCGCCACCCGTCCCGAGCGCCCGCACCCGCGGCTCGGCGACCTCACCGAGCGCGAGCGCGAGATCCTCGGCTGGGTGGCCACCGGGATGTCCAACGCGGAGATCGCGGCCGCGCTCGTCGTCAGCCCCGAGACCGTCCGCACGCACGTCAGCCGGGCGATGGTGAAGCTCCAGGCGCGCGATCGCGCGCAGCTGGTGGTGTTCGCGATCGAGTCGGGCCTACGACGCGCGTGATCGGACGTCCTCCGGGACGCGCACCCCGTCCCGGTTGTCCGCGGCCGCCACAGGCGAGCCGATGACCCGGTGGACCGGGAGATGCCCGCCCCAGATCCCCGCCTCGACGTCCTCCGGCTCGTCGACCGGGTCGCCGGAGCGGGCCTTCATCGAGGCCTCGCGCAGCGGCACGGCGAGCACGGCCGTCGCCGCCATCTCCTTGCGGGTGCTGGGGCGCAGGGTCGCGGAGCGGCCGGGGATCATGTGGTCGACGATGAGGTCGAGGGCGCGCTGCCGCTCGGCCGGGTCCTCGACGGCCCGTGCCCGGCCGATCACCACCGCGGAGCGGTAGTTCATCGAGTGATGGAAGGCCGAGCGGCCCGCGACCAGGCCGTCGAGCTCGGTGACGGTGACGCAGACCGTCGCGTCCGCGGACGCACGCAGCCACCGGGCCGCGACCGAGCCGTGGACGTAGAGCGTCCCGCCCTCGTCGGGGCCGGCGGCGTCGACCGCGTAGGCCGTGGGCAGGACGACGGGATGGTCGCCGACGGTGACGCCGAGGTGGGCGACCAGCCCGTCGCCGAGCAGCGCGAGGAGTGCGCTGCGCTCGGCGACGGCACGGTTGCGTCCGCGGCGGATCCGGGTGCGGTCGGTGGGCTCCAGGGCAACGCTCATGGGACTATCGTGGACGACAAGTGGCCTGTATGCGCGGGCCAGTTTCAGGCAACTACGACAGGCCAATCCGATGCTTCCCGTCCGCCTCGACCGGGCCGACCCCCGCCCGCTGGGCACCCAGCTCGCCGACCAGGTCCGTCGGCTCGTGCTCGACGGTGCTCTCGCGCGCGGCGACCGGATGCCCCCGACCCGACGCCTCGCCGCCGAGCTCGGGGTCTCCCGCTCGGTCGTCGAGCAGGCCTTCGACCAGCTGCTCGCCGAGGGCTGGCTCGAGGCGCGCCAAGGGTCCGGCACCTGGGTCGCCGGGGGAGCGGCCGGCCGGCGCGCGGTGCCGGTGCGCCGGCGTACCCCCGCCCGGGAGCGGGACCTGGTCCTCCTCGACGCGGGCACGCCCTGGGTCGACCCGCGCCACCAGGCGGTGTGGCGCCGGGCCTGGCGCGAGGTGTCGACGGCGACCCCGCCGCGGGGCTACGACGACCCCCGAGGCCTGCCCGAGCTCCGGACGCTGCTCGCCGAGCGGCTCGGCCGGACCCGGGGTCTCGCCGTGGATGCCGACCGCGTGCGGCTCACCGGCGGCACCTCCGCCGGGCTTCGGCACCTGCTGGCCGTGCTGCCTCGTGAGCCGGACGATGCCGTCGCCCTGGAGGACCCGGGCTACCGCGCCGCCGCCGCGACGGTGCGCGAGGCGGGCCGCGCGGTGCGGGACCTGCCCGCGCTGGAGCCGGTGACCGACCTCGCGGGCTGTGCGGCGGCCTATGTCACCCCCGCGCACCAGCACCCGCTCGGGCGGGTGATGCCCGCCGCCGACCGGCTCACGCTCCTTGCGAGCGCCCGGCGCGACGGCGCCCTCGTCGTCGAGGACGACTACGACTCGGAGTTCCGCTACGACGTGGCCCCGGTGCCGGCGCTCGCGTCCCTGGACCGCGAGCAGGTCGCCTATCTCGGCACCGCGTCGAAGGCGATCCTGCCGTCGCTGCGGCTGGGGTGGACGGTCGTCCCGGACCGCCTGCTCGACGCCTTCGACGCGCACCGGGCGCTCACCCACGACGCGCCCCCGTGGCCGGTGCAGCGGGCACTGGTCACCCTGCTCCGCGACGGGTACGTCGACGCGGTGGTCCGCTCGGCGCGGCGGGTGTACGCGGAGCGGGCACCCCGGGTCGTCGCCGCCCTCGCGCCGCACGCCGAGCTCGCGGGGCCGGTCGCAGGCATGTACTCGACCTGGCTGCTTCCCCAGGCACGTGCCGTGAGGGTGCGGGCCGCCGCCGAGAGGGCGGGCTTCCGGGTCAACCTGCTGCGGGACTACTGCCGGACGGCGCGGCTCGACGGCCTGGTCGTCGGCTTCGGTGGGCCGACCGACGACCAGCTGGAGCGCGCCCTGGACGTGCTCGTCGACGCGCTCAGCCGGCGTTGATGCGGACCGGCCGGCCCGCGACGTACCCGACGGCGACCTGGGCCAGGCCCAGGCCGATGAGGACGGCGCACGGCGCCGACCAGCTGCCCGTCGCGTCGTGGAGGACGCCGACCAGGAAGGGACCCCCGGCGGCGAGCAGGTAGCCGACGCTCTGCGCCATGGTCGAGAGGGACGCGGTGTCGGCACTCGCGGCGGTGCGCAGGCCGAACAGCGCCAGAGCGACCGGGAAGACCGCGCCGCCCGCCCCCAGGAGCGCCGCCCACAGCCACGCACCGTCGGCGGGCGCCACCCACAGGCCGACCCAGCCCAACACGGTCAGCACCGAGAGGCCGAGGACCAGGTGCCCCTGGTGGCGCACGCGCACCGCGATCATCGGGGCGAGGAAGAAGAAGGGAAGCCCGATCGTGATGCTCGCCGCCAGCAGCAGGCCCGCCGTCGCGTCGCTGAACCCCGCGTCGGCATACACGCTCGGCAGCCAGCTCATCATCACGTAGGCGTTCACCGACTGGGTGGCGAAGAGCAGCGTGACGGCCCAGGCGGTGGGGCTGCGCCACAGCGATGTGCCGCGGACCTCCTGGCGGCGCGGGTCGCGCCGACGGCAGTACGGCGCCCAGGCGACCCCGGCGGCGACGGCGACCAGCGCCCAGACGCCGAGCCCGACCCGCCAGGAGCCGGCCGCGTCGGCGATCGGCACGGTGGTGGCGGCGCCGATGGCCGAGCCGAGCGAGAGGACGGCGGAGTAGGCGCCGGTCATCGTGCCGATCCGCTCGGGGAAGTGCTCCTTGACGATCGCCGGGATGAGGACGTTGCCCAGCGCGATGCCGGAGCAGGCGACCGCCGTGCCCGCCAGCAGCGCGGGTGTCCCGTCGACGACGCGCAGCGCCAGGCCGAGGGCGACCAGGCCGAGTGCGGCGATCAGCCCGCGGTCCACGCCGACCCGGCGGGTGACGGCCATCGCCGTGGCGCCCACGGCGGCGAAGCACAGGACGGGGAGGGAGGTCAGCAGGCCCTGGGTGGCGGCCGAGACACCGAGGTCGCCGAGGTGGTCGAGCAGGGCGCCGAGTGAGGTGATCGCGAGGCGGAGGTTGAACGCGACGAGCAGGACCGCGACCGCCAGGCCGACGCCCGCCCTGCCCGTGCCGGTGGGGGTGCCGGTGGGGGTGCCGGTGGGGGTGCCGGCGCCGGTGTCGTCCGGGTTCGCCATGGGTGGGCCGCCGGGCGCGGCGGCGGCATCATGGACGGAGGCGGACACGCCGCTAGGATAGCCAGACATCCGATGATTGGACCAATGACCGGAGGATCGCCCATGCCGCTCGCGCCCACGACGCCGGCCTCGCTGGTCGACCAGGCCATCGCGGGCATGCGCGCGCTGCTCGCCAGCGGCGAGTGGGAGGTCGGCACCCGGGTCCCGCCCGAGCCCGCCCTCGCCGCGGCGCTGGGCGTCAGCCGCAACACGGTCCGCGAGGCGGTCAAGGCGCTGGCCCATCTCGGCCTGCTGCAGGTGCGCCGCGGGGACGGCACCTATGTCGCGGCGACGACCGACATGCAGGCCCTGATGCGCAAGCAGCTCGACCGGGTCGACCTGGGGCACCTGCTGGAGGTGCGCCACGCGATCGAGGTGCGGGCCGCGGCGCTCGCCGCGGAGCGTCGTACCGACGACGACCTCGCGGCGCTCGACGCGATCATGGTGCGGCGGCGTGCGGCCGTCGGCGCCGGCGACGGGCCGGCGTTCGTCGACGCCGACGTGGACTTCCACTGCGCGGTCGTCGCCGCCGCCCACAACCCCCTGCTGGTCGAGCTGTACGACGGTCTCGTCGAGACCCTGCGCGCCAGCATCGAGGACCCCGGCGTCGCCGACGTGCTCGCCGCGGAGCACGACGCGGTCCTCGCCGCGGTGCGCGCGGGGGACCCCGCGGCCGCCGCGAGCGCCAGCGCCGAGCTGCTGGAGCACGTCATCCCGTGAGCCCTCAGCGCCGGGTGAGCTGGCCGCCGAGGATCGCCGCGAGCGCCAGCGCGAAGCCGACCAGCTGAAGCGGGCGCAGCGCCTCGCCCAGGACCAGCCACCCGAGCGCCGCCGCGACGACCGGCGACAGCAGCCCGAGGAGCGCGGTCGCGACGACCGGCAGCGAGCCGAGCCCACGGAACCACAGGAGATAGGCCGCCAGCCCGCCGACCGCGCCGAGCCACAGGTAGCCGCCCGCCGCCGGGACGTCGATCGCCGGGGGCGCGCCCTCGACGAGCAGGGTCGCCGGCAGCAGCACCAGGCCGCCGGCCGTCAGCAGCCAGCTGACCAGGACCGGCGATCCCACGCCGTCCGGGCGGCCCCAGCGCCGGGTGAGCACGACGCCCGCGGCCATCGACAGCGCTCCGCCGAGACCGGCCAGCAGGCCGACCGGGTCCACGCTCGCGTCGGGGCCGATCACGACGAGCGCGACGCCGCCGACCCCGGCGACGGCCCAGCCGGCCCGAGCGGCGGTGGGGCGCTCGCCGAGGAGCGGGAGCGCCAGCGCGAGGACCAGCAGCGGCTGGACCGCGCCGACCGTGGCGGCCACGCCGCCGGGCAGTCGCTCCGCGGCGACGAACAGCAGGGGGAAGAAGATCCCGATGTTCAGCGCGCCCAGCGCGAGGGAGCGCCACCACCACACGCCCTCGGGCAGGCGCCGCAGGACGAGCAGGAGGAGCAGCCCGGCAGGGAGGGCGCGCAACAGGCCCGCGTAGAGCGGGTGGCCGGGCGGCAGGAGCTCGGTCGTGACCAGGTAGGTCGTGCCCCACACGGCCGGGGCGAGGGCGGTGAGCGCCGTGAGGCCGGCCCGGCCGGTCGCGGCCGCCGTCGTCGGGGTCGCCGGCGCGGCGGTGGGGGTCGCGGTGTGGGGCTCGGTCGTGAGGGTCATGGATCCAGGGTCCGCGTCGCAGATGCATGAGTCCAACACATGCTTTTCATCGGATCGATCGTGGATCAAGATGGATTCGTGGAGTTGCAGCAGATGAGGTACGTCCTGGCCATCGCCGAGCACGGCAGCTTCACCCGCGCCGCGGAGACCTGCTTCGTCGTGCAGTCGGCGCTGAGCCATCAGGTGGCGCGTCTCGAGCAGGAGCTCGGCGTACGGCTCTTCCACCGCACCAGCCGGCAGGTCCGGCTCAGCCCGGCCGGCGCGGCCTTCCTGCCGTTGGCCCGGCAGTGCCTGGACGCCGCGGACCGGGCCCGAGCGGAGGTCGCCGCCGCGACCGGAGAGATCCGGGGCCCGCTGTCGATCGGCGTCATCCCCACGGTCGCCGCGCTCGACGTGCCCGGCGCCCTGCGCACCTTCCGCGAACGGCACCCCCAGGTGCAGGTCCGGCTCGCGAGCGGCAACAGCAGCACCTTCGTGCAGCAGGTCGCCGAGGGGACCCTCGACCTCGCCTTCCTCGGGGTGCCGGAGGGCTGGCCCATCGCCGGAGTCGCGAGCCGTCAGCTGGCGCGCGACCACCATCGGGCCGTGATGGCGCCCGACCATCCGCTGGCGCGGCGCTCCCGGCTCACGCTCGAGCGTCTCGCGGGCGAGACCTTCGTCGACTTCCCCGCGGGCACGACCGGCCGGCTGCAGTCGGACGGCGCGTTCGCCGCCGCGGGCCTGCGCCGCGAGGTGAGCTTCGAGACGACCGACATGCTGCTGATGGGGCGGATCCTGCGGGCCGGCCTGGCGCTCGCCCTGCTGGCGTCGACCTTCGTCGAGCAGCTGCCCGGGCTGGTCGCCGTACCGGTCACGAGAGCGCCGGTGCGCACCGAGCACGTCGTGTGGAGCAGCTTCGGCCCCGCCCCGGCCGCAGCGGCCTTCCTGGAGCAGGTGGGCATCGCGGTCTGAGCCGCTCGGGGTCTCGGCTCAGGTCGCCGGGGGAGCTGCCGATGGACCTGCGTGTCCCTCCCTCGTCCACTTCTCGTCGCGCTGCTGCGCCTCCCGCTCGCCCTCGTGCTGGTCGCCGGCCTCGCCGCGGCGGTCGGTGCCTCGGCGGCGAGCCAGGCGGTCGCCCGCACCGGGTCGGTCGCGGTAGCCACGCCGGTCGCGGAGCCCCGGCCGATCGAGGACTACGCCGTCTACGAGCCGCCCACCCGCTGCTCGCCGCGGGACCGGGTGGGGACGCGCGCCGTCGCGCGCTGGACGGTACGCCGCTTCGGCGGTGCTCTCGGTGGCATCTCCCGCCCCTGCGACGGAGGGGTGTCCGAGCACCACGAGGGACGGGCGTTCGACTGGTCCCTCGACGTACGCCGGCCCGCCGACCGGCGTCGAGCGCGCCGGCTGCTGTCGGCACTCTTCGCGCCCGACGCCGCGGGCAACCCCGCGGCGCTGGCGCGCCGGATGGGCGTCATGTACGTCATCTGGGACGACACCACCTGGTCCTCGTGGCGGCGCTTCGCCCCGGCGCCGTACCTCAGCGCCTCCTGTCCGTCCCGTCGCGAGTGCTCGCGCACCCTGCGCCACCGCGACCACCTGCACCTGTCGCTCACCCGCGCCGGCGCGCGCGGGACGCTCTCGTGGTACGCCGGGCGGGGCGAGCGGTGAGGGTGCGGGGCGAGCTGTAACTACCTGTTCATTCTGCTACCTGACCCGTAGACGGGTCAGGTAGTGACGCGAACAGCTAGTTACAGCAGGCCGGCCGTACGGCGCCGGCCGACGGTCGCCCTACTCCGCCCAGTCCGGGTTCCAGCCCTCGATGTCGCTGGCGGGCCGGGCGGCGGGGCCGGTGTAGATGGCGGACGGGCGGATCAGGCGGCCGGTCCGCTTCTGCTCGAGGATGTGCGCCGACCAGCCGCCGGTGCGGGCGCAGGTGAACATCGACGTGAACATGTTCGCGGGGACCTCGGCGAAGTCGAGCACGATCGCGGCCCAGAACTCCACGTTCGTCTCGAGCACCCGGTCGGGGCGGCGGGCGCGGAGCTCGGCCAGAGCAGCCTTCTCCAGCGCCTCGGCGACCTCGTAGCGCGGTGCGTCGAGCTCGCGGGCGGTGCGACGGAGCACCCGGGCGCGCGGGTCCTCGGCGCGGTAGACGCGGTGACCGAAGCCCATCAGCCGCTCGCCGGAGTCGAGCAGGCCCTTGACGTACGCCTCGGCGTCGCCGCTCTTCTCCACCTCCTCGATCATGTGCAGCACCCGCGACGGCGCGCCGCCGTGCAGCGGGCCGCTCATCGCGCCGATGGCGCCGGAGAACGCCGCGGCGACGTCGGCGCCGGTCGAGGTGATGACGCGGGCGGTGAAGGTCGAGGCGTTCATGCCGTGCTCGGCCGCCGAGGACCAGTACGCGTCGATGGCGTGCGCGTGCTTGGGGTCCGCCTCGCCACGCCAGCGGATGAGGAACTTCTCGGCGAGGGTCTTGCCCTCGTCGACGGTCCGCTGGGGTACGACGGGCAGGTGGATGTCGCGGGCCGACTGGCCGGCGTACGACAGGACCATCACGGCGACCCGGGCCAGGTCGGCGCGGGCCTGCTCGTCGGAGATGTCGTAGGTCTGGCCGAAGCCGAAGGCCGGCGCGAGCATCGCGATGGCGGCCTGGACGTCGACGCGCACGTCGCCGGTGTGGACGGGCAGGGTGAACGCCTCGGCCGGCGGCAGGCCCGGCGTGAAGGCGCCGTCGATCAGCAGGCCCCACACGTGCTCGAAGGGGACCCGGCCGACCAGGTCCTCGATGTCGACGCCGCGGTAGCGCAGCGCGGAGCCTTCCTTGTCGGGCTCGGCGATCTGGGTCTCGAAGGCGACGACGCCCTCCAGTCCGTGGTGTACCTCGGGCATCGACGAACTCCTTCGAAGCGACGGATGCGGGTGCTCACTGCCGGGCAGCCCGCGGGCCACCCGGCATTCTGCCCCACGCCCGCCGCACCGCTGTCCCTAAGGTGGGGTCCATGCCCGCCGACCCGGCCTCCCGCCCCGACCTCGCCGCCCTGCGCCGGGAGTACGGCGACCGAGGGCTCGCCGAGGCCGACGCCGGTCCCGATCCGTGGGGCCTGTGGCAGCGCTGGTTCGGCGAGGTCGCCGCCGCCGGTGTGCACGAGCCGAACGCGATGGTGCTCGCGACGACGGATCCGGACGGCTCGCCGTCGGCGCGGATGGTGCTGCTCAAGGGGGTCACGCCGGCGGGACCGGACGACGGGTTCACCTTCTTCACCAACACCGGCTCCCGTAAGGGCACGGCGCTCCGTGCCGAGCCGCGCTGCGCGCTGCTCTTCCCGTGGCACCCCCTGGAGCGCCAGGTCCGGGTCGAGGGGGAGGCGCATGCCCTGGGGACGGAGGAGGTCGCGGCGTACTTCGCGTCACGCCCCCGGGGCGCCCAGCTCGGCGCCTGGGCCTCGCCGCAGTCGCAGGTGGTCGAGGGCCGAGCCGAGCTCGACCGGCGCTACCGGGCGGCCGAGGAGCGCTTCGACGGCGTGCAGGTGCCCGTCCCGCCCGGATGGGGCGGCTATCGCGTGCGCCCCGCCTCGTTCGAGTTCTGGCAGGGCCGGTCCGGGCGGATGCACGACCGGCTGCGCTATGCCCGCTCCTCCGCGGGCTGGGAGCTGACCAGGCTGGCGCCCTGAGGCAGGCCCTGGTCGACCGGCTGGTCGGACCTCTGCGCGAGGACGTAGATGCCGGCGAGGACGAGCAGGAAGGCGAGGACCCCGACGACGATCAGGGTCTCGCGGCGGTCCGCGGGACCGGGGCGCGCCGCCGGGCGGCCCACCTCCTCCGTCCGCTCGGCGGCAGCCTCCGCGACCGGTGCGGCCTCGACCGGTGCGGCCTCGACCGGTGCGGCCTCGGCCGGTGCGGCCTCGGCCGGTGCGGCCTCGACCGGTGCGGCCTCGGCCGGTGCGGCCTCGACCGTCACCTCCTCGGTCGGGACGTCCTCGTCGCTCACGCCGTCGGCAGCCCCGGCGGCGCGCGCGGTCCGTGGCCGGTGACGGTGGTGGGAGCGGCGACGCTTGCTCCTGCGGCGCCGGACCACGTCGGGGTCGAAGCCCGGGACGGTGCCGGCGCCCTCGAGCGGCTCGAAGTGCGGGACGGCGTGCCCGGACGCGACGACCCGGCGGAAGGCGTCCTGGTCGTCGACCGGCTCGGTGAGCGGGTCGAACCGCGGCACGTCGTGCGACGGCGTCAGGAACGAGCGGAACGCGGCGTGCTCCTGCTCCCGCTCCGCGGCGCGGTCGGCGGTCGGGTCGGGTGCAGCGGAGTCGTCGGGCACGCTGGCATTCTGCCCGATCTCCGCGGGTTCCCCGGCGTGGCCCGACCTTCTAGCGGCGCAGACGGTCGCGGACCTCGGCCGCGATCGTGTCGACGGCCGGCGCCCGCGCGATGCCCGCGGCGATCTCCTCGGCGCGCAGCCGGTACGACGGCTCGCTGAGGACGCGGCGGAGGGCGGGCGCGAGCGCGCCGGGACGGCGGACCCGCACCGCGACCCCCGCGTCGACCAGGCGCACGGCGTGGTCGAACTGGTCGTAGTCCACCGGCCACACCACCGCGGGCAGGCCCGCCGCGAGCGTGTGGCCGAGCACCCCCGCGCCGCCGTGGTGGACGACGGCGTCGAAGCGGGGAAGGTCGCGCGCGTAGTCGACGTACGCATGCACGGTGACGCCGGCCGGCGCCGGGGCGACCGGGCCGGACCCGCCGAGGCTGACGTGGACGTCGACGTCGGGCAGCTTCGCGGCGGCGTCCGCCGCGTGGGCGACGAGCGCGGCCTTGTGCCACGGCAGATGGGTGCCGGCGGTCATCAGCACGGACCGGCGAGCGGCGGCCAGGACGGGTGAGGGGGCGGGTGTGGGAGGAGTGTGCAGCACCGGGCCGACGTACCGGACGGAGCGAGGCAGCGCGCGGGGGTACTCCACGGCCTCGGGCGTCAGCGCGAACACCCGCTCGGCCGAGTAGATCGCCTCGGACCCGTCCGGGCGGTAGATCCGGGTCACGCCGACGTCGGCCAGCCGAACCCCCGCCAGCCGCGGCGCGACCCGCTTGAAGGCGCGCACCCACGACCGCCCGACCGCGTCGCGTGCCCGGCCTGCCGGCGAGGTGCCCGGACGCCAGCCGCCGAGATACGACGGCGGGCCGGCGCGGCCCTCGATCGCGCACGGGGACGGGTGGAGGGTCCACCACGGGATGCCCGCCTCGTCGGCGGCGGTGCCGACCGAGCCCATGGTGAAGTCGGCGATGACCAGGTCCGGTCGCCGCGACTCCCAGGCCCGCAGGAGCTCGCGGCGGAAGTCCGCCTGGAGCGCGACCGCGGCCCTGAACTGCCGGAGGAGCAGCCGGGGGTTGCTGCCGATCCGGTACGGCGGGTCGACCACCGTCTCGATGATCTCGTCGGCGCCCTCCAGCAGGGCGAGGCCGGGCACGCCGGAGGCCGCGGTCGCCGGCTGTGCCGCGGCGGTGCTGATCACGCGGACGGCGATCCCCGGCTCCGCGGCGAGGCGGGCGGCGACGCCGAGCACCGGGTGCAGATGCCCGGCCATCGGGGGCGCGACCAGGTCGACCTGCCTCATGCCCGGTCCCGCGTCGCCGACAGCTCCGCCACCAGGTCCCGGCACAGCGCGGCGAGCTCGGGGCTGGCGAGATAGTCGAGGTGCCCGGCGTCGACCTCGACGTCGTGGGGCCACCACCGCGCCAGGTGGTCGCCGCGGCTGCCGACCCGGATGGTCCGGCAGGCCGGCGGCCGCGTGGCGACCGCGCCGTACGCGACCACCGTGAGCCGCTGCAGCAGGCCGGGAGGCAGGTCCAGGCGCCCGAGCAGGTCGAGGCCGATCGAGCCGCAGAGCACCAGCGAGCGGTCCGCGGCCCGGAGCCGGGCCTCGACCAGCGGACGGTGCCGTCGCGCCCACCGTCCCCGCAGCAGCCGGATCCGGACGAACAGGACCAGGTGGCGCAGGCTGCCGAGCCACAGCGGCACCGGTCGGTACGGCGCCAGGGTGGCGTCGTACGGGAAGTTCAGCCGGACCTTCGCCTCCTCGGGCACCGGGAGGCCGTCGAGGAAGGCGTCCTGGACCGGCGAGAGGCCGCACGAGCGGGGGTCGCTCTGCCCGGTGAGGTGGAGGACCTGAAGCCTCACCGCCGGCTCCGCACCGGCGAGAAGTCGTCGTCGGCCCGCACCCGGTAGGTGCGGCTGCGCCAGCGGATCGTGCGCTGCACCGCGCCGTGCCCGAGATGCACCGGCTGCAGCAGCTCGGAGGCCAGCGACGGCACGGGCGCGTGCAGCGACCGCCCGTAGACCCGCCGCTGCACGAGGCGCAGGAGCAGCCAGCGGCCGGTGAGCAGCGCAGCGAGGGGGCCGAGCCGACGGCGGCGCGCCGACCCCACGAGCACCGCCCAGAGCAGGTTCGGGTGGATCCCGTGCAGGACGCTGATCGCCGCGAACGACCCGACCGGCTGACGGCGCAGCAGCAGGTGCGCGAAGAGCATCCACCGGTGCAGTAGGCGCACATAGTGCCCCGGGGTCTCGACGGTCGTCGTGATCCACTGCGGTGACGCGGTCTGGCAGATCGTCCCTCCCGCGCGCTGGACCGCGCCGGCCACGGCGAGGTCGTCGGTGAGATGGCGCAGGAGGGGCGTGAACCCGCCGAGGGCCCGCAGGTCCGCGACCCTGATCGCCCAGCACATCCCGTTGATCGTCACCGGCGCCATCGGCAGGTAGGTCAGCGCCGCGTTGTTGTCGACGAACTGCTCGACCAGCCGCGCCCACGGCGTCCTCCCGCGCAGGTACGCGGGCAGGCCGGTCGCGAGCGTCGCCCGCTCGAGCCCGCCGAGCAGTGCGCCCAGGCTGGCCCGGGGAAGTCGGGTGTCGTCGTCGAGGACCAGCAGGATCTCGTCGTCCGCGCAGTCCTCGAGCGCCGGCTGCAGCTTCGCGAGCTTGGGGTTGACGCCGTCGGGCGCCGCCGGGCAGAGGCGGGCCTCCAGGCGGGGTGCCGGACCGATCCGGTCGACCACCCGCCGTCCCTCCACGTCGTCCTCGTCGACCAGCCACACGAAGCGCGCGCCCGCCAGCGACAGCAGGTTGTCCCGCAGCGCGTCCTCGAGCCCCGGGTCGCCGGAGAGGATCGGCTGCACCACCACGACCTTCGCGACCGCGGCGGCCGCCGGCTCGACCGGCGCCGGCGCCCGCGACGCCGCCCGCAGCGCCGCTGCGGTCT
Organism: Nocardioides pymetrozini; assembly: GCF_046058985.1. NCBI lineage: Bacteria > Bacillati > Actinomycetota > Actinomycetes > Propionibacteriales > Nocardioidaceae > Nocardioides > Nocardioides pymetrozini. Next base: position 3,783,911 of record NZ_CP175556.1, on the reverse strand, counting down.
TGCCCGCCTGCAGGGCGAGATAGGCGGTCGCCGCCACTCCGGTCAGGGAGGGCGTCGTGCCGACGTCCAGCCCGGTCCCTGCGCCGCCCCTCACAGCCGCCCCCGCTGCCACGCAACGAACTCCTCGACGCCCTGCGCCACCGACACCGCGGGCGCGCCCAGGTCGCGGAGCATCCGGTCCGGCACGAAGGTCTTCGACCACGACAGCACGCCCACGCCATAGGGCGTGATGGGCGGCTCACCGGGCAGGCGCAGCAGGCGCCAGGTCCGCTCGAGCACGGTGGCGGCGCGCATCGCGGAGGTCAGACTGACCTCGCGGGTGGGAGGGTCGAAGCCCAGCCGCGCGATCACGTCCAGCAGCATCGCCTGGATCTCGACGGGCTCGGCGTTGGTGAGGTGGTAGACGCCGCGCAGCTCGGGGCGTGCGGCGAGCTGGAGGAGGTAGTCGGCGAGGTTGTCGACGTAGATCAGGTCGCCGACCGCGGGCGTCGCGCGCCCGGTCAGGCGGGGGATCCGGCCGGCCTTCGCGGCCGCGATGATCCGCGGGAAGAGCACGGTGTCGCCCGGGCCGAAGACCGCGCGGGGACGCGCGACGACCCACGAGCCGGCGTACCCGCGCACGATGTCCTCCGATGCCGCCTTGGTGCGCGCGTAGTCGTTCGCGAAGCGCGGCCCGACCGGCGCGTCCTCGGTCAGGTCGAGCTGGTCGCCGTCGCGGTAGAGCACCGAGGACGACGACACGTGCACCAGTCGCGGGCTGCCGAGACGCTGGCACCAGGCGACCACGGTGCGCGTCGCGTCCACGTTGTCGCGCTCGTAGGCCTTGCGCGGTGCGTACGGTGTGGCGCGGGCGGCGCAGTGGACCACCGCGTCCGGCCGCCACGGCAGCTCCGGCAGCGCGTCCACGGCGGTCCGGCCGAGGTCGACGCTGTGGTAGCCGTCGCGGTCGAGTCGCCGACGCCCGATCCCGACGACCTCGTGGCCGGCCGCCCGCGCCCGCTGCTCGAGCCGTCCGCCGACGAAGCCGGACTCTCCGGTCACCAGCAGCCTCACGTGATCCTCCTGATCCGCCGGCGCTTCTGGCCGGGTGTCTCCGCCGGCCACCCCATGGGTACGACGGCCGGGGGCCGCGCGCCCAGGCCGGTCGCGAGCCGGCCGATCTCGGCGCTCACCCGGCCCGTGGCGGCGGGCGACCCGGCCGTCGTGGCCAGCCGCCACTCCGAGCCGTGCTGCTCGATCCGGTAGTCGCCGAGGTCGCCGGCCAGGGCGACGGCGTGGCGCAGCACGTCGGGGTAGACGGCCACCTCGGATGCGCCGTGCGCCATGGGCACGAGGGTGAGCACGTCGTCGGCCCGGCCCAGGACGGCGGCGATGGCGCGCCCCGGGCGCCCGCAGGGACAGGGGCCCGGCGCGGCGAGGAGCACGTCGTCGAGGCGGTGGCGTACGACGTACTGCGTGGTCCGCGTGAAGTCCGTGACGACCGGATGGAAGCGCTGATGGTCGAGCCACTCCGGCTCGACGTGCACGTGGGCCTCGTTGAGGTGCAGCCGCCCGGCGGGGCAGCTGAGCGCCAGCAGGCCCTCGGTGGCCTGGTAGATCTGCTCCACCGGGCGGCCGAACGCCTCGCGGACGACGTCCTCGTCGTCCGGCTCGAGGGTCTCCGCGACGGAGACGACCTGCAGCGGTCGCAGGCCCTCGGGTCGGGCCTCGGCGATGCGACGGAGCACGCTGGCCGGCGCGACCAGCACGTCCGTGCCCGCCAGCGCGGGCAGGTGGCGCGCGAGCGGCACGGTGAGGTCGTGCCAGGAGAAGGACACCCGGCGCGAGCCGAGGGTCTCGTAGAGGTTGCTGTTGGCGCGCAGGAAGAGCGCGACGCGCACCGGCCGCCGGGCCAGGGCGCGCAGGGTGCGCGGCGCCATCAGCTGGCCCATCAGGATCCCCGCCCACAGGCGGCTCTCCGCCTCGGACACGAGGAAGACCCCCCGTGTGCCGGAGGTGCCCGAGGAGAGTCCGACGGTGACCCCGCCGGGGAGACGGTCGGCGAAGTGGCGCGAGCGCTCCGCGGCCTCGGCGACCGCCAGGGCGCGGTCCAGGGTGATCGCGTGGCGGTTGAACGCCGCGAAGTCGGCCAGCACGGTGTCCTTGTCCACGACGGGCAGCTCGTGCAGGGGCCGACCCGCGTAGGGCGCGTAGAACCGGGCGTGGCGCAGCTCGGAGCGCAGGAAGCGGTCCAGCGCGCGCGCCCGCGCCGCGTCGTACCGGCGGGGGAGGAGCCAGCGCTCGCGCGCGAAGGCGGCGGCGACGGCGGTCTGGCCCGTGGCCTCTCCCGAGCCCTGTCCCGAGAGCACCGTCAGGTCCCGGCGGACCAGGCCGCGTGGCCCTCGGGGCAGTGCGCGGGCAGGACCAGCAGCTCGGGGTGTGCCGCGTCGAGGTCGTGCAGCGCGGCGAGCGTGCGAAGCGTGGCGGGCCAGTCGTGCATGATCCCCTTCGCCAGCCGCGACGGCGGCTTGAGCTCGCGGAAGGAGCGCGTCGTCCAGGCCGCGTCGCCGACCAGCAGCACCGGGCGGCCGCCCGACGTGAACAGCAGGCCCAGGTGGCCGGGCATGTGGCCGGGCAGGTCGACGGCCAGCAGGCTGCGGTCGCCGAGCAGGTCCCACCCCCGCAGACCCGCGACGTCGACCGGGGCGAAGCCCTCGACCGGGTCGAGCCGGTCCCGCAGGTCGTCGGGCAGCAGGCCGGGCACGATCGCGTGCCGGACGGCGGCGATGCCCCGCAGCGACAGCGCCTGCTCCGCGCCCGCGCCGCCCGCGACGAAGCGCGCTCGCGGATAGTCGAGGAGCCCGCCCACGTGGTCGCCGTGGAAGTGCGAGACGACGACCCGGCGTACGTCGCCGGGGTCGACGTCCAGGGCCGCGAGCTGCCGCGGCAGCTGCTCCTCCTCGGGAAGGGTGACCGGCAGCGTGCTCCGGTAGAGGAGCTCGGGCAGGCGCCGGGTCGCGTCGAAGAAGTGCTGTGAGTAGCCGGTGTCGAAGAGAGTCCACCCGTGCCGGGGATGGTGCAGCGCGCCGACGTACGACGGGAACTCGACCGGCCACAGGCGGCCACCCTGGCGTGCCATCGCCTCGGGCCCCTTGCAGTGGCCGACGCGCAGCCAGTGGAAGGTGACCTCGGGCTGGTGGGGAAGGGGTGCGGTCAGTAGCACAGCACGACCCCGCCCATGCTGAGCCCGGCCCCGGTGCCGAGGAGCAGCGCGTGGTCGCCGCGCCGCAGCCGCCCGGACTCGACGGCGGCGTGCAGCGCCGACGGCAGCGACGCTCCGACCTGGTTGCCGTGGTCGGCGTAGATGTCGACGAGCCGGCCCTCCTCGATCCCGAACCGCTGGCGCAGCCAGTCCAGCGCGTGGTGGCTGGCCTGGTGCGGGACGACCACGGGCAGGTCCGCCAGCCGTACGTCCGCGGCGGCCAGCAGCCGGTCGACGAACGGCGGCAGGTGTCTCACGGCGAGCCGGAACACGGCGCCGCCCTCCATCCGGAAGCGGCCCCAGTCGGCGTACGCGCCCTCGACGCGGTCGGGAGCGAAGCGCGATCCGCCGCCGCGGATCTCGCAGGTGTGGGCACCCTCGCTGTGGGTGGCGAAGTGGGCTGCCAGCACCGACGATCCCGTCTCGCCGGCGTGACCGACGACCGCCGCGGCCGCCCCGTCGCCGAAGATCCCCGAGGCGCCGAGGTCAGACCAGTCGAGACCGACCGAGGCCAGGTCGCTGGACACGATGAGGATCCGCTCGTGGCGTCCGGCGTCCACCAGGGTCGCCGCCAGGTCGAGGGCGACCAGGAAGCTCAGGCAGCTGGCGTTGACGTCCCAGGCCGGGATCGGCCGGGACGGCGCCAGCTCCTCGTGGAGCAGCGCGGCGTTGCAGGGCAGCGGCTGGTCGGGCGTGGCGCTGGCTCCGATGACCACGTCGACGTCCTCCAGCGTCAGCCCCGCCGCCGCCAGGGCCTTGCGCGCGGCGCGCGCGCCCAGCTCGGCCGCGCTGCCGTGCTCCACGTAGCGCACCCGCACCCCGGTCCGCTCCTCGACGGTGCCGGCGGGCAGGCCGAGGCGAGCGTCCAGCGCGGCGCTCGTGACCGCCTCGTCCGGGAGCACGGCACCCGTGCCGAGGATCCGCAGGGCGCGTGGCCCGAGAGCTGGCACGGCTGCCTCCTTCGTCGTCGGGTCGAGGGTAGTGGGTGGGGGTGGGGAGAGGCGCCGTGTCTCCACGCCGCGCCCGCTCACCGCCCCGCCTCGTCCAGCGCCGCCTTGGTGAGCGACCGGCCGAGATCGACCAGCTCGTCGGCCCGGTGGAAGTCGATGGTCCGGGCGGCGCTGAGGGGGACGGTCACGAGGACGTCGGGCGGCAGGGCGGCGATCCGGTAGCGGGTGATCAGGCTCTGCATCGCGTCGAACGAGAGCGAGACGACCTCGGAGGTCCGTACGTCGGGCCGCGTGTCGGGCCGCGCCTCCGGGCGTACGTCGACCGCCTCGGCGGGGGCGTCGAGTGCCTCCAGCGTCTCGGGCCCGCCGTCGTCGCCGCGGCGGAACCGGCGGCGCAGGTCGGCGGCCCACTCCGCTCGCCGCACGGAGAACCCGCGGGCCGGGGAGGTGGGCTCGTGCGGCTCCCGCGGACCCTGGAGCGAGACCGCGACCGTGAAGTCCGCGGCCGCGGCGGCGGTGGGCTCGAGCGGCAGTGGGTTGAGGAGGCCGCCGTCGACCAGGATCCGGCCGTCCACCACGGCGGGCGTGAACAGGCCGGGGATGGCGAAGGACGCCCGCATGGCGGGGATGAGCGGCCCGCGCTGGAACCAGACCTCGCGGCGCGCGGCCAGGTCGGTGGCGACGGCGGTGTAGGGGATCGGCAGGGACTCGATGGTCACCTCACCGACGATCTCGTCGAGCGCGGCGGTCAGCCGCTGGGCCGTGGCGGCGCCGCCGCCCGCCCAGGTCGGGTCGGCCAGGCGCACCACCCGGCGTCCGGTCAGCGTCGAGGCCCAGGCAGCGAACTCGGTGTCCTTCCCGGCCGCCACGAGGCCGCCGACGACCGCGCCCATCGACGTACCCGAGACCGCGACGATGTCGTGCCCGCGCTCACGCAGCTCCTGGACCGCGCCGAGGTGGGCGTACCCCCGGGCGCCGCCGGAGCCGAGGACCAGAGCGACGCGTGCCATGCCCACCATTGTGGGTCGGCCGCGTCGGGATCGCCCGCCTCCGCCGTGTCGGGGTGCTCACAGGACCCCCGCGATCCCGAAAACAGTTGTGAGTGAGCACTCACTCACCTACAGTGCAGGCATGCCACCCCGCGCTGCCCCCCTCTCGCCCGAGGAGCGGCGGGAGATGCTCATCCGGGCAACCCGCCCGCTGCTCTACGAGCACGGCCGCCGGGTGACGACCCGGCTGATCGCCGAGGCCGCCGGGGTCGCCGAGGGCACGATCTTCCGCGTCTTCGCGTCCAAGGACGACCTCGTCGACGCGACGATCGCCCGCGCCTTCGAGCCCGGCGACGTGCTGGACCGGCTCGACGCGATCGACCCCACCCTGCCCCTGCGGGAGCGGATGCTCGCGATGACCGCGATCCTCCAGCAGCGCTTCCTGGCGATCTTCCAGCTGATGCGCGCGCTCGGCGCCGTCGGCCCGCCGGAGAGCCTGCGCGACCGCCCCGAGATCGTCCAGGGCCTCGAGGAGGTACGTCGACGGCTGCTCGCGCTGCTCGAGCCCGATGCCGACCGGCTGACGCTCCCGCCCGAGCAGGTGCTGCACGTGTGGCGCCTGCTGACCTTCGCCGGCTCCCACCGGGAGATCGCCGACGACGACCTGCTCACCCCGGACCAGATCGTCGACACCGTGCTGCACGGCCTCGTCGTGCGGACCGAGAGAGGGGACTCCTGATGCTCGGACAGCTGCTGCGCAGCCATCTCCGGCCCTACAAGGGCTGGCTCGCCGCCATCGTCGTGCTGCAGTTCACCGGCACCGTGGCCATGCTCTACCTGCCCAGTCTCAACGCCGACATCATCGACCGGGGTGTGGCCCGGGGCGACACCGGATATGTCGTGCAGCTCGGCGCGGTCATGCTCGCCGTCGCCCTGGTCCAGGCCGCCTGCTCGATGAGCGCGGCCTGGTTCGGCGGCCAGGCCGCGATGGCCTTCGGCCGGGACCTGCGCAAGGCCGTGTTCGGCCGGATCGGCAGCTTCTCGGCGCGCGAGGTCTCCTCCTTCGGGGCGCCGTCGCTGATCACCCGCGCGACGAACGACGTGCAGCAGGTGCAGATGCTGGCGATGATGACCTGCCTGATGGCGGTCACGATCCCGATCATGATGGTCGGCGGCGTCATCATGGCGATGCGCGAGGATCTCGGCCTGTCCTGGCTGGTCGTGGCCGTCGTACCGGTCCTCTTCGTCTGCATCGGCATCGTCGTCTCCCAGATGGTCCCGGCGTTCCGCCAGGTCCAGGAGCGGCTCGACGACGTCAACCGCGTGCTGCGCGAGCAGATCACCGGCATCCGCGTGGTCCGGGCGTTCGTCCGCGAGCGGCAGGAGGTCGAGCGCTTCGAGCGCGCCAACGAGGACCTGACCCAGGTCTCCCTGCGCGCGGGCCGGTGGATGGCCGTGATGTTCCCGCTCGTGATGGCGGTGTCGAACGTGGCCAGCGTCGGGGTGATCTGGTTCGGCGGACATCGCGTCGACGACGGCCAGATGCAGGTCGGCGCGCTGACGGCGTTCCTCTCCTATCTCATGCAGATCCTGATGTCGGTGATGATGGGGACCTTCATGCTGATGATGATCCCGCGGGCGTCGGTCAGCGCCGACCGGATCGGCGACGTCCTCGCCACCGAGACCAGCGTCGTACGCCCGCAGCAGCCGGTCACCGAGGTCACGGCTCCCGGTCACCTGGACTTCGAGGGCGTCGGGCTGACCTATCCGGGAGCGGAGGCGCCGGTGCTGCGCGACGTCACGTTCGCGGCCCGGCCGGGCCAGACGGTCGCTCTCATCGGGTCGACGGGCGCCGGCAAGACCACGCTGGTCAACCTCGTCCCCCGCCTGCTCGACGCGACCGAGGGCGTCGTCCGGGTCGCGGGCGTGGACGTCCGCGCGCTCGATCCCGAGCTGCTCTGGTCGCGGATCGGGCTGGTCCCCCAGCGGGCCTTCCTGTTCTCCGGGACCATCGCCTCCAACCTCCGCTATGGCCGGCCCGACGCCACCGACGAGGAGCTGTGGGCCGCGTTGGAGATCGCGCAGGCCGCCGACTTCGTCCGCTCCATGCCCGAGGGGCTCGACACCGCCATCGCCCAGGGCGGTACGACGGTCTCCGGCGGCCAGCGCCAGCGCCTGGCCATCGCGCGGGCACTGGTCCGCCGACCGGAGATCTACCTCTTCGACGACGCATTCTCGGCGTTGGACGTCGCCACGGACGCCCGTCTGCGGGCCGCGCTGGCGCCGGTGACCCGCGACGCGACGGTGCTCATCGTGAGCCAGCGGATCGCCACGATCCGCGACGCCGACCTGATCCTCGTCATCGAGGACGGCGCGGTGGTGGGGAGGGGCACCCATGACGAGCTGCTCCGGGACAACCCGACCTACCGGGAGATCGCCGCCTCACAGGGCGTCCAGGGAGAGGAGGTCAGCGCATGAGCGCGAGCTCGGCCGGTTCGAGCGCCGGCTCCAAGACGATGCGGCAGACCGAGCGGATCGTGCAGCAGGGCGGTCCTGGCCGCGGCCCCATGGGCGGCATGGTCGGCCAGAAGGCCGACGACTTCGGGGCGTCGGCGCGCCGCCTGCTGGCCCGGCTGCGGCCCGCTCGCGGCCGAGCGGTCGCCGTCCTGCTGCTCGGCATCGGCAGCGTCGCGTCCGTCGTGGTCGGCCCGTGGCTCCTCGGCCGGGCGACCGACGAGGTGTTCAACGGCTTCGTGGGTCGCGGGCTGCCGGAGGGCAGCACCAAGGCGGACGCGGTCGCGAACGCCGAGGCCGCGGGCGACGACGGCCTCGCCGACTTCCTGCGCGGCCTCGAGATCGTCCCGGGGCAGGGCGTCGACTTCGACAAGGTCGGCCAGCTCCTGCTCATCACGCTGCTGGTGTACGTCGGCGGCCAGGTCCTCGGCTGGCTGCAGGGCTATCTCGTCAACGACATCGTGCAGGCGACGGTGAAGCGGATGCGCAGCGACGTCGAGGAGAAGGTGCACCGGCTGCCGCTGGCGTACTTCGACCGGCAGCCGCGCGGAGAGCTGCTCAGCCGGGTCACCAACGACATCGACAACGTCGCGCAGAACCTCCAGCAGACGATGAGCCAGCTGCTCACCTCGATCCTGATGGTGGTCGGCGTCCTCGGCGCGATGTTCTGGGTCTCGCCGCTGCTCGCCGTCATCTCACTGGTCTCGGTGCCGCTCGCCATGGTCGCGACCGGCCGGATCATGAAGCGCTCGCAGACGCAGTTCATCAACCAGTGGCGCCAGACCGGCCGGCTCAACGCCCAGGTCGAGGAGGCGATCTCCGGGCACGCGCTGGTCACCGTGTTCGGGCGGCGCCGGGCGGTCGAGGACGCGTTCGACGCCGCCAACGAGGAGCTCTACCAGTCGTCGTACCGCGCGCAGTTCATCAGCGGTCTGGTGATGCCGGTGATGATGCTGATCGGCAACCTCAACTACGTGGTCGTCGCCGTGGTCGGCGGGCTGCGGGTGGCCTCGGGATCGTTGTCGCTCGGCGAGGTGCAGGCCTTCATCCAGTACTCCCGCACCTTCACGCAGCCCATCACCCAGATCGCGTCGATGGCCAACCTGCTGCAGTCCGGCGTGGCCTCGGCCGAGCGGGTCTTCGAGCTGCTCGACGCCGACGAGGAGGTGGACCCGGTGGAGGTCGTCGCCCCGAGCCCCCGGGTGGTTGAGGTGCGAGGAGCGCCAGCGACGAGCGCGCCGGTGGTTGAGGTGCGAGGAGCGCCAGCGACGAGCGCGCCGGTGGTTGAGGTGCGAGGAGCGCCAGCGACGAGCCTCGAAACCTCCGCCGGCGAGGTGCGCTTCGAGCATGTCTCCTTCGCGTACGACCCCGACGCGCCGCTGATCGAGGACCTCTCGCTCGTCGCCCATCCCGGCCAGATGGTGGCGATCGTCGGCCCGACCGGAGCGGGCAAGACGACGCTGGTCAACCTGATCATGCGCTTCTACGAGCTCAGTGGCGGGCGGATCACCCTCGACGGCACGGACATCGCGGCGATGAGCCGGTCCGAGCTGCGCAGCCGGATCGGCATGGTGCTCCAGGACACCTGGCTGTTCGAGGGCACGATCCGCGACAACATCGCCTACGGCCGGCCCGACGCGACCGAGGACGAGGTCCGCGCGGCCGCGCGCGCGACCTATGTCGACCGCTTCGTGCACTCACTGCCCGAGGGCTACGAGACCCGCGTCGACGACGAGGGCTCCAACCTGTCGGCCGGGGAGCGCCAGCTGATCACCATCGCGCGTGCGTTCCTCGCGCAGCCGGCGCTGCTGATCCTCGACGAGGCCACCTCGTCGGTCGACACCCGCACCGAGCTCCTGCTGCAGCACGCGATGGCCGCGCTACGCACCGACCGGACGTCGTTCGTGATCGCGCACCGGCTGTCGACCATCCGCGACGCGGACCTGATCCTGGTCATGGAGGAGGGCCGCATCGTGGAGCAGGGCTCCCACGCCGAGCTGCTGGAGCGGGACGGCGCGTTCGCCCGGCTGCACGCCGCGCAGTTCGCGGCCGCGCTCTGATGCTCAGGCTGGTCCCGCGCCCGTCAGCGGCGCAGCACCCGGCGGGCCAGGAGGTTGCCGCCGAGCTGGATGACCATCACCAGGGCGACGAGCAGCAGGATCGAGGCCCACATCACGACGCTGTCGAACTGGCGGAAGCCGAAGCGCTGGGCGAACGAGCCCAGGCCGCCGCCGGCGACGACGCCCGCGATCGCGGTCATGTCGACGATCGCGACGAAGGCGAAGGTGTAGCCCAGCACGAGCGGGCCGAGCGCCTCGGGGACCAGCACGCGGAAGGTGATCCGTGAGCGACTGGCCCCCATTGCGCGCGCGGCCTCGATGACCCCGGGGCTCACCGTGACGAGGTTCTGCTCGACGATCCGGCTGATGCCGAAGGTGGCGGCGACGACGATCGCGAAGGTCGCGGCCGGCGTCCCGATGCCGGTGCCGACGACGACCCGCGCCAACGGCTGCAGCGCGGCGACGAAGATGACGAAGGGGATGGGCCGGAAGAAGTTGACGACCACGTTGAGGACGACCTGCAGCGGCCGGTTGGCGTACAGCCCGCCCTTGCGGGTGAGGTAGAGACCCAGGCCGAGGGCCAGGCCGAGCAGCCCGCCCAGCACCAGCGCGGTCGTCGCCATCAGCAGGGTCTCGCCCGCCGCCTGCCAGAACTCCGGCTGCAGCTCGCCGAGCCGGGTGTCGATCGCCAGGACCTCCATCAGGCCACCTCCGTCCAGGCGACCAAGGAGCCGACCTCGGCGAGCGCCCGGTCGACGGCGTCGTCGTCGCCGGTGAGCGCCAGGGTCAGGTTGCCGAAGGTCGTGCCCTGGACCTCCTCGATGCCGCCGTAGACGAGCTCGAAGGCGACCTCGTGGCGCAGGAGGGTGGCGAACACCTCGGACTGGCGCACCTCCTCCCGGCGGAACGCCAGCCGCACGAAGCGGCCCGGGTGCCGCTCACGCAGCGCCGCGACGACCTCGGGGGCGGGCAGGTCGTCCACGACGGTGCCGACGAACCTCTTGGTCACGGGGTGCTGGGGATCGGAGAACAGGTCGACCGCGCGGCCCTGCTCCACGACCCGGCCGTCCTCCATCACGGCGACCCGGTGGGCGATGCGTCGTACGACGTCCATCTCGTGGGTGATGAGCAAGATGGTGATGCCGAGCTCGCGGTTGACCCGCGCCAGCAGGTCGAGCACGTCCCGGGTCGTGTCCGGGTCGAGTGCGCTGGTCGCCTCGTCGGCGAGCAGCAGCCGGGGCTCCGTCGCCAGCGCGCGGGCGATGCCGACCCGCTGCTTCTGGCCCCCGGACAGGTCGCTGACCCGGGCGTGCGCCTTGTCGGCGAGGCCGACGAAGTGCAGCAGCTCGGAGATCCGCCGCTGCTGCTCGGCGCGGGAGCGGCCGGCCACGGCGAGCGGGAAGGCGAGATTGCCCCAGACGGTCCGCGACTCCATCAGGTTGAACTGCTGGAACACCATGCCGATGCCGCGGCGCAGCTCGCGCAGACCCTTCTCGGAGAGCGCGGTGACGTCGACGCCGTCGACCACCACGCTCCCCGAGGTCACCGGCTCGAGCGCGTTGACCAGGCGGACCAGCGTCGACTTGCCGGCGCCGGAGTAGCCGATGATCGCGAAGATCTCGCCGGCCTCGACGCTCAGGTCGACGCCGTCGACGGCGCGGTTCGCCGGCGCCCCGCGGCGTACGCCGGGGAACTCCTTGACGACGCCGCGCAGCTGGACGAGTGGCTCGGCCGGTGTCGCGGTCACTTCTGCTCGCGGATCTGCGCCTCGACGTCGTGCAGGCTCTGCTCGAGCTCGGCCTGGCTCAGCGTGACGAACTCGGCGGTGCCACCCGCGGCCTCGTCGACGCCGTCGAGCACGGCCTGGGTCTGCTGGTAGACCTCGACCAGCTTCTGCAGCACCGGGTTGTCCTTGTCCTCGGCGCGCACGGCGAAGATGTTGACGTACGGCACGGCCTTGGGGTCGCTGGGGTCGTCGACCGCGATGGCGTCGTCGAAGGACAGTCCGGCGTCCTCGACGAAGTCGTTGTTGACGATCGCGGCGGCGACGTCCGGCAGCGAGGTCGGCGTCAGGTCGGCCTGCAGCGCCTTGACCTTCACTCGCGAGGCCGCCTCGTCGACGTCGGCGACGGTCGAGAAGATCGAGCCGCCGTCCTTGAGCTTGATGAGGCCCGCCGACTGGAGCACCAGCAGGCCGCGGGCCTGGTTGGAGTCGTCGTCGGGGACGACGACCGTCTCACCGTCGGGGATGTCGGCCACGTCGTCGTACTTCTGCGAGTAGAGGCCCAGCGGGTAGATCGCGGTGGAGCCGAGCGGGACCAGGTCGTCGTCGTTCGCGACGTTGTACTCGGCCAGGTAGACGATGTGCTGGAACTGGTTGGCGTCCAGCTCGTTCTCGGCGAGCGCGGGGTTCGGCAGCGGGTACTCGGCGAAGTCGCGGATCTCCAGCTCGATCCCGGCCTCCTTCGCGGCGTCCTCGAAGGTCTTCCAGTACGGGTCGCTCGCGCCGACCGTGCCGAGGACGACCTTGACCGGGTCGTCCTGGGACAGCTGCGCCGCGTCGCCGTCGGTCGCCCGGCGAGTGTCGTCCCCGCGGGTGAGCAGGAACACCGCGCCGGCGATGAGGGCCAGTGCCACCACGACCGCGCCGATCACGAGCGGCCGGCGGGACTTGGGGGCCTCGATGAGAGGGATCTGGTCGGACATGCTCGGTCTAATGCCACCAACTCGCTCGACATTCCCCGTCGGCGAGTCGCCTGGGTCACACGCGCGCCGGTCCGCGGGTGTGAGGGTCCGGGAAATGACGTTGTGCGGGCTTGATCGGCGACCTACGGTGGTCGCACACGGGAAAGGAGGTGGTCCGAAGAATGATTTCTTTGAGGACGCGTGAGGTGGCTGCGCGCTAGCAGCCCAGCAGTCTGATCGGGCTGCGCGCGAATCCAACGCAGCCACCCGACCCGCAGGTGAGCCCGGCACGTCCACCGGGCGAGGCTCGTCCGAGCCGCACCTGCGGGTCGCTGCATTTTTCTCGGGGGGCGGGCGGATTCACCACGGGATGTAGGCGGAGCGCCGCTTCTGTAGTGGAACTCCGCAGGGGAAGTGCGGACTCGGCTACATCCCGTGGTGAATCCGCGCCCCCCGGGGACCACGCAGAATCCACCACCCCGGCCCCTGTCTCCCCCGTCACAACAAGTTGCCATCGTCAACCATTCGACATATGGTTGATCTTCGGCAACCAATTTAGGTGATGACGAGAAGAGATGACGCCTCGATGACCCATGCTCCGTCGGCCCCCGCCGAGTCGGACCAGATGACCCACCGCGAGATCATGGAGGCCCTGACCGGCCTGCTGCTCGCGATGTTCGTGGCGATGCTCTCCAGCACGGTGGTGAGCAACGCCCTCCCCGCGATCGTGACCGACCTCGAGGGCAGCCAGACCGGCTACACCTGGGTCGTCGTCGCCACCCTTCTCACGATGACCGCGACGACGCCCATCTGGGGCAAGCTCGCCGACCTGTTCAGCAAGAAGCTGCTCGTGCAGGTCGCCCTGGTCATCTTCTCGGCCGGCTCGGTCGTCGCGGCCGTCGCGCCCAGCATGGGCGTGCTCATCGGCGCCCGCGCCTTCCAGGGTCTCGGCGTCGGCGGCCTCACCGCCCTCGTGCAGGTCGTCATCGCCTCGATGGTCTCGCCGCGGGAGCGGGGACGCTACAGCGGCTACATCGGCGCCGTGTTCGCCACGGCCACCGTCAGCGGACCCCTGCTCGGCGGTCTCATCGTCGACAGCCCGCTGGGCTGGCGCGGCTGCTTCGTGGTCGGCATCCCGATCGCCGCCATCGCCTTCGTCGTCCTCCAGAAGACCCTGCACCTGCCGACCGTCCGTCGTGACGTGAGGATCGACTACCTCGGCGCCACCCTGATCATGGCCGGCATCAGCCTGATCCTGGTCTGGGTCAGCCTCGCCGGCACGAGCTTCGACTGGATCTCCGGTACGTCGACCGCGCTCGTCGCGGGCAGCGTGGCCCTGATCGCGGCCGCCCTGTGGGTGGAGGCCCGGGTCGCACCCGAGCCGGTCATCCCGCTGCGCCTCTTCCGCGACCGGACCACCGCGCTGGCCACCGCCGCGTCGGTGATGATCGGCGTCGCGATGTTCGGCGCCACGGTCTATCTCAGCCAGTACTTCCAGCTCGCCCGCGGCATGAGTCCCACCGAGGCGGGCCTGATGTCGGTGGCGATGGTCGGCGGCCTGCTCGTCTCGAGCATCCTCAGCGGCCGCGTCATCACCCGCACCGGGCTGTGGAAGCGCTGGCTGGTCGGCGGGATGGTGCTCGTCATCGCCGGCATCGCGCTGCTCGGCACGATCGACGCGACGACCTCGCTGTGGGTGGTCGGCGGGTACATGGCGCTGACCGGCATCGGGCTCGGCGCGACGATGCAGAACCTCGTGCTCGCCGTACAGAACAACACCGCCCCGGCCGACCTCGGCGCCGCCAGCTCGGTCGTCGCGATGTTCCGCTCGATCGGCGGCTCCGCCGGCGTGGCGGCGCTCGGCGCCGTCCTCGCCCACCAGGTCAGCGACGGGGTGCGGACCGGTGTCGAGGGCCTCGTGCGGGCGGGGCGGATCAGCCAGGAGCAGCTGGTCGCGATGCAGCACTCGACGGGCGACATCCCGAAGCTGGCCGACCTGCCCGCGCCGATCCGCGCGATCTACGAGGCGTCGTTCGGTGACGCGGTCGGCCACCTCTTCCTGGTCGCCGCGCCGTTCGCCGTGGTCGCCTTCCTCTGCATCCTGTTCATCGAGGAGGTGCCGCTGCGGACGACCAACGGGCCGACGGTGGCCGAGTCCGAGGTCGAGGCGGCGCTGGTCGCGACCGGTGAGCCCGCGGACTATCCGGGCTACCGGGTCGAGGGCGCGGAGGGCGACCCGCGGCCGGGTGGACCGGTCCGGTGAGCGCGACGGCGACCCGCGGCGACGCGCTGCGGGAGCTCGAGACCGAGGTCGGCGTCCTCATCCGCCGCGTGCGGCGGGTGATCGGCGAGCGCGCCCGCGCGGTCCATCCGGACCTGATGCCGTCGTCGTACCTCATGCTCGGCTACGTCCGCGAGCACGGGCCGCTGCGCGCCTCGGCGATGTGCGCGGTGTTCGAGATCGACAAGGGCGCGGTCAGCCGCCAGGTGCAGCACCTGATCGACCTGGGTCTCGTGGACCGCGCCCCCGACCCCGGCGACGGCCGCGCGACCCTCCTCAGCGTCAGCGAGGAGGGCGCGCGCCGGCTCGACGACGTCGCCGAGGAGCGGCGCGAGCTGCTCGCCGAGCGGCTGGGGGAGTGGCCGGTCGAGGAGCTGGAGGACTTCGCCGCCTCGCTCCGTCGCTACAACGACGCGCTGAGCCTGCCCGGCGACCGCTGACGCCCGTCCCCGGTGCGATAGTCCCTCGCGAAAAGCACCGGAATCCGGCGGGGGACGGTGCTTTTCGCGAGGGACTATCGCCGGCGGCTCAGCGGACCCAGACCGCGGTGTCCGGGGGCAGTACGCCGCCGGGCAGCGGCCCGCTGCTGATCAGCAGCTCGCCCTCGGGCAGGGGCGCGGGATAGGTCCCGGCGTTGAGGACGACGCTCACCCCCGCCCGGCGTACGACGAGCAGGTCGTCCTCCGCGCGCGCCACCGTCACCTCGTCGGCCCCGGCGAACACTGCGCGTCGGGCGGCGAGCGCCTGGCGGTAGAACGCCAGGGTCGACCCCGGGTCGCCGTCCTGGGCCTCCACGGTCAGCCCGGCCCAGGTGTCCGGCTGCGGGATCCACGGCTGCGTGTCCTGGGCCCCGCCGAAGCCGTACGGCGGCGCGTCGCCCGACCACGGCAGCGGCACCCGGCAGCCGTCGCGGCCCGGCTGCCCGGTCCGGAACCAGGACGGGTCCTGGCGCGCCTCGGGCGGCACGTCCACCTGCTCGAGGCCCAGCTCCTCGCCCTGGTAGAGGTACGCCGAGCCCGGCAGCGCCAGCATCGTCAGCGTGGCCGCGCGGGCGCGGGCCAGGCCGGCCGGCCCGCCGCCGTACCGCGTCGGATGGCGCTCGACGTCGTGGTTGGACAGCACCCAGGTCGGCGCGGAGGAGGCCGCGGCGACCGCGGCGATCGAGTCGGTGATCACCTCCGCGAAGGCCTCGGCCGACCACGGCGTGCCGAGCCAGCCGAAGTTGAACGCCTGGTGGAGCTCGTCGGGGCGGATGAACATCGCCATCGACTCCGCCGTCTGGGTCCACGCCTCCGCGACCGCCATCCGGTTGCCCGGGTAGGAGTCGAGCACGCGCCGCCACCGGCGGTAGACCTCGTGCACCTCGGGCTGGTCCCACATCGGCTCGTCGTTGACGACCCGCTCGACCATGGACTCGGCCTGGCGCTGCTGCTTCTCCGGGCGCACCTGGTCGCGCAGCGACGACTCCTTGTAGAGGCCGTGCGCGACGTCGACCCGGAAGCCGTCCACACCGCGGTCCAGCCAGAACCGGAGCACGCCCTCGAACATGTCCCCGACCTCGGGGTTGCGCCAGTCGAGGTCGGGCTGGGAGCTGTCGAAGAGGTGCAGATACCACTCGCCGTCGGGCACCCGGGTCCACGCCGGTCCGCCGAAGATCGACTCCCAGTTGTTCGGCGGCAGCTCGCCCCGGGCGCCCTGGCCGGGCCGGAAGAGGTAGCGCGCCCGCTCCGGGGACCCGGGTGCCGCGGCCAGCGCGGCCCGGAACCACGGGTGCTGGTCGGAGGTGTGGTTGGGGACGAGGTCGACGATCACCCGCAGGCCGAGGGCGTGCGCGTCCTCCAGGAGGCGGTCGACGTCCGCGAGGCTGCCGAACAGCGGGTCGACGTCGGTGTAGTCGGCGACGTCGTACCCGTGGTCCTTCTGCGGAGAGGTGTAGAACGGCGTGATCCACAGTGCGTCGACCCCGAGCTCGCGCAGGTAGGGCAGCCGCGACGTGATCCCGGGGAGGTCGCCGATCCCGTCGCCCGCGCCGGCCGGCAGGCCGTCCGCGAAGCTGCGCACGTAGACCTGGTAGACCACCGCCTCGCGCCACCACGGGCGGCCGGCGGCGCTCACAGGTAGTCCTTCGGGTCGACGGTGAACCACACGTGCTCCGCGGTCGCGACCACCTCGTCGTCGGGACCGTAGAGCGTCGCCGCGGTGAAGGTACGACGCCCCTCGATGCCGCGCAGCTCGCCGACGACGACGTACCGCTCCGAGGTGCGGGGCAGGCTGTGGACCTCGGCGGTCATCCGGCCCAGGACCGACGGGCGGCCCTCGAGGTCGCTCGACCAGCCGCCCGGGCAGTCGAGTGCCGCCCAGGCGACGGGCACCGCGCTGTCGTGCGGCGTCCAGGTGGCCGCGACGCGCTCGCCGTCGACCGGGCCGGCGAAGATGCGCAGCCCGTCGCCGACCCGGCGGTCCGGCCCGCAGACGTAGCAGGTGGGGAAGGGATGGACCCGGTGACCGGGATAGCCCGCCGCGGCCTCGGCGGCGGCCGCCACGGACACCGGCGCGACCGGCGCGGGCCGCTCCTCGGCGTACACGGCCTCGGCGACGACCTCGCCGTCATGGGTGAGGGTGGCCCCGGCGGCGGTCGGGAGGACCGGCATCGGCACGTCGAGCGGCGGTGGCCGGCGCAGGGTGACCGTGACGGCCGCACCGACGCCCTGGGCCGGGAGGGTCGCGGCGAGCGCGCCCGAGGTCCAGCCTCCGTTGCCCGAGCGGGGCGGTCCGTTGAAGCGGTGGGGGACGATCAGCGGGGGCAGCGAGCTCACCGTCCCAGCATGGCAGGCGGCTGGTGTGCGGCCTTTCTCTTAATAAGTCAGAATATGCGGGTGAGCGATCTCATCGACACCACCGAGATGTACCTCCGCACGATCTACGAGCTGATCGAGGAGGGCATCGTCCCGCTGCGGGCGCGGATCGCCGAGCGCCTGCACCAGAGCGGGCCCACGGTGTCGCAGACGGTCGCGCGCATGGAGCGCGACGGCCTGCTCACGGTCGAGGGCGACCGTCACCTCGAGCTCACCGAGGAGGGCCAGCGCCTGGCCACCCGCGTGATGCGCAAGCACCGCCTCGCCGAGCGCCTCCTGACCGACGTGATCGGCCTCGACTGGGAGCTCGTCCACGAGGAGGCGTGCCGCTGGGAGCACGTCATGTCCGAGACCGTGGAGCGCCGGCTCATCGAGCTGCTCGGCCACCCGACCGAGTCGCCCTACGGCAACCCGATCCCGGGCCTCGCCGAGCTCGGCCAGGCCGCATTGGGCGAGAACTTCATGGCGGACGTCGAGCCGCTCTCCAAGGCGGCCGGCACGGAGAGCGCCCGGGCCGTCGTACGCCGCATCTCCGAGGAGATGCAGAAGGACGACGCGCTGATGAGCGCCATGCGCCGTGTCGGCGCCCTGCCCGACAAGACCATCACCATCCAGGCCACCTCCGACGGCGTCCTGGTCGGCTCCGGCGGTGAGACCGCCGAGATCTTCCCCGAGGCGGCGGACCACATCTTCGTGAAGCGGCTCTAGGCAGCCCCCGGGGACAGTTTCACCGGCCGGCCGGTGAAACTCACGCCTGGACGATGAAGCTTCTTCGTCCCAGCGTGAGTTTTCTCGTCCCAGCTGCCGTTATGACACGCGCAGCGAGGCCCGGGCGGCGGCCAGGGCGGGCAGCCACTCCCCGGTCCCGGCATCCACCTTGTACGACGCCAGCTCGTCGCCGCGGGTCGGCCCGCGGTTGAGGATCACCACCGGCACCCCCCGCTGCGCGGCCCGGCGGACGAACCGCAGCCCGCTCATCACGGTCAGGCTCGAGCCCGCGACGAGCAGGCTGCCGCCGCTCTCGGCCAGCGCCTCGACCGCGGCGAAGCAGCGCTCGACCCGTGCCTTGGGGACGTTCTCGCCGAAGAAGACGACGTCGGGCTTGAGCGGGCCCCCGCACTCCGTGCACCCGGGGACGGCGAAGTCGGCTGTCACCTCCAGCTCCACGTCACCGTCGGGGCGGACCGCGACCTCCGCATGACGGGCGGCCCAGCCCGGGTTGGCGTCCTCGAGGCGCCGCTGCAGCGCCGCGCGCGACGTCGTACGACGACAGGCGAGGCAGACCACGTCGGCGATCCGGCCGTGCAGGGCGACCAGCGCCGGGGTTCCGGCGGCCTCGTGGAGGCCGTCGACGTTCTGGGTGATCACGAGCTCCGCGCCGAGCGCGGCGACCGCGCGGTGTCCGGCGTTGGGCTCGGCGCGGCGCATGCGCGACCAGCCGAGATGGCTGCGCGCCCAGTAGCGCTGCTGCGCGGCCGGGCCGGACACGAACTCCTGGTAGGTCATCGGCATCCGTGCGGGAGCGCCGGGGCCCCGGTAGTCCGGGATGCCCGAGTCGGTCGAGATCCCCGCCCCGGTCAGTACGACGAGCGGGCCGCGGGCGCATCGCTCGAGCGCGGCCAGCTGGTCGGGGCGCGGGCCGGCGACGGTCACCGGTCCAGGGTACGCAGCGGCACGAACACGTACCGGCCGTGCCGCTCGACCCGCACCATCTCCCCGGAGACCGGGCCCACCAGCACCCCACCGGGACGCAGCTGTGCGACGAGGGCGTTCGGCAGCACCGTCGCGTCGGCGGACACGAGCACCCGGTCGTACGGCGCCGCCGCCGGCCAGCCGAGCACCGCGGGGTCGGCCTGGTGGAGCTCGACGTGCGCGATGCCGCGGAGGTTGTCGCGCGCCGTCGCGAGCACCTCGGGCACCAGCTCGACACCCACGACGACGCCCTGCGGGCCCGTCAGATGGGCGAGCAGCGCGGTCGACCACCCGGACCCGCACCCCACGTCGAGCACGCGGTCGCCGGGCTCCACGCCCAGCAGCGCGAGCATCGCCCGCACGGTCGAGGGTTGGGAGTTCGTGACGTCGTACCCGAGGGGGAGGGCGTGGTCGACGTGCGCGTAGCGCCGCTGGTCAGGGGGCAGGAAGCGCTCGCGCGGGACGGCGTCGAACGCGGCGGCGATGCGGCGCTCAGCCGTAGCGGAGCCGCGCACGCTCGCGCGCCTTCTGCGCCTCGACCTCGCGGTTCTTCGGCGGCGCTGTCGTGACGAGCTCGTCGAGGAGATGCTCGGTGATGTGCGCGATCTCGGCGACCGCGCGGTCGAAGGCCGCCTGGTTGGCCTGGCTGGGCTTGGTCGTCCCACTGACCTTGCGGACGAACTGCAACGCCGCGGCGGTCACCTCGTCCCGCGTCGCCGGGGGCTCGAAGTTGTTGAGCGGTCGGATGTTGCGGCACATGTCTCCACGGTACGCCGGGCGGCAGCCCGCTCGGCCGGTACTGACGGTTCGACGGGTCGGAAGTGACGACTCGACGGGTCGGAAGTGACGACTCAACGGAGCGGAGGGCGCACTGGGTTCCCTCGGGTTCGGGAGCGATGGAAGAGTGGGGACATGGCTGACAGCACGCGCCCGTACGACGTCGTCCTGTTCGGGGCCACCGGCTTCACCGGGGGGCTCACCGCCGACTATCTCGCGGCGCACGCGCCGGCCGGGCTGCGCTGGGCGCTGGCCGGGCGCAACGAGGAGAGGCTCGCCGCGGTCCGCGAGCACCTCGCGCTCACCGACCCGGCGCTCGCCGACCTGCCGCTGCTCGTCGCGGACGCCGAGGACCCCGACGCCCTGGCCGAGGTGGTCGCGACGACCAAGGTGGTGGCCACGACCGTCGGGCCCTACATCGAGTACGGCGGCCCGCTGGTCGCCGCGTGTGCCAGCGCCGGCACCGACTACGTCGACCTGACCGGCGAGCCGGAGTTCGTCGACCGCACCTATGTCGAGCACAACGCGGCCGCCGAGGGATCCGGTGCCCGGCTCGTGCACTCCTGCGGCTTCGACTCCATCCCGCACGACCTCGGGGCGTACTTCACGATCAAGGAGCTCACCCGCGAGCTCGGCGGCGAGATCACCACGCCGGTGACGATGCGGGGCGTCGTGCGCAGCCGGGCCGGGTTCTCGGGCGGGACCTTCCACTCGGCGCTCACCGCCTTCTCCCGCGCCCGCCAGATGAAGGAGGCGTCCTCCGCGCGCCGGCGGATGGAGCCGCGCCCCGAGGACCGGCGCTCGCGCGCGAGCGCGGGTCGGCCCCGCCGCGACCCGGACCTGGGGTACTGGCTGCTCCCGCTGCCCACCATCGACCCGGTGGTCGTCGCCCGCAGCGGCGCCCACCTGCCGTCGTACGGGCCGTCGTTCAGCTATGCGCACTACGCCGGCACCAAGACGCTGCGGTACGCCGCGGGTGGTGCCGTCGGGGTCACGGGCCTGACCCTGGCGGCCCAGGTCCCGCCCCTGCGCAACGCGCTGCTCAAGCGGGTCCCCCAGGGGGAGGGACCCTCGGCGAGCCGCCGTGAGAAGTCCTGGTTCACGGTCGACTTCGTCGCCGAGACCGCGGGCGCCAAGGTCCGCACCCGGGTGTCGGGCGGCGATCCCGGCTACACCGAGACCGCGAAGATGCTGGCCGAGTCCGCGCTCTGCCTGTCGCTCGACGAGAACCCGAACGTCACGGGTCAGGTCACCACCGCCACCGCGATGGGCGACGCGCTGCTCGCCCGGCTGCAGCGGGCCGGCATCGCCTTCGAGCGTCGCTGACCACCGGGTCGCACCGCCACCAGAACGTCGACGGCCGACCGGTTGCCCGGTCGGCCGTCGTCGTCCCTCGGGGGAGCGGTCGCGCTCAGTGGCGTCCGCGCACCAGGCGGCGCCCCGCCAGGGCGGAGCCGACCGCCGTCACCGCTCCGCCGCCGGCCAGGAGCCAGGCGAGCTGGAGACCCTCCTCGGCGCCGGCACCGGCGTCGATCCGGGTCGGCACCGGAACGTCCGCGGAAGCCACCCGCGGCTGGTCGACGGAGGCGTCCGTGTCGCCCTTGCCGTCCTTGTCGCCGTGGCCGCCGTTGCCGCCGTTCTCCTCCGGGGTGTCCGGCTTGTCCTGCGGGTCCGGGATGGCGATGTCGCCGGGGCCCTCGGGCCGCGGGCCGTCACCCTGGTTCGGACCGTCCTTGTCCCCCGGGATCTGCGGGCCGGGCTCGTCGCCGTCGTCGGGGTTGGTGATGTCGCCCGGGCCGTCGGGCTGCGGGTCGTCGCCGGGCTCGGGGTGGGTGATCTCGCCGGGGCCCTCGGGCTGCGGGTCGCCGTCGGGCAGCGGCAGCACGATGGTGCCGGGGCCGGCCGGCTCGCCGTCGGCGTGCGCGGCACCGACCAGGCCGGCGACACCGCCGACGGTCAGGGCGGCCGCCGCGAGCGGGGTGGCGACGAGGACGCGGAGTGCGGTGCGGGTGGTGGTGTTCATGACTGCTCCTGGGTGGTGTTCGGGCGGTGCCCGGGTTCGTTGTTCGACGGGGGTAGGAGCAGCCGGGACGAGGGACCTTGCAGCTTTTCGTCAGGATCTCTGGAGATTTCGTTGCGGCTCCACCGGACACGGCGACGGCGCCCGGTGCCTGGGGCACCGGACGCCGTCGCTCGGAGGGGCCTGCTCAGCCGGCGAGGGTCGCCGCCAGATGGGCGTAGACCACCGTGTTGTCGGGATAGCCCCGTGCCGTGCGCGGGCCGCCGCAGGTGATCAGCCGCAGCAGCGGCACCGTGGACTCCGGCCAGATCCGCTCCTCGGGCAGGTCCTCCTTCGGCACCCGCTCCACGGCGTCGACGACGAAGACCGCGACCGCACCGGGTCGGCGCACCCGGACCTCGTCCCCCGGATCCAGCTCCGCGAGCTCCCAGAAGACGTCGGGTCCGTCGGGGCCGTGCACATGGGCCACGACGACCGCGCCCCCGGGCTCTCCGGGCCGCGGACCGAGGCGGTACCAGCTCGCGTCGCCGAAGTCCGGCGTGTCGAAGGACCCGTCCGGCCTCAGCCCCCGGCCCTCGAGGCGCTCGTCCACGCCGATCGCCGGGATCTCGAGCCGGGTCGGCGCGGCCACAGGGGCCGCGGCCGCCGGTGCGGCCGTGGGGTCCGCGCCCGCCGGCGACGGTACGACGACCTCCGGCCGTGCCGCTGCCGTGGCCGCGGAGCCGGGTGGCGTCGCCGGAGTGCGGTCCACCGCCAGCGCCATGCCGAAGACGCTCAGCGCGAGGCCTAGCACCACGCCGAGCGTGGTGAGGAGGACCGCCGTCCTGCGGCGGGCTCGTGTCGTCGTACCCATGGTCCTGCTCCCGTCTCCCGTGCTTGCCTCGGATAGGAGCGCGAGGGCCCGGCGACCTTGCACCTTTTCCGCCCGGGCAGGGGGCCACGCGGGGCGTGCGCAGATCAGCCGGGGCAGGGGTCGGTGTCGAAGGTCCGCGTGCGGGTGGCGGTGTGGCCGGCCGCGTCGACGGCGGTGACGGTGGCGGTCACGGTGCCCCCGATGGGGAAGGGCCCGATGCTCGCCGTCCAGCCGCCGCCCGAGGCGGTCATCGCCTTCTGGCCGTCGCCGCTGTTGCCGCTCCACGCGACCCGCACCGAGCGGAGCGTGGTGTCGCTGACTGTCGTGGAGAGGGTGCGCCCGGTGCAGTCGGTCGGCCCCCCGACGGCGATGTCGCCGATCACCGGCGCGCGGTCCACGGAGACCTGGACGGACACGAGCACGGTGCCGCCCGACCAGCCGATCGCCACCGTTCCGGTGCTGCTGCCCTCGGCGAGGGTGGACCGGTCGGCCCGGATCGTCAGCCCCGAGCCGGCACCCGGCTCCAGGGACCCACTGCGCCGCGACACCGACAGCCACGACACCCGCGGCTTGACGGTGTAGGCGACCGCAGTGCCTCCCGCGTTGGTGAGCCGCACCGAGCCGGAGTCCTTCGGGCCCAGACGCAGGGTGCGGGTGGAGACCTGCAGCTCGCCGGGCGCCGCGATCGTCGCCTCGGTCGTCGCCTCGGTGGTCGCCTCGCTCGTCGGCGCGCTCTCGGCGGCGGTCGGCGCGGGCGGAGCGGCCGAGGTCGTAGGGTCGCCGGACGGCACCGGCGCGACGGAGGGAGTCGGCTCCGGAGTGGGGACGGCCGCGGTCGTCGCCGGGTCGGTGGCCACGTCCGGTGCGGACCCGTCCGGCCACCAGGCGAGGACGGCACCGCCGCTGAGCGCGAGCAGCACGACGACCATCCCGACCACGAGCAGCGCCCGCCTCGTCGTCCGGCCCCCGGCCAGGGGCGCGGCGGCTCGCGCCACCGGGTCGTCGACGTAGTAGGCGACCAGCCGCTCGTCCTCCAGGACCCGGTCCTTGAGCGCCGCGGGGGCCGCGAACGCCGGTACGCCGGCGAGCAGGGCCAGCGGGCTCACCATCAGCCGGCGACGGGCCTCGCACACCTCGCAGTTGTCGATGTGCCGCGCGACCCGCTTGCGGATCAGCGGCGAGAAGCGGCCGTCCCAGCCGGACAGCAGACCGGACAGGTCCGCGCAGAGCTCGCTGCCGCGGCGGGCGATGAGGAGCGCCCCGAGCGAGCGCTCGACCTGGTCGCGGGCGCGGCTGAGCATGACATAGGAGTTCTGCGGGGTGACGTCCATCGCCGCGGCCAGCTCGGCGCCGTCGAGCCCCTGGCGCAGGTGGAGGTCGAGGAGCGCACGGTCGCGGTCGTTGAGTCCCTCGATCGCGTCCCAGACCAGCGTGCGCAGCTCCTCGTGGACGGCGGCGTCGGTGACCTGCTGCTCCGGCCCGCTGGCGTGGTCAGGCATGGCCTCGAGCCATTCGTCGTCGTGCGCCTCCCGTGCCCGGCCGCGCAGCGTGCGCAGGCACTCGTTGCGGACCACGGAGTACAACCACGGCCGCAGCCGCGACGGGTCGCGCAGCTGCCCCAGCTTCTCCGCCATCACCACGAAGGAGTCCGCGACGCAGTCCGCCGCCTCCTCCCGGTTGCGCAGCATCGAGTACGCGAAGTCGTGGAGCCGGTCGGCGTAGCGCTCGTAGACGCCGGCGAAGGCGCTCCGGTCGCCCGCGAGGACGCCCGCGACGAGGGTCGCGTCGTCCGCGGGCGCACCCGGGGCAGTCATGGCGTGATCGTAGGGACACAGACGTACGAGCGCAGGCGGTTGCGAACCTTGCACTTTTTCGATGGGCCGAGCGTGGCGCAGATCGAGCGGCACCGCACGGCCCTCGCTCCGCTCGCGCCGCGGGCGCCGCCCGATGCGGCTGCGCCGCCGTGCGCCACGCTGCCGGCCGGACGATGGGCCGAGCGTGGCGCAGATCGAGCGGCACCGCTCTTCCTTCGGGCCGAGCGTGGCGCAGATCGACCGGCACCGCACGGCCCTCGCTCTGGACGGAGCCCACAACGAATCCCCGCGAAGCCTGTGGGTTCTCCACTGTCACCGGCGCGGCGCCAGATGGAAGGGTCGGAATCGTGCCACAGGTCTCCCGAATCGCCATCGTCAACCGCGGCGAGGCCGCGATGCGGCTGATCCACGCCGTCCGCGACCTCAACGCCCGGCACACCTCCGCGGACACCGCCCACGGCGCTCCGCTGCGCACCATCGCGCTGCACACCGACGTCGACGCGGGGGCGGCCTTCGTGCGCGAGGCCGACGAGGCCCACCTGCTCGGTGCGGCCGCCGACCGCCCCTATCTCGACCTCGCCGTCCTCGAGCGCGCCCTCGTCGAGACCCGGGCCGACGCGGCCTGGGTCGGCTGGGGCTTCGTCGCCGAGGACCCCGCCTTCGCCGAGCTGTGCGAGCGCCTCGGCGTGACCTTCGTCGGCCCGTCGCCGGCGGCGATGCGCAAGCTGGGCGACAAGATCGGGTCGAAGCTGATCGCCGAGGAGGTCGGCGTACCGGTCGCGCCGTGGAGCCGCGGCGGCGTCGACACCCTCGAGCAGGCGCTCGCCAGCGCCGAGGAGATCGGCTACCCACTCATGCTCAAGGCCACGGCGGGCGGCGGTGGTCGCGGCATCCGCAAGGTCACCTCGAGCGACGAGCTCGCCGAGGCCTACCAGCGCACGCGCGACGAGGCCGAGCGCGCGTTCGGCAGCGGCGTGGTGTTCCTCGAGAAGCTGGTGACCGACGCCCGTCACGTCGAGGTGCAGGTGATCGCCGACGGCCAGGGCACCGCCTGGGCCATCGGCGTCCGCGACTGCTCCGTGCAGCGGCGCAACCAGAAGGTGATCGAGGAGTCCGCCTCGCCGCTGCTGAGCGAGGACCAGGCCGCGGAGCTCAAGGCGTCAGCCGAGCGGCTCGCCGCGGCGGTGGGCTACGCCGGCGCCGGGACCGTCGAGTTCCTCTACCACCCGCGGGAGCGGACCTTCGCGTTCCTCGAGGTCAACACCCGCCTCCAGGTCGAGCATCCCATCACCGAGGCGGTGACCGGCACCGACCTGGTCGCGCTCCAGCTGCAGGTCGCCCGCGGGATCCCACTCACCGGCGACCGGCCGGTCGAGCACGGCCACGCGGTCGAGGCACGCCTCAACGCCGAGGACCCCGACCGCGACTTCGCCCCTGCCCCGGGCCGGATCAGCCGGCTCGAGTTCCCCGCCGGGCCCGGGATCCGCGTCGACACCGGCGTCGCGGAGGGCGACACCATCCCCGCCGACTTCGACTCGATGATCGCCAAGGTGATCGCCTGGGGCGCCGACCGCGAGCAGGCCCTGGCCCGCCTGCGCCGGGCGATGGGCGAGACCACCGTGATCATCGACGGCGGCGCCACCAACAAGAGCTTCATCCTCGACCTGCTCGACCAGCCCGAGGTCACCACCGGGGAGCCCGCCTGGGCCGACACCGGGTGGATCGACCGGGTGCGCGGCGAGGGCCGGCTGCAGGCCGCCCGCCATGCCGGCGTCGCCCTCGTCGCCGCCGCGATCGAGGGCTACGACGAGGCGGAGCGGTCCGAGATCGCCCGCATGCTCCAGACGGCCCAGGGCGGCCGGCCGCAGATCCAGCACGACCCGGCCCGCACCATCGAGCTCAAGCTGCGCGGCGCGACCTACGCGCTGACCGTGCGGCAGCCGGGGCCCGCGCGCTACGACGTCACCATCGCCGCCGGCGGCGAGCGGCGCACGCTCACCGCGACACTGGACCGGATCGACGAGGTCCACGGCCGGCTCACCGTCGACGGCCACCGGTACCGGCTGGTGACCTCCACCCACGGCCCTGTCCACCTGGTCGAGGTCGACGACGTCATGCACCGGATCAGCCGCGACGAGGGCGGCATGGTGCGTGCACCCGCGCCGGCGCTCGTCGTCTCCACCCCGCTCGCCGTCGGCGACGAGGTGAGCGCGGGCCATCCGGTCCTGGTGCTCGAGTCGATGAAGATGGAGACGGCGCTGACCGCGCCCTTCACCGGGCGGGTCAAGGAGCTCCTGGTCCGCGTCGGCAGCCAGGTCGAGACCGCGGCGCCGCTCCTGCGCCTCGAGCCGACCGGCGACGCCGAGGGCGAGGCCGCGACCTCCGCGCGCCTCACGGACCTCGACCTGCCGGAGGCCGGCGCGGAGACCGGGCGCGCGGGTGCCCTGGGGGATCTGCGCAGCCTGCTGCTCGGGTACGACGTCGAGGCGGACCAGCGCCCGGTCCTGCTCGCCGCCCATCTGGCCGCCCGCCCGGCCGGCTCCTCCGCCGACACCCTCCGTGCGGAGATGGACCTGCTGGCGCTGTTCACCGACTTCGCCGAGCTCAGCCGCAACCGCCCGGCCGGTGACGAGCCGTCCGCCGAGCTGCGCGTGCACAGCTCGCGGGAGTACTTCCACACCTACCTGCGCAGCCTGGACCCCGACCGCGGCGCGCTCCCCGACCACTTCCGCGACAAGCTGCTGCGGGTCCTCGCCCACTACGGGGTCACCGACCTGGAGCGCACTCCTGAGCTGGAGCGTGCGGTGTTCCGCATCTTCCTCGCCCAGCAGCATCCCGCGGACGTGGACATCGCGATCGGCGTGCTGCAGCGCTGGCTCGGCGATCCGCCGCCGCCGGCGGACGACGCGGCCGCGGTCCGTGCGCTGCTCGAGCGGATCGTGCGCGCGACGCAGCTGCGATTCGCGGTGGTCGGCGACCTGGCCCGGTCGGTCCGCTTCGGCTGGTTCGACCAGCCGCTCGTCGACGACGAGCGCCGGGCGGTGCTGGAGGGCGTGGCCGCCGAGGTCGCCGCCCTCGCCGACCCCGGTGCTCCCGACCGGGCGGCGCGGATCGACGCGCTCACCGCCGTACCCGAGCAGCTGGTCGGCTTCCTGCGCGACCGGCTCGCCGACGGCCTCCCCGAGCGCGAGCCGCTGCTGGAGGTGCTCATCCGGCGCCACTATCTCGAGTACGACCTGCACGACCTGACCGTCACTGCCGCCGACGGGCACGACGGGCGTCCGGTCGTGTACGCCGAGTACGCCACCGACGAGAAGGGCGCGACCCGGGTCGTGTCCACGATCGGCGACGTCGCCGAGCTCGCCGACCCCGACGGCCCGCTCGCCGCCGCGGTCGCCCCCGCGCTCACCGCGGACCACGACGACGTCATCGAGATCTACCTGCGCTGGACCGACGCGCCCGAGGACGCCGACCACGCCTCGGCCGAGCTCGCGAAGCTGCTCGCCGGCCAGGAGTTCGCCCGCCGTGCCCGGCGGGTCTCGGTCGCCGTGTGCCCGCCGGCGCCCCAGCCGGTCGGCTACTACACCTTCCGGCACGAGGGCCCCGACGGCGAGGAGCTGGTCGAGGACACCCTGGTCCGCGGCATGCATCCGATGGTCGGCCGCCGGCTGAACCTGTGGCGGCTGCGCGAGTTCGAGGTGACCCGGCTCGCGGCGCCCGACGACGTCCTGCTCTACGAGTGCGTGGCCCGTGCGAACCCCGCCGACCGCCGCCTGGTCGCGGCCGCCCAGGTCCGCCAGCTCGCCGTCGTGCGCGACGACGACGGTCGCGTGATCGCGCTGCCGCACGCCGAGCGCGCCGTCGAGAACTGCCTCGAGGCGATCCGCCGGGTGCGCACCGCGCGTGGCCGGGAGGGCACCAAGCTCGACGTCAACCACGTGTGGGTGACCGTGTGGCCGGTGGTCGAGGCGCACCTCGACCAGCTCACCGCGCTCCAGGGGAAGATCACGCCGCTGAGCGAGGGGGCCGGGATCGAGGAGGTGCTGGCCGAGGGCCGCGTCGCCGGGCCCGACGGCGGCGCTCCCGTGCCGCTGGCCATCCGCTTCCACGCGAAGCCCGGCGCGGGCGTCGTGGCCGACGTCATCGAGCCGCCGACCGAGCCGCTGGCTCCCCTCGACGAGTACGCCGGCAAGGTGCTGCGCGCGCGTCGGCGCGGCCTGGTCTACCCCTACGAGCTGCAGCCGGTGCTGGCCGGGGGCGGCACCGTGGTCGAGCACGACCTCGACCCGAGCGGCGCCCTCGTGCCCGTCGACCGCGAGCCCGGGCAGAACACCGCCGGCATCATCGTGGCCGTCGTGACCACGCCCACCCCGCTCTACCCGGAGGGCATCACCCGCGTGGTCCTGTGTGGCGACCCTCTCAAGTCGCTCGGGGCGCTCTCCGAGCCGGAGTGCGCCCGGGTGATCGCGGCCATCGACCTCGCCGAGCGGATGGGTGTGCCGGTCGAGTGGTTCGCGGTGTCCGCCGGTGCCCGGATCTCGATGGAGAGCGGCACCGAGAACATGGACTGGGTCGCGGCCGCACTGCGCCGGATCGTCCACTTCACCCAGGCCGGCGGCGAGATCAACATCGTCGTCGCGGGGATCAACGTCGGCGCGCAGCCGTACTGGAACGCCGAGGCGACGATGCTGATGCACACCAGGGGCATCCTCGTGATGACCCCGGACAGCGCGATGGTGCTCACCGGCAAGCAGTCCCTCGACTTCTCCGGCGGCGTGTCCGCCGAGGACAACCACGGCATCGGCGGCTACGACCGGGTGATGGGGCCCAACGGCCAGGCGCAGTACTGGGTGCCCGACCTGGCCGGCGCCTTCGGCGTCCTCATGGCGCACTACGAGCACAGCTACGTGATGCCCGGAGAGCAGGGACCGCGACGGGCGGCGTCGAGCGACCCGGTGGACCGCGACATCACGTCGTACCCGCACGCCGGCGACTTCCGGACCGTGGGCGAGATCTTCTCGGCGGAGCACAACCCCGACCGCAAGCGGCCCTTCGACATCCGCACGGTGATGCGCGCCCTGGCCGACGCCGACCACCAGATGCTGGAGCGCTGGGCCGGCATGGCCGACGCCGACACCGCCGTGGTCGTCGACACCCGGATCGGGGGCTACCCGGTCAGCCTGGTCGGCATCGAGTCCAAGCCGGTGCCGCGCGCGGGCTTCCCGCCCACCGACGGCCCCGACACCTACACCGCGGGCACCCTGTTCCCGCGGTCGTCGAAGAAGGTGGCCCGGGCGATCAACGCCGCGTCGGGCAACCGGCCCCTGGTGGTGCTCGCCAACCTCTCCGGCTTCGACGGCTCGCCGGAGTCGATGCGCAACCTGCAGCTCGAGTACGGCGCCGAGATCGGCCGCGCCATCGTCAACTTCCGCGGGCCGATCGTCTTCTGCGTCATCTCGCGCTACCACGGCGGCGCCTTCGTGGTCTTCTCCAAGCAGCTGAACCCCGCGATGACGGTGCTCGCGATCGAGGGCTCCTACGCCTCGGTCCTCGGCGGTGCGCCGGCCGCGGCCGTGGTCTTCGCCGCGGAGGTCGCCAAGCGTGCCGCCGCGGACCCGCGGGTCGCGACCCTGCAGGAACGCATCGACCACGCGGAGGACGGGGAGCGGGGCGCCCTCGTCGTCGAGCTGGCCGAGCTGCGCGCCCAGCTGCGCGCCGACAAGATCGCCGAGGTCGCCGCCGAGTTCGACGGGGTGCACGACATCCACCGAGCGGTCGAGGTCGGCTCGGTGGACGAGGTGATCGCGGCGAGCGACCTGCGGCCCAAGGTCGTCGAGGCGATCGAGCGGGGCCTCACACGGGGGTGATGGGCAGGGAGCGCCGCGGCTCGAACGTGAACGAGGCGCCCGTGCTGAACCGGGTGACGGCGACCTCGTCGGCCTCGGGCGCGGGCGCGTCGCGGCGTACGACGCTCGCGCGCCAGCCCTCCTGACCGGACAGCGGCGTCACCTCGACGTCGAGGTGCGGGTCCACGGCCCGGACCACGGCCTGCAGCGCCGCGGTCCAGCCGGGCCCGCACAGGGCGATCCACGCGTCGTCCTCGTGGCCGGGGGAGGGCCGGACGACGACGGCACCGTGCTCCAGCGCGGCGTCGACGTAGGCGGCCGGGTTGAGCAGGGGATGGACGGCGAGCAGCCGTACCGCGGCGGTCACCGGGTCCGCGGCGGCGTCCAGGCCCAGGGCCCGCGCTAGCCGCTCTGCCCCGATCCCCGCGACGCCGACCAGCTGCTTGCGGCGGATCCGCTGCAGCTCGGCCTCGGTCGGGGTGCGCTCGGCGACGGCGAGGGCGAACGCACGGTCGAGCAGGTGCATCTGCAGACAGACCTCGTCGGCGATCCGGGCCAGCGCCGAGCGTGAGAACGCGGCGAAGTCGATGTCGGACAGCAGCGGGCCGGCGTAGTCGGCCGCGCCCTCCTCGGCCGGGTCGATGGGGTCGAGCGCGAGGGTGGCGGCGCGTGAGCGCGCGGTGACGGCCAGCGCCGGCACCGGCTCCGGGACGGGGTGGGAGGGGTCGATCGTCACCGTCCACGCGCAGTGCGGGTGGCGGTCCGCCGGGGTCCGCGGGGGACGGTGGATCGGGCGCACCTGCGCCTGGGGGTTGGTGGCGACCGCGGTGGCGTCGAAGGTGGGGTCCTCGATGTCGTGGCACATGCCGCGCACGTAGTCCTCGCCCATCGGCTCCACGTCCATCAGCGCACCGCAGTGGTCGAGCCGGAACTCGCCGTGCCACGGGTCGTGGACGGTGTAGCGGAAGTCCATGAACTGCGGCGGCGCGCCGATGTCCAGCTGCAGGCCCTTGAAGATGGTCACCACGTCGCCCTGGCCGGGCTCCGTGGGCGCGTAGCCCAGCGCCTCCTGCATCCGCCGGGTGTAGATCGGGCTCGCGGCCGCCCACTCCTCGATCGCGATCTGCAGCATCTCCTCGCGGCCGAAGGCGGCGATGCACCAGGCCATGCCCGAGCGGTCGATGAGCTGGCCCATCAGCAGCAGCTCGGGGACGAGGGTCGCGAGCTCGGCGCGGTCGAGGTCGGCGTACCTGCTCGACGGGCTCACGCCAGCCCCAGGCGCGCGGCCATCTTGTCGAGATAGGCGAGCACCGCGGCCTCGTCGGAGTCGGGGACGCCCCAGATCAGCTCGGATGCGCCCGCCGCCGTCCAGTCCGCGAAGTCGGCCTCGGTCGGTCGCTTCGCCACCAGCACCCGGACGTCCGGCTCGCCCTCGCGCCCGGCGGCGGCCCACTCCTTGCGGAGCAGCTCGGCGCTCGCCGCGACGTCCGTCGACGTCGGCGTGGTCATCCAGCCGTCGGCGTGCGCGGCGATCCATCGCATCGTCTGCGGGCCGGCCCCGGCCCCGACGATGACCGGGATCCGGCCCTGCGGGGGCTTCGGATAGGCCCAGCTCGGTCCGAAGGAGACGAACTCCCCGTCGTACGACGCCTCCTCCTCGGTCCACAGCGCGCGCATCGCCTCGAGGTACTCCTTGAGGACGGTGCGCCGCCGCTCGGCGGGCACGTGGTGGTCGGCCAGCTCGTCGGTGTTCCAGCCGAAGCCGGCGCCGATGGTGACCCGTCCCCCGGAGAGGTGGTCGAGGGTGGCGAGGGTCTTGGCGAGGGTGATCGGGTCGGACTCCACCGGCAGCGAGACGGCGGTGGAGAGGCCGATCCGGGTCGTCACGGCCGCGCAGGTGGCCAGCGAGACCCAGGGGTCGAGGGTGCGCAGGTAGCGGTCGTCCGGCAGCTCCTCGCCGCCCGTCGGGTGCAGCGCGTCGCGGCGTACCGGGATGTGCGTGTGCTCGGGGACGTAGATGGTGTCGAAGCCCCGCTCCTCGGCGGCCACGGCGAGGCGGGCGGGCGTGATGCCGCGGTCGGAGGTGAAGAGGACGATCCCGTTGCGCATGGGGACCACCATAAGAACGTGTTCTAGAAATGTCTTGCGCCGTCGCGGATCGTCTCCTATGTTGGACAGGTGTCCAGTCAGGTGTTCGAGATGCCGCGCCAAGGGTTGAACCCGCGCCAGGCCGAGACCGTCGAGCGACTGCTCGCCGCCGGGCTCGAGGAGCTGCGCGCGGTCGGTCACGAGGCGCTGACGGTGCGCACGGTCGCCCAGCGGGCGGGCGTCTCGCCGGCGACGGCGTACACCTATCTCGCATCGAAGAACCACCTCTTCGCCGAGCTCTTCTGGCGTCATCTCAGCGCGGCCCGTGCCGAGCAGGCGGGCGGCGGCACGCCGCTCGAACGACTCCAGGCCACCATGCGGGCGCTGACCGCCCGGATCGTCGAGGAGCCGGAGCTCGCCGCGGCGGTGACGCCGGCCCTGCTGGGCACCGACCCGGACGTCGCCCGGCTGCGGCTGCGCATCGGCGGGGAGTTCCTGGCCCGCTTCGAGGCCGCGCTCGCCGAGCCGGACCGGCCCGCCGACCCCGCCGTGCTCGAGGTCCTCGTGCTCACCCTCTCCGGCGCGCTGCTCCAGGCGGGGATGGGGCTGATGACCTACGACGAGATCGCCGAGCGCCTGGCCTCCGCCGCCGAGGTCGTCCTCCGGGGGAACGCATGACGACCGCCGCGGGGACCCCGCTGCTCTTCGACCCCTACGACTACGACTTCCAGGACGACCCGTACCCGACCTACCGGCGGCTGCGGGACGAGGCGCCGGTCTTCCACGCGGAGGCCGACGACCTCTGGGTGATCTCGCGCCACCAGCACGTCTTCGAGGTGCTGCGCGATGACGTCACCTTCTCCAACCGGATGGGGGTCTCCCTCGACGCCTCCGCGTGGAGTCCCGAGGCCCACCGGGTGATGAGCTTCCTCGGCCTCGACGGCGCCGAGCAGTCGCGCATCCGGCGGCTGGTGTCGGCCGCCTTCACGCCGCGCCGGGTCCGCGAGCTGACGCCGGAGGTCGAGGAGCTCACGGAGCGCTACCTCGCGCGCACGCTCGCCGCCAACGCCGAGCGCGGCGAGGCCGACTGGATCGGGGACCTCGCCGGCAAGCTGCCGATGGACGTCATCTCCGAGATGATGGGGGTGCCGGTGGCCGACCGCGACGAGGTGCGCCGCCTGGCCGACCTGGTCGTGCACCGCGAGGACGGCGTGCGCGACGTCCCCCAGGCCGGCATGGAGGCCTCCTTCGCGCTCTTCGAGTACTACGGCGACATGGTCGCCCGGCGCCGCCGGACGCCCAGCGACGACCTGACCTCGGCCCTGGTCGCGGCCGAGGTCGACGGGGACCGGCTCACCGACGGCGAGATCATGGCCTTCCTGTTCCTCATGGTCGTCGCCGGCAACGAGACGACCACCAAGCTGCTCGGCAACGCGCTCTTCCACCTGTCCGCCCACCCCGCGCAGCTCGCCGAGGTGCTCGCCGCCCCCGCGCTGGTGCCGGCCTGGATCGAGGAGACCCTGCGCCACGACACGTCGAGCCAGATGCTGGCGCGCTACGTCGTCGCCGACGCCGAGGTCGGCGGCGTGCGGATCCCCGCCGGGGCGAAGGCGCTGGTGCTGCTCGGCAGCGCCAACCGCGACGAGCGCGTGTTCACCGAGCCCACGACGTACGACATCCACCGCGACAAGGCCGAGCTGTCGCAGATCCTCAGCTTCGGCACCGGCCGGCACTTCTGCCTCGGCGCCAACCTCGCCCGGCTGGAGGCCCGGATCGTGCTCGAGGCGCTGGTCCGGCGGGTCACCGGCTTCGAGGTGCACGCCGAGCGCGCGGTCCGGGTGCACTCCACGAGCGTGCGGGGCTTCGCCGCGCTGCCGGTCACCTTCAGCTCACGGAGGGACGGCTGATGGCCGGTTCGCGCAAGCCCGTCCACCCCGACCGCCGGCCCGCGGTCGTCGCCGGCGCCTCGTCGGGCATCGGCGCCGCGACGGCGCGATCCCTGGCTGCGGCGGGCTTTCCCGTCGCACTCGGCGCCCGCCGGGTCGATCGGCTCGAGGACCTCGCGGGAGCGATCCGGGCGGCCGGGGGAGAGGCCTTTGTGCACCCGCTCGACGTGGCGTCGACCGCCTCGGTCGAGAAGTTCGCCGCCGCGGCCGTGGCCGCACTCGGCGAGATCGAGGTCGTGGTCAGCAACGCCGGCCTGCTCGCGCCCGGCGCGATCGTCGACGCGACGACCGAGCAGCTCGCGGCCGAGTTCGACGTCAACGTGCTCGGCGCCCACCGGCTGGTCCGGGCCTTCGGCGCCGCGATGGTGGAGCGGCGGCGCGGTGACCTGGTGTTCGTCTCCTCCGACACCGCCGTGCGGGCGCGACCGTTCATGCGCGGCTACAGCGCCACCAAGTCCGGCCTCGAGGGGCTGGTCGAGGCCCTGCAGATGGAGCTCGAGGGCTCCGGCGTCCGCGCCTCGATCGTGCGCCCGGGTCCCACCTGGTCCGAGATGGGGGCGGACTGGGACGCCGACGCCGGAGCCAAGGTCCTCACCGAGTGGGTCAGGTGGGGGCACGCCCGGCACTCCCACTTCCTCAAGGCCACGGCCATCGCCGAGGCGATCACGACCGTCGTGAGCGCCCCCCGGGGCGTCCACATCAGCCCGGTCGACGTGAACCCCGAGGCACCGCTGTCGAAGCCACCCTCGAAGGAGGACCCGTCATGACGCTGGCCGACATCCCCGAGGTCTCGACCGTGCTCGACGACCAGGACGCCAGCGTCCCGGCGATCATCAAGGGCACCGGCCACCTCCCGGAGATGCGGGTCGACCCGATCGCCCTCTTCCACCGGGTGCGTGAGGAGTGCGGCGACGTGGGCCGCTTCCGCCTCGCCGACAAGCAGGTCGTGCTGGTCACCGGCGCCGCGGCCAACGAGGCGTTCTTCCGCGCGCCCGACGACGTGCTGGACCAGGCGGCGGCGTACCCCTTCATGACGCCGATCTTCGGCAAGGGCGTGGTCTTCGACGCCTCGCCCGAGGAGCGCCAGCAGATGCTGAAGAACCAGGCGCTGCGCGGTGACATGATGCGCGGGCACGCGCGGACCATCGAGGCCGAGATCCGCCGGATGGTCGCGGGTTGGGGCGACGAGGGCGAGATCGACCTGCTCGACTTCTTCGCCGAGCTGACCATCTACACGACCTCGTCCTGCCTGATCGGCAAGCCCTTCCGCGACCAGCTCGACGGCTCCTTCGCCGAGATCTACCACCGGCTCGAGCACGGCACCGACGCGATCGCGTACGTCGACCCGTACGCCGACATCGAGAGCTTCCGGATCCGCGACCGGGCCCGGGAGGAGCTCGTCGCGAAGGTCCAGGCGATCATCGCCGCCCGGGTGGCCCAGGGAGAGATACCCAAGGAGGACCGGGACCTGCTCGACGTGCTCATCGCGGTCGGGTACGACGCCGAGATGGTCACCGGCATCTTCATCTCGATGATGTTCGCCGGCCATCACACGTCGTCGGGCACCGCCTCGTGGGCGATGATCGAGCTGCTCCGCAACCCGGGCGTGATGGCCGACGTGGTCGCCGAGCTCGACGCGCTGTACGCCGACGGGTCCGAGGTGTCCTTCCAGGCGCTCCGCTCCATCCCCGTGCTGGAGGCGGCGCTCAAGGAGACCCTGCGCCTGCACCCGCCGCTGGTCATCCTCATGCGCCTGGTCCAGCAGGACTTCGACCTGCTCGGCCGCACCATCCCCGCCGGGACCGTCCTCGCCGCGTCGCCGCGGGTGTCCAACCGGATCGAGGAGGACTTCCCGAAGGCGGACGCCTTCGACCCGGGCCGGTACGTCGACCCGCGCCAGGAGGACCTGCAGAACCGCTGGACCTGGATCCCGTTCGGCGCCGGGAAGCACCGCTGCGTCGGCAACGCCTTCGCGATGATGCAGATGAAGGCGATCTTCTCGGTGATCCTGCGCGACTTCACCTTCGAGCCGGTGCAGCCGCTGGACTCCTACCGCGACGACTTCACCAAGATGGTGATCCAGCTGGCCCAGCCCGCGCGCGTGCGCTACCGCAGGCGGCAGCGATGAGGGTCGTCGCCGACACCGGCCTCTGCCAGGGCCACCAGCTCTGCCAGGGCGAGGCCCCGGCCGTGTTCGGCTTCGACGAGGTCGCGGACGTCGTCGTCCTCCTCGACGAGCACCCGGACGAGGCCCAGCGCGCCGATGTCACCACTGCCGTGAGGTACTGCCCCGCTTTCGCCCTTTCGATCGAAGAGGACTGAGATGACCGACCTGACCGCGCCCCTCAGCAGGGCGGAGATCGAGGAGTTCTGGGCCACCTGGCTGCAGATCAACCGCGACGTCGAGGCCGCGGGCGACTGGCGCCCGATGGCCGAGTGGTACGCCGAGGACGCGACCTACGGCTGGATGTACGCGCCCGACGAGCACTTCATGGCGGTCGGGCGCGACCAGATCCGGGACTGGGCGATCGGGATCGAGATGGACGGTCTCGACGGCTGGCACTACGACTACGTCTGCACCGTCATCGACGAGCAGAAGGCGATGGTCGTCGGATTCTGGAAGCAGCGCTCCGGGATCCTCGACGACGACGGCAAGGAGTTCGAGATCCTCGGGCTCGGCGGATCGTGGTTCGGGCTCAAGCGCGTCACGGCGGGCGCCGACGCCGGTCTGGTGAAGATCGACTGGCAGCGCGACTGGTTCGACATGCCGTCGACGGCGCACACGTTCCTGGAGATCATCAAGGCCGGCAAGGCACCGGACACGCTCCTCGAGCGCATGTCGGTCTCCGGCCATGGCGTCCCCGGGCACTACCACCACAAGGACCTTCCCTCCACCGTGTGGCCGCCCCCGGTCGAGGCCGGTCGGTATGTCACCCAGGCCGCCGCGCCCGAGGCCGCCTCGTGAGTGCGCTGCCTCCGCCCGCCCAACAGCTGGTCGACGGCAAGCTGGTGGGTGCGAGCGACGGCGCGACGTACCCGATCCTCGATCCTGCGTCGGGCTCCGAGATCGGGCACGCGCCCGACGGCACCGCGGCGGACGTCGACGCCGCGATCGCCGCCGCCCGACGGGCGTTCGACGAGTCGCCGTGGTCGACCGACCGCGACCTCCGCCTCCGCTGCCTCCGGCAGCTGCACGCCGCCCTCCTCGAGAACGCCGACGCGTTCCGCGCGTTGACCACCGCGGAGGTCGGCATGCCGGGCTTCATGATGGGCGCGGCCGGCTTCGACGTACCGGTCGAGGGCCTGAGGTGGGTGACCGACCTGCTGGAGACCTACGCCTTCGAGACGGACCTGGGGGTCGCCTCGCCGATGGGGATCCCGTCGCGCCGGACCGTGCGACGCGAGCCGGTCGGCGTGGTCGCCGCGATCACGCCGTGGAACGTGCCGACCCAGATCAACCTCGCGAAGATCGGCCCGGCGCTCGCAGCGGGCTGCACCGTCGTCCTCAAGCCGGCGCCGGACACCCCCTGGGTGGCCGCGGAGCTCGGGCGGCTCGCCGCCGAGCACACCGACATGCCTCCCGGCGTCCTCAACGTGGTGACGCCGCGGTCCGACGAGGTCGCCTCCGTCCTGTCGACCGACCCCCGCGTCGACATGGTGTCCTTCACCGGCTCGACCGCGGTGGGCCGCACGATCATGGCCGCCGCCGCGCCCACCTTGAAGAAGGTCTTCCTCGAGCTGGGCGGCAAGTCCGCCGCCATCGCGCTCGACGACGCGGACGTCGCCGCGGTCGCGGGCGCCACCGCCTTCGCAGCGTGCATCCACGCCGGCCAGGGCTGCGCGATCACGACCCGGCTGGTCGTCCCCCGGGAGCGCTACGACGAGGCGGTGTCCGTCGCCGCCGCGACCATGGAGTCGATCGGCGCGCGCGATCCCCAGGACCCCGGCGCCATCTGCGGTCCGGTCATCTCCCGCGCCCAGCGCGACCGCGTGGCGTCGTACTTCGACGTCGCCCGCGCCGAGGGCGGCACCTTCGCCACCGGCGGCTCGGTGATCGACCGGCCGGGCTTCTGGGTGGAGCCGACCGTCGTCGCGGGGCTCGACAACTCCTCGCGCCTGGCGCAGGAGGAGATCTTCGGCCCCGTGCTCGTGGTCATCCCCCACGACGGCGACGACGACGCGGTCCGGATCGCCAACGACTCGGCGTACGGGCTCTCCGGCTCCGTCGACTCGGGCGACCTGGAGCGGGCGAAGGCCGTCGCCGCGCGGATCCGGACCGGGACCCTCGCCGTCAACGGCGGCGTCTGGTTCAGCCCGGACGCGCCGTTCGGCGGCTACAAGCAGTCCGGCATCGGCCGGGAGATGGGCGTCGCCGGGTTCGAGGAGTACCTGGAGATGAAGACCATCGCCGAGCCGGCGTGAGCTGGCGATTCCCACACCCGAACAGGAGCGAGATGCGTTTCGACAACAAGGTCGCCGTCGTCACCGGCGCGGCCCAGGGCATCGGCGAGGCCTACGCCCGGGCGGTCGCGGGGGAGGGCGCCGCGGTCGTCGTGGCCGACCTCAACGACGAGGCGGGGGCCAAGGTCGCGGCCGGCATCAACGAGGACGGGGGTCGCGCGATCTTCGTCCGCTGTGACGTCTCCTCCCCCACGTCGGCCGAGGCCCTGGTCGCGCAGACGGTCGAGGAGCTCGGCGGGATCGACCACCTCGTCAACAACGCCGCCATCTACGGCGACATGGAGTTCAACCTGCTGGTCTCCGTCGACTGGGACTACTACCGGAGGTTCATGAGCGTGAACCTCGACGGCGCGCTCGTGATGACCCGCGCGGTCTACCCCGAGATCGCTCGGCGGGGCGGCGGCGCCATCGTCAACCAGTCCAGTACGGCGGCGTACCTCTACTCCGGCTTCTACGGGCTCGCCAAGGCCGGCATCAACAGCCTCACCCAGCAGCTCGCCCACGAGCTCGGCGGCCAGGGGATCCGGGTCAACGCGATCGCGCCCGGTCCCACCGACACCGAGGCCACCCGCACGCAGGCGGGCGACGCCGCGAAGGACATCGTCCGCAGCAGCCTCGCGATCAAGCGGATGGGCACGGTCGAGGACATGGTCGGCGCGCTGCTCTACCTGCTCTCCGACGACGCGTCGTGGGTGACCGGCCAGGTCCTGGCGGTCGACGGCGGCCAGACCTTCCGGCTATGAGCGGCCCGATCGCCCGGGTGGGCTTCGTCGGGCTGGGAAGCATCGGCAAGCCGATGGCGCTCCGCCTGGCCGCGGCGGAGAGCATCGACCTGCGGGTGTACGACGTCGCGCCGGACCCCGTCGCCGAGCTGGTCGCCGTCGGCGCCGCGGGCGCGCGGAGTGTCGCCGAGCTGTCCGCCGACGCCGACGTGGTGTGCGTGATGGTGCGCGACGACGAGCAGGTCCGCGCGGTGGCCGCCGAGGTCGGACCGGGCCCCGTCCTCGTCGTCCACTCGACGGTCGCTCCCGGCACCCCGGCAGCGCTCGAGGGGCAGGGGCTGACGGTGCTCGACGCACCCGTCAGCGGAGGGCCGATGGGCGCCTCCGCGGGCAGCCTCGCGATCATGGTCGGGGGCTCCGAAGGCGCCTTCGCGACCGCCCGGCCGGCGCTGGAGGCGATGGGCTCCAAGGTCGTGCACGCGGGTCCGCTGGGCGCCGGCACCCGGATGAAGCTGGCCCGCAACCTGATCCACTTCGTCGCCTTCACGGCGGTCACCGAGGCCCAGCGCCTCGCCGAGGCGTCGGGGCTCGACCTGCTCGCCCTGGGCGAGGTCGTGCGGCACACCGACGCCGTCACCGGCGGCCCGGGCGCGATCATGCACCGTACGACGACCGCGGCCCTCGCGCCGGACGACTTCTGGCACGGCGTCTTCGACCACGTGCGCGCGTTGGGGGAGAAGGACCTGGCCTTCGCGATCGCGCTCGCCGGCGAGCTCGGGGTCGACGTACCGCTGGCCCGGGAGGCACTGCCGCGACTGGGGAAGGGACTGGGCATCGGATGACTGACGAGAACGCCGAGAGCGCCGAGAGGGCGGGCGCCGACAGGGACAAGTTCGCCGACCTGCCGGAGCTGCGGGCCAGGGGCCTGCGCCGCATGGAGCAGGTCTACGGGTTCGAGATGACCGACGGCACGGGCGACTTCTTCCGCTACACCGCCGACCACCTCTTCGCCGACATCTGGAACCGTCCGGGGCTGTCCGACCGCGACCGGCGGCTGTTCCTCATCGGCCTGCTCGTGGGACAGCGCGCCGACGACGTGCTCGGCATCCAGGTCCCGGCCGCCCTCGCCAACGACGAGCTGGACGCCGAGGCGCTGCGGGAGCTGGTGATCCTCGCCTGCCACTACGACGGCTGGCCCAACGGCTCCCGGCTGAACTCCGTGGTCGAGCAGGCGATCGCGCGGGCGCGGCCGACGAGCGAGGAGCCCGACGAGGCCAGCTGAGCACCCGCGCCGTGAGCGGCCTCACAGCTGCTTGTTAGCCTCGGGAGCGATGACTCGCGACGTGGCCCAGGCCGTTCCGGAGCCGGAGGCGGAGCCGGTGGCTCCGGACGTCCTCGACTCCCTCCTCAACACCCCGGTGACCCGCGGCGGCGCCGGCGTCGCGGTCTGGCGGATCGAGACCGCGACCGTGGGCGACGAGGAGCTCGAGGTGGCCCGCCAGTGGCTCGACGAGGGCGAGCGGCAGCAGGCGTCGTCGTACGTCCGGGCCGAGCTGCGCCGCGCCTACGAGATCGCGCACGCGGCGGCCCGGCTGGTGGTCGGCGCGGTCGTCGACAGTCCGCCGGAGAAGGTGGTCTGGGGACGGCATCCCTGCCCCGGCTGCGGCGAGCCCCACGGCCGCCCGCGCGCCGAGGGGGCCGGCGTCGAGTTCTCGCTGAGCCACACCCCGGGTCAGGTGCTGGTCGCGGTCGCCGACGCCGCCGTGGGCGTCGACGTGGAGCGCCACCCGGACGACCCGGTGGCGCTGGCCAAGCTGCTCCACCCCCGCGAGCTCGAGGAGATCGAGGCCGCGGCGCACGGGCTCCTCGACGGTGGCCGGGCGTCGGTCCGGTTCACCCGCGCCTGGGCGCGCACGGAGGCCTATCTCAAGGGCATCGGGATCGGCCTGGGCCGCGACCCGCATCTCGACTATCTCGGCACCGACGCCGCCCCCCGGCGCCGCTTGGGGGAGTGGACCGTGCGTGACGTCGTCGTCCCCGAGGGGTACGGCGCCGCACTCGCCCTCCTGTCCTGATCCCCGGAAAGGTTAAATCTGCCGCTGAAGCGGGGGTTTTGCCGTCATTCGTGCGCCGAGGACGCCGCTCGTCCTTACGCTGCAAGTGGGTTCTGGCCGTTGCCACCGTCTCGGAGGCGTCGGCGGCCGGTGGAGGGAGTGTGGAGCCACGGTTCGCGGTGGGGCGCGGACCACGCGGCTCGATGCTCCCTTCTGGCTTTCTCGGGACCGCCCGCGTCAGCACCTGACAACAGTCGCGGCTCCCCTCGGACGCGACCCATGGGGGTTTCTGAGGATGACCATTTCCTTGCGCCGTGTCCGGCGCCCCGTCGAGCAGGCCGGGGCGCGCAGCGCCCGCCGCCGGCGGCACCTGATCGCACTCGTCCTGCCGGCGGCCCTCGTGGCCGGTGCCGCGTTCAGCGGCCCGGCGGTCGCCGACGACGTCGACTCCGGCCCGGCGTCCGCCGAGGCCTCGCAGGAGACGCCGGCACCTGAGCCGGCCCCGGAGCCGAAGCCGGAGCCGAAGCCGGAGCCCGAGCCCGAGCCGAAGCCCGAGCCGAAGCCGGAGCCCGAGCCCGAGCCGAAGCCCGACCCCAAGCCGGAGCCGAAGCCCGAGCCGAGCGAGGAGGCTCCACCGCCGGCGGAGGAGCAGCCCGCCGACGAGGAGAAGGCAGACGAGGTCGCCGAGGAGGATGCGGCGGTCGTCGTACCGGAGGATGCCGTCCCCGTGGGCAAGGAGGCGGAGAAGGCCGCGAGCCTGATCCCCCCGAAGGTCGCCAAGGAGGTCGCGCCCGCGGCCGAGCCGGTCAACACCAAGAAGTGGGTGGTCTGCAAGTACTCCGCGACCCCCGAGATCGGTGAGAAGGCCCAGACCGTCGTCATCACCGACGTCCCGAACGACTTCGACGGGACCTTCCCGGAGAGCTTCAACGACGCGCAGTTCGCCTCGCTCGCCATCCGCTACGCCAAGGTCGGCGAGCAGTCCAAGGACCTGACCCCCGACAACTGCCCGCTGTTCGGCGACCCCATCCCCGTGACGCCGCCGGTGCCGGTCCCGACCGACCCCTGCGGTCCCGCCAACGCGTTCTTCCCCGAGGACCAGATCCCGACGGAGACCGAGGGCTACACGGTGTCGACCTCGGGAACGCCGGTCACCTCGATCACGATCACCGCGAAGGACGGCTTCGTCCTGACCGTCGGGGACGGCGAGCAGGTGACCTATACCGCCACGGACTCGGGGGCGCTGTGCGAGGCGACGCCACCGCCGAAGCCGCCGGTCACGGACCCGTGCGGCCTGGCCAACGCGTTCTTCGCCCCGGCCGTGGTCCCCGCCGACACCGCCGGCTACGACGTGTCGACCTCGGGTGACCCGATCACCACGATCACGATCACGCCCAACCCGGGCTTCCAGTTCCCGCAGGGGACGCCCAACCCGCT
Organism: Nocardioides pymetrozini; assembly: GCF_046058985.1. Classification (NCBI taxonomy): domain Bacteria; kingdom Bacillati; phylum Actinomycetota; class Actinomycetes; order Propionibacteriales; family Nocardioidaceae; genus Nocardioides; species Nocardioides pymetrozini. The sequence goes on along the minus strand of NZ_CP175556.1, from coordinate 3,740,626 downwards.
GGTCTACACCGCCGAGGACTCCGGCGCCCTGTGCCCGGTGACGCCGCCGGGCCCGCCGCAGCCGACCGACCCGTGTGGTCTGGCCAATGCGTACTTCGCGGACGGGGTCGTCCCGGCCGACGGCGTCGGGTTCGACGTGACGACCGAGGGTGACCCGGTCACGAAGATCACGATCGTGCCGCTGCCGAACTACGAGTTCCCCGACGGTACGCCGAACCCGCTCGTCTACGAGGCGGTCGACTCGGGCGCGCTGTGCCCCGCACAGGCGCCGCCGATGCCCGAGGTGACCGACCCGTGCGGTCTGGCGAACGCCTACTTCGCGGCCGAGGACATCCCCGCCGACACCGCGGCGTACGACGTCTCGACGGCGGGCAACCCGGTCACGACGATCACCATCACCGCGAACCCGGACTACGAGTTCCCCGGTGAGGACCCGGTGGTCTACACGGCCGTCGACTCGGGGGCCCTGTGCCCGGCGACGCCGCCGGCCAAGCCGGCCGTCACCGACCCGTGCGGTCTGGCCAACGCGTACTTCGCGGCCGACGACATCCCTGCCGACGGCCAGGGCTACGACGTGACGACCGAGGGCGACCCGGTCACGAAGATCACGATCACGGTGCTGCCGAACTACGAGTTCCCGGACGAGACGCCCAGTCCCGTCGTCTACACGGCGGACGACTCCGGCGCGCTCTGCCCGGCGACGCCGCCGGCCAAGCCCCAGGTGACTGACCCGTGCGGACTGGCGAACGCCTACTTCGCCGCCGAGGACATCCCGGTCGACGGCGAGGGCTTCGTCGTCACCACCGAGGGCGACCCGGTCACCAAGGTCACGATCACGGCGCTGCCGAACTACGAGTTCCCGGACGCGACGCCGAGCCCGGTCGTGTACGAGGCGACCGACTCGGGCACCGCCTGCCTGGTGGCGCCGGCACTGGCCGCCAACGACCCGTGTGGCCTGGCCAATGCGACCTGGGTCACCCCCACGCCGACCGCGGACTACTCGGTGTCCCTGGTCAACGGCGTGATCCAGCTGATCGCGGCCGCGGGCAAGGCGTTCGAGGGCAACCAGCCGACGTACACCTACGCCGTCGCGCCGACGCCGCCCGACTCCGGAGTGACCTGCGCGGTCGCCGGTGTCGAGGAGACCAAGAAGCCCCCGAAGAAGGGCGCGGTGAAGGGCGTGCAGGCCACGGCCCTGCCGAGCACGGGTGGTCCGCTCGGCTGGCTGCTGCCGCTCGGCGTCGGACTGGTGCTCGCCGGAGGCGGCCTGGTCCTCACCCGCCGGAGCCGGACAGTGTGACCGGCTGGCCGGCAGCGAAGGACAGGTGAACGCACGCAGCCCGCGCCGGGAACCGGCGCGGGCTGCGGCGTCCCCGAGCGGGGCTGTGCGACGGGCGTGTCATAACGGGAGCCTGGACGAAGAAACTCACGCTGGGACGATGAAGCTTCCTCGTCCCAGCGTGAGTTTCACCGGCCGGCCGGTGAAACTGTCTCTGCCCGTCCCCCCGACCCCCATCCGGACCCGCCCCCACCTCACCGGACCATGTGGCGCCGGTCACCGGGAAAGGTTAAATCTTCCGCCGCCGCAGGGTTTTACCCGAAAACCCCGCGACCGGGACTTTGGTCCTCCCTAGGGTGCTCAGAGGGTTCTGGTGGTCCTCCTCCGATCTCGGGAGAAGCGGACCACCGGGGGTACGTCGTCGGACTGGGCTCGCGGTGGGGCGCGGGCATCGGGCCGGCGGTCGCACTGAGCCGTCTGGCCGCCCGCTCCACCGCTGTGCCACCGTCGCGGCTCCCCTCAGCGCGACGGATAAGGGGAATCCCATCATGTCCAGTCCTGTGCGCCGCGTGCGGCGTCCACGCACCATCGCGCTGGCGGTGCCCGCGATGCTGCTCGCCAGCCTCGCTCTCGGCACCCCGGCCTTCGCCGACGACGTCGTCGACCCTGGCCCGGCCTCCGCCGAGACCAGCACGCCGTCCGAGCCGGCCCCGGAGCCTCCGCGGGAGGAGCCGAAGCCCGAGCCCGAGGCCGAACCGAAGCCCGAACCGAAGCCCGAACCGGAGCAGAAGCCCGAGCCGGAGCAGAAGCCCGACCCGAAGCCCGACGCGCCCGCGCCGAGCCCCGAGCCGAAGGCCGACCCCGCGGAGGAGTCCGCGCCGGTCGAGGTCCCGGCCGACGCCGTACCGGCGGGCAAGGAGGCCGAGAAGGCGGCGGCCCTGGTCAAGGAGCCGCAGGCGGCGCAGGACACCTGCCCCGACGGCGGCGGCTGGATCAAGGTCGAGCCGGTGGACGCGCTCACCAAGACGATCACCGCGCCTGCCAACAAGCTGATCGCCGAGGTCTGCGCGAAGTCGAGCACGAACGTCGTCTCGATCGTGCTCGACCCGCCCGCCGCCGAGTACACCTTCACCTCCGGCGAGGGGCCGTGGGCGGTCTTCGTGAACGGCCAGGGACAGCCGCAGAACATCAGCCACGTCTCGTACCGCCTCATCGACGTCCCCGTCGAGGTGCCCGGACCGCCGGCCCCGACCCAGCTCGACCCGTGCGGGCCGAACAACGCCTACTTCACCGAGGCCAGCATCCCGGCGGACACCGACCAGTACGACGTCACCACCGAGGGCAACCCGGTCACCAAGGTGACCATCGAGGCCAAGCCCGGCTTCGTGCTGACCGGTGGCAACAAGGTGTACACGGTCCAGGACTCCGGCACGGCCTGCATCGTGGTGCCCCAGCTCCAGCCGACGGACCCCTGCGGCCCGAACAACGCCACGTGGGTGCTCCCGGCCGAGACGGCCGAGTACAGCGCGGCCCTCGTCGACGGCAAGATCGTCCTCACCGCCAAGGGCGCGGCCCGGTTCCCCGGGGACGAGACGACCTACACCTACGACGTCGGCCCGGCGCCGGACTCCGGCACCGCGTGCGCAGTCGACCGTGCCGTCGTGTGTGCGACGACCGTCGTCCAGGCGCGCGCCGCCGCCGACACCCCGGGGACGATCCTGATCGTCAACCTGGCCGACCTGATCGCCAAGGGCTTCACCGGCTCCTACCCGTTCACCTACACCGAGAACGGGGTGACCTACCAGGTCATCCGGGCCGCGGCTCCGGGTGAGACCGCGGGATCGGTCACCGGCATCACCTGCGCGGTGGCTGGCGTTGAGGTCACGAACACGCCGCAGGAGAAGGGTGAGGTCCGCGGCGTCGCCGCCACGGCCCTGCCCAACACCGGTGGTCCCGACGGCCTGCTGCTCCTGCTCGGCGTCGGGCTCGTGCTCGGCGGTGCCGGCGTGGTCCTGGCGCAGCGCCGGGAGGCCTGAGGCCCTGAGATGAGAGCCGCGCGCCACCGCTCGCGGCGCTGAACGACGGAGCCCGTGCCGAGGAGATCCTCGGCACGGGCTCCGTGCGTTCCGAGCAGTGCGGGGCGAACCCCGGTCCCGGTGCCCCAGGCAAGAGTCGAACTTGCGACCTTTCGCTTAGGAGGCGGCTGCTCTATCCACTGAGCTACTGGGGCGTGGGAGCCATCTTGTCAGGTCCGGGCCGTGTCGCCCGGATTGGGTCGTCGCCTCCCGCTTCGCGACAATGGTCGCGACTCGCCGCCGCCCTTGTCGTGAGTCCGTACGGTGATCGTGATACCAGTGCCGTCGGCCGCTGACTCGGCAGCGCAGTCGAGCCCTTGACCCTCCGCCCCGTGCGGCCACACGACCAGGTGAACCATGACGCAGGACGATGAGACCCGGCGCCCCGAGTCGACCCCGGGCAGCCGTGCCCGTCGGGTGCCGACCTCGCGCGCCGAGCGGCGCCGACGTCGCCTGGGCGGCGGTCCGGGCCGTCGTACGGCGGGCGGTCGGCGCAAGGCGCCCCAGCCGGGCAAGACCGTCTTCAGGGTCATCGTGGCGAGCCTGCTCTCGCTCGGCCTGGCCACGGGGCTGGGCGTCGTCATGGTCTACAACAACTGGAACGGCAACATCGACCGGCAGGACCTGGCGGCCCAGCTCAAGAACCGTCCGAAGAAGGAGAAGGTCGCCGGTCCGCGCCAGCCGATGAACATCCTGGTGATGGGCTCCGACAGCCGTGACTGCAAGGGCTGCGGCGTCGACGGGGAGTCGACCAACGGCCTCTCCGACACCACGATCCTGTTCCACCTCTCCGCCAACCGGAAGTTCGCCTACGGCATCTCGATCCCGCGGGACACCGCGGTCATGCGACCGACCTGCTACAAGGCCGACGGCTCGGAGATCCCGGCCTCGGGCTCGTACGAGAAGTGGAACGCCGCGTTCTCGTACGGCGGGCCGGCGTGCACCATGCAGCAGTTCGAGCAGGTCACCGGGATCCCGCTCGACAACTATGTCGTCGTCAACTTCGGCCAGTTCAAGGACATGGTCAACGCCCTCGACGGGGTCGAGGTGTGCATCCCGGAGGACATCGAGGACGACGTCCGCAACATCTACCTCAAGGCCGGCACCCGGGAGATCAAGGGGGACGAGGCGCTGACCTACGTCCGCGCCCGCTACCGGATCGGGGACGGCACCGACCCCAACCGCACCCGCCGCCAGCAGGCCTTCATCGGCTCGATGATCAACAAGGCGCTCACCAAGGGCATGCTCGCCCGGCCCGACCGCCTGATCGGCTTCATGAACGCCGCGACCACGGGCCTGCAGACGAACTTCGAGAACATCGCGCAGATGGCGGACCTGGCGGTCACCGCCCAGGGCATCGGCGCCGAGAACATCAAGTTCATCACCACGCCCTGGGTCTACTCCGACAAGGTGAGCTCGGGCATCGAGTGGACCCCCGAGGTCGCCAAGCTGTGGCGCCTGGTCCTCGAGGACAAGCGCCTGACGCCGGAGTTCCTCAAGGACGCGCTCAGCGCCGGGGACGAGCCCGACGGCTCGCCGACCGCGCCGGTCGGTGGCACGCAGTCGCCGTCCGACACCGCGTCCTCCGACAGCGAGAGCCCGTCCGGCTCCACATCCGGCTCTCCGAGCGGTACGCCCAGCGGTACGCCGAGCAACGGCACGCAGACGCCGCCGCCGGCCGAGGGCCTGAGCGCCTCCGGGCGCGAGGCCGCCGGCCTGTGCACCTGAGGGCACCTGAGGGCACCTGAGGGAACCGGAGGCCTGCCGTGGCTGAGCGAGACGACGACACCCCGCGGAGCGAGACGCCATGGGAGCGACGGCGTCGGCTGGCCGCCATCTTCGGTGACGCCGAGCCGGCCGTGACCTCCGACGAGCGCGACGACGTACCCCCCGCGGAGCGGGAGAGCGCCGCGGACCGCTGGCTCAAGTCCCAGGTCCCGCCGCACCACGGCGACTGACCCCGGACGCACCGAGGGCCGGCGGGGAGGTATCCTCACCGGCCCTCGTCGCCGTTGAGTCGTCACTAGACGACCGTTGAGTCGTCAGTAGCTCGCGGGCGAACTATCGACGACTCAACGGGTCGGTTGTGACGACTCGACGGGTCGGATGTGACGACTCAACCGAGATCAGGGACGCGCGGCGAGCGAGTCGCGGATCTGGGTGAGCAGGTCGAGCTCGGTCTCGCCGGGCTCGGGGTCGGGGAAGAAGCGCTCCTTGGCCTTGGTGTACGGCGTCACGACCAGGAAGTAGACGACGGCGGCGAGCAGGACGAAGGCGACGACCGCGTTGAGGAACGCGCCGAAGGAGTTCGGGGCGTTGCTGAAGTACTCGTTGGCGCTGTCGGGCATCTGCGCGGTGAGCCAGTTGACGAACGTGGTGACGACGGTGGCGAACGACGCGCCGATGATGAAGGCGACGGCGATGTCGACCAGGTTGCCCTGGAGAAGGAACTTCTTGAACCCGGACATAGGTATCTCCTCTTTCCCGAGAGTGGCGGTGAGGTGTGGGAACCCACTCTCGATCCCCGAAACTAACTGCGACTCCATGTATAAGTCACGTATTCGGCAGCGGCCGCCTCCGTGACGTGGTACAGCGCATTCGAATCTAGGGCGAGGACGACCAGCCGTCCGGGAAGCGCGCCGTCGGCGGCCGCAGCCGCATCCGGTACGGCGAGCACGGTCGCCTCGCGCGCCAGCAACCGCGTCGCCCGCGCCTGGGTGTCCGTGCTCAGCAGGCTGATCCGGTCGCCCGGCGTCAGCAGGGCGACCTGGCCGGCGTCGGACAGCCGCACCGGTACGGCGACCGTGCCCGGCGGCTGGGCCGTCGCGAGCGCGTCGCCGACCAGGCGTACGTCGGTCACCGGCTCGCCCGCCGCGACCGGGGCCGCCAGCCGACGGCCGAGCGGCTCGTCCGCCACCCGGTGCGGTACGGCGTCCGGCGGCATCCGCACCGTGGCGAGGTCGCCGCGCTCCAGCATCCGTCCTGCGGGGAGGTCGCGCGCCGCGACCAGCACGCTCGCCGTGATCGGCGGAGGCGGCGCGAGGGCGCGGACGCCGACCGCCGCCGCGCCGCCCAGGAGGAGGGCGGCGACCAGGCGACGACGGCGCAGCACCCGGCGGCGTACCTCGTCGCGGGCGTCCCGGATCCGGCGCAGGGGGTCCCGCGGCGGGCGCGGGGGAGCGTGGAGGTCCATGCGGGCGACCGTAGGCCGCCCCGGCGCAGCGCGTCGGCGTCCTCCACAGGCCCGCTTCACCGGCCCGCTTCACCTGCCCGCGAAGGCGCCGTCCGTCAGGCGGGCGCGGCGGCCGAGCTCGAGCTGGAGGAGCCGGACGAGCTCGCGGACCCGGCGTCGCCGGAGGATGAGGACGAGGACGACGCGGCCGGCGCGCTGGACGCGCTCGACGCAGACTTGCTGTCGGACTTGCTGTCGGTCTTGTAGAAGCCCGAGCCCTTGAACACGACCCCGACGGAGTTGAATACCTTGCGCAGCCTGCCCGTGCACTGGGGGCACGTGGTCAGGGCGTCGTCGCTGAACTTCTGGACCTGCTCGAAGGCGTGTCCGCACTCGGTGCACAGATACTGGTAGGTGGGCATCGACTCGTCCTCGCTTGGCACTCTCGCCCTAGCACTCTTACCGGGCGAGTGCCAATGCTACGTCAGGATGCCAGGGCACGGCACAATGGCGCCCACCATGGTGGACCACGACCCGGGCGCCGACGCCCCGCCCGCGACGCGCCGTTCCCCCTCCTGGCCCCGGTGGCTGCGCTGGACCTCGGCGATCGGGGTGCTGGTGGCCCTCGCGCTCGTCGCGGGGCTGACCACCGCCGTCGTCGGCGTACGCCGGTCCTGGCCGCAGACGGGCGGGGAGCTCTCGATCAGCGGCCTCGAGGGCGAGGTGCGCGTGGTGCGCGACGACCACGGCATCCCGCAGATCTACGCCGACTCGACGCACGACCTGATGCTGGCGCAGGGCTTCGTCCACGCACAGGACCGCTTCTTCGAGATGGACGTCCGCCGGCACGCCACGGCCGGCCGCCTGTCGGAGCTATTCGGCGAGTCCGGACTGGAGACCGACCTCGTGGTGCGCACGCTCGGCTGGCGCGATGTCGCCGAGAAGGAGGTCACGCTGCTGCGCCCGGCCACGCGCAGCGCCCTCGACGCCTACGCCGAGGGGGTCAACGCCTACCTGGAGGGCCGTTCGCCCTCGGAGATGGCCCTGGAGTACACCCTGCTCGGCATCACCGGCCTCGACTACCAGCCGGAGAAGTGGAGCGCCGTCGACTCCGTGGCCTGGCTCAAGGCGATGGCCTGGGACCTGCGCGGCAACCTCGAGGAGGAGATCGGCCGCGCGATCGCGACGGAGGTCGTGGGCGCGCAGCGCGCGCAGGACCTCTATCCCGCCTACCCGTACGACGAGCACGCGCCCGTCGTACAGCAGGGCGCCGTCGTCGGCGCGGGCGACCAGCGGGTCTTCGCGCAGGACGCCCGGGACACCCAGGACGCCCGGGGCGCAGGGACGACGCGCACCCTGGCGCGGGTGCGGGCGGTGCTGGCCGGCGTCCCGGCGCTGCTCGGGAGGGGCGACGGGCTGGGCAGCAACGCGTGGGTCGTCGACGGCGGTCGGACCGACACGGGAGCGCCGATCCTCGCCAACGACCCCCACCTCGGCATCTCGCTGCCGGGCGTGTGGACCCAGGTCGGGCTGCACTGCCGCACGCTGTCGGACGAGTGCCCCTACGACGTCGCCGGGTTCAGCTTCTCCGGGGTCCCCGGGGTCGTCATCGGGCACAACCGCGACATCGCCTGGGGCTTCACCAACCTCGGGCCCGACGTCACCGACCTCTACGTCGAGCGGATCGAGGGCGACACCTGGGAGTACGACGGCCAGCGGCTGCCGCTGGTCAGCCGCACCGAGAGGATCGAGGTCCGCGACGGCGAGGACGTCGAGATCACGGTCCGCTCGACCGGCCACGGCCCGTTGCTGTCCGACCTGGCGCGCTTCGCCGACGAGGACGGTATCGAGCTCACCGAGGACGGCCTGCTCGACCAGGTCGAGGGCATCGCCGCGGTCCAGGACACCGGTGAGGACGCGATTTCCCTGGCCTGGACGGCCCTCACGCCGCGCCCGACCGCCGACGCGCTGCTCGCCCTCGACCGCGCGAGCGACTGGACGTCCTTCCGCAAGGCCCTGTCGGACTTCGCCGTGCCCGGCCAGAACGTCGTGTACGCCGACACCGAGGGGCACATCGGCTACCAGGCCACCGGCCTGGTCCCGGTCCGGCGGCCGGGGTCCGACGGCCGGCTGCCCGCCGCGGGCTGGCTGCGGGAGACCGACTGGACCGGCGAGTTCGTCCCGTACGACGCCCTGCCGAGCGTGCTGGACCCCGAGTCCGGGATCATCGCCACCGCCAACCAGGCGGTCGTCGACCCGGCCCGCTACGCGCCGTACCTGACCTCCGACTGGGACCAGGGCTACCGCTCGGACCGGATCAACCGACTGCTGGCGGCCGACGACGAGCTCGACGTCGAGGCCATGGCGGCCATCCAGCTCGACGACCGCAGCGCGATCGGCGAGGCACTCACGCCGTACCTCCTCGACATCGAGCTGCCGCGCGGCTACTACTCCGACGGGCAGCGGCTGCTGCGCTCGTGGAACTACCAGCAGGACGCGGACAGCGCGGCCGCGGCGTACTTCAACGTGGTGTGGCGCGAGGTGCTCGAGCGCACCTTCCGCGACGAGCTGCCGTCGGTGATCGCACCCGACGGCGGCGACCGGTGGTTCGCGGTCGTGACCGCGATGCTGCCGCGGGGGCGCAACGCCTGGTGGGACGACGTGCGCACCGACGACAAGGTCGAGCGGCGCAGCGACATCCTGCGCGCGGCGATGATCGCCGCCCGCGACGAGCTCACGGCGCTGTCATCGCCGGACCCCGACGAGTGGTCCTGGGGCCAGCTGCACGAGCTGGAGCTGCGCTCCTCGACGTTAGGGGAGTCCGGGATCGGGATCGTCGAGCGGCTGTTCAACCGGGGCGGCTGGGAGGTCGGCGGCGGCGGCTCCCTGGTCAACGCGACCGCCTGGGACGCGCGGACCGGCTACGAGGTGGTGACCGCGCCGTCGATGCGCATGATCGTCCCCCTCGACGACCTCGACGCGGCCCGCTGGGTCAACCTGACCGGTGTCTCCGGCCACGCCTTCCATCCGCACTACACCGACCAGACCGACCTCTGGGCCCGCGGCGAGACCCTGCCCTGGATGTTCTCGCAGAAGGCCGTGGAAGCGGCGGCCGAGGACGTCCTGCTGCTCACCCCCTCGGGTTGAGTCGTCACATTCGACCCGTCGAGTCGTCAGTGGTGACCCGTCGAGTCGTCAGCTGGCGCCCCCCGGCGGCCCGAACCGACGAGTCGAGGGGTCGGATGTGACGACTCGACGGGTCAGAACCGACGACTCAACCCAGGCGGCGGAGCCCCGAGGGGGTTGCGGCGGCGCTCACCCGGCGGTCGTGCGGCTCGGCGGGTACGGCGGGGAGGACCTCGTCGTCGTACAGCAGGACGCAGGTGAAGGTGCCGACGGGCACCCGGGCCAGGGCCCGGTCGTAGGAGCCGCCGCCGCGCCCGATCCGTAGGCCGTCGGGCGCGACGGCCAGTCCCGGGACCAGGACCACGTCGGCCGTCGCGACCGCATCGACGCCGAGGGTCGGGCCGAGCGGCTCGAGCAGGCCGCGGCGGGCCGGGGCGAGCGACCCCGGCCCCCGGTACGACGCCCAGTCGAGGTCGTTGTCGGCCATCAGCACCGGCAGGATCACCCGCTTTCCGGCCTCGAGGAGCAGGTCGAGAAGCCCGGTCGTGCCCGGCTCGCTGCCGACCGAGACGTACGCCGCCACGGTGGCTGCGCGGCGTACCTCCGGTGCCGCGAGCAGGTGCTCGGCGATGGCGCGCGCGGCCTCGCCGACCTCGGCGAGCGGGCGCCGGCGCCGCGCGGTGAGCAGCTGGTCGCGGACGGCGACCTTGGCCGCTTCGTGGAGCGGTTGTGGACCTGTCACGCAAGAAGCCTACGATCGGCTCATGGGTATGAGCGGCCGGAGCAGCGGCCTGGAGAAGGCGCGGGCGAAGATGCTCGACGCGGGGGTCGACCCCGTGGCGATCGAGACGTTTGCGCACTACTACCGCCTGCTCGAGCACGGGGAGACCGGGATGATCCCCGAGTCGACGATCGACCCGGTGGACATGGAGAGCCTCGCCGACGTGGAGGTCCCCGACGACGTCGCCGCCGACGCGATCGGGAAGACGGTCACGATCAAGCTCAACGGCGGCCTCGGCACGTCGATGGGCATGGAGCGGGCCAAGTCGCTGCTGTGCGTGCGGCGCGGGCTGTCCTTCCTCGACATCATCGCCCGCCAGACCCTCCACCTGCGTGAGCGGTACGGCGCCCGGGTGCCGCTGCTGTTCATGAACTCCTTCCGCACCTCGGCCGACACCCTGCACGCGCTGGGCCGCTACGAGGACCTGGCGGTCGACGGACTGCCGCTGGAGTTCCTGCAGAACAAGGAGCCCAAGCTCCTCACCTCCGACCTCACCCCGGTGTCCTGGCCCAAGGAGCCCGACCTCGAGTGGTGTCCGCCCGGGCACGGGGACCTCTACACCGCGCTGCGCGGCACCGGCCTGCTCGACCGGCTGATCGAGCAGGGCTACCGCTACGTCTTCGTCTCCAACTCCGACAACCTCGGCGCGGTCGCGGACCCGCGGGTCGCGGGCTGGTTCGCCTCCTCGGGCGCGCCGTTCGCGATCGAGGCGGTGCGGCGCACCGCCTCCGACCGCAAGGGCGGCCACTTCGCGCGGCGCCGGGCCGACGGTCGGATCGTGCTGCGCGAGACCGCGCAGACCCTGCCGGAGGACCGCGAGGCCCTGGCGGACCTCGAGCGGCACCGGTACACCTCGACCAACAACCTCTGGTTCGACCTGCACGCGATGAAGGCGGTGCTGGACGGCCGCGACGGCATCCTCGGCCTCCCACTGATCCGCAACGTCAAGCACGTCGACCCGGCGGACCCGTCCTCGCCCGAGGTGGTCCAGATCGAGACCGCGATGGGCGCGGCGATCGAGATCTTCGACGGCGCCCGCCTGATCGAGGTCGGGCGTGCCCGGTTCATCCCGGTCAAGACGACCAACGACCTGCTGGTGCTGCGCTCCGACGTGTACGAGATCGGCTCCGACTTCGCGCTCACCCAGGTCGCGGCCGACGTGCCCTATGTCGACCTCGACGCCGACCACTACAAGGTGGTCGGGGAGTTCGACAAGCGCTTCCCGGAGGGCGCGCCGTCGCTGGCCAAGGCGAAGGCGCTCAAGGTCGAGGGCGACTGGACCTTCGGCCACGGGGTGCAGGTGGTCGGCTCGGTCGAGCTGGCGTCGAAGGGCGCCCAGCGGGTCCCGGCCGGCGAGGTGCTGTCGGGGTCGGATGGCTGACCCGGCCTGCTCGGTCGACGAGCACCGGTCGCGGGTGGTCGAAGGCGTCACCCGGCTGGCCCCGGAGGTCGTGCCGTTGGCGGACGCGCTGGGCCGCCGGCTCGCGGCCGACGTCGTGGCGACCCTGTCCGTCCCGCCGTTCGACCACGCCGCGATGGACGGGTTCGCCGTCCGTGCGGCGGACCTCGCGTCCGTCCCGGTCTCGCTGCCGGTGTCGGGCGCCGTGGCCGCCGGCGACACCGTCACGCCCCTCGAGCCCGGTACGGCGGTCCGGATCATGACCGGCGCCCCGGTCCCGCCCGGGGCCGACCTGGTCGTCCCCTTCGAGTGGACCTCCGGCAGTGACCCGGTCGAGATCCGGCAGCGGGCGGACGCCGGACGGCACATCCGGTTCGAGGGCGAGGACGTCCGCGCGGGCGACATCGCCGCCTCCGCCGGATCCTGGCTGCCGCCGGCGCGGCTCGGGTTGCTCGCCTCGGTCGGCGCCACCACCGTCGAGGTGCTCGCGCGGCCGCGGCTGGGCGTGATCTCCACCGGTGCCGAGCTGGTCGAGGGGCACGTCCCCGACAGCAACACCGTCATGCTGAGCGCCGCCGGGCGTGACCTCGGCGCCGTGGTCACGGCGTACGGGCCCGCGCCGGACGACCCCGGGCGCTTCCTCGACGTGCTGCGGACCGCCGCCGAGCACTCCGACCTCGTCGTGACCACCGGGGGGATCTCGGCCGGCGACCACGACGTCGTGAAGGCTGCGCTGCGCGACGACCCGGCGTTCTGGTTCGGGCCCGTGGCGCTCAAGCCCGGGCGGCCGCAGGGCTGCGGCTCCGTGGTGACGAGCGACGGCCGCCGGGTCCCGGTCGTGACGCTGCCCGGTACGCCGATCGCGGCGTACGCGGCGTTCCACCTGTTCGTGCGCGCAGTACTCGGGCGGCTGGCCGGGGACGACGCGGAGACGCGGCTGGCGCGGCTCGGCGTCGCCGTGGAGGCAGGGGATCGCACCGTGGTGCTGCCCGCCGTGTACGACGAGAATGACGACGCCGTCCCCCTGCGTGGGCACACCGGGCACTCCCAGCGGCTGCTCGCGCGGGCCGAGGCTCTGCTGGTCGTGCCGCCGGCGCGCCGGACCTTGGCGGCGGGCACGGTCCTCGAGGCGTTCCCGCTGTGAGTCCGAAGGAGAAATGATGGCAGCCGACCGACTGACCCACGTCGACTCTTCCGGCGCCGCCCGCATGGTCGACGTGTCCGCGAAGGACGTGACCCACCGGGTGGCGACGGCGTCGGGCCGGGTGCTCGTCTCGCCGGAGGTGGTCGGACTGCTGCGCGGGGAGGGCGTGCCCAAGGGCGACGCCCTGGCCGTCGCGCGGATCGCCGGGATCATGGGCGCCAAGCAGACGCCCGCGCTGGTCCCGCTGTGCCACCCGCTGTCGATCTCCGGGGTGACGGTCGACCTCACCGTCGCCGACGACGCCGTCGAGATTGCCGCGACGGTCAAGACCACCGACCGCACGGGAGTGGAGATGGAGGCGCTGACCGCGGTCTCGGTCGCAGCGCTCACCGTGGTCGACATGGTCAAGGCGGTCGACAAGGGCGCCGTGATCACCGACGTTCGCGTCGAGGCCAAGACCGGCGGCACGTCGGGGGACTGGTCGCGATGACGGGGGCCGGCTACCGCGCCGTCGTCGTCGTGGCGTCGAACCGCGCCGCGGCCGGCGTGTACGACGACACCACGGGCCCGCTCATCGTCGAGGCCCTGCGCTCGTGGGGCTTCGCGGTGGACGAGCCGGTCGTGCGGCCCGACGGCGAGCCCGTCGGGGCGGCGATCGCCCTCGCGGTGCGCGACGGCGCGCGGGTGGTGCTCACCACCGGCGGGACCGGTCTCACGCCGACCGACCGGACCCCCGAGGTGACCCGGCCGCTGCTCGACCGCGAGGTCCCCGGCCTGGCCGAGGCGATCCGGGCGGCCGGAGTGGCGAAGGGCGTGCCGACCGCGGTGCTCTCCCGGGGGCTCGCCGGCGTCGCGGGCCAGGCCCTGGTCGTCAACCTGCCCGGCTCACGGGGCGGCGTGAAGGACGCGCTCGCCGTCCTGGAGCCGGTCCTGCTGCATGCCGTCGAGCAGATCGTCGGGAGCGACCATTGAGCGAGGGTCGGGCCGAGGGGCGCGAGCGGATGCACGTCGGCGTCCCGGGACGGGCGTGGCCGAACGAGCTGGTCTCGGGCACCGACCCGGTCGTCCGGCTGCGACCGATCGGCCGCGGCGACGCACGGGCCTGGCGCTCCGCACGCCGGCGCAACGCGCTCTGGCTGGGGCCCTGGGATGCGACCGCGCCGCCCGGCGCGGACGCCCGGCCGACGTCGTTCCGGACCCTGGTGAAGCGCCTGCGCAAGGCCGCGCGACGCGGGACGACGTACCCCTTCGTGGTGGAGGTCGACGGGGTCTTCGCCGGGCAGGTGAGCGTCAACAACATCGTGCGCGGGTCGGCGCAGTTCGCCTCGGTGGGCTACTGGATCGACCAGCAGTTCGCGGGTCGCGGCGTCATCCCGCGTGCCGTGGCGATGGTGATCGACCACTGCTTCTTCCAGGCGGGGCTGCACCGCATCGAGATCTGCATCCGCCCGGAGAACTCCAACTCGCTGCGCGTGGTGGAGAAGCTCGGCATCCGCGAGGTCGGCTACGCGCCGTACTTCCTGCACATCGACGGCGAGTGGCGTGACCATCGCATCTTCGCGGTCACCCGTGAGGAGGCGCCGCGCGGTGTCCTGGTCCGGCTCGAGGACCACGCCGACGGCTGAATCACATCCGTCACACGAATCAATCTGTGACACACCGATGGACATGCGCCCCGTCCTGAGGTACCGCTCCTAACCTCTCGGTGTGGACCTGAGCTCGCTGATCTTCGTCGCCTTGTTCGTGGCGTGGGCGGTCTACCTCGTCCCGAAGGCCCTCCGGCACCACGAGGAGGACGCCTCCAGCCGCTCGGTGGAGGGCTTCTCCGACCGGCTGCGGGTGCTCGCCCGGCGCGAGGCGGTCTCCGCCACCGAGGCCGAGCTGGTCACGGCCGGTCGCCCGGTGCGCAAGGCCGCCGAGCCTCAGGTGGAGCCGCTGACCGAGCCCGCCGACGACAGCGCGGAGCCCGCGGCGCCCACCCCTGCGCCGCGTGCCTCCCGTCCCTCGCGCTCGGGTGCGGCCCGCCGGGCGGCCGCCCGGCGGCGGCGGGTCTTCAACGTGCTCCTGGTCGCCATCGTCGTGGTCGGCGGCATGGCGATCGGCAAGGTCGTCGCCTGGGCCTGGCTCGCGGCACCGGTCTCCCTGATGGCGCTCTGGCTGGTCGCCTGCCGCCTGATGGTCCGGCGCGAGCGCGCCGCGCGCTCCGCCCGCCCCGTCCGGGTCCGCAAGCCGCGGACCACCCTCGCCGACGAGGCGATCGCGGCCGAGGACGCCGAGCCGGCGGACCCCGCGGGCGTGCCCGGCCCCTTCGGCGAGCTGAGCGACGACACCGACGAGATCCCCGTCGTGACAGCGGAGGTGCTCGACGACTCCGGCACCGACGCCGCCGCGCAGGGCTGGACGCCCGTCCCCGTGCCGCTGCCGACGTACGTCGCCAAGGCGCCGGCCGGTCGCACCGTCCGCACCATCGACCTCGACGCCACCGGCGTGTGGAGCTCGGGCCGCAACGAGGCCGACTCGCAGCTGGCCCGCGAGGCCGATGCCCAGCGCGCGCAGAGCGACGCCGCGGGCGAGGCCGAGCAGCGCCGCGCCACCGGCAGCTGACCCTCCGGATGGGCCGTTCGTGGCCGGGTAACGCACGGCCATGACCGACCACAGCTCCGAAGGCAGCGCGGCCGACCGACAGGCCGCCCAGCAGACCCGCGAGCAGGAGAAGCGGCAGGCGGACTCGGCGACCGCCGTCTCGCCGGACACCCAGTTCGCCGACCCCGGAGAGATCGTCGACGACAGCCCGTTCTCGGGCGAGGCATCCCGTGGCCAGTCGACGACCTTCGAGGACCCGCCGAAGCCGCGCGCGAGCTCCGACGTCGACGACGGCCCGAGCGGCGACGACCAGCCGCGCCCCGCCGGACACGCGGACGACGACCGCAACTAGCATCCCGATTCGGAACGGGCGCCGCGCGGGTGCTACCGTTTCTCCTCGCTTGGGGGTGTGGCGCAGTTGGTAGCGCGTCTCGTTCGCAATGAGAAGGTCAGGGGTTCGAATCCCCTCACCTCCACCACAGCAGCAAGAACCGGCAGGTCGCCTCTGACCTGCCGGTTCTCGCGTTTTCGGATCTATGGCGGTTGGACTTCCGCGGACGGGATTCACCGCGCCGGGCCGTCTCGCTTACCCCCGGCGTACCCCCGGCCGGTGGGCGTGCCGCGCAGTGCCTCCCGGGTGCTCCGACCAAGGCGGTCAGTCGCCTCGATCTCGGGCTCGGCTTTCGGGCCCGGGCCGCGGCTGGGGTCGTTCAACCGATCCAGGCCGGCCTGGTCAGCCGAGGTGCCGAGGAAGTGCAGGTAGCGGTTCGTGGTGGCGATCGACTCGTGGCCCATCCACGCCTGGACGGTGCCGGGATCCACGCCGCGCGCCAGCCACAAGCAGGCGGCCGTGTGGCGCAGGTCGTGGATACGCCGGCCTCCGGCGGTCTGATCCCACTTCACGGTGCGCAGCACAGCGGTGCGATGCAGCTGGGCGCCTCCGCCGGTGGTGATCAGCAGGTCGGTCGGCTCCTTGCCCTCGGCCATGCGCTGGACGATCGGCAGAATGCGGTCGGCCAACGGGACGCGACGTCCACGGCGACCCTTGGTGGCCTTGACCGCTCCGCCCTCGGTCTGCGACCGCCGCACCAGCATCCCGGGCGTGGGTACGTCGACGACGTCCTCGACGAGCAGGGAGCGCGCCTCGCCCCACCGCATCCCGGTCCAGCCCAGCACGAGCAGCACGTCGGCCAGGTGCGGGTCCCGCGCCTTCCACCGGTCGTAGGTGGCCTCGAGCTCGGCCTCGGTCCACGGCCGCATCTCGGTCGCCTCCTCGGAGGACCGCGGCACCTTCGTCGCGGTGACCGGATTGCGCACGACGGCCTTCTCCCGCACGCACCAGGCGAAGAACGTCGACAGGCTTGCGCGGTACCGGACCACCGAGCGCTCACTGAGCCCGCGCTGGATCAGCGTCTCGAACGACCGCGCGATCTCTCGCTCCGAGACGGCCCCCACCTGCATCGCCTGCATGCTCGTCGGCACCAACCGCTGCAGCGCCTGGTCGCTGCGGTACGAACCGTCAAGCCTCGAGCGGCACGTCAGCGCCGTTCTCGACTCCCCCAGCGCCTGTCGACGCGTGCTCTTGCGGAGGATCTGTCTGCCGCGCAGCTGGCGAACCCGGTGGTCGACACCCTTCGCGCGACAGGTGGTCTACCCTCCAATTACGTGACGAAGAGCCAAGCCGCCGCCGCAGGGTGGTCCCCGGGCAAGGCCCTCGACAACTACGTGCCAGGTGGACAGCTCGGTGGCGACGTTTTCAAGAACCCGGCGGGCGTCGGATTGCCGACGGCTCCAGGTCGCACGTGGTTCGAGGCCGACATCGGTCTTTCTGGATCCATGAGCCGGGCGAAGCAGCCGGGAACCAGATTGCTCTACTCCAACGACGGGATGGCATACGTGACTCCAGATCACTACCGCCGTCTTTACCAACTTCCAGGGTGGTAGAAGTGGCTGACGTAACAATCAACGGGGCGGAGATCTACACCGAGGCGGACCTTCATCGCTCACTCGAAGTCCAGCTGGAGTTCGGTGAGTATTACGGTCGCAACCTCGCCGCACTTCGTGACCGCCTTCTAGCTGACGTACCGCGACCTGTCAGGTTGGTCTGGGAGCACTCCGACATCAGCCGAGCGCGTTTGGGAGACGACCTCTTCGACAAGGTCCGAGCGGTCCTCGAGGAAGTCGTTGAGCAGGACGTGGAGTTCGGTTGGGAGGACCGATTTGAGTATCACTTGGCGTGACATCCGAGCTTGGTCGCCCTCGTTGTCGGCCTACTTGCCGCCCTGGCGGCGATCCTCGTCGGAACCACGTCGTCGGCGTCGGCGGCTGGGGTCGCTGAAACTTCGCGTCGAGCCGGTCTCCGTGGCATCACGGGCCGACCGAAGTGGATGCAGAACAAGCCCGCCACCAGCGCGACGGAATGGTCAAATGGCCTTCGCCGGGCCAGGAGCGGCCCGACTCCCGATCCGGGTGACCGGGCATCACCGAGCACCCCACGCGGGAGGGCGAGGTCGAATGCTGGGTCGTGCTGGACACGTACTCGCGTCGGGTCGTGGGCTAGTCGATCGACACGTCGCCGACCGCGGCCCTGGTGACTGACACGCTCGGCATGGGGATGGACAGCAGGCTCGGGAAGACCACAACAGCTTGGACCGTGATCCATCCCGGCCAAGGCGTCCAATTCGATTCGTGGGCCTTCACTGACTGCGCCAAGACCTCCGGCCGGCTGGCGGTCGCTACCGGTGTTGACACCTGGGCCGTTGGGTCCAACGCTGGGGGAGTCCATGGCCCCCCGGCGTGGAGAAGCCGGCACTCAGCTCACCGGGGGCTCCTACCCCCGGCGTGCCCCGAGGGTGCAATCTACGCGGTTCCATGCGTTGAATCGACGCCTGGGCAGGCGTGGATCGGACAGGTGTCCGCAGGGAAGGCCATTCGCAATGAGAAGGTCAGGGGTTCGAATCCCCTCACCTCCACCAGCACAGCTTGAACCGGCAGGTCGCCTCTGACCTGCCGGTTCTCGCGTCTCGGACTGCCGGCCGTGAGCTTCTCCGCTGAGGCCAGCGCCAGCGCCCGCGAGCTCGTCGCTCGAGCACGTGGCAGCGGCGTCGGCTGAGGACTTCGGGCCCTGGCCCGGCCGTGACTATGCTGGGGGCGTGTTGGTAGAGGTCGACAGACGCCAGCCGCCTGCCCTGGCGGCCGCCTCCCTCTCCCTCTGATCCCTGAGCGGATCCCTCTCCGGACGTCGCCCGGCGACTGCGTCCCGCTGCGTCCCGCTGCGCATCGATGCAGCGTCCGCGCGCGTGCGTGCGGCCGGTGACGGCCCTGGTGACCGGGGGCTGAGCGGCGCGCGTCGATGGCAGGCAGCGCGACGCCACCTCCAACTCATCGAAAGCACTCCCATGTCTCGACCCGTCATCACCCTGCGCGACGTCTCCTTCGAATGGCCGGACGGCTCCATCGCGCTCTCCCATCTCAGCGGCTCCTTCGCAACGGGGCGCACCGGACTCGTCGGCCGGAACGGGGCCGGCAAGTCCACGCTCCTCAAGCTCGTCGCCGGACTGCTGCGACCGACGAGCGGCGCAGTCGAGGCGGCCGGCGAGGTCGCCTATCTGCCCCAGAAGCTGACCCTTCAGTCGTTGACGACCGGTGCCGATCTGCTGGGCATCACGCCGGTCGTCGACGCCATCAACGCGGTGGAGGCCGGCGACGTGCGACAGGAGCTCTTCGACGTCATCGGCGACGACTGGGACATCGAGTCGCGTGCCGCCGAGCTGCTCGACCAGGTCGGGTTCGGAGCAGGTGACCTCCAGCGCCGGGTGGCCGAGCTGTCCGGCGGCGAGGCCATGCTGCTCGCGGTGACCGGTCTGCGCGTACGCCGATCGCCCATCACGCTGCTGGACGAGCCCACCAACAACCTCGACCGGCCGACCCGCGCCCAGCTCTCGGACCTGGTGGACCAGTGGCCGGGCGCTCTCGTCGTGGTGAGCCACGACCTGGAGCTGCTGGAGCGGATGGACCACACCGCGGAGCTTCACGACGGCGAGCTCTCGACGTTCGGTGGGCCCTACAGCGGATGGCGTGCCCAGCGAGAGCAGCAGGAGGAGGCCGCGCAGCGGGCCGCCCGCGCGGCGCAGCAGGCGCTGAGGGTCGAGAAGCGGCAGCGCATGGAGGCCGAGACGAAGCTGGCGCGGCGCGAGCGCACCGCCCGCAAGACACAGAGCAGCGGTGGCATCCCGAGGATCCTCGCGGGCAACAGGGCGAGCAAGGCGCAGAACGCTGCGGGCTCGCTGCGCTCGACGCTCGACGACAAGGTCAACGCGGCGCAGGCCGCGCTGGACGAGGCGGATGCCCGGGTCCGTCGCCACGAGCGCATCAACCTGACCCTTCCGGACCCCGCGCTGCCGCGCGGGCGTCGCCTGGCGGAGATCTCGCACGAGGGCGGAGCCATCGTGGTCCAGGGTCCGGAGCGCCTGGCCGTGATCGGCGCCAACGGCTCCGGAAAGTCCACACTGGTGCGCCAGCTGGTGGGGGAGACCCCGAGGAGCGGCCAGGGTCCCGCTGCCACGCTGCTGACCGAGCGCTTCGGCTACCTTCCCCAGCGGCTGGACAACCTCGACGAGGACGCCAGCGCGATGGTGAACGTGAAGAAGGTCGCCGGCGACGTCGCCGACGACGTGATCAGGAACCAGCTGGCGCGGCTGCTGCTGCGCGGACCCGCAGCGGATCGCCCCGTCCGCACGCTGTCGGGTGGCGAGCGCTTCCGTGCCTCGCTGGCCACCCTGCTGTTCGCCCAGCCGCCCGCCGAGATCCTCGTCCTCGACGAGCCCACCAACAACCTCGACATCGAGAGCGTCGACCAGCTGGTCGACGCCCTGGGACAGTACCGCGGCGCTCTGGTCGTGGTCAGCCACGACCTGGGCTTCCTCAGGCGTCTCGGCATCGACCTCGTCGTCGAGGTCGAGGCGCTCGGGCGGGTGGTCCGGCGCGCGGGCCTGGACGGGGACTCCTAGGTCGGCGACGCCGGGCGCGCGGGGCTGCTGGCGACGAGCCCGGCCGTCGCCAGCGCGGCCGCTGCGAAGGCGAGGAGAAGGGCTCCGGGCGTCGCGCCGGCGCCGAGGAGGAGCCCGCCGGCGAGTGGACCTGCCGCGGCTCCGAGACGGCCGATCCCCAGGGCCCAGCCCAGCCCTGTCGCCCGGAGGTCGGCACCGTACGCCGTGGCGGTGGCACCGTTGAGGATCGTGGTGGCGCCCATGGTGCCGAGCCCGGCCAGCCAGAGCAGGACGGACGCCGCACGCGAGGCCGGATCCGTCGCCAGGACCGCGAGGCCCACCGCTCCGCCCGCGAAGAGCGCGAAGGCCGTGCCGGGTTGGCCCCACCGGTCGGCTGCCAGCCCTGCGAGTGGTGTCCCCAGGACGGCGCCGAGGTTGAAGACCGCGAGCAGGCGGAGAGAGTCCGTGGGCCCGTGGCCCGCGTCGAGCAGCAGCTGGACGAGCCAGGCGTTCAGCCCGTAGACCACGAGCAGTGACATCGCAGTGCTCGCCCAGTGCGTCACGGTCAGCCGGCGCGTCGCGGGGGTCCACAGCGCCCTGACGCCGACCAGATCCCCTGCTCCTGCCCGACCGCCACCGTCCCTCGTCAGGCGCGGCAGGACGAGCACCAGGCAGGCAGCGGCCCCAGCGCCTACCCCGAACAGGGGGCGCCAGCCCCCGCCGTGCAGGATCACCGGCGCGGCCAGCGCGCCCAGCGCCGAACCGAGCTGCAGCCCGGAGAACATGAGCGTGTGCACCGCCGTACGACGACGGCGCGGCGCGACGGCGGCCGTCAGCGCGATCGCGCTCGGGACCGCGGCACCGGCCCCGACTCCCGTCAGCAGCCGACCCACGCCCAGCGCCCACGGCTGCGTGGCGACGGTGCACGCGGCCATCCCGGCGACCATGGTGGCGACCGCGGCGCGCAGGACGGTGGACGAGGGGTGACGCCGGCTGAGCCGGGCCGAGCCCAGGCCGCCCACCAGCATCCCCGCCATCGCGCCCGAGGCCACGACGCCGGCCGAGGCGTCACTCAGGCGCACGTCCGTGCCGCCGACCAGCCGCGGCAGCGCGGCGGCATAGGCAGCGAGCTCGTAGCCGGTCAGGAGGACAGCGAGGAAGCAGCCCGCGACCGGCATCACCCACCGCGCGCTCACCAGGCGGCACTCACGAGGCGGTCACGAGACGGCCGGCGCGCGCTCCGGCTCGGCGTCGAGCGCGAGGAGCGCCTGCTCCAGGGCGGCGCCCTCCTCGTCGGCCAGCGCCGCGGAGCGGAGCCCGGCGAGGGTGCCTGCCGCGCCCGCCCGCCCGACCAGGCGGTCGGCCGCCTCCATCAGCGTGGTGAAGCTCTCGACGCTGTGGTGGTGCGTCTCGCCGTATCCCTTCAGCACCCGCTGGCATTCGACGATCTCACACGCCAGGTCATAGTCGATCGGCGCGACCGCACGGGCCTTCTCGAGCCACGCCTCGATCGCCGCCTGCTCGCGGCCGAAGCGCAGTGACCGGGGCCGGATCGGACGGAACATCGCCATCGCCCACAGCAGCGTGAACCCGATGATGCCGGTGGTGTTGACCACGATCCCGTTGCGCGTCAGACGCCCGACGGCCGCCCCGAACCACCGCGACCTCGCGACCCACCGGCCGAGGCGGGTCGGCAGGGTGTCGGCGATCTCCTCGACCTGGGGATGGAGATACTCCCGCACGTTCATCAGCTGCCCGGGCGCAGCCTTGGCCTCCGCACGGACGCCCTCGATGCGGCGGCGGCGGATCTTCTGCTGCGCCACCTGGATCGTGTCCTGGTAGCACATCCAGAGGGCGATGTGACGGGCTCCCTCGGTCGTCAGGCGCGCCGAGCCATCGGTGTCGACCGCCGCGAGGCGGGCGACCCGGTCGAGATAGCGGTCGGTGTACGCCGGGCTCTGGTAGACCGCCGTGCGCACGGCGCCGTGGAGCAGCATCGACCGTGCGGTGGTGGGGAACTCCTCCGCGATCCGTGCCGCCTGGGGCTGCAGCCGAGGGCCGACGAGCGAGGCCGGGTCGGTCGCCGCGACCTCGCTGCGGCGCCGCTCGGCCTCTGCGGCGGCCTCCTCGGCCGGGTCGATCGGTCGCCGGCCGATCGTGATCGGGACCGGGCCGCCGCCCGCAGGCGCCGCCGGCGCGGCGACCGGCCGGGGCGCCGGACGCTGCGCGGCGTCGTACCCGAGTGCGAAGGCGGCCAGGGACGCCTCGACGCCCTTGCCCGCGGCGCGGATCGCGTCCTCGAAGGCGTCGCGGGAGAACGGGACCGCCCCCGATCCGGCCAGGGCGCCGAAGAGCGCCGCGCTGATCACGCTGTGCGCGTCGAGGGCGAGCTGCATGAAGTCCGCGCCGATGAACCTCTTCGCCCCGGCGTGGGCGGCCTCGAGCAGGGCGTTGCTGTCGACGCGGCCGTCGCCGAGGGCGAGCTTCTCGTCCATCGAGTACACCCGGTTGGTCGACGCGATGAGCGTGGTCCGGTCGGGCGTGGCGAAGCCGCGCTGGATCGCCCGTCCGGCCTCCATCAGCTCGGAGGCGATGACGACGTCGACCTCGCCGGGGGTGGGGAACAGCGACAGGACAGGCTCCCGTCGTACGTCGCCCTCGTGCGGCTCGGCGTCCGGGTACATCTCGACGTAGTAGACCGTCGCACCGGTGCGCTGGGCCACGCCGGCGACCGACGTGGTCTGGGCGTGGTAGCCGGACCGCTCGCCGACGTCGACGATCCAGTCGGCGAGCACCCCGCCGCCCTCGCCGCCCATCGCCAGGATCGCGATCGTGATGGGCCGTCGGCCCTCGTTCCAGCTGGACATCAGCTCACCTCGACGACTTCGTAGCGGGCGGCGCGGCGCTCGACACCGCTGGAGAGGATCCCGATCCAGCCCTTGCGCAAGCCAGCGAGCACCTTGTCGCGGCGGTTCGGGTTGTAGACCAGGTCGCTGCGATAGAACGACGGGCAAAGCGACGCCGCGTGGGCGTTGGCTCCGCACACACCGCACCCGACGCACGAGTCGAGGACGGTCGCGACCGGGTCGGTGCGCATCGGGTCGGGGTTGGCCTTGATGCTCAACGACGGGCAGCCGGAGACGCGGATGCAGGCGTGGTCGCCGGTGCAGGTGTCGGCGTCGACGCCGAAGCGCTCCTTGACGACGCGCTTGCCCTCCTTCATCGCCCTCGCGCGGATCGGCTTCTCGCGGCGCTGCTTGTTGAGCATGCACTCGCTCTGCGCGACGACGACCTTGGGTCCGGCGGTGCGGGTGGTGAGCGCCTTGACGAACAGGTCGCGCAGCTTGCCGATCTGGTAGGTGTCGCTGACCGTCCTGGCCCAGGTGACGCCGACGCCGCGGACGGCCTTCTCGATCGGGTGCTTGGTGGAGCGGAGCACGTTGTCGGCCTTCGACGACAGCACGTCCTGGCCACCGGTCGCGGCGCTGTAGGCGTTGTCGACGACCAACAGCAGCTGGTCGCTCTGGTTGAACACGGCGTTGCCCACGCCGCTGGTCAAGCCGTTGTGCCAGAAGCCGCCGTCACCCATCACGGCGACGGTGCGACGGTCGGCGTCCTTGGAGTTGAGTGCAGCAGCGCCAGCGGAGCCCAGCCCGTAGCCCATCGTGGTCGCGCCGAGGTTGAACGGCTCGTTGATGGCGAAGAGGTGGCAGCCGATGTCGGCGCTGACGTGGTGCTTCTTGCCGGTCTCCTTCTCCGCCAGCTTGAGGGCGGAGAAGATCGGCCGCTCCGGACACCCGGTGCACAGGCCCGGGGGACGGGTGCGGACGACGGACGCGTCCACCCGGGGCGCGAACGGGCTGGCCGGATCCGACTGCGGCAGCAGCAGGCTCGGCGTGTCCTGGACCGCGCCGGGCGCGTACCTGCTCAAGAAGGCGTGCACGCCCTTGGTCACCGCGGTCGCGGTGTACTCACCACCCACCGGCAGGAGATCCTTGCCGTGCAGCGCGACACCGGATCCCGCGCGGCGCAAGATGGCGTTGAGGTTCTGCTCGATGTAGTCCGGCTGCCCTTCCTCGACGAGCAGGACCGCACGCTTTCCCTCGCAGAACTCGAGGATCTCCGCGTCCACGACCGGATAGGTCACGTTCATGACGTACGTCGGAACGTGCGTGTTGCCGAAGGCGTCCGAGCAGCCGAGGAGCTCCATCGCGCGGTTGAGGGTGTTGTAGACGCCGCCCTGCACGATGATGCCCACATCGCCGTGGGAGCCGTCCGCGCCGAGCACCTCGTTGAGGCCGCGCGACCGGATGTAGTCGACCGCGGCCGGCCAGCGGTCCTCGAGCTTCTCCTTCTCGTGCAGGAAGCTCGCCGGCGGCAGCACGATCCGGTCCAGCTGGCGCGACGGGTTCTCGACGGCGTCCTTGACCGTCATCGGAGGGCGCACGTTGTCCTTCGCGGTGAAGCTCCCGTACAGGTGGCAGGAGCGCAGCCTCAGCTGCAGCATCACCGGGGTGTTGCTGGCCTCCGAGAGCTCGAACCCGGCCTCGACGGCGTTCACGATCGCCTCGATGTTCGGCCGCGGGTCGAGCAGCCACATCTGCGACTTCATGGCGAAGGCGTGCGAGCGCTCCTGCATGATGCTGGAGCCCTCGCCGTAGTCCTCGCCGACGATGATCAGCGCGCCACCGCGCACCCCGCCGCTCGCGAGGTTCGCCAGGGCGTCGGACGCCACGTTGGTGCCGACGGTCGACTTGAAGGTGATCGCCCCACGCAGCGGGTAGTTCACCGATGCCGCGAGCATCGCCGCCGCCGTGGCCTCCGACGCGCTGTTCTCGAAGTACACGTCCAGCTCGTCGAGGATCTCGTGCGCGTCGCCGAGCACGTCCATCAGGTGGGAGATCGGCGCGCCCTGGTAGCCGCCCACGTACGCGACCCCCGACTGGAGCAGCGCCTTGGTCACCGCGAGGATGCCCTCACCGGAGAACCGGCCTCCCTCGCCCATGCGCAGCTTCTTCACCTCGTGGGCGAACGACCGCTCGGCCATCGTGGTCCTTCCTCGTCGTCGGTCGGGTCGGTCAGGCGGGGATGATCGCGAGCACCCGGGCCGGCGACCCGGTGCCGCCCACGATCGGCAGCGGCGAGGCGATGATGAGCGCGCCGGACGCCGGGAGGCGTTCGAGGTTCTGCAGCTGGGTCAGCCCGAACTTGTTGGCACCGAGCAGGTAGTGGTGCACCGGGAAGGGTGGCTCCATGGCGCCCGCCTGACCCGCGTCGACGCCGACCGTCTCGACCGCGAAACCGGTGATCGGCGAACGGGCCAGCCACTCGGCGCCCGCGGGGGAGACCCCCGGGGTGTGGGGGCCGTTCTCGTCGGCGTTGGCGAACGCCGCGGCGTCCTTGTTGAACCGGCTCCAGCCGGTGCGGAAGACCAGCCAGGCGCCCTCGGGGATCGGCCCGTTGTTGGCGACGTGCTTGTCCAGGTGCTCGGGCTCCAGCACGAAGTCGGGGTCCTCGGCCGCCTCCGCGGTGAAGTCGAGTACGACGGCCGGACCGACCAGGCGGCTCGGCGGGATGGCGTCGACGGAGTATCCGTCGCGGCCCGTCGCCCAGTGCACCGGCGCGTCGAGGTGGGTGCCGGTGTGCTCGCCCGTGTGGATGTTGTTCCAGCCCCAGGCGGGCCCGGCCTCGTCGAAGTCGGACACGGTCTCGAGCGAGAGGGGGATCGTGTTCGCGAACGGCGGGGGGAGCTGGAGGATCGGGGTCTCCGGTGACAGCGGAGCGGTGAGGTCGAGGATCTCGACCTCGCCGGCGGCGAGGCCGGCGAGGAGCGCGGCGACTGCGGTCATGGCGGCAACCTTTCGAAGGACGTCAGCGGTGCGTGAGCGTGGTCACACGCGGTTGTCGCAGGACGCTAGGCGCAGCCCGGGGCGGACCTCTATCCGCAAAACGCGTGGCTCAGCCGGAAAGCGCCGAGATCGTCGAGGGCACCCTCCTGCTGCGACGCAGGCGACCCTCAGCGGCTGCGCTGAAGGGTCTCGCTGGGCGTCTCGCCGAACGCCGCGCGGTAGTCGCCGGAGAGGCGTCCGAGATGGGTGATGCCCCACCGGGCGGCCGCCTCGGTGACGGACCGGGCGGTGCCGTCGGAGAGCGACTGACGCACGCGCTCCAGGCGAGCTTGGCGCACATAGGCCATCGGCGTCGTGTCGAGGTGGAGCTTGAAGCCGGCCTGGAGGGCGCGGATCGAGACGCCGACCGCGTCCGCGATGTCGAGCGTCCCGAGCGGCTCGGCGCAGTGCTCCTCGATCAGCCTCGCGGCGCGCCGCACGACCCGGTCGGGCGTCGCCCGCTCGGCCACGGTGTCCTCGGGCGTCGCGGCGAGCGACACGAGCAGCCCGTCGACCACGGCGACCTGGAGCGCCTCGGCGGCGAGCGGCGAGCTGACGAGCCCGTCCTCCCGCTCGAGGTCGGTCATCACCATGTCGAGGAGTCCGCGCCAGCTGCGCCCCGCGCCCCGCGTGATGTCGAAGGTGCCGCCCGCGTCCTGCGGTACGACGAGCCCGCCCGCCGTGGCCATCTCCAGCCGCTCGCGCAGGAGGTCCGGCGTGATCCGGACCATCAGCCGCGGGTTGCCCGCGGAGTAGCGCATCCGCACCGGCTCGCCCGGCGAGGTGACCGCGGCCCGGCGCGGGCTGGCGGTGAAGGACTGGCTGCCGGCGACGATGTGGCTCAGCCCGCCGAGCGGGATCTGGATGAGGTGGAAGTCGAGCCGGTCGGCCCTGACCTCGACCTCGGTGCCGTAGTCGATGTAGTGGAAGCTCAGCCGGTGCAGCTCGGCCGCGTTGTGGAGCGCCCGGAAGCGCTCGCTCGCGCGCAGCGGGGTGAGCTCGTGGGGCGCGAGCGATGCGGCGACGGACGCGCGTGCGTCATCGACGTTCGTGGTGCGCAGCACGCCGTGCGAGCCCAGCGGCGTCGGGACACGAGCCATGGCTCCTCCTGCAGTCCGGTGATGCGATTCTGCAACGAACGTCAAGATAATGACATGTCTGCGCGGAGTGGACAGGGCAGTCGTCACGCGGATAGCGGCCACCCGGATGCCGGTCCGACGATTCTGGCATGACCTGTGTGACACCGACCACACTCGACGTGACGCCGTCCGTGCTGCGCAGCCAGCTCGCGCGCTGGCCCACCGGCGTCGCCATCGTCACCGCCCTGGGGCCCGACGGGCCGGTGGGGAAGACCGTCAACAGCTTCCACGCCACCTCGCTCGAGCCCGCACTCGTCGGCTGGTGCATCGACCACCGATCCAGCCAGCTCGAGGCGTGGCTCGCGGCCGAGGGCTATGTCGTGCACGTGGCTGCCGCCGACCAGACGGATCTGGTCACGCGGTTCGCGACCGCGGCCGCCGACCGCTTCGCGGGGCTCGCGTGGCGGCCGGGAGTCGACGGCATGCCGATCCTGCCCGTCGACGTCCCGCTGCGGCTCGAGTGCCGGGTGGCGCACCGGTTCGCGGTGGGCGACCACACCTACCTGATCGGCGAGGTCGTCGCCATGACGGCCGCGGCCGACGTCGTACCCATGACCCTCCAACGCTGACCGCCCCCTGCCGGACCCGACCGAACCGACTCGACCAGGAGCAACCATGAGCATCCCGATCCTCGACAACGACCACTTCCGCCTCGGCCTCTTCTCGTCCAACTGCTCGGGCGGTCTCGCCGTCACCACGATCCCCGAGCGGTGGTCGGCGTCGTGGGAGGACAACCTGCGGCTGGCCCGGGTGGCCGACGAGACCGGGATCGACTTCATGCTCCCGATCGCCCGCTGGATCGGCTACGGCGGCGACACCAACTTCCACGAGGGAGTGCTCGAGCCGATCCCGTGGGCCACCGCGATCCTCGCGCACACCGAGCGGGTCAACGTCTTCGCGACGGTCCACACGGCGTTCAACCATCCCGCGGTCGTGGCGAAGCAGCTCGCGACGATCGACCAGATGGCCCCGGGCCGCGTCGGCGTCAACGTCGTCGCGGGCTGGAACCAGCCGGAGTACGTCGCCATGGGAGCCGACCTCCCCCAGGACCACGACTCCCGCTACCAGCTGGCCCAGGAGTGGATCGACGTGGTCACCACGCTCTGGAGCAAGGACGGGCGTTACGACATCGAGGGCCGGTTCTGGAGCCTCGAGGGCATCGAGTCGGTGCCCAAGCCGGCGGCGGGCCGCCTCCCGATCCTCAATGCCGGCTCCTCGGAGCAGGGCAAGGCCTATGCCGCCCGCAACGCGGACTTCGTCTTCACCATCGTGGGCGGACCCGAGGACGGTGCCGGGGTCGTGACGCAGCTGCAGGCCAACTCCGCCGCTCTCGGGCGGAAGGCCGGCGTCCTCACGCCGACGCACGTCGTGTGCCGCCCCACCCGCAAGGAGGCCGAGGAGTACCTCCACTACTACGCCGTCGAGAACGCGGACTGGGACGCCGTCGACAACCTGATGCGGCTGCAGGGCCTGCACGCGCAGTCCTTCTCCAAGGAGCTGCTGGAGAACTTCCGGGGCCGCTTCGCCGCCGGGCACGGCACCTGCCCGTTGGTCGGCTCGCCGGACGACGTCGCCGACGAGATCGAGCGGTTCGCCCAGGCTGGCTTCGGGGGCATCACCATGGCGTTCGTCGACTACGTCGGAGAGCTGGAGTACTTCGCCGAGGAGGTCATGCCGCGCCTGGTCAAGAAGGGCCTGCGGCCCGAGAGCCTCTGAGGCCGCTGGTCACGGGCGCACACGCATGCGGCGCGGCCGCGGTCCGGCCCGAACCGGTCAGGACCGCGGCCAGTGCGTCTTCGCGTGCTTGAGGGCCTGCTTCTCCAAGGCGGCGACGAGACGCTCGAAGAGCGCGGTCGCCTCCGGAGCCGACCACTTCGGGTCGAGGACCTCGCTGGGCAGGCCCGGGTCCCGGAAGGGCAGCTTGCGCCAGGTGTCCACGAGGGTGAGATACGCCGCGAACGCGGCGGCGCCCCTGAGTCCCCGCAGCTCCTCGACCCGCGGCGCGTAGGCGGCGACGAAGTCCCGGTAGCCCTGGTCGATCGCGTCCAGGTCCCAGGAGCCGTAGAGCAGGTCGGTCAGGTCCTGCGGGCCGTGGTAGTCGCCGACGAAGATCGCCGCGTGCTCGGACAGGTCGAGCTCGGCGACCGCCCGCTCCGCGGCCGCGCGCATGCGCGCCGGCGCGATCCACAGCGCCGTACCGGCGTTCCCGAAGCCCAGGTGGGCGAGGTGGGCGCGCAGCTGGTGGCGTTGCGCCCGCTTGGACTCGGGCACGCCGAAGTGCACGATGCACCAGCCGTCCGCGAGGTCGGCCGGTCGGCGCGCGTGCCAGATGACCTCGTCGCCCGCAGCGAGCGTCTCGTCGGCCTCGGCGGTGAGCGCGTAGCCGCGAGCGCCGTGCTGGGAGACCGAGTCGAGCCAGCCGTTCTTCTTGAGCCGGAAGACCGCCGTGCGGACTCCCGGAGCGTCGATGCCGACCTCGGCGAGGAGATCGACGGCACCGGCGATCGGCATCCATCCCCCGAGCGGGCGCACGACGGCGCCGAGGAAGGTGACGACGGTGGTGCGCGGCTGCGGGGCCCTGCTGCTCACGGACGCCCATTCTGCCCGGAGGCGCCGGCGTTCCCGGCCAGCGCCGCGACCCAGTCGACGGGCCAGGGCCGGCTACGGCGGGTGCCGTCGACCGCGGTGGCGGCGACCTGGCCCGTGCCCATGTGCACCGTGACATAGCGGCCCCGCGCCGCCTGGGTCCGCGGCCGGCCCTCGAAGGCCTCGCCCCAGACCTCGAACTCCCAGGTCATCGACGCGGTGCCGATCGTGGCGAGCGTGACGGTCGCCGTCACCTCCTGGCCGAAGAACAGGGGCGCGCGGAAGTCGGCCTCGAAGCGGACCCGCGGCGCGCTGGCGAAGTAGCCGTGGAGGCCACGCTCACGCATGAGCGTGGCCTCCGCCGCTTCGACGAACCGGGTCACCGTGCTGTTGTGGTAGATCCCTGACGCATCGGTGTCCACCCACTCGACGCGCGAGCGGAAGACGCCGGAGGGGCGAGGGGAGTCGTCCATGTCCGGCATTCTCGGCGACGTCAGGCCGTCGCCTGCACGGGGGGCGGAGTCCAGCGCAGGTGCACGTCCTCCGTCTCGCCCTCGCGCAGCAGCTGCAGACGCGGGGGGACCTTGTCCGTCCGCGACGTCGGCGGCCGTCGACGGCCGGCGGCCCACTGCACGGGCCAGTCGGCCGCCGCCCCGGTGTACTCCTGCTCGGCCGCGGCGTGGAGCGTCCAGCTCGGGTCGTAGAGATGGGTCCGGCCGAGGGCACAGATGTCGGCACGCCCCGCGAGCAGGATCGAGTTGACGTCGTCGTACGACGAGATCGCGCCGACCGCGATGACCTTCACGCCCGCGGGCTCGGCCACCAGGTGGCGGATCTTGTCGGCGAACGGGGTCTGGTACGAGCGGCCGAAGGCGGGTCGCTCCTCCTTGCCGACCTGGCCGGACGACACGTCGATCGCTGCGGCCCCGGCGGCGATGAACGCCCGGGCGATCTCGACCGCGTCGTCGTCGGTGTTGCCGTCGGGGATCCAGTCGGTCGCCGAGATCCGCACCGTCACCGGGATCCGCGCCGGAACGGCGTCGCGCACGGCAGCGAACACCTCGATCGGGAAGCGCAGGCGGTTCTCGAGCGAGCCGCCGTACTCGTCCGTGCGGTG
Organism: Nocardioides pymetrozini; assembly: GCF_046058985.1. Lineage (NCBI taxonomy): Bacteria > Bacillati > Actinomycetota > Actinomycetes > Propionibacteriales > Nocardioidaceae > Nocardioides > Nocardioides pymetrozini. The sequence continues at coordinate 3,709,349 of NZ_CP175556.1, read as the reverse complement.
GTTGGCGACGGGGGAGAGGAAGGACGAGAGCAGGTAGCCGTGGGCGGCGTGGACCTCGACGAGGTCGAAGCCGGCGTCGACGGCCCGGCGGGCGGCCGCGACGAAGTCGGCGACCACCCGGTCCAGGTCGGCACGGGTCGCCTCGCGCGGCACGTGGCAGCCGGGACCGTAGGGCAGGGCCGAGGGGCCGACGACCTCCCAGTTGCCCTCCTCCAGCGGCTCGTCCATGCCCTCCCACATCAGCTTGGTCGAGCCCTTGCGCCCCGAGTGGCCCAGCTGCGTGCCGATCTTCGCGGTGCTGTGGGCGTGGACGAAGTCGGTGACCCGTCGCCACGCCGCCGCCTGCTCGTCGGTCCACAGGCCGGGGCAGCCCGGGGTGATCCGGCCCTCGGGGGACACGCAGGTCATCTCGGTCATGACGAGGCCGGCGCCGCCGAGGGCCTTGCTGCCGAGATGGACGAGGTGGAAGTCGGTCGGGACGCCCTCGACCGCGCAGTACTGGTCCATCGGCGACAGCATGACCCGGTTCTTCAGCTCCAGCTCGCCGATGCGGACCGGCTGGAACATGGCCGGCGCGGACTCGTCACCTCCCTGGCTGCGCGCGAAGGCGCTCTCCATGAGGCCGGCGAACCCGGCGTCGCGCTCCTTGAGGTTCTCGAAGGTGATCCGGCGCGAGCGGGTCAGCAGGTTGAAGACGAACTGCGCCGGCTCCTGGTCGGCGTACATGCCGATGTTCTCGAACCACTCCAGCGAGGCCTGCGCCGCACGCTGCGTCGACTCCACGACCGGCTTCCGCTCGGTCTGGTACGCCGCCAGGGCAGCCTCGACGCTCGGGTGCTCGTGCAGGCAGGCCGCCAGCGCGAGCGCGTCCTCCATCGCGAGCTTGGTGCCCGAGCCGATCGAGAAGTGCGCGGTGTGGGCGGCGTCGCCGAGCAGGACGACGTTGTCGTGGTGCCAGCGCTCGTTGCGGACGGTGTGGAAGTTGAGCCACTTCGAGTTGTTCGTGAGGATCCGGTGTCCCTGCAGCTCGTCGGCGAAGATCTCGGCGATCCGCTCGACGGCGTACTCGTCCGAGACGCCGGGCGGGAAGATCTCGTGCTCGGTCCGGTCCAGGCCGGCCCGGCGCCAGACGTCGTCGTGCATCTCCACGATGAAGGTCGAGCCCTGGTCGGAGTAGGGGTAGCCGTGGATCTGCATTGTGCCGAACTCGGTCTGCTTGACGAAGAACTGGAAGGCCTCGAAGACGAGGTCGGTGCCGAACCAGATGTACTTGTTGTCGCGTCGGTCCAGGCTCGGGCGGAAGACGTCGGCGTACTTGGTGCGGACCGCTGAGTTGAGGCCGTCAGCGGCGAGCACGAGGTCGAACTCGGCGCGCAGCCGGTCGGGATCGGGCGCCTCGGTGCGGTAGTGCACGGTCACGCCGAGCTCGGCGACGCGCTCCTGCATGATCTGCAGCAGCTCCTTGCGTGACATCGCCGCGAAGCCCTGCCCGCCGACCGTGAAGGGCGTGCCGTTGAACTCCACGTCGATGTCGGTCCACCGCGCGAAGCGGGCCTCCATCCGGTCGTGGATCACCTGGTCGGCACCCTCGATGCTGCCGAGGGTCTCGTCGGAGAAGACGACTCCGAAGCCGAAGGTGTCGTCGGGGGCGTTGCGCTCCCAGACGGTGATGTCGTGACGGGGGTCGAGGGTCTTCATCAAGGTGGCGAAGTAGAGCCCCCCGGGCCCGCCGCCGACGATCGCGATCCTCATGCTCGGTTCTCCGATCCGCTGAGCTGCCGCAGTCTGAAGTGCTGCAGCTTTCCGTTGGTGTTGCGCGGCAGGGCCTCGAGGAAGCGCACCTGGCGCGGGTACTTGTACGGCGCGAGACGCGCCTTGACGTGCTGCTGGAGCTCGGCGACCTTCGCAGGGTCGCCGTCGACGCCCTCGCGGAGCACCACGAAGGCGCACACGATCGCACCGCGGTCCGGATCGGGAGCGCCGACCACGCCGGCCTCCACCACGTCGGGGTGGGTGCCGAGCGCCTCCTCCACCTCGGGGCCGCTGATGTTGTAGCCGGAGGAGACGATCATGTCGTCGGTGCGGGAGCGGTACCAGAAGTAGCCCTCCTCGTCCCGGACGAAGGTGTCCCCGGTGACGTTCCAGCCGTTGACGACGTAGCTGCGCTGCCGAGAGTCGTCGAGATAGCGGCATCCCACCGGACCGATCACGGCCAGGCGTCCCTCGACGCCTGGGCCGACCTCGTTCCCGTCGGCGTCGAGGATCGTCGCGCGGTAGCCCGGCACGGGCCTCCCGGTCGCTCCGGGACGGATGTCGTCGCCCGCGGCGGACAGGAAGATGTGGAGCAGCTCGGTGGCTCCGATCCCGTCGATGACCTTCAGGTCCAGCTCGCGACGCAGCTCCTCCCACGTCGCCTGAGGCATGTGCTCGCCGGCGGTGACGGCGACGCGCAGGCCCTTGAGCTGCCCGACCGCGCCCGACTTCAGGATCTGCTTGTACGCCGTCGGGGCGGTCGCGAGCGCCGTGACGCCGTGCTCGTCGACGAGCCGGGCGAGCTGGACCGGCGTCGCCGTCTCGGTCAGCAGCGCGCACGCGCCCGCTCGGAGCGTGAACACGACGAGCATGCCGAGGCCGAAGGTGAACGCCAGGGGTGCCGTGCAGGCGACGAGGTCGTCGGGCCGCAGCTGCAGGGTGGTGCGACCGAAGGTGTTGTCGATCGACAGGAGGTCGCGGTGGAAGTGCGTCGTCAGCTTGGGCACGCCCGTCGTTCCGGACGTGGGCCCGAGGAGTGCGACGTCGTCGGCCGCGGTGTCGACCGCCTCGAACGCAACGGGCTTGCTCAAAGCTCGCCGGGTCAGGTCGTCGTCCGCGTCCCCGCCGTAGGCGACGACCGCCATGCCGGGAGCGACGCTTTCGCGAACCTCGTGCACGTCGCCGAGGAAGCGGTGGTCGACCAGCGCCACGCTCGGGCGGGTCCGCTCGACGATCGGCGTCAGCTCCGTCGCCCGGAGTGCGGCCATCGTGGTGACGACGATGCCGCCGGCCTTCAGCACCCCGAGCCACGCGGCCACGGTCCACGGGTTGTTCGGGGAGCGCAGCAGCACTCGGTTGCCGCTGACCAGGCCGAGGTCGTCGACGAGCACGTGAGCGACCTGGTTGGCGCGCGCGAGCAGCTCGCCGTAGGTCCACACGGTCCCGTCGGGAGTCCGCAGGGCAGCCCGGTCGGGTCCGTGGGTCGCGACAGCGGCGTCGATGATCTCGACCGCGGCGTTGAGCCGCTCGGGATACTGCAGCAGCGGTGTCGTGAACTCCAGCGTGGGCCACAGCTCGGCAGGCGGCAGGTGGTCACGGGCGAAGGTGTCCACCAGTCCCGAGGGAGCCAGCGGGGCGAACGCGCCGGTCATGACGTCGCCCCGGCCGCACGGATCATGCCCTCCTGGACCACGGTCGCGACGAGCGTGCCCTCGGGCGTGAAGAAGCGGCCCAGGCCCGACCCGCGTCCGGCCTCGACCGACACGGCCTCCTGCGCGTAGAGCAGCCAGTCGTCCATCCGGACCGGGCGGTGGAACCACATCGCATGGTCGAGGCTCGCGGTCACCAGTCCCTCGTCGGCCCAGGCCAGGCCGAGCACGCGGAGCGCCGGCTCGAGGATCGTGTAGTCGCAGACGTAGGCCAGGGCGGCGAGGTCACGCTGCTCGTCGGTCAGTCCCTCGACCGGGCGCAGGGTGTCGTACGGCTTGACCCAGACCGCCTGGTGCGGCGTGTGCCCGCCCTCGACGGTCAGGTAGACCGGTCCGGGGACGTGGCGCATGTCGAAGCTGCGACCGCCCGACCAGTAGGCCTTCGAGGTCTGGGTCATGGTGCCGCCGGTGCGCTCCGCGAGGTACGCCGCGGAGGTGGGCAGGTCCACGGGTCCCGGGAGGCCTGCCGGCAGCTCGGCCTGGAACGAGCCGCCGACCTCGCCCGCCGCGAAGCTCGCCAGGCAGACATAGACGACCTTGCCGTTCTGGAAGGCGCGCACCTGACGGGTGCTGTAGCCGCGCCCGTCCCGCAGCAGCTCGACCTCGTAGCGGACCTCCGCCCCGATGTCGACGGGCCGCATGAAGTACGAGTGCATCGAGTGCAGGGCCTTGCCGTCCGGGCCGGCCGACGGCACGGTCCGTACCGCCGCGACGACCGCCTGCGCGACCATGTCGCCACCGTAGGCCTTCGGCCACGGACACGGCTGGGTCGTCGCGGTGAAGGCCACGTCGAAGACCTCGGCCTCGCTCTCCTTGAGCGTGACCGCGTCGGTGAAGATCGCGCTGGTGGGTGCCATGGGAGGTCCTTCGGTCGTAGGGGTGAGGGTCAGGCGATGCGGACGGTGTTGGTGAGCAGGCCGATCTCGGGGATCTCGGTCTCGACCACGTCGCCGTCGCGGAGGTAGGTGGGCGGCTCCATCCCCATGCCGACGCCGCCGGGCGTGCCGGTCAGCACGACGTCGCCCGGACGCAGCACCGTGAAGGTCGAGACGTAGGACAGGAGTGCGGCGCTGTCGAAGACGAGGGTCCTGGTGTTGCCGCGCTGCCGCTCGACGCCGTTCACCCGGCAGATCACGTCGACGCCCGCGGTGGGGTCGACCTCGTCGGGCGTGACGACGACGGGGCCGAGGGGTGTGGTCGCGTCCCAGGCCTTGCCCTGGAACCACTGCAGGGTCCGGCGCTGCCAGTCGCGCACCGAGATGTCGTTGGCGACGGTGTAGCCGGCGATGGCCGCCTGGGCCTCGGCCGGCGTCGCGTGGCGCAGCTGCGTGCCGACGACGACCGCCAGCTCGGCCTCCCAGTCCAGCTGGAGGCCGTCGCGGTCCGGCAGCACGATGTCCTCGCCGGGCCCGAGCAGCGTGTCGGCGTACTTCGCGAAGAGCGTCGGGTACGCCGGCACGTCACGGCCGGTCTCGGCGATGTGGTCGGCGTAGTTGAGGCCGCAGCAGATCACCTTGCCCGGACGGGGCAGGGGGAGCACGGGCCGAGCGCCAGGGATCTCAGCGCCCGGCACGAGTGCCGCGCCGGACGCCAGCAGCTCGCAGAGGTCGGCGGCCGGCAGGGCGTGCCACCGCCCCTCGACCGCGACGGCCGCAGTCGTGCCGTGGCCGGCGGGTGGGGCGACGGTGGCGATGCGCATATGTCATTTTGAGCACGAACGTTGCGTATATGTCAATAACCGACCTAGGGTGTCCGCATGACCACCGACCTCACCCAGCACGTCGCGCCGGATCTCACCCCCGTTGCCGTGAACCCTGCGGAGCTGGCGGCGCCCAGCGGCTACTCGCACGGCACGCTCAGCGGAAACACGCTCTACCTCGGCGGTCAGACCGCCCTCGACGCGGACATGCGGATCGTGCCTGGCGGGATCGTCGAGCAGTTCCGTCAGGCCTTCGGCAACGTGCTCACGACGCTCCGCGCGGCGGGCGGCGTACCCGAGGACCTCGTTTCGATCACCATCTATCTGACCGACATCCCCGACTACCAGGCTCACGGGCGCGAGATCGGGGCCGTCTGGCGCGAGCTCGCCGGACCCGTCTATCCCGCCATGGCCGGCATCGGCACGACGGGACTGTGGCAGCCCGAGGCGCTCATCGAGATCCTCGGCGTCGCCGTCATCCCCGACGAGCGACTCGTCCGCCCCGGCGGCTGACGCGACCAGCACCCATCAGCACCCCGACCACCATCGAAGGAGAACCGCCATGCCCGCCATGACCCCCTACGCGGACGACCTCAACGCCCTCCCGCCCCTCGCCTCCCGCTACGTCCAGGTCGACGAGCTGCCGTGGAAGCCCACCGGCTTCCCGGGCATCGACATGAAGGTGCTGCTCCGCGAGCCGGAGACCGGCCTGCTGACGGCGCTGTTCCGCTGGCAGCCGGGCGCCGTCCTGCCGCTGCACGAGCACGTCGAGATCGAGCAGACCTACGTCCTCGAGGGCAGCATCGTCGACGAGGAGGGCGAGACCACGCCCGGCAACTTCTCGTGGCGCCCCAAGGGCAACCAGCACCGAGCGCACGCGCCCAACGGCGCCCTGCTCATCGCCTTCTTCCTCAAGCCCAACGTGTTCCTCGAGGGCGCCGAGGCCGGCACCACCCTGGAGTGAGGGCGCGAGCACCATGCGGATCACCACCTTCCGCCACGCCGGTGGCACCGGCTGGGGGCTCGTCGAGGGCGACGGCATCGTCGACCTGAGCGGCGACCCTTCGCTGCCGTACGCCGACGCGTCGGAGGCGCTGCGGAGCGAGACCGTGATGGATCTCGCCCTGTCCGCCTGCGGGCTGGCTCCGCAGCATCGGCTCGCCGAGGTCACCCTCCTCGCGCCCCTGCCGGCTCCGCGTCGGGTGCTCGTCGTCATCGACGGGCAGATCACGGAGCTCGACCAGCCGGAGGTCGCCCGCGCCGGCACGGCCATGCCGGGTGGCAGCCGGATGCTCGCCGTGGTCATCGGCAGTCCCACGCGCGAGGTCGCACGCGAGCGTGCGGTGGAGCACCTGCTGGGCGCCACCGACGCCGTCCTGGGCGGCCGCCGGCTGACCCTCGGGCCCTGGGTCGTCAGCCGCGACGAGACCGGCGACCTCGACGCCCTCCACGACGCCGGACGAGGCCTCGCCGACATCGTCAGCGAGGCCTCGCGGCGGTGGTCGCTCAGCTCCGGCGACGTCGTCCTGGTGCCCGCCTGCTGATCAGCTGTTGGGCCACGAGGTGCCCGGAGCCGCCGCCCAGGCCCGGGCCCGGGTGCGTGAACGCGCCGATGTGGAACACATTGGGGACGCCGGTCCGGTGGCCCGTGCCCGTGCCGGGACGCCACAGCAGCGACTGGTCGAGCTCGGCCGCGCCGCCGTAGGGGTCGCCGTGCACCGCGTTCGCGTTGGCGGACGCCAGTCCCGTCGGGTCGATCACGTGACGGTCGACCACGCTGCCGGCCAGGCCGGGTGCGAACTGCTCGATGCGCGCGACGACGCGGTCGGCGTACGCGTCGGCGAGGGCGGGGGTCCAGCCGTCGGCCGTGTCGAGCTCGCCCGCCGCATCCCCGACGGGACGCCACGGCAGCTCCTGGAGCTGGATCCACAGCGTGGCCCTGCCGGCCGGAGCGCGGCTCGGGTCCAGCACGCACTGCTGGCCGACCACCACGGTCGGCTCCGCGGGAAGGAGCCCGGCCTCGGCCTGGGCGCAGGCGATCGCGGTGCTGTCCGAGCCGTTGCTCACGTGGATGAGAGGGACCTCGTCGAGGCGGCTGTCCCTCCAGCGCACGGGTGCGTCGAGGGCGAGGTGGACCTGTGCCGCGGCGCGGCCGGGGCGATGGAGTCGGACCGCCCGACGCCCGGAGTCTCCGGCAGCCTCGGGTGCGAGGAGGCCGTCGTACAGGCGTCCGGTGGACGTCGACGCGAGCACCGCGTGCGCCCGCAGGTGGCCGGCGCCGGTGTCGACGCCGACCGCGCGACCGGATCGGAGGGTGATCGCCTTCGCGGGCGTGGCAAGGAAGACGTCGACGCCGCGCTCCTCGAGCAGGGCTGCGAAGGCGGCGACGAAGTTGCCGGCGCCGCCCTCGACGACGGGGAGGCCGATCTCGTGCATCGTGAACGCCATCACGGGCAGCATCAGCCCGCCGGTGGCCTGGTCGGGCGCGAGGCCGGCGTGCAGCAGCCACGGCGCCCAGAGCTGGTCGACCTCAGGGCCGGCGAACCGCTCGCGCGCCAGACCCCGGCCGCTCTGGGTCGCGACCCGCATCAGCTCGGTCAGCCCGTCGCGCCCGAGCCCGCGAACGGCCCCCAGCCCGAGCCGCGCGAGGTCGCGCGTGCGCAGCTCCGAGCCGAGGGCGCCGAAGACGTGCGGCGCCCAGCTCCCGAGGTCGGCCAGCATCGCGCCGTACGACGCGCGGTCCGCGGCGTGCTCGAAGCCGGCCGCGGTCTGCTCGGGATCTCGATGGGCGACCACCGTCCCGCGCTCGGAGACCGAGGCGGTGACGGCGCCCTCGGCGTTGCGGTACGCGAGTCCGAGCCGGTGGAGGTCCGCGCCGAGCTCGGCGTACGCGGCTCCGGCCTGGAACAGCGGGTGCCAGGAGCTGAAGGTGTCGTGGACGAAGCCCGGCACGGTGAGCTCCTCGGAGGCGATGAACCCGCCGAGACGGTCTCTCTCCTCGACGAGCGCCACCGACCGTCCGGCCCCCGCGAGCTCCGCGGCGGCGACCAGGCCGTTGATCCCCGACCCGATCACCACGACGTCGTACGCGTCCCTCATGGCCGGGTGACGCCGAGCCGGCGTGCGAGCTTCGGCGTGATCCGGCGGTAGTCCGCGGGCTTGACCGGCATCAGCCACTGCTTCGCCTTCGTGCGCCGCGGGACGTCCAGACCGACGTCGGAGAGCACCTCGTCCACGTTGTGCATCGAGAACGGGATGATGTTCGTCCCTCGTGCGTGCATGCCTCCCGTGCGCTCGCGCATCCAGGCGAGTCGGGAACGGGTCTGCGCCAGCATCTCGTCGCGCGAGGGCACCTGGTGGTGACCGCCGAGGTGCGAGCCGATCCAGATCGCGGACACCTCGGCGGACAGGGGCGAGAAGAACGAGGAGTTGTAGCCCGCGAAGCTCAGGTCGGGGACGTTGATCGGGTGGATCTGCCGGTAGAGCAGGAAGTCGCCGTTCTCGTCGAGCAGCCGGTCGAGCACCTCACGGGGCAGGAACGGGATGTCCTGGGTCCAGCCGGTGGCCGCGATGACCACGTCGGCGCGGAGCACCTGGCCGTTGGCGAGCTCGGCGTGCGGCTTGCCGTCCTTCTCGAGGAAGCGGGTGATCACGGTGTCGCGGTGGACTCGGATCGCGCCGGTGGAGACACCCTCGAAGAAGCCCTCCGTGGCCAGCGAGACCGTCGACTTCGCGATGTCGGCGAAGGTGCCCTGGGGGACGAGGCCGAGCTTGTCGAGCTTCAGCTGCTTGGTCGTCACGCTCTCGACCGTGCCGAGCATGTTGTTCGCCATCATCGAGTCACGGGCGTGGAGCAGGCGCTCCGCGCCGTTCACCGAGCGGTAGCGGAACAGGCCCTCGCCGAGACGGGTGAGCATCAGGTACTTGTAGTTGACGACGCCGCTGACCTTGCGCGGCATCTTCCAGAGCAGCTCGCGCGCGACGACCGACGTGGCGGCGGCCTCCTTGGCGATCTCGACCGTGATGTCGCAGGCGGACTTCCCGTAGCCGAGGACGACGGTGTGCTTGTCGCGGACCTGGTCCAAGCTGTGGAACTCGCTCGACGGGAGGTACTGCCCGCCCGCCTGCTCGAAGTCCTCCAGGCCGTCGATCGGCGGCACGAACGGGCGCGAGAAGATCCCGCTGGCCAGGACCAGGTGGTCGTAGTGCTCGGTGCCACGGGCGGTCGTGACGTCCCAGCCACCTCCGGGGGCCGGCGCCGCGTGCTGGACCTCGGTGTTGAGCCGGACGTGCGGCGTGACCCCGAACTCGTCCGCGTACGACGCCAGGTACGCCGCCACCTGCTCGCCGCTGGGCCACTCGGGGTAGCTGCGCGGCATCTTCTTGTCCGAGAGACAGTAGGTGCCCTTGTTGTTCTGCGTCTTCAGGCCGGGATAGCGGCGCGTGCGGCTCCAGACGCCCCCGATGTCGGGGGTCTTCTCGAGCACGGTGACGTCGTGGCCGAGCTGGCGCAGGACCTTGGCGGAGGAGATGCCGGCGAAACCGGCTCCGACGATCGCGATCTTCATGGTGGTGGTCCTCACTGGGTGAGCTGCGGGATGGCGGGAACGGCCCGCTCCGGGCCGAGGGCGGAGTAGCCGCCGTCGGCGGCCCAGTCGGCCCCGGTGACGACGGATGCGGCGTCGGAGACCAGGAAGGCCACGACGGCGCCGACCTCGGCCCCGTCGCCGACGCGTCCGGTGAGGTGGAAGGGCGCCGCGACGGCGTCGGTCTTGACGCGGTCGCCACCCGAGAGGTCGTCCATGATCTTCGACCAGGTCCAGCCGGGGCTCACCGAGTTGACCCGGATGCCGTCAGGAGCGAGGTCCATCGCCATCGACCGGGTCACCGAGACGATCGCCGCCTTCGACGCGGGGTAGACCCAGCGACCGGTCTGGGCGACCTTGCTCGAGATCGAGGTGAAGTTGACGACCGCCGCGTGCTCGCTGGCCGTGAGGTGGGGATGCGCGGCGCGGACCACCTCGACCATCGAGACCACGTTCACGTCGAGTGCCCTGAGCCAGTCGCCGCGCGAGGTCGCGAAGCCCTCGTCGAGGTACGTCGCCGCGAGGTTGACCACGATGTCGACGCCACCGAACCGCTCGGCCGTCCCGGAGACGAGGTCGGCGACAGATCGGTCGTCGGTGACGTCGGTGCGCACGAAGACGACCTCGTCCCCCAGCTTCTCGGCGGCCCGGCCGCCCTCCTCGTCGATGTCGGCCACGACGACGCGCGCGCCGGCGCGGGCGAGCGCCCCGACGACTCCGTGTGCCAGCAGTGTCGCGCCGCCGGTGACGATCGCGGTCCGACCGGTCAGCTCGGTCAGGTCTGCCATGGATGTACCTCCGCCTCAGAGCCATGCGATGCAGGTCACATCGCGATGCCGGGACCGTAGGCACCGCGCGGCGCCCGCACTATCCGGAAAGCGCGGCGGGCGTCCGCGAACCGCGGCGGGCGGACGTCCGGAGGGAGCACGGGCGCGTGGCGGGTCCATGACGATCGTTGAGCCGTTGACATATCTCCCGGAGGATGCGCCAATGGGACCGTACGAAGGGAGAGCCGCGTGGCCCGCACACTGCTCGCCGAGCATCGTCAGATCCACACGGCGGACGTCGAGCAGGCGCGCCGCGAGGTGGGCGAGCGGTTCTGCGCGCACCGCCTCGAGCTGACCCGCCGCGATGGTCGTCTCGACATGCTGCACAGCTCCGCGTCCATCGGCGCCGACATCAGCCTCAACTACCTCCGCTACGGCGACGAGGTCCGGATCACGCCGGGCACGTTCGACGACTTCTTCCTCGTGCAGATCCCGCTGCAGGGCACCGCTCGGGTGCGGGTGGGCGATCAGGTCGTCGCGTCCTCGCGCAGCCGCGCCTCCATCGGCTCGCCCACCGAGGCGGTCGACATGGTGTGGAGCGACGGCTGTGAGCAGCTGCTGGTCTACCTGCGTCGCCGTGCCGTCGAGGAGATCGCCTCCGATGGCGACGCCCCGGCTCCGGTCGTGTTCAACGCGGCGATGGACCTCGAGACCCCGGCCACCCGTGCCTGGCTGCGCCTGGTCCACCTCGCGCTCGACGACATCGAGGCCGGGGGAGCGCTGTTCCGCTCGCCGTTGGCGTCCACGCACTTCGAGCAGACCCTGATCGCCGGGTTGCTGGGGGCACAGCCGAACAACCGACAGGTGGTCGCGCCGCCCGAGACCTCGTGCCCGCGGGTCGTCCGCACCGTCGTCGACCTGATCGAGGCCGAGCCCGAGCGCGCGTGGCGGCTGGCCGAGCTGGCCGGGCACGCCGGCGTCTCCGCGCGCACGCTGCAGGAGGCGTTCCACCGCGAGCTGGGAGTCAGCCCGCTCGAGCGGCTGCGCGCGGCGCGGATGGCACGCGCCCGCGCCGACCTGCTCGCGGCCGACCCGGCGACGGTGTCGGTGACCGACGTCGCCGCCCGCTGGGGCTTCTTCCACCTCGGCCGCTTCGCGCAGGCCTACCGCGCGGCGTACCAGGAGCTTCCCTCGCAGACGCTGAGGCGCTGACACCTGACGCGCCCGGTACCGTGCTCGCGTGGACTCCCGGGAGACGCCCGACCTGGTCGCCGATGCGCTGGCGGCCGAGCTCGAGACGCTGAGCCGGGAGTGCCGGCTCGACGCGGCGCGGCTCGACTCCTTCCTGAGCGAGGACTTCCACGAGTTCGGCGCGTCGGGCGTCGAGGTCGTGAAGGCCGGTACGGCGGAGCGGGTCGCGGCGTACACGGCGCAGAGCGACCAGGTCCTCGAGCCGAGCGAGTTGCGCGGGGTGCTGATCGCCGCCGACGTCGTCATGGTGAAGTACGTGCTCCAGGCCGGAGAGGTGCGCTCGAACCGGACATCGCTGTGGCGGCGCACCCCGGACGGGCGGTGGCAGATGTTCCACCACCAGGGCACCCTCGCCGCCGCGCAGCGCGCCGACGGCTGACGCCTCGCTAGGCTCACCGAGGTGAGCAGCGAGGGCCGGAGGTGGGCGTGACGCGCGTGCTCCCGTACGGCGACCGGGCGTTCCTGCTCGAGCTCGACGATGTCCAGCAGGTGATCGGACATCACGCGGCGATCGTCGCCGCCGCCCCGGCCGGCATCGTCGACCTGGTCCCTGCCGCACGCACGATCCTCGTCCAGGTCGACCTGTCCGTGCGGCCGTTGCACGAGGTGGCGCGCGAGGTGGCAGCGCTGACCCCGCTGTCCGCGGACGACGAGCGGTCGGCGCCCGTGCTCGAGATCCCCGTCCGGTACGACGGTCCTGACCTCGCCGAGGCGGCGGCCGCGGTCGGCGTCGAGGTCGACGAGCTCATCCGCCGTCACGCCTCCCAGACCTGGGTCGCCGCGTTCACCGGCTTCGCGCCGGGCTTCGCCTACCTCCTGGGCGAGGAGGAGTGGGAGATCCCGCGGCGCGCGTCGCCCCGCACGGCGGTGCCCGCGGGCGCGGTCGCGCTGGCCGGCCCCTTCACCGGCATCTACCCGCGGGAGTCGCCCGGCGGCTGGCAGGTCGTCGGACGCACCGACGTCGCGCTGTGGGACCTCGCGCGCGCGCAGCCGGCGCTGATCGTCGCCGGGCAGCGGGTCCGCTTCCGGGCGGACCGGTGACCGGCCGCGCCCTCGAGGTCCTCGACCCGGGGCCGCTCGCCACGACCCAGGACCTCGGCCGGCCCGGCCTGATGAGCCTGGGCGTCCCGCGCTCGGGGGCCGCCGACCGGGACAGCCTGCGCCTGGCGAACCGACTGGTCGGCAACCCCGAGGGCATCGTGGCGGTCGAGGCCACCTTCGGCGGCCTGCGGGTGCGGGCGCACGGTGCGCTGACGGTGGCGCTGACCGGGGCGGCCGCCCCGGCGCGGCGCAACGACCGGCGCGTCGCGCACAACAGCGTCGTCCGGCTGGCCGACGGGGACGTGCTGTCGCTGGGCGCGCCCGAGGCGGGTGCACGCACCTATCTCGCGGTCCGCGGCGGGCTCCGCACCGACCTGGCGCTGGGGTCCGGCGCCACGGACCTCCTCTCGGGACTGGGGCCGCCACCGCTCGCGGCCGGCGCGATGCTCGCCGTCGGCACGACCCCGCTCGACCTGCCGGCGATCGACCTCGCACCCGTGCCGCGGACCGGCGGCGGGACGATCGAGCTGCCCGTCACGTGGGGGCCGCGCGCCGACTGGCTGACGCCCCGGTCCCGAGCCGACCTGCTCGCCACCTCCTGGACCGTCACCTCGGCGTCCAACCGCATCGGTCTGCGCCTGGCCGGCCCCGCCCTGGAGCCCGCCGTCGAGCGCGAGCTCCCCAGCGAGGGCCTGTTGGAGGGGGCGATCCAGGTCCCCCGCGAGGGCCAGCCGATCCTGTTCCTCGCCGACCACCCGGTGACCGGGGGCTATCCCGTCGTCGTCGTCGTCGACGCGCTGGCGATCCCCGCCGCCGGACAGGCCGTGCCGGGCCAGCAGGTCCGGTTCCGGCTCGCGGCCCAGGTGTGAGAAGTGACGGTCGGCGGCCGGGCTGCTCCTTGTCGGGCGCGGCCGCTCCGGCTTCCGTGCCGAGGGACTGCGCGGTCAGCCGATGGTGGACGTGTCGATCACGAACCGGTAGCGCACATCGGAGGCGAGCACCCGCTCGTAGGCCTCGTTGACCGCCGAGGCGGGGATCACCTCGACATCGGCGCCGATGCCGTGCTCGGCGCAGAAGTCGAGCATCTCCTGGGTCTCCGCCATCCCGCCGATCATCGAGCCCGCGACGGTGTGGCGGCCGTAGATCAGGGACATCGGGTTCACGCTGAACGGCTCCGGCGGCGCGCCGACGTTCACGAAGGCGCCGTCCACCGCCAGGAGGCGCAGGTAGGCGTTGATGTCCAGGCTGGCGCTCACGGTGTTGAGCACTAGGTCGAAGCGGCCCGCGAGCGCGCCGAACGTGCCGCGGTCGGAGCTCGCGTAGTAGTGGTCCGCGCCCAGGCGCAGTGCGTCCTCCTGCTTCTTCAGGGACTGCGACAGTACGGTCACCTCGGCGCCCATGGCGTGGGCGATCTTCACGCCCATGTGGCCCAGTCCGCCGAGGCCGACGATGGCGACCTGCTTGCCGGGACCCGCGCCCCAGCGCTTGAGCGGCGAGTACGTCGTGATGCCGGCGCACAGTAGCGGTGCGGCCGCAGCAGGGTCGATGCCGTCGGGGACCGACATCACGAAGTGCGCGTCGACGACCACGTGGGTGGAGTAGCCGCCCTGGGTGGTGGTGCCGTCGCGGTCGGTGACGGCGTACGTCCCGACGCCGCCGTCGAGGCAGAACTGCTCGTCGCCGCGCAGGCAGTTGACGCACTGCCGGCAGGAGTTCACGAAGCAGCCGACACCGACGCGGTCGCCCACGCGGTGCCGGGTGACCGCGGAGCCGACCTCGGCGACGGTGCCGACGATCTCGTGGCCCGGGACGACCGGGAACGGCTGCGGGCCCCAGTCGCCGCGGACCGTGTGGATGTCGGAGTGGCAGATGCCGGCGTACTCGATCGCGATGAGGACGTCGTTCTCGCCGACCGCGCGCCGCTCGATCGTGGTCGGCGCGAGCGGCTCGCCGCTGGCCGGAGCGGCCCAGGCGGCGACGCGGGTGCGGTCGTAGGTCTTGGAGGTGGTCCCGGAGGTGGTCCCGGAGGTGGTCCCGGAGGTGGGCATGGAGGTGTCTCCTCGTCAGTTGGTCTTCTTGAGCGCGTCGGCGAGTGCGCGCGCCTGCGCTGACAACGACGCCGCGTGGGCGTCGTCGCCGTCCGCGACGGCCCGCCAGTAGTCGATCTTGAGGTCGACATAGCGCCGGCGTACGGCGAGCAGCTCGGCCTCGCGCGCCAGGCGGTCGCGCTGGGCGGTGAGCAGGTCGACCTGCTGTCCGGCCGCCGCCGCGCCGGCGGCGCCGTTGGCGACGTACTGCTTCATGTCGCTCACCGACATCCCGGTCGCGTTCAGGCAGGCGACCCAGGTGAGCAGGTCGAGGTCGTCCTCGGTGTAGACCCGGTGACCGCTGCTGGCGGACCGGCCGACCGGGGCCACGACGCCGATCGACTCGTAGTAGCGCAGAGTGCTGGCGGGGAGACCGGTCAGCGCGGCCGCCTCCTTGATGGAGAAGGTCCTGCCGTCGGCTCGCGCACTCACCTCATCGAGGCTAGGAACTTCAAGTACTCGAAGTCAAAGAGGCCGCAAGGCGCCCCGGGCGAGGAATTCGCCGTCCGCGGTTCAGGGCCCGGGGCCGTTGGGTAGGGTCGCCACGTCTGTTCGGTCGAGTGGGGGTGTGCGGATCGTGAGGACTGCGTGGGGGAACGCGCCGGCGCTAGGGAGTGCGCGGGCGGTGGCGGCAGGCATCGCCCTTCTCCTCGCCGTGACGGTGCTCGTCACCGGGCACGGCCTCCTTCCCGCGGCTGGGGCCGCTCCGGCGGCCCACGCGGCCCCGAGCGCGGCGCGCAAGCCCGACCCGGCGTACGTCGTGACGCCCGGGATCACCTTCAACCACCCGTTCCGGCGCGGGCAGCGCGGCAAGATCCACCGCAAGATCGTCAAGACCCTCAAGAACGCCCCCGCGGGCGCGACGGTCCGGGTGATCACGTGGAACTTCGACTCGCCCTACCTGGCACGCAAGTTCATCCGCGCCCACGAGCGCGGCGTCTCGGTGCAGATCATCATGTCCCGCGGCCTGGCCCGCTCCCAGGGGGGCAACCCCGCGCGCTCGTACCCGATGATGCTGCGGGCCTTCCAGCGCGACGAGGAGAACCGCCCGCCCGGCATGGAGAGCTGGATCCGCACCTGCTCCCAGACCTGCCGGGGCAAGCGCGGCTCCATGCACCCGAAGCTGATGATCGTCAGCCGCTCCGGCGCGACGAACTGGATCGTCATGCAGGGCTCGGGCAACTTCACCGGCGCGGCCGCCGTCCAGCAGTTCAACGACTGGACCACCGTCACCGAGAACAAGCCGCTCTACGACGGCTGGATGCGGATGTGGGACGAGGCCAAGCAGGACCGCAACTTCCCCGTCCTGCGCTTCACCACCGGCAACATCACCTCGATGTTCGCGCCGCACCGGGACAACGTCGACCCCGCGATGTCGGTGCTCAACAAGGTGCAGTGCGCCGGGGCGACCAACACCTCGCACGGTCGCACCAAGGTGCGCATCGCCAACGCGGTGTGGGGCGAGGCGCGCGGCGCCCGGATCGCCCGCAAGGCCCGCCAGCTCGACCGCCAGGGCTGCGACGTCGAGATCGTGTTCATGATGATGCAGCGCCGCATCCGGCACATCCTGCGCGGGATGCGGGCCAAGCAGATGGTCTACATCTACGGCGAGCAGGCCGACAAGTTCAAGGACCGCTACGTCCACATGAAGGGCCTGGCGGTCCAGGGCAATTTCGACGGTCGCCCGGACGGCAACGTGGTGCTCTCCAGCAGTGAGAACTGGACCCAGCTCGGCTGGCACTCCGACGAGCAGAACATCATCATCCGCGACGATGCCGTGATGACGCAGAAGTACGTCGACCAGGTGGACCTGATCTACCGCGAGGCGCCGCGCACCCTCAGCAACTACGTGAACTCGGCCGACCCCGATCCCGACCCGCGGGTGCGCCACTCGGACCGGGAGTACCTCTCCCCGAAGGAGTACCCCTTCCACCTGCTCGAGGCTGAGCTGTCCTGAGTGGGGGTGGGTGCTGGTGGGGCGGATTCACCACGGGATGTAGGTGAGCCCGCGCGGATTCACCACGGGATGTAGGTGGATCGGCACTCCCCGCGCGGAACTCCGCTACAGATGCTCGGATTCGGCTACATCCCGTGGTGAATCCGCGCCGCGCACCCACCTACATCCCGTGGTGAATCCGCAGCCAGACCGACCCCGGCATCCCCACGACGCCCCGGCGCGGGGGGCGGCTGTCATCCTGGGCCCGTGAGCGATGCAGTGCTGTCAGTGCGCGGGCTGACGCGCTCGTTCGGCGACCACCGGGTCCTGGCCGGCCTCGACCTCGACCTGCCGGCCGGATCGGCCGCCGTCCTGGTCGGCCCGAACGGCGCCGGGAAGTCGACCGCGCTGCGCTGCATCACCGGTGCCGACCAGGCCGACGGCGGCACCGTCGAGCTCCTGGGCGAGACCCTCGACGAGCGCTCGGCAACCGTCCGGGCCGCGCTCGCGGTGGTGATGGACGACCTGGACTTCTTCCCCGACCTCACCGTCGTCGAGCACCTCGACCTCTTCGCCCGGGCCCATCGCACGCACGACGCGGACGCGGTCGTCGACGACGTCCTGGAGGAGGTCGGGCTCCTCGCCCAGTCCGGGCAGCTCCCGACCTCCCTGTCGTCGGGCCAGCGTCGCCGGCTCGCCTTGGCCAGCGCCTTCGTCCGCCCGCGCCGCCTGCTCGTGCTCGACGAGCCCGAGCAGCGGCTGGACCAGGAGGGTCTCGACTGGCTCGTCGGCCGGCTCCGGGCCGAGAAGGAGGCAGGCCTCGCGGTGCTGCTCGCCAGCCACTCGCCCCGGCTGGTCGAGGCGGTCGCGGACGACGTCGTGCAGCTGGCCCACCCGGCATGAGCCCCGGCACGAGCCCCGGCACGAGCCCCGGCACGAGCCCCGGCACGAGCCCCGGCACGAGCCCCGGCACCAGCTCCGGCACCAGCACCGGCACGAGCCCCGGGGACCTCGACCGCCCCCGAGCCGCGGAGCTGTGGTCCGACATCCGGCACTGGCGCCGCAGCCGCCGTACCCTCTCGCTCGGCGAGGCGCTCCAGGACCTCTACATCGGCGTCTTCGCCGTGCTCATGCTGGGCTCGATGCTGGTCAGCGTCCTGGTGAACGTCGGCGAGATGGGCGACCGGGCCTGCGTCACGACCACCTGCGCCGGCGCACGGTCCCTGCTCCCGTGGCTGGTCGTCGCCACGACGCTCGCGGCGCTCTGGTCCGTCGCGCGGATGGTCGGACCGGTGGCGGTCAGCCCCGGGATGGCGACCTGGCTGCTGACGACGCCGGTCGACCGGGGCGACCTGCTGCGCCGCCGCGCCCGCGGCGTCGCCCTGCTCGGGGCGGCGGTCGCGGCACCGGTCGCGGCGGCGACCGCGACGCTCGCCGGCTTCGGCGTGGCCGACCTCGCCCTGTTCGCGGCGGGCGCCGCCGGTGTCGGGTCGTACGGCGTGGGCGCGCTCGCCCACGCCCAGAGCGCCGGCCGCGCGCGCCATCCCGCCCTGCTGCTCGGGCCGGTCAGCCTGCTCGCGGTCGGACTGGGGCTCGCGGCGATCGCCTCCACGAGGCTGCCGTCCCTGTCCGCCTCGGGACCGGTCAGGACGACCGCCGTCGGCGTCGGGGCAGTGGCGTGGGCGGGCGTGGCGCTCTTCCTGGTCCGCGCGAGGGCGACCTCCGCTCGGCTGCGGCGCCGCGACGTGGCCCCCGGCGGGGTGCTCGTGCCCGGTCTCGGCGGGGCGCTGGCCACCCTCGACCTGGCCTTGATGTTCGACGTCCTCGTCGGCCACGCCAGTGCCCGCCGGGGCGCCGTCCGGCCCCGCCGCGGAGGGCCGCCGGGGGTCGCCGCGGTCGCCTGGCGCGATGTGATCCGGCTGCGCCGCCAGCCCGGTCGGCTGGCTCTCCTCACCGGGTCGCTGCTGGTCCCGTACGCCGTCGCCGCGGTCGGGGGCGGCGTCGTCACGGTGCTGGTCGAGGTGCTGGTGTGCTTCGTGCTCGGGGTCCCCTTGCTGGTCGGCCTGCGCGTGCTCACCCGCTCGCCGGGCATGGTGCGGATGCTTCCCAGCCGGCTGGGCGCGACCCGAGCGGCGGCCGTCGTCGTACCGGGTGCGCTCCTGGCGGTGCACGGCCTCCTCGGTGCTCCTGCGCTGGGGGACGGGGTGGAGGGCCCCGCGGCCGCGGTCGCACTGGTCGGTGCCGCGGCCGGGCTGGCGGGCCTCGCCGCGGCGGTGCGCTGGGTCACCGGACGCCCGCCGGACTACGGTCGGCCGCTGGTCTCCACGCCGGCGGGGGGCGTGCCGACGAACCTCTACGGCAGCGTGCTGCGCGGCTTCGACATCGCCGCGCTGGCCGCCCTCCCGCTGCTGTTCGCCCCGACCGCCGCAGGTGCGGTGTCCAGCATCCTGGTCTCAGGGGGAGTCGTCGGCTACCTCTGCGCGAGGAAGTGAGCGGAGCGCGCGGGGCGCCGGGTCCCCTGGTTGCTCCCGCCGTCGCGACCGCTGTTCAGGCGGATGGGGACGGGCCGTCGAGCTCGATGGTCTCGCCGCGGCGGACCGTCCGCACCCGGGTCGACAGCCCGGCCGCCCCTGCTGCCCGCAGGAAGGCCGAAAGGGGCGAGCGGAAGACGCGGTAGTCGTCGTGATGGACGGGCACGGCCTGTCGGGGCGAGCAGCGGCGCAGGAAGTCGACTCCTTGCGCGTCGTCCATGGTGACCGTGTGGAGCAGCACGCGCGTGCCCCCGAGGTGGACGACGGCGGTATCGATGTCGGGATGGCGTCTCGCGATCTCCGAGACATGCTCCCCGCTGAGGGTGTCCCCGCTGAGATAGACCCGATGGCGGACGGCGCCGCCGACACGGTGCTCCAGCAGCGAGCCCATCACCGGCGGGAGGAGACGTCCCATGACACCGCGAGCGTGGACGGCGGGGAGCGACTCGACCGTCAGCTGCTCGTCGCCCGCGCGCAGCTCGAAGCGCTCCCAGGTGCGCAGTCCCTCCGCGCTGAAGCCCCACCGGGTCAGCCGGCGCGCCGCGTCCGGTGTGGTGAGCAGGGGCACCTCCCGGGCGAGGGTGCGCCGAGCGATGCGGTCGAAGTGGTCGCCGTGGAGGTGGGAGAGGACCACCGCGTCGAGCCACGGCAGGTCCTCGGGGCCCATCGCGGGCTCGGTGAGCCGGCGCGACCACAGCCCCTTGCCGAGATAGGCCCGCTGCCCTCGGTGGAGGAAGTTGGGATCGGTCAGCACCGTGAACGCCCCGAAGCGCAGCAGCGTCGTCGCGGTCCCGATGAACGTCAGCGTCCCGGCGGGCCGACGCCCGCCGCGTGAGGCGGCGGCCTCGGGACTGGTGCGCTCGTCGTCCACGGCCGTCCAGTGCCCGCTCGCGACGCGGTCAGACCGGGGCCCCGGGCGAGTCGGCCGACCCTCAACCTAGCACTTGCTTGGTATTGGGCCTATGATCCTCCTTCGGAGGACGACGAAAGGGATTCGGTGGCGTACAGCATCGACATGTCCGGTCAGGTGGTGCTCGTGACCGGCGGCGGCCGGGGTGTGGGCGACGGCATCGTGCAGGCCTACCTGGAGGCCGGAGCCACCGTGGAGATCTGCGGTCGCAGCACGCCCGACTCCCTGCGCGAGGTCGACGGCCGCACGCCGCACTTCTCACCGGTCGACGTGCGCGAGCCCGACCAGGTCGCGAGCTGGGTCGAGGACGTCGTACGACGGCACGGGCGGCTCGACGTGGCCGTCAACAACGCCGGCGGGGCGCCCTTCGCGCAGTTCGACGCCGGCTCGGCCCGCTTCCACGCGAAGGTCAACGACCTCAACTTCATGTCCGCGGTCTACGTCGCGCTCGCGGTGCGCCCGCACCTGCGGACCAGCAACGGCTCGATGGTCAACATCACCTCCATCTCCGCCCGGCGGCCCAGCCCCGGCACGGCCGTGTACGGCGCCGCCAAGGCCGCGCTCGAGAGCCTCACCGCCAGCCTCGGCACCGAATGGGCGCCCGAGGTCCGGGTCAACGCCGTCAGCTGCGGCCTGGTCGCGACGCCGGGCTCGACCGACCACTACGGCGACGCCGACCAGGTGGCCCGGGTCGCCGCCACCATCCCGCGGGGCGTCTTCGCCTCGCCGCTGGAGGTCGGCCAGGTCTGCGTGTTCCTGTCCTCGCCGCTGGCCAGCCACATCACCGGCGCCGTCGTGAACGTCGACGGCGGCGGCGAGGTGCCCGCCTTCCTCCAGCACACCCCCAACGCCTGAGTCAGGAGCCTCTCCGTGCCCGAAGCCGTCATCGTCTCCGCCGCCCGTTCGCCCATCGGCCGCGCCTACAAGGGATCGCTGCGCGAGATGCGGCCCGACGACCTCGCCGCGCAGATGGTCGACGCGGCGCTGTCCGCCGTGCCCGAGCTCGACCGTGGCGAGGTCGAGGACCTGATCCTCGGCTGCGCCCAGCCGGCCGGCGAGCAGGGCTACAACATCGGCCGCATGGTGGCCTTGCGCCTGGGTCTCGACGGCGTCCCCGGGACGACGGTGCACCGCTACTGCGCATCGTCCCTGCAGGCCACGCGGATGGCGCTGCACGCCATCCGCTCGGGTGAGGGCGACGTGTTCGTCGCGGGCGGCGTGGAGTGCGTGTCCCGCTTCGAGCGGGGCAAGGCGGACGGCATGCCGGACACCCGCAACCCGCTGTACGCCGAGGCGGCGGCGCGCGCCGCCGAGCGGGCGGCGGCCCGGCAGCCGTGGGTGGACCCGCGCTCGCTCGGCGAGCTGCCGGACGTCTACCTGGCGATGGGCCAGACCGCCGAGAACGTCGCGTCGTACCGCAGCGTCTCGCGCGCCGCGCAGGACGAGTACGCCGTGCGCAGCCAGAACCTCGCGGAGGCGGCCGCCCAGCGGGGCTTCTGGAAGACCGACATCACCCCGGTCACGCTCGCCGACGGCACGGTCGTCGACAGCGACGACGGCCCGCGCGCCGGGGTGACCCTGGAGAAGGTCGCCTCGATGGCACCGGTCTTCCACCCGGAGGGCACCGTCACCGCCGCGAACTGCTGCCCCCTCAACGACGGTGCCGCCGCGCTCGTCGTCATGAGCGACACCCGCGCCGCCCGTCTCGGCATCACGCCGCTGGCGCGCGTCGTCTCCACCGGCGTCTCCGCGCTGAGCCCCGAGATCATGGGCCTCGGGCCGGTCGAGGCCAGCCGCCAGGCGATCGCCCGCGCGGGCCTCTCCGTCGGCGACATCGACCTGGTCGAGATGAACGAGGCCTTCGCGGCGCAGGTGCTCCCGTGCATCGACGAGCTCGGCCTCGACCTCGACCGCGTCAACGTCAACGGTGGCGCGATCGCTCTCGGCCACCCCTTCGGCTCCACCGGCGCCCGGATGGCCACCACGCTGATCCACGGCCTCCAGGAGCGCGACGCCCAGTTCGGCCTCGAGACCATGTGCGCCGCCGGCGGGCAGGGCATGGCGATGGTGCTCGAGCGGCTCAGCTGAGGAGCGGCCCGCCGGCCGGTCCGTGCGCGCAGCGGGTCCCGAGAACGCCAGACCCCGCCCCGGGAAGCCCGAGGCGGGGTCTGGAAGGTGTGCGTCGGCCGGCGCGGCCGGGTCACCCGAGCCGGGTCACTTGTTCGCCTTGCGCGCGCGGCTCGCGATCTTGGCGCGCTCGTTGGCGTCCAGGATGACCTTGCGGATGCGGACGGTCTCGGGCGTGATCTCCACGCACTCGTCCTCGCGGCAGAACTCCAGGCACTGCTCCAGCGACAGCTTCTTCGGCGGGATGAGCTTCTCGAAGTTGTCGGAGGTGGCGGAGCGGATGTTCGTCTGCTGCTTCTCCTTGGTGATGTTGACGTCCATGTCGTCGGCGCGGGAGTTCTCGCCGACGATCATGCCCTCGTAGACCTCGGTCGCGGGCTCGACGAACAGCACTCCGCGCTCCTGCAGCGAGGTCATCGCGTACGCCGTCGCCGCGCCCGCCCTGTCGGCGACGAGCGAGCCGGAGTTGCGCGAGCGGATCTCGCCGGCCCACGGGAAGTAGCCCTCCGAGATGTGGTGGGCGATGCCCGTGCCGCGGGTCTCGGTGAGGAAGTCGGTGCGGAAGCCGATGAGACCGCGGGCGGGCACGACGAACTCCATCCGCACCCAGCCGGTGCCGTGGTTGGTCATGCCCTCCATCCGGCCCTTGCGGTTGGCGAGCAGCTCGGTGATCGTGCCGAGGAACTCCTCCGGCGCGTCGATGGTGAGCCGCTCGAAGGGCTCGTGCACCTTGCCGTCGATCTCGCGCGTGACCACCTGCGGCTTGCCGACGGTGAGCTCGTAGCCCTCGCGGCGCATCTGCTCGACCAGGATGGCGAGGGCCAGCTCACCGCGGCCCTGCACCTCCCACGCGTCGGGGCGCTCGGTCGGGAGGACGCGGAGCGAGACGTTGCCGATGAGCTCGGAGTCGAGGCGGTCCTTGACCAGGCGGGCCGTGACCTTGTGGCCCTTGCCGCCCTTGCCCACCAGCGGCGAGGTGTTGGTGCCGATCGTCATCGAGATCGCCGGCTCGTCGACGTGGATGAGCGGCAGCGCGACCGGGTTCTCCGGGTCGGCCAGGGTCTCGCCGATGGTGATGTCCGGGATGCCCGCGACGGCCACGATGTCGCCGGGGCCGGCGGACTCGCCGGGCTTGCGCTCGAGGCCCTCGGTGACGAGGAGCTCGGTGATCTTGACGTTCTTCACGCCCCCGTCGCGCTGCATCCACGCGACCTGCTGGCCCTTCTTGAGGGTGCCCTGCTTGATGCGCAGCAGGGCGAGGCGACCGAGGAACGGGGAGGCGTCGAGGTTGGTGACGTGCGCCTGCAGCGGCGCGCCCTCGACGTACTCCGGCGCGGGGATGGTCTCCAGGATGGTGCGGAAGAGCGGCTCGAGGTCGTTGCCCTCGGGCAGGCTGCCGTTCTCCGGCTTGGTCAGCGAGGCGATGCCGGCCTTGCCGGAGGCGAAGACGACGGGGAAGTCGAGCGCGTCCTGGCTGTGGTTCTCGTCGAGGAGGTCCATGAACAGCTCGTAGGTCTCGTCGACGACCTCGTCGATGCGGGCATCGCCGCGGTCGGTCTTGTTGACCACCAGGATCACGGGCATGTCGGCGTTGAGCGCCTTGCGCAGGACGAAGCGGGTCTGGGGGAGGGGGCCCTCCGAGGCGTCGACCAGCAGGACGATGCCGTCGACCATCGAGAGCCCACGCTCGACCTCGCCGCCGAAGTCGGCGTGGCCCGGGGTGTCGATGATGTTGATGACCATGCCGCCGGCGGCGTCCGCGCCGAGCATCTCCTGCGCCGAGGGGCCGCGGTAGTGGACCGCGGTGTTCTTCGCGAGGATCGTGATGCCCTTCTCGCGCTCCAGGTCGCCGGAGTCCATCACACGCTCGGCGACGCCCTCGGCCTGGTGCGCGGTGAACGCTCCGGCCTGGTGGAGCATCGCGTCGACGAGGGTCGTCTTGCCGTGGTCGACGTGGGCGACGATGGCGACGTTGCGGAGATCGGTGCGACGAGTCTGGGACACGACGGACCAGCCTATCCGCGAGCGGCCCTACTCCCCGCATCCTCAGCGGGACTGCGGGCCTCATCCTTCTCATCTGCTGAGCAGGACCCGGGGTGGCGTTGGAACCCGCGCGCGGGTGCGCGAGACTGCACCAATGCAGACCATCGGCCTTGTCGGCGGCATGTCCTGGGAGAGCAGCGCGGCGTACTACGAGGCGTTGAACCGCGGCGTCGAGGAGAGGCTCGGCGGACTGCACTCCGCGCGCACCGTGCTGGCGTCGGTCGACTTCGCCGAGGTCACCGAGCTCCAGGAGGCCGAGGACTGGGACGGCGTCGCGGCCATCCTGCGCGAGGCCGCGGTCTCCGTGGAGCGCGCCGGCGCCGACTTCCTCATGCTCTGCACGACCACCTTCCACCGGGTCGCCGAGCAGGTCCAGGACGCCGTCTCGATCCCGCTGCTCCACCTCGGCGACGTCGTCGCCGAGGCCTGCACGGCCGAGGGCGTCGAGAGCGTCGCCCTGCTCGGCACCAAGTTCGCGATGTCGCGGACCTTCTTCACCGACCGGATCGCCGGCCACGGCCTCGAGGTGCTGGTCCCCGACAGCAGGCACCACGACGAGCTCAACCGGATCATCTACGACGAGCTGGTGCACGGGAAGGTCGTCGACGACTCCCGCCGCGCCGTCGTCGGCATGATCAGCGAGCTGTGGGACGCCGGCGCCGGCGGGGTGATCCTCGGCTGCTCGGAGCTCGAGCTGCTCATCCGCCAGGCCGACTCCGAGATCCCCGTCTTCCCCTGTACGACGCTGCACGTGACCGCCGCGCTGGACCGGGCACTGGAGCGGGCGCTGGGCTGACGGTCACTGGTGGGCCGTCAGGACGCGGCCAGGACCATCCGCCGCTCGCGCAGCTGCCCGAGGAAGGCCGCGACGTCGTCGCGGCAGCCGTCGGCGCTGACGTCGTACTCCGCGGCGACCAGCGCGCACAGCTCGGCGAGGTCGTGCGGCTCGGCGAGATGGCGCCACAGGCTGGCGGCCACGCCCTTCACGGCGTAGTACTCGCCTTGGGCCAGGCCCATCATCACGAACTCCTCGCCCATCTCGACGGCGTGCAGGGCGGAATCACGCACCCACCGCTCGGGTCGTTCGGCTCGGCGCATGCTGGGTCTCCTCTCGGTCGATGTCGGCCAGGATCGCGTCGGCGGACGCGGCCACGCTGTCGATGCCGCGCGGGCGGTCGATCCGGCTGAGCCGCGCGGTGCGGGCCAGCGCGGCGCTGCGGGCGAGGTGGGTGCTCCGCAGGTCGCCGACGAGGATCTCGTTGCGGTAGCTGTGCTCGTGGAGGCTGGTGAAGACCGCCGCTCCGGTGACCGGTACGACGCGCAGCGGGCCGTCGTACCGGTCCAGGACGTAGACCCACCGGACCGGCACCGGCGCCAGCTCCGCCGCCCGCTCCAGAGGCACGTGGAACTTGGCGAACGCGTCGTCGACCCGGCGCAGGCCGGTGGAGGGCAGCCCGAGTCGGTCGAGGGCGTCCTGCCACAGCTTGATCCGCGGCCACCCGGGGAGCGCGCGACCCGCGTCGTCGACAGGCACGACGTCGTCGCTGAGCACGACGTGGCCGCGTCGGTGCATCTCGGCGGCGAGCGTCGACTTTCCCGCGCCCGAGCGCCCGAGGACGACGGCGCAGGAGTCGCCCACGACGAAGGCGTTGCCGTGGAGCACGAGGAGGCCGCGCTGCGTGAGGACCGCGCCCAGGGCCGAGCCGAGCAGGAACAGCCGCACGGCGTCGGCGGCCGCGCCGTCCACCGGCTCGACCGTGATGCGTGTGCCCCGCTCGCAGACGTAGCGGGCGACCCCGGGGACGTCGATGCCGATCCGGTCACCGTCCGCCCACAGGCCTCGCGGCAGCCGGACGGCCGTCGCGGAGGGCGGCTCGACCGCGCCGCGCCGGACCACGACGTCGGCGCGCCCGGGCGTCCGCACCTGGCCGAGCTCGGGCAGGGGGAGCTCGCTGTCGACGAGGAGTCCGTAGGCGGTGTACATGGCGGGTGCGTGGCGGGTTCTCAGGCGGGCTCAGGGCTGCCAGGTGAAGGTGCCGACCGGGGTCCAGGCGCGGGTGGTGCCGCCGGTGACGACGACCTCGCCGACCGTGACCCACGCGTGGGCCCGCAGCTCGCCGGCGTCACCCCGGCGCAGGCCGAAGACGACCGAGTGCGGCACCCGGGCGCCGCGCAGCAGGATGCGCGCGGTCAGGGCCTGCGGATAGCAGTCGGACGTCCAGGGAGTCCGTCCGGCGGCGTACCCGATGGCCCGGCCGACCGCCCCGGCGTGGGCGAGCTGGTCTCGCGTCACGTCCGGAGGCGCCAGGGGCCCCACTCCGCCCGGGGCGGCCGGCTCGCCCAGGAGGCGTCGTACCGCACCGAACGGCAGAGCGGCCGTCAGCAGCCGGGTGGCGCCCAGCAGGCACCAGGCGGCGGCAGCGGCACAGCCGAACCGGAGGGTCAGCTGCCCAGCCCGAGGGTGATGTCGATCTCGATGTCGGCACCGATGTTGATGTCCTGGGTGGCGGTCAGGCTCAGGGTCTCCAGGACGGGGGCAACGTAGGTGAGGCGCATGTGGGCTCCAGTGGGTTGCAGGACGGAGAGGAGGGAGTCGCCGAGTCGCTCCGTCATGGGTGCAACGCCACTGTGCGCCCGCAGGGCACGG
Organism: Nocardioides pymetrozini; assembly: GCF_046058985.1. Lineage (NCBI taxonomy): Bacteria > Bacillati > Actinomycetota > Actinomycetes > Propionibacteriales > Nocardioidaceae > Nocardioides > Nocardioides pymetrozini. Next base: position 3,682,263 of record NZ_CP175556.1, on the reverse strand, counting down.
TGCCGCAGGCGGTTCGCCGGAGATTTAACTTTCACCAACTGTCGGTTCCGCCGCACGGCGCGGGGGACGCGTGCCACGCTCGCGAGGTGGGTGCCGACGCTCTCGACCTGCTCCGCCGGCTGGTGAGCGCTGCCCTGGACGCCGAGGAGGGGCGACCGGTCGGGCCGGCCCGCCTCGGCGAGGCGGAGCCGCGCGCGCTCCTCGACGTCGTCCGGCGCCACCGCGTGCCGGAGCTGCTGGGCTCCCGCGCCGGCGAGCTCGGCCTGCCGGCGGAGGTGACCGCGGTGCTCGACGCGATGGTGGAGGGCGACCGCCAGCGCCGCCTGGTGCACGCCCTCGAGACCGTGCGCGTCGAGCGCCTGCTGGACACGGCCGGCATCGCGTCGCTCGTGTTCAAGGGCGTCCCGCTCGCGGTGCTCACGACCGGCAGCGCGGACGCGCGCGGCGCCGGCGACGTGGACGTGCTGGTCCGGCCCGCCGACGTCGCATCCGCGCACGCCGTGCTCACCCGCGCGGGCTGGGCACTGCACGAGCGCGGCCGGGTCGAGCCCGGCATGTGGGCCTGGCGCCACGTGCTGCGCTGGGGGCACTCGCTGACCTATCTGGGTCCCGGCGTCGACGTCGACCTCCACTGGCGCCTGGACGCGGTGCCCGGGGCGCAGCCCCCGGCGCACGCGCTCCTGGCCCGTCGTACGACGGTCGAGGTCGGTGGCGCACCCGTCCCGACCCTCGCTCCGGTGGACGCCTTCCACCACCTGGCCGGACACCGCGAGGGGTGGACGTGGCTGCGCACGCTGGTCGACCTGCGCCGTCTGGCCCGCGACCCGGCGGTGTTCGACCGCGAGCTGACCGCACCCGCGCTCACCTCGCTGGCCGCGGCCCGCGCGAGCGTCGGCCTGCCGGCGTCCGTGCCTCCGCGTGTGCTCGCCGCGCTCGACCGGGTGCCGGACGCCGCGTTGGCGCGGGTGCGGGTCACCCACGAGGGCGCCGTCGGCGCCTTCGGCGGCGCGGGCGCGGTCCGCGAGCTGCGCCACGGCCTGGCGTCGTCGCGGGGCCCGCGCGACCTCGGGCAGGTGGTGATGAGCGCCGTGCTGCCGGCGCACGCCGCGCTGCCGGTCCGCTCGACGACGGCGTGGGGAGGCGTGCCCCGCGCGCTCGCACTGCGCGCCCGGCGGCTCGCGGGCCGCTGAGCGTGCAGTCGGCTAGATCCGGTGCACCTTGTGCTGGGCGGCCTGGGCACGGGGCTTGATGACCAGCTCGTCGATGTTGACGTGGGGCGGGCGGGTCGCGACCCAGGTGATCGCGTCCGCGACGTCGTCGGCGACCAGCGGGTCGGGCACGCCTGCGTAGACCGCGTCGGCGCGCGCCTGGTCGCCACCGAACCGGGTGAGTGCGAACTCCTCCGTGCGGACCATCCCGGGAGCCACCTCGCAGACCCGCACCGGCTGGTCGAACAGCTCCAGGCGGAGCGTCTCGGTGACCACCTTCGTGCCGTGCTTGGCTGCGGTGTAGCCCGCACCGCCCTCGTAGGCGATGCGTCCCGCCGTCGAGCCGACGTTGACGATGACGCCCGCGCCGCTGGCGACCAGGGCGGGGATCAGGGCCTTCGTCACCCGCATCAGGCCGAGCACGTTGACGTCGTACATCCGGCGCCACTCGTCGGGGTCCGCCTCCGCGACCGGCGCGAGACCGAAGGCCCCGCCAGCGTTGTTGACCAGCACGTCCAGCCGGGGCCCGGCCGCGGCGGCCAGTGCGGCCACGGAGTCGGGGTCGGTCACGTCGCAGGCGACGGCGCGCCCACCGATCTCCGCGGCGAGCGCCTCGATCCGGTCGGCACGACGGGCGGCGCAGAGCACCGTGAAGCCCTCCCGGGCCAGGTGGCGGGCGGTGGCGGCGCCGATGCCGCTGGAGGCGCCGGTCACGACGGCGGTGCGGGTGGTCATGACCCCATCCTCCACCGTCCACACCGTGGGAAGCCCGCGGGGATCGGGAATGCTGGGCACGGTGATGCCGTTGACCGATCAGCCGGCAACAGGTGTCCGGCGGCGGATGCCGGGCACCGGGGTGTCCGGGCGGCGAGAGGCAGCGGGAGGTCCGATGGGGGAGACGGCGATCGGTCGTGTCGCGATGATCAGCCTGCACACCTCCCCGCTCGACCAGCCGGGCACCGGTGACGCCGGTGGCATGAACGTCTACGTCGTCGAGCTGGCGCGCCGGCTGGCCGGCTGCGGCATCGAGGTCGACATCTTCACCCGCGCGACCAGCTCGCGCCTCGACCCCGTCGTCCCCGTCCGCGACGGGGTCACCGTGCACAACGTGCACGCCGGGCCCTTCGAGGGGCTCACCAAGGACCAGCTGCCCGGCCAGCTCTGCGTCTTCGCCCGCGAGGTCCTGCGCGCCGAGGCCGCGCAGCCCGCGGGCCACTTCGACGTCGTCCACTCGCACTACTGGCTCTCCGGCCAGGTCGGCGCACTGGCGCGCGACCGCTGGGGCGTGCCGCTCGTGCACTCGATGCACACCATGGCGAAGGTCAAGAACGAGGCGCTCGCCGCCGGCGACAGCCCGGAGCCGCAGGCGCGGGTGATCGGGGAGGAGCAGGTGGTGGAGGCCGCCGACGTGCTCATCGCCAACACCGACCTCGAGGCCAAGCAGCTCATCAACCTGTACGACGCCGACCCGGGGAGGGTCGAGGTGGTCCATCCCGGCGTCGACACCGAGGTCTTCCGTCCGCTCACCCCGGCCGAGCGCTCCCGGGCGCGTCGCGAGCGCGCGCTGGCGGACGACGCGCTGGTGCTGCTCTTCGCCGGCCGGATCCAGCCGCTCAAGGCTCCCGACGTGCTGCTCCGGGCGGTCGCCGAGCTCCTGGTGCGGCGCCCGGACCTGCGCTCGCGCCTCGTCGTACCGGTCGTCGGAGGGCCGTCCGGAAGCGGCCTGGAGCGGCCCACCGCGCTGGCCAACCTCGCGGCCGAGCTCCGCATCGACGACGTCGTCCGCTTCGTGCCGCCGGTGCCGCAGCACGACCTCGCGGGCTGGTACGCCGCCGCCACGCTCGTCGCGGTGCCGTCGTACAACGAGTCCTTCGGGCTCGTCGCCGCGGAGGCCCAGGCGTCCGGCGCGCCGGTCGTCGCGGCTGCGGTCGGGGGCCTGACCACCGTCGTCCGCGACGGACGCAGCGGCCTGCTCGTCGAGACCCACGACCCGCACGACTGGGCGGTCGCGCTCGAGCGGGTCGTCGCCGACCCCGCGCTGCGCGACCGGCTCGCCGACGGCGCCTTGACGCAGGCGCGGCAGTTCTCCTGGGAGGCGACCGCGGCCCATACGGTGGAGGTCTACGAGCGCGCCCACGCGCTCCTGCGACAGGAGGCCCGCGTCGGATGACGACCCAGCCCGGCACGACCAGCGCGACCGACGTGGTCCGCGCCTGGCTCCAGGACAACGAGATCGAGTTCGACGAGACCGAGGGCGGGACCTTCAGCTTCGCCCTGCCCGGCGAGAAGAAGCTGCAGACGCCGGTCCGTCTCGACGTCGGGCCGCACGCCCTGGGTGTGCACGCGTTCGTCTGTCGCCGTCCGGACGAGGAGTTCGAGCGGGTCTACCGCTGGCTGCTCGAGCGCAACATGCGGATGTACGCCGTCGCCTTCGGCATCGACCACCACGGCGACATCTACCTCGACGCGCGGCTCCCGCTGTCCTCGGTGACCTCCGACGACCTCGACCGCCTGCTCGGCTCGGTGCTCGACTACGCCGACTCGGCGTTCAACACCATCCTCGAGCTCGGCTTCGAGTCGTCGATCCGCAAGGAGTGGGCATGGCGGATCGAGCGGGGCGAGTCCACGGCCAACCTGGAGGCGTTCCGCGGCTGGCTGGAGGCCGACGCGCAGGGCTGAGGGCGGCACGGGGGCTGTCGGTGCGACGCCCTAGCGTCGCGGCATGACCACCATCGCCGAGCGGCGCGCCGCGTTCCGAGCTCTCCACGAGGGCGGCTGCTTCGTCCTCCCCAACCCGTGGGACCGCGGCTCCGCCCGCTATCTCGAGCATCTCGGCTTCGCTGCACTCGCGACCACCAGCTCCGGCGCCGCCTGGAGCCGCGGCCGCGCGGATGGCTCCGCGACCCGCGACGAGGCGCTCGACCACCTCGCCGACATCGTCGCCGCGACCCGGCTGCCGGTGAACGCCGACTTCGAGAACGGCTACGGCGACGGTGTGGACGAGGTCGGCGTCAGCGTGGCCCTGGCGGTGGAGACCGGCGTCGCGGGCCTCTCGATCGAGGACGCGGTCGGCGGGGTCCCCTACGACCTCCCCGTCGCGGTGGAGCGGCTGGCCGCCGCACGCGACGCGATCGACGCCAGCGGGCACGACGTCGTCCTGGTGGGCCGTGCGGAGGGCTTCATCGTCGGCCGCCCGGACCTCGCCGAGGTCACCGAGCGGCTGCAGGCCTATGCGGCGGCCGGCGCCGACTGCCTCTACGCGCCCGGCGTCAGCGACCCCGCGGACATCGCGGCCGTCGTGACGGCCGTCGCGCCGAAGCCGGTCAACGTGCTCGTCGGCGGCCCGAGCCCGCTGACCCTCGCCGCGGCGGCCGAGCTCGGCGTACGCCGGATCAGCGTCGGGGGCGCCTTGGCGAGGGCGGCGTGGGGCGGCTTCGAGCGCGCGGCCGCCGGCCTCGTCGAGGGCAGGTTCGACGGCTTCGCCGGCGCTGCCCCGGGCGCCGACCTCAACGCGCTCTTCGCGGACCCGCCGGAGGCGGACCAGCTCGGCTGATCCGCCTCCGAGGGTGGTCCCGGCCTCGGCCGGTCAGCGCACCCGCCACTTCACGACGGCGGGCGTGCTCTCGACCTGGCCGGACAGTCCGACCGAGCGGACCCGGACCTTGTGCTTGCCGGGCTTGAGCCTCTTCAGCTTCAGCGGGGAGGAGCACGCCTTCCAGGCCGACCTGTCGACCTTGCACTGGAAGCTCACGTGGCCCTTGTCCGCGACGAACCCGACCGTCGCCCGGTGGCTCCTGGTCGAGCTCCGCGGACGCTGGGTGATCGTCGTCTCGCCGGGGGCGTCGTCGGTGGTGATGGTCAGGGCGAACCCGCTGGTGAGCTGGCCCACGAAGCCGCCGAGGTCGTCGGAGGCGTGCAGGGTCCAGGTGCCGTTGGCGTTCGAGCCGTCGAAGGCGGACAGGCTGTCGGCGAACGTCGTTCCGGGCGGCGGAGTCTCCGCGGCGTCGTTGTTCGTCGGCCGGTAGGACCCCGCCGGGCACGCCGCGCTGTCGGGCATGGCGACCGCGGCCTCGTCGTCGACCGTGAAGACCGCCCCGGTCAGCGGACTGGTGTTGGTGCCGCACACGTCGGACATGAGGCGCACCACCTTGGTGGATCCCGGTGCCTGGATCGACAGGTCGAGATCGCGCGGCCAGCCGTGCGTGACCCCGTTGAGGACGACGTCGACGTCGGTGATCGGCCCGGCGAGGCCGGTGACGTTGACGGTCGCGGCGGTCGTGCCGTTGTCCGGCACGTTGACCACGAGCGGGTAGCTGACGGTGCGGACCGCGGCCGACGCGGGTCCGGCGGAGGAGAGGCCGGAGAGGCCTCCGAGGGTGATGACCCCTGCGGTCATCAGGGCGAGACGGCGCATGGCAGAACCTTTCGAGGGGGGATGCTGACGTGCTTCTCGGACCCCCGGGCCCCGCTGCCTGATACCGCGAAATGCGCCGGAGGCGGACCGGCCGAGCCGGTCCGCCTCCGGGACGCGCGCGCTGGGCGCCGTCGCGATGTCAGCGACGCACCCTCCACTTGACGACCGCGGGCGTGGTCTCCAGGTTGCCCACCTTGTCGATCGCGCGGACCTGCACCTTGTGCTTGCCCACCTTGAGCTTCTTGAGCTTCAGCGGGGACGCGCACGGCTTCCAGGCCTTCTTGTCGACCTTGCACTGGAAGCTGGCTCCGGCCTCGTTGGCGACGAAGGCGATGGTCGCCTTCCGCTTCGTCGTCGACTTCTTCGGCCGCTTGACGATGGTGGTCTCGGGAGCACCGTCGATCGTGATGACCAGCTGCGGCGGGTCCACCACGAAGCCTGAGTCGCTCCCCGTGTCGTCTCGGACGAAGAGCCGCCAGGTCCCGTTGGCCGGCTCGCCGTCGAAGGCGCTCAGCGCGGTGTTGTAGGGCCCTCCCGGGGCGGGCGCCGGGTACACCGGGTCGTTGGTCAGGAAATTCGTGGGTCGGACCCGGCCCGAGGTGCAGGTCGGGCCGTCGGGCAGGCCTCCCGCCGCCTCGTCGTCGAAGGTGAGGCTCACGTTCGTCAGTCGCGCCGAGCCACACGCGTCCGACATGACCTCGACGGCCTTCCCCGAGGGGCTGACGAGCAACACGTCCACGTCGTCGGGGAACGAGTGGTAGAAGCGGTCGATGCGAAGGTCGACATCGGCGATCTTGCCGGGGGTGCCGACGACCATCTGGTACGGATAGGGGTCGGCGAGCCCGGAGGACGACTCGCCGACGGAGAGCACGACTGAGGCCGGGCCGGTGTTGATGAGCAGCTCGAAGCCGTTGGCGATGCTGCCGCCGAAGCCGACCAGGTCGTCGTAGACGTGGATCCTCCAGGTGCCGTTCGCGTTCTCACCGTCGAAGGCGCTCATGGAGTCCTCGACCAGCGTGCCCGGCAAGGAGAGGGGCCCCGAGGCGGCGGGGTCGGAGGCGCCGAAGTTCGTGGGCCGTACGTTGATGGGATTGCAACCGGTGAGGGAGTCGTCCGTCATCGGGGCGGCTGCCTCGTCGTCGAAGTTCCACTGGTAGGCGACGACGTCGTCGCCGCCGCAGGCGTCGGACATGAGCATCACGAAGGTGCCCTCGGGCGACTCGAGCAGGAGGTCCAGGTCGTCGGGATAGGTGTGCGACACGCCCTCGACTCGGGCATTGATGTCGGTGATCACGCCGCCGAGCCCCGCAACGGAGATGGTGGACGCGGAGAGGCCGTTGTCGGTCACGGCGATCGGGGTGGGATTGGACGGATTGCGCACGGCGGCGGGCGCAGGCGCTGGGAAGGCGAGCGCGCCGGCGACCAGTGCGCCGACTGCGACAAGAGGGATGCGACGCATGGCTGCTCCTGGAGAGAGTGCGAGCCGGCAGCCGGGAGTCCGTGGTCGAGGTCTGCCGGGGGATCACCTCCGTGTGTAGTCCTCCGGCGCACCTCGTGTGACCCAGATCACTTTTTCTTTACCGAGGGTCTCGGCGTGGCTTCGACGCTCCGCTCCGCAGACGTGCCGCCTGGCGGGTCAGATGTGCCCGCTCCGCGAGGTTCGTCGCACGCTCCGCTGCGCATGCGTAGCGGCGGGCCGCCTCCTCGACGTCGCCCGCGCGCTCGAGCAGCCAGGCGGCGACGGCGTCACGCCGGGGCAGGTCCTCGGGCAGGCCCTCGACCTGGCGCAGACCCGCGAGAGGCCCGTCGACCTCGCCGACGGCCACCGCGCGGTTGAGCGCGACGACCGGGCTCGGGGCGAGCCGCAGCAGCTCGTCGTACCACTCCAGGATCTGCGGCCAGTCGGTCTCCTCGGCGCTCGCGGCGTCGTCGTGCAGGGCGGCGATCGCGGCCTGGGCCTGGTACTCGCCGAGAGCGTCGCGGGCGAGCGCAGCCTGCAGCACCTCCACGCCCTCGGTGATCATCGCACCGTCCCAGAGCGAGCGGTCCTGCTCGGCGAGGGGGATCACGTCGCCGTGCGGGGTACGCCGAGCCCGGCGCCGTGCGTGGTGCAGCAGCATGAGGGCGAGCAGGCCGTCGACCTCGGGGTCGTCGGTCGCGGCGGCCAGCTGGCGGGTCAGCCGGATCGCCTCCTCGGCCAGGTCGACGGTCCCGGTGAAGCCCTCGTTGAAGACCAGGTAGAGCACCCGCAGCACCGCACCCACCTCGCCGGGCCGGTCGAAGCGCTGTCCGCTGACGGTGCGCTTGGCCCGGGTGATCCGCTGGGCCATGGTGGCCTCCGGCACCAGGAACGCCTCGGCGATCTGGGCCGTGGTCAGACCGCCGACGGCGCGCAGGGTCAGGGCGATCGCGGAGGCGGGCGTCAACGCCGGGTGGCAGCAGCGGCTGAGCAGGAGCAGGGTGTCGTCGGCCTGCTCCGCGGGCCCCGGATCCGGCTCGAGGTGGACGCGGAGCTCGCGGCGCTCCCGTGCGTACGCCGAGCGCTGGGCGTCGACGAGCTTGCGCCGCGCCACCGTCACGAGCCAGGCGCGGGGCTGCTCCGGCCGGCCCTCGGGCCAGTGCCGCAGCGCCTCGACCAGCGCCTCCTGGACGGCGTCCTCGGCCGCCGCGAAGTCGGCTCCGCGGCGGACGAGGACGCCGAGCACCTGGGGGGTGAGATCGCGCAGCAGCTCACCCAGGTCCTCGCCGGTGGAGGTCATTCCGTGACGACCGGGGGCTCACCGTAGAACGGGCGCACCTCGATCCACTCGTGGATCGGCCTGCCCCCGGGGCCCGGGGCCGACGACAGCCGCGCGGCTGCCTCGTAGGCCCGCTCCTGGCTGTCGACGTCGATGACCATCCAGCCGGCGATCAGGTCCTTGGTCTCCGCGAAGGGCCCGTCGGTGACCGGCGGGCGGCCCTCGCCGTCGTACCGCACGAAGGTGCCCTCGGGGGAGAGCGCCTGCTCGTCGACGAACTCGCCGCGCTCGCGCAGCTCGTCGGCGACCTGGCGCATGAAGTCGATGTGCGCGCTGACCTCCTCGGGCGTCCACTGGTCCATCGGGACGAGGTCGTCCTTGGCGATCGCGTGGTCGCTGCGGTAGTGCTTGAGCAAGAGGTACTTCGCCATGGTGGTCTCCTCAGGTCCGAGACGGCCATCTTGCCGCCTTCATCCCTGGGACGGAGCCGCCGACGGGTTCTCGACATCGTGTGCGAGATCTTCGGGAGATCTTTCTGGCGGGCTTTCGCGCCGCGTTGTCCGAAACTCGCGCGACCGCTGTCGGTGCCGATCCCTAGAGTCGGCTCGTGACGAAGCGTGGATGGTCGCTGTTCCTGGCGATGTGCCTGATCTGGGGCCTGCCCTACCTGTTCATCCGGATCGCCGTCGACCATGTCTCGCCGGCGAGTCTGGTCTTCCTCCGCACCGCGCTCGCAGCCCTGGTCCTGCTGCCGCTGGCGCTCGTGCGCCGCGAGGTCGCACCCGCGCTCGCCCGCTGGCGACCGCTCGCGCTCTTCGCGGCGATCGAGATCATGGTCCCCTGGGTGCTGCTGGGCCACGCCGAGCAGCGGATCTCCTCGTCGCTTGCCGGCCTGCTCGTGGCGGCCGTCCCCCTGTTCGGTGCGCTCGCGTTCCTGGTCACCACCCACGCCGAGCGGTTCAGCGCCGCGCAGACGGGCGGACTGGTCCTCGGCTTCGCCGGGGTGGCCTTCCTGGTCGGCCTCGACGTCGGCCACATCGACCTGTTGGCCGTGGTCGAGATGCTGGGCGTCGCGGTCTGCTACGCCACGGGGCCGCTCATCCTGGTCCGCTACCTGGAGGACGTGTCCGGGCTCGGGGTGATGGCCTGCGCGCTGACGATGACGGCCGTGGTCTACGCGCCGTTCGGGATCGTCGACCCGCCCACCGGCCTCCCGGCGGAGGCATGGGTGAGCATCGCCGTCCTGGCGCTGGTGTGCACGGCGCTGGCGTTCGTGATCTTCCTCGAGCTGATCAAGGTGGCCGGCCCGACGCGCTCGACGATCATCACCTATGTCAACCCGGCCGTCGCGATCCTGCTCGGCGTGCTCCTGCTCGACGAGAGGCTCACCGCCGGCATGCTCGTCGGCTTCCCGCTCATCCTCGTCGGGTGCGTGGTCGCGACCGGCGGGCGCGCCGCCACAACCGCCAGCACCGAGCCGGCAGCCGAGGTCGCGGTCTGCGCGGAGCCGGAGCCCGACGCCGCGGCGGCTCGGGAGCGCGGGCCCGAGCCCGGCCCGGAGCCGTCCGGCCTCGCTCAGACGTCGAACTTGTAGCCCAGACCGCGCACCGTCACGAGGTACTTCGGCTCGCTCGGCTCCGGCTCGAGCTTGGCCCGCAGGCGCTTGACGTGGACGTCGAGGGTCTTGGTGTCGCCGACGTAGTCCGAGCCCCACACGCGGTCGATCAGCTGCCCGCGGGTGAGCACGCGACCGGGGTTGCGCAGGAACATCTCGAGCAGCTCGAACTCCTTGAGCGGCAGGCGCTGCTCCGCGCCGTCCACGGTCACGACGTGACGCTCGACGTCCATCCGCACCGGCCCCGCCTCCAGGGTGTCCGGCAGCAGCTCGTCGCCGACCCCGCGGCGCAGGACGGCGCGGATCCTCGCGACCAGCTCGCGAGGGGAGTAGGGCTTGGTGACGTAGTCGTCGGCGCCGAGCTCGAGCCCGACCACCTTGTCGACCTCGTCGTCCTTGGCGCTGACCATGATGACCGGCACGTTGGACGTCTGCCGGATGGTGCGGCAGACCTCGGTGCCGGGGATGCCCGGCAGCATGAGGTCGAGCAGCACGATGTCGGCGCCGTTGCGGTCGAACTCCTTGAGCGCCTCGTTGCCGTCGGCCGCGATCGCCACCTCGAACCCCTCCTTGCGGAGCAGGTACGCGAGGGCGTCGCTGTAGCTCTCCTCGTCCTCGACGACAAGTACGCGGGTCATGCTTCCTCCTGATCATTCGCACGTCCGGCCGGTGCTTCCGGGGTGGACGCGATCGGCGCGAGCCGCAGGTAGGGCCCGTCCGCCTCGTGGTGGGGGTGCTGCGGGAGCAGCAGGGTGAACGTCGAGCCCTGCCCCTCCACCGACCAGACCCGCACCTCGCCGCCGTGGGTGGCGGCCACGTGCTTGACGATCGACAGCCCCAGGCCGGTGCCGCCGGTCGAGCGGTGCCGTGCCGGGTCGACCCGGTAGAACCGCTCGAAGATGCGCTCGACCTCGGCCTGGGGGATCCCGATGCCCTGGTCGATCACGGAGATCTCCACGTTGGGCCCGACCCGCTTGCGGGTCACCACCACCCGGGAGTTCGGCTCGGAGTAGGCGACGGCGTTCGCCACCAGGTTGGAGACGGCGGCGCCGACCTGCTTCTCGCTGCCGAGGACCTTCAGGCCCGCCTCGCCCTCCGCGATCACCTGGATGTCCTTGGCGCTGGCGTTCATGTCGACGAAGTCGACGGCGGAGGCCACCACGTCGTCGATCGAGACGGGGACGGGGGAGTCCAGCGGCTCGTCGCCCTGCAGCCGCGAGAGCTCGATGATCTGCTGGATGAGCCTCGACAGGCGGTCGCTCTCGGTGAGCATCCGCGAGGCGAAGCGGTACACGGCGTCGGGATCGTCGGCCGCATCCTGGACGGCCTCGGCGAGCAGCCGCATCGCACCCACCGGCGTCTTGAGCTCGTGGCTCACGTTGGCGACGAAGTCCCGCCGTACGGCGTCGACCTGGCGCTCGCGGGTGCGGTCCTCGACCAGCGCCAGGACCAGCCGCGAGCCGAGCGGGGCGACGCGGGCCGTCACGTGGCGCGGCGTACCGGCGGCGCGCGGGACGATCAGCTCGGTCTCGCGGATCTGCCCGTCGCGGCGGACCTGACGGATCAGCTCGCCGAGCTGGTCGGAGAGCAGGGTGGTGCCGCGGACGAAGCCCATCGCGTACGCCGGAGCCGAGGCCTTCACGACCGCGTCGGACTCGTCGACGACGACCGCGCTGCTGCGCAGCACCGACAGCACGGCCGCGACGCCCTCAGGTAGCAGCGGCTCCTCCGGGACCCGGTAGACCCGCTGCTGACGGTCGCTCAGATGCCATGCGAGCATGGCGCCACCGGCCACGAGGGCGCCGAGCAGCGCGGCCACGAAGGCCTGCGTCGTCGGATCCACGTCTCGATCGTACGGCGCGCGCGGGGCCGGGCTCAGAATCGCGAGGGCTCTGCTTCGCGATGTTCATCCCCCGTTCACCGCACCTCGCTTGATGGACACCTCGCCTCCGTAGGGTCGGGACCATGCGTGACGCCTATACCGACCAGCTCGACGCGATCTTCGACGACCTGGCGGGCATCTCCCGCCGGGTGCAGGTCGCGGTCGGCGAGGCCACCGAGGCCCTGATGACCGGCAACTCGACCCTCGCCGAGAAGGTCATCAGCAACGACGCCGAGATCGACCGCGCCCGCGAGCGGGTCGAGGACTCCGCGTTCGCGCTGCTGTCGCTCCAACAGCCGGTCGCCGGCGACCTGCGCACCGTCGTCGCGGCGCTCCGGATGGTCGCCGAGCTCGAGCGGATGGGCGACCTGTCCGTGCACGTCGCCAAGATCGCGCGCCTGCGCGTCCCCGACGTCGCCGTCCCCGACGAGGTCCGCCCCACCATGGAGCGGATGGCCGAGGTCGCCGAGGACATGGTCGGCCGGGTCACCGAGGTCATCGCCGGCCGCGACGTCGAGGCCGCCATCGCGCTGGGCCGCGACGACGAGGAGATGGACCAGCTGCGCCGCCGCAGCTTCACCGAGCTCCTCGGCGACGAGTGGACCCACGGCGTCGAGGCCGCCGTCGACATCGCCCTGCTGGGTCGCTACTACGAGCGGATCGCCGACCACGCCGTCTCGGTCGCGAACCGGGTGATCTTCGTGGTCACGGGGCATCACCCGGCGCCGGCTGCGTGATCGGGCGGGGAGACAGTTTCACCGGCCGGCCGGAGAAACTGTCTCCTGGACGATGAAACTTCATCGTCCCAGCGTGAGTTTCTCCGGCCAGCCGGTGAAACTTGTGCCCCCTGGGACTCCTGGGATCAGCGCCCCTGGTTCGCCACAGCCGCCGCGGCGGCGGCGGCGGCCTCGGGGTCGAGGTACCGGCCACCGGGGACGGTGGGGGCGAGGGTGTCCTCGTCGAGCTCGTAGACCAGGGGCATCCCGGTGGGGATGTTGAGGCCGGCGATGTCGGCGTCGCTGATCTGGTCGAGGTGCTTGACGATCGCGCGCAGGCTGTTGCCGTGTGCGGCGACGAGAACGGTGTGGCCGGCGCGCAGGTCCGGCACGATCCCGGCGTCCCAGTAGGGGAGCAACCGGTCGATGACCTGCTTGAGCGCCTCGGCGCGAGGCAGCTCCTCGCCGAGGTCGGCGTAGCGGGGGTCGCCGGCCTGGGAGTACTCGTCGTCGTCGGCCAGCGGCGGGGGCGGGGTGTCGAAGGAGCGGCGCCAGAGCATGAACTGCTCCTCGCCGTACTCGTCCTTGATGGCCCTCTTGTCCTTGCCCTGGAGTGCGCCGTAGTGGCGCTCGTTGAGGCGCCAGGAGCGGCGGACGGGAATCCAGTGCCGGTCCGCCGCGTCGAGAGCGAGCGCGGCCGTGTTGATCGCGCGGCGCTGGAGGGAGGTGTGGACGACGTCCGGCAGGATGCCGGCCTCGCGCAGCAGCTCACCGCCGCGGACCGCCTCGCCGCGGCCCTTCTCGGTGAGCGCGACGTCGACCCAGCCGGTGAAGAGGTTCTTCGCGTTCCACTCGCTCTCGCCGTGGCGGAGCAGGACCAGCGTGAAGCTCATCAGTGCGCGCCCCCGGGAGCCGGGATCTCGTCCGCGCACGTGAAGGTGGCGTCGCCGCCCTCCTCCGCGTGCCCGGTCTCCGCGTGCCCGGCTTCCGCGTCGCCGGTCTCCGCGTGCTCGGTCTCCGCGCTCTCGTCGGCGTGCGCGGCCTGGTCGCCGGCCTTCGTCTCGTCGTCGTGGGCGGCGGACTTGCCCGCGCTGGCGACCTCGGTCGGGACCTGGGTGTACTGGAAGCAGGGCTTGACGACCGGCACGTCGAGGCTGAGCGTCGTCCCGTCGCTGAAGGTCAGGTCGAGCGGCACGAACTGGCCGGCGGTGAAGTCGCCGCTGAGCGGTACGGCGGTCGCGGTGGCCAGGTTGACGGTGGCGCGGCCCGCGACCTCGATCGGCTCGAACTCGCCGGCGGTGATGCCCTCGGGGGAGGAGATCTCCTCCAGCGCCGCGCTCTCGCGCAGGTTGTTGGCGAGCGAGCCGATCAGCCGGCCCTCGCCCTCCGCGGTCGCGAGCACTCGGATGCCGAGTGCGTCGACGTCACCGCTGCGGTCGTTGACCCCGGCGGCGATGGTGTTGACCCGGTCGGTGGGGTAGTCGAAGCCGCACCCACTGAGGGCGGCGGCGGGTGCGACCGCCAGCAGCAGTCCGGCGAGCGCGGATCGGCGCAGGTGGGGCATGTCAGCAGGCCTCCGGGTCAGGTCGGTTCGAAGCGCGCTCACTCTAGCGTTGCTCAGCGGCTGAGTCCGACCCGGGCACCGACCACGGCCAGCGCCACGACGACGCCCACGGTGAACAGGGTCGAGAGCGCGAGCAGCCGGGTCGCACCGAGCTTGAGGCCCAGCTTCAGTGGCAGATAGGTCCAGCCGTCCTCGTGGTCCGCCACCAGGCCCCACACCGCGCGCATGAAGTGGATGCCGATGCCCAGCAGTGCGGCGAGCGCGACGATCGCGGGCTCCGGTGGGCTGCCCACGGCCTTGCCGCCCCAGCCGCCGTAGGACAGGTACGCCGGCAGGAGCGCGAAGGACGCCGCCCACGACCACCAGGACAGGAAGCCGGTCCGGAGCACGATGTTGCCGAGCATCGCCACGGCCACCGATGCCACGTAGAACGCACCGGCGCGCACGCCGGTCGTGGTGGCCAGGGGGATGAGGAGCAGGAAGGCGACGACGATCGCGTACCAGGCCGTCCCGACCTCGAGCCGGCCCGCCGCGATCGGCTTGCCGGTCAGCCCGTGGGCCTGGTCGCGCTGCCGGTCGACGATGTCGTTGTGCCAGCCCAGGATCGTCTGGCCCACGAGCACCGTCACCAGGACGACGCCGGCCTCCCGTGCGGGCCGGCCCGCGACCGCCGCGACCAGGCCCATCGCGAGCGCCGTGGTGATCGCCTGCTTGGCATGGGCGGCCTGCAGCAGCTGCAGCGGTACGACGTCCGCGGGGTTGCGGCCACCGAAGAGCCAGCCGCTGAGCCCGGACCGGTCCGGGACGTGCGGCAGCGGGGGACGCTCCAGGTCCTCCTCGCCGGCGTACTCCGCGTCCTCGCCGGCGTACTCCGTCTCTCCGTCGGCGGCCGCGTCCTCGGCCACCTCGGTCTCCGCGACGAGCTCGGCCGCCAGCTCCTCCTCGCCCGGCTCGTCGACGTCGACGGTCGCGACCGCCTCCGCGTCGTCCAGGGCGCCCGCGGGCAGGTCGGAGGACGGGTCGGGCTCGTCGACCGTCAGGTCGACCTCGTGGGCCTCCTCGGACGGGGTCCCCTCCCCGGCAGAGCGGCTGCGCCGCCAGCGCTGCATCTTCGCCATGGCGAGCAGTATTGACCACTCCCGACCCTGGTGGGGGCGGGCCCGCCGATCGGGCGCCACCGTGGCCCCGCCGGACGCCGCGTGACCTGCCCCACAGCTCCGCCCGGCGGCGCCACCACACCTCCGGTCACTTGTCAAGCCGCCGATTGTGCCCCTGACCTGCGCAAACGCATTCGGAGGGTCGTCGAACCCGTGGTAAGATAGGTCACCCTAGGAAGGGGTTTTGCTCATATGACTTTCACCGTCGGCGAAACGGTCGTCTACCCCAATCACGGGGCCGCTGTCATCGAGAACATCGAGATGCGGACGATCAAGGGCCAGGAACGGCAGTACCTCGTGCTTCGGATTGTCGCCCAGCAGGACCTCGTGGTCCGCGTGCCGGCCGACAACCTGGACCTCGTGGGTGTTCGGGATGTCGTGGACAAGGACGGGCTGGACAGGGTCTTCGGGGTGCTCCGCGCGGAGCACGTCGAGGAGCCGACCAACTGGTCGAGGCGCTACAAGGCGAACCTCGAGAAGCTCCACAGTGGCGACGTCATGAAGGTGGCCGAGGTCGTGCGCGACCTGTGGCGCCGGGAGCGGGACCGCGGACTGTCGGCAGGCGAGAAGCGCATGCTCGCCAAGGCCCGCCAGATCCTGGTCTCCGAGCTCGCGCTCTGCGAGAACACCAACGAGGACAAGGCCGAGACCATCCTCGACGAGGTGCTGGCGAGCTGAACGCTCGCGGGTCCTCCTGACCAGTAAGACAACGCGACGGCGTCATACGGTGGGTTCCGATGAACCCGCATCCGTATGACGCCGTCGACCTTTTCGCCCCCGTCGCCGGGATGATCGTGGAGGAGGGCCGGGGTGCTCTGCCCTTCCACCTGATCCACGGCGAGTCCCTCGTCGCCACCGCCGCGTGGGCGGTCGGCGAGGCCGGCGTCGACCTCCTCGACCAGACCGTCCCGTGGGACGTCCTCGTCGAGCGTGGCGAGCCGCTCCTCCTGCACGACCCGCTGTGCCCGATGACGCCGCCGGAGTTCCTGCGCCGCTGTGCCGAGCGCGCCGACGTCGAGGACCGCATCGTCGTCGGCGTACGCCCGGTCACCGACACCGTCAAGGAGCTGCGGGCCGACGACGTGGTCGGCTCGAGCGTGGACCGTGACGCGCTGGTCGCGGTCTGCTCGCCCGTGGTGCTGCCCGCGTCGGTCGTGGCGGACCTCCTCGGGGGCGGCGGCGCACTGCCCTCGACGGACTTCGTGGAGCTGGTGACGGCTCTGCGCGGCCGGTACGGCGGGGAGCGGGTGCTCCTCGTCGAGGCGCCGCCCGAGGCGCGCCGCGTCGCCTCGGAGGCCGATCTCGCGGTCCTCGCCGCCCTGACCGACCCTCGCTAGAAGCCCGACTCGGCGAGCAGCCTCGCGGCGAGCCGGAGGTCCTCGGCGAAGGTGACCTTGACGTTGCCCGGGTCTGCGGGGACGGCGCGCACGTCGTGTCCGGCGGGCGCGAACTGGGTGAAGGCGGCCGCGGTGTCCGTGCCGTCGAAGCCCGCCTCGGCGGCCGCCCGGTAGGCCGCCAGCAGAGGAGCGGCGCGGAACGCCTGCGGGGTCGCCACGCCGACCAGCCGCGTGCCGGGACCGCCCGGAGACGGTGCGGCGGCGGCGTCTCGCGGCAGCAGGCCGGCCAGCTCGTGGGCGGGGACGGCGCCGCCGTACGCGCGGGCGGTGGCGATGGTGGCCGCGAACAGCTCGAGAGGGGCCAGGGGGCGAGCGCCGTCGTGGAGGACGACCACGTCCACGCTGCCGTCCGCCACCCGGCCCGCCAGGGCCGCCAGCGCGGCCTGCTCGGAGTCCTGACGGCTGGCACCCCCCTCGACCAGCAGTACCTCGCGGTCCGCGATCACGGGGAGCAGTGCCGCACCGACGTCCGCTCGCTCGCCCGCGCGGTGGACCACGACGACCGGGTCCACGCCGGGCACGGCGAGCGCGGTGCGGACCGACCAGGCGAGCACGGGTCGACCCCGCAGGGGGAGCAGGATCTTGTTGACCTCCGCACCGACCCGGGTGCCACTCCCGGCGGCCAGTACGACGACGGCGGCGGTCGGTGCGGTCATCCCGCGAGGGTAGCCAGTCGCCCGCTCAGGAGCGGGCCCGGTGCCGCCCCGTCCGGCCCTCTGCCTGGCTCCCGCCGTCGACGGGGAGCCGGGAGAGCGCGCGGTCGACCAGCGCGAACAGCTCGCCGCTCACCAGCTCGCGGCGCTCGAAGGGCAGGTAGTGCCCGGCGTCGGGCGCGACGAGCAGGCGGGCGCCTCGGATCCCGCGGGCGATCTTGCTCGCGTGCTCGGGCGGCGTGAGCAGGTCGCGGGTGCCGACCAGGACGGTGGTGGGGATGTCGTCGAAGGCCGACAGGGTGCCGATGCGGTCGTGCGTCATCATGTCCCGGAAGAAGCCGGACATGGTCTCGGGCCAGGCATGGACGAGCTGGTCCACCACATGGGCGACGTCGCGCGAGCGGGCCGGGCGGCCGAAGAGGAAGCGGCGGGCCACCTGCCGCTCGATGGTCGGGAACTTCTCGCGGCGGCTCAGGCTGAGCATCCGCGACCGGTTGGCCAGCAGGAACGGCAGCCGGTCACGCAGCACCGCTCCCGCGACCACCGGCAGGCCCAGCGTGACCTTGTTGAGCTCGCCGCTGGTCGTGCTGACGAACATCGCGCCCACGATCCGCGGCATCAGGTCGGGGCGCTCCTCGGGGATGGCCGTGATCGCCATCCCGCCGACGGAGTGGCCGGCGACGACGAGGGCACCCTCGGGCGCGCAGGTGTCCACGACCAGGCCGAGGTCACGGGTCAGGTGGGGGATCGTGCAGGACGACTCCGGTGCGCGGTCGGACCGACCATGCCCGCGGTGGTCCCAGGTGACCACCCGGATGTCGCGCCCGTAGCGCCCCAGCAGGTCGGTGACCTGGTAGTGCCAGTCCGACTCCTCCGCGGTCCAGCAGTGCGAGAGGAGCACCGTGAGCGGCGCATCGGACCGTCCGCGCACGGTCACATGGAGCCGCAGCCCGTCCTCGGTGATCACGGTGTGGTCCGCCATGCACTCCCCCTACCTCTCCCGCTGGCCGCCCCACCCTGCCACGGTCTCACTCACGACGGCAGGTTCTTGCGACGACGTGTCGCACTATAGGCGCGAGGTGTGAGCTCGGGGGTCCCGAGGTGTGACCTGTGGGGCCCCTCAACGCACACCTCGGGGCCCCTCAACGCACACCTCGGGGGCCCTCAACGCACACCTCGGGGCCCCACAGCTCACACTGCGGCGGTGAGGAGGGCGGTGGCGATGGCGGCCACGCCCTCGCCGCGGCCGGTCAGGCCCAGGCCGTCGGTGGTGGTGGCCGACAGCGACACCGGCGCCTCGAGTACGCCGGACAGCGCGGCCTCGGCGTCCGCGCGGCGGGCGCCCACGCGGGGTCGGTTGCCGATCACCTGCACGGCCACGTTCACGATCGCGAAGCCGGCGGCCTCGACGCGCCGCCGGGTCTCCCCGAGCAGGGCGGCGCCGCCGGCGCCCGCCCACTGCGGCTCGGCGGTGCCGAAGTTGCTGCCGAGGTCGCCGAGGCCGGCGGCCGAGAGCAGGGCGTCGCAGGCCGCGTGCGCCGCGACGTCCGCGTCGGAGTGCCCCTCGAGCCGGACGTCCTCGTCGGGCCAGGTGAGCCCGCCGAGGGCGAGCGGTGGGTCCTGTGGTCCGCGGGGGACGAGGCGGTGGACGTCGGAGCCGATGCCGATGCGCAAGCCTGCGGAGTTCACGGCCCGATCATGCCTGAGCGGCGCGAGGTGGGGGAGAATCGGTCGAATGAGGACCTCGCGCGCCTGGTGGCCGCCGGCCGGCGTGCTTGCCGGCGCGGGCGGCCTGGCGACCAGCTACGCCGTCGCGGAGCTGCTGCACGTGCGGGACTCCCCGGTCGTCGCCGTCGCCGAGGGGGTCATCGCCCTCACCCCCGGCAAGGTCGCGAAGTGGGCGATCGACACCTTCGGCACGGACGACAAGCTGGTGCTGATCCTCGGCATCCTGGCGATCCTCGTCGTGGTCTTCGGCCTCATCGGCCGCTGGGCGCATCGCCGGTGGTGGGCGGCGGCGAGTGGGTACGCCGTACTCGCGGGCGTCGCGGCGCTCGCCGTCCTCACCAAGCCCACGCCGAGCCTGATCGACCTCGCGCCCATCGTCGTCGGGCTGCTCACCTGGCTGGTGGCGCTGGCCCTGCTCGCCGAGTGGCTGCGCCGCTGGGAGCTCGTCGAGGACGGGGACGACCCGGCGGCGGAGCCGATGCACACCCGGCGGCACTTCTTCCTCGTCGCCGGCGCGGTCGCGGCGGTGGCGGCCGCGGGCGGGCTGGTCGGGCGGGTGGCCAGCAGCGCCCGGCGCCGAGCCGAGCAGAGCCGGCGGCTGCTGCGGATCGAGGGGGTCACCGCACCCGCCGTCCCCGACGGCGTCGTCGTCGGGGTCGAGGGCGTCTCCCCGTGGCAGACGCCGAACGACGACTTCTACCTCATCGACACCGCGATCATCAGGCCCACGATCGCGCCGGCCGACTGGGAGCTGCGGATCCACGGGATGGTGGAGCGGGAGATCCGCCTGTCGTACGCCGACCTGGTCCGCCGGGAGATCACCGAGGACTGGATCACGCTGAGCTGCGTGTCCAACGAGGTCGGCGGCGAGCTCGTCGGCAACGCCTGGTGGAGCGGCGTCCGGCTCGCCGCCCTCCTGGCCGAGGCCGGCCCACGCGAGGGGGCCGACGCGGTGCTGCAGACCTCGGAGGACGGCTGGACCTGCGGTACGCCGCTCGCGGCGCTGATGGACGAGCGCAACGCGATGCTGGCAGTGGCGATGAACGGGGAGCCGCTGCCGATCGAGCACGGCTTCCCGGTGCGCACGATCGTGCCGGGGCTCTACGGCTACGTGTCGGCGACCAAGTGGGTGGTCGACATGGAGGTCACCCGGTTCGCGGACATCACGGCGTACTGGACGGACAAGGGCTGGGCCGAGCACGGCCCGGTGAAGCCGGCCTCGACGATCGAGGTCCCCGGCGACGGCGCGGACGTCCCGGCGGGGGAGCTGGTCTGCGCGGGCGTGGCCTGGTTCCAGCACACCGGGATCGCGGCCGTCGAGGTGCAGGTGGACGGGGGCCCCTGGCGCCGCGCCTCCCTGGCCGCCACGCCGAACGTCGACACGTGGGTCCAGTGGCGGGCCGTGGTGGACCTCCCGCCGGGCGAGCACCTGCTCCGGGTCCGGGCCGTGGACGCGGAGGGCCGCACCCAGACGGGCGTGGTCGCCGACGTGCTGCCCGACGGTGCGACCGGGTGGCACACGATCGGCGTCACCGCGAAGGCCTGAGTCAGCTCACCAGTTGCCGCCGGGCGCCGCCGGCAGCGGGTGCGCGGGGTCGCGGATGACATAGGCCATGCCGCCGGACGCCTGCAGCCAGAGCCGCTCGAGCTGGCCGCGGGCGTAGACGCGGCGCACCGCGTCGTTGCTGCCCGCTGCCGGGTCGTTGACGATGACGTCCCCCGTCGCGGTGAACCCGACCACGACGAGCAGGTGCCCGGCCGAGGACGAGATGGGCGCGCCCGTGAGCTCGCCGCGGCCGAAGGCCAGCGAGATGACGGGCGGGATCCCGGCCTTCACCAGCAGCTCTGCGTCGGTGAGGTCGCGCAGCCGCGTCACGAAGGCCTCCCCGGTGCGGCGGGCGGCGAAGGCGGTGTTGAAGGGCCAGTTCCCCGTCCCGTCGTACGCGTGGTCGTAGGTTCCTCGGGCGGTCGCGTCGACCCACGGGTCCGGGTGCCCGGCCGGCACCCAGCCGTAGGAGCCGGGGCCGGGCAGGCGGCCGTAGTAGCCGAGCACCATCGCCGTCGACGTCGGCGAGCACCAGGCCTCCCCGCCGCCTCCCCACTGCGGGTAGTGCCCGGAGTGGGTCATCTGCGAGTAGCGCGGCACGGCGAGCTCCACGCCCCGCGCGACGCCCGGTGCGGAGACCGGTCCGGCCGTCGCCGGCAGCCGGGAGGTCATCGCGGTGGCGAGCGCGACGCGGGGCAGCTTGCGGCCGCGCTCGCGGTGCGCCGCGATCCTGATCCGGTACGACGACAGGCCGGCGCTCTTCCAAGTGTCGGTCGCGACCCGCGTCCCGTCGTCTCCCTGGGCGCCGCCCGAGCGGCGGCGCACGACCTTGTCCTGTGCGGCCCACCGCGCGAGGACGTCCCAGGAGGTCTTGGCGCCCGTGGCGCTCCGGCCGCGGACCTGGACCTCGATCCAGCTGGACCCGGGCGTGCGGGCCGACCACGACGCGATCAGCTCGGTGAAGTCGAAGCCGGGGGAGACCCACCTGCTCGTCCATCGCGCGACCTGGTAGGTCCGGCCGTACTTCGCCCGGCTGCCGGCGGGCTTCCAGGGCCCGGGGGCCGCGAAGCGCTCGAGGTCGACCTTGCGGTCGGTCACCGCGGCCGCGCTGACCGCGGCGCCGGCGACGCGTTCGGTGGCGGGGCGCTCGGCGGTGGGGCGGGCGAGAGCGACCGCGGCGAGGCCGGAGACCAGGCAGGCCGCGAGGGCGAGGGGCAGGACGCTCGTGACGAGGCGACGGGGGAAGGAACGGCGCACTGCCCCACGGTACGTCACATCCGTCACACGGGTCACACCATGGCCGGGCCGCCCGCGCGTGCGAGGATGCGCGGCCCGCCCGCGCCGATCCCTAGACTGACCGGGTGACCATCCGGCTCTACGACACCGCCACCCGCGAAGTGCGTGACTTCGTGCCCCTGCGCGAGGGCAAGGTCGGCCTGTACGTGTGCGGCCTGACGGTCCAGAGCGAGCCCCACGTCGGTCACGTGCGCTCCGCGGTGAACTTCGACGTGCTCCAGCGGTGGCTGCGCCACCGCGGCTTCGAGGTCACCTTCATCCGCAACATCACCGACATCGACGACAAGATCCTGGCGAAGTCGGCCGAGCAGGGCCGGCCCTGGTACAACCTCGCCTACGCGATGAAGATCGAGCTCGACAAGGCCTATGCCGCGCTCAACGTGGCCCCGCCGACGTACGAGCCGGCCGCCACGGGCCACATCCCCGAGATGGTCGTTCTCATCGAGCGGCTCATCGAGCGGGGCCACGCGTACCCGGCCGAGGACGGCTCGGGCGACGTGTACTTCGACGTCCGCTCGTGGCCGCAGTACGGCGAGCTGACCCATCAGGGCGTCGACGACATGGAGCCGGCGGCCGACGCCGACCCGCGCGGCAAGCGCGACCCGCGCGACTTCGCCCTCTGGAAGGGCCGCAAGGAGTCGGAGCCGGAGACGGCCAGCTGGCCGAGCCCGTGGGGCCCGGGCCGTCCCGGCTGGCACATCGAGTGCTCCGCGATGGCCGGCAAGTACCTCGGCGACGCCTTCGACATCCACGGCGGCGGCGTCGACCTGCGCTTCCCGCACCACGAGAACGAGCAGGCCCAGTCCCGCGCGGCCGGTGGCGCGTTCGCGTCGTACTGGATGCACAACGCGTGGATCACCACGGCCGGCGAGAAGATGAGCAAGTCGCTGGGCAACACCCTGAGCATCCCGTCGATTCTCGAGCGCTACCGGGGCGCCGAGCTGCGCTTCTACGTCGTGGCGGCCCACTACCGCTCCCACGTGGAGTTCTCGTTCGAGGCCCTCGACGAGGCGGCGGTCGGCTACCGGCGGATCGAGGCCTTCCTCGAGCGCGCCGGCGCCGCGACCGACTCCGTCGGCCAGCGCGGTGACCTGCCCGAGGCGTTCGCGGCGGCCCTCGACGACGACCTCGGTACGCCGGCGGCGGTCGCCGTCCTCTACGACACCGTGCGCGAGGGCAACCGCCAGCTCGCCGCGGGCGAGGACGTCACCGCCACCGCGCGCGCGGTGGCGGCCATGCTCGACGTGCTCGGCGTGCACCCCGCCGACCCGGCGTGGGCCGGCGCCGGTCGCTCGGACGCCGAGGATCGGCTCCGCTCCGCGGTCGACGCCCTCGTGGCCGGCCTGGTCGAGGAGCGCGCGCAGGCCCGCGCCGACAAGGACTGGACTCGCGCCGACGCCATCCGCGACCGGATCAAGGCGGCGGGCATCGAGGTCACCGACACCCCCGACGGACCCACCTGGAGCCTCGGTGGTTGAGGTGCCGCGAGCGAGGAACGAGCGAGGGGCCTCCGCGGTGGTTGAGGTGCCGCGAGCGAGGAACGAGCGAGGGGCCTCGAAACCCCGTGACCTGAACGGAAGCCGCAACCATGCCCGGTAACTCGTCCCGCAAGGGCGCGATCCGCAAGACCAGCAAGAAGCCGACGGCCGGCTCCGGCGGGCGCGTCCGCCGTGGCCTGGAGGGGCGCGGCCCGACGCCGAAGGCGACCGAGCGGGAGTACCACAAAGCCCACAAGATCGCCGAGGCCAAGAAGCGCGCCGAGGCCAAGAAGGGGCGCGGCCCCCGGCGCAAGACCGGTGGGGACGAGTGGATCGCCGGGCGCAACCCGGTGGTCGAGGCGCTGCGCGAGCGGGTCCCCGTGACGTCGGTGTACGTCGCGGAGGGCGCCGAGCGCGACGGTCGGCTGCGCGAGGTGTTCCGCCTGGCCGCCGAGCACGGCATCGGGCTGCTCGAGGTCAGCCGCGGCGAGCTCGACCGGCTCACCGACGGCGCGGTCCACCAGGGCCTCGCGGCGCGGATCCCGGCCTACGAGTACGCCCACCCCGACGACCTGCTCGACGCGGCCGACCAGGCGGGCGAGAAGGCGCTGGTCGTCGTGCTCGACTCGATCACCGACCCGCGCAACCTCGGCGCGATCGTGCGCAGCGCGGCCGGCTTCGGCGCGCACGGCGTCGTGATCCCCGAGCGCCGCGCCGCCTCGATGACCGCGGCGGCCTGGAAGACCTCGGCCGGCGCAGCGGCGCGCTGCCCGGTCGCGCAGACGGTCAACCTGACCCGGCAGATCAAGGCCTACCAGGAGGCCGGCTGCTTCGTCGTCGGCCTCGCCGCCGACGGCGACCTCACCCTGCGGGAGCTGGTCGCCGACGACGACCTGGCGCGCGGGCCCCTCGTCCTGGTCGTCGGCTCCGAGGGCGAGGGCCTGTCCCGTCTCGTCGCGGAGAGCTGCGACCGCCTGATGTCGATCCCGATGGCCGGAGTCCTGGAGTCCCTCAACGCCGGCGTCGCCGCCTCCGTCGCGCTGTACGCCGTCGCGGAGGCCCGCGCCCGCTGACCGCTGCCGTGCCCGCGCCTCGCCGTCTCCTCCGGGTCCTCGCGTACGCCGGGGCCTGGGTCGTGCTGTCCGCGGCGATCGCGGCGGCGATCTTCGTCAACAGCGAGCGCACCGTCGAGATCGCCAGCCACGAGGCGACGATCCGCCCCAACCTCACCGGCGAGGTCGTCGCCCGGATGGGACCGGTGCTGCCCGACCTGCGGATGCCGTCCGGCTCCCGGGTCGGCCTGGAGGTGGAGCTCGGGAAGACGGATGCGGAGACGCTCGAGGAGCTGACCGGGCGGTATGCCGCGATCGCCTCGCAGCCCGAGGGCCAGATCGCGGTCGCGGAGCGCGTGGTGGTCGCCATGGCGCTGGCCGCGGCGGTGCAGGGCGCCGTCCTGGGATCGGTGCCGCTGCTGGTGTGGGCGGCCGTGGGCCGCGCCCGCCGACGCGAGCTGTACGGCGCGCTGCGCACGCCGACCGGGTTCGCGGTGTCGGGCCTGGCGGTCGTGCTGGCCGTCGCCGCCGTCGTACCGCTGGGATGGGGGCGCACCGAGCCACCGCGCGAGCACTGGACCCCGCTGCACGACTTCCTCGGCCCCGCGGTGCCCCTCCCCGACGAGCTCGCCGACGTCGAGGTGATGGGCGACGCGACGACGGCCCAGTCGCGGCGACTCATCGAGAGCGGGATCAGCAGCTACCAGAAGAGCCTGGAGTTCTACTCCCAGGCGGCGGACGAGGCGGCCGACCTGGAGCTGCGCCAGCCGGAGGACGGTGAGACGGTCGTCGTCCTCGTCTCCGACCGGCACGACAACGTCGGCATGGACAAGGTCGCGCGCGCCATCGCGGACGCCGGCGGCGCGACCGCCGTGTTCGACGCGGGCGACGACACCTCGACGGGCAGCCGCTGGGAGGCGTTCTCGCTCGACTCCCTCGCCGCGGCCTTCGACGACTTCGACGGGCGCTGGGCGGTCGCAGGCAACCACGACAGCGGCGGCTTCGTCCGCGAGTACCTGGAGGAGCGCGGCTGGACCTACTTCGACGACGAGGTGGCCGAGGGGCCGGGAGGCTCACGCATCCTCGGGCTCGACGACCCGCGCTCCAGCGGACTCGGCGACTGGCGCGACCAGACCGGCCTCAGCTTCAGCGAGGTCGCCGAGCTGCTCGGCGACGCCGCGTGCGCCGCCGACGAGGACGGCGAGCGGGTCAACACGCTGCTCGTCCACGACGCCAACATCGCCAAGCCCGCGCTCGAGCGCGGGTGCGTCGACCTGGTGCTCGGCGGGCACGTGCACGTGCAGACCGGCCCCACCGCGGTCACCGCCGAGGACGGCCGGGTCGGCTACACCTACACGCTCGGGACCACCGGCGGCGCGGCGTACGCGATCGCCATCGGCAGCAAGCTGCGCCGTCCCGCGAGCATCGGGTTGGTGACCTACCGCGAGGGCCGTCCGGTCGGCATCCAGTCGATCACGCTGCAGCCGAACGGCCGCTACGAGGTGGACCCGTGGGCGGAGCTCATCTACTGAGACCGCCGCGGCGGTTCGCTGAGGGCTTCCCGGGGAGGGACGCGATCCGCCCCCCGTTCGTCGGGTACGCCGGGCGCCGGGCCTAGGCTTGTCCCCGCAATCCCCGGTTGGTCTGCCGGCAGGGCCCGCCTGACTTTGAATCAGGACAAGCGACGTAGGTTCGACTCCTACCCGGGGAGCTCCGAGCCCGTCGTGTCGGCGCCGACCATCTGGGTGACCAGCTCGACGTGCTGGCGGGCGAGGTCCGTGGCGTTGAGCCGGCCGCTGGGCCGGAACCACTTGCCCGCGTTGATGCACAGGTCGAGGATCGACTTGGCGGTGATGTCGGTGTCGACGCCGACCGCGGCGAGGGTGAACTCGCCGTCGGCGATGCCGCGCCGGAGGCAGTCCTCGAAGAGGCGCCGGATCCGCTTCTGCTGCTCGAGGACGTCGGCGGCCCGGTCCGGCGGCAGGTGTCGCCACTCGGTCTGGCTGACGAGGCCCTCGAGCTGGCGCTCGGAGTGGAAGAGAGAGATCGCGCCGACGAGGGCGCGCAACTGTGCGGTCGCGTTGTCGGCTGCAGCGCTGTGGGCGCGCAGGAGGGACTCAACGGAGTCGTTGAGCGATCGCATGAGGATGGCGTAGAGCACGTCCTCCTTGGACCCGAAGTGGTTGTACAGCGATCCCGCGGTCACGTTGCAGGCCTGCATGATCTGGCGGACCGACGTCGCCGGGTAGCCATTCGTGAAGAACAGTTCCGTAGCCACGTCGAGTACGCGCTGGGCCGTGTCCGTGTGGCGGGCGTCGGTCTTTGCGGATCTCACGAGACCAGCGTACTCGATATATGAACGTTTGTTGACGTACCTCGTAGCGGACTGGTAAACAAACGTTCATGCATTCTGTGATGCCGTTCACTCGGCAGCCAGCGGCGGTCGACCTGTGCGACGTCGTGCTGGGCCGCGCGGGTTGGCGGGCGTACCTGGGCGCCCTCCTGGGTGCCGCGCCGCGGTACGGCGTGGTGTTCGCTCCGCGCTTCGCCGCTATGTCGGGTCGCACCACGCGGCAGATCGTCACCGCCCTGGCCGAGGACCGCGACGCTGCGATCGAGGACCTGGCCGAGGTCGCGGCACGGGTCTTCGACCCTGAGGCCCGAGTCGCCGAGCTCGAGGAACACGACATCGTGCAGGTCATCCACGGTGGCCCGTGGCCGTGCGAGGACGGCACGATGAACGACCACGTCGCCGCGATCGCCCGACGATGCGACCGCTTCGTGCCGTGGGCTGGCGTCTCGCTGGCGGACCCGGGGGCGGCGCTGGCCGAGGCGACCCGGGCGGTCGACGAGCTCGGGATGACCGGCCTCTCGGTGATCCCGTTCCTGGACGGCGTGGACCCCCGCGACCCGGATCTGGCGGACCTGTGGGCCTTCGCCGCCGACCGCGACCTGCCGGTCTGGGTCCACAGTGGGCAGAGCTTCTCCGCCGCGCCCATGGCGATCAGCAGTCCGCAGGTGATTGACACCCTGGCCGTCCGTCATCCGCACCTGCGCATCGTGCTCGGCCACGGTGGCTGGCCCTGGGTGCTCGACGCCATCGCCCTCCTGCAGCGCCATCCCCAGGTGTACCTGGAGTTCTCCTCGCACCACCCGCGGACGATGGCCGCCGCCGGCTCCGGCTGGGAGCCGCTCTTCCTCCACGGATCGCGGTCGGTGCGCGATCGGATCCTCTTCGGCTCGACGAGCTGGACCCACGGCCAGGGACCGGCGGCGGTCGTCGCGTCCGCGTCGCACCTCCCGATCAGCTCCGAGGTCCGCGAGGCGTGGCTGCACGGCAACGCAACCCGGTTGCTGACGCGCGACCCGGAGCCGGTCCGATGAGCCCGGCGAGCCCGATCGCCCGGCGCCGCGTGGTCGTCACCGGCGCTCTCGGCGGGATCGGCTCGGCGGTCACGGCGCGGCTGCTCGCCGAGGGCGCTCGGGTGCTGGCCGTCGACCACCCCGACGTCGTACGCAGCGACCCGGGTCCGGCGGCGCCGGACCGGCACGTCCTCGGCGTCGACCTGCGCGACCCCGCTGCCTCCGGTGAGGTCGCCCGGCAGGCCGCCGAGCGGCTCGGCGGGCTCGATGGCCTCGTCAACAACGCCGGGGTCGAACTGCGGGCGCCCATCTCCGAGCACGTCGACGAGCGCTGGGACGCCGTCCTCGACGTCAACCTGGGGGCTCCCTTCCGGCTGGCCCGCGACCTGGCCGACCTGCTGGCGAGCGGCCGCTCGGCCGCGGTCGTCAACGTCTGCTCGATCGCGGTGACCGGCTTCGCCGGACAGATCGCGTACGACGCCAGCAAGGGCGGCCTGCTGACCCTGACCCGTTCCCTGGCGGTCGAGCTCGGCCCCCGGGGCGTCCGCGCCAATGCCGTCTGCCCGGGGTTCATCGACACGCCGATGCTCGACGAGGGCGCGCTGCGCCCGATCGCCGAGCGCGTCGCCCGGACCTTGCCCCTGCGCCGTCTGGGCCGCCCCGCCGACGTGGCCGGCGCCGTCAGCTGGCTCCTCGGCGAGGACGCGGGCTACGTCACCGGCCAGTCCCTTTTCATCGATGGAGGAATGAACCGCTCATGACGACACTGCACGAAGAGCCCGCACTCTCGACCTTGCGGACGCACGAGCCGCGTCCGGGCGTCCGGTGGATCGTGTTGAACCGCCCGGAGCGGCTCAACGCGATCGACCGCGCTCTCGGCGAGGAGCTGTACGCCGTCCTCGAGCGGGCGCTCGCGGACCGCGCGACGCGGGTCGTGGTGATCACCGGCGAGGGCCGGTCCTTCTGTGCCGGCGACGACCTCGGCGCCGTCGAGGAGCACCTACGCGGAGAGTACGAGCGCTCACCGGTGATCGGCACGACGCCGGACCCGATGTACCTGCGCATCATCGAGATGCTGGTGACCAGCCGGGTCCCGGTGATCATGGCGGTCAACGGCGACGCCGCCGGTGCGGGCGCCGAGCTGGCCTGCGCGGGCGACGTGCGGATCGCGAGCTCGCGGGCTCGCCTCGGCAGCGCGCTGCTCAACGTCGCCCAGGCCGGTGGCCTGGTGATGATGTCGCGGCTCGTGGGCGCCGCCCGCGCCACCGAGATCTACCTGTCGGGCGCGCTGCTCGACGCGCACGAGGCCGAGCGCCTGGGCATCTTCACCAAGGTGGTCGAGCCGGAGGACCTCGTCGGCGCCACGCTCGCCGAGGCGGAGCGGCTCGCGAGTGCGCCGACCGCGGCGATCGGCCTGTTCAAGGAGCTGCGCGAGCAGACGATCGGGCAGCCGGTCCAGCAGGCACTGCGCCTGCAGAACGCCGTCCACATCCGCAACAACGCCGAGGTCGAGGACGCGCTCGAGGGCGCCACGGCCTTCATCGAGAAGCGCCGTCCGCGCTTCGCCGGGAAGTAGGGAGACACCGCCATGGGCGAGAACATCTTCGGACGTTTCAACGGGCACGTCGTCGTCGTGACCGGCGCGGCCTCCGGCATCGGCGCCGCGTCGCTGGCGCTCTTCGAGCGCGCCGGCGCCACCGTGGTGGGCCTGGACCTGCGCGAGGGGACCGGCATCCGGGCCTGCGACGTGTCCGACCCGGCCGCGGTCGACGCGGCGCTGCGGGCGGTGGTGGCCGAGCACGGCCGCCTCGACGTGGTGCACGGGAACGCGGGGATCAGCATCCCCGGCCGTCCGCACTCGATCACCGACGACGACTACCGCCGGGTGATGGGCGTGTGCTGCGACGCGAACTTCTATCTCGTGCGCTCCGGCGTGCCTCACATGCGCGAGCGCGGCGGGGTCTTCGTCTTCACTGCCTCGATGTGCGGCGTGGGGGCGACGCCGCGCTCCTCGGTCTACAACATGGCCAAGCACGCCGTGATCGGCCTGACCCGCTCGGTTGCGGTCGACTACGGCGCCCAGGGCATCCGGGCCGTGGCCATGGTCACCGGGCCGACGCACACCGCGATGGCCGACGAGCTGTGGCCCGAGGACGGCGTGGCGCGCACCGGGTTCCTGCGGGCGACACCGGCCGGACGACTCAGCCGACCCGAGGAGCAGGCCCGCGCGGCGGTCTTCGCGGCGCTCCCCGAGTCGTCGTACATGAACGGCGGCGTGATCACGGTCGACGGAGGCGCGACCGCGGGCTGGAACGAGATGGGCCTGGGGATGCTCTCGACGGCGGCCCCGGCATGAGCACCGGCTTCTGGCTCGGCGACGTCGTGACGCCGATGCGCGACGGCGTCGCCCTGCAGGCCGACGTGTGGCACCACGACGAGCCCCGCCCCGCGGTGCTCTTCCGCACGCCCTACGGGCGCCGCGCGATCACCTCCGACGTCCTTCGGCCGGTCGACTGTCTCCACGGCGGGTTCGCCGCTGTCTGCCAGGACACCCGGGGCCGGTTCGGCTCGGACGGCGACTGGCAGCCGATCATGTGGGACCAGGAGGCGCTCGACGCCTACGACACCGTGGAGTGGGTCGCACGCCAGGAGTGGTGCGACGGCCGGGTGATCCTCGCCGGCACGTCGTACGGCGGGATCGTGTCTTTCCTCGGAGCCGCTCAGCGCCCGCCGAGCCTGGCCGGCGTGGCAGCGGCGATGGTGACCTCGGGCAGTCGCGACGTGCGCGAGCTCGGTGGGGCGATGCGCCTCGAGCAGGTCGTCAGCTGGCTCCTCTACATGGCCGCGGACTGGGTGCGGCGCCGACCGCAGGACGCTGACGCCGAGACGGTCGCCACCCTGCAGGCGCTGCTCCTCGACCCGGAGCCGGCCCTGGCAGCGCTGCCCCTTGCCGAGGGCCCGTTGGCGCGCCTGCGCGGCTTCCCGATCGACGTCCCCGCGCTGCTGGCCGGTCGGGTGCCGACCACCCCCGAGTGGGAGCCGGCCGCCGTCGAGGTGCCGGTGTTCGTCACGACCGGGTGGTTCGACGTCTTCGCCTCCGCCACGATCGACGCGTTCCGCGACGCCGTCGAGGTGCATCCCGAGCTGCCGCACCGACTCGTCGTGGGTCCGTGGGCGCATACCGGACCGCTGCCGCACCACACCGGCGAGCTGAACTTCGGCGTCACCGCCTCCGCGGGCGCGGCGGCGGTGCCGGCGCAGCAGCTGGCGTTCTTCACGGACCCCGCGGCAGCCGGGCCGCGACACGAGGTGAGGTACTTCCTCATGGGCGCCGACCAGTGGCGCACGGCCGACGCCTGGCCACCGCGTGGCACACGGACCGAGGTGCTGCATCTGGCCCCGACCGGCGGGCTCGGCCGCGAGGCGGCGCCGGCCGGTGCCGTCGACACCTACGAACACGACCCGCTCGACCCGGTGCCGAGCCGCGGCGGCCGCGTCATCCACCTCGGGCGGTCCACGCCGGGCCCGATCGACCTGCGCCGGCAGCTCGACCGCCCCGACGCGCTCCGCTACCTGACCGCGGAGCTCGACGAGCCGCTCGACGTCGTGGGCGGCGTCCGCGCGGACCTTAGGGTGTCGGTGAGCCAGCCGGACGCGGACCTCGTCGTCCGCCTCGTCGACGTCCGTCCCGACGGCCGCGCGTACCCGGTCGCCGAGGGCGTGGCCCGGCTGAGCCACGTGCTCGGACGCCTCGCGGACGGCGCTCCAACCCGGGTCCGGGTCGACCTGGGGTACACGGCGCAGCGCTTCGGGCGCGGCCACCGGCTGGGTCTGCTCGTGACCGGCAGCGCGTTCCCGCACCTCGACCGCAATCTCAGTACCGGCGATCCCTCGAGCACCTCCGCTGAGGCCCGCACCGTCGTCGTCGAGCTCCACCTCGCCGACTCGACGCTCTCCGTCGGCGTACACCCCCAGGAAGGAGCGCGCTGACATGCCGCTGTGGAGCCTCACCCGGGCCGGCGGTGTGGTCGAGCTCGTCTACGACAACCCGCCTCGGAACTTCCTCACCTTCGCCGCACTCATCGAGCTCGGCGCGCACCTCACCGCGCTCGCGGACGACCCCGGCACCGCCGTGGTCGTCCTCGCGAGTGCCGACCCGGAGCGCTTCGTCGCGCACGCCGACCTCGATGAGCTGGCCCGGCTGGCCGACGGTCCGGTGCCGGAGGCGCGGGCGTGGTACACGACGATGCGCCTCATCGAGACGATGCCGCAGCCGGTCGTCGCCGCCATCGACGGCCAGGCCTGGGGCGGGGGACTGGAGCTGTCGCTCGCCTGCACCCTGCGCTGGGCGAGCCCGCGAGCGCACTTCTCCGCGATCGAGACCGCGCTGGGCATCATCCCCGGCGCGGGCGGGTCGCAACGCCTGATCCGGCTGATCGGGCGCGGCCCCGCGACCGATCTGGTGATCACGGGCCTGCGGGTCGACGCCGCTCACGCCGAGCGGCTCGGGATCGTCAGCCGGGTCATCCCCGGCGACTTCCGAGCCGAGGTGCTGGCCGCCGCGACCGACCTCGCGCGCCTGCCGCGCGCCGCGGTGGCCGCGGCCAAGCGGGTCGTGCGCGAGGGCGCCGAGCTGGACCTCGCCGCCGCACTGCGACTGGAGGGCGGGACCTTCGGGGAGCTGCTCGCGACTCCCGAGTCGCTGGGCCTGCAGCGCGCCGCCCGGGAGCGGTACGCCGCCGCGCCGGTCGATGCCCCGGTCGACCTCGCCGGGCTCGGGGAGCCAGCATGAGCGGCGTCGCCGTCGTGACCGGCGCGAGCCGGGGGATCGGCCGTGCCGTCGCCGAGCAGCTGGCACGGGACGGCTTCGACCTCGCGGTCGGCTACTTCGCGCGGTCCGAAGCCGCCGACGAGGTGGTGAGGGTCGCCGAGGGACACGGGGTCCGCGCGGCGGCGTACCAGGTCGACGTGCGCTCGCCGGAGTCCTGCCGGCGGCTCGTGGCCGATGCCCGCGCCGCGCTCGGACCGGTGCGCGCCGTCGTGTCCAGCGCGACCGGCTTCGGCGCGGAGCATCCCGGTCTCGGCAGGTCGCTGGGCGTCGCCCTGGAGGTGTACCACGAGATGTTCACCGCCCGCGTCGGCGCGCTGCTGAGCCTGGTCGACGCCGCCGGTGCCGACCTGGACGGCGGCGGCCGGATCGTCGCGGTCACGAGCACCGGGACCTGGCGTCACGTCCCCGGCTATGCGCCCATCGCGGCATCGATGGCCGCGGTCGAGAGCGTCGTCCGCTACCTGGCCGCCGAGCTCGGGCCACGCGGCATCACGGCCAACACCGCGGTCGGCGGCGTCGTCGACACCGACGCCCTCGCCGAGATCACCAGCGATCCCGAGCGCCTCATGGAGGCCGTGCGCCGCGCCACGCCCCTGGGGCGGGTCGGCCGCGCCGACGACATCGCGGCGGTCGTCGGCTTCCTGTGCAGCGCGTCCGCGGACTGGGTGACCGGCCAGTCCCTCATCGCAGACGGGGGCAACGCGCTGCGCTGACCGCACGACGGCTCGGGCCGGACTCGACAGATCCCAGCGCGCCGAGCGCTGTCAAGGAAGGAAGACACATGCGGAAGCTCATGACACTCAAGCGAGCGGGCGCGGCCGCGGCCATCGCCCTCACGCTCACCCTCACCGCCTGCAGCGGCGACGGCGAGGGCGGCGGGGACGAGCGCCTGGACGTCGCCGTACCGGCCGACGCGTCCTCGCTCGACCCGATCCTCGGCAGCGCCGGTGGCGACCATGTGATGCTCTACCCGATCTACGAGACGTTGATCGGGTTCGACGCCGACATGGCACCGCAGCCTGCGCTGGTCGAGTCGTGGTCGCAGGCGAGCCCAACGGAGCTGACCCTCGTCCTGCGCGAGGGGCTGACCTTCCACGACGGCACCGCGCTGGACGCCGAGGCGGTCAGGTTCAACCTCGAGCGTGCCCGCGGCGAGGGCTCGAACGTCGCCGTCGACCTCGCCGCGATCAGCGAGATCCGGGTCGACGACCCGCTCACGGTCACGCTGGAGCTCGCCGAGCCGGACGCCTCGCTGCTCATGGTGCTCTCGGACCGTGCCGGCATGATGGTCTCGCCCGCCGCGGTTGAGAAGAGCGGCGGCGACGTCAGCGACAACCCGGTAGGCGCGGGACCGTGGTCCCTTGTCGAGTGGAAGCGCGGCCAGTTCCTGCGCGTCGAGCGGTTCGGCGGCTACTGGGACGCCGACGCGGCGCGCGTGCCCGAGCTCCAGTTCAACATCGTCGCCGACCCCACCACCCGGGCCACGTCCTTGCGCTCTGGCAAGCAGGACGTCGCCCTCGGCTACGCCCCGTCGGACGCGGCCGAGCTGGACGGTGACTCGGACGTCCAGCTGGTCCGGACGCCGCGACTGTGGGTCGACCAGGTGTACTTCGACCTCGGCTCGCCGGAGCTGAAGGACGTGCGCGTGCGCCGGGCGCTGAACCTCGCGATCGACCGCGACACGATCGTCAAGAGCGCCTACTTCGACCTGGGCAGTCCGGCCTCGAGCCTGTTCCCCGACGACTACTGGGCGGCGAACGACGAGCTGACCTACGAGTTCGACCCCGACCAGGCGCGCGCGCTGCTGGCCGAGGCGGGGGCGTCGGACCTGTCCTTCGACATGCTGCTGAGCGCCGACGCGGGCACCGTCCGGATGGGGGAGATCCTCCAGCAGCAGTGGGCCGACGTGGGCGTCACGGTCAACCTCAAGCCGCTGGAGGGTGTCCAAGCGGTCAACGCCTACTTCGTCGACCACGTCGAGCCCGCGCTCCTCTCCGCCTTCACGGGCCGGCCCGACCCCAAGATGGCGTTCGACGTGCTCTTCTCGGGCAGCAGCTTCTACAACGTCTCCGGTCTCGCGACGCCGGGTCTGGGCGAGGCGCTGGAGAGCACCGACAGGTCGCTCGAGAGCGACCAGCGGGCGCCCGGCTTCCGCGACGCCGCGGCCGCGGTCTTCGAGAACGCCTCGTTCCTCCCGATCTCCTTCCCCGACAACCTGATCGCGCTGGGCGAGGACGTCTCCGGCTTCGAGGACAACCTCCTCGGCAAGCCGAAGTTCCTCGGCGTCTCGCTGGACTGACCAGAGCGACACGAACGACAAGCAGGGTGTTGACATGAGTGGAGCGTTGCTCAGCGTCGATCGTCTCGACGTCTTCTTCGGCATGCACGGAACGCAGGTCCAAGCACTGCACGGCGTCTCCTTCGACGTAGCGCCGGGAGAGGTCGTGGGCCTGGTCGGCGAGAGCGGGAGTGGCAAGACCGTCACCTCGCTGGCGCTCATGGGCCTCCTGGACCCGCGTACCGCGCGGGTCCAGGGGGAGGCGCACCTGAATGGCGAGCCGCTGTGGGACGACCGCGGCCGCCTGCGACCGCACGCGGAGGTACCGATGGCGATGGTCTTCCAGGAGCCGATGACGGCACTGGACCCCGTCTTCCGGATCGGCCACCAGCTCGTGGAGACCCTCCGGCGCCGCCAGGGCCTGACCAGGCGGCAGGCGGCCGAGCGTGCCGCCGAGCTGCTCGACCAGGTCGGCATTCCCGACCCACGAGCCCGCCTGCGGGCCTACCCGCACGAGCTCTCGGGCGGCATGCGGCAGCGGGTCGTGATCGCGCTCGCGCTGGCCTGCTCGCCCCGGTTGCTCATCGCGGACGAGCCGACGACCGCAGTCGACGCGACGATCCAGGCCCAGCTGCTCGAGCTCATCTCGGGCCTGGCCCGTGACGAGGGGATGGGGGTGGTGTTCGTGACCCACGACCTCGGTGTCGTCGCGCAGATGTGCCACCGGATGATCACGATGTATGCCGGCCGCGTGATCGAGTCCGGCGCGGTCGGCGACGTCCTCGCCCGACCACTCCATCCCTACACGTCCGGTCTACTCGCCGCACGTCCCGGGCCGCGACACCGCGGCGGCCGGCTGCCGACGATCCCCGGCTCCGTACCTGGCCCGGGCCGGGCCGCCGAGGGATGCGTCTTCGCCGACCGGTGCGCGCACGCCGGACCCGTCTGCGCCGGGACTCCCGAGCTGCGCCCGGTGGCGGGCGGCCGAAAGGTCCGGTGCGTCCGCGCCGACGAGCTGCGGCTGGCCGGGAGCAGGGCATGAACGTGCTGATGCGGCTCGACGACGTCTCGGTGCGCTTCCCCGTCGGACGTCGGCGCAGCGTCTCCGCCGTCGACGGGGTCAGCCTGGACGTCGTCGCCGGCCAGACCCTCGGCCTGATCGGCGAGAGCGGGTCGGGCAAGTCGACGCTGGCGCGCGCCATGCTGGGTCTGGTGCCGGCGGCCGGCGGCTCGGTCTCCTGGCAGGGAGAGGACGTCGCCCGGATGGCGCGGCAGCGCCGCCGCGACTTCACCGCCGAGGTGCAGATGGTGTTCCAGGACCCGCACAGCGCGCTCGACCCGCGCCGGCGTGTGCATCAGAGTGTCCGCGAGCCGCTCGACGTCCTGGGCCGCGGCACCCGCGCCGAGCGCGACGACCTGGTCCGTGCCGCCCTCGCCGACGTCGGGCTGCCCGCCCACCTGCACGCCCGCTATCCCCACCAGCTCAGTGGCGGCCAGAAGCAGCGGGTCAACATCGCTCGGGCGCTGGTGACCCGGCCGCGGATGCTGGTCTGCGACGAGTCCGTCGCCGCTCTGGACGTGGCACTGCAGGCGGAGATCCTCAACCTGCTCGGCGACCTGAAGGACGAGTACGACCTCACCGTCGTGTTCATCAGCCACGATCTCGGCGTCGTCGGCCACATCGCCGACCGGGTGGCCGTGATGTACCTCGGCCGGCTCGTGGAGACCGCCGCCGCCGACGTACTCCTGGACGCCCCGCGCCACCCCTACACCGAGGCCTTGCTCTCCGCGCGCCCGGACGTGCACGCGGCGGGTGTCAGCAGGCGCATCATCCTGCGCGGTGACGTGCCTAGCCCGCTGGCGCCGCCACCCGGGTGTCGCTTCCATCCGCGCTGCCTGCACGCCGCCCCCGCCTGCGCGACGGAGACGCCCGCGCTCCTCCCTCTCGAGGACGGCGGCGCATCGGCCTGCCTGCGTGGTGCGGAGCTCTACGAGCCACGTCCGGTGGACGCCACGACGGGAGGGAACCGGTGAGGATCGCGTCCGCGGTCGGCTCCCGACTCGTCTGGACCGTGCCCACCCTGCTGCTGGCCACGCTGGTCGCCTTCCTGCTGCAGCAGCTGATCCCCGGCGACCAGGCGGTGGCGCTGGCCGGCGAGTACGCCACCGACGAGAAGCTCGCCGCCATCCGTGCCGACCTCGGACTCGACCGGCCGGTACTCGCCCGCTACCTCGACTGGGTCGGTGGCGTGGCCACCGGCGACCTCGGGACGTCGTACCGCACCGGGCAGCCGGTGTCCGAGATCGTGCTCGACCGACTCCCGGTCACCCTGCTGCTGACTCTCTTCGCGCTACTGGTCGCGATCGTGATCGGCGTCCCCAGCGGCGTCGCCGCCGCACAGCGGCCGGGCAGCTGGGCCGACCGGCTGTTCACCACGGCGGCCACCGCGGGTATCGCGATCCCGAACTTCTGGCTGGGCATGATGCTGATCGCCGTCTTCGCGCTGCACCTGGGCTGGCTGCCCGGGCCGGGCGGCGTCGACGTCGCCGACGATCCTGCGAACGCGCTCCGCGCGCTGGTCCTCCCGTCGATCGCGCTGGGCATGGTCGGCTCGGCCGAGATCTGCCGCCAGGTGCGCTCGGCGATGATCGAGAGCCTGGGCTCCGACTATGTGCGGACCCTGCGGGCCTCGGGCCTGCCCCGGCGGTCCGTCGTGTGGCGCCACGCGCTGAAGAACTCCAGCCTGCCGCTGGCGACGATCCTGGGGATCCAGGTGTCACATCTCGTCGGTGGCGCCGTGGTGGTCGAGGCGGTCTTCGGTCTGTCGGGCATCGGCTCGCTTGTCGTGGAGGCGACGAACCAGCGCGACTACGTCGTCATCCAGGCGGTGGTGCTGCTGGCCGCGGTCATCGTGCTGGCCACCAACCTGGTCGTCGACATCTCCTACCGCCTCCTGGACCCGAGGATCTCCTGATGTCGACGACTCTCAGCAGGCCCGCGCGCACCGCGCCTCGCACCTCGGCGGTGGTCTGGCTCAGCTACGGCATCCTCGTCCTGGTCGCGGTGGTCGTGGTCCTTGCCGACGTGCTGGCCCCCCACGCGCCGAACCATCAGGACCTCAGCTCGGTTCTCCTCGGCCCCAGTGCAGAGCACCCCCTGGGCACCGACGACCTCGGCCGCGACGTGCTCAGCCGGCTGTTGCACGGCACCCGGGTCTCGATACTCGCCGCCCTGCTAGCGGTCGGCATCGCGATCGCCGTCGGCTTCCCCCTCGGCATTCTCGTCGGGTACGCCGGCGGCTGGCCCGACGCGATCCTGATGCGGCTGCTCGACACGGTGATGGCCTTCCCCGCCCTCGTCCTCGCCATCGGCATCACCGCGATGCTGGGGCCCGACATCACCACGGCCATGATCGCCGTCGGTGTCGTGCTCACCCCCGTGGTCGTGCGGCTGACCCGGGCCCAGACGATGGCCGTGGCCGGCCAGACCTACATCGAGGCGGCGTCCTCGTTCGGCGCCCGCGGCGTGCGCCGGATGATCCTGCCGCACGTGGTCCCGAATGTCGTCCAGCCGATCGTCGCCCAGCTCGCCGTCCTCATGGGCTTCGCCCTGATCGCCGAGGCGAGCCTGAGCTTCCTGCAGCTCGGCGTCCAGCCGCCCACGGCGTCCTGGGGCACGATCCTGGCGCGCTCCTATGGCTTCCTCGAACGAGCGCCGATGAGCATCTTCGTCCCGGGCGCCGCCATCGCGATGACCGTCTTCGCCCTCAACATCGTGGGGGAGGAGGTCCAGCGCCTCCTGGACCCCCGCCGCCGGTGAGCGCGCGCCGTGCGCGCCGCCCACACGACCTGCATGATCGACAACGAAGACGGGAGATCCCATGAGCTCGAGTTGGCTGACCAGCGGTGTGGCCGTGCTGCCGCAGGCACTGCGGACCCGCGCGGCCGAGCACCCCGACCGCACCCTCGTCGTGTTCGAGGACGGCCGGGAGTGGACCTACGCCGAGGCGCTGCGCGAGGCGGAGAGCGTCGCCCTGGCCCTGCGCGGCCTCGGCGTCGCCCAGGGCGACCGGGTCGTCTCGTGGCTGCCTACGGGGTCGGACGCGCTGCGCGTCTGGTTCGGCGTCAACCTGCTCGGGGCCGTGCTCGTGCCGCTCAACACCGCCTACCGCGGCGGTCTGCTGGAGCACTCCCTGGCTCTGTCGGACGCGTCCGTGGCGGTGGTGCATGCCGAGCTGGTCGAGCGCCTGGCGGCGGTCGACCATGCCCGACTGACCGACGTCGTCGTGGTGGGCGGACCAGGCGCGGTCGAAGGGCTGCGGATGCACGACGCGGCGGTTCTGGACGGTGCGGCCGCGCCGGTGCCCGCCGCGTGGCCGGAGGTCATGCCGTGGGACCCGTACGCCGTCGTCCTGACCTCGGGCACGACGGGGCCGTCGAAGGGCGTCGTGTGCTCGTACGCGCAGCTCTCCGCCTGTGCGGAGGCGGCCTTCGCTGGCGACTTCGGCGCCGACGACCGCTATCTCGTGACGCTCCCCTTGTTCCATGCCGGCGGGACGATCGGGGTCAACGCAGCGGTGGTGCTGGGCGGCAGCATCGTGCTGACATCGGGATTCCGGACCGGGGACTTCTGGGAGCTCGTCCGCGCCACCGAGCCGACGCACGTGACGCTGCTCGGCGTGATGGCGACCTACCTGAGCAAGCAGGCGTCGTCGGCCGTCGACCGTGAGCACTCCCTGCGACGGGTGTTCATGATCCCGCTGTCGGACGCCGCGACCTTCGCGCAGCGGTTCGGCGTCGAGGTCGTGGCGATGTACAACATGACGGAGCTGTCGATCCCGATCATCTCCGGCCCCAATCCGTCCGCGGACGGCACCTCGGGCCGGGCCCGCCCGGGGATGGAGGTCCGGATCGTCGACGAGCACGACGTCGAGGTGCCGGACGGGACGGTCGGGGAGCTGGTGGTGCGCGGCGACGCGCCGTGGACGATCGCGACCGAGTATCTCGGTCGGCCGGAGGCGACGGCCGCGGCCTGGCGCAACGGCTGGTTCCACACCGGCGACGCCTTCCGGCGGGTCGGCGGCGAGTACTTCTTCGTCGACCGGATGGGCGACACGATCCGCCGGCGGGGTGAGAACATCTCGTCGTTCGAGGTCGAGAACGAGATCGTCGCGCACCCGAGCGTGTCCGAGGTCGCCATCGTGGCCACGCCGAGCCCGGACGGCGAGGACGAGGTCCTTGCGGTGCTCGCGCCCGCACCCGGCAGGTCGATCGACGTCGCAGAGCTGGTCGAGTTCATCCGACCGCGGATGGCGCACTTCATGGTTCCGCGCTACTTCCGGGTGCTCGACGAGCTCCCGAAGACGCCGACCAGCAAGATCCAGAAGCACAGCCTGCGCGCAGCGGGGATCACGCCGGACACGATCGATCGCGAGAGTCTGGGGATCACGATCCGCCAGGACCGCATCGGCGAGCGGCGCCGATAGCGATCGCGCCGGACCCTGGGTCAGGCGGACCGCCGCAGCGCCCGCACGCGTCCCTCAGGCGTGAGGTAGGCGCCGTCGTCGAACAGGATCACGCCGTTGCAGAGCCGGCACCAGCCCTGCTCGCTGTGGTCGGCGGTCACGTGGGCCGTGCAGCAGTCGGCGGCACCGGCGTCCGGGCACCGGGGTGAGTGGTCACACATCGTCGTGCTCCCTTCGGGTCGTTTCTTCACATCTCTCGTGATACGCCTCATCGGCCGCAGATGCACCCGCTTTCGCGGAACTGTGGAAAGAATCGACGGCCGCGCGCGGTCCTGACCGGGCGCCTGGGGTGGGGAAAACCCCACCCGGCACTGGCAGTCCAGGCCCATCGAGCGCGGCCTCCGTCGCTCCTAGCGTCGTCGACGTCAGCTACCGCGCCCCGGGACGCCCCGGGACCGACCCAGGAGCAGCCATGTCCGCCTTCGCGCTCGAGGTCTCCGACCTCACCCGCACCTACGGCAGCGGCGACAACACCGTCACCGCACTCGCCGGCATCGACCTCGCCTTCGCCCGGGGCAGCTTCACGGCCGTGATGGGCCCGTCCGGGTCCGGCAAGTCCACCTTCCTCGCCTGCGCCGCGGGACTCGACCGGCCCACCAGCGGGCGGGTCCTGGTGGGCGGCACGGACGTGACCGACTGGGACGAGGACCGCCGCACCCGCCTGCGGCGTGAGCGGATCGGCTTCGTGTTCCAGGGCTTCCACCTGCTGCCCTATCTCTCCGCTGCCCAGAACGTCGCCCTGCCGAGCCGCCTCGCCGGGCACCGGCCCGACCGGCAGCGGGTGCGCCATCTCCTCGAGCGGGTGGGCCTCGCCGACCGGGCGCACCACCTGCCGGGGAGCCTCTCGGGAGGCCAGCAGCAGCGGGTCGCGATCGCGCGCGCGTTGCTGACGTCTCCGGACGTGCTTCTCGCAGACGAGCCGACCGGCGCCCTGGACTCCGCGACCGCCCGCCAGGTCCTCGGCGTGCTGCGCGACAGCGCTGTCGATCTCGGGCAGACGGTGGTGATGGTGACGCACGACCCCGTTGCGGCGTCGTACGCCGACGAGGTGGTGTTCCTCGTCGACGGCCGGGTCGCGGGGCGGATGGCCCGGCCCACGGCCGACGCGGTCGCGGGTCAGCTGGCCCACCTCGACGAGCTGGTGTCCGCATGAGCGCCATGGGCGGGCTCGCCCTGCGCAGCCTGCGCCAGCGGCCGCGCACGGCGCTGGCGACCTTCCTCGCGGTCCTGCTCGGCACCCTGCTCATCGGCTCGTTCGCCACCCTCGCCGAGTCGGCCGGAGGCGCTCCGGCGCCCGACGACGGCACCCTGGTCATCCTCGGCGCCGTCGTCGGCGGGTGGGGTGCGATGATCGTGCTCTTCTCCGTGGCGTCAACGGTCGGCATCACCACCGGCCAGCGAGCCGGCGAGATCGGGCTGCTGCGCACCATCGGCGCCACGCCGCGCCAGGCCCGCCGCCTCATCGCCCGCGAGACCGCTGTGATCGCGGTGACCGCGGCGCTGCTCGGGGCGCTGGGCGCCTCGCTCGCCGGGCGCCTGCTCTTCGGGCTCATCCGGTCCGGCGGGCTGGTCTCCCAGCGCACGGACTACGACGCCGGGCCCGCGTCCGTGGGCGCCGCGGCGCTGCTCGTGCTCGCGGTCTCCGCGCTGGCCGCCGCCGTTGCCGCGCGGCGCGCGACCCGGGGGCCGGCGGGAATGGTGGCACGCGACAGCGGCGCGGAGCACGGCCGGATGCGCTGGTGGCGGGTCACCATCGCCCTGCTGCTGGTCGGCTACGGCCTTGCCATGGCCGTCATCACCGTCACGGTGACCGCACACGACGACGACCCCTACGCGGCGATGTCCACCAGCGGGTCGAGCTCGATCCTGGTCGGGGTCGGCCTCGCCGTCCTCGCCCCCGTCCTGCTGCGCTGGGGCGCCGGACCCGCCCGGCTGCTGGCCGGCCGGTCGGCGACGGCCCACCTGGCGTCGTACAACACGGCGCGGCGGGCCCACCTGCTCTCCGGGGTGCTGGCGCCCGTCATCGTGCTCACCGCGGCCGCCGCCGGCACGCTGATGCTCGTCGACATCGACCGGCGCTCGCTGCCGGCGGGCACCCCGGACAGCGACACGATCACCCTGCTCAACAACGTGGTCGTGGGCATGGTCTCGCTGTTCGCGGCGATCATGGTGGTCAACGCCTTCGTCGCCACGCTCGCCCACCGTCGGGAGGAGCTGCGCCGGCTGTGGCTGCTGGGCGCCACGCCGCGCCAGGTGCGCGGCTCGGTGGTGGCGGAGGCGGGTGTGGTGGCCGCGGTCGGCGTCGTCCTCGGGGTCCTCGCCGCGATGACGACCGTGGTCCCGTTCGCCGTCGCCCGCGACGAGGGCGTCGTACCCGACGGCGGGCTGTGGCTGCTCCCGGCGGTCGTCGCCGGCGTGGTCGTGCTGACCCTCGCCTCCGCGCGCGGTGCCGTGCGGAGCGCCACGGCCGAGGCGCGGCGATGACAGACTGGGGCGCGATGGACGTGCTGGCCCCGATCCGACGCCTGCCCCCGACGCCGGTCGACGAGGCGGGGCTGCGGGAGCGACTGCGTCTCAGCCTGGTCTCGGCCGGCTACGCGGTGTCCTTCGTGCCCGGGCTCGCGCTGGCGATCCTCACCCTGCTGTGCATCCCGCTGGGCCTCGTCGGGGTGGGCTTCGCGCTCGCGCTCGGCGTCGTCCCCGCCACGGCGGCGCTGACCCGGCTGCACCGGACCCTCAGCGGACGACTGCTCGGCGAGTCGATCGACGCCGGCTACGCCGCTCCCCGGGGTGCGGTCCTGGTGCGCCCGGCGCACTGGGTCCGCGACCCGGCCCGCTGGCGCGACTTCGGGTTCCTGTGCTTCGCGGCGACGGGCGGCTTCGTGCTGTCGATGCTCCCGGTCGCCCTGCTCACCACTCCGGTCACCTGGCTGGTCCTGGCCTTCACGGCGGGCGACTGGGCGTGGGTGCTGCTGGTGGTCCTCAGCGGTCCGCTCCTGCTGACCTGGTGGGTGACGACCGAGCCGCTGGTCCGGGCCCGGGCCCGGACCGAGCGGGCCATCCTCGGCCACGACCGGGTGGCGGCCCTCGCCGAGCGGGTCGAGCAGGTAGAGGAGTCGCGGGCCGAGACACTCGACCACTCCGCCGCGGAGGTGCGGCGCATCGAGCGGGACCTGCACGACGGCGCCCAGGCCCGGATCGCGTCGGTCGGGATGAGCGTCGGCCTGGCCGAGAAGCTGCTGCAGACCGACCCGGAGGCCGCGGCGGCACTGCTGCGGGAGGCGCGGGAGACGACGATGGACGCCCTCGACGACCTGCGCGCCGTGGTCCGCGGCATCCATCCGCCGGTGCTCGCCGACCTCGGCCTGGCCGGCGCGGTCGAGGCGCTGGCCCTCGCCCTGCCCGTCCCGGTCGCGGTCGCGGTCGACGTGCCCCGCCTCCCGGCCCCGGTCGAGTCGGCCGCCTACTTCGCGGTGGCCGAGTGCCTCGCCAACACCGTCAAGCACGCCGACGCGGGACGTGCCTGGGTCCGCGGCCAGTACGACGGTCAGCGGCTGCGCCTCGTCGTCGGGGACGACGGCCGGGGCGGCGCGGACCCCGGCGGGTCGGGGCTGGTCGGCGTCGTGCGACGGCTCGGCGCCTTCGACGGCACGGTGACGGTCCAGAGCCCGGCGGGCGGCCCGACCACGGTCCGGATGGAGGTGCCGTGCCTGCCCCGATGAACGCAGCGAGCCCGGACGCCGCTCGGCCGCTCCGGGCCGTGCTCGCCGAGGACCAGGCGCTGCTGCGTGTGGGCCTGACCCGGATCCTCGAGTCGGGAGGGATCGAGGTCGTCGAGGCCGTCGACAACGCGCCCTCCCTCGCCCGGGCGCTCGGCCGCGACGACCTCGACATCGCGGTCGTCGACGTACGGCTGCCGCCCACGCACACCACGGAGGGCCTCGAGGCCGCCACCGCCGCCCGGGCGGCCCGGCCGGCGTTCCCCGTGCTCGTCCTCAGCCAGTGGGTCGAGCCCCTCTACGCCCGCGACCTTCTGGCCAGCGGGGAGGGCGCGATCGGGTACCTGCTCAAGGACCGGGTCGCCGACGTCGACGGCTTCCTGGCCGCCGTCCGTCAGGTCGCCGGCGGGGGCACCGTGCTCGACCCGGAGGTCGTCGCCGCTCTGGTGAGCGCGCGAAGCCGGCCGCTCGACCGCCTCACCGACCGCGAGCGCGAGGTGCTGACGCTGATGGCCGAGGGACGGTCCAATGCGGCGATCGCCGCGCGCCTGGTCGTCACCGAGAAGGCGGTCGGCAAGCACATCAGCAGCATCTTCACCAAGCTCGACCTGCCGCAGGC
This sequence comes from Nocardioides pymetrozini, assembly GCF_046058985.1. NCBI lineage: Bacteria > Bacillati > Actinomycetota > Actinomycetes > Propionibacteriales > Nocardioidaceae > Nocardioides > Nocardioides pymetrozini. The sequence goes on along the minus strand of NZ_CP175556.1, from coordinate 3,637,484 downwards.
GTCCGACGACAACCGGCGGGTCCTGGCGGTCCTGGCCTGGCTGGACGGGCGCTGAGCCCGGCGTCGGTGGAGCGATGGCGCCGACGATCTAGGGTGGCGGGCGTGAGCGAGCTGACCGTGATCGTCCTCGCCGCCGGTGGCGGCACCCGCATGAAGTCCAAGACCCCGAAGGTCCTGCACCGCATCGGCGGGCGGTCCATGATCGGCCACGTCCTGGCTGCGGTCGGAGCCCTCGAGCCCGCCCGGGTCGTCACGGTCGTGGGACACCAGCGCGAGCTCGTCGGCCCACACGTCAGCGAGCTGCGCCCCGACGCCGTCCTCGCCGTGCAGGAGGAGCAGCTCGGCACCGGTCACGCCGTCCGCGTCGCCCTGGAGGCGCTCGACGACGCCCCCCGGGAGGGCACGGTCCTCGTCGCGTACGGCGACACCCCCCTCCTCGAGGGGGCGACCCTGCGCGCGTTCACCGAGGCGCACCGCGCCGCGCGGGCGGCGGTCAGCATTCTCAGCGGCATCGTGGCGAACCCCTTCGGATACGGCCGGATCGTGCGCGACGACGACGGCACGGTGCGCGCCATCGTCGAGGAGAAGGACGCCTCCGAGGAGGAGCGGGCGATCACCGAGATCAACTCGGGGATCCTCGCCTTCGACGCGGCGTTCCTCGCCGACGCCGTCGGGCGCATCGGCAACGACAACGCCAAGGCGGAGTACTACCTCACCGACGCCGTGGGCATTGCCCGCTCCGCCGGGCTCGTGGTCGCCGCGCACCCGGTCGACGACGCCCTGCAGACGGAGGGGGCGAACGACCGGGTCCAGCTCGCCGAGCTCGGCCGTGAGCTGAACCGTCGCATCGTCGAGCGGTGGATGCGCGAGGGCGTCACGGTGATGGACCCAGCGACGACGTGGGTGGATGCGGAGGTGGTGCTGGCGCCGGACGTCACGCTCCTGCCGGGCACCCAGCTGCTCGGCGCGACCGTGGTCGCCGAGGACGCGGTGGTCGGGCCCGACACCACGCTCGAGGACTGCGAGATCGGCGCCGGCGCGCGCGTCGTACGGACCCACGGGCAGCTCGCCGTCATCGGCGCCGGAGCCTCGGTCGGGCCCTTCGCCTACCTGCGGCCCGGCACCGAGCTCGGCGCCGACGGCAAGATCGGCACCTTCGTCGAGACCAAGAACGCCCGGATCGGCGAGGGCGCCAAGGTGCCCCACCTGTCCTATGTCGGCGACGCCGAGATCGGGGAGGGCACCAACATCGGCGCCGGCACGATCTTCGCCAACTACGACGGCGTCGCCAAGCACCGCACGGTCGTCGGCCGGCACGCCCGGACCGGCTCGAACAACACCTTCGTCGCGCCGGTCAGCATCGGCGACGGAGCCTCCACCGGCGGCGGGACCGTCGTACGCCGCAACGTGCCCGCAGGCGCGCTCGCGGTGAGCACCGCGCCCCAGCGCAACCTCGAGGGCTGGGTCGCCTCGCGCCGCGCGGGCACCGCCCAGGCGGCCGCCGCCGAGGCCGCTGTGGCCGGCGCCACGGGTGAACAGTCCGAAAACGGACCCGGACTTGGGGACGACCCGGCGGAGCGGGCAGAATCCTAGGTACCACCTTCGTCGACCTGGGGAGCCACGCGCGTGAGCGGTCTGAAGCGGACGACCGAGAAGAACCTGATGGTCTTCTCCGGAAGGGCACACCCGGAGCTGGCCGACGAGGTCGCCCAGATCCTCGACCAGGAGCTCGTCCCGACGTCGGCCTACGAGTTCGCCAACGGCGAGATCTACGTCCGCTACGAGGAGTCGGTCCGCGGCTGCGACGCGTTCGTCATCCAGAGCCACACCACTCCCATCAACGAGTGGATCATGGAGCACCTGATCATGGTCGACGCGCTGAAGCGCGCCTCCGCCAAGCGGATCACCGTGGTCATGCCCTTCTGGGGCTACAGCCGCCAGGACAAGAAGCACCGCGGTCGCGAGCCGATCTCCGCGCGCCTGATGGCCGACATGTTCAAGTCCGCCGGCGCCGACCGCATCATCACCGTCGACCTGCACGCCGACCAGCTCCAGGGCTTCTTCGACGGCCCCGTCGACCACCTGATGGCGCTGCCGGTCCTCACCGACCACATCAAGCAGAAGTACGGCGACCAGCAGCTCGCCGTGGTCTCCCCGGACGCCGGCCGGATCAAGGTCGCCGAGCGCTGGTCCGCCCGCCTCGACGGCGCCCCCCTGGCCTTCATCCACAAGACCCGCCGCACCGACGTCGCGAACGAGGTCGTCGCGAACCGCGTGGTCGGCGACGTCAAGGGCCGCATGTGCGTCCTGACCGACGACATGATCGACACCGGCGGCACCATCGTGAAGGCCGCCGACGCGCTCATGGCCGAGGGCGCCGCCGGCGTGATCATCGCCGCCACCCACGCGATCCTCTCCGAGCCCGCCGTGGACCGGCTCAAGAACTGCTCCGCGACCGAGGTCGTCATCACCAACACCCTCCCGGTGCCGCCGGAGAAGCAGTTCGACAAGCTCACCACGCTCTCCATCGCCCCCCTCGTCGCCCGCGCCATCCGCGAGGTCTTCGAGGACGGCTCGGTCACGTCGATGTTCGACGGGCATGCCTAGCTAACGGTGTTCACGACCTGACGGCTGTGTGTCGTTTGTCTGCGGTTTGGGACCAATCCACGGCATTCGGGCCCTCACACATGCGGTTTGGGACCAAACCGCACCCCTTCGCCGGCGCTCACGCGTCGTCGCGTGAGCGCACATAGGCCCCGAACCCGGGGAGGGTGAAGCGGACCAGGCCGTGGCCGACGGGCTCGATGACGCCCTTCTCGATCAGCCGCTCGCGGGGGACGCTGATGGCGCGTGAGTCGACGCCCATGCCGGCTGCGATGGCGGCCCGGGTGACGTTGCCGTCGCCCGCGGCGGCCATCGCGGCGAGGAAGCGCTGCTCGAGCCGGGTCGCCGCGCCCCACCGGGCGCGGTGCATGGCGGTGAGCTGGTCGCGCGCGACCGGGAGACCGCGCCGTACGGCGGTGAGGGTGAGCCGGGACCCGGCGTCCGGCGACGCGGCGTCCCAGGTGGTGCTGCCCAGCAGCTGCAGCAGATAGGGATAGCCCCGCGACTCCGCGACGACGGCGTCGAGGGCCGCCTCGGACCAGTGGACACCCTCCGCCTCGGCGGGGCCGAGGAGGGCGGCGCGCGCGTCGACGTCGGACAGGACGTCGAGCGACACGAAGCTGCTCCGCTCCCCGAAGGTGGCCGCCCGGGTCAGCGCCTCCGGGGTGACGGGCAGGCCGGCGCCGACGGTGGCGAGCGGGTTCTCGGTGCGCTCGCCGTCGAGGTTCTGCAGGGTGTTGAGCAGGACCGCCATCTCGTCGGCCGAGGCCGTGTGCAGCTCGTCGAGCAGGAGCAGCAGCCCGGCCCCGCCGTGCTGGCGCACCGCTGTCGCGGCCTCGTGCAGCAGCGCCTCGAGTACGCCGATCGCGGCATGTGGGGGAGCGGCGGTCTCCCGGCGCGCCATCTCCGCCTGGACCTTCGCGCCTGGAAGCCCCACCTCGACGGTCAGTCGCTCGAGCTGGCCGCGCCAGCGGCTGCCGGCGGCGCCGGCCGGCAGCGCGTCGGCCCGCTCGAGCGCCCGCGCGATGCTGTGCGCGATCTCGGCGAGTACGGGCTGCTGCCGGGAGCAGGCGACCCAGGCCGTGACGAACCCGGACTCCACGGCACGCCGCTGCCCGGCGCGCAGCAGCGAGGTCTTGCCGATCCCGCGGGGCGCATGGAAGACGAGGAGCGGCCCGCCGAGCTCGCCGTACGTCGCGACCCGGGCCAGCAGCCCCTCGATCCGCCGCATCTCGACGGCGCGCCCGGCAAGGATCCGCGGCACCTGACCGGGTGTGTACGGATTGCTCGGCATGCGCGCCTCCGCGACGTGATACGGATTTATACTTTGGCGAAGTATAAAACGGTATCCGCCGGTCCGTCACCCCTTCCGGACGGCCTCACCCCCGCGACGGTACGGCGGCCAGGCCCTCGCCACTCACCAGGTCCGGGTCCGGCGCGCGTCCCGAGGCCAGCATGAGCAGCTCCTGCATCGGCCCGGTCACGCTCGGGCCCTTGCCGCGCTGCCAGTCGATGTCCGTCGCGACCAGGCGCACGCTGCGCAGGAGGCGCGAGGTCCCCATGAGCGGCGCGAGCCGGCGCACGCGGTCGGCAGCGACGGCGGCGGCGTCCGGCGCCATCGCGTGCCGCCGGCCGAGTGGGCGCGCGATGTCCTGGTGGTGCAGCAGGGCATCGATCAGGGGCTCCACGGACGTGGTCGTCGGCACGTGGCGGGTGCTGGTCGCGTACCTCTCGAAGTCGCCCAGGATGCTCTCGCGCGTCTCCCGTGCGCCGAGCCGCTTGACCTCGCGGAAGATCATCGCGTTGTAGCCGCGACCGAGGTTGCGCGCCATCATGCCGGGCAGCTGGCCCCAGCCGACCTGGGGCGTGGAGATGACGTGCGCCGCCACGTCGTGCACCGTCCATCCCGGGCACAGGGTGTCGCGTCGCCACTCCTCCTCGTCCAGGTCGGCCAGCAGTGCAGCGAGCGCGGCGCGCTCCGCGTGGATGTGCCGCCACAGGTCCCGCTTGTCCATCGCACACCCCTTTGGTCAGTTAGACTGACTTCAATAGTCAGCCTGCCTGACTACATTCGTCAAGACGTCCCAGAAGGAGAGTCGTGGCCAAGCAGCCCGAGCCACATCCCGCTCTGCTCATGTTCATCGGCGCTCGGTACGCCGAGCAGCGGATCTCCGAGGCCGTCGTGGCCGCCGGCTTCGACGACATCACCCCGGCGATGGCCCGGGTCGCCGCGCGGCTGAGCGAGGACGGGATCCGGGTCACCGAGCTGGCCGAGCAGGCCCGCATCACCAAGCAGAGCGCGAGCGTCCTGGTCGACCAGCTCGAGCGCGCGGCGTACGTCGAGCGCGTGCCGGACCCGGCCGACGCCCGCGCCCGCCTCATCGTGATCGCGCCGCGCGGCCGCGAGGTGCAGCGGGTGGCGCGCCGGGAGGAGCGCGCGATCGAGCGTGCCTGGACCCGCCACCTCGGCGCGGACCGCATGGCGGCGCTCAAGGAGGCCCTGGCCGACCTGCGCGAGATCACCGATCCGTGGCGCTGAGCGGGGCGCGGCTCGCCGCGATCCGCGATTTCGCCCAGGCTCCCGGCCTTGGGTAATCTTCTCCGGTTGCCTCGGCGAGGGAGCTCCCGCTTCTGTGACTCCGTGATCGACTGGGCCGGCTCGTCATACGACGCCGCGCGCCCTGCCGGTCACCGGGTGAGGGAAGCGCGGCGCTTCTGGTCTCCGGGTGCAGCCGCCCACCACCACTGACGATCAGGAGAGCCCCCATGAGCAGCGAGAAGATCCAGGCCGAGGTCCGCACCGAGTTCGGCAAGGGCGCCGCCCGCCGTATCCGTCGCGAGCACAAGATCCCCGCCGTCGTCTACGGCCACGGCAACGAGCCCATCCACCTGACCCTCCCGGGTCACGACACGATGATGGCGATCAAGCACGGCGGCGCGAACGCCGTCCTCGAGCTCGAGTTCGACGGCACCTCGCAGCTGGCCCTCACCAAGCAGGTCCAGGTCGACCCGGTCCGCCGCGTCCTCGAGCACGTCGACTTCGTCGCGGTGAAGCGCGGCGAGAAGGTCACCGTCGACGTCCCGGTCCACATCGTCGGCGACGCCGCCGCCGAGACCCTCGTCGTCACCGAGAACGCCACCGTGCAGGTCGAGGCCGAGGCCACCCACATCCCCGAGCAGTTCGAGGTCAGCATCGAGGGCGCCGAGGCCGGCACCCAGGTCCTGGCGGGTCAGATCGAGCTGCCGTCCGGCATCACGCTGCTCACCGACGCCGAGACCCTCGTGGTCAACGTGACCGCCGCCCAGACCGCCGAGCAGGCCGAGGCCGAGCTCGAGCAGGCCGAGGCCGAGGCCGGCATCGAGAAGGACGAGCCCGAGGCCGCCGACGAGGCCGCCGAGGGTGGCGACAGCGAGTGATCGGACGGCTCAGGTGGTTCCTGGGCCGACTGATCTCCCCGGCGCGGAACCCCGCGCCGGGGAGCCCCGCCGTACCCGACGCCGAGGAGACGCAGGTGGCTGACGCGAGCAGCGCGGACCTCTGGCTCGTCGTCGGGCTCGGCAACCCGGGACCGGCGTACGCCGGGCACCGCCACAACATCGGCTACCTCGTCGTCGACGAGCTGGCCCGCCGGATGGGCAGCGGCTTCCGCGCCCACAAGTCCGGCCGCGCCGAGGTCGTCGAGGGGCGGCTCGGTGCCCCGGGCGCGGCGGCGCCCCGGGTCGTGCTGGCCAAGTCCCGCTCGTACATGAACGAGTCCGGCGGGCCGGTCAAGGCGCTCGCGACCTTCTACAAGGTCCCCGCCGATCGGATCATCGCGATCCACGACGAGCTCGACATCGACTTCGGCACGCTGCGCGTCAAGAAGGGCGGCGGCGACAACGGCCACAACGGCCTCAAGTCGATGCGCTCCTCGCTGGGCACCGGTGACTTCTACCGGGTGCGCGCCGGCATCGGCCGCCCACCCGGGCGCCAGGAGGTCGCCGACTTCGTGCTCTCCAACTACTCGACCACCGAGCGCAAGGAGCTGCCGTTCCAGGTCGACTCCGCCGCCGACGCCGTCGAGTCGCTCATCGTCGACGGCCTCGAGAAGACCCAGCAGCGCCACAACCGTTGAGTCGTCGGTTCCGACCCGTCGACTCGTCAGTTTCGACCCGTTGAGCCGTCAGATCCGACCGCCGAGTGGTACGGCGTGGGGACTCGACGGGTCAGAACCGACGAGTCGACGGGTCAGAACCGACGACTCAACCCGGGTTTGGGGTGCGGTCCGGGGAGATCAGTAGGGTGACGGTGTGACCTTCGAGCCCGGAACCCCCTCTGCCGAGGTCGTCGCGGACGACCATCTCCTCGCTGCCTGGCTGGCCGAGGAGGCCGGTCGCCGCCTGCTGGAGGTGCGCGCCGAGGGCCTCGAGGGCAAGGCGCTCAAGGACGCCGGCGACCGAGCGGCGCACGTGCTGCTGATGGACCTGCTGGCGACCTATCGCCCCGACGACGCGGTGCTGTCGGAGGAGGCGCTGGAGAACGCCGAGGACAAGGACGCGCGCCTGCGCGCCACCCGGGCCTGGATCGTCGACCCGCTCGACGGCACCCGGGAGTTCTCCGAGCCGCCGCGGGACGACTGGGCCGTGCACGTGGCGCTGTGGCAGGACGGCGAGCTGGTCGCGGGAGCGGTCGCCCAGCCCGCGCTCGGCGAGACCTTCAACACCGGCACGCCGCCCGTCGTGCCGCCGCGCACCTCGCAGCGACCGCGGATCGCCGTCTCCCGGACCCGGCCTCCGGCGTTCGTGGAGGCCCTCGCGGCCGAGCTGGACGCCGAGCTGGTCCCGATGGGCTCGGCCGGCGTGAAGATGATGTCCGTCGTCCGCGACGTGGCCGACGCCTACGTCCACGCCGGAGGACAGTACGAGTGGGACTCGGCCGCCCCAGTGGCCGTCGCCCGGGCCGCGGGGCTGTTCACCTCCCGCGTCGACGGCAGCGAGCTGGTCTACAACCAGGCCGACGTCTACCTCCCCGACGTCGTCGTGTGCCGCCCCGAGCTGTCGGAGAAGATCCTGTCCTTCATCGCCGCGAACGGCACCGACTGACGTCCGTGGTCCGACGCGATGGCTGAGGTGGAGCGCGAGGAGCGGAAGCCGCCGATCGACTGGCCGGCGACGGTCGCGGGTGCCGCGGCAGCGGTGACGGTCGCGGTGCTGCTCTCCACGCTCGGCGCTGCCGGCACCCTGATCGGCGCCGCGCTGGGCAGTGTCATCGCCACGGTGAGCACGGCGCTCTACAAGCAGGGCATCGAGTCCAGCCGCCGCCGGATGGCCGAGGTCCAGGCGGCGGCCCTGCAGCGGGTCAACCTCGCCGACCAGAGCGTACGGCGCGCCGCCCGCCGCTCCGACCCGGAGGCGGCTGGGCGCGAGCTGGGCCGCGCGCACCGTCATCTCGAGGCCGCGGGCGAGGACCTCGCCCCGGAGCCGACCGAGGACGGCGAGGGTGACACGGTGACCGCCGCACCCCCCTCCGAGAGCGTCGGTGCCCCGACCCCGGGCCGCTGGCGCGAGCTGCCGTGGAAGCGGATCGCGGTGGTCGCCGCGGCGATCTTCGTCCTCGCCCTCCTGGTGATCAGCGCGGTCGAGCTGATCGCGGGCAAGAGCGTCTCGACGATCACCGGCGGCACCGACGGCGACGACCGGACCTCGCTCACCGGTGTCTTCGGCGACGGCGGCAACGGCACGGACGAACGGCCCGACCGCGACGAGCGGGAGATCCCCGCGGAGGAGACCCCCACTCCGACGCCGACGCCCACCGACGCCGCGACCACGGCCCCGACCGGGAGTGCGGCCCCGAGCGAGACGCCGACGTCGACGGGTACGCCGTCGCCGACCGCGACGGTGACCGTGACCGAGACGGCCAGCCCGAGCGCCCCCACGTCGCCGACCGCCACGGCGTCGCGCTGAACCCGGTTGCCCCGGACGCGGCGTCCGGACAGGGTAGGCCCGTGACGTCGTACATCTCCCACACCACCGTCGACTGCGCCGACGCCTTCGAGCTCTCCGAGTGGTGGAAGCCGGTGCTCGGCTACACCGACCTGCCCGACGACCCGAACGAGCCCGGCCACGAGGAGTGCATGATCGTCGACCCCGAGTCCGGCCACCGCGTGCTCTTCATCGAGGTGCCGGAGCGCAAGTCCGCCAAGAACCGGGTCCACTTCGACCTCCGGCCGCGCACCGGCACCCGGGACGAGGAGGTCGACCGGCTGCTGCGGTACGGCGCGACCCAGGTCGCGGACCATCGCGGGATCCACGGTCCCGGCACCGGCTGGGTCGTGCTCGCCGACCCCGAGGGCAACGAGTTCTGCGTCCTGCGCTCGGAGGGCGAGCTGGGCTAGAAGACGTTCAGGGGCCGGAACTGGACGGAGATCCGCGGCCCGGCGGCGGCGACCTTGGGGACGGCGTGCTCCCAGGTGCGCTGGCACGACCCGCCCATCACCACCAGGTCGCCATGGCCCATCTCGACCGCGAACGCCTCCTCGCGCCGGTCCGGGTCGCGGGGGCGCAGGTGCAGCCGGCGCGGGTCGCCGACCGAGACGATCGCGACCATGGTGTCGTGGGTCGAGCCGCGGCCGATGGTGTCGCCGTGCCACGCGACGCTGTCGCGGCCGTCGCGGTAGTAGCAGCAGCCCGCGGTCCGGAAGGGCTCGCCGAGCTCCTCGGCATAGCGCGCGTTGAGCCGCTCGCGGGCCGCGGTGAGCGCAGGATGGGGGAGCTCCTCGCCGATCATGTAGGTGAAGACGAGGCGCGGTACGTCGACGACGCGGTCGTACATCGCCCGCCGCTCCGCGCGCCAGGGCACGTCGCGGACCAGGGTGGCGAAGACGTCGTCGGCGTCGGGCAGCCAGTCCCGCGCGACGTCCACCCAGGCGCCGGCGCTCAGGGGGCGGCGCTCGGTGACGACCTCGCTCGCGGGGACGGCCTCGAACAGGCTGGTCTGGAAGTCCACCGTCATGGACCGAGGATACCTCGGAATCGAACAGGTGTTCGCATGCGACTGCCGGGGACTTCCGTCCGTCTCGGGCGGTCGGTTCCGTCAGGGTGCGGCGGTGCAGGCCTCGCGCAGTGCGTCACGGGCGCGGATCTGCCCGTCGCCCGTCACGACGCGGTCGGCAGGCAGCGCGCTCAGATCCTCTGCGGCGAACGTGACCTGCTCGGCCTCGACGTCCTCCCGGGAGGAGTGCGCGGACAGGACGTAGCGCGTGGAGCCGGTCAGGTCGTCGAGCCGGAGCGGGCCCGGCGGCGACGCGGCCGACGCGACCGTCAGGGTCACGACGGTCAGCCCACCCGCATCCGTGGCGAGCGGGCCCGACGCGACGACCGGGTTCGGCTCGTCGTCGGGCAGGCCCTCACGGCCCCGGACGAGGGTGACCGTGTCGAGGTCGTGGCCGCACGTCGCGACGACAGCGACCACCGTGCCGTCCGGGTCGGTGCCGACGCCGACGGCGCCGACCACCCGGGCGGTCACGGCGTTGCCGCAGCCGGTCAGGGTCAGGAAGGAGGCGATCAGGGGGACCAGCAGAGGGAGGGGGCGCAGGCGCATGGGGCCATGCTCGCCGGAGCCGGGGCGCCGTACCTGAGTACGGGTGCGGTGATCATGCGGGTCATCAGCGCGCCGGTCAGCCGCCGAGAGCCCCCAGCGGCGCGACGACGGCACCGGACTCCTCGCACACCCAGGTCGGGTCCGGGCCGCCGAGGTCGGGCTCGATGTGGAGACTGTGCACCGGCCCACCCTCGCACCGGGTGCACACCGGCCACAGGCCCTCCTTCGCTCGGCGGCCGAACCGGTCGGCAAGGGCGTCCTGCACGTCCTGGGCGACCAGGCCGGCGATGAACGGCGCGCCCTCGGGCCACTGGCCCAGCCACCACCGGCGCTCGGCGCAGGCGTCCTCCAGCAGGGTCACGGAGTCCGGCGTCCCGAGGGCGCGGGCCTGCAGGTCGGACAGCACCAGCGCCCGGGCTCGGAAGATCACGCTGTCGTCCACGGGTCCATTGTGCGCACGGCCGGTGACCGGCGGCCGTGAGGGCCTCGGCTGGTCAATCCGGGTCATTCCGCGCCGGCCTCGCCGGGCGTAGCGTGTCGAGACGGCGTCTGGCTCTCGGCGCTGATCGCCTGACGCGTCGCCGTCGTCCCACCGGGGGAACACCATGGCCACTCGCCTCCTGCACGTCATCGCCACGCCCCGTGGCCTCGCGTCCACCACCGGGCGCGTCTCCAGTGCCTTGATCGAGGAGCTGCATCAGCATCACGACGACCTCCAGGTCACCACGCTCGACCTCTTCAGCGCCGACCTGCCCGCCGTGGCCGGCGTCAACATCAAGTCGAAGTACGCGCTGATGACGGGACAGCCGCTCGACGATGCGGCCCGCTCGTCGTGGCAGGAGATCGAGGAGACCATCGCGGACTTCCTCGCTGCCGACCTGTACGTCCTGACGGTGCCGATGTGGAACTTCAGCATCCCCTACGCCCTGAAGTACTACATCGACGCGATCGTGCAGCCCGGCTACCTCTTCGCGTACGACGAGAACGGCCGCCCGCAGGGCCTGGTCCACGGCAGGCGGATGGTCTGCGTGACGTCGCGGGGCGGCGACTACTCGCTGCCGCCGATGGCGGCCTTCGACCACATGGAGGGCTACCTCCGAGCGATCTTCGGCTTCGTCGGCATCACCGACCTGCGCTTCGTCCACGTCCAGCCGTGCGACGTGACACCGGAGCTGCGCAACGCCGCGGCGAAGGCCGCCGTCGCCGACGTCCGGGCGTGGGCGGGCAGCTGGGTCCAGGCGGCCGATGAGCCCGCGCCGGTCTAGACCGGCTCCGGTAGGCCGGCCAGCTCGCGCGCGACATTGGCGCGGGCGGCCTGCTCCCACTGCGCGCGCCCGTACGCCGTGCGGAACAGTGCGGAGGTGTCCGTGAGCGCGCGCAGGACCTCGGCGCGTCCGGCGGCGAAGACGTCGTCCTCCAGATGGGCGTACTCCGCGCGCACCGCGGCGACGTACTCGTCGTAGCGCTCCTGGGGTGCGGCCAGGATGGAGAGGTCGGCGTCGGAGAGCGCGCAGCCGTTGGCGTCGGCCGGATCGGGCCGGTGGTGCTCGGTCAGCCGCACCAACCGGGCCACCTCGGCGACGGTGGCGGCGTCGACGTGCTCGGGCAGCGCGTCCTCGGCCCACGTCGCCGAGCGCTCTTCCGCGTCGCGCTCACCGTCGTACACCGCGTCGTGGAACCATGCGGCGAGCACTACGGGGGTCCGGTCGTACGACGCGCCGGCCGCGTCCAGCTCGTCCAGGCGCTGCAGCACCTCGGCGAGGTGCCGGGTGCCGTGGTGCCCCCGGCTCGGCTCCGCGTAGGCCGCCAGCAGCTCGTCGCGCAGGGCGTCGGCGCCGGACAGGGGCCACGGCAGATCGGTCACCTTGGGATGGTCGTCCTCCATCCCGGTATTCAAACCGACGCCCGGGACCGCTGTCACCGGCACCCCCTTCGTGCCCCCTTCGTGCCCCCTTCGTGGCCGCCTCGTCCTGGTCTCCTCAGCGGGTGCGCCGCATCCAGACGCTGTCCGGGCCGCCGAGCGGGTCGGCGCTGCGGTGGGTCTCGACGAAGCCGTGCCGCTCCTAGAACGCCCGCGCCCGGTCGTTGCCGTCGAGGTGCGCCAGCCGGATCTCCCGCGCGGCCGCTCCGGGCCCCTCGACGACAGCCGTGAGGAGCGCGCTGCCGGCGCCGGTGCCCTGTGCCTGCGGCAGCACGTAGAGCTTCCACAGGTCGAGGACCTCGTCGGCGACGGAGTACGTCGCGACGCCGACGACCTGCTCGCCCGCCACCGCGACGAGCGCACGGCCGCCCCTCACGGCTTGCGCGATGTCCGCGGGATCCCACCATGCGGCGAGGCCCCGGCTGACGTAGTCCTCGCCGGCGATGGCGGTGTACGCGGCCGGCCAGGTGACCCGGCCGACGTTCACGATCGCCTCGACGTCGGCCGCCGCCGCGGGACGGACGATGACGGTCATCGGAGGTCCCTCAGACGACGGGGACGTTCGCCAGCGCCGCGCTGAGCTCCTCGTCGGACAGGGGGTCGTCCTCGAGCTCGCCGCCCAGGAAGGAGGCGTACGCGCCGAGCTCGAGCAGGCCGTGCCCGGACAGGCCGACCACGATCACGGGCGAGGCGCCCGTCTCGCTGGCTGCGAGCGCCTCACGCCGCGCCTGGGCGAGCGCATGCGACGACTCGGGAGCCGGCACGATGCCCTGGGTCCGGGCGAACTCGACGGCCGCCTCGAAGCACTCGCTCTGGTGCAGCGCGGCCGCGTCGATGAGGCCCTCGTTGACCGCGTGCGAGACGAGGGGCGCCATGCCGTGGTAGCGCAGGCCGCCCGCATGGATGGGCGAGGGCACGAAGTCGTGGCCGAGCGTGTGCATCTTCATCAGCGGCGTGAGCCCGGCGGTGTCGCCGAAGTCGTAGCGGTACTCGCCGCGGGTGAGGGTCGGGCACGAGCTCGGCTCGACCGCCAGGATCCGCGGGGCCTGGCGACCCGCCAGCTTCTCGCGCAGGAACGGGAAGGCCAGCCCGGCGAAGTTGGAGCCGCCGCCGGCGCAGCCGACGACGAGGTCGGCGCCGGGCTCGCCGGCCTTCGCGAGCTGGCGCAGCGCCTCCTCGCCGATCACCGTCTGGTGGAGCAGCACGTGGTTGAGCACCGACCCGAGCGCGTACTTCGCACCGTCGTCCTGGGCCGCCACCTCGACCGCTTCGGAGATCGCGATGCCCAGGGATCCGGGGTGGTCCTCGGCGAACGCCTTTCCGGACGCGGTGAGCCGGCTCGGCGAGCGGTGCACCGTGCCTCCGAACACCTCGATCAGGGTGCGCCGCTGCGGCTTGGTGTCGTACGACGCCCCGACCTGCCAGACCTCGCACTCGACCCCGAACAGCGCGCTGGCGTACGACAGCGCGGTGCCCCACTGGCCGGCGCCGGTCTCGGTGGTCAGGCGAGTGATGCCGTTGAGCTTGTTGTAGTAGACCTGCGGCACCGCGGTGTTGACCTTGTGCGAGCCGGCGGGGGAGACGCCCTCGTACTTGTAGTAGATCCGGGCGCTCGTGCCGAGCCGCTCCTCCCAGCGCCGCGCCCGGTAGAGCGGGCTCGGGCGGTACTGGCGGTAGACCTCGAGGACCGGCTCGGGGATCTCCACATAGCGCTCGCCGGAGACCTCCTGCGCGATCAGCTCCGGGGGGAAGAGCGGAGCGAGGTCGTCCGGCCCGACCGGCTCGTGCGTCGCCGGGTGCAGCGGCGGCGGCGGGGGCGTCGGGAGGTCGGCGACGAGGTTGTACCAGTGGGTCGGCTGCTCGTCCGGCTCGAGGGTGAACATGACCTGGTCGTCGCTCATGGGGGCGTCCTCTCGCGAAGCACTACTCGGGTGGCTCGGATACTAGGGGAGCCGCGCTCTCGGCCGGACCAGTACGAGCGACACCGTGGTCGGTGACCTCACCACGCCTCGCAGCGCGGACGCCGCCCCCACCCCGGCGATGCCGTAGGGCAGGATTCGGGGTGTGAGTGCAGACGACGCCCGGGCCGAGCTCCACCGACTCCGGTCGAGCATCGACAACCTCGACGCCGCCCTCGTGCACCTGCTGGCGGAGCGCTTCAAGTGCACCGAGACCGTGGGCCGGCTCAAGGCGCGGGCCGGCATGCCGCCCGCGGACCCCGCCCGCGAGGCGGTCCAGATCGCCCGGCTGCGCTCCATGGCGGAGAGCTCCGGCCTCGACCCGCACTTCGCCGAGAAGATCCTCAACGTGATCATCGCCGAGGTCATCCGCAACCACGAGCAGTTCGCCGAGGAGAACGACGACTGAAGCGGGCTGCCCTCCGCGGAAGCCGCCTGGCCCGGGCGCTCGAGCCTGACGCCCGTCCGGCGCGACGAGCCACGCTGCGGCAGCGGATGCTGCGAGCTGCTCTGGAGCGAGGTCTCCTGGTTCGCCGGGAGTCCGGACGCGGCCTGGCAGGAGCTGGAGATCCTCGAGGCCGACGGCCCCCGGCCGTCCTGGGCGTAGTTCCCGCGTTCGCCGCCCGCGAACAGCGGAACAGCGCAAACCCGGAACGCATTGGAAGGTGCATGACGCAACCCATCCAGCTTCCGGTGCTGTTCCTCTCCGACGTGGTGGTGCTTCCCGGGATGGTGGTCCGGGTCGAGCTCGACGAGCCCTCTCGTGCCGCCATCGACGCCGCTCAGCTGGCCGCCCGCGCGTCGGGCGACCAGGCCCAGGTGCTCGTCGCTCCGCGGCTCGAGGACCGCTACGCGTCGTACGGCGTCGTGGCGCGTGTCGAGAAGGTCGGCCGGTTCTCCGGCGGCGAGCCGGCGGCGGTCCTCAAGGCGGGCGGCCGGGCCCGGATCGGCAGCGGCGTCACCGGCCCCGGGGCCGCCCTGTGGGTCGAGGTCGAGCCGGCCGACGGGGGCGTCGTCGACGACGAGGTCCGCTCGCTCGCGGAGGACTACCGCAAGCTGGTGGTCGGGCTGCTCCAGCGCCGCGAGGCCTGGCAGGTGGCGGACCAGGTGAGCCGGATCGACGACCCCGCCGCCTTGGCCGACACGGCCGGCTACGCGCCGTACCTCTCCGACGACCGCAAGCGCCAGCTGCTCGAGACGCCCGCGGTCGGCGACCGGCTGCGCCTGCTCCTGGAGTGGACCCGCGACTTCGTCGCGGAGTCGGAGGTCAGCGACAAGATCGACGCCGACGTGCGCGAGTCCCTGGAGAAGTCGCAGCGCGAGTTCCTGCTGCGCCAGCAGCTCGCCGCCATCCGCAAGGAGCTCGGCGAGGGGGAGGCCGACGGCGGCGACGACTACCGCTCGCGGGTCGAGGCCGCCGACGTCCCCGACGCCGTGCGCGAGGCGCTGCTGCGCGAGGTCGACAAGCTCGAGCGCGCCAGCGACCAGAACCCCGAGGCCGGCTGGATCCGGACCTGGCTCGACACGGTGCTCGACCTGCCGTGGTCGGTGCGGACCGAGGACGACACCGACGTCGTGGGTGCACGCGCCGTGCTGGACGCCGACCACCACGGGCTGGACGAGGTCAAGGACCGGATCACGGAGTACCTCGCGGTCCGCGCGCGTCGGGCCGAGCGCGGTCTCGAGGTCGTCGGCGGCCGCGGCTCGGGCGCCGTCGTCCTGCTGGCCGGCCCTCCAGGCGTGGGCAAGACCTCGCTCGGGGAGTCCGTCGCGCGGGCGCTGGGGCGGACGTTCGTCCGCGTCGCCCTGGGCGGCGTCCGCGACGAGGCCGAGATCCGCGGCCACCGTCGGACGTACGTCGGCGCGCTCCCCGGGCGCATCGTGCGGGCCATCAAGGAGGCCGGGTCGATGAACCCGGTCGTGCTCCTCGACGAGGTCGACAAGGTCGGCAGCGACTACCGCGGCGACCCGGCCGCCGCGCTGCTCGAGGTCCTGGACCCCGCGCAGAACCACACCTTCCGGGACCACTATCTCGAGCTCGACCTCGACCTGTCGGACGTCCTCTTCATCGCCACCGCCAACGACGTGGGCTCCATCCCCGCCGCGCTGCTCGACCGCATGGAGCTGGTCTCCATCGACGGCTACACCGAGGAGGACAAGGTCGCCATCGCCCGGGACTTCCTCGTCCCGCGTCAGCTCGAGCGGGCCGCGCTGAGCGCCGACGAGGTGACGATCAGCGACGACGCGCTGCGCGAGATCGCGGCGAGCTACACCCGCGAGGCCGGCGTCCGGCAGGTCGAGCGACTGCTCGCCAAGGCCTTCCGCAAGGCCACCGCGCGCCTGGCGTCCGGGGAGGCGGAGCGCGTCGACATCGGCGTCGACGAGCTCGTCGGCCTCATCGGGCGGCCCCGGTTCACCCCCGACGTCGCCGAGCGGACCTCGGTCCCGGGTGTGGCCACCGGGCTCGCGGTGACCGGGATGGGCGGGGACGTGCTGTACGTCGAGACCTCGGTGGCAGACGGCGAGGCGGGCCTGACCGTGACGGGGCAGCTGGGCGACGTGATGAAGGAGTCGGCGCGGATCGCGCTCTCCTGGGTGCGCTCCCACGCGGCCGAGCTGGGCATCGCACCCGAGGCCTTCGAGCGGTCCCTCCACGTGCACTTCCCCGCGGGCGCCGTACCCAAGGACGGGCCGTCGGCGGGCGTCACGATGGTCACCGCGCTGGTCTCGCTGCTGACCGGACGCCCGGTGCGCTCGGACATCGCGATGACGGGCGAGGTCACGCTGTCCGGGCGCGTGCTGCCGATCGGCGGCGTCAAGCAGAAGCTGCTCGCGGCGCAACGTGCCGGCGTGGCCGAGGTGTTCATCCCCGAGCGCAACCGGCCCGACCTCGACGACGTGCCGGCCGAGATCCTCGACGCGCTGACCGTCACGCCGGTCGGTGCGGTCACCGAGATCCTGGAGCGGGCTCTCGTGGTGGCGCAGGAGGGCGCGACGGCCGCGGCCTGACGTTCTCCACAGGCTGGAGGTCCGTGCTCGGCGATCCCGCGGAATCCGCGGATGATCGCCGGCATGGACCTTCAGCCATCTCGGGAGGTGAGGCACGATGGTGAGCATGGCCGCGGTGGAGATGTTGACGCGCGAGGACCTCGACGCGATGCCGGACGACGGCAACCGCTACGAGCTCATCGAGGGTGAGATCGTCGTGTCGCCGTCGCCCCGTCCGCGCCACCAGTTCGTGAGCACTGAATTGCTCGTACTGCTGTACGCGGCCTGTCCCGATCACCTCCGGGTCTCGCAGGCGCCGTTCGACGTCGTGCTCGGCGAGCACGACGTCCTGATGCCCGACCTCCTTGTGGTCGACCCGGCGGGCCTCGACGACCGTGGCATGAACGGCCCGCCGGCGCTGGTGGTCGAGATCCTCTCGCCGAGCACCCGCCGTCGCGACCTGGGTCAGAAGAAGCGCATCTACGAGCGCAGCGGCGTCGCCGCCTACTGGGTCGTCGACGTCGAGGACGACGAGATCGCCCTCACCGCATGGGAGCTGAAGGACGGTCGCTTCGAGGCCGCTGCGGCCATCGCCGGCGACGAGGAGTGGACGGCAACCGTCCCGTTCGAGGTCACGGTCGTCCCCTCACAGCTGGTCCGCTGACAGGTCCTCCGCATCGATGATCCGGTACGCGTAGCCCTGCTCGGCCAGGAACCGCTGCCGGTTCTGGGCGAACTCGGCGTCCACGGTGTCGCGGGCGACGATCGTGTAGAAGTGTGCGACCTTCCGCTCCCCGTCGGGCCCGGGCTCACCCGGGCGGAGGAGCCGGCCCAGCCGCTGGGCCTCCTCCTGGCGGGACCCGAAGGACCCCGAGACCTGGATCGCCACCTCGGCCGACGGCAGGTCGATGGAGAAGTTCGCGACCTTCGAAACGACCAGCAGTCCGATCTCGCCGGAGCGGAAGCCCTCGAACAGGCGCTGGCGCTCCTTGACCGGGGTCTGGCCGGTGATCACGGGGGCGTCCAGGGTGGCGGCGAGCTCGTCGAGCTGCTCGAGATACTGACCGATCACCAGCGTCGGCTGCCCCGCGTGACGCGCCACGAGCTCCCGCACGACCGAGACCTTCTCCGGCGTGCAGGCCGCGAGGCGGTAGCGCTCCTCCGGCTCCGCGGTCGCGTAGGTCATCCGCGACGCGTCCGGCAGCGACACCCGGACCTCGATGCAGTCGGCCGGCGCGATCCACCCCTGCGCCTCGATGTCCTTCCACGGGGCGTCGTAGCGCTTCGGGCCGATCAGCGAGAACACGTCGCCCTCGCGGCCGTCCTCGCGCACCAGCGTGGCCGTCAGGCCGATCCGCCGGCGCGCCTGCAGGTCGGCGGTCATCCGGAAGATCGGGGCGGGCAGCAGGTGCACCTCGTCGTACACGATGAGGCCCCAGTCGCGGGCGTCGAAGAGCTCGAGGTGCGGGTAGACGCCCTTCCGCTTGGTCGTGACGACCTGGTACGTCGCGATGGTGACCGGGCGGATCTCCTTGACGGTGCCGGAGTACTCGCCGATCTCGTCCTCCGTCAGGGAGGTACGCCGGACCAGCTCGTCCTTCCACTGTCGGGCGCTCACGGTGTTGGTCACGAGGATCAGCGTGGTCGCCTTGGCGTGCGCCATCGCGGCCGCGCCGACCAGGGTCTTGCCCGCGCCGCAGGGGAGGACGACGACACCGGACCCGCCGTGCCAGAACGACTCGGCCGCGTCGCGCTGGTAGTCGCGCAGCGCCCACCCGTCCTCCGCGAGGTCGATCGCGTGCGCCTCGCCGTCGACGTACCCGGCGTAGTCCTCGGCCGGCCAGCCCAGCTTGAGCAGCGCCTGCTTGAGGTTGCCCCGCTCGGAGGGGTGGACGGCGACGGTGTCGTCGTCGATCCGGGCGCCGAGCATGCCGGCGACCCGCTTGGCCCGCAGCACCTCCTCCAGCACCGGACGGTCGCTGGAGGCGAGGACCAGCCCGTGGACGG
Organism: Nocardioides pymetrozini; assembly: GCF_046058985.1. NCBI lineage: Bacteria > Bacillati > Actinomycetota > Actinomycetes > Propionibacteriales > Nocardioidaceae > Nocardioides > Nocardioides pymetrozini. The sequence continues at coordinate 3,618,427 of NZ_CP175556.1, read as the reverse complement.
GGTGCTTCTCCAGGCGGAGCCGCCCGTAGCGGGCCATCGTCTCGGCGACGTCGACCAGCAGGGCATGGGGGACCGGGTAGCGCGACCACGTCAGCAGCGTGTCGACGACCTGCTCGGCGTCGTGGCCGGCGGCGCGCGCGTTCCACAGTCCCAGCGGGGTCAGCCGGTAGGTGTGGATGTGCTCCGGCGAGCGCTCGAGCTCGGCGAAGGGAGCGATCGCCTTGCGGCACTCCGCGGCCTGCGGGTGGTCGACCTCCAGCAGCAGCGACTTGTCGGACTGCACGATCAGGGGGCCGTCGGTCACCGCACGAGTCTAGTTGGCCGGCGAAGTGTGCGTGGTGGGGCCACGAGGTGTCAGAAGAGGGTGCGGCGCCGCCCCCTCTTCTCACACGTCGCGCCACCACAACGCGCACCTCGCGCCCCCACAACCCACACCTCGTCAGGAGACCGGCAGCACCCTGCTGATCCGATGGACGGCGTAGCGGCGCTCGGCGTCGGGGTCGTCGGCGTCGGCGTCGGCGTCGCGTGCGGTGAGCTGGCCGCCCTCGACGACGAGCGGTCGCACGGTGCGCTCGGAGAGGACCCCCTGGTTGTCGGTGAACGCGATCAGTACGTCGCCGCGCCGCTCGATCGCGTCGCGCAGAGCCGAGAGGACGCCACCGCCGGCGGTCGAGGCGGACGCGGGCCGGTTGCGCGCGGCCTCGTCGCCCTCCCGCAGGGTGCTGACGGCCGCGACCACCTGGGCGGCCTGGCGGGCGGCCGACCGTGCGGAGTCGGCGGACTCCCGGGTGCGGGGGGTGCGGGCGCGCAGTGCCTCCGGCGCGCCCACCCGGACCACGCCGTCGGGCCCCTCGACCACCGGAGCGAGTCCGAGCTCGCGCAGGCGGGGGAGCAGCACGTCGATCGGCAGGCTCGACACGACGACGGTCGGGGCGATCCGCCGCAGCCCGAGGTCGGACGCCTTCGGGTGGTTGACGAGCGTCGCGAGGGCGGCCTCGTCGTCGGAGCGGACGAACGACGACGCGAGTCCCACGCGCAGCCGACCGAAGCCGCGCACCACGTCGTCGATCAGGTAGCTCAGCGGCTGGGGGACGGGCGTCCGGGAGGCGGCCAGCACGAAGGCGTGCAGCTCGGTCGCGGTCCAGCCGGCGTCGAGCGCCCGTCGTACGGAGTCCGGGGTGAAGCGGTAGACCGTCGCCGCCCCGTGCGACTCGACATCGGCCACCTGGTGGAGCCGACGGGCGAGCTCGGGCTCGAGCGGCCCGGGCGCGACGGCCGTGAGGTCGGCCTGGACCAGGACGTGGTCGACCGGAGGAGGGAGAAGGGCCGCCAGCACTGGCGCGGGGTCCTCCCCGACGAGCAGGGGTCGGGCGTACGGCGCCAGCACGTCGGCTCCGGTGATCCCCAGGACCGCCGCCTCGGCGACGGCCCACGCGACCAGGTCGGCGCGGGTGCGCGGCCGGCGGGGACGCTCCCACGCGACCCGGGCGACGAGCGACGGCAGGCCGGTCCCGGCGGCGAGCCCGTGGCCCTCGGGCAGCTCGGCGAGGAGTGTGAGCGCCATCGCCTTGGCCTCCGGCATGCCGGCCGCCGACAGCTCGGGCGTGAGCGCGTTCCACGGCTTCTGGTCCGGTCCGCGCTCGCCCACCAGGGACGGCAGGCGCGGACTGGCGAGCCAGGCCCGGGCGAGGACCGCCCAGCGCTCGGCGACCGGCCGCTCCGACCACGTGTCGTACGCGGTCGTCGGCACCCAGACCGGGTTCCCGTCCGCGTCCGCCCGGGTCGCGGCCAGACCGGCCTCGTGCGCCAGCTCGACCAGGAGGGCCGCCTCGGTCTCCGGCACCTGGAGGTGCGCGGCCGCCGCACGCAGCTCGCGCACCCCGAGGCCGGTGGTCCGCAGGGCGGCCGCCGGCCGGCCACCCCACCAGTCGAGCAGCAGCCCGACCCGTCGTACGACGTCGGTGGCGGCCCCGAGGGCGGCCCCGACCGCCAGCCGGGACGCCCGCTCCTCGGCCGCGACCTCCGGTGCGAGGTCGACCCGCTCGCCGGTCGTGCACCCGCCGCGCGCGACCAGCCCGACCTCGCCGGGAACGACGAGCAGGCCGGGCAGGAGCGAGCCACCGGGCACCAGCAGGCGGTGCGCGACGAGCAGCTCGGCCGGCGTCTCGGCGTCCTCGGGGCGCAGGCCGACCCGGACGGTGCCCGCCTTGGCGGTGCCGCCCTCCGCGATCACGTGGTCGAGCAGCGCGCGGGCGGCGGGCGGCAGGGCGGCGAGCACCGCGGCGATCTCCTCCGGCGGGCGCGGCGCGGCCGAGCGGGGCCGCAGGCCGCTCACGCCCGCGTCGGGTCCCCCGGTCATCGCGTCCGCGACCCCGCTCAGCGCGCGCAGCCCCTCCGGGGAGTCCCAGGCCACCGCCAGGTCCCGCAGGCGCGCCAGCGCGGCGGTCACGTACGACGGGTCCGCCCGCACGATCGCAGCGACTTCGGCATCCGTGGTTTGGCCGGCGACGACGAGGGCATCAAGCACCGAGAGCTCGCCTCGGGTGAGGCCGTCGAGAGCGCGTGCGATCGAGTTCCTCACCGCGGCGCGGGAGGCGAGTTGTCCGAAGTCGTGAGGGGCAGGGGTGGCCAGGTCGGGACGTGCGGTGAGCAGGCGCTGGAGCCGCTCGTCCGGCCACGACCGCAGCTGGTCGGCCAGCGACCGGTGTCCGCTCGGTCCCGCTCCCACGGTGTCAACGCTAGGACATCGATGAACCGGGTCGAGCTGCAGCACGGCGCCGCGACGGACGTCGGCCTGGTGCGGGCGGTCAACGAGGACGCCTTCCTGGTCGACCCGCCGGTCTTCGTGGTCGCCGACGGGATGGGCGGGCACGACCGCGGCGACGTCGCCAGCGCCTGGACGGTCGAGGAGCTCGCCCGTCTCTCCGACCGCGACTACGACCTCACGGACGGCACCTCCGCCGTCGACGCGGCGCTGCGGGCGGCCCAGGAGCGGCTCCTCGCGTACGACGAGGAGCAGCGTGCCGCGGGAGCCGACGACTCCTTCGCGGCGGGGACCACGGTGGTGCTCGCCCTGCTCGTGCAGGCCAGCGAGGGCCCGCACTGGCTGCTCGCCAACGTCGGAGACTCCCGGGTCTACCGCATGGACCAGGGTGCGTTGGAGCAGGTGAGCGTCGACCACAGCCTCGTCCAGGAGCTCGTCGACGCGGGCCGGCTCAGCCCCGACGCCGCGGCCGTGCACCCGAGCCGCCACGTCGTCACGCGCGCCATCGGGGGAGCGGCCATGCCCACCCCGGTCAGCGGCGCCGCCGACTACTACCTCCTGCCGCTCGCCGCCGCGGAGCGCCTGCTGCTCTGCTCCGACGGCGTCAGTGGCATGGTGGACGACGTGACCATCGCCGCGCTGCTGGCGGAGCACGACGACCCGCGTGACGCCGCCGACGCTCTCGTCGCCGCCGCGGTGGCGGCAGGCGGCCACGACAACGCGACCGCCGTCGTGGTCGATGTGGTGGGATTGGCGAACGAAGACCCGTACGACTCGCACGCGCAGCGGCTGAGTCTGGAACAGAAGCTGGGGGCACTCCCATGAGCCAGAGCGCTTGGTCCTATCGCAGTGGTGCGTGGTTCGCGGTCTTCGGACCCGAGGCGGTCATCGTGCTGCCGACGTCGCAGAAGGACCAGGTCGTCGGCCTGTGGGCCATGGTCGACGGCGGCGCGGGCTTCGACGAGATCCTCGACGCTCTCCTCGCCTCCGGCCTCAGCCGGATCCCCGGGTTCGTGCTGGTGAGCACGGGGGAGGGCCCGACCCGCTTCCTGCTGCGCGGCACGGGCGTCGTCGCCACGGCGACCGCGGGCGGCGAGACGGTGACGGTCGACGGTGGGGAGAGCCACACCTGGGTCGAGCGGAGCCTGGACGACGTCACCGCGCTCGGCATCAGCCTGCCCGCCGGTGACGACGAGTCCGAGGCCGGCGAGGTCGACCTGCCGATCCTGACCGGCCTGGTGCGGGTGGGCCGGATCGACCGGCCCGCCGTGACTCCGGCCCCGGCCCCGGCCCCGGCCGAGTCTGCCGAGTCTGCCGAGTCCGCCGGGTCGGCCGAGCCCGAGGCCGACGGCGACGTCGCGGACCTGCCCCCCGTGGTCGGGGGCGCCCACCTGGCCGTCGACGCGCCGTCCGACGAGGCGTCCGACGAGCCGGTCGACGCGCCGTCCGCCGAGGCGGTCGTCGAGGAGCCCGCGGCCGAGGAGCCGACGCCCGTCCAGCCCGGCCCGCTCGACGAGTCCAGCCCGCTCGACGAGCCCGGCCCGCTCGACGAGCCCGGCCCGCTCGACGACGACGCGGTCGCCGTCACCGCGGCGTCGTACCCGGACGACGGCCCGGCCACCGAGGTGATGGACGTGGTCGACGACCCGCTCGGCCAGCCCCTCGAGCAGCCGCTCGACCAGTCCCTGGGTGAGGCGCCCGAGCAGCCGGCGCCCGACGGCTGGGTGACCCCCTGGGACAGCGCCCCGTCCGCCGACGACCTGTCCGCGCCCCCACTCGACCCCGCCCCGTCGGTCTCCGCCCCGTCGGTCTCCGCCCCGTCGGTCCCGGCGCCGCCGGCGTGGGTTCCGCCTCCGCCGCCGGTGCCGGGCGCGCCCGGACCGGACCCCGCGGACGCCCCGCCGCTGCCGATCGGGTCCTGGGAGCCGGTGGGCGGCCCGACGGCGCCGCCCGCGCCCGGCGTCGAGCACGACGGCCTCACCGTCGCCGGAGGCGGACAGCCGCCGTCGCCGGAGGCTCCGCCCGTGCCGGCCGCTCCAGCGGGGACCGCGCAGCCGGTCGCGAAGCTGCTGGTGTCCGACGGCCAGACGGTCGTCGTCGACCGCGCGGTCCTGATCGGGCGTGCACCCGAGGCGCGCCGGTTCACCTCGACCGAGCAGCCGACGCTCGTCACGGTCCCGAGCCGGCTCCACGAGATCTCGTCCACGCACGTGGAGGTCCGCCCCGGCACGGGCGCCGACCTCGGCACGGCGGTCGTGACCGACATGGGTTCCACCAACGGCACCGTCCTCGTCCAGCCGGGCCTCGGCCCCGAGGACCTCAAGCCCGGCATCGCCGTCCCGCTGATCCCGGGCGCGACCATCAACCTCGGCGACGGGATCACCATCCAGGTCACCCGCCCCTGAGCAGTCCTCCTGACCCGCACTGTCGCTACTCGGAGCGCCACGCATGTCACACGATCCCCCGCCGACCGCGGACCCCGCGGCGGACGCCCCCGCGGGCGGACGGCCGGCGGACACGGAGCGTCGTTTCGCCGCGGCCGTCATCGACCGGGCGGTCGGATGGGGTGTCGCGGCCGCGGTGGCCGCGGTGGTCTGGCGGCTCGACGGCGCCGGTGGCGCCCTGGTGGTGCTCACCTTCCTGGGCACCGCGGTGCTGGTGGGTCTCGTGCTCGCCGTGCTGATGGGCACGACCGGCCTGACACCCGGCAAGGCCGCGACCGGCCTGCGCGTCGTACGCCGGGGCACGGGACGCCCGATCGGCGTGCCGGCCGCGCTCGCACGGGCGTCCGTGCTCGGTGTCGCCGGCCTACCGACCGCTTGCCTCGGGCTGGCCACGCTCGCCTGGACGGCGGCGACGGACCCGCAGCGCGAGCGGCGCGGGCTGCACGACCGGATCGGCGACGCCCTGGTGGTCGACGTCCGGCCGCGCGAGGTCGAGCCGGCGCCCGCCGTCCCGGCGGCCCCGCAGATCGTCAACCTCACCGCGATGCGGCTGCTGCCCTCGCCGGTGGCGCGCCCGGCCACGGCGGCACTGCCGGTGGCGGGGTCCGCGGCCCTCGCCGCGCCGCCGGCGGATCCCGCGCCGGCACCCCCAGCACCGCCCGCCCCGCCAGCGCCGCCGGCGCAGGTGACCGTGCAGCCGACCGTGCAGTCGACCGTGCCGTCGACCGTGCCGCCGACCGTGCCCGACGAGGACCTGCGCTGGCGGGTCGCCTTCGACACGGGGGAGGCGTTCGTGGTCGAGGGCCTCGCGCTGGTGGGCCGGCGACCGGAGCCGCGCCCCGGCGAGACGGTGCGCCACGTCGTACCGCTCCGGTCGGCGGACATGTCCCTGTCGAAGACCCATGCGCAGTTCCAGGTCGCGGCCGACGGGGCCCTGGTCGTGATGGACCGCGGGTCCACGAACGGCTCCTATGTCCTTCGCAAGGGGATGTCCCGGTCGCTCTCGCCCGGCCGTCCGAGCACGCTGCTCGCCGGGGACGAGGTGCGCTTCGGCGACCGGACGATGCGGGTCGAGCGGGTGCCCGCTCAGGACGCGGCGGCCCACTCCCTCCGCAGCAGCCCGTAGACCGCGGTGTCGCTCCACGAGCCGTCGCGGTCGGGGTAGTCCTCCCGGGTGTGGGCCTCCAGCCGCATCCCCAGCCGCTCGCACAGCCGCGCCGAAGCGAGGTTGCGGGGGTCGAGCCGCGCCATCAGCCGGTGCAGCGGGTAGTGGGCGAAGGCGAGGTCGACCAGCGCGCGGGCCGCCTCGGTGGCGAACCCGCGGCCGGCATGCTCGGGGGCGAAGACCCAGCCCAGCTCGGCGATCGACGGTGGGTCCGCCGGCCCGTGCCGCTCGGCCAGGCGCAGCATCAGGTCGCCGGCCAGGACGCCGTCGTGCTCCACGGCCAGCGCGAGGATCTCCCCGGGCAGCGACGGCGCCGTGCCGGCCGTGAGCCGCTCCATCCGCCCGGCCAGACCCTCGGCGTCGAGCGGCCCGAACGGCAGGTAGCGCGTCACCTCCGGGTCCGCGCAGTACGCGCCGATCGCCGCGCCGTCCCCCGCGACGACCGTGCGCAGCACCAGGCGGTCGGTGCGGATCGGCAGCGAGGGCGCCGGCAGCACCGGCGGCGTCAATTCGGTTGCCACGCTGGTGAGAATAGGTGCAGGCACCGCACCTTCCGGCCAGCCCCTAGGATGTGCGGCGCGCCCGACCGGGCGCCCCGCGTGCGATGCGACGACGAGAGAGGTGGGGCGGACCCGTGCCGACTGGCAAGGTGAAGTGGTACGACGCGGAGAAGGGCTTCGGCTTCCTCTCCCAGCCCGGCGGCGACGACGTCTACGTCCGCGCCGACGCCCTGCCCGACGGCGTGACCACCCTCAAGGCGGGCACCCGGGTCGAGTTCGGCATCGCCCAGGGCCGGCGCGGCGAGCAGGCCCTGCAGGTGCGGATCCTCGACGCGCCGACGTCGGTGGCGCGCAACCAGCAGCAGGCCAAGCGCAAGAAGCCGGAGGAGATGGTCCCGATCGTCGAGGACCTGATCCGCCTGCTCGACGGAGTCGGCGAGGCCTACCGCCACGGCCGCCACCCGGACCGGCGTACCGCCCAGCCCGTGGCGAAGCTCCTGCGCGCGCTGGCCGACGAGCTCGAGGCCTGAGCTCAGGGTGCGGCGGCGGCCCGTCGCGCCGCATTGCGCCGCGGTGTGCTCCGCAGCACGAACACCGCCCACGCCGTCAGCAGCAGGGCCGCGAACACCAGCCCCACCCCGTTGACCTCGGGATAGGACAGGACGACGCCGAGGAAGCCGCCGAAGACCCAGGCGAGCTGCAGCGTCGTGTCGCCCTTCGCGAAGGCGCTCGCGTGGGCGCGCACCGGCACGTCGCTCTGGATCGTCGAGTCGAGCGACACCTTCGCGAGGTACTGCATCAGCCCGACGGTGAGGCCGAGCGCGACCAGGAGGAGCAGGCTGTAGAACACGGTCGCGAGCAGCAGCGCCACGATGTCCGCGACCAGGGCGACGACCACCATCACGGCGGGGTTGATCTTGCGGGCGAGGGACGCGACCACGATGCCGACCGTGTTGCCGAGCCCGGCCGCTCCGATGACCAGGCCGACGAGGAGTGTCGAGCGCGTCTTGCTCTCCCAGCCGTCGAGCGGCTCGGTCGCCAGCACGAAGGTCATGAACATCGTGAGGAAGCCCGACAGCAGGCGCGGGCCGCAGTTGGCGCGGAGCGCGAACGCCACCCGCGGGGGCAGCCCCTGGCTGCGTCGTACGCCGGACGCGGCGGCGCGCGGGGCGTCGATCGACTCCTCGCCTGCCGAGGAGTCGACCCGGGCTGGCAGCAGGATCGCGGCGATCGTCCCCACGGTGAAGACCACGAAGGCGTAGCGGCACGCCCACTCCGGGCCGATCCAGTACGCCGCGCCCGCCAGCGGGCCCGAGACGCAGGCCCCGACGACTCCGGCCAGGGCGACCCGGCCGTTGGCCTTCACCAGGGTGATCTCCTGGGGGAGCAGGCGGGGCACCGCGGCCGCCTTCGCGACGCCGTACGCCTTCGACGACACGAGCACCCCCAGCGCCGCGACGTAGAACCACGGAGACCCGTCGTCCAGCGTCCCGGCGAGCACCCAGCACAGGAAGGCGCGCAGCGCGAACGTGGCGCCGATCGCCCAGCGGCGCCCGTGGCTGAACCGGTCGAGGAAGGGGCCGATCAGCGGCGCGACGATCCCGAACGGCACCATCGTCAGACCCAGGAAGAGAAGCACTGGACCGCGCTCGCCGCTCGTGGCGCCGGCGAAGAACACGGTGCCGGCGAGCGCGATCGCGAACGCGGAGTCACCGGCCGCGTTGCATGCGTGCAGCTCGATCAGCCGGTTGAGACCCGAGCGCTCGGCGCCCTGCGCGCCGGCGGCCTTGCGCGCCTGGCGGAACGTCGCGCGGCTCGCCCGACCGGTCACGGAGGCGAACCCTCTCAGACCGCGCGCGGTCGCCTTGGCGCCGGTGCCGAGGCTCGAGCCGACGGCGCGCATCGACCCGGTCTCGGTGACCTCCGGGCCCTCGCCGGCCTCGGCGCCCGTCGGGCGGCCCGGCGGGCTCGGGTCGGGGCCTGGGGTGGTCACGCTCCTATCTTGCCTGCCCCGACGTGACGACCCGGCGTCGGATGGGGGATGCTGTGCGCGTGTCCACCCTGGAGCGCAAGCTGACCGACTCCGCCACCGCCGACGCCGTCGACGCGGCGCGCTCGGCGCTGCTCGACGAGGTCGACGCCGCGGACATCGGCGAGCACCTCGGCCACCAGGTCGAGGGGCTCCGGGTCGTCACGCATCTCTTCGCCTGCACCCGCAAGGGCTACGTCGGCTGGCAGTGGGCGGTCACCCTCACCCGGGCATCGCGCCAGCGCAAGGTCACGGTCGTGGAGGTCGTGCTCCTGCCCGGCCCCGACGCCATCGTGGCGCCGGCGTGGGTCCCCTATCGCGAGCGCCTGCAGCCGGGCGACATGTCGCCCGGCGACCTGCTGCCCGTCGCCGACGACGACCCCCGGCTGGTGCCGACGTACTCCTTCGGTGACGACCCGCTCGACACCGACGAGAAGGCGCAGATCCGCCAGGTCGCCAAGGACCTGGGCCTCGGCCGGGTCCGGGTGCTCTCGCCCGAGGGACGCGACAGCGCCGCCGAGCGCTGGTACGACGGCGAGGCCGGGCCGGATGCCCCCATCGCGAAGTCGGCGCCCCACCAGTGCTACTCCTGCGGGTTCCTGGTCCGGCTCAGCGGGCCGCTCTCGCAGCTCTTCGGCGTGTGCGCCAACGGCGACGCGAACGACGACGGCCGCGTGGTCGCCTTCCAGCACGGCTGCGGAGGCCACTCCGAGGTCCGGCTCAGCAAGCGCCAGCAGCCCCAGCCGCCCGCGCCTCCGGTCATCGACACGATCTCGCTCGACGACCTCGAGACCTTCTGAGGCGCCCGCGCCTCACGCGCGGGTGAGGATCGCCACGGAGTACAGGTCGTCCATCGGGCGCAGGTCGTAGCCGCCGAAGCGATGCTGGACGGCGAGTCCGGCGGCGGCGACGTCCGCGGCGAACTCGTCCGCCGGGTAGACCCGGGCCGTCGACGGGCCCTGCTGGAGGTGGAAGCCGACCAGGATCCGGCCGCCGGGGGCGAGCAGCGACCCGAGTCGACGCAGGACGTCGACCTCGGTGCCCTCCGCGACGAAGGTGAGCACGTTGCCGACGCAGACGACCAGGTCGAAGGAGGTCGGGGCGCCGGCCCCCTCGAGCGCCTCCGGCGTCAGCGCGAGGATCTCCAGGGGCAGGACCGGCAGGTCGGGATAGGTACGGCGGGACCGGGCGACCAGCTCCGGGTCGGGCTCGGCCGCGGCGACCCGGTGGCCCTGTGCCTGGAGGTACGCGCCGATCCGCCCCATCCCGGAGCCGGCGTCGAGGATGCGGGCGTGGCGCTCCACCAGGGCGTCGGCCAGGCGGGCCTCGCCGACCACGTCCGCGCCCTGCGAGATCAGCTCGGCGAACCGGTCGGCGTACCCTGAGGTCTTCGCGCCGCCGAGAGCCCACCGCGTCGGCGGCAGGGGAGCGGGCTCACTCATCGGCGGCGCGCTCGGCGCGGACCAGGCGGCGGCGCTTGCAGTACTCCGTGCCCAGCAGGCCGAGCCCCACGCCGGTGAGGCACATCCACAGCAGCCAGGTGCGGCCGTCCTCCTCCAGCCGGCCGTAGAACGGCAGCAGGCCGACGAAGGCGAGGAGGAACAGCGCGGTGCCGACCTGGACGGTCCGCACGCCGTCGACGTCCAGCGGCTCGACCGGAGCGATCAGGTAGGTCCGGTTGCCGAACTCGTGCCGGTCCGGCTGGTCGTCGCGCAGCTCCACGTCCCGATGCTACCGCCGCTCCCCGGCTCGCCGGGAATAGTTAGCGGAGGTAATGACTTATGGTAACGATATGCCGACCCAGGGAAGCCATGTGCGCACCAACGCGGGACTGGCGAGCGAGCTGCGCTTCGCCGTGATGCGGCTGCGCCGCCGCCTCGTGCGGGAGCGTCACCCCGACAACGACCTCAGCGTCTCCTCGATGGCGGTGCTCCACGCTCTCCACCGGCAGGGCGACCTCTCCGTGGGGACGCTCGCCGCCCGTGAGCAGGTGCAGCCGCCGAGCATGACCCGCACGGTGACCGCCCTCGCCGAGGCCGGCCTGGTCGAGCGGTGCGCCCACCCCAGCGACGGCCGCCAGGTCGTCGTCCGGGTCACCGACGAGGGCCGGGCCGTGGTCGCCGCCGACCTCACCCGCCGCGACCGGTGGCTCTCGCGGCGGCTCGAGGAGCTCACCGCCGAGGAGCGCGACGTGCTCCGACGGGCGGCACCGATCCTGCAGCGCCTCGCCGAGTCCGACTGACGGCACCCAGACATCCACCCGCCCGCGAGCCGAAGGAGATCCCACGAGCCCCCGATTCCGTTCCCTGGCCCACCCCAACTACCGCCTGTACTTCGCCGGCAGCCTCGTGTCGAACGTCGGCACGTGGATGCAGCGGGTCGCGCAGGACTGGCTGGTCCTCACCATCCCCGGCAACGGCGGCGCCGCCCTCGGCATCACCACCGGTCTGCAGTTCCTGCCGGTGCTGCTCCTCTCGCCGTACGCCGGCGTGCTGGCCGACCGCATCCCGAAGCGCGTCCTGCTCCAGGTCACCCAGGCGGTGATGGCGCTCGCCTCCTTGGCCCTCGGCCTGATCGCCGCCTTCGGTGCCGCCGAGACCTGGCACGTCTATGTCATCGCCTTCGTCTTCGGCATCGGTGCGGCCTTCGACGGACCCGCCCGCCAGGCGTTCGTCTCCGAGATGGTCGGCGCCGACGACGTCGCGAACGCCGTGAGCCTCAACTCGGCCGCCTTCAACACCGCCCGCCTGGTCGGCCCGGGCCTCGCGGGCGTGCTCATCGGCCTCGGCGGCGGCGGCATGCGTGCCACCGGCTGGGTGATCCTCGCCAACGCCGTGTCCTACGCCGCGGTGATCGCGCAGCTGCGCCGCATGGACCGGGCCGCCCTCCACTCGCCGCGACCCAGCGCCCGCACGCCCGGCATGCTCCGTGAGGGCCTGCGCTACCTGCGCGGCCAGCCGAAGATGCTGATGATCCTCGTCCTGGTCTTCTTCGTCGGCACCTTCGGGATGAACTTCCAGATCACCTCGGCCCTGATGGCGACCGAGGTCTTCGGCAAGGGAGCCGAGGAGTACGGCGTCCTCGGCTCGGTGCTCGCGATCGGCTCCCTGACCGGCGCCCTGCTCGCCGCGGGACGCTCCCGCGTGCGCGTCCGGCTGCTGATGGGTGCGGCCGTCGTCTTCGGCGTGGTCGAGATCGCCGCCGGCCTGGTGCCGACCTATCTCACCTTCGTCCTGCTCTGCCCACTGCTCGGCCTCTCGGTGATCACCGTCCTCAACTCCTGCAACGCACTCCTGCAGACCGAGTCCGATCCCGCCCTGCGCGGGCGGGTCATGGCGATCTACATGACGATCGTGATGGGCGGCACCCCGCTCGGCTCGCCGTTCATCGGCTGGATCGGGGAGCACTTCGGCGCCCGCTGGACCCTCGTCGTCGGCGGCGCCCTGGTGCTGGTCGGCGTCGGCCTCGCCGTGGCGGTGCGCCGGCTCGCGAGTGAGAAGGCCGCTGTCGCTCCGGCGCGGGAGCCTGCCATGCTTCCGCTGTGAACTCGGCCGAACCCGTCGCCCCCGCGAACCCGCTCGACCGCTACTTCCGCATCTCCGAGCGAGGCTCCAGCCTCGGCCAGGAGGTGCGCGGCGGCGTCGTCACCTTCTTCACGATGGCCTACATCGTCGTGCTCAACCCGCTCATCCTCGGCTTCGCCACCGACATCGACGGCAACTTCCTCGGCGGCGGCAGCGAGCCGAACCTGGCCGCGATCGCCGCGGGCACCGCGCTGGTCGCCGGCGTCCTCACGATCCTGATGGGCGTCGTGGCCAACTACCCGCTCGCGCTGGCGACCGGCCTCGGCCTCAACGCGTTCCTGGCGTTCTCGGTGGCCAGCCAGATGACCTGGGCCGACGCGATGGGCCTGGTCGTGATCGAGGGCGTGCTCATCCTGGTGCTCGTCCTCACCGGCTTCCGTACGGCGGTCTTCCGCGCCGTGCCGGCCCAGCTCAAGATCGCGATCTCGGTCGGCATCGGCCTGTTCATCGCCCTCATCGGCTTCGTCGACGCGGGTGTCGTCAAGCGGATCCCCGACGCGGCGCAGACGACCGTGCCCGTCCAGCTCGGCTCCGACGGCAACCTCGACGGCTGGCCGGTCCTGGTCTTCGTCGTCGGGCTGCTGCTCATGCTCGCCCTGTGGGTGCGCAAGGTGCGGGGCGCGATCCTCATCTCGATCGTCGTAATGACCGTCGTCGCCGTGGTCGTCGAGGCGGTCGGAGACCTGGGCAGCGCCGCGGAGAAGTCCGGCGGCTGGGCGCTCACCGTCCCCGCGTGGCCCGACGGCTTCCACGCACCCGACTTCGGCACCCTGGGCGAGTTCAACCTGCTCGGCTCCTGGGACAAGGCCGGCGTGGTGACCGTCCTCCTCCTCGTCTTCTCCCTCCTGCTGGCCGACTTCTTCGACACCATGGGCACCATGACGGCGATCGGGGCCGAGGCCAACCTGCTCGACGAGGAGGGCATGCCCCCGAACGCCGAGCGGATCCTGGTGGTGGACTCGGTCGCCGCGATCGCGGGCGGGGCGGCCGGCGTCTCGTCGAACACCTCCTACATCGAGTCCGCCTCGGGTGTCGGCGAGGGAGCCCGCACCGGCCTGGCCTCGGTGGTCACCGGCGTGCTCTTCCTGGCGACGATCTTCCTGTCCCCGCTCGTCGCGATGATCCCGTCCGAGGCGGCCGTCCCCGCCCTCGTCCTGGTCGGCTTCCTGATGATGCAGCAGATCACCGGCATCGCCTGGGACGACCTCGAGATCGCGATCCCGGCGTTCCTGACCATCGTGCTGATGCCGTTCACCTACTCGATCACGGTGGGCATCGGCGCCGGCTTCGTCTCCTTCGCCTTCCTCAAGATCGTGCGGGGGAGGGCCCGCGACCTGCACCCGCTGCTGTGGGTCGTGGCCGGGCTGTTCGTGGTGTACTTCGCCATCGACCCGGTCACCCGCTGGCTCACCTGAGCCGGCGGTCCTCCCGGCCCCGGCACGAGGCGGGGTCGGCATTTTGACCCGCCTTCGGGGCGGCCGGTAATCTCGAACTTCGTGTCTGGGGCTACCCGGCACGTCGAGCATGCCCTCGCAGCACCCGCCCCTCGCGGGCGCGCTCCGGCGGGGGAGCGCTCCGGCACTCCGCAGCAACGCTTCACCCCGAGCCCGGCACCGTGCTGGGCCGTGAGAACGAAACCGAAAGGGAACCACCAGGTGCCCACCATTCAGCAGTTGGTCCGCAAGGGCCGCCAGGACAAGGTGTCGAAGACCAAGACGCCTGCCCTGAAGGGATCGCCCCAGCGGCGCGGTGTGTGCACCCGCGTCTACACCACCACCCCCAAGAAGCCGAACTCCGCCCTCCGGAAGGTCGCCCGCGTGCGCCTCTCCAGCGGCGTCGAGGTCACCGCCTACATCCCGGGTGAGGGTCACAACCTCCAGGAGCACTCGATCGTGCTCGTCCGCGGCGGTCGCGTGAAGGACCTGCCCGGTGTTCGCTACAAGGTCATCCGCGGCGCGCTGGACACCCAGGCCGTGAAGAACCGTAAGCAGGCGCGCAGCCGCTACGGTGCCAAGAAGGAGAAGAGCTGACATGCCGCGCAAGGGCCCCGCGCCGAAGCGCCCCATCGACGTCGACCCGGTCTACGGCTCGCAGCTGGTGAGCCAGCTGGTCTCGAAGGTGCTCCAGGACGGCAAGAAGCAGGTTGCTCAGCGGATCGTCTACGCCGCGCTCGAGGGCACCCGCGAGAAGACCGGCACCGACCCGGTCATCACCCTCAAGCGCGCGCTCGACAACGTGCGCCCCGCGCTCGAGGTCAAGTCCCGCCGCGTCGGTGGCGCGACGTACCAGGTCCCGGTCGAGGTCAAGGGCAACCGCGGCACCACGCTGTCGCTGCGCTGGCTGGTCGGCTACGCCCAGGAGCGTCGCGAGAAGACCATGGCCGAGCGCCTCCAGAACGAGATCCTCGACGCCGCCAACGGCCTTGGTGCCGCGGTGAAGAAGCGCGAGGACACCCACAAGATGGCCGAGTCCAACAAGGCCTTCGCTCACTACCGCTGGTGACGTGCTGAGGTGCGCTGGGACAACCGCTCCCGGTTGCGACGGCGCACCTCACCGGACCTCGCTCCGGTCGCTCTCCAGCTCCATCCCCTTACCTAAGGAACGCTGACTCACGTGGCAGTCGACATCACGACGGACCTGAACGTCGTCCGGAACATCGGCATCATGGCGCACATCGACGCCGGCAAGACCACCACCACCGAGCGCATCCTGTTCTACACCGGCATCACCTACAAGATCGGTGAGGTCCACGATGGCGGCGCCACGATGGACTGGATGGAGCAGGAGCAGGAGCGCGGCATCACGATCACGTCGGCCGCGACGACCTGCTGGTGGAAGAAGCACCAGATCAACATCATCGACACCCCCGGGCACGTCGACTTCACCGTCGAGGTCGAGCGCTCGCTGCGCGTCCTCGACGGCGCCGTCGCGGTCTTCGACGGTGTCGCCGGCGTGGAGCCCCAGTCGCAGACGGTGTGGCGCCAGGCCAACAAGTACGCCGTCCCGCGGATGTGCTTCGTCAACAAGCTCGACCGCACCGGCGCGGACTTCTACCGCGTCGTCGACTCGATCGTGCAGAAGCTCAACTCGACCCCGCTGATCCTGCAGATCCCGATCGGCGCCGAGGGCGACTTCATCGGCGTCGTCGACCTGGTCGAGATGAACGCCAAGGTGTGGCGCGGCGAGACCCAGCAGGGCGAGGACTACGTCGTCGAGGAGATCCCCGCCGACCTCGCCGACAAGGCCGCGGAGTACCGCGAGAAGCTCGTCGAGACCCTCGCCGAGGCCGACGACGACATCATGGAGGTCTACCTCGAGGACGGCGACACGTTCGACGTGCCGACCCTCAAGGCCGCCATCCGTCGCGCGACCCTGGCCGACAAGGTCAACCCGATCCTCACCGGCACCGCGTTCAAGAACAAGGGCGTCCAGCCCCTGCTCGACGCGATCGTCGACTACCTCCCCTCCCCGCTCGACGTCGACGCCATCGTCGGCCACAAGCCGGGCGCCGAGGAGACCGAGGAGAACGAGGTCGTCCGCCGTCCGTCGGTCGAGGAGCCCCTGTCCGCGCTGGCGTTCAAGATCGCCGCCGACCCGCACCTGGGCAAGCTCACCTTCGTCCGCGTCTACTCGGGCAAGCTCGAGGCCGGTGCGACCGTGCTCAACTCGAGCAACGGCCGCAAGGAGCGGATCGGCAAGGTCTACCAGATGCACGCCAACAAGCGTGAGGAGATCGCGTCGGTCGGCGCCGGCCAGATCGTCGCCGTCATGGGCCTCAAGGACACCCGGACCGGTCACACCCTCTCCGACTCGGCCAAGCCGGTCGTGCTGGAGTCGATGACCTTCCCGGCCCCGGTCATCTCGGTCGCCATCGAGCCCAAGACCAAGAGCGACCAGGAGAAGCTCGGCGTCGCGATCCAGCGTCTCGCCGAGGAGGACCCCACCTTCGTCGTCAAGACCGACGAGGAGACCGGCCAGACCATCATCTCGGGCATGGGCGAGCTCCACCTGGAGATCCTCGTCGACCGGATGAAGCGCGAGTTCAAGGTCGAGGCGACCGTGGGCAAGCCGCAGGTCGCGTACCGCGAGACCATCCGCGGCACCGTCTCGAACCACAGCTACACGCACAAGAAGCAGACCGGTGGCTCGGGTCAGTTCGCGAAGGTCGTCATCTCGATCGAGCCGAACATCGACCCCGAGACCGGCCTCGGTGCGGGCTACGAGTTCGCGAACAACGTCACCGGTGGTCGCGTCCCGCGCGAGTACATCCCCTCGGTCGACAACGGTGCCCAGGAGGCCATGGAGTTCGGCGTGCTCGCCGGCTACCCGATGGTCGACGTGAAGGTCTCGCTCGAGGACGGCGCCTACCACGACGTCGACTCGTCCGAGCTCGCGTTCAAGATCGCCGGCATCCAGGCGTTCAAGGAGGCCGCGCGCCAGGCGCGCCCGGTCCTGCTCGAGCCCATGTTCGCCGTCGAGGTGACCACCCCCGAGGACTTCCTCGGCACGGTCATCGGTGACATCAACAGCCGTCGCGGTCAGATCCGCGCGCAGGAGGAGCGTCACGGCGACATCGTCGTCAGCGCCCTCGTGCCGCTGTCCGAGATGTTCGGGTACGTTGGCGACCTGAGGTCCAAGACCTCCGGTCAGGCGTCGTACTCGATGGAGTTCGACTCGTACGCCGAGGTTCCCACGAACATCGCCGACGAGATCATCAAGAAGGCGCGCGGCGAGTGATCGTCCGGGGGCGGCTTCGCCCCCGGGTTACCCCGCAAGGGGTACCGCAGGCCCTCGGCACCACCCCATTAGTACGAGTCAGGTAACAACACACCAGGAGGAGCCCCAGTGGCTAAGGCGAAGTTCGAGCGGACCAAGCCGCACGTCAACATCGGTACGATCGGTCACATCGACCACGGCAAGACCACGCTGACCGCGGCCATCTCGAAGGTCCTGCACGACGCGTACCCCGACCTCAACGAGGCCTCGCCGTTCGACCAGATCGACAAGGCTCCCGAGGAGCGTCAGCGCGGCATCACGATCTCGATCGCGCACATCGAGTACCAGACCGAGGCGCGCCACTACGCGCACGTCGACTGCCCCGGTCACGCGGACTACATCAAGAACATGATCACCGGTGCGGCCCAGATGGACGGCGCGATCCTCGTGGTCGCCGCCACCGACGGCCCGATGCCGCAGACCCGCGAGCACGTGCTGCTCGCGCGCCAGGTCGGCGTGCCCGCCCTGGTCGTCGCGCTCAACAAGTGCGACATGGTCGACGACGAGGAGCTCATCGAGCTCGTCGAGATGGAGGTGCGCGAGCTCCTCTCCGAGTACGAGTACCCGGGCGACGACGTCCCGGTCGTGCGCGTGGCCGCCTTCCCGGCGCTGAACGGCGACGAGAAGTGGGGCAAGTCGGTCCTCGAGCTCATGAGCGCCGTGGACGAGTACATCCCGCAGCCCGAGCGTGAGGTCGACAAGCCCTTCCTCATGCCCGTCGAGGACGTCTTCACGATCACCGGTCGTGGCACCGTCATCACCGGTCGTATCGAGCGCGGCATCGTCAAGGTCAACGAGGAGGTCGAGATCATCGGCATCCGCGAGGGCTCGCAGAAGACGACCGTCACCGGCGTCGAGATGTTCCGCAAGCTGCTCGACGAGGGCCAGGCCGGTGAGAACGTCGGTCTGCTCCTGCGCGGCACTAAGCGCGAGGACGTCGAGCGCGGCATGGTCGTGGTGAAGCCGGGGACCACCACCCCGCACACCAACTTCGAGGCCAGCGTCTACATCCTCTCGAAGGAGGAGGGCGGCCGTCACACGCCGTTCTTCAACAACTACCGTCCGCAGTTCTACTTCCGGACCACCGACGTGACCGGCGTCGTGACCCTTCCCGAGGGCACCGAGATGGTCATGCCGGGCGACAACACCGACATGTCGGTCGAGCTGATCCAGCCGATCGCCATGGACGAGGGTCTGAAGTTCGCGATCCGCGAGGGTGGCCGCACCGTCGGCGCCGGCCGGGTCACGAAGATCACCAAGTGATCTGACCTGCTTCGACAGAGCGCCCCGCTGCCTCGGCAGCGGGGCGCTCTGGCTTTTCGGGCCGAGCGCGCCGCCCTGCCGCCGGAAGGGCGCCGCGTGCTCCCGTGCTTTCTCCCGGCGCGCGCCCCCGTGGGAGAATCGGCGGGTGAGCGAGCAGCCCGGGACCAATCCCTACGACCCGCGCCCCTACCCGGTCTACGGCCAGGGCGGGCAGTACTTCGGTCCCCCGCCCGACCACCCGCAGGCCACGATGGTGCTGATCCTCGGCATCCTCGGCCTCGCGCTGTGCCAGGTGCTCGCGCCGTTCGCGTGGGTGATGGGCGGGCGGGTCCGCAAGGAGATCGCCGCGTCCAACGGAGCGGTCGGCGGCGGCCAGATGGCGACCATCGGCTGGGTGCTCGGCATCGTCGGCTCGTGCCTGTTGCTGCTCGGCCTGCTCGCCTTCGTCGCCTACATCGTCGTCATCGTGATCGTCGTCGGGGCCTCTGCATGAGCCATGGCGTCACCCCGGCGCGTCCTCACCACAAGCTCACCGAGGACGGGCGGCGGCTGCGCGAGGTGCTGACCTACGCCCGCCGCGGCAGCCGGTTCAGCCCCAAGCAGCAGGCGGCCTGGGACCGGTACGCCGAGCGCTGGGTGATCCCCGACGACGCGCTCGACGCCCCGGACTTCTCCTGGTCCCGCTGGTTCGGCCGGGAGGCGCCCCTGGTCGTGGAGATCGGCGGGGGCGTCGGCGAGGCCACGGCCGCCCTCGCGGCGCGCCGCCCCGAGGTCAACGTGCTGGCGCTGGAGGTGTGGCGCCCGGGCGTCGCCGAGGGGCTGGGTCGCGTGGGCGAGGCCGGCGCCACCAACGTCCGGTTCTGCAGCGTCGACGCGGTGTGGACCCTCGAGCACCTCGTGGCGCCCGACGCGATCAGTGAGCTGTGGACCTTCTTCCCCGACCCGTGGCACAAGACCCGCCACCACAAGCGGCGCCTGGTGAACCAGGAGTACGCCGCGCTCATCGCCTCCCGTCTCGCGCCGGGCGCGCTGTGGCGGCTGGCGACCGACTGGGCCGACTACGCCGAGCAGATGGTCGAGGTGCTCGACGCGGAGCCGCTTCTCGAGGGTGGCGTCGTCGAGCGCTGGGCGGAGCGGCCGGTGACGAAGTTCGAGCGCAAGGGGCTGGCGAAGGAGCGGACCATCACCGACCTGGCCTACCGGCGCGTCACCGGACATTAACCTCGCCGCCCCGGCGTGGCGCCCGAGATCGTCTCGCGGGCGGCGTACTTTCCGAGTCAGTGGCAGGTGGGGAAGCCGGCCACATCGGGAGGCCGGACGTGAGGATCCACGAACGCGCAACCCGGTCCGTCTACCAGGGATAGGGCCGGGTGGCCCTAGGGGCGCGCGGTCCGGTGAGGTGAGTCGTGGCGAACACGAAGGCACAGACCAGCGCGCAGCGCCGTACGTACGTCCTTGACACCAGTGTCCTGCTGGCCGACCCGGGCGCCCTGCGCCGGTTCGCCGAGCACGAGGTGGTGCTGCCGGTGGTCGTGATCACCGAGCTCGAGGCCAAGCGGCACCACCCCGAGCTGGGCTACTTCGCCCGCAGCGCGCTGCGGATGCTGGACGAGATGAGGGTGAGCCACGGCCGGCTCGACACGCCCGTCCCCGTGGGCGACGAGGGCGGCACCGTCCGGGTCGAGCTCAACCACACCGACGCCTCCTCGCTGCCGTCCGGCTTCCGCCTCGGCGACAACGACACGCGCATCCTCGCGGTGGCGCGCAACCTGGCCGACGAGGGCCACGACGTCTCCCTGGTCTCCAAGGACCTGCCGATGCGGATCAAGGCCTCGGCGGTGGGCCTCACGGCCGAGGAGTACCGCGGCGAGACGATCAGCGACTCCGACACCGGCTACTCCGGGATGGCGGAGATGGAGGTGACCGCCGCCGACGTCGACGAGCTGTACGACGACGGCACCCTCGACCTCGCCGCCGCCCGCGAGCTGCCGTGCCACACCGGCCTCGTGCTGCTCTCCGAGCGCGGCACGGCCCTGGGCCGCGTCGGCCCCGACAAGCAGGTCCACCTCGTCCGCGGCGACCGGGAGGCCTTCGGCATCCACGGCCGCAGCGCCGAGCAGCGGGTCGCCCTCGACCTCCTCCTCGACCCCGAGGTCGGCATCGTCTCGCTCGGCGGCCGCGCGGGCACCGGCAAGTCGGCGCTCGCGCTGTGTGCCGGCCTGGAGGCGGTCATGGAGCGCCAGCAGCACAAGAAGGTCGTCGTCTTCCGGCCCCTGTTCGCCGTGGGCGGCCAGGAGCTCGGCTACCTGCCGGGCTCGGAGTCGGAGAAGATGTCGCCCTGGGCGCAGGCCGTCTTCGACACGCTCGGCGCGCTGACCTCGCGCGAGGTCGTCGAGGAGATCCTCGCCCGCGGGATGCTGGAGGTGCTGCCGCTGACGCACATCCGCGGCCGCTCCCTGCACGACTCGTTCGTGATCGTCGACGAGGCCCAGTCCCTGGAGCGCAACGTCCTGCTGACCGTGCTCTCCCGGATCGGGGCCAACTCCAAGGTCGTGCTCACCCACGACGTCGCCCAGCGCGACAACCTGCGCGTCGGGCGTCATGACGGCGTGGTCGCGGTGGTGGAGAAGCTCAAGGGACACCCGCTCTTCGCCCACGTCACGCTCACCCGCTCGGAGCGCTCGCCGATCGCGGCCCTGGTGACCGAGATGCTGGAGAACGTCGTCATCTGAGGTTTCGCGGCAGGGTGCCGGGGAAGACCACCTGTCGTGCGGCCTACGGCCCGGTCCCGGGGCGGGCCGTAGGCGCGGGACGGGTGTGACTCCTGGGACCCACGGGGCGACGGGCCCGGAACCGGCCGGTGGAAATGTGCGGTTCGGTTTGCGTGGGCCCTCCCGGTCAGGCAGGGTGGTCGCTGGCCACCGGGGGGATGACAGGGACGTCGGGCCCGATCATCCGGTGGCCGTCCCCTGTCGTCGAGCCCGAATCCGAGCACTTGTCGAACAAAGCGAAGCAGGCGCCCAAGCACCGCGGTGCGCCGAAGCACGCCCACATCGCACAGGCGCCGCGCACGGCCGCGCGCAACGTCCTCGTGCTGTCCTCCGTCGCCGTGGCCGTCACGGGCGTCTCCGTGGCCGCGGGCGTGGCGGGCCAGCAGTCCCCGCCGGCGGCGGCCGCGGATTTCGATGCCCTCGCCAACGTCGGAGCCAGCACGCTGCCCACCGAGTCGACCGAGCGGCGCGAGCCGGTGCTTTCTCGCGACGACCTGCGTCCGGAGGCCGTGCCCGCCAAGTCCGCCGACCTCGCCGGCTCCCGCACGGCCGCGATCAGTGACAGCCGCGAGCTCTCCGACTCCGACCCGCGCGACATCGCCCGCGCCCTGCTGGGCGAGTTCGGCTTCTCCTCCAGCCAGTTCGGCTGCCTCGACTCGCTGTGGACCCGCGAGTCGAACTGGCGGGTCAACGCCGACAACCCCACGTCGAGCGCCTACGGCATCCCGCAGGCCCTGCCCGGCTCCAAGATGTCCTCCGCCGGCTCCGACTGGGCGACCAACCCCGCCACGCAGATCCGCTGGGGCCTGGGCTACATCAAGGACCGCTACGGAAGCCCCTGCGGCGCCTGGGGCCACTCCGAGTCCCACGGCTGGTACTGACCGAGCCCCCTACTTCTCACGCCTCGCGGCACGCCGGGGTGGTGTCGAGGGGGCGGTTGCGGAGCGGGGCCGCCGTCCGGGTGCATGATGAGGGCAGAGACGGGACTCGGGTGTCCCGTGTGACGTGAGGAGCCCGCCATGCTGTGGACCATCATCGTGACGATCGTGGGCGGCGCCATCATCGGTGTGATCGGCAAGGCCGTGGCACCGGGCGACCGGACCAAGTTCCCCTTCTGGCTCACCGTGCTGTGCGGCATCGTGGGCATGCTCGTCGGCAGCCTGCTGTACTGGGTGCTCGTCGGCAACAACAACGGCCCCTTCGACAACCACGAGGCCACCTGGGACAACGCGACCAACGGCATCGACTGGTGGCGTCACGTGTGGCAGATCGCAGTCGCGGCCGTCGCCGTGATCCTCGCCGCCGCGCTGACCGGGCGCCGGCGGGCCTGAGCCGCCCGGATCAGGGCCGGGTCATCGAGGCCAGGTCCAGCGCGGCGTCGAGCTCCTCGAGGGTCAGCTCGCCGCGGTCGACGTAGCCCAGCGCCAGCACGGTCTCCCGGATCGTGCTGCCGCTGGCCAACGCCTGCTTGGCGACCTTCGCGGCCGCCTCGTAGCCGATGTGCTTGTTGAGCGGCGTGACCACGGAGGGTGACGAGGCGGCGTAGCGCAGCATCCGCTCGGCGTCGGCCGTGATCCCGTCGACGCAGCGCTCGGCGAGGGTGGTGCTCGCCCGGGCGAGCAGGCGGACCGACTCGAGGACGTTGCGAGCCAGCACCGGCATGGCGACGTTCAGCTCGAAGCTGCCGCTCGCGCCCGCGGCCGTCACGGCGGCGTCGTTGCCGATGACCTGCATGCAGACCATCAGGGTCGCCTCGGGCAGGACGGGGTTCACCTTGCCCGGCATGATCGAGGAGCCCGGCTGGAGGTCGGGCAGATGGATCTCGGCCAGCCCCGTGGTCGGCCCGGAGCCCATCCAGCGCAGGTCGTTGCAGATCTTCGTCAGCCCGACCGCGATGGTCCGCAGTACGCCGCTCAGCTCGACCAGCGAGTCGCGGGTGCCCTGCGCCTCGAAGTGGTTGCGGGCCTCGGTGAACGGCTGCCCGGTCGCCGCGCCGAGCGCCTCGATGGCGGCCGCGGCGAAGCCGGGCGGCGTGTTGATGCCGGTGCCGACAGCCGTGCCGCCCAGCGGCAGCTCGCGCACCCGGGGGAGGACCGCCTCGAGCCGCTCGACGCCGTAGCGCACGGTCGCGGCGTAGCCGCCGAACTCCTGGCCGAGCGTCACGGGCGTGGCGTCCATCAGGTGGGTGCGGCCCGACTTCACCAGGTCCGCGAACTCCTCCGCCTTGGCCTCCAGCGACGCGGCGAGGCGCTCCAGCCCGGGCACCAGGTCGGCGGCGACCGCGACGGCGGCGGCGACGTGGATCGCCGTCGGGAAGGTGTCATTGCTCGACTGGCTGGCGTTGACGTGGTCGTTGGGGTGCACCGTCACGCCCTCACGCGCGCACAGCGAGGCGATCACCTCGTTGGCGTTCATGTTCGAGCTGGTGCCCGAGCCGGTCTGGAAGACGTCGATCGGGAACTGGTCGTCGTGCCGGCCTTCGGCGACCGCCTGCGCGGCCGTCGCGATGGCCGAGGCGAGCTCCGGGGCGAGCACGCCGAGCGCGCCGTTGGCCGTCGCGGCGGCGGCCTTCACGTGCCCCAGCGCATGGACGAGCGCCGGCTCGATCGGCGTACCGCTGATCGGGAAGTTCTCCACCGCGCGCTGGGTCTGCGCGCGCCAGAGGGCGTCGGCGGGGACGAGGACCTCGCCCATGGAGTCGTGCTCGGTGCGGAAGCGGTCGGAAGTCACGCGTACGACGCTACTCGGGCGCCGAGAGCGACGCACGGGCTGCGGCCGGAGGGTGGGCGCGGACGGGTCAGTCGAAGAGCTCGCTGAGCCAGGACTCCCGCTTCCGCTTCTTGTAGTACTTGTCGTCGTAGCGGCGGCGGTCGTCGTACTGCTGCGGCGCCCGGTAGCCGTCGTACGTGGGCTGCTGGGGCTGCGGCGGCTGCGCGGCCGCCGGTGGGGGCATCCCGACCGACCGGTCGATGATCTTGTCGAGCTCGCCGCGGTCGAGCCACACCCCCCGGCACTGGGGGCAGTAGTCGATCTCGATGCCGTTCCGCTCGCTCATCACCAGCGTGGACTCGTCAACAGGGCAACGCATAACCCGTCCAACGGACCGGGCCTCGAGGTGGTTCCCGCTCAGTCCTCCCACGGAGGCGTGTCGCCCATCTTGCGGTAGTACTTTGCGAGGTGGCTCTTCACCCGGTCGACGTCCTTGTCCGGCAGGTCGACCCCGCCGCGGGCACCCTGCATCACGTTGCCGGCGGCCATCACGCCTCGGGGCACGGCGACCAGGCGGTCGTCGACGACGTCGGCCACGAGGAGCTTGTACGCCGTGAAGTTGTCCTTCTGGTCCGCGTCGTACCAGACGTGGGCGTCGCGGTACCTCTCGTTCGGCTCGTCCTCCGCGCCGGCCCAGCGACGCACGCGCCTCTCGGCGGCGTCGCCGTCCCACGCGCGATCGCGGTCGGCCAGGGGGAGGTCCTGGAATGCGGTCACAGCCATGCACCGGGCCGTACCCGGCCGGGGCCGCGGCAGTCAGGCCGACCCGAGAGGCGTCACTCCGCGGAGCGGACCCGGATGCCGGTGATCGGCACGGTGACCGCGCCCCCGGGGTCGGTGAAGAAGTCGTTGCCCTTGTCGTCGACCACGATGAACGCCGGGAAGTCCTCGACCTCGATCCTCCAGACCGCCTCCATGCCGAGCTCCGGGTACTCGATGACCTCCTGGCTCTTGATGCAGTCCTGCGCCAGGCGCGCAGCGGGGCCGCCGATCGAGCCGAGGTAGAAGCCGCCGTACTCCTGGCACGCCTCGGTGACCTGCTTGCTGCGGTTGCCCTTGGCCAGCATCACCATCGATCCGCCCGCGGCCTGGAAGGACTTCACGTAGGAGTCCATCCGGCCAGCGGTCGTCGGCCCGAACGAGCCGGAGGCCATGCCCTCGGGCGTCTTGGCCGGACCGGCGTAGTAGACGGGGTGGTCCTTGAGATAGGCGGGCATCTCCTCGCCGGCGTCGAGCCGCTCCTGGATCTTCGCGTGCGCGATGTCGCGCGCCACCACCAGGGGCCCGGTGAGGGAGAGCCTCGTCTTGACCGGGTACGACGACAGCTGGGCGAGGATCTCGCTCATCGGCCGGTTGAGGTCCACCTTGACGACCTCGCCGCCCGCGATGTCCTCGGCCACGCCGGCGTCGGGCATGTACTGCGCGGGATCCATCTCCAGCTGCTCGAGGAAGACGCCCTCCCGCGTGATCTTGCCGAGCGCCTGGCGGTCGGCCGAGCAGGAGACCGCGATGGCGACCGGGCACGAGGCGCCGTGGCGGGGCAGACGCACCACTCGCACGTCGTGGCAGAAGTACTTGCCGCCGAACTGGGCGCCGATGCCGAAGGACTGGGTCAGCTTGAAGACCTCCTCCTCCAGCGCGAGGTCGCGGAAGCCGTGGGCGCTCATCGAGCCCTCGGTGGGCAGGTTGTCCAGGTAGTGCGCGCTGGCGTACTTGGCGGTCTTGAGGGCGTACTCCGCGCTCGTGCCGCCGATCACGACCGCCAGGTGGTACGGCGGGCAGGCGGCCGTGCCCAGGGAGCGGATCTTCTCGTCCAGGAACTCCAGCATCCGCTTCGGGTTGAGGATCGCCTTGGTCTCCTGGAACAGGAACGACTTGTTGGCCGAGCCGCCGCCCTTGGCCATGAAGAGGAACTTGTACTCCGGTCCCTTCTCACCCTGGGCGGTCGAGTAGAGCTCGATCTGCGCCGGCAGGTTGGAGCCGGTGTTCTTCTCCTCGTAGGTCGTCAGCGGCGCGAGCTGGCTGTAGCGCAGGTTCAGCCTCGTGTACGCGTCGTAGACGCCGCGGCTGATCCACTCGGCGTCGTCGGCGCCGGTGAGCACGCCCTCGGACTTCTTGCCCATCACGATGGCGGTGCCGGTGTCCTGGCACATCGGCAGAACGCCGCCGGCGGAGATGTTGACGTTCTTGAGCAGGTCGAGCGCGACGAAGCGGTCGTTGCCCGAGGCCTCCGGGTCGTCGATGATCTTGCGCAGCTGCGCGAGGTGGGCGGGGCGCAGGTAGTGGCTGATGTCGTGCATCGCCTCGGCCGTGAGCCGCTGGATCGCCTCGGGGGAGACCTCGAGGAAGGTCCGGCCGTCCGGACCCTCGACGGTCTTCACGCCCTCCGTCGTGATCAACCGGTAGGGCGTGTCGTCCGCGCCGGTGGGGAGGAGGTCGGAGTAACGGAACTCAGCTTCAGCCACGAGCACACAGGGTATCCCGCCCCGTGCGCGCTCCCGGAACGGCCCAGGGGCCGGGCCGCTCGTGGCGACCCGGCCCCTGGCTCGGTGGTGCGTGAGGGATCAGCCGGCGGGCGGGGCGATGGCGGTGTAGGCCACACCCAGCTCGATGACCGCGCCGACCGGGAGCCCGGCCTGGGCGGTGTCCAGGGTGATCCGCACTGCCGTGATGGCATTCTGGAAGGCGCCCGCGGTGCTGGTCTGCTGCAGGTTGAGCGCCACCTGGCCGAGCCCGGCGATGTTGAGGATGGTGTTGGGGGCGACGTCGATCGGGATCGTCTTGCCCGCGATGACGAGGTTGACCAGCTCCATCTTCATGTTGCCGGTGTACTGGCCGTCCTGCAGCTTGCCGGCCGCCGTCACCTTCACCGCGGTCGCCCGCACGATGCCGCCCAGCAGGTTGATGCCCGCCGTCCGGTTGGTGTTGGTGATCTCCCCGTTGCCGAAGGCGTCCTTCTTCGACGTGGTGGTCGAGGTGATCGCGCCGGTCGTGAGGATGCCCGGCACGCGGACGCCCAGCGTCGAGTTGGTCAGGGTGCGGCCGTTGCTGCCGCCGACCGGGGTGCCCACGCGAGCGGTCGGGTCGCTGACGATCGTGATGTCGTCACCGACGTGCGCCTGGACCCGCGAGCCGTAGGCCGTGCCGCCGAAGGAGGCGCCGGAGGACGGCGCGACCTCGGAGAGGTACTGGTTGACCGGGTTGACGAGCAGGGTGACGCCCGCCGAGTAGCCGCCGAGCGGCTGGAGCAGGGTGACGCCGACGGCCCAGCCCATGGTGCCGATCAGGTCGCCCTCCTCCTGGTCGTACTTGCCGTGCAGCGTGTAGTTGAGCGTGACGCTGGCGACGCCGGGGATGGTGACGGCGTAGTTCTTCGGGATGTTCAGCGGCAGCTTGACGCCGGCGATCTTGATGTTCGCCAGGCGGCTGTTGGCGGTGTAGGAGCCGTTGCCGTCGGCGCGACCGGTGGTGGTCACCGTGGTCTCGAGGGCGTCGGCGGTGATCAGGCCGCCTAGCAGGTTCACGTTCGCGACGCGCGCCCACGACTTCAGCGTGGTCTGCGGCTGGCCGAAGACCTGCTGCACGACGGCGTCGGTCTGGGTCTCGACGGCGCCCAGCTGGGCGAGGTTCAAGACGTTGACGGCAGCGGTGCTGTTCTTGGAGGTGCTCGACTTGGCACCACCGGTGACACCCGACTGCGCCGTGAGGTCCGACTGGACCACGCCGTCGAGGACCTTGACGTAGGTCGCGCCGGTGCTGGCGGCGTACGACCAGTAGACCGGGTCAGCAGCCTGGGCGGCAGGTGCCGGAACGGCGACAAGGCCCGCGCCCATCAGGGCGAAGGCGACAAAGGAGACGAACTTCCGCACGTTCACGGGACCCCATTCCCATCCGTGTGTTGAGTGTTGTGTTGTCCCCCCAAGCAAACCACTCCCGGGCACGGCGAGCGACCCGAGAGAGACGGTTCTGTGAGGATTTAACGAAGAATCACTCACAATGTCACGCCGAGGGGCATAGCGGGGCCGAAATCACCGTTCTCCCCGGTGTGCACGTGTACGACGCGGTGGTGATCGGAGCCGGCCAGGCCGGCCTCTCGGCGTCCTTCCACCTGAGCCGTCTCGGCATCGACCACGTCGTGCTCGACGCCAACGAGCGCCCCGGCGGCGCCTGGCAGCACCGCTGGGACTCGCTCTCCATGCGCGACGTCCACGGCGTCGCCGACCTGCCCGACGGACCTGCCCCCGGAGCCTCGTCCGAGCGGGCGAACGTCGCGGTGCCGGCCTGGTTCGGGCGGTACGAGGCCGACCACCGGCTGCCCGTCGTCCGCCCGGTGCGGGTGGACCGGGTCACCGACGACGGGGACCTGCTCGTCGTGCACGCAGGGGAGCGCAGCTGGACCACCCGCACCCTCGTCAACGCGACCGGCACCTGGACCCGGCCCTTCGTCCCCGCCTACCCCGGAGCGGACACCTTCCGCGGCGAGCAGCTGCACACCGCCGACTACCCCGGACCGGAGCACTTCGACGGCAAGCGCGTCGTCGTCGTCGGGGGCGGTGCCTCGGCGGTGCAGTTCCTCGGCGAGCTCGCGCCGCGCACCGACGTGGTCTGGGTGACCCGGCGCCCGCCGGTGTGGCGCGACGACTTCGACGAGAACGTCGGCCGGCACGCGATCGGGCTGGTGCAGGAGCGCGTCCGGGCGGGCCTGCCGCCGGCCAGCGTCGTCAGCGTCACCGGTCTCGCCCTGCGCCCCCAGGAGCAGGAGGCGGCCCGGCTCGGGGTCTACGAGCGGCGCCGCGTGATGTTCGACCGGATCGAGCCCGACGGTGTGCGTTGGGCGGACGGGTCCTTCGAGCGTGCCGACGTGATCTTGTGGGCCACCGGGTTCCGGCCCGCCGTCACCCACCTCGCCCCGCTCCACCTGCGCAGCGAGCGGGGCGGCATCGCCCTGCTGCAGAGCGGCGCGGACGTGCAGACCGCCACGACCGCCGTCCGCGACCCGCGGGTGCAGCTGGTCGGCTACGGGCCGTCGGCGAGCACGATCGGCGGCAACCGCGCGGGCCGGGCGGCAGCACTGGCGGTCCGGCGGTTCCTCTCTTCGCACCGGGCTGCTAACGTCGCCGACGACCACCCACGGGAGTCCGCGGCAGCGGGCTGAGAGGGAGCTGGAGCCGCTCCGACCGTCACACCTGATCCGGATCATGCCGGCGAAGGAACGGAACCGATGACCCCAGTGCCCCCTTTCCCACGGCTGTTCTGCCTCGTCTCGGAGCGCGACGACCTCACCCTCCTGCCCGCCCTCGCCGACGCCGGTGTCGACGGCTTCCAGGTGCGCGCGAAGTCCGTGACGACGCGCGCGCTCGTCGCGCTCACCCGCTCCGTGCTCACCGCGGTGCGCCCGCACGGCGCGCGGGTGCTGGTCGACGACCGCCTCGACGTCGCCCTCGCGGCCGGCGCCGACGGCGTCCACCTGGGCGCCGACGACCTCCCCGTCGCCGACGCGCGCCGGTTGGCGGCCGGGCTGATGATCGGCGCGACCTGCCGCACCCGCGCCGAGGTCGAGGCCGCCGCGGCCGCGGGGGCCGACTACGCCGGGTTCGGACCCGTCTTCGCCTCCGCCTCCAAGGCCGACCTGCCCGCACCCCTCGGCGTCGCCGCCGTCGCCGAGGCCGTCGGCGTGCTGCCGCTCGTCGCGATCGGCGGCCTCTCGGCCGCCACCGCCGGCGAGGTCCGCGCCGCCGGCGCCGACGCGGTCGCCGTGATCGGTGCGATCTGGCGAGATCCCGACCCCGTGGGGGCAGCGAAGGAGCTGGTGACCCGGCTCGGCGGCTGAGACGATGCGGATCGACGTGCTCGGCGCCGGGATCGTCGGGCTGACGGTCGCCGAGGAGCTGGGCCG
Organism: Nocardioides pymetrozini; assembly: GCF_046058985.1. NCBI lineage: Bacteria > Bacillati > Actinomycetota > Actinomycetes > Propionibacteriales > Nocardioidaceae > Nocardioides > Nocardioides pymetrozini. Next base: position 3,588,466 of record NZ_CP175556.1, on the reverse strand, counting down.
GCGCGGCCACGACGTGGCGGTCGTGGACCCGCGGCCCGCCACCGGAGCGTCGTACGCAGCAGCGGGGATGCTCAGCCCCGCCGCGGAGGTCTGGCACGGCGAGGAGGAGATCCTCCGGCTCGGCCTCGCCTCGATGGACCTCTGGCCGGATCTGGCCGGACGGCTCGGCGTGGACCTGCGGCGCACCGGCACCCTGCTCGTCGGGTACGACGTCGGCGACCTGCAGCAGGTCGAGCGCCAGGTCGCGCTGCTGCAGCGCCACGGCCATCCCGCGGACCTGCTGGGCCGGGCGGGCGTGCGCTCGGCCGAGCCGGCGCTCGCCCGGGTCGCCGGTGGGGCACTACTGCCCGAGGAGGCGAGCGTCGACCCGCGGGCGGTGTGCGACGCCCTGCTCGACCGCGTGGTCCTCCGCGGCGAGCGCCGCCCGGACGCCGAGTGCACCGTGGTCGCCACGGGTGCCTCGCTGCCTGCGCCCTGGTCGGGCCTGGTGGCCGGCGTGCGCGGAGAGATCCTGCGCCTGCGCTCCGACGACCCGCCGCGTCGTACCGTCCGCGGCTGGGTGGCCGGCGAGCCCGTCTACCTGGTGCCCCGCGGCGACGACCGGGTCGTGCTCGGCGCGACGTCGGAGGCCCACGACGGGCCCCCCGTCGTGACCGCGGGAGGCGTGCTGCGGCTGCTGTCGGCGGCCCGGGCGCTGTGGCCGGCGCTGGACCGGGCCGAGCTCGTCGAGGGCACCGCCCGCGACCGTCCGGGCACGCCCGACGGCCTGCCGCTCGTCGGACCGAGCGGGGTCGACGGCGTGGTCCTCGCCGCCGGCCACTACCGCCACGGCGTCCTGCTCGCGCCGCTCACGGCGCGCCTGGTCGCCGACCACCTCGAGACCGGCGCCGTCACGGCAGCCGTGGATCCGCGCCGGTTCGCCGGTGCCCGTACCGAAGGAGCGCGATGACGATCACCTGCAACGGAGAGGCCGTCGCCCTCGAGGCGACGGTCGCGGACCTCCTCCGCACCCGCCTGGGGAACGCGCGGCCGCACGGCGTCGCGGTCGCGGTCAACGCGGAGGTGGTGCCCCGCGGCGAGTGGGCTGCTCACAGGCTCGCCGACGGGGACGTCGTGGAGGTCGTGACGGCGGTGCAGGGGGGATGAGCGCCACCTCGACCGTGGCCGCCGACGGCGGGCTCACCGTCGCGGGGGAGACGCTCTCGTCGCGGCTCCTCCTCGGGACCGGCGGCCTGCCGCGGACCTCGCTGGTGGCGCCCGTGCTGGAGGCGGCGCGACCCGCGCTGGTCACTGTGTCGATGCGGCGGACCTCGTCCCTGGCCGACGGCGGCCTGCTGGCCGCGCTGCGGGGAGCCGGGGTGCGGCTCCTGCCCAACACGGCCGGCTGCCTGTCGGCGCGGGAGGCCGTCCTCACCGCCGAGCTGGCCCGCGAGGCGCTCGGCACGGACTGGGTCAAGCTCGAGGTGATCGGCGACGAGCGCTCGCTGCTGCCGGACGTCGTGGAGCTCCTCGATGCCGCCGAGCAGCTGGTCCGGCGGGGCTTCGTCGTGCTGCCGTACACCACCGACGACCCGGTCCTCGCCCGCCGCCTCGTCGACGCCGGCTGTGCCGCCGTGATGCCGCTGGGCTCGCCGATCGGCTCGGGACTCGGCGTCCTCAACCCGCACGCGATCGCCGCCGTGCGCGCGGCGGTCGACGTGCCCGTCGTCCTCGACGCCGGTGTCGGCACGGCGAGCGACGCCGCGCTGGCGATGGAGCTCGGGTGCGACGCGGTCCTCGCCGCCACGGCGGTCACCCGGGCCGACGACCCGGTGGCGATGGCCGCCGCGCTGCGGCTCGCGGTCGAGGCGGGCCGCCTGGCCTGGTCCGCCGGCCGGGTCCCGCGGCGCGCGGAGGCACGCGCCTCGAGCCCCGTCGCGGGGAGGATCTCGTGAGCCGCCGCCTCGTGGTGCTGACCGACCGCACACAGGTCCCCGACGGGCGCTCCCTGCGCGACGTGCTGGCCGCCGCCGCCGACGGGGGCCTGCGAACGGTGCTGCTGCGGGAGGTCGACCTGCCCGACGACGAGCGTGCCGAGGTCGCCGACCACGCCCGGTCCTGCGGGCTCGAGGTCGTCGCGGCCCACCGCCCGGTCGCCGGATGCGCCGGGCTGCACCTGCCCGCCCGGTCGTCGCTGCCGGAGGCCGCGACGCGGTGGGGCCGCTCCTGCCACGACCGCGCCGACCTGCTGCGGGCGGCGGCCGACGGTGCCTGGTGGGCCACCCTGTCGCCGTACGCGACGACCCCGAGCAAGCCCGGACACGGACCGCCCCTGCCAGCAGCTGCCTTCGCGTCCGCCCCACTGCCGGTCTTCGCCCTCGGCGGGATCACTCCGGAGAACGCCGCGGGGGCGCGCGCCGCCGGCGCCTGGGGCGTCGCCGTGATGGGCGCGGTGATGCGCGCCGACGACCCGGCTGCGGTCGTCGCCGCCCTCCTGCGGGAGGCCGGATGAACCCGCCGGTCGTCGTCACCGTCGCCGGCACCGACTCGGGCGGTGCGGCCGGGATCGCCGCCGACCTCACCACCTTCGCCGCCCTGGGCGTGCACGGCGCATGTGTCGTGACGGCCGTGACCGCCCAGGACACGACCGGAGTGCACGCCATCCATCCGGTGCCGTACGACGTCGTGGCCGCGCAGCTCGACGCGGTCCTCGACGACCTCGACCCGGTGGTCGTCAAGACCGGCATGCTGGCCACGCCCGAGGTCGTCCGGCTGGTGGCGCGACGGTGCGCCGACCGGGTCCTGGTCGTCGACCCCGTCCTCGTCGCGACCTCCGGCGCCACGCTCGCCTCGGCCGAGGTGGTCGCGGCCTACCGCGAGCACCTGCTGCCCGTCGCCACCGTGGCGACGCCCAACGAGTCCGAGTTCGAGGCGCTCGGACGGCCGGACGGTCCCGGCGTGATCGTCACCCGCGGAGGCCCCATCGCGACCACCAACGACCACGGCACCGGCTGCACCCACAGCAGCGCCCTCGCTGCCCAGCTCGCCCACGGCGCCGACCTCCCGACCGCCGCCGCCCGCGCCGCGGCGTACGTCGCCCGCCAGCTGACCCTCGGCCGCGACTGGACCCTCGGCCGCGGCCGAGGCCCGGTCGCCCACGTCCACGCCACCCCCACCCAAGGAGAGACCGCATGACCGTGCACCCCGCCCACACCCGCATCCTCAAGAGCGACGAGAGCGGCGAGCTCGCCGTGCCGTTCACGCGCGTCGCGCTCACCAACGGCGAGACCTTCGACCGGTACTGCACCGAGGGCCCGGGCTCGGACCCCGAGGTCGGGCTCCCGCCCCTGCGGGCCGCCTGGATCCAGGGCCGCGGCGACGTGGCGGCGTACGACGGACGCGAGCCGCAGCTGCTCGACAACGGCCGCTCGGCCGTGCGCCGCGGCGCGGCGCGCGGGGAGTGGCGGGGGGCGCGGCGCGCACCGCTGCGCGCCACCGGTGGCGCGGTCACCCAGATGGCCTACGCCCGGGCCGGTCGGGTGACCGAGGAGATGCGCTATGTCGCCGTACGGGAGGGCTGTGACGTCGAGCTGGTCCGCAGCGAGGTCGCCGCCGGCCGCGCGATCATCCCGGCCAACGTGAACCATCCGGAGGCCGAGCCCATGATCATCGGCCGGCGCTTCCTGGTGAAGGTCAATGCCAACATCGGCAACTCCGCCGTCACCTCGTCGATCGCCGAGGAGGTCGACAAGCTGACCCACGCCATCACGTGGGGAGCCGACACGGTGATGGACCTCTCTACCGGCGAGGACATCCACACCACCCGCGAGTGGATCATCCGCAACAGCCCGGTGCCCATCGGCACCGTGCCGATCTACCAGGCGCTCGAGAAGGTCAACGGCGAGGCGGACAAGCTCACCTGGGAGATCTTCCGGGACACCGTGGTCGAGCAGTGCGAGCAGGGCGTCGACTACATGACCATCCACGCCGGCGTCCTGCTCCGCTACGTGCCGCTGACCGCGAACCGGGTCACCGGCATCGTCAGCCGTGGTGGCTCGATCATGGCCGGCTGGTGCCTGGCCCACCACGAGGAGAACTTCCTGTACACCCACTTCGACGAGCTCTGCGAGATCTTCCGCCAGTACGACGTCTCGTTCTCCCTCGGCGACGGGCTGCGCCCCGGTGCCACCGCGGACGCGAACGACGAGGCCCAGCTCTCCGAGCTGCGCACCCTGGCCGAGCTGACGCAGCGGGCATGGGCCTACGACGTGCAGGTCATGGTCGAGGGCCCGGGCCACGTCCCGCTCCACCTCGTCGAGGAGAACGTCCGGCTCCAGCAGGAGTGGTGCCACGGTGCGCCCTTCTACACGCTGGGGCCGCTCGCGACCGACATCGCTCCCGGCTACGACCACATCACCTCCGCGATCGGCGCGGCCACCATCGCGATGCACGGCACCGCGATGCTCTGCTACGTCACGCCCAAGGAGCACCTCGGGCTTCCCAACCGGGACGACGTGAAGACCGGCGTCATCACCTACAAGCTGGCCGCCCACTCCGCCGACCTCGCGAAGGGCCACCCGGGCGCCCGGGACTGGGACGACGCGCTGTCCCGGGCGCGCTTCGAGTTCCGGTGGCGCGACCAGTTCGCGCTCTCGCTCGACCCCGTGACCGCCGAGGCCTTCCACGACGAGACGCTGCCCGCCGAGAACGCCAAGACCGCGCACTTCTGCTCGATGTGCGGACCCAAGTTCTGCTCGATGCGGATCAGCCAGGACGTGCGCGAGCGGTTCGCGGAGAAGTCCGCGGAGTTCATCGAGCTGGGCGCGTCGGTGTACGTCGAACCCGCTGCCCCCGCTGCCCCCGCTGCCCCCGTGCTGCCCTGAGGTGGGGGTTGAGTCGTCGGTTCTGACCCGTCGAGTCGTCGGTTCTGACCCGGTGAGTGGTCGGTTCTGGCCCGCGGGGTTGGTGTCGTGTCCCTTCCGGGTTTGCTGGGTGCCAGGTCTCTCTTTTCGATTGACGTGGTTGCGCGCCGCTGTGGTTGCGGTGGTTGGCTGGACGCCCCGTTCGGGTTTGAGATTGTGCCCGTCTGACCCCTGTGGTTGCGCTCGTGTCGGTCCACTTTCGTCACGTCATGTTGCAGTGGTTGTCCACACCTGCCGGACGGGTTTCGCCTGTCCACAGGCGGGTTTTCTCCCGTTCGTTGTGTCGTACGTCGGTGGGAGAATCCAGTCATGGATCTCGGGACCACGCCTCGTTCGACAGCAGCTGTGCTGTCCGAGCTGCGTGCGGGTGTCCAGGACCGTGAAGCCCTGGTTGTCCGGGAGTGGGTCGGGATCGTGGAGTGGGCCAGTGCCCATGTGGTTGCCGGTCCGGAGGGTGCGGCGACGATCACGGAGGGCTATCTCGACACCGGGGTCCCGATCGCCGGCGAGGGTGCACCGTTGGTGTCCGAGTTCGGGCTCATGGAGTTGGTCGCGGTGCTCGGCCGCAGCCCGGATGGTGGGCGGGCGTACGTCGGCCGCGTGATCGAGTGCGCCTGGCGACTGCCCCACGTGTACGACGCGGTGGTCGCCGGCCGGCTCGCGCCGTGGCGCGCGGAGCGGATCGCCGAACGGACGCATTCCTTGAATGCTGAGGCGGCCGGGTTCGTGGACCGTCAGCTGTTCGACGCCACCGGTGTCGGCTGGGCCCAGCTCGACCGGCTGATCAGCGAAGCCGTGCTGCGCTTCGACCCCGCCACCGCCGAAGCCGAACGGGCCAAGGCCGCCGACGCTCGACGGTTCGACATCGACCCTAACGTCGACGACCACGGCCTCGTCGCCGTGTCCGGGCTGCTTGACGCTGCGGACGGGCACGACCTCAACCTCGCGGTCGCGCGGCGTGCCGAGGTCCTCGGCCGGTTGGGTGACGAGTCCTCGTTGGATGTGCGTAGGTCGAAGGCCGCTGCCGAACTGGCTCGCGCCGACCTCGCCCTGGATCTGCTCATCCCCGACCCCGACACCGGCGAAACCGGGACCGTGGTGCCGGGGCGTCGGGTGGAGCTCAACGTCCACATCACCGACGCGACGTTGCGGGGCGAGAACCCGGTCGGTCGGTGGGAGCAGGGCAACGGCCCCATCAGCAGCGAGCAGATCCGGGAATGGCTCCGAACCCACGACACGACCATCACCGTCCGGCCGGTCATCGACCTGACCGACCACGTCCCGGTCACGAGCTACGAGGTCCCCGACCGCCACAAGCGAGCCGTCGCCCTCAGGGATCACACCTGCCGCTTCCCCCACTGCACCCGCCCCGCGACCCGCTGCGACATCGACCACGCGACCCCCCACGCCCAGGGCGGAGTGACCTGCCCGTGCAACGAGGTCCCCCTCTGCCGACGCCATCACCGCGCCAAGACCCACTCGGCCTGGCGCTACGACACCCCGACCCCGGGCACCTATGTCTGGACCAGCCCCCACGGCCATGCCTTCCGCGTCGACCACCGCGGCACCCACCCCCTCCACACCGCGCCCCCGCCCGACGAGTAGCCACCCCGCCCCACACCCCGCAGGACCCCCACCCGCGGGGTCACAGGCGCGTCCGCCGATCCCGCCGCCGCTGGGCAGCCTCGTGCGCCTCGCGGACCAGGCGCAGCGCCGTCTCCAGGGTCTCCGGACCGGGGGTGACGATCGCGACCCAGCCCTGGGCCCGGTAGACGGGGTGGGCGAGGACGGTGTCGGGGGCGGCGAAGTCGACGTGCGCGTGGGTGGCCGCGCCCGGCTCCTCGCCGAGCAGCTCGACGAACCGTCTCTTCCCGACGTGGACGTTCAGCCGCCAACGGCCGGGCGGGTCGAGCCGGCTGGCGGCGTCGTCGGGGTAGTCCTTGGTCACGATGGTGGCGAACGGCTGCTCGGCTCCGGGCAGCTCGCCGTCGGGTGCGTCGTAGAAGAAGTGGTCGCCCCAGGCGATCTCGGGGAGCTCGCTGCCCGGGGCGGGGGCGAGCTCCAGCACGCCCGGGAGGGACCGGATCGTCGTGAGGACCTGCTCCATACTGGTGTCCGTTGCCATGGTTCGAGTGTGAGGTTCAAGTGCTAGTGGAGGGTTCGACTGCGGACGTCGCCGCCGCGAGCGGATACTCGCCGCAGCAGGTGCGCAACCTGGAAGCGCTCGGCGTGATCGCACCGGCGGCGCGGACGCCCAGCGGCCACCGCCGGTTCTCGGCCGAGCACGTCCGCGACCTCGTCGCCTATCGCGACCTCGCCTCGGCTGTCGGACCCGTCGTCGCCCGCCGGGTGATGCGCGACGTGCGGACGCTCCCGACGCAGGAGGCGACGGCGCTGGTCGGCTCGCTCCACACCGGACTCGTGGGCGAGCGGACGCAGGCGCTCGCCGCTCGCTCCGCACTGCTCGCGATCAGCGGCGAGGCCGACACCGACGCGCCGGCGGCCGACCCCGACGCCATGACGATCACCGAGCTCTCCGACGCTCTCGGCGTCCGGGCCTCGACCCTGCGGTTCTGGGAGCAGGAGGGCCTGGTCGCCGCCGAGCGGGTCGTGACGCGGGCGGGCACCGCGCGACGCTATCCCCTGGCGGCGATCCGCGAGGCCAGGATCGTGGTGGCCCTGCGCGCCGCCGGCTATCGGGTCCCCGAGGTGCGGATCGCGATCGCCGCCCTCCGCGAGCTCGGCGACACGGCTGGGTCGCTGGAGGCTCTCGACGCCCGGCTGGCCACCATCGCCCAGCGGATGCTCGTGCTGCTGCGGGCGGGCTCCGTCCTCGCGGAGCTGGTCAGCGCGCCGCGGCCGCCGCGGCGGCGGCCCGTTCGACCCACTTCGGGATCTCGCCGTAGCGCTGGCTCGGGATGAGCCGACCGGCCGCCGAGTCCTCCACCAGCTGGGCCATCCGCCGGTCGCGGGTGGCCTCCTGCTTGGCGGTGACGACCCAGTTGACGCAGATCTTGCGGTAGGTCGGGGTCGCCTCCTTCCAGAACGCCGTGGCGGCGGGGGAGGCGGCGAGCTGGGCGGCGTACGCGTCGGGCAGGGCGAGCTGGCCGTCGACCTCGTGGGTGTACGGCGCCGGCTCGCGGCGTCGCTGCTCCCAGATCGCCAGCCCGGCGGGCTGCATCCTGCCCTCGGCACGCAGCCTCTCGACGAGGTCGAGGTTGACCTTGCTCCAGTTGCTGGTCCTCTTGCGGGGCGTCCAGCGCTGGCGAGTGGCGTCGTCGTCGATGCGCTGGGCGACCGAGTCGATCCAGCCCCAGCACAGCGCGACGGGCACCGCCCGCTCCCAGGTGAGCCCGCGGTCGGGGACGTGCTTCTTGTACAGCCCCATCCACAGCTCGGTCTCGGTCGCGTGATGGGCGGCGAGCCAGGCGTCGAACTCCGCCTCGTCGGCGAAGAAGCGCGCCGGTCGCTCGGCGGAGCCGCCCATCCGGCCGGGCATCGAATCCTGCGACATGGCGCCAGCCTGCCACCGAGCGCCGACAGCCGGCCATCCGCGAGGATGACGCCATGACCGGCAGTCCCACCGTCGCGATCGGTGCCCTCGGCGGCACCATCGCCTCCACCTCCAGCGCGGACGACGGCAGCGAGATCGTCCCGACCCTCACCGCCGACCGGCTGGCCGCGGCTGTGCCGGGTCTCGCCGAGATCGCGACCGTCCGCGCCGAGACGCTGGCCCAGCTGCCGAGCCCGTCGCTCGACGAGCCGACCATCCTGCGCACCCTCGCCTGGGCGCGCGCGGCGGTCGACGCCGGCGCGGAGGGCGTCGTCGTCACCCAGGGGACCGACACGCTCGAGGAGTCGGCGTACCTGCTCGATCTCTTCTGGGACCGCCCGGAGCCGCTCGTGGTGACGGGGGCGATGCGCTCGGCGCAGGCCGTCGGCGCCGACGGTCCGGCGAACCTGCTCACGGCGGTCCGCTGCGCGACCGCACCCGCCTCCCGCGACCGGGGCGTCCTCGTCGCCTTCGACGACGAGATCCACCACGCTCGATGGGTCGCCAAGACCGACTCGGCGTCGACCGGTGCCTTCCGGTCGCCGGTCTTCGGGCCCATCGGCCGCTGCGTCGAGGCCGAGGTCGTGTACGGCGTCCCGCCGGCGCGGGTGTCGCCGCTGCGGCTGCCCTCGGCCCAGGCGGTCGGCGACCCGCGGATCCCTCTCGTGGCGACCTACCTCGGCGACGACGGCTACGTGCTGGACGCGATCCGCGTCGGCGCAGGACAGAGCGCGGGAGTGGATGGCGTCGTCGTGGCGGGCTTCGGTGCCGGCCACGTGTCCGCCCGGGCCGCGGAGGCGGTCGGCCGCCTGGCGCGCGAGGTCCCGGTGGTGTTCGCGTCCCGCACGGGCTCCGGTCCCACGGGACGGGCGATCTACGGCTATCCCGGGTCCGAGATCGACCTGGTCGCGCGCGGTGCGGTCGGCGCCGGCTGGCTGCCGCCGGTGAAGGCGCGCCTGCTGCTGTGGGCGCTGGCGCTAGGGGGTCCCGTCACCCGCGCCGACGTGGCCGCCGAGTTCGAGCGCCGCGGGCGGCCCTGACGCCCGTGTCAGCCGATCCCCGACGGCGTGTCCGGGGGCCGGTGCGGCAGCACGTTCGCGACGTAGTCCCGCGCGGACTCGAAGATGTCGACCTCGTGCCCGGCCGCGGCGGAGAGCGCCCACCGGTGCTCCATCACCTCGTGGAAGTACTCCGGTGCCGAGATCGCCCGGCGCAGCGCGGGGGGAATGAGGTCGACGATCGGCGTGTACACGGTGGCCAGCCACCGCCGCGCCACCACCTCGCGGTCCTCGTCGTCGTACCCACCGTGCGCGGTGAACGCGGCGAGGTCGTTGAGCAGCTTGCGAGCCTGGCTGTCCTCCGCGACCAGGCCGGTGAGCTCGCGCAGCTCGCGCCGGTGGTGGCCGGCCTCGACGACCTTGGGCTGGATCCGGACCCGGTCGGAGTCGGTCTGCACGTCGAGCTCGTCGACGTCGAAGCCGAGCTCGTTGAGGCGCGCGATCCGCTGCTCGACGCGGTACCACTCGTCGTTGCCGAACTCCTCGACGGCCGTCAGCTCGTCCCAGAGGGCGTGATAGCGCTCGGCGAGCTGGTCGACGATCGCGAACGCGTCGACCTCGATGTCGGTGTCGCCGCTGGCCTGCAGGTCCATCAGCTCGGCGAAGATGTTCTCCACCCCCACGGTGACGTCCTGCTCCCGCATCGCGTCGGAGACCTTCTCGCGCAGCTCGCCCGTCTCTGCGTCGACGAGGAAGGCCGCGAAGCCTCCGGCGCTGCGGCGGAACAGTGCGTTCGAGAGCGAGACGTCGCCCCAGAAGAAGCCGGCGAGGTGCAGCCGGACCAGGAGCACCACCAGCGCGTCCACGAGTGCCGGGACCTGCTCGGCGCGCAGGCCGTGCTGGAAGACCGTGCGATAGGACAGCGAGTAGTGCAGGTGCTCGGTCAGCAGCGCCGCCGGCAGCGGCTCGCCGCCGGCGCCGGTGCGGCCCGTCACCACGCCCCGCGGTACGACGGCCGGCTGGTCGAGCCGCTGCAGCTCGCGCAGCAGGTCGTACTCCCGTAGCGCGATCGCCTCCTCGGTCTCCTTGACCGCCAGGAACTGCCGGTTGACCTGTACGACGCGCACGGTGTGGCGGGAGAGACCGAGGGGAAGCGGGACGACGTACCAGTCCTCCCACTCCGCCAGCGGTCGCGACCAGGGCAGCCGGAAGAGCGCCGGGTCGGTGCGAGCGGCGACCACATGCAGCGCCATGCCCGCAACCTACGACGTCTGAACCGGCCCGTCACGGGCACCTGGGCAGTGCCAGTCGTGGACAAAGGTCCGACGTCGGGGTAGGACTTGGGTGACACACGCCACACTCTCGGAGGGGTGATCGGGGCGATGAGATCGACGATCCGCCAGCCAGGACGGAGGTCAGGCCGTCCGCGCCGCACCGCGCTCGCCGCGGTCGCCGTCCTCGCGGCCGGGACCCTGGCGGCATGCGGCGGGTCCGACAAGCCGGTGCTCAACTGGTACGTCAACCCCGACGGGGTCGACACCTTCGAGAAGTACGCCGAGGAGTGCAGCACCGGCGACTACGACATCGAGGTGCAGCTGCTTCCCAGCGGCGCGACGGACCAGCGCACCCAGCTGGCGCGCCGGCTGGCGGCGGAGGACTCCTCCACCGACCTGATGAACCTCGACCCGGTCTTCGTCGCCGAGTTCGCCAACGCCGGCTGGCTGCAGGAGGTCGACGGCGAGCTTGCCGACGCGATCATGGCCAGCGCCGAGGGGGAGGGCGACTATCTCTCGGGCGCCGCGGAGACGGTCACCTGGGACGACAAGGTGTACGCGATCCCGCTGTGGGCCAACACCCAGGTGCTCTGGTACCGCAAGTCCCTCGCCCAGGCAGCGGGTCTCGACATGACCGGGCCGGTGACCTGGGAGCAGGTCATCAAGGCGGCCGCCGACAACGGCGGCACGGTCGGCGTCCAGGCGAACAAGTACGAGGGCTACGTCGTGTGGCTCAACGCCCTCGTCCAGGGCGCGGGTGGCGCCATCGTCTCCGACACCGAGGCAGGGCGCGATGCGAAGGTCGACATCGACTCCGATGCGGGCCGCAAGGCCGCGGAGGTCGTGCAGGCACTGGCCGACTCACCGGCCGCCCAGCCCGACCTCAGCGTGTCCAACGAGGGCACCAGCCTGGGGCAGATGTTCCCCGCCGACGGGGCCGGCGAGTTCATGGTCAACTGGACCTTCGTCTACAAGAACTACGAGGGCCTCGTCGGGAGCGACGTGACCGAGGAGCAGTTCGCCGACCTCGGCTGGGCTCGCTACCCCGCGACGGTCGAGGGCGAGCCGTCGAAGCCGCCGGTCGGCGGCATCGACATCGGCGTGGGCGCCTACAGCAAGCACCCGGACTTCGCGATGGAGGCGGCGCGCTGCATCACCTCCGAACAGGCCCAGGTCGACCTCGCGCTCGACAACGGGCTGATGCCGTCGACCAATGCGGCGTACGACAAGGTCGTCGCCAGCGGCGACTACCCCGCGGACCTGATCGAGCTCTTCCGCACCAGCGTCGACGAGGGCGGACCCCGGCCGAAGAGCGCGTTCTACGCGATGATCTCGGGCGCGATCCAGGCACAGTGGCACTCGCCGAAGTCGGTCGACCCGGCGAGGACGCCGAAGGAGTCCGCGACCTATCTCGAGGACGTGCTGGAAGGGAAGTCGCTGCTGTGAGCACCGTGACCGCCCCCGTGCAGGGCAAGCCCGCGAAGGCAGCGGCCAGCGACCGGGCTCGCGCGGAGACCCGGCTCGGCCAGAAGCTGGTCGCGCCGGCGATCGTGCTGATGCTCCTGGTGACCGCCTTCCCGATGCTGCGGGCCATCTACCTGTCGACCTTCGACTACGCGCTGACCGCGCCCGACGAGCGCGACTTCGTCGGGCTGAGCAACTACGTCACTGCGCTGACCGACCCGCTGTTCTGGCAGACGACCGGCATCACGGTCCTCTACATGGTCGTGACCGTGGCGATCGAGCTGGTCATCGGCTTCGCCTTCGCGATGGTGATGCACCGGGTGATCTTCGCCCGCGGCGTCATTCGGACGTCGATCCTCATCCCCTACGGCATCATCACCGTGGTCTCGGGCTTCGCCTGGCAGTTCGCCTTCTCCTTCCAGAACGGCTTCGTCAACGGCTGGCTGCCGTTCGTCGGCGACGACTTCAACTGGTTCGGCGACACGACGTCCGCGGTGATCGCGATCATGGTCTCCGAGATCTGGAAGACCACGCCGTTCATGTCGCTGCTCCTGCTGGCCGGCCTGGCCCAGGTCAGCGAGGACATGATCGAGGCGGCCAAGGTCGACGGAGCCACCTGGTGGCAGCGGCTCTTCAAGGTGATCCTCCCGAACATGCGGGCCGCGATCATGGTCGCCGTCCTGTTCCGGGCGCTGGACGCCTACCGCATCTTCGACAACATCTTCGTGATGACCGCGGGCGCCGAGAAGACCGAGTCGATCAGCTTCCTGACCTACCGCCAGACCATCGAGCAGTTCCAACTCGGCATGGGCTCGGCCCTGTCCGTGCTGCTCTTCCTCTCGGTGCTGGTGGTGGCGTTCGCGATCGTCAAGCTCTTCCGCGTCGACCTGGCGCAGGCTCGGCAGGAGGCATGAGATGAAGAACCGCATCGGCATCGTCGTCGGCTGTCTGCTCATCATGGTCTGGTGCCTGCTGCCGGTCGCCTGGATCATCTCGCTGTCCTTCAAGTCCGAGACCGCGATCACCAACGGCAGCCCCGGCTTCTTCCCCTCCGACGGGGGCGGCGCCGGCTGGGCCAACTACCAGGCGGTCTGGGACAACGACCAGTTCCGCCGCGCGATCCTCAACTCCATCGGGATCAGCCTGATCGCGACCCTGCTGTCGGTCATCGTGGCCACGCTGGCGGCGTACGCGATCGCCCGGCTGGAGTTCCGCGGCAAGAAGGCGGTGCTCACCATCGCCCTGGCGATCGCGATGTTCCCGGTCGTCTCGCTGGTCGGCCCGCTGTTCGACATGTGGCGCGCGGTCGGGCTCTACGACACCTGGCCGGGCCTGATCATCCCGTACATGTCGTTCACCCTCCCGCTGGCGATCTGGACCCTGTCGGCGTTCTTCCGCGAGATCCCGTGGGAGATGGAGCAGGCGGCCCAGGTCGACGGGGCCACCTCGTGGCAGGCGTTCCGCAAGGTGATCGTCCCGCTCGCGGCCCCCGGCGTCTTCACCGCCGCGATCCTGACCTTCTTCTTCGCGTGGAACGACTTCGTGTTCGGCATCTCGCTGACCTCGACCGAGAACGCCCGGCCGATCCCGGCGTCGCTGTCGTTCTTCGTCGGCTCCGACCCGTTCAACCGGCCGGCCTCGCTGCTGGCCGCGGGAGCGGTCATCGCGACCATCCCGATCATCGTCATCGTCCTGATCTTCCAGCGCAAGATCGTCGCCGGCCTCACCTCCGGCGCCGTGAAGGGTTAAGGGGTAACGCGTCATGGCCGCCATCACGATGAAGAACATCGTCAAGAAGTACGGCGACGGCTTCCCGGCCGTCAACGACGTCTCGATCGACGTCGCCGACGGGGAGTTCATGATCCTCGTCGGGCCCTCGGGCTGCGGGAAGTCCACGCTGCTGCGGATGATCGTCGGTCTGGAGGACATCACCTCCGGCGACATGCTCATCGGCGACAAGCGGGTCAACGACCTCGCCCCGCGCGAGCGGAACCTGGCGATGGTGTTCCAGAACTACGCGCTCTACCCGCACCTGACCGTCTACGAGAACATCGCCTTCCCGCTGCGGCTGGCGAAGATGCCCGACGCCGAGGTGGACCGCCTCGTCCGTGAGGCGTCCGCGACCCTGGAGCTGGACGAGCACCTCGAGCGCAAGCCGGGCAACCTGTCCGGTGGTCAGCGCCAGCGGGTCGCGATGGGACGGGCGATCGTCCGGCAGGCCGACGCCTTCCTCTTCGACGAGCCGCTGTCCAACCTCGACGCCAAGCTGCGCGGTCAGATGCGCACGGAGATCTCCCGGCTGCAGAAGCGGCTGGGGATCACCACGGTCTACGTCACCCACGACCAGACCGAGGCGATGACCCTGGGCGACCGCGTCGCCGTCCTCAAGCGCGGCATCCTGCAGCAGCTCGCCACCCCGCGCGAGCTCTACGAGAACCCGGGAAACCTCTTCGTGGCGGGCTTCATCGGCTCCCCGCCCATGAACTTCCTCCCGGCGACGGTCGAGGGCAACCGGGTGCAGCTGCCGTTCGGCAGTGTCGAGATCCCGGCCGACCGCGCGGAGCGTGCCGCCGGACGCGGGCTGCTCATCGCCGGCATCCGGCCCGAGCACTTCGAGGACGCGTCGCTGGCGGCCGAGGACAGGCGCGCCGGGTCGACGTTCGCCGCCAAGGTCGACGCCGTGGAGTGGCTGGGCAACGAGACCTACGCCTACATCCCGTTCGAGGCCCCCGAGGAGGTCCGCCAGCAGCTGCAGCAGCTCGAGAAGGACCTCGACGGCGAGGGGATGCGCACCCAGCTGATCGTCTCGCTCGACGGCGCCAGCCGGATCGCCGAGGGCCAGGAGGCCGAGATCTGGGTCGACGGCCGGCGGATCCATCTCTTCGACCCGGCCTCGGGCGAGAACCTCACCGTCGACCACGAGCGCGCCGGGCGCATCCCCGGCGCGCAGGTGCCTGCCTGATCAGGCCTCCCGGCGCGCCCGGTCCGCCGTACGCCGGATCGCGCGGGTGAAGGTGGGGAACAGCGGCGCGGGCAGGTCGTGCCCCCAGCCGGGGATGACGATGAGCTCCGCACCGCGGATCGCGGCCGCCGTCGCCCGCCCGCCGGACACGTGCACCATCTTGTCCGCGAGGCCGTGCATGACCAGCGTCGGCATCGGCAGCTCGCCGAGCCGGCGCGTGCGGTCGGGCTGGGTGAGCACGGCGATCATCTGTCGGAGCACGCCGGCCTCGTCGATGCCGCGGTCGAAGGTCTCCCCGGCCCGGCGGCGCAGCTCCTCCTCGTCCTGGGGGAAGCCGGGCGAGCCGATGATGCCCCAGACCAGCAGCGCGCGGCGGATGTAGGCCTCCCGGCCGGGACCGCGTGGTGCGACGAGGGTCGGGAGGAGCGCGGGGCTCTGCCAGCCCACGGCGCGCCGCCCCGTCGTCGACATGATGCTCGTCAGCGTCCGCACCCGGTCGGGAGCCGCGAGGGCCATCGTCTGGGCGATCATGCCGCCCATCGAGATGCCCGCGACGTGGGCGGAGGCCCAGCCGAGATGGTCCATCAGCCCGAGGGCGTCCTGCGCCAGGTCGCCCATCGAGTACGGCGCGGCGACGGGCGCCCCGACGAAGGCTCGGGCCAGGCGGGCGGTCGTCACCCGGCCGCGCATGCGCGACGAGCGGCCGGTGTCGCGGTTGTCGTAGCGCACCACGTGGAAGCCGGCCTCCGCGAGCCGGACGCACAGCTCCTCGGGCCACCAGGTCATCGGGCCGCCGAGGCCCATCACCAGCAGGAGCGGCTCGCCGTCGGGATCGCCGAAGGCCTGGTAGCACAGCTCGACCTCGGGCGACAACGGGGCGAGCAGCTCGTCGGCGATGGTCACCGCGGAGGGTGCTGCGTCCTGCGAGGGTCGGGACATAGGCGACAGTTTGCCCAATTGCGGGTAGTCCGCCTTTCAACTGGGTACCGTCTGTGACGTGAGCAACACGTTGGCGCCCTGGCTGCTGCCCGACGGCTACGGCCGCCCGGCGCTGGCCGCGCTCCTGCGCGAGGGCACGGTGGTGACCGAGGCGGGCCGGTTCGCGGTCCGCCGGAGCGCGAGCCGACGGGCGCGCCGTCGTACGCCGGTGGCCGCGCGCGCCGCCGCACGGCGCGCCGAGCCGGTGCTGCTCATCCCCGGCTTCCTCGCCGGCGACTGGACGCTGACCGCGATGGCCGGGGAGCTGCGCGCACGCGGCTTCCGCACCTACCGCTCCCGCATCCACGCCAACATCGGCTGCACGCTCGGCTCCGCGCTCGCCCTCGAGGCTCGGCTGGAGCAGATCGCCGAGCGCCGCGACGCACGGGTGCAGATCGTGGGGCACAGCCTCGGGGGCATGATCGCCCGGGGCCTCGCCGTGCGCCGTCCCGACCTCGTCGCCGGCATCGTCACCATGGGCAGCCCGATGCGGGCGCCCGCGGCGCACCACGCACTGCTGACCCGCGGCGTCCGGGTCCTCAACCGGCTCTCCGACGCCGGCGTCCCCGGGCTGATGAGCGCGGACTGCGTCGCCGGGGAGTGCGCGCACCTGAGCTTCACCGAGTCCCAGGAGCGGCTGCGCGCCGACGTGGCGATGACGAACCTCTACTCCAAGCGCGACGGCATCGTCGACTGGCGGGCGTGCATCGACCCCGACGGCACCGCGGTCGAGGTGCGCGCCTCGCATGTCGGGATGGCGCTCGACCCGCGCGTGATCGACGCCGTCACCACCGCGCTGCTGGGCCGGAGTGCGGCGTACGACGCGCCGCTGGCCGTCGTCGACACGGCCTGACGCGCTCCCGGATCTGGGATCAGTCGAAGTCGATGGCGGAGAAGCCGCGCAGCTTCGAGAGCTGATGCTCGGAGGTGATGGTGCGGATCGTGCCGCTGCGCGAGCGCATGACCAGGGACTGGGTGACGGCGCCTCCGCCCCGGTAGCGCACGCCGCGGACCAGCTCGCCGTCGGTGATGCCGGTCGCGACGAAGAAGCAGTCGTCGCCGGTGACCAGGGTGTCGGTGGTCAGGACGTGGTCCGGGTCGAGGTTGTGGCCCGCGTCGACCGCACGCTGGCGCTCCTCGTCGTCGGTCGGCCAGAGGCGTCCCTGGATCGTGCCGCCCATGGCCTTCATCGCGCAGGCGGCGATGATGCCCTCGGGCGTGCCGCCGATGCCCAGCAGCAGGTCGATGCCGGTGTCCGGGCGGGCGGCCATGATCGCGCCGGCGACGTCGCCGTCGGTGATGAACTTGATCCGCGCGCCGGTCGCGCGGATCTCCTCGACCAGCTGGGCGTGGCGCGGCCGGTCGAGCAGGACCACGGTGACGTCGGAGGGGTTGGACCCCTTGGCCTTGGCGACCTGGTGGATGTTCTCGGCGACGGGATAGCGGATGTCGACGACCTCGGCCGCCTCGGGCCCGGTGACGAGCTTCTCCATGTAGAAGACCGCCGACGGGTCGTACATCGTGCCGCGCGGAGCCACGGCCAGCACGGCGACGGCGTTGGCCATGCCCTTGGCGGTCAGCGTGGTGCCGTCGATCGGGTCGACCGCGACGTCGCACTCCGGGCCGGTGCCGTCGCCGACCTGCTCGCCGTTGTAGAGCATCGGGGCGTTGTCCTTCTCGCCCTCGCCGATCACCACCGTGCCGTTCATGCTGACGCTGGAGATCATCACGCGCATCGCCTGGACGGCCACGCCGTCGGCGCCGTTCTTGTCGCCGCGGCCCACCCAGCGGCCGGCCGCCATCGCGGCCGCCTCGGTGACGCGCACCAGCTCGAGGGCGAGGTTGCGGTCGGGGGCGGGCGGCTCCACGATGAGGGCGTCGTTCATAGGTCGAACCCTATCGTTCCCCGAGCCCCGCGCCGGACTGTCTACCTGGCGTAGACATCGACCTCGCTCGCCTTGACCACGAAGGTCACCTCGGCGCCCGGTGCCAGGCCGAGCTCCGCCACCGCGGTCACCGTGACGTCGGCGGCGAGCCGGTCGGCCCGCACCCGGACGAGGTCGCCGAGCGGCTCGAGCTCGGAGACGGTCACGGCGAGCGCGTTGCGCGGGCTGCCGCCGGGCGGCTCGCGGTGCACGGCCACCGCGGAGGGACGGAAGACCGCCACCGCGGCCGTGCCCTCGGCGGGCCGCGGATCCGCGGAGGTCCCGTGCAGGACCAGCCCGTCCGGGCGTCGTACGCCGTCGGCGGTGGCGCGCCCCTCGACCAGGTTGAGGCCGGCGAACCGTGCGGCGAAGGCGCTGCGCGGGCGCGACAGCACCTCGCCGGTGGGCCCGTCCTCCACCACCGTCCCGTCCTCGAGGACGACGACGCGGTCGGCCAGCAGCAGGGCGTCGAGGACGTGGTGGGTGACGACGACCGTGGTGCGCTCGGCGAGGACCCGGCGCAGCAGGGTGCGCAGCGTCGGAGCCACGGCCACGTCGAGGGCGGCCATCGGCTCGTCGAGGAGAAGCAGGCGGGGCTCGGCGGCCAGGGCGCGGGCCACCGCGACCCGCTGGGCCTGACCACCGGAGAGCTCGGCAGGGCGCCGTCCGGCGAGCTCCGCGGCCCCCACCTCCGCCAGCCAGCGACGCGCGGCCGCGTGGGCCGGGCGGCGCCCGATGCCCGCGCTGCGAGGCCCGAAGGCGACGTTCTCCAGGACCGACAGGTGCGGGAAGAGCAGGGCGTCCTGCGCCAGGAGGGCGGTCCGACGCGCGTGCGGCGCGACCCAGCGGCCGGGGCCGGTCAGCTCCTCGCCGTCGAGGACGATGCGGCCGGCGTCCGGGCGGAGCAGGCCACCCAGGGCCGCGAGCGTCGTGGACTTGCCGGCGCCGTTGGGCCCCAGCAGCGCGACGGTCTCGCCGTCGGCGACCTCGAAGGCGACATCCACGCCGCGGTCGCGGAACACGACCTCGACCCGCACGCTCACGCGGCACTCCTCGGCCGGACGAGACCGATGACGAGGACCGCCACGACGACGAGCACCAGGGACAGTGCGACCGCGGCCTCGGCGTCGGTGACGCGCAGGTTGTAGATCAGCAGGGGGAGGGTCCGCGTCGTGCCCTCCAGGCTTCCGGCGAAGGTGATGGTCGCGCCGAACTCCCCGAGCGAGCGCGCGAAGGCCAGCACCGCGCCCGAGGCGAGCCCGGGCAGCACCAGCGGAAGGGTGACCCGGCGCAGCACCGTGGTCGGGCGGGCGCCGAGCGAGGCCGCGACCACGTCGTACCGCTCTCCGGCGGTGCGCAGCGCCCCCTCGACGCTGACGACGAGGAACGGCAGGGAGACGAAGGTCTGCGCCAGCACGACCGCGACCGAGGTGAACGCGATCCGCAGACCGAGGGCGTCGAGGTGCTCGCCCAGCAGGCCCTGGCGGCCGAAGGCCGCGAGCAGCGCGATCCCGCCGACGACCGGCGGCAGGACGAGCGGGAGCAGCACGAGGGAGCGCAGCACGCCGACCCAGCGGGCCTCGCTGCGGGCCAGCACCGTCGCCAGCGGGACGCCGAGGACCAGGCAGAGCGCGGTGCTGGCGGCGGACGTCCTCAGGCTGAGGGCGAGGGCGGAGCGGGCCGCCTCCGACGTGACGAGGGCGGGGAAGTCGGCCCACGCGATGCGGGTCGTCATCGCGGCGACCGGGAGGACCACGAGGGCGCCGGCCAGCAGCGCGGGGACGAGCAGCCACCGCGGCAGTCCGACAGGGCGGATCCGGCTCACGGGGCGGGCGCCCCGAAGCCGGCCTCCCGCAGGGTCGCCTGGCCCTCGCCGAGGACGAGGTCGATCCACGCCTGCGCCAGGTCGCCTGCGCCGGAGCCGTCCACCGCGACGATCGGGTAGTGGTTGACCGCGTCGGTGGCCTCGGGGAAGGCGATGCCCTCGACCGCGTCCCGGGCGGCCTCGACATCGGTGACGTACACCAGGCCGGCGTCGGCCTCGCCCGAGGTGACCTTCGTCAGCACCCCGGAGACGGACTCCTCCTCGCTGACCGGGCTGAGCGCGACGCCGGCGGCGGCGCCGACCGTCCGCGCGGCCCGGCCGCAGGGCACCTCGGGCTGGCACAGGACCAGGTCGACGTCGTCCCGGGCCAGGTCGGCGAGCCCGTCGATCCCGGCCGGGTTGCCCGGGGGGACGGCGATCATCAGGGTGTTGGTGGCGAACTCGACCGGGTCGCCGGCGGCCAGGCCCGCAGCGACGAGGGTGTCCATGGTCGCGGTGTCGGCCGAGGCGAGGACGTCGGCCTCGGCTCCCTCGGCGATCTGCGCGACCAGGTCCGAGGAGCCGCCGAAGGAGAGCTGCACGTCGACCTCGGGATGGGCGTCCTCGAAGTCCCGCTCGAGCCGCTCGAAGGTCGGGGTGAGCGAGGCCGCGGCGAACACGGTGAGGGTTCGTGGCCCGCCGGAGCCGCCGGCGCCCGCGTCGCCGCCGCACGCGGAGAGGGGCAGGGCCGCCAGCAGGACGGCCCCCGTCAGGGCGAGCCGCCTCGTCACGACCTCCTCGCGACCGGGCGCTCGACGACGACGCTGGTGGACTTGACCGAGGCGATCGCCCGTACGCCGGGCTCCATGCCGAGCTCCGCGGCGGCCTCCGCGCTCATCAGCGACACCACGCGGTAGGGGCCGCAGACCATCTCGACCTGGGCCATCACGGTGTCGGCCAGGACCCGCGTGACGATCCCGGTCATCCGGTTGCGCGCGCTGACCTCCCCGGCCCGGGTCCGGGCCCGGTCGGCGTCGTCGACGAGCGAGGAGGCGAGGGCGGCGAGGTCGGCACCGGGCACGACGGTGCGCCCGTCCGCGGTGCTGCTCGGCAGCCGGCCCGCCTCGATCCATCGGCGGACGGTGTCCGTCGAGACGCCGAGCAGCTCGGCCGCTTCGGCCACGCGATAGTCCGCCATGCGAGGATGTTGTCGCATCTGCGTGCGATTCACAACAATGACGGCGCAGATGCGGCTCGATCGGGCCCGCGTGCCACTCAGCCTCGGTCGGCTGGGACACTGGGAGCGACATGAGCACGCAGCCAGAACAGCCGTCCGGCCGCCCCGGCCGCTACCAGCGCTCGGCGGTGGGCCTGGTGACCTCGCTGCTCGTCACCGTGGTCGCGATCGGTGGGCTCCTCTACTTCATGGGCGCCTTCCGGCCGGACTTCGAGGTCAAGCCCGAGGCGGTCGACTACCTGGAGACCGTCGAGTCCGCGCAGCTGGCCGGGCTCACGCCGACCTATCCCGCGGCGCTCCCGAAGGGCTGGATCGCGACCGGCGTCGACGTCACGCCCGGCGACGACCCCGTGTTCATGGTGCGGATGCTGACGGACGACGGCCGGTTCGTCGCCGTCCGCCAGGAGGATGCCTCCGTCGGCACGATGCTGGCGCAGTGGGTCGACGAGGAGACCGAGCCCGCGCGCGGCCACACCGTCCCCGCCGACGTACCGGCCGCGGTGGCGCGCGAGTGGAAGGGCTACGTGGACGGGGGCGGCGACACCGCCTACGCGGCGGAGGTCGGCGACGAGACCGTCCTCGTCTTCGGCTCCGCCCCGGCCGAGGACCTGCAGACCGTCGTCGACGCCCTGGTCACCACGCCGCTGCGCTGAGGCGCGAGGTGTGAGTTCTGGGGCCCCGAGGTGTGAGTTCTGGGAGTTTCGCGCCCCCACTTCTCACACCGCGCGCCCCCACTTCTCACACCTCGCGCCCCCACTTCTCACACCTCGGCGTCGTCCTCCTCGGGGCCCTCGCCCTCCAGCACGCTCTCGAGGCGTGCACGGGCGCCGTCGAGCCAGCCCTGGCAGGTCGTGGCCAGCGCCTCGCCCCGCTCCCACAGGGCGAGGGACTCCTCGAGCGTGGTGCCGCCGGCCTCGAGCTGACGGACCACCTCGACCAGCTCGGCGCGCGCGTCCTCGTAGGACAGCTCCTCGCTCGGGCCCGGGGTCGTGTCGTCAGTCATGGGTCTCCTCGGCGATCGGTTCGGTGGTGGTGGCGGTGAGGTGCACGCGGCCGTCGGCGACGCGCACGGACAGCGCGTCCCCGGTCGCGACCTCGTGGACCGACGTGACGACGTGCCCGTCCGCATCCTGCAGTACGGCGTAGCCGCGGCGCAGGGTCGCCAGCGGGGACAGGGCGCGGACGCGGGCGCGGCGGTGGTCGAGGTCGTCGGCGGCACGGTCGAGCTGCCACTCGAGCTGGCGGCGGATCCGAGCCCGCCAGTCGTCGAGCTCCTCCGCCCGGGCGTCGAGCAGGCTGCCGGGATGGGCCAGGGCCGGCCGCGAGCGCAGGGCGTCGAGCTGGGCCTGCTCGCGGTCGACGCGATGGCGGACTGCGCGGCGCAGCGCGTGGCGGGCGCGGTCCACCATCAGCCGCTCCTGCGCCATGTCGGGCACGATCAGCTTGGCGGCGTCGGTGGGCGTGGACGCGCGGACGTCGGCGACGAGGTCGAGCAGGGGGGAGTCCGGCTCGTGCCCGATCGCGGAGACCACGGGGGTGCGCGCCGCGGACACGACGCGGATCAGGCCCTCGTCGGAGAAGGGCAGCAGGTCCTCGACCGAGCCACCGCCGCGCGCGACCACGATCACGTCCACGTCGGGGTCGGCGTCGAGCCGCCGGACTGCCTCGATGACCTCGGCCGCGGAGCGCTGGCCCTGCATGGAGGCGTAGGCCGTCGTGAACGCGACGGCGGGCCAGCGGCGCGTCGTGTTCTCGACGACATCGCGCTCGGCGGCGGACTTCGGCGCGGTGACCAGCCCGACCCGGCGCGGTACTACGGGCAGGCGCCGCTTGCGCTCCTGGCTGAAGAGCCCCTCGGCCGCGAGCAGCTGGCGGCGTCGCTCGAGGCGGGCGAGCAGCTCGCCGAGACCGACCATCCGGATCTCGCGGGCGTTGAGCGAGAGGCTGCCGCGGTTGGCGTAGTACGACGGCCGGGCGTGGATCACGATGCTCGCGCCCTCGGTCACCGGCGTCGGCAGGCCGTCGAAGAGCACCCGCGAGCAGGTGACCGGCACCGAGATGTCGGCGACCGAGTCGCGCAGGGTCAGGAACACGGTGGCCAGCCCGGGGCGGCGGCTGACCTGGGTCACCTGGCCCTCGACCCACACCGCGCCGAGCCGGTCGATCCAGCCCGCGAGCGCGTTGGCGATCGCGCGGACCGGAGCCGGCTTGTCCAGCGACGTCTCGAGGGCCACGCCGGCGAGCCTAGGGCAGGATGACGACCTGACGGCGGGGCCACCCGGGCGGACCTGGCCGCAGGGACGCAATAGGCTGAGCGGGTGCGGCTGCGGATCGACCTCGCCTACGACGGCGGCGACTTCCGCGGCTGGGCATCTCAGCCGGGACTGCGCACCGTCCAGGGCGAGCTGACCGCCGCACTGACCACCGTCCTGCGGCTCCCGGAGGGCTCGCTGCGGGTCACCTGTGCCGGGCGCACCGACTCCGGCGTGCACGCCCGCGGCCAGGTCGCCCACGTCGACGTCCCCGACGACCCCGAGACCGGGTCGGAGACCGCCGCCCGCCAGCTGGCGCGGCTCGACGTCCTGGCGCGCCGCCTCAACGGCGTCCTGGACCTCGACGCGCGGGTCCTGCGCGTGACGCCCGCGCCCGAGGGCTTCGACGCGCGCTTCGCCGCCCTGTGGCGCCGCTACGCCTACCGGATCGTCGACGACCCGGAGCGGGTCGACCCGCTCGCCCGCAACCACGTGCTCTTCTGGCCGCGCGCGCTCGACGTCGTCGCGATGGACCGCGCCGCGCAGACGCTCGTCGGCCTCCACGACTTCGCCGCCTTCTGCAAGCACCGCGAGGGCGCCACGACGATCCGCACCCTGTTGGAGTTCGGCTGGACCCGGACCCCGGACGGACTCGTCGTCGGGCGGGTCCGGGCCGATGCGTTCTGCCACTCGATGGTGCGGGCCCTGGTGGGCTGCATGCTCCCCATCGGCGAGGGACGCAAGGACCCCGACTGGGCGGTGGAGATCCTCACCGGCCGGCGGCGCGACCAGGGCGTGGTCGTCGTACCTGCACACGGGCTGACGCTGGAGGAGGTCCGCTACCCCGACGACGCCGCGCTCGCCGCGCGCGTCGCGCAGACCGCGGCCCGCCGTACCCTCGGGGAGGAGGGCCAGGGATGACCGACGAGCACTACTTCTCGGCCGATCCCTCCGTCGCCTTCCAGCGGGCGAGCGTCCACGCGGAGGTGTGGGGCCTCGACCTCACGCTGGTCAGCGGGTCCGGCGTCTTCGCCCAGGGCCGGCTCGACATCGGCACGTCCGTGCTCTTCCGCGAGACCGAGCCGCCGACCGGCGGTCGCATCCTCGACCTCGGCTGCGGGTACGGCGTCATCGGGCTGGCGTGCGCTCTCGCCGCCCCGACCGCCACGGTCACGGCGGTCGACGTCAACCAGCGCGCCGTGCTCCTCGCCAACGAGAACGCCGCGAGCCTCGGTGTCGACGACCGCTTCGTCGCGATCACGCCCGAGCAGGCGGACCCGGCCGCGACGTACGACGAGATCTGGTCCAACCCGCCGATCCGGATCGGCAAGGCGGCGCTGCACGAGCTGCTGCTCACCTGGCTGCCGCGGCTGGCGCCGGATGGCCGCGCGGTCATGGTGGTCGGCAAGAACCTCGGAGCCGACTCCCTCCAGCGCTGGCTGGGCGATCAGGGCTTCCCGACCGAGCGGGTCGCCAGCGCGAAGGGCTTCCGGGTCCTCGAGACCCGTCGCGCCCGACACGCGGATGCCTAGAGTGGGCGCATGCCGACCGAGTTCACCGTGCGCGGGTCGCACGCCGCCTTCCAGCGACCGGAGCGCGGCACGGTCCAGGTGACGCTGGCCTTCGAGGGCCCGGCGATGCAGCCCGTCTACGACCGCGTGGTGAACGACCTGGACGCCGTGACGTCGTCGATCCACCCCCTGCACGACCCCGAGCGCGGGCCGGTCACCTGGTGGGCGACGCAGCACGTGCGCACCTGGGCGCAGCGGCCGTGGAACCAGGACGGCAAGCAGCTGCCGCTCGTCCACCACGCCAGCGTGGGCGTGCAGGTGAAGTTCCGCGACTTCGCCGCCCTCGCCACCTGGGTGAGCGGCCACGTGGCGGGCACCGCGGGCTTCCGCCTCGACGGGGTGACGTGGGCCCTCACCGAGACCCATCGCCGGGAGCTCGAGCAGGCCGTGCGCACCCGCGCAGTGCAGGCCGCCGCCCGCCGCGCGCAGGAGTACGCCGACGCGCTCGGGCTCGGCCCGGTCCGCCCGGTCGCGGTCGCGGACGCCGGCATGCTGAGCCAGGGGATCGCCCCGGTGAGCACCGGCGGCGCCGCGTACCTCCGGATGGCCGCCAAGGAGACCGGCGGCGGCGCCGAGCTGGAGCTGTCCCCGGAGGACATCGAGATCGCGGTCGACGTCGACGCCCGCTTCGTCGCGGACTGAGGCTCGCTGCGGCCGCCACGCCGCGTCGTACTGGACATAGGGATACGCAGTATGCATACTCCGTATCTATGTCGATCAAACACGGACTCCTGGCGCTCCTCGCGCCGGGGCCGAAGTACGGCTACCAGCTCAAGGCCGAGTTCGAGGCCGCCACGGGCGCGGCCTGGCCCCTCAACATCGGCCAGGTCTACTCCACCCTCCAGCGGCTCGAGAAGGGTGGCCAGGTCGAGGCCGACGGCGAGCCGGACGACGACGGACGGGTCGTCTATGCGATCACCCCCACCGGGCGCCAGGAGCTGGCCGACTGGTTCGGGACGCCGATCGCCCAGGAGTCCCGGCCGCGCGACGAGCTGGCGATCAAGCTCGCGATGGCCGTCGGCACGCCCGGCGTCGACGTGCGCCAGGTCGTGCAGACCCAGCGCCGGCAGGCGATGAGCTCCCTGCAGTCGCTGACCCGGCTCAAGGCCGGCATCCCCGACGACGACCTGGCCCGCGCCATGGTCGTCGACTCGATGGTCTTCCTGGCCGAGGCCGAGGTGAGCTGGCTCGACCGGTGCGAGGCCCGGCTCCGCACGACGCCCCATCCCGCGACCTCCCCGAAGGAGACCGTCCAGTGAGCACGAACCCCGTTCTGGAGCTGCGCAACGCCGGCAAGGTGTACGGCGGCGGCGAGACCCTCGTGACCGCCCTGCACGGGGCGAGCCTGGAGGTCGCCCCCGGTGAGCTGGTCGCGGTCCGCGGCGCCTCGGGATCCGGGAAGAGCACCCTGCTGCATCTGGCGGGCGGACTCGACGTCCCGACCAGCGGTGACGTCCTCGTCGAGGGCCAGTCCCTGGCCGGCATGGCGCGCAAGGACGTCGCGCGCCTGCGCCGCCGCTCGATCGGCTACGTGTTCCAGGACCTCAACCTGGTGCCCTCGCTGACGGCCGCCGAGAACATCGCGCTGCCCCGCGAGCTGGACCGGGTCCCGGCGTCGGAGGCGCGCACGGAGGCGCTGGCCGCGCTCGAGGAGGTCGGCCTGCTCGAGGTCGCCGACCGCTTCCCGGACGAGATGTCCGGAGGCCAGCAGCAGCGGGTGGCGATCGCCCGCGCCCTGATCGGGCCGCGCCGGCTCGTCCTTGCCGACGAGCCGACCGGTGCTCTCGACAGCGAGACGGGGGAGGGCGTGATGCGCCTGCTCCGCGCCCGCTGCGACGCGGGCGCGGCCTGCCTGCTCGTCACCCACGAGCCGCGGCACTCGGCCTGGGCCGACCGCGTCGTCTTCATCAGCGATGGCGCCATCGTGGACGAGACCTCCGCCGACAGCACCGCCGTGCTCGACCTGGGTGCGCTCACGTGAGCGTCTGGCGGCCCGCCCAGCGGATGGCTCGGCGCTCCCTGCGCCGCAACCTTGCCCGGTCGGTCCTGATCGCGCTCCTCATCGGCCTCCCGGTCGCCGTCGCGACCTTCGCGGACGTGCTCCACCGCTCCAGCGAGTCGCCCGCCCGGGACGCCTATCTCACCCTCGGCTCGGCCGACGCGAAGCTGGTCGTCACGGCCAGCCAGCAGCTCGTCGAGTTCGAGGTGAACTCCGAGTGGTACGGCGAGTACACGCCCGGCAAGCAGCGCCGCGACCCCGCGACGGTCGACGTCGCCGGTCTCCTGCCGCCGGGCACGCTCCTCGAGGAGAGCAGCCACGAAGGCAACGGGGGCAGCCTGCTGCTGCGCCACGGCAAGGAGTACGACGAGACCTGGCTCGACGTGGCCCCGATGCCCTCGCGCTTCCAGCCCGACCGCCTCGACCTGCGCGCCGGCCGCTATCCCCGCTCCGGTGAGGTCGCGCTCAGCGAGCACACCGCCGACCGGCTCGACGCCGGGGCCGGGG
Organism: Nocardioides pymetrozini; assembly: GCF_046058985.1. Lineage (NCBI taxonomy): Bacteria > Bacillati > Actinomycetota > Actinomycetes > Propionibacteriales > Nocardioidaceae > Nocardioides > Nocardioides pymetrozini. The sequence continues at coordinate 3,561,041 of NZ_CP175556.1, read as the reverse complement.
ACACCGTCACCGACGAGCTGACCGGGACCACGCTGCGCGTCAGCGGGGTCGTGCGGGACGAGCAGTGCCTGCGGTGCGGTGGCGTCTTCGCCCAGCCGGGCCAGACGATCGTGCCGCTCCGGCACCCGCCCGGCGAGCTCGAGTGGGAGGCGGCCCAGCGCGAGCTCCTCGTCGACCTGCCGGCCGGGACGGACGCGAACGCGCTCGCCCACCGGCTCGCCGACCAGGGTGTGCTGCTCTACCCACGTGCCACCTATCTGCACCCCGGCGACTACCGCGACGCGGAGGACGCGCTCACCCTCGACGAGGTCCGCGGGGCCGCGCTGACGGCGCTGATCGTCGGGCTCGGGCTGCTCGAGGTCGTGCTCCTGGCGGGCGCGGCGTTCGCCGTCGGGGCACGCAAGCAGGTCCGCGACATGGGCCTGATCAGCGCCGGGGGCGCCTCTCCGCGCCAGCTGCGCGCCGTCCTGCTCGTCCAGGGCGCCGCCCTCGGCGTGGTCGGCACGGCCGGCGGCGTGGTGGCGGGGTTGCTGGTGGCCCGGCTGGGCTGGCCGCTGTGGGAGTGGCTCAACGGCTCGGTGCTGCCGGTCTACCGCTTCGGCCCCGAGATCCTGATCGCCGTCGTCGTGGGTGTGCTGTCCGGTGTCCTGGCCGCCGTCGTCCCTGCCATCGGGGCCGCACGGATGCAGCCGCTCGACGCCCTCGCCGCCCGGTTCCGGGTGAGCAGGCAGCGCTCGCGCCGCGCCGGTGCGGTCGGGGGCGTCGGCGTCCTCGTCGGCGCCACCCTCGGGCTGGTCGGCAGCGGGCAGATGGCCGCGGACTTCGAGGAGTACGCCGCGACGTTGGCGACGGCGCGCGAGACGGGCATCTCGATGATGGCGCCGAGCCCGACCACGCCGATCGCGCTGATCCTGGCCGGCGCGGTCATCGCGATCGCCGGGCTGGTGCTGGCGATGCCCTTCGTCATCGGGGGCCTGGGTCGGCTCGCCGCGCGCCTTCCGCTCACCGGCCGGCTCGCGGTCCGCGATGCCGACCGTCACCGCCACCGCACCGGTCCGGCGGCCAGCGCGATCATGCTCGCGGTGGCGGGCTCGGTGGTCGCCGCCTTCGCCATCGCCGGCAACGCCCGCGCCGAGGAGGCGCGGTGGATCCCCCAGCTCCCGCCGCACACGATGCACGTCTACCCCAGCTACGGCGGTGAGCTGGCGGGCGGAGCCGCCGGCCAGACGAAGGCCGTCGACGAGGCGGCCCGCCGCGCCGCCGACCTGCTGCCCGAGGGGACGGTCCTGGGGCCGGCGGAGCTCGGCTACCCGACCTCCGCCTCACCGCAGGAGGAGCCGGCGGACGCCGGCTCCGTCGAGTCGCTCTGGTTCGAGTCCCACGCCGTGTGCTCCGCCAGCTGCGTCACCTACAGCGGCGGAGGAAGCGCCGCGGTCGCCGATCCCGCACTGGTGCGGCTCACCCTCGGCCGGGAGCTGACCGCCGACGAGTCGGCTGCCCTCGAGCGCGGTGAGGCGCTGGCGTTGTCGCCGTCCCTGGTCGACGCCGCCGGCACCGTCTCGGCCTCCCTGGACGCCCGCGCCGAGATCCGGCCGGACGGCAGCTACGTCGAGACCGACGTGCCGAGGATCTCGCTGCCCGCGCGCGTGGTGGAGCGGACGTCGTTCTACAGCTCCCTGCCGGTCGTCTTCATGAGCGCGGAGACGGCGCAGCGCCACGGGCTCGTCCCACTGCCCTCGGGGACGCGGCTGGTCAGCTACGGCGCCGATGCGACACCCACCCAGGTCCGGGCGGCCCGCGAGGCGGTGCGGGCGGACCGTCTGGCCACCGCGTTCGTCCAGCAGCCGTACGAGGACGACGACGAGCTGGGTCTCCTGGCGGTCGGCGGCCTGGCCGCGCTGGTCACCCTGATCGGTGTCGGCATCGCCGTCGCGCTCTCGGCGGCCGAGGGCCGTCGCGAGCTGACGACCCTGTCCGCGGTCGGTGCCCCGCCGCGGGTACGCCGCCGGCTGGCCGGCGCGCAGGCCCTGGTCATCTCGGGGGTCGGCGCGCTGCTCGGCGTGGTGCTGGGGTGCTTCGTGTCCTACGCCCTGCGGGCGACCTTCGGCGCACCGTCGTTCACGGTGCCCTGGGCGAACCTCGCAGGCGTAGGGCTCGGGGTGCCGCTCCTCGCCGCGCTGCTGGCGGTGGCCTGCACCCGGTCGCGGACGCCGATGCTGGAGCGGAGGGAGTAATTCCGTCGCCTCGGGGTGCGCGAACCCGGACAATCGACCCTCGTGGGTCATGTGGAGGTCGCCGGCGTCCGGTTCGAGCTGCCCGATGGGCGGGTGCTGCTCGACGACGTGTCGTTCCGCGTGGGCGACGGGGCCAAGGTGGCGCTGGTCGGTGCCAACGGCGCGGGCAAGACCACCCTGTTCCGGATCATCACCGGCGAGCTCGCCCCGCACGCCGGGGCGGTCACCCGCTCCGGCGGGCTCGGCGTCATGCGGCAGATGGTGGACCGCGGCATCGCGACCGGCGCGGCCGCCCCGACGGTCGCCGACCTGCTGCTCGGCCTCGCCCCGGAGCGGGTGCGCGCGGCCGCCGCCGAGGTCGACCGCTGCGAGCTGGCCCTGATGGACACCGACGACGAGACGACGCAGCTCCGCTACGCCCACGCCCTGGCCGAGTACGCCGACGCCGGCGGCTACGACGTCGAGGTGGTGTGGGACGTGTGCACCGTCAAGGCGCTCGGCGTCGCCTACGACCGGGCCAAGTACCGCGAGCTGCGCACCCTCTCGGGCGGCGAGCAGAAGAGGCTCGTGCTCGAGTACCTCCTCGCCGGACCGGAGGAGGTGCTCCTCCTCGACGAGCCGGACAACTTCCTCGACGTGCCCGGCAAGGTCTGGCTCGAGCGGCGCATCGCGGAGTCGGACAAGACGATCCTCTTCATCAGCCACGATCGCGAGCTGCTCGCCAACGCCGCCACCCACGTCGTCACCGTCGAGCTGGGAGCGGGCGGCGGCGGCAACACCGTCTGGACGCACCCGGGCGGGTTCGCGTCGTACCACGAGGCGCGCAAGGACCGCTTCGCGCGCTTCGCCGAGCTGCGCCGCCGCTGGGACGAGGAGCACGCCAAGCTCAAGGCGCTGGTGCTCATGTACAAGCAGAAGGCGGCGTACAACGACGGCCTCGCCTCGCAGTACAAGGCCGCCCAGACCCGGCTCCGCAAGTTCGAGGAGGCGGGGCCGCCCATCGAGCAGCCGCGGGAGCAGCAGGTGACGATGCGCCTGTCCGGAGCACGCACCGGCAAGCGCGCCGTGGTGTGCGAGGGCCTCGAGCTCACCGGACTGATGAGGCCGTTCGACCTCGAGGTCTGGTACGGCGACCGGCTGGCCGTGCTCGGCTCGAACGGCTCCGGGAAGTCCCACTTCCTGCGCCTGCTCGCTGCTGGCGGCAGCGATCCCGACGTCGAGCACCGCCCCGTCGGCGAGGTGGAGATCGCGCCCGTGGCGCACACCGGCCGCGCGCGCCTCGGCGCGCGGGTGCGTCCCGGCTGGTTCGTGCAGACCCACGAGCACCCCGAGCTCGCGGGCCGCACCCTGCTCGAGATCCTGCACCGCGGCGACGGCACGCCGACCGGGCGGCAGGGGATGGGGCGTGAGCAGGCCGCGCGGGTGCTCGACCGGTACGAGCTCGCAGCCAGCTCCGAGCAGGCCTTCGACTCCCTGTCGGGCGGCCAGCAGGCGCGCTTCCAGATCCTGCTGCTCGAGCTGTCGGGAGCGACCCTGCTGCTGCTCGACGAGCCGACCGACAACCTCGACGTGCAGTCCGCCGAGGCCCTCGAAGAGGGACTCGCCGCCTTCGACGGCACCGTCGTCGCGGTCACGCACGACCGCTGGTTCGCGCGCGGCTTCGACCGCTTCTGCGTGTTCGGCGCCGACGGGACGGTCTACGAGTCCGACGGACCGGTCTGGGACGAGGGACGGGTCGTGCGGGCCCGATGAGCACCCTCGCGCTGGTCCCGGTCGGGCCGGACGACGACGCCGGGATCAGGTCGTGGGCCGACGTCGTCGCCGCGTCGCTGCGCCACGAGGTCGGAGACCACGCGACGCCGTGGGCCGCCGAGGAGCTCGCGGTCGTCGTTCGCGAGCCGGACGGCCTGCGACGCGACACCTTCCTGCTCGGGCTGCTCGACGGACGGCCGGTGTCCGCGGGCTGGCTGGCCCTGCGGCTGCTGGACAACCTCGACGGTGCCCAGCTCGACGTGCACGTGCTGCCGCAGGAGCGCAGGCAAGGGCTCGGCGGTCAGGTCCTCGACCGGCTCGAGGAGCTCGCCGGGGCCGCCGGGCGGAACCGGCTGGACGCCCGCGCGCAGTGGCCCGGCGACGGCCCGACCGACGGTGCCGGAACGGCGGGCATCGCGTTCGCCGCCCGCCGTGGCTACCGGTTCGGGATCGGCGAGGTGCAGCGCGAGCTCGCCCTGCCCGTTCCCGACGACCGGCTCGCCGCGCTGGCCGCGGACGCGGCGCGGCACCACCCGTCGTACCGGATCGTGGCGTGGTCGGGCCCGGTGCCCGACGACCTCGTCGCGGGCTGGCTCGCGGTCTCCAGCACCCTGCAGACCGAGGCGCCCGCCGGCGAGGTCCAGCGCGAGGACGAGTCCGCCGACGTCACCGCCTTCCGCACCGCCGAGGCCCTGCAGGCGCGCCAGGGGCGCACCCCGTGGCACGCGGTCGCCCTCGCCGCCTCGGGCGAGGTCGTCGGCTACACGCAGCTGATGGTTCCCGACCACGATCCCCTCTTCGTCCACCAGTGGGGCACCCTGGTCCGCCGCGACCACCGCGGACACCGGCTCGGCCTGGCGCTCAAGGTCGCCAACCTGCGTGCCCTGCAGCGCGACCTCGACACCACGGGTCGGCGCGTCGTGACCTGGAACGCCGAGGTCAACCGGCCGATGATCGCCGTGAACGAGGCGATGGGCTTCGTGGCCACCGCGCGCTCGGCCGACCTGCAGCGGATCGTCGCGACGTCCACCGCGCCGGCTTAATCGCTTGGCTCGCGGCGCCCCGGATGCGACGGTGGGAGGACACGCCCGCCGCGAGGAAGGACACCCCATGACCGCCAACGGTGCCAACGAGGATCTCAAGGCCAAGATGCGCGAGGCCCTGGAGCGCAAGAACCGCAAGGAGCAGGGCGTCCACGAGGACGGGCCGGTCAAGGAGAAGGCGCACGGCTCCGAGGTCATCGGCGGCGCCCCGAAGATGCACCGGCGCAAGGCCGGCGGCGGCGGCTCCTGAGTCGTCGGCCTTGCGTGGGCCCGGTCGTGAGCCGGGTCGTCGCCGGGTCGTCGACGTCGGCTGGTGCGAGGGGGCAGGGCCATTCGGGAGCCCTGCCGCCCTCGCGTCCGGGGGAGCTCAGCCGTCGGATCCCAGCTCGAGCTCGGTCGTGCTCTCCTTGCCGTTGCGGGTGTAGGTGACCTTCACCGTGTCGCCGGGCCGGTAGGAGCGCACCGTCGCGATGAGCGCCTCGGTGTCCTCGATCGTGTGGTCGTCGATCGCCGTGATGACATCGCCCGGCTTCAGCCCGGCGTCCGCGGCGGCCGACCCACCCTCGATCTCCGCGATCCGAGCCCCGGACAGGGTGGTGTCGCTGGAGCCCGCCGTACCGGCCACGTCGGAGACCTGGATGCCGAGCCGGGCGTGCGTCGGAGTCTCGCCGGCGCGGAGCTGGTCGATGATCGGGAGCACCTCGTCGATCGGGATCGCGAAGCCGAGGCCGATCGAGCCCGACTCGGCCCCCTGGCCCGACGAGGTGGAGCGGATCGAGGCGTTGATGCCGACGAGGTGACCGTCCATGTTGACCAGCGGGCCGCCGCTGTTGCCCGGGTTGATCGCCGCGTCGGTCTGGATCGCCGGGTACGCCGTGGCGTTGCCCTGTGCGTCGCGGGCGACCTCGACGGGGCGGTCCAGCGCGCTCACGATGCCGCTGGTGACGGTCGCGTCGAGCCCGAACGGGGAGCCGATCGCGACGACCTGCTCGCCGACGTCGAGGTTGCTCGACTTGCCGATGGTGACCGGCGTGAGGTCGTCGACGCCGTCGACCTTCACCAGCGCGGTGTCGGTGAGCGGGTCGGTGCCGACCACGCTCGCCCGTACCTTGCGGCCGTCGTTGAAGGAGACGGTCACCTCCGCCTGGTCGGCCTGGATCTCGCCGCCGAGGGTCACCACGTGGTCGTTGGTGAGGATCAGACCGTCGCTGTCGAGGATCACACCGGACCCGCTGCCCGCCCCGCCTGCGGCGCGCACGTCGAGGGCGACCACGGACGGCAGCACGGCGGACGCGACGGACTCCACGCTCCCCGAGGCGGCGGGGCGGTTGCCGTTGTCGACGACGGGGAGGGTCGAGCTGCCGGCGCTGGCGCGGTCGCCGCCCGACGCGGCGTCGTACAGGGCTGCGCCGCCGACCCCGGCCCCGCCCCCGACCACCAGCGCCCCCGTCAGCACCGCCACCGCGAACCCGGCTCGCCTCGGTCGCCGGTGGGGCGACGGCGTCCACTCACTCGTGGGCGGCGGGAACTGCGGGGGGACGGACGGTGCGGACGGGGCCGGGAAGCTCGAGGGCGGAACCTGGGTCATGTCACCACTGTGCGAGCCCTCCCTGTGACATCGCTGAGGACCACGTGAGGACTTTCTCTGAGACCGGCTGAGTCGTTGAGTCGTCACTTCCGACCCGTCGAGTCGTCACTTCCCACCCGTCGAGTCGTCACTTCCCACCCGTCGAGATCCGACCTCCGCGAGCGCGCGTGACCCGATCGACGCCGCGGACCGGGCGAGGTGACGACTCAACGGGTCACAGGCGACGACTCAACGGGTGAGAAGCGACGACTCAACGGAGCCGGGGAGTCAGACCTGGCGGTCCCGCTCGTCCCAGTACGGCTTGCGCAGCTCGCGCTTGAGGATCTTGCCCGTCGGGTTGCGCGGGAGGGCGGGGACGATGTCGATGCTCTTGGGGGCCTTGAAGTGGGCGATCCGCTCCCGGGTCCACTCGACCAGCTCCACCTCGCTGGCGTCCGAGCCCTCCTTGAGCGCGACGACCGCCTTCACCGACTCGCCCCAGGTCGGGTCCGGTACGCCGATCACGGCGACCTCCAGCACGTCGGGATGCTCGGAGAGCACCCGCTCGACCTCGGGCGAGTACACGTTCTCGCCGCCCGTGATGATCATGTCCTTGAGCCGGTCGGAGACGAAGACGAAGCCGTCCTCGTCGACGTGGCCCATGTCGCCGGTGCGGAACCAGCCGTCCTCCGTGACCACCTCGGCGGTGGCCTCCGGCTTGTTCAGGAACCCCTTCATCAGCTGCGGCGTCTTGAGCCAGATCTCGCCGTGCTCGCCCACCCCGACGTCGCTCAGCGTCGCCGGGTCCACGATCCGCACCTCGCACTCGGGGATCGGCCTGCCCGCCGACAGGAGCCGTTCCGGGTGGCCCTCGGCCTCGGCGGTGCGGTGGTCCTCGGGCATCAGGTGGGTCGCGACGCCGGCGACCTCGGTGAGCCCGTACACCTGGATGAAGTCGGTGTCCGGCCAGGCCTCCATCGCCGCGCGCAGCAGCGGCGGCGGCATCGGCGCCGCGCCGTACGTGTAGGTCTTGAGCAGGCCGAACAGCTTGACCGCATCGGGGCCCGCCTGGAGCACCTGCGCGAGCACCGCGGGCACGAGGAAGGTCCGGTTGGCGCCGGCCATGATCGCGCCGGCGAGGGACGCCGCGTCCGGCTCGCGGGTCATCACGCTGGGGATGCCGTCGTGGATCCCGAACAGGACGTACGACGACCCGCCGACGTGGAACAGCGGCATCGCGACCATCGACTTGTCCCCGGGCTCGAAGCCCCAGCCGTCGTGGGCGTTGATCGTGTGCCGGACCATGTTGCGGTGCGTGAGCATCACGCCCTTGGGCCGCCCGGTCGTGCCGGAGGAGTACATGACCAGGCACACGTCGTCCTCGAGCACGTCGGGGCCGTCGTCGCAGGGCGTGGCCGCGGCGAGGAACTGCTCGTACTCGTCGTCCTCCCCGCCGTCCGGGGTGACCTCGATGATCCGCTGGACGTTCGGCAGCCGGTCGCGGATCGCGTCGATGGTGGGCATCAGCTCGCGGCCGACGAAGAGCACCTTCGCACCGGAGTCGTTGACCGCGTAGTCGATCTCGTCGCCCGCCGAGCGCCAGTTGATGATCGCGTTCGCGGCGCCGATCGAGCCGGCGGCGAGGCTGATCTCCACGCAGGCGGGATGGTTCTTGTCGAGGAAGGACACCACGTCCCCACGGGCGATCCCGAGGTCGCGCAGCCCGCCCGCCGCCCGGTGCACGCGGTCGTGCCACTCCTTCCACGTCCACGTGCGACCGAGATAGGTCATCGCCTCGGCGTCCGGCGTGGCCTCCGCCCAGTAGTTCAGCCGGTCCTCGACGTACGTCGGCTCCGGCGGCGTCGCCGGGGGCCACGCCCGGGTCGCGGAAGCAGGGACAGGGGACTCGGACTCCGTCGTCGCGCTCACGCGTGAGATTGTGGCCCACATCACAACGACGCACAACGGAGCGCGCATCGGGCGGACATCTCGCGTTCACCTCCACCGACCAGGATCGAGAGGTGAACCCCCTGCTCCGCGGCGCGGAGGCACCCGCCCCGCGCACGCTCGTCGACGTCCTGCGTCGTACGGCGGCCGACCATCCCGACGCGATGGCGCTCGACAGCGGCAGCGACATGGTCACCTACGCCGAGCTCGTCGAGGCGGCCGAGACGGTCGCCGCCGACCTCGCCGAGCTGGGGATCGGTCCGGGTGACCGGGTGGGAGTGCGGCTGCCGTCCGGGACGACCGACCTGTACGTCGCGATCACCGGCGTCCTCTTCGCCGGAGCCGCCTATGTCCCCGTCGACGCCGACGACCCGGAGGAGCGCGCCCGGCTGGTGTTCGGGGAGGCCCAGGTCGCCGCGGTGGTCGGCGCGGGCCTGGTCATCGAGTCCCGCCGCGAGGCGGGCCCCCGCGAGCGCCGCGATCCCGCGCCGCAGGACGACGCCTGGGTCATCTTCACCTCCGGCTCGACGGGCACGCCCAAGGGAGTCGCGGTCACCCACCGCAGCGCCGCGGCGTTCGTCGACGCCGAGGCCGGGATGTTCCTGCAGGACGCCCCCGTCGGCCCGGCCGACCGGGTGATGGCCGGCCTCAGCGTCGCCTTCGACGCCAGCTGCGAGGAGATGTGGCTGGCCTGGCGGTACGGCGCCTGCCTGGTGCCCGCGCCGCGGGCGCTCGTCCGCAGCGGCGTGGACGTCGGCCCCTGGCTCACCGCGAACGCCATCACGGTCGTCTCGACCGTCCCGACCCTGGTCAGCCTGTGGCCCGACGAGGCCCTGGAGCGCGTGCGCCTGCTGATCCTCGGGGGCGAGGCGCTGCCGCCCGAGCTCGCCACCCGGCTGGTCCGCGAGGGCCGGGAGGTCTGGAACACCTACGGTCCGACCGAGGCGACGGTCGTCGCCTGCGGTGCCCGGGTCGACGCGAGCGGGCCGGTGCGGATCGGCCTGCCCCTGGCGGGCTGGGACCTCGCGGTCGTCGACCCGGCGACGGGAGAGCCGGTCGCCGAGGGTGAGCGCGGGGAGCTGATCATCGGCGGCGTCGGGCTGGCTCGCTATCTCGACCCCGCCAAGGACGCGGAGAAGTACGCACCCATGCCGAGCCTGGGCTGGGAGCGCGCCTACCGCAGCGGCGACATCGTCGTGAACGACCCCGCCGGGCTGCTGTTCGCCGGCCGTGCCGACGACCAGGTGAAGGTCGGCGGGCGACGGATCGAGCTGGGCGAGATCGACTCGGCGCTGCTGGCCCTGCCCGGGGTGAGCGCCGCCGCGGCCGCCGTCCGCCGCACCAGCACGGGCAACCAGCTCCTCGTCGGCTATGTCGCCGTCGCCGGCGGGTACGACGGCGCCGCAGCCACCGCCCGCCTGCGCGCGACGATGCCGGCCGCTCTCGTGCCGCGGCTGGCGGTCGTGGACGCCATCCCGACCCGCACCTCCGGGAAGGTCGACCGCGACGCGCTGCCGTGGCCGCTGACGGTGGCCGATCCCGCCGAGGCCGGCCTGCACGGCACCGCGGCCCGGATCGCGGAGGTCTGGCAGAGGGTCGTCGGTGCGGCTCCGGACGGGCCGGGCGCGGACTTCTTCGACCTCGGCGGTGGCAGCCTGACCGCGGCCCAGGTCGTCACCCTCCTCCGTGCCGACCACCCCGAGCTCACCGTCGCGGACCTCTACGAGAACCCCACGGTCGCGGGGCTCGCGGGCTTCCTCGACGCGCTCGAGCCGGCGGCGCTGGCCGAGCAGAGCCGCAGGGTGAAGCCGATCCCGCGCAAGACCCAGGTGGGACAGGTGCTCGCCGTCCCGCTGCTCCGGGCGCTCGCCGCGCCGCGCTGGCTCACCGTGACGCTGGCCGGCGCGCGGCTCGCGCACGACCTTCTGGACGTCGGCTGGTTGCCCGCCGTGCCGTGGTGGCTGCTGGTCCTGCTGCTCGTCCTCTTCGTGAGCCCGCCGGGGCGCATGCTCGTCGCGGCGAAGCTGGCCCAGGCGGTGCTGAGGGGCGTGACGCCGGGGGAGTACCCCCGCGGCGGCAAGGTCCACCTGCGGATCTGGACGGCCGAGCGGATCGCGGACGAGCTGGGCGCGACCCGGCTGGCGGGTGCGCCGTACATCACCTGGTACGCCCGCCTGCTCGGCGCGAAGGTCGCCCGCGGCGCGGACCTGCACGCGCTGCCACCGGTCACCGGTCATCTCACGGTCGGCAAGGGCGCCTCGGTCGAGCCCGAGGTCGATCTCACCGGCTACTGGATCGACGGCGACACCCTCCACGTCGGCGCGGTCCGGATCGGGCGCCGCTCCCGGGTCGGCACGCGCTCCATGCTCTGTCCCGGCGCGGTCGTCGGCGACGACGCGGAGGTCGCTCCGGGGTCGGCCGTGTTCGGCGAGGTCCCGGCCGGGGAGTTCTGGTCGGGTGCGCCCGCAGTCCGGGTGAGCTCGCTCGCGCGCGGTCCATGGGCCGAGCGACCCGCGGCCTCACGGGGCGCCCTTCGCCGCTGGACGGTCCTGTACGCCGCCGCGGCGGGCCTGCTCTCCGGCCTGCCGGCCGTCGCGGTGCTGGCCGTCGCGATCCCCGTGCTGCTGGCCGCCGACCTGGATGCGACCACGGATGCCGGCGACGCCGTGGCGGCCCTCGCGCCGTGGCTCCTGCCCGGCGCGCTCGCGGGCTTCGCGCTGCTCGCCGTCCTCGTCGTCGGCGCGGTCCGCCTGCTGGCCCTGGGAGTGAGCGCGGGAGCACACCCGTTGCAGAGCCGGCCGGCCCTGTGCGTGTGGTCGACGGTCCGGGTGCTCGACGAGGCCCGGACGTGGCTGTTCCCGCTCTACAGCTCACAGCTCACCCCGCTGTGGCTGCGCCTCCTCGGCGCGCGCATCGGCAAGGACGTCGAGGCGTCCACCGCGCTGATGATCCCGTCGCTCGTCACGGTCAGCGACCAGGCCTTCCTCGCCGACGACACGCTCATCGGCGGGTACGAGCTCGGCGGCGGATGGCTGCGCGCGGAGCGCGTGAAGGTCGGCAAGCGCGCCTTCGTCGGCAACTCCGCGATGGCGGCGCCCGGGCGCAAGGTGCCGAAGCGCTCCCTCGTCGCCGTCCTCTCCGCGGCTCCGGCGCGCAGCAGGGTCAGGGCCGGCGAGTCGTGGCTCGGCAGCCCGCCCGCGGCCCTGCGCCGTGCGACCCAGGGCTCCGCGGACGAGCGGACCTACGCGCCGCCGCTCCGGCTCAAGGTGGCTCGCGCCTGCTGGGAGCTGGCCCGGCTGCTGCCCGTCACCCTCGCCGTGTGCCTGCCGCTGGGCGTCGCGCTCGGCACCCTGGCGGTGTGGGCCGCGTACGGCGCGCTCGCCGGCGTGCTCGTCGTACCGCTCCTGCTGTGGGTCGGCGGGCTGCTCGCCGCCGCCGTCGCGATCGCGGCGAAGTGGCTGCTGGTCGGCCGGGTCCGGGCCGGGGCGCACCCGCTGTGGAGCTCCTTCGTGTGGCGCAACGAGCTCGCCGACACCTTCGTCGAGGTCGTCGCGACACCGTGGTTCGCCGGCCTGGCCACCGGCTCCCCGCTGATCACCGCGTGGTTCCGGGCGCTCGGCGCGCGGGTCGGCCGCGGCGTGTGGTGCGAGTCGTACTGGCTGCCCGAGCCGGACCTCGTCGAGCTGGGCGACGGCGCCACCGTCAACCAGGGCAGCGTCGTGCAGACCCATCTCTTCCACGACCGGCTGCTGTCGATCGACGCGGTGCGCCTGCGTCGCGGAGCCACCGTCGGGCCGAACTCGGTCGTGCTGCCGGCCGCGTCGTTGGGTCGGCACGCTACGGTCGGGCCGGTGTCCTTGGTGATGAGGGGGGAGTCCGTGCCGGACAAGACGAGGTGGATCGGGAACCCCATCGGCCCGTGGGCGGACTGAGGCGCGCCGCCGTGCCCCATCTTCCGACCGCGGACCCCTATGTCGCCGGCCACGGCGACCCGTCGTACGCCGTACGTCACTACGACCTCGACCTCGCCTACGTGCCCGACGGCAACCGCCTCGACGGCACGGCCGTGCTCGACCTCGTGGTGCGGGAGGAGACGGCGCGGCTAGTCCTCGACCTCGCCCACCTGCGCGCCACGAAGGTGCGCCTCGACGGAGCTCGGCTGAGGAAGTGGTCGGCCCGCGACCACCGGCTGGTCCTGCAGCTCGACGGCGCGGTCGCCGCGGAGACCTCGCTGCGGCTGACCGTGGTCTACGGCGGCTCGCCGCGACCCGTCGTGGACCGGGTGCACGGCGACGCGGGCTGGGAGGAGCTCGAGGACGGCGTCATCGTGGCGGCGCAGCCGCACGGCGCGCCCACGTGGTTCCCGTGCAACGACCGCCCCGACGACAAGGCGACCTACCGGATCGACATCGCCGCCCCGGCGGGCTACACCGTCGTCTCCAACGGCTCGCTGGCCGACCGTCAGCGCCGTGCGAGCGCGGAGCGCTGGTCCTGGGTGATGGACCGGCCCATGGCGAGCTATCTCGCCACCGTCCAGATCGGCCGCTACGCGACGACCCAGCACGACCCGCGCACCCGCACCGTTGCGCCGTCCGACGCGGACCTGGCCGGCTCCTTCGACCAGCAGCCGGCCATGCTGGCGTTCTTCGAGCGGGTCTTCGGGCCGTACCCCTTCGACGCCTACGCAGCGGTCATCACCGACGACGACCTGGAGATCCCGCTCGAGAGCCAGAGCCTGTCGACCTTCGGCCGCAACTTCTGCTCCTCCGACTGGGAGCAGGTCCGGTTGGTCGCCCACGAGCTGGCCCACCAGTGGTACGGCAACGCCGTCACCCTGCGCCGCTGGCAGGACATCTGGCTGCACGAGGGCTTCGCGTGCTACGCCGAGTGGCTGTGGTCGGAGGAGAGCGGCGGACCGCGCACCTGCGACGAGTGGGCCCGTGACCACCACGACCGGCTCGCGGGCCTCGACCAGGACCTGGTCCTCGCCGACCCGGGCCCGGAGCTGATGTTCGACGACCGGGTCTACAAGCGCGGCGCCCTCACCCTCCACGCCCTGCGGACCGCGCTCGGCGACGACGCGTTCTTCGACCTGCTGTCCGGCTGGGCGGCCGACCGCGCGGGCGCGTCGGTCACGACCGAGGACTTCCTCGCCTTCGCCTCCGAGCGCACCGGCACCGACGTCGCGACGGTGCTCGGTCCGTGGCTGTACGCCGCCGAGCTGCCGGCCTTTCCCCGGGCCTGACGCTCGCGGTTGCGGCGGGGCTGCTGGGTGCGGACCGTGGGATGCTCGGCGACGGTCTCGGGCTCACCCTGCGCTCCGGGGACGTCGAGGTCCCGGTCGACATCGAGGCCCTGCTCGCCCGAACGGCGAACGACCCCGGTCACCAGGTGACCAGGGTCGCTCGCAAGGGGCAGGGCGGTCCTACGCCCAGCGCTCCTCGGCCGGAACGTAGGTCAGGCCGCGGCCGCCGGTGTAGATCTGCTTCGGGCGCGCGATCTTCTGCTCCTTGTCCTGGGTCAGCTCCAGCCACTGCGCGAGCCAGCCGGGGGTGCGGCCGATCGCGAAGAGGACGGTGAACATCTCCGGCGGGAACTCCAGCGCCTCGTAGATGAGGCCGGAGTAGAAGTCGACGTTCGGGTAGAGGCGCCGCTTGACGAAGTACTCGTCCTCGAGCGCGATCTTCTCCAGCTCCTGGGCGACCTCCAGGAGCGGGTTGACGCCGGTGACCTCGAAGACGTCGTCACAGGCCTTCTTGATGATCTTGGCCCTGGGGTCGTAGTTCTTGTAGACCCGGTGACCGAAGCCCATCAGGCGCTCGTCGCCGTTCTTCACGCCCTCGATGAAGGCGGGGATGTTCTCCTTCGTGCCGATCCGGCGCAGCATCCGCAGCACCGCCTCGTTCGCGCCGCCGTGCAGCGGGCCGAAGAGCGCGCCGATGCCGGCAGCGACGGCGGAGTACGGGTCGACCTGCGAGGAGCCCACCGAGCGCACGGCGTTGGTCGAGCAGTTCTGCTCGTGGTCGGCGTGCAGGATGAACAGCACGTCGAGCGCCTTCGCGATGCGCGGGTCGGCGGCGTACGTCGACTCGCTCATCTTGAACAGCATGGACAGGAAGTTCTCGGCGTAGGAGAGCTCGTTGTCCGGGTAGACGTACGGCTTGCCCTGCGCGTGGCGGAACGCCCAGGCGCCGAGGGTCGGCATCTTGGCGATCATCCGGACGATCTGGATGTGACGGTTCTCCGGGTCGTCGATGCGCGCCGACTCGGGGTAGAACGTCGAGAGGGCCCCCACCGACGCCATCAGCATCCCCATCGGGTGCGCGTCGTAGCGGAAGCCCTCCATGAAGCCCTTCACGTTCTCGTGCACGAACGTGTGGTACGTGATCTCGTGGGCCCAGGCGTCGTACTGCTCCTTGGTGGGCAGGTCGCCGTGGATGAGCAGATAGGCCACCTCGAGGAAGTTCGACTTCTCGGCGAGCTGCTCGATCGGGTACCCGCGGTACTCGAGGATGCCCTTGTCGCCGTCGATGTAGGTGATGGAGCTCCTGCAGGAGGCCGTGTTCACGAAGCCCGGGTCGTAGGTCGCGAGGCCCGGCTCGTCGTCGTTGAGCTTGATCTGCCCGAGGTCGGCTGCCTTGATGGTGCCGTCGACGATCGGGATCTCGTACTCCGCGCCGGTGCGGTTGTCGCGTACGGTGAGAGAGTCAGTCACCCTTGCAACCTAGTCGCCTACGTCACGGTCCCAAAAGGCGGTGTCCGATTTCTCACGGGTGGGCGTCGTCGGGGTGGTCCTCCCGGTGGCGGGTGAGCAGCCAGCCGGCGAGCAGCGCGAGCGGGAACATCAAGACGCCGTACACCGCCGCCGGAACCGCCAGGGTGTCGTTGTCGAGGACGCTGAGGGCGACCGCGATCGCCAGCGTGCTGTTGTGGATGCCCACCTCGAAGGCCGACGCCAGCGCCTGCCGCTCCGTCGTACGGGCGAGCCGGGGGAGCAGGTACCCGAGCCCGAGGCTCAGCGCGCAGAACAGGGTCGTCGCGACCCCGATGTCGGCGAGATAGTCGGCGAGGTTCTCCCGCTCCCCGACCAGGGCCCCGGCGATCACCAGCGCGAGGACGACCGCCGACGCGATGCGCACCGGCTTGTCCGCGCGCGCCGCGAACGCCGGCGAGGCGCGGCGCACCGCCATGCCGAGCGCGACCGGCACCAGGACGATCGCGAAGACCTGCGCGGTCTTGCCCAGCTGCAGACCGATGTCGTCGGCCCCCGGCGGGTCGAACCAGCCCACGGCGAAGTTCACCACCAGCGGCAGGCTGACGACCGCGACCAGCGAGTTCACGGCCGTGAGGGTGATGTTGAGGGCGACATCGCCGCGGAACAGGTGGCTGAAGAGGTTCGCCGTGGTCCCACCGGGCGAGGCTGCCAGCAGCATCATCCCGACCGCGAGGAGAGGGTCGAGGTCGAGCGCCAGGACGAGCCCGAAGCAGACCGCCGGGAGTACGAGCAGCTGCGCCGCCAGCGCGACGCCGACCGCACGCGGCGTCCGCGCGACCCGCCCGAAGTCCCCGAGCGTGAGCGCCAGGCCCAGGCCGAACATGATGATCGCCAGCGCGGCCGGCAGCCCGACCGACACGAGTCCTGAGTCCATGAGCGCCTCTCTCCCGGGGACCGAGTGTGACACGGGTCACTTCCGGGTGTGGGGGAGGGTGTCGTGGTGGCGTGGCGGATTCACCACGGGATGTAGGCGAACCGGCGCGGATTCACCACGGGATGTAGGCGGAGCCGCGCTTCCCGTGCGGAGTTCCGCTACAGATGCTCGGATTCGGCTACATCCCGTGGTGAATCCGCAGCAGCCCATCAGCCGGCACAAGGCCCACCGAGGGCGGCACCGGCGTTTTGACCGGCGCCGCGGCGCCGCCGTAATCTTGCAGGTCGCGTCTTCTGCCGCTTCGCACGTCACGACTCCGGTCGGTGCGGGGCAGACCCGGATCGCCCATGGATCGTCGAGAGACGAGCGTGCGTGGGCCGGGCTGAGTTCGTCAGGAGACGCCGCCCCAGCGGTCTGGACCACCAGAGGCGCAGGGCACCACCCGAGCGGCGCCCGCCGCACGGTCAACGAACTAGCAAGGAAGGGTACGCATCATGCGCACCTACGCTCCGAAGCCCGGCGACGTCGAGCGCGCCTGGCTCGTGATCGACGCGACCGACGTCGTCCTCGGTCGCCTGGCTGTCACCGCCGCCAACCTGCTGCGCGGCAAGCACAAGCCGATCTTCGCGCCGAACGCCGACACCGGTGACTTCGTCATCGTCATCAACGCCGACAAGGTCGCCCTGTCCGGCAACAAGCGCGCCGACAAGATGGTCTACCGCCACTCCGGCTTCCCGGGCGGTCTCACCGCGACGCCCATCGGCGAGGTCCTCGACAAGGACGCCCGCAAGGCCGTCGAGAAGGCTGTGTGGGGCATGCTGCCGAAGAACCGTCTCGGCCGGCAGATGATCAAGAAGCTGAAGGTCTACAGCGGCCCGGCTCACCCCCACCAGGCCCAGAAGGCCGTGCCCTACGAGATCTCCCAGATCTCCCAGTGACTTCTCGACTGATCTGAACGGACTGAGGACTAACCCATCGTGACTGAGAACAACACCACCCCTGGTGAGGTCGAGGAGACCTTCGAGACCGACGAGCAGGGTGTCGCCTACACCAGCGAGACCTCCCCGTCGGCCCTCGCCGACGACCGCCCCGTCACCGTCGCCCCCGGCGCCGCCACCGGCCGCCGCAAGGAGGCCGTGGCCCGCGTGCGCATCGTCCCGGGCACCGGCAACTGGACCATCAACGGCCGGACCATCGACGACTACTTCCCGAACAAGCTGCACCAGCAGGTCGTCAACGAGCCCTTCGCGGCGCTGGGCCTCGAGGGCCGTTTCGACGTCATCGCCCGCATCCACGGCGGCGGCATCACCGGCCAGGCCGGTGCCCTGCGCCTCGGCGTGGCGCGCTCCCTGAACGGGATCGACCTCGACGCCTACCGCCCGACGCTGAAGAAGGCCGGTCTGCTGACCCGCGACGCCCGGGCGACCGAGCGCAAGAAGGCCGGTCTCAAGAAGGCCCGCAAGGCCCCGCAGTACAGCAAGCGCTGATCCGCCACTCGGCAGATCATCACGACAGGGCCACGCACCGCTGCCGCGGTCCGTGGCCCTGTCGCCGTTTTCGACACCCGTATCGCTGAGCTCAGGGGGAGCACGTGCCGCGCATCTTCGGGACCGACGGGGTCCGAGGCCTCGCCAACGACAAGCTGACCGCCGAGCTGGCGGTGGACCTCGGCAGCGCCGCCGCCCGGGTGCTGGTCGAGCACGGTGGCTACAGCCGCCCACGGCCGCTCGCGGTCGTCGGCCGGGACACCCGGATCTCCGGGCAGTTCCTCGAGCACGCCGTGGTCGCGGGGCTGGCCTCCGCCGGGGTCGACGTACTGCGCCTGCGGGTGCTGCCCACGCCCGGCGTCGCGTACTTCACCGACGCCCTGGGCGCCGACGTCGGTGTCGTCATCAGCGCCTCGCACAACCCGATGCCCGACAACGGGATCAAGTTCCTCGCCCGCGGGGGAGTCAAGCTCGACGACGCGCTCGAGCGCGAGATCGAGGCGCTCCTCGGCCAGGACTGGGACCGCCCGACCGGCGCAGCGGTGGGCCGCGTGACGCCGTACGGTCCCACCGTCAAGGAGTACGTCGACCACCTGGTCCGCACCCTCGACGCGCCCGCCGGCAGGCCTCTCGCCGGCCTCAAGCTCGTGCTCGACTGCGCGCACGGCGCGGCCAGCGAGGTCGGTCCCCGCGCGCTCACCGCCGCCGGCGCGGAGGTCGTCACCATCGGCGCCTCGCCCGACGGGCTCAACATCAATGACGGATGCGGCTCGACCCATCTCGGCCCGCTGCAGAAGGCGGTGCTGGACCACGGGGCCGACGCGGGCTTCGCCGTCGACGGCGACGCCGACCGGTGCCTGGCCGTGGACCACACCGGGGAGATCGTCGACGGCGACCAGATCATGGCGGTCCTCGCGCTCGCCCTGCGCGAGTCCGGCAGCCTGGTCGGGGACACACTGGTGGCCACCGTGATGAGCAACCTCGGCCTGCTGCAGGCCATGGACGGCGCCGGCATCGAGGTCGTCCAGACCGCCGTCGGCGACCGGTACGTCCTCGACGAGATGCGGCGCGGCGGCT
This sequence comes from Nocardioides pymetrozini, assembly GCF_046058985.1. Lineage (NCBI taxonomy): Bacteria > Bacillati > Actinomycetota > Actinomycetes > Propionibacteriales > Nocardioidaceae > Nocardioides > Nocardioides pymetrozini. Next base: position 3,542,285 of record NZ_CP175556.1, on the reverse strand, counting down.
TCAGCCTCGGCGGCGAGCAGTCCGGCCACGTGATCATGCGCGAGCACGCCACGACCGGTGACGGCATCCTCACCGCCCTCCACGTCGCCCGCCGGATGGCCACCACCGGCCGTCCGCTGCGGGAGCTCGCCGGCGTGATGACGCGGCTCCCACAGGTGCTCGTGAACGTCCCCGGGGTCGACCGCGCCCGCACCGACGACCCTGCCCTCGTCGAGGCCGTCGCCGGCGCCGAGGCGGAGCTCGGTACGACGGGTCGCGTCCTGCTCCGCCCCTCCGGCACCGAGCCGCTCGTGCGGGTGATGGTCGAGGCGCCGACCGCCGAGCAGGCCGACGGCGTCGCGCAGCGGCTCGCGGACGTCGTACGGGAGCGACTGGCGCTCTGACCCGGGCGGCGGCCCGCCGGGGCACAATGGCAAGGTGTCACCATGAGCGCCCCCACCCTGGCGATCGACGGGCTCACCAAGCAGTTCGGTGCGGTCCGCGCGGTCGACGACCTGACGTTCACCGTGCGACCGGGAGCGGTCACCGGCTTCCTCGGCCCCAACGGAGCCGGCAAGACCACGACCCTGCGGATGCTGCTCGGGCTCACGCGGCCCAGCGCGGGACGCGCGCTGGTGGGGGACAGGGAGTACGCCGCGCACGCGCGGCCCGGACGGATCGTCGGCGCCGCGCTCGAGGCGTCCAGCTTCCACCCGGGCCGGACCGGCCTCGCCCACCTCGAGGTGTTCGCGCCGCAGGTGGGCGTCTCCCGGACGCGCTGCCGCCAGGTCCTGGAGGCGGTCGGCCTCGACCACGCCGCGAAGCAGCGGGTCGGGCGCTACTCCCTGGGCATGCGCCAGCGGCTCGGCCTCGCCACCGCCCTGCTCGCGGACCCTCCGGTGATCGTGCTCGACGAGCCGACGAACGGTCTCGACCCCGAGGGGATCGTGTGGATCCGGCGCCTGTTGCGCCAGTTCGCCGACGAGGGCCGGACGGTCCTGGTGTCGAGCCACCTGCTGCGCGAGGTCGAGGCCAGCGTCGACGAGGTGGTGGTCATCGCCGACGGACGGCTGCGGCACGCCTCGTCGCTCGCCGAGCTGCGCACCCGGGCGACCCCGGCGGCGTACGTCGTCGCGCCACGCCCCGAGGCGCTGGCCGCGCTCGCCGCCGACCGCGGTTGGACGACCTCGCGCGACGGTGAAGGCCTCGCGGTCGAGGGCGCCACCGCCGCCGAGGTCGGCGCCGCCGCCCACGCGGCCGGGGTCGAGCTCCACGAGCTGGTCCGCCGCGACGTCGACCTGGAGGCCCTGTTCTTCGAGCTCACCCGACCCGAGAGCGGCAACGAGGAGGCGCGGCGATGAGGGCCGCGTTCCTCGCGGAGTACCGCAAGCTGGTCAGCACCCGGCTGTGGTGGCTGCTCCTGCTCGTCATGGTCGGCTACCTGGTCTTCGTCTCCGCGGCGGTGTCCGCGTCCTTCGTCTTCGTCCCGGAGGGGGCCGAGCCGCCGCTCGTCGGGGAGGACGCCGCCCGGGCCACGTACTCCCTGGTCAACGGCATCGGCTACGTCTTCCCGCTGGTGATCGGCAGCCTCGCCATGACCACGGAGTTCCGCCACAAGACCATCACGCAGAGCCTGCTGGTCGAGCCCGACCGCACCCGCTTCCTGCTGGCCAAGCTCCTGTCGGTCGTGCCGATCGGGCTGGTCGCCGGGCTCGTCGGCGTGGCCGCCACCGTCGCGGGCGGCGCGCCGCTGCTGGCCGTCGAGGGCGACGGTTCCTATCTCGGCGACGGCGACGTGCTCGTCGGGCTGCTGCTCGGCGTCGTCGTGGTCGCACTCTGGGCGGTCATCGGCGTCGCCTTCGGGAGCATCGTGTCCAACCAGGTCGCGGCGATCGTGGTGATCTTGGCGTTCACCCAGTTCGTCGAGCCGATCGTCCGGCTCGTGCTCGGCCAGGTCGACGCGCTCGCCGGAGTGGCGTCGTACCTCCCCGGTGGTGCCGCCGACTCCCTGATCGGCGCCTCCTTCCTCGGCTCCACGGGCGCCGTCGACCTGCTGCCGCGGTGGGCTGCGGCGCTGGTGCTGCTGGCGTACGTCGCGGTCTTCGCCCTGGTCGGGCGGCTGACGACCTTGCGGCGCGACATCGGCTGATCTCTGGGGTGGTCTGCCGTGGCTTCCGGGTGTGCGCGCCGCGGGGGTTGAGTCGTCGGTTCTGACCCGTCGAGTCGTCGGTTCTGACCTGTCGAGTGGTCGGTTCTGACCCGCGGGGGTGGTGTCGTGTGCCTTCCGGGTTTGCTCGGTGCCAGGTCTGATTTTCGATTGGCGTGGTTGCGCGCCGCTGTGGTTGAGCTGGTTGGCTGGACGTCCCGTTCGGGTTTGAGATTGTGCCCGTCTGACCCCTGGGGTTGCGGTGGTCTCGGTCGACTTTCGTCACTCGATGACGCACTGGTTGTTCACACCCTGCCGGACGGGTTTCGCCTGTCCACAGGCGGGTTTTCTCCCGTTCGTTGTGTCGTACGTCGGTGGGAGAATCCAGTCATGGATCTCGGGACCACGCCTCGTTCGACAGCAGAGCTGCTGTCGCGTGTGGCCGATGGTGTCCGGGCTCGTCAGCGGCTCCTGGTCGAGGAGTGGGAGGCGATCGTCGCCTGGGCCAGCAACCACGTCGTCACGGGTCCCGAAGGTGCCGCCACGATCACGGAGGGCTATCTCGACACCGGGGTCCCGATCGCCGGTGACGGTGCTCCGTTGGTGTGGGAGTTCGGGCTGATGGAGCTGGTCGCGGTGCTCGGCCGCAGCCCGGATGGTGGGCGGGCGTACGTCGGTCGGGTGATCGAGTGCGCCTGGCGACTCCCGCACGTGTACGACGCCGTCGCGGCCGGTCGTCTGGCGCCATGGCGGGCCGAACGGATCGCCGAACGCACCCACGGCCTCAACTCCGAAGCCGCTGCGTTCGTGGACCGTCAGCTGTACGACGCCACCGGCGTCGGGTGGGCCCAACTCGACCGGCTCATCACCGAAGCCGTCCTCCGCTACGACCCCGCCACCGCAGAAGCCGAACGAGCCAAGGCAGCGGACCGGCGACGGTTCGACATCGACCCCCACGTCGACGACCACGGCCTCGTGGAGGTGTCCGGGCTCATGGACGCCGCCGACGGACACGACCTCAACCAAGCCGTCACCCGGCGTGCTGAGGTCCTCGGCCGGCTCGGCGACCACTCCTCTCTCGACGTGCGGCGCTCCAAGGCCGCCGCCGAGCTCGCCCGCGCCGACCTCGCCCTCGACCTGCTCATCCCTGACCGGGAGACCGGCGAGGTCGTCGCGACCGTTCCGGGCCGGAAGGTGGAGCTCAACGTCCACATCACCGACACCACGTTGACCGGAGCCAACCCGGTCGGTCGGTGGGAGCAGGGCAACTGCCCGATCAGCAGCGAGCAGATTCGGGAATGGCTGCAGGCCCACGACACCACCATCACCGTCCGCCCGGTCATCGACCTGGCCGACCACATCCCCGTCACGAGCTACGAGGTCCCCGACCGCCACAAACGAGTCGTCGCGCTGCGCGACCACACCTGCCGCTTCCCGCACTGCACCCGCCCCGCGACCCGGTGCGACATCGACCACTCCCAGCCGCACGGCGACGGCGGACCGACCTGCCCGTGCAACGAGGTCCCCCTCTGCCGACGCCATCACCGCGCGAAGACCCACTCGGCCTGGCATTACGACACCCCGACCCCGGGCACCTACCTGTGGGCCAGTCCGAACGGCCACGCCTTCCGCGTCGACCACCGCGGCACCCACCCGATCCACACCGCGCACCCGCCCGACGAGTAGCCACCCCGCCCCACACCCCGCAGGACTCCAACCTGTGGGGTCACCGGCATGTCTCTCCGGCGGCTGTGGTCAGATCTTGCGCAGCCGCACGTACTGCACCGCGTGGTCGGCGGCCTTGCGCAGCACCAGGGTCGCGCGGGAGCGGGTGGGCAGCACGTTCTGGGTCAGGTTGGGGCCGTTGATCGTGTCCCAGATCCGGCGCGCCTCGTCCACCGCGGAGTCGTGGCTCAGGGCGGCGTAGCGGGCGAAGTAGGAGTTCGGGTCGCGGAAGGCGGTCTCGCGCAGGCGCAGGAAGCGGTCGACGTACCACTCGCGGATGTGGTTGGTGTTGGCGTCGACGAAGATGGAGAAGTCGAAGAAGTCCGAGAGACCCAGGCCGGTCCGGCCGTCCTCGCGGACCCGCGCGGGCTGGAGGACGTTGAGCCCCTCGACGATGACGATGTCCGGCCGCTTCACGACGACCTTCTCGTCAGGGACGACGTCGTAGACCAGGTGGGAGTACACCGGCGCCTCGACCTCGTCGATGCCGGACTTGATGTCGATGACGAACTTCAGCAGCGCCCGCCGGTCGTAGGACTCGGGGAAGCCCTTGCGCTGGAGCAGGCCGCGCTCCTCCAGGACGGCGTTGGGGTAGAGGAAGCCGTCGGTGGTCACCAGCGCCACGTTGGGGTGCTCGGGCCAGCGCGCCAGCATCTGCTGCAGCACGCGCGCGGCGGTCGACTTCCCGACGGCCACCGAGCCGGCGAGGCCGATCACGAACGGCGTGCGCGGGGGCACGCTGCGGTGCAGGAACTGCTCCTGCTCGTGGTGGAGGCGGGTCGCTGCGTTGACCCGCAGGGACAGCAGGCGCGACAGCGGCAGGTAGACGTCGCGGATCTCGTCGAGGTCGAGAGAGTCCCCGATGCCGCGGAGCCGGACCACCTCGTCGCTGGTCAGCGGGCTGCCCTGCTGTTGCCACTCGGCGGCCAGCGCGGCCCAGGTCGCCCGGTCCAGCTCGACGTACGGCGACGCCTCGCGAGGCGACTCCTCGCCGGGGTGGGTGTCCGCCGGACTGCCGGTCGTCATGACGTCGATTGTTCCAGCCGGTCCCGCCGGCGCCTCCGGCGCGTCCCCGATCCGGACGCGGGAGGCCGGTGGCCGGCGGCCTACACTGGCCGATCATGTGCGGGATCGTCGGGTACGTCGGGCCACGGTCGGCCGAGGCGGCCGTCGTGGACGGGCTGCGCCGCCTGGAGTACCGCGGCTACGACTCCGCGGGCATCGCGGTCGTGAGCGACGGCGCGCTGACGGTCGAGAAGCGCGCGGGCAAGCTCGCGAACCTCGAGAAGGTGCTGGCCGACGCGCCGATCCCCGCCGCGGAGATCGGCATCGGGCACACCCGCTGGGCCACCCACGGTCCGCCCAACGACGTCAACGCGCACCCGCACACGGGCGCCTCCCGCCGCATCGCGCTGGTGCACAACGGGATCATCGAGAACTTCCTCGAGCTGCGGGCCCGCGTCGAGGCCGACGACCACGAGCTGCTCTCGGACACCGACACCGAGATCGTGGCGCACCTGGTCGAGCTGCAGGTGCAGTCCGGGGTCGACCTGGCGACCGCCATGCAGCGCGTGTGCCAGCAGCTCGACGGCGCCTTCACCCTGGTCGCCATCGATGCCGAGGACCCGGACACGGTGGTCGCCGCCCGTCGCAACTCGCCCCTGGTCGTCGGGCTGGGCGAGGGGGAGAACTTCCTCGGCTCGGACGTCGCCGCCTTCATCGAGCACACCCGGGAGGCGCTCGAGCTCGGCCAGGACCAGATCGTGGTGATGACGCGCGACGCGGTGACCGTGACCGACTTCTGGGGGCGCCCGGTCGAGGCGCGTCGCTTCCACGTCGACTGGGACCTGTCGTCGGCGGAGAAGGACGGCCACGACTGGTTCATGCGCAAGGAGATCTTCGAGCAGCCGCGCGCGGTGGCGGACTCGCTCATCGGGCGGCGTACCCCCGCGGGGCTGCTGCAGCTCGACGAGATGAGGCTCGCCGACGAGGAGCTGCGCGACGTCGACAAGATCATCATCATCGCCTGCGGGACCTCCTTCTACGCCGGCATGGTCGCCAAGTACGCCATCGAGCACTGGACCCGCACCCCGGTCGAGGTCGAGCTGGCGTCGGAGTTCCGCTATCGCGACCCGATCATCGACGGCACCACGCTGGTCGTCGCGATCAGCCAGTCCGGCGAGACGGCGGACACCCTCCAGGCGATCCGGCACGCGCGCTCGCAGCGGGCGAAGGTTCTCGCCATCTGCAACACCAACGGCTCGTCGATCCCGCGCGAGTCGGACGCGGTGATCTACACCCACGCCGGTCCCGAGATCGGCGTCGCCTCGACCAAGGGCTTCCTCACGCAGCTGGTCGCCTGTTACCTCCTGGCGCTCTACATCGCACAGGTCAAGGGCACCCGCTTCGGTGACGAGATCGACGAGATCATGGGCCACCTCGAGGCGATGCCGGACCACATCGACACGGTGCTCGACGGCGCCGAGCAGGTCTACGCCCTGGCCGCCGACCACGCCGCGGCCAGGTCGGTCCTCTTCCTCGGCCGTCACGCCGGCTACCCCGTCGCCCTCGAGGGCGCCCTGAAGCTGAAGGAGCTGGCCTACCTGCACGCGGAGGGCTTCGCCGCGGGCGAGCTCAAGCACGGGCCGATCGCGCTGGTCGAGGACGGCCTCCCGGTGCTGTGCGTCGTACCTCCCCAGGGCCGCGACCACCTGCACGGCAAGATGCTCAGCGGCATCCAGGAGGTCCGCGCCCGCGGCGCCCGGACGATCTGTCTCGCCGAGGAGGGCGACACCGCGATCGAGCCGTACGCCGACGTGCTGCTGCGCCTGCCGAAGGTGCCGGTGCTGCTCCAGCCGCTCGTCGCCATCGTGCCGCTCCAGCTGTTCGCCTGCGAGCTGGCCACCGTGCTGGGCCACGACGTCGACCAGCCGCGCAACCTGGCCAAGTCCGTCACGGTGGAGTAGCGGGTGCCTGTCGTCGGCGTCGGCATCGACGTGTGCGAGATCGCGCGGTTCGAGGAGTCGTGCCGACGTACGCCGGCGCTCGTCACGAAGCTGTTCACCCCCGCCGAGCGCACCCTGCACATTCGCTCCCTCGCCGCGCGGTTCGCCGCCAAGGAGGCCTTGGCGAAGGCGCTGGGAGCACCCCGCGGGATGGCGTGGCACGACGCCGAGGTGGTCTCGGAGGACTCCGGCCGGCCCCGCTTCGTGCTGCGTGGGACCGTGCTCGCCGAGGCCGACGCGCTCGGCGTCACCTCCGTGCACCTGTCCCTCACCCACGACGGCGGGATCGCCTCGGCCGTGGTCGTGCTGGAGGCCTGATGCTCCGGGCACACACCGTCGCGCAGGTCCGCGCCGCCGAGGCCGACCTGCTGGCCCGGCTGCCGGAGGGCGCGCTGATGCAGCGTGCCGCCACGGGCCTCGCCTACGCCGTCCTCGACTTCCTCGGCTCCGCCTACGGGCGCCGGGTCCTGCTCCTCGTCGGCTCCGGCGACAACGGCGGCGACGCCCTGTACGCCGGGGCGCTGCTCGCTCGCCGCGGCGTCCAGGTGGAGGCTTGGCTGCTCTCCGACGCAGCTCACTCCGGTGGCGTCGGCGCGCTCCGCCGCGCCGGCGGCCGGGTCCGTCGTACCCCCACGTTTGGTCACAGACCGCATGCCGCGCACCCCGATGGGCGCGGTTTGGTCCCAAACCGCAGGGATTTCGACCTGGTACTCGACGGCATCGTCGGCATCGGCGGCCGGCCCGGCCTGCGCCCGGCGGCAACAGCGGCGCTGGAGGCGGTGGCGGGGATCCCGGTGGTGGCGGTGGACGTCCCGTCGGGCGTGGACGTCGACACCGGGGAGGTCGACGGTCCGCACGTGCGGGCCGATCTGACCGTCACGTTCGGTACCCACAAGGCCTGCCATCTCCTCGACCCTGCGGCCCAGGCATGCGGCGCGATCCAGCTCGTCGACATCGGGCTCGACCTCCCCGAGGCGGACGCGACGGAGGCGACGGGGGCGCCGGTGGAGGCGCTCCAGGCGGCCGACGTCGCGGCGCTCCTCCCGGTCCCTGCGCCGGACGCCCACAAGTACACCCGCGGCGTCGTCGGCGTCCGCGCCGGCTCGGCCGCCTACCCGGGCGCCGCGCTGCTCAGCGTGGCCGGCGCGGCCTGCGGGCTGGCCGGGATGGTGCGGTACGACGGCCCCCCGAGCGCGCTCGACCTGGTCCGCTCCGCCCATCCCGAGGTGGTCGGGCCCGGTCGTGTCCAGGCGTGGGTGGTCGGCTCGGGCAGCGACGACACCGCCGAGGAGGCCGTGCGCCGCTCGGTGGCCGACGAGGTCGCGCTGGTCCTCGACGCCGACGCCCTGGCGTTCGCCGACCTCGCCCGCGGCCGGCCGGCGGTCCTGACGCCCCACGCGGGCGAGCTGGCGCGGATGCTGGAGGTGGACCGCTCCGACGTCGAGGCGCGGTCGCTCGAGCACGCCCGCCTGGCCGCCCGGAGGTTCGACGCGGTCGTGCTGCTCAAGGGCCGCCGCACCGTGGTGGCGCGGCCCGACGGCCGCGTCCGGGTGACCACGACCGGCACCCCGTGGCTGGCGACCGCGGGTGCGGGCGACGTCCTCGGCGGCCTGGTCGGGGCGCTCCTGGCGACGGGGCTCGGTCCCTTCGACGCCGCGGCGGTGGGCTCCTGGCTGCACGGAGCGGCCGCCACGCTCGCCTCGCGCGGCGGCCCGGTCGTCGCCGCGGACGTCGCCGCCGCGCTTGCGGACCTGCTCGCCGACCTCGTCGCGCGGTGATGGGACGATAGGGAGCATGGAGCCCCCGCCCCTCGGCCCTGCCGAGATCGTCGTCGACCTGGCGGCGATCCGGGCGAACGCGCGGCTGCTGCGTGCCACGGCCGGGGTCGCGCTGATCGCGGTGGTCAAGGCCGACGGCTACGGCCACGGGATGGTGGAGAGCGCGCGAGCCGCGCAGGCGGGCGGAGCCGAGTGGCTCGCCACCGCCACGATCGAGGAGGCCCTCGTCCTCCGCGCCGCCGGGGTGGACGGCCGCCTCCTGTGCTGGATCACCGGCCCCGACGCCGACTACCGGCGTGCCGCCGACGAGGACATCGACGTGTCGGCGTACTCCGTCGAGGAGCTGGACCGCATGGCCGCGGCCTACGCCGGCCGGGCCGCGCCGGCGCGGGTCCAGCTCAAGCTCGACACCGGCCTGTCCCGGGGCGGTGCGCCCCGCGCGGCCTGGCCCGCCCTGTTCGCCCGCGCCCGGGCAGGCGAACAGGAGGGCCGGTGGCGCATCACCGGCATCTGGTCGCACTTCGCCTGCGCCGACGAGCCGCAGCATCCCGCGAACGACCGCCAGGAGGCCGCCTTCCGGGAGGGGCTGGCGCTCGCCGAGGAGCACGGCCTGCGTCCCGAGCTGCGCCACCTGGCCAACTCCGCGGCGGCGATCCTGCGACCGTCGGCCCGCTTCGACGCGGTCCGCTGCGGCATCGCCGTCTACGGTCTGGACCCCGCGCCCGGCGAGCGCACGGACATCGGGCTGGTGCCGGCGATGACCGTGCGGGCGCCGCTGCTCCTGGTCAAGGACCTCGCGCCCGGCGACGCCGTCTCCTACGGCCAGCGCTGGGTCGCCGAGCAGCCCACCACCGTCGGGCTGGTCCCGGTCGGGTACGGCGACGGCATCCCGCGGCACGCGTCGCAGCCCGGCGCGGCCGACCGGGCGGCCACCGTCGGCATCGACGGCAAGCCTCGCCCGCTGCGGGGCACCGTCTGCATGGACCAGGTCGTCGTCGACCTCGGCGGCGACCGCCCCGCCCTCGGCAGCGAGGTGGTCGTCTTCGGCCCGCCGGGCGCCGGTGGTCCGAGCGCGCAGGACTGGGCCGTCGCGTGCGGCACCATCAACTACGAGATCGTCACCAGGATCGGGGGCCGGATGTCTCGCAGGTACGTCGACTCCGAGGCGGGCGCATGAGCCGGCGGGGCCGGGTCGTCGGTTCCCTTGCCGGGGCGCTCGGCGTCGCCGCCGTCGGCACGGCGGCGGTCGGGATCCTGCGCCAGCAGCGGGCGATCAGCCGACGCGCGGGGGAGGACATCCCGTTCGGGTCCCTGCGCTCGGCGCCGGTGACCGTGGTGACCGACGACGGGCTGCCCCTGCACGTCGAGGTGGACGAGGTGACCCCCCAGGCCGCCGGCGGGCCGGTCGAGCGGCTGCTGCGCCGCGGCAAGGACGGCACCCCACCCGTCACCGTCGTCTTCGTGCACGGCTTCTGCCTCAACCTCGACTGCTGGCACTTCCAGCGCGCGGCGTACCGGGGCCTGGTTCGCTCCGTCTACTACGACCAGCGCTCGCACGGCCGCTCCGGCGACTCCGACCGGGCGCACTCCACCATCGACCAGCTCGGCCGCGACCTGCGCAGGGTGCTCGACGAGGTGGTCCCGGACGGGCCGGTGGTCCTCGTCGGCCACTCCATGGGCGGGATGTCCATCGTCGCCTTCGCCGAGCAGTACCCGGACCAGATCGGCGACCGGGTCGTGGGCGTCGGACTGATCTCCACGACCGCCGGCGGGCTGGACCCGAGCCGGATCCTGCTGCCGATGCTGCCGGCCCGGCTCGCCGGCCCGCTCGCGTCCGGCGCCGTGCGGACCCTGCACCTGGGGCACCGCGCGATCGACTCGCTGCGGCGCGTGGGGGGTGCGGTCGCCACCGTCGCCACGGACCGCTTCGCGTTCGGCAGCGACGTCCCGCGTGGGTACGTCGAGTTCGTCGACGAGATGCTCGCCGCCACGCCCTTCGAGGTGGTCGCCGACTTCTTCCCGCACTTCGCCTCCCTCGACAAGTTCGACCACGTCGAGGCGCTCGGCCGCGTGCCGACGTCCGTGATCTGCGGCACCGCCGACCGGCTCACCTCGATCGGCCACTCACGCAAGCTGCAGTCGCGGATCCCCGGGTCGCGGCTGCTCGAGTGCGAGGACGCGGGGCACATGGTGATCATGGAGCGGCACGAGCTGGTCAACGCCGAGCTCGACCAGCTGGTCACCGCGGCGACGGCGAGGGCAGCGGCGCGATGACGGTCGAGACGAGGCGCGTCGGTCCGGAGGCCGCCGCGGAGGTGCTGGCCGTGGTCCGGGCGGCGTTCGCGGACCGGCCGGTGCTGGACCCGCCGGCGGACGCCCTGGCGGAGACGGAGGAGACCATCGCCGGGCTGCTCGCGCCGGGCGGCGGTCTGCTGATGGTCGACGACGGCCACCCGGTGGGCGCGGTCGTCCTCGACCCGGGCGGCGACGGGGGCGACACCGTCTACCTGCGCCGGTTCGGGATCGACCCGTCGGCACGCGGCCGGGGCCTGGCGCGCGATCTGGTCCGGGCGGGCCTGCTCGCGGCGGGCCGGGCGGGAGCCGCGCGGGTGGTGATCCTGGCCCGCGAGGAGCTGCCCCGGACGGTGGCCTTCTGGCGCGACATGGGCTTCGTCGAGACGGCGCGGCACGCGCCGTACGTCGAGATGGCGCGTCCGGCGCCGGTCGTCATCGAGGTGCCGACGGCCGACGCGATGCGGGAGCTCGGCCGAGGACTGGCGGGCCGGCTCACCGCCGGCGACGTGCTCGTCCTCAGCGGCGAGCTCGGTGCCGGGAAGACCACCTTCACACAGGGCCTCGGCGAGGGGCTCGGCGTGCGCGGCGCCATCACCTCGCCCACCTTCGTCATCGCCCGGGTCCACCCCTCCCTGGGCGAGGGACCCGAGCTCGTGCACGTCGACGCCTACCGGCTCGGCGGTCGCGCCGAGCTCGACGACCTCGACCTCGACGCGGACCTCGACGAGGCCGTCACCGTGGTCGAGTGGGGGAGCGGGCTCGCCGAGGGTCTCGCCGAGTCGCGGCTCGAGGTGCGCATCACGCGCGCCGCCGGACAGGACGCGGCCGACGCCCCGGGCGCCGACCGCGAGGGCGACCCCCGCGTCGTCGAGCTCGCCGCGCTCGGGCCGCGTTGGCTCGCGGCCCCGGGCCTCACCCCTCGTCCCTCCCCGGGAGGGTCTCGATGAGTGCGGGCAGGGAGCCGGTGATCACCTGCAGCAGGTCGTCCTTCGACAGGCCGGCCGGGTGGTCGCACCAGGTGAGCACGAGATCCTCGACCATCGCCTGCCAGGCATGGATGAGCAGCCGAACGGCTGGCGTGTCGGGGATGACCAGGCCGCCGGGGTCGGCGGTGAAGAACCGGTCCGCGAGCGCGGCGAAGGTCGTCTCGTAGATCGCGCGGAGGCTGTCGTTGCCGGCCGTCGCGCCCTTCACCAGCGAGCGGTAGCCGGTGTGGTTGGCGACCACGTAGTCGACGTACCCGGTCAGTGAGGCGAGCAGGCGCTCGAGCGGCTCGCCCGCCGCCGGGGGAGCCGTGCGAGCGTAGAGGTCGTCGGCGGCGTGCTGGACGACCGCCTCGTAGAACCCCTGCTTGCCCCCGAAGTAGTGGTACATCAGCCCGCGGGAGATCCCGGCCTCCTCGGCGAGGACGTCGATGGACAGCTCGTCGAGCGAGCGCGTGGCCAGCAGGCGCACCCCGAGGTCGAGCAGCTGGGTCCGCCGCTCCTCGGGAGAGAGCCGGGTGCGGGGCGTGGTCGTCGTCACGCCGGGCATTCTATTGACAGATGTTCAATAACGCCAATAGCGTTCCTGCCCATGAGCTCCAGCAGCGCGGGTCGCACGCAGGTCGACCACCTCATCGTCGGCGCCGGCTTCGCCGGTCTGGCCGCCGCCATCAAGCTCGACGAGGCCGCCGAGCGCGACTTCGTCGTGATCGAGAAGGACAGCGACGTCGGCGGCACCTGGCACATCAACACCTACCCGGGCGCCGAGTGCGACGTCCCGAGCCAGCTCTACTCCTACTCGTTCGCGCTGAACCCGGAGTGGTCGAAGGTCTACTCCCCGCAGCAGGAGATCTGGGAGTACACCCGCAAGGTGGCCGAGGACTCCGGCACGCTCGACCGCTTCGTGTTCGACACCGCGGTCCTGGACGCGCGCTGGGACGACGACGCGCAGCGGTGGATCGTCCGGACCGAGGGGCCCCACGGTGCTCAGGAGTACGCCGCGCGGACGCTGATCTCCGGCTCCGGCGGGCTCTCCGAGCCGCGCCTGCCCGAGATCGAGGGCATCGACTCCTTCCAGGGCGAGATCTTCCACTCGGCCCGGTGGAACCACGACGTCGACCTCGCCGGCAAGCGGGTCGCCGTCATCGGCACCGGTGCCTCCGCCATCCAGCTGGTCCCCGAGCTGCAGCGGGTCCTGACCGGTTCCGGCGGCCACCTCGACGTCTACCAGCGGACCCCGAACTGGGTGATCCCGCGCAACGAGCGGTCCTTCACGGCCATCGAGAAGGCCGTGTTCCGCCACGTCCCCGGCGCACAGCGCGCGCTGCGCTCTCTCGTCTACGCCACGCTCGAGGCCCGTGTGCCCGCCTTCGCGCGCTTCCCGCAGGCCATGCGCGCGGTCGAGCTCCAGGGCAAGAAGAACATCGCCAAGGGCATCCAGGACCCCGAGCTGCGCAGGAAGGTCACACCCGACTACCGGGCCGGCTGCAAGCGCATCCTGATCTCCAACAAGTGGTATCCCGCGCTCGCCGCCGACAACGTGGACCTGGTGACGGACCCCATCGTCAAGGTCACCGGCGACGCGATCGTGACCGCCGACGGCGTCGAGCGGCCGATCGACGTGCTCGTCGTCGCCACCGGCTTCTACGTGACCGAGCCGCCCATCGCCCAGCACATCACCGGGCGCGAGGGCCGCACCCTGGCCGAGGTCTGGGACGACGGCGGCATGGCGGCGTACAAGGGGACCACGATCCACGGCTTCCCGAACCTCTTCCAGATCGTCGGCCCCAACACCGCGCTCGGCCACTCCAGCATGATCTTCATCATCGAGTCGCAGGTGCGCTACGTGGTCGAGGCCGCCAAGGCGATGCGCCGGGAGGGCCTCGCGGCCGTCGAGCCGACCCAGGCCGCGCAGGACGCGTGGACCGCGCGGATCCGCCGCAAGATGAAGCCGACCGTGTGGCAGACCGGCGGCTGCGCGAGCTGGTATCTCGACAAGTTCGGCAACAACACCACCCTCTGGCCCGGCCAGACCTTCACCTTCCGGCAGCACCTGTCGGCCTTCGACCTCGACAAGTACGACGTCGAGCCCCTGCGCCCCGGAAGCCAGAGCACCCAGCGAGAGGCAGCAAACGCGTGAAGAACCTCAACAACAAGGTCGTCGTCATCACCGGTGCCGGGTCCGGCATCGGCCGGGCCCTGGCGGTGAACCTCGCAGGTAAGGGCGCGCGGCTGGCGCTCTCCGACGTCAACGAGGCCGGCCTGGCCGAGACCGCCGAGCTGGCGTCCAAGGCCGGTGCGCCCGACGTGCACACGGCGCGCCTCGACGTGGCGGACCGCGCCGCGTTCACGGCGTACGCCGCCGAGGTGGCCGACCACTTCGGGCAGGTCAACGTCGTCGTCAACAACGCCGGCGTCGCGCTGGCGGGGGACGCGATCGACCTCAGCTACGAGGACATGGAGTGGATCGTCGGGATCAACTTCTGGGGTGTCGTCTACGGCACCAAGGAGTTCCTGCCCCACCTCATCGCGTCCGGCGACGGCCACATCGTCAACCTCTCCTCGCTCTTCGGCCTGCTCGCCATGCCCGGCCAGAGCGCGTACAACGCCACGAAGTTCGCCGTGCGCGGCTTCACCGAGGCGGTGCGCGAGGAGATGCTGATCGCTGGGCACAAGGTCGGCGTGACCTCGGTGCACCCCGGGGGCATCAAGACCGCGATCGCGCGCAGCGCCCGGGTCTCCGACAAGGAGGACCAGGCCGCGACGGCCAAGCTCTTCGACGAGAAGCTCGCGAAGATGACTCCCGAGCGGGCGGCCGAGATCATCGTCAAGGGCATCCAGAGGAACCAGGCCCGCGTGCTCGTGGGCCTCGACGCCCACGCCCTGCACAACTTCCAGAAGTTCACCGGGTCGCGCTACGAGGACATCGTCGCGCTCGTCTCGAAGAGGGTGCTCCCGGCCAAGGCCGTCTAGGACGGCCCGCGCACGCGGAGGCAATAGGGTCTCCTGCATGGAGGCCTCGCTCGACCGGATGTGGTCGCGCAGCCGGCTGTCGCTGCGCGGCCGCATCGACCGGTGGCGCGACAAGGTGTGGGTGGTCGCACAGTGCTCGGTGGCCGCCGGCGTCGCCTGGTTCGTCGCCGCCGACCTGCTCGGCCACGAGCTGCCGTTCTTCGCACCGATCGCGGCCGTGCTGTGCCTCGGGACGTCGTACGGCCAGCGGCTGCGTCGCGTCGTCGAGGTCATGCTCGGCGTCGCCATCGGCGTCTTCATGGCCGACGTGCTCGTGGCCGGGATCGGCTCGGGTGCCTGGCAGCTCGGACTGATCGTCTTCCTCTCGATGTCCCTCGCGCTGCTGCTCGACGCCGGGATCATGTTCGTCTCCCAGGCGGCGGTGCAGTCGATCGTCGTCACGGTGCTGCTGCCCGGCGCGGAGGGCTCCTTCCTGCGCTGGACCGACGCCGTCGTGGGTGGGACCGTCGCCCTGGTCGCCGCCATGGTCGTCCCCGCGGCCCCGCTGCGCCGTCCTCGGGAGCAGGCGGCAGCCGTCGCCCGCAAGATCGCCGAGCTGCTGCGCGCCGCCTCCGACGTCATGGTGGACGGCGAGGTGACCCCCGCGCTGGAGCTCCTCGCCGACGCGCGGACGACCGACCGCATGGTCCGTGAGCTGCAGGCGGCGGCGGAGGAGGGCATGTCCGTGGTCAGCTCCTCGCCCTTCCGGATCCGCCACCGCGAGCCGCTGCGCCGGATGGTCGAGCTGGTCGACCCGCTCGACCGCGCCCTGCGCAGCACCCGCGTGCTGGTCCGCCAGACCTCCATCGCGGCGTACCGGCGCCGACCCGTCCCTCCGTCGTACGCCGCGGTCGCGGCCGACCTCGCCACCGCGGCGGAGGCGGTCGCCGCGGAGCTCGCCGCGGACCGGATCGCCGTCGCCGCCCGGGACGCCGTCCTCGCCGTCGGCGCGGCCACCGGGCAGGTCGAGCGCAGCGAGGTGCTCACCGCCGAGGCGATCCTGGCCCAGCTGCGCGCCATCGTCGCCGATCTGCTCATGGTCACCGGCATGGGACAGCTCGAGGCGACCGACGCGCTCCCGCCGCCGCGCTGAGCACGCCGGGCGGCTCCGCCCGGATCCTGTGACGGCATGTCACACTTCGGCTCGTGACCCAGGTGGTGGAGCAGAGCGTCGAGATCGCGGCGCCGGTGAGCACAGTGTTCGCGTACGTCGACGACTTCAGCACCACGAAGGACTGGATGTACGGCCTCACGAGGATCGACCCGGTGACCGATCAGCGCCGCGGCGTCGGCGCCCAGTACGACGGCGTGATGAAGGTCGGCGTCCCGCTCAAGGCGCGCATCGAGTGCACCGCCTGGGAGCAGGACCGCCTGATCGAGCTGACCTCGGTGAAGGGGGTCGAGACCACCCAGCGCTGGACCTTCACCGACCTGGGCCAGGGCCGGACCCGGGTCGACGCGTGGATCTCCTTCACGCTCCCCGGCGGACCCGCGGGCAAGGCGATCGCCGGCGCGGTGAAGCCGGTGGTCGGCGTGGCGGTCAAGCACTCCAGCGAGGCGCTGGTGCGCAACGTGGAGGCGCTCGCCTGAGTCCCTCGCGGACCGGACCCAACCGATCCGCGGCTCGTCCCGTCAACAAGGCACCAGCGCCGAACGGACGGGAGCATCGTGAGCAGCAGGCGTGACGACGAGTTCGCGACCTACGTCGCCGAGCGTCGACCCCAGCTCTACCGGGCGGCGTGGCTGCTGTGCGGCGACCCACACCGGGCCGAGGACATCGTCCAGGCGGCCCTGGCCCGTCTCTACGTCGCCTGGCCGCGGGTGCGCCGCGCGGACTCCGTCGACGCCTACGTGCGCCGGGCGGTCGTGAACGCCCACCACGACGAGGGACGGCGACCGTGGCGCCGCGAGGCCGCGGCGGGTGACGGCCTTCCCGAGGCCGCGGCCGTCGCCCCGTCGGTGGAGGAGCGCGACGCCCTCTGGACGGCGCTGCGCTCGCTCCCGCCCGGCCAGCGCCGGGTCGTCGTGCTGCGGCACTGGTGGGGGCTCAGCGTCGAGGAGACCGCGGTCGACCTCGGGGTGAGCACCGGAACCGTGAAGAGCCAGACCTCGGCCGCGCTCGCGGCGCTGCGCACGGCGCTGGCCCACCATCCCGAGACCGTGGAGGAGAACCGATCATGATGTCCATCGAGGAGCGTCTCGGCGTCGAGCTGCACCGCCTGACCGACGGCGTCGCCGCCACCAGCGACCCGCACGGCGACCTGCGGCGCGGTCGCCGTCGCCGTACCCGGAACCGGGTGGCGGCGGGCTGCGCGTCGCTCGTCGTCGTCGCCTCCGCCACCGCCGTCGCCGCCCTCGCCGGCGGTGAGGAGCGGGTCCCGGTCGCGCAGGACCCACTGCCCGCGCCGACCACGTCCCCGGCGGCACCGCCGGTCCGGTGTGTGGACCCCGAGGGCGGTCGGCCGGGTGCCGGCGGCGCGTGGGCCCCCGTCGCCCCCGACCTGCTGGACGGGTACCGCACCGTGCTCGGCGCCCACCTCGACCCCGCGGGGCGGCACCTGGCGCCGGCCGCCACCAACGAGCAGGTCGGCACCAGGAGCGAGCCGACGTGCGGTGCCGGGCTGGCCCGCCTCACGTCGTACGGGACCAAGCTCGCCTGGCGCCTGCCGGGCGAGTCCGGCGTCGGGATGGTCCAGCTCGAGGTGACCGACCAGCCGTGGGCGGAGGCCCAGCTCAGGCTGAGCCACGACTCCTGGCGACCGCACCCCGTCGACCTCCCGGGCGTGCGCTCGGCCGAGGTCGCCGCGTACGACGGCGGGGTCGCGGTGGTGGTCCACCGGGCTGACGGCCTGTCGGTCGGGATCGACGCGAACACCCTCTTCGGCAACGACTCCCTCACCCCGGTGAGCGGCGTTGACCTGGACGTCGACCAGCTCCTGTCCGCCGCGGCGGACCCCCGCCTCACCCTGTCCTGAGGCGTCGCCAGGAAGTTCTTCGCCGCACCCAACCGTTCGCGCCGCGCTCCGGTCATGCAGGGTGAGAGAGGCGGAGGTGAGGCGTGAGGCAGTGGACGGCGACCCAGGGTCGCGGCCGCGACGAGGAGTTCACCGCGTTCGTGGACGCTCGTCGGGTGCGGCTGTACCGGACCGCGTACCTGCTGTGCGGGGATGCGCACCGCGCCGAGGACATCGTGCAGCAGGCACTCGCGAAGCTGTACGCCTCCTGGCGCAGGGTGCGGCGGGCCGACTCCGTCGACGCCTACGCCCGGCGCAGCGTCGTCAACGCGTTCATCGACGACGGCTCCCGTCCGTGGCGCCGCGAGGTCGTGGGCGACGTGGCCGACGACCGTGCGGCACCGGCCGGGCTCAGCCACGAGGACGCCGACGAGCTCTGGGCAGCGCTCGGCGCGCTCCCGCCGGGGCAGCGGCGTGTCGTCGTCCTCCGCCACTACTGGGGCCTGTCGGTCGAGGAGACCGCGGCCGACCTGGGCATCAGCCCGGGCACCGTCAAGAGCCAGACCTCGGCCGCCCTCGCCCGGCTGCGTGAGGCGCTGGTCCCCGCCGAGACCGGAGGAGAGCACCGATGAGCGAGACCCTGCTGAGCGAGCGGATCACCGCGCTCGCCGACGACATCGCGGCGCCCGCCACGGCGCCGTACGACGACCTGGTGCGCGGCCGGCGCAGGGTGCGCCGGCGCCGGGCCCGCGTCGCCGCCGGCACCCTGGTGGTCGTGACCGGCGCGGTCGCCGTGGGTGCCCTGGTCCCCGGGCCCGGCGCGCCCGACCGGGTGGCGACGGACCCGGCCGGCCGGCGCCCCCACCAGCCGACGGCCGTCGAGCCGGAACGGCTCGTGGACCGGATCACCTCGCTTCGCCGCGACCGCGGGCACGCGATCACCGTCCGCGACCTGCAAGCGGTGAGCGACGCCATGGCGGAGGGCCTCGCGGGCCCTCTCGGCTGGCTCTCCGTCGGTGCGGCACCGAGCTGGCAGGCCGCCGGCGCGGACACGTGTCCGGCCGGATGGACCTGCGCCGACGCCACTGTCCGCGGGGCCGACCGGGCCCGCTGGGCGCACGCCGGGACCGTCCACCAGCTCGCCGTGGACTTCGACGGGCGGGTCGACGTCTTCACCGTCAACCAGGTCGACGCCCGCCCCGCGGAGGTCGCCTGGGCCACTCCCTGAGCCCCCCGGCGTCGTGCCGTGGGCAATCCGGTTGCGGCCTCCGGGACGCGACGCGGGACAATGGTCGGGCTGTGGACATCACCTACCCGCCCGACCTGCCGGTCAGCGCCCGACGCGACGACATCGCCGCCGCGATCCGCGACCACCAGGTCGTGATCGTCGCCGGCGAGACCGGCTCGGGCAAGACCACCCAGCTGCCGAAGATCTGCCTCGAGCTCGGGCGCGGCACCCCCGGCGCGGACGGCCGGCCGCAGATGATCGGCCACACCCAGCCGCGCAGGATCGCGGCCCGATCGGTCGCGGAGCGGATCGCCGAGGAGCTCGGCACCGAGCTCGGCGACCTGGTCGGCTACCAGGTGCGCTTCACCGACCGGACCTCCAAGCAGAGCCGGGTCAAGCTGATGACCGACGGCATCCTGCTCGCCGAGCTCCAGCGGGACCGGATGCTGCGCCGCTACGACACGATCATCATCGACGAGGCGCACGAGCGCAGCCTCAACATCGACTTCCTGCTGGGCTACCTGCGCCAGCTGCTCCCGAGGCGGCCCGACCTCAAGCTGGTCATCACCTCGGCGACCATCGACCCGGAGCGCTTCGCGGAGCACTTCGCGGCGCCCGACGGGACCCCCGCCCCGATCGTGGAGGTCTCGGGCCGCACCTACCCGGTCGAGGTGCGCTACCGCCCGCTGATGGAGCAGCCCGACGAGGACGCCGACGCCGAGCTGGTCACCCGCGACCCGACCGAGGCGATCGTGGACGCCGTCAAGGAGCTCTCCGCCGAAGGCCCCGGCGACATCCTGGTGTTCCTGCCCGGCGAGCGGGAGATCCGCGACACCGCCGAGGCGCTGGCGCCCCTGACGGAGGGCGTTCGCGGCGTCGACGTACTGCCCCTCTTCTCCCGGCTGTCCGCGGCCGAGCAGCACCGGGTCTTCGCGCCGGCGAGCAGCGCGCGGCGGCGGGTGGTGCTGGCCACCAACGTCGCGGAGACCTCGCTGACCGTCCCCGGCATCCGGTACGTCGTCGACACGGGCGTCGCGCGGATCTCGCGGTACTCCGCCCGCACCAAGGTCCAGCGTCTGCCGATCGAGCCGATCAGCCAGGCCTCCGCCAACCAGCGCTCCGGCCGATGCGGCCGCGTCGCCGCGGGCATCGCGATCCGGCTGTACTCCGAGGAGGACTTCGACGCGCGCCCGGAGTTCACCGACCCGGAGATCCTGCGCACCAACCTGGCGTCGGTCATCTTGCAGATGACCTCGCTCGGTCTGGGCGACATCGAGCGCTTCCCGTTCGTGGAGCCGCCCGACCGACGCAACATCCAGGCCGGCACGCAGCTCCTCGAGGAGCTGGGGGCCGTCTCGGCGCGCGGGGAGCTGACCAAGGTCGGCCGGCGCCTCGCCCGGCTCCCGATCGACCCCCGCCTCGGCCGGATGCTGCTGGAGGCCGAGCGACTGGGCTGCGTTCGCGACGTCCTCGTCATCGTGGCGGCGCTCTCGCTGCAGGACCCGCGGGAGCGGCCGGGCGCGGACCGCCCCGCCGAGCGGGCCCAGGCCGACCAGCTCCACGCCCGGTTCAAGGTGGAGGGCTCGGACTTCCTCTCCTGGCTGCGGCTGATGAGCCACCTGCGCCAGCAGCAGCGGGAGCTGTCCAGCAGCGCCTTCCGCCGGATGTGCAAGCGGGAGCACCTCAACTACCTGCGGGTGCGCGAGTGGCAGGAGTTCGTCTCCCAGCTGCGCCAGGTCACCAAGGAGATGGGCGTGCGCATCGAGGCGCCCACGGAGACCCCGGACGCAGACGGCATCCACCAGGCCCTGCTCTCGGGGCTCCTGTCCCATATCGGGGTGCTCGAGGAGCGGGAGAAGGCCAAGCCCGGCTCCCGGCAGGCGGGGCGGCGCCCGGGGCCACGCGAGTACCTCGGCGCCCGCGGCACCCGGTTCGCGATCTTCCCCGGCTCGGGGCTGGCCCGGCGCAACCCGCCGTTCGTGATGGCCGGCGAGCTCGTCGAGACTGGGCGGCTCTGGGCCCGCCAGAACGCCGCGATCGACCCGCGCTGGGCCGAGCGGCTGGGCGCGCACCTGGTGAAGCGCACGTACTCCGAGCCGAGCTGGTCGCGCAAGCGCCAGGCCGTCATGGCCCGTGAGCGGGTCACCCTGTACGGCGTACCGCTGGCCACGGACCGTGCCGTCTCCTACGGCAAGGTCGATCCCGAGCTGTCGCGCGAGATCTTCATCCGTCACGCGCTCGTCTACGGGGAATGGGACACCCGGCACCGCTTCTTCCAGCACAACCGCCGGCTGCTCGCCGAGGCCGAGGAGCTCGAGCACCGGGCCCGCCGGCGCGACCTCGTGGTCGACGAGCACACGCTGTTCGACTTCTACGACGCGCGGGTGCCCGAGGGCATCGTCAGCGGCGCCCACTTCGACCGCTGGTGGCGCGACGCCCGTCGCGCGAACCCCGACCTGCTCACCTTCGACCCCGCGATGCTCACCCACGACACCGTGGAGGAGGTGCGCGAGGAGGACTATCCCCAGGAGTGGTCGGTCACCGGCGGGCTGACCTTCCCCATCAGCTACCACTTCGAGCCGGGCGCCCGCGACGACGGGCTGACGATCGACATCCCCGTCGCCACCCTCAACCGGGTCGACGACGACGACTTCTCCTGGATCGTCCCCGGCCTGCGGGCGGAGCTGGTGACCGAGCTGATCCGCAGCCTGCCCAAGCAGCTGCGGGTCAGCTTCGTGCCCGCGCCGAACACCGCGCGCGAGTTCCTCGCCGCCGTCCCGCCGGGGGAGGAGCCGCTCCTCACCGCGCTCGAGCGCTACCTGCGCTCCACCACGGGCGTCCACGTCCCGCGCGAGGCGTGGGACCTGGCCGCGCTGCCGGAGCACCTCAAGCCGACCTACCGCGTGGTCGACGAGAGCGGCGCGGTCCAGGGCAGCGGGAAGTCCCTCGCGCGGCTCAAGGAGCCGCTGCAGCCGCAGTTCGAGAGGGCGATGGCCGAGGTCGCGTCGGACTCGGGGGTGGCCCGCACGGGCGAGACCGACTGGGTGTTCGACGCCATCCCCGCCACCGCCACCTGGACACGCGCCGGTCACGAGGTCGAGGCCTATCCCGGGCTGGTCGACGAGGGCGGCACCGTCGGCCTGCAGGTCTTCGGCTCGGCCGACGAGCGGGACGCCCGGCACCGGCTCGGCGTCGTACGCCTCGTGCTGCTGGCGCTCGGCTCCGCTCCGCTCGCGGGCGTCGTCGAGGGGCTGGGCAACGCCGAGAAGCTCGGTCTCGCCGGCACGCCGTACTCCGGGGTGGCCGCGGTCCTCGAGGACTGCCTGCGCGCCGTCGTGGTGGACGCCGTCGACGGGCGGGATCCCGTGCGCACCCGGGCCGACTTCGACGACCTGCTCGCCGCGCTGCGCCCGCGCGCCGCCGCAGGGGTGCGGGAGGTGCTGGCCGAGCTGCTCCGGGTCCTGTCGGCGTGGCGCGAGGTCGAGCGCCTGCTCAGCGGCCGCGCCGAGCTGCCGCTGCTGCCCGCCCTCAGCGACCTCCAGGGCCAGCTCGCCCGGCTCGTCCACGACGGCTTCGTCGGGGAGGCCGGGGCTGTCCGCCTGCGCCGCTACCGCACCTGGCTGGCCGCGATGCGCGAGCGCCGCGCCGCCCTCGAGACCGGCGGTCGCGCCGCCCTGGCGAAGGACCGCCAGCGGATGGACGTCCTCCAACCCCTGCAGGACGCGTACCTGGCGCGCGTCGCGGCCCTGCCCGAGGGCCGTCCGCCCGGCGACGGGCTGCGCGCCGTCCGGTGGATGCTGGAGGAGTACCGGGTCTCCCTGTGGGCACAACAGCTCGGCACCGACGGCCCCATCTCCGACGTCCGGATCCGCAAGGCGCTCGACGCGCTGTGAGGCAGCGCCCCGTGCGGGACTGGACGGCCTTGCAGCGGTGTCATCATCGGGGCCGTCCGTCGTCCTTCACTCCGAGAGCTGATGGAGCGATACCTGAGCGTCCCGTCGACGCAGTTCGGCAGACCCCGCTTCGGTCGCGCTCAGGCGGTCCGGTCCGGCCCGGCCCCTGCGGGCTGCCTTCTGTCCGGTGTGCCTCCCCCTGCGCGAGCGCAGGCAGAGTCCCGCACCGCCGGGTCTGACCGGCGAGCTCGCCTCGTCCTGGCTGTCACGGTCGCGGCGGTGCGAGCACCAGGGGAGATGGGGTGGGATTGCCCGAGGGGCGAGAGCACCATGGGCAGTGCGAAGAGTGGCCGGGCGGGGCATGAGCCCACGTGGAGCGAAGGAGGAGCGCGCGGATGTTCGACGATGTCATCGCGCCGGAGGTGAGGCGCGTGATCAGTGTCGGCGCGTTCCAGCAGCAGTGGCGCCTCTTCACCGCCGCCGCGCCGGGCTGGGCGGAAGGACGCCATGGGCGGGCGGCTGTGCACGTCGTCGCGAACATGCTGAGCCTGGCGGCTCAGCAGCGGGTGGACGACTACCGGGAGTTGCACCGGCTCTCGGCGGAGCTGGGAGCCCACCGGCTGGCGATGCTCCAGCAGACCCTGTCCGTGACGATCGAGACCGACGGGGAGCTGTCGCTGGGGAGCGCCTTCGTCCACGCACTGGCTCCGCCGTTCTACGGCCCGGTCCTGGGGGAGGTCGATGACGAGGCCGAGTCGGCGACTCTCGCCGCACTGTGCACCCGCACAGCCATGCTGTTCATGCTGGCTGGAGCTCACCTGGTCTCCCCAGGACCCGACATCCAGACGCCCCAGGACTTCGTCGACCACTTCCTCCACGAGCGCCTGCCGCAGTGGCGAGCACAGGTCCTGCGCTATGCGAACGACCCCTGGTCTCCCTACGCCCAGCATCTCCTGGCGCTCGCGGAGGCCGCGGGCATGCCCGAGTTCGGGACGACGATCCGCAACTTCGTCGGAACCCTTCGCCTCCATGTCGACGAGCGAGACCGTCAGGCCGTCGCGGCGGAGATCCTCCATCTGGTCAGCCGTAGTGGCCTGACCCAGGCGGAGTTCGCGCGCCGCGTCGGGACCTCGCCCTCGCGGATGTCCACCTACTGCTCGGGTCGGGTCACGCCCTCAGCCGCGCTGATGGTGCGGATGCGCAGGTTGGCGAACGAGCCCGCGGCGGAGTGAGCCCCGACGACGCCCGTCAGGCTGCCGAGAGCGACCTGCTCGGCCGCGGCCGACGTGGGAGGATATGGCGGTTGACCTCCGCCAGCTCGACCCTGGCCGCCCGGCAGGCAGGGCATCGCTCCACGTGCGCCTCGAACGAGCGCCGGCGCCGGGGCGGGAGTGCCCCGCGGGCATCCAACGACAGCAGCTGCCGCATGGCTCGGCATCGTGGCTCAGGGCTCTGGCGCACGTGCTCCTCGAGAAAGGCCTGGCGCAGCCCCTCACGCGCCCGGAAGCTCAATGCGGCCACGGCGTTCGGGGCGATCCCGAGCCGCCCGGCAGTCTCGGCATGGGAGAGGCCGTGGACCTGCGTGCACCACAGGACGACCCGCCAGCGCTCCGGCAGGCTGTGGAACGCCGCCCTGACGGCCTGCCTCTCGAAGCGCTGCGCGGCGTCGTCGTCGACCGACCCACGTGTCGCGAGGCCGGCGTCGCATGCGTCCCCACCGTCGATCCGCTGGGTGTCGCGGAGGGAGTTGAGCCACAGCATCCGGATCGACGTCAGGAGATAGCCACGGAACGAGTGGCTCGGCCCGAGGCCACGCCGCAGTGCGTCGAGCACCCGGGTGAATGCCTCAGCAACGAGATCCTCCGAGTGAGCGCCGGCCCCCAGCCGTCGGGCACGGGAAAGCGCCGCTGCGGCGTGTCTCTCGTAGAGAGCGGCGTAGGCGTCGAGGTCGCCCTCCCTCGTGCGGCGGACCAGATCGTCGTCGTGGACGTCGTGAGCGTGAACATGAGTGTTCATGTGCAACTTCCCCCCAGCGCCGCGCCCCCGCGCGGCGACTTCCCGCGTCGCACGTTAGACAGGGCCGCGGCACCCGCCAAGGAAGGTGGGTCCGTCGGACCGAATCGTTCTCAGATGTGAGCACGCGGCCGCAGGAAGAGCGCGCGGCCGGCGCGGAGGAGGCTCTGCGGAGCGAGCACACCGGGCCGGGAGCGCCTCACGGCGCAGGGCCGCTCGTAGCGGCTAGATGTGGGACCCGGGGCTGCCGCGACCCGGCGTGCTCGCATGCTCAGTCTAGTGCCCGGGCGGTCACGGTCACGCCAAACCGCGGGAGAGCTCCAGGTGCCCCGCCGCCTCGAGCTGCTCGGCCAGCACGAGCATGCGGCGCACGTCGGCGTCAGCGACCTCGTGCAGGGCCGCCCGGCCGGCCGCGACGACGCGGGCGAAGGCGGCCGCCCGGAGCAGGACGTCGGCGAAGTCGCCATGGGCGATGCCCCGCAGGACCTCGTCGACCATCGTGCGCAGCTCGTCGGGCCCGGGCGGCTCGGCCACCCCGGCGACCACGCGGGCGAACTCCGCGCGGGCGCGGCCGGCCTCGAACTGGCGAGCGATGCCGGCGGGATCGGCGTACACGCCCGAGCGGAGCAGGTAGAGGCGCCAGAGGCAGCCCGCGAGCGAGTCGGCGGCGGCATGCGACCAGAGCGCGGCGATCGCCTCGATGCCCTCCGTGTCGGCGAGGTGGACGAGTCGGTCCGAGACGCCGGCGTCCTCGCTCGCCCGGGCCCCACGGACCAGCAGCACCGCGGCCCGCTCGGCCGCCTCGGTGAGCAGAGCGGGATCGGCGCCCTCGGCGTGCTCGTCGAAGAACGCGCTCTCCCGCGGCGCGGGGCGATGGTGACGCCGGTGCTCGGACATCCGACCAGCGTAGAACGGGCGCTGTGACCGGCCGGTAGGGTGGCCGCCGTGGGTCGGTTCACGTGGCGGACAGGTGCGGTGGTCGTCGGGGTCGCGTTGGCGGTGCTCATCGGCATGATCGCGCTCGCGAACGGCACGGAGCAGAAGCCCGACCCGCACCCGCCGACGCCGCCGACCGCAGCGGTGACCGAGCTCGAGCTCGCCGTCTGGGGCTCCGAGCCCGAGATCGCGGCGTACCAGACGGTCGTCGACGACTACAACGCCAGCAGCAAGGACACCAACGTGTCCGTCGTGTCCTGGCCCGACGCCGACGCGATGCTCGACGCGATCCGGGCCGGCCGAGCGACCCCGGACCTCTACCTCCTGCCACGGGGCGAGCTGGCCGAGACCGTGGCCGAGAAGCGCAACGTGCCGCTGCTCGACCTGGTCAACGAGCGGGAGATCCCGATCGGGGACGACTTCGCCCGCGACGCCGTCTCGGCGTTCTCGGTGCACGACGACCTGCAGTGCATGCCGTACGCCGCCTCGCCGATGGTCATCTACTACAACACCGAGCTGGTCGACTTCGCCGCGATGGAGGCCGAGGGCCTGCCGGTGCCGAACGAGAGCCACTCGGGCTGGAACTTCGCGCAGTTCCGCGCGGCCGCCGAGTTCGCGAGCCGCCCGCGCCGCAACACCCGCGGCATCCACATCGAGCCGACGCTGCGCGGCCTGGCGCCGTTCATCTACTCCGGCGGCGGGCAGCTCTTCGACGACGAGGGTGAGCCGACCAGCCTGGCGCTCGGCGAGGACGGCTCGACCGACGCGCTGCGCCAGACCCTCGAGCTGCTGCGCGACCCGCGGCTCACCCTTAGCACCCGACAGCTGGAGCGGCGCTCCGCGCTGGAGTGGTTCCAGCGCGGGAAGCTGGGGATGATCGCCGGCTTCCGCGGCATGACCCCCGAGCTGCGCGCGACCGAGGGCCTCGCGTTCGACGTGATGCCGATGCCCTCGCTCGGCTCGGCGCACACGATCGCCGAGCTGAACGGCCTGTGCCTGGCGCCCAACCGCCCGGCCCGCACGGAGGCCTCGGCGAACGTGCTGAGCTATCTCGTGAGCGACGAGGCGCTGGCCCGGGTCGCGGAGACCGGCTACGTCCAGCCCGCGAAGCTGACGGTCGCCTTCTCCGAGGACTTCCTCCAGAGCGACCAGGCGCCGGAGCACTCGACGGTCTTCAACGCGGTGATGCGCACGATCGTGCTGCCGCCCCTGATGGCCCAGGGCCGTGAGCTGCGCGCACTGGTCGATCCCGACATCGAGACCCTGCTGACCACGCCCGACATCGCGGACCTGCAGGAGTCCCTGCGAGCGATCGACGAGAAGTCGCGCAGCCTCCTCGACCCGGACTACGAGCCGTCGGAGGCGCCGTCCGAGACGCCGTCGGGCGAGCCGTCCGGAACGCCCTCGGGCGAGCCGTCGGACGACCGCGGCTGACGCTTGCGTCGCGGCCCCGGGGCAGCGGTCTCCTCGGCGTCGAGGATGGCGCGGCTCAGCGCCGACGCGGTCAGCCCGATCTGCCAGCTGCGGGCGCCGAGCGCGCGGAGCTGGTCGATGACCGCCTCAAGCACGCCCACCGCGTCGCGGGTGGCCGGCGGCGACCACATGACCCGGCGCAGCGTGTCGGGCGTGAGCAGGTTCTCCAGGGGAATGTCGTGCTCCGTGGCCAGCTGCGAGACGGCGGCACGGGCGAGCTCGAGGCGACGGGCGGCGACGGGGTCCTTGTCGGCCCAGGCGCGCGGGGCCGGGGGACCGTCACCGTGGCTCACCCGGGTGGGCAGCTCGCTCTCGGGCAGCTGCGCGGCCTCCTGCAGCGCGGCCAGCCACTCGCGGGAGTGTCGGGCCGCGCCACGGCCGTGGAACCCCGGCGTGCCGAGCAGGGCGCCGCGCGTGGTCGGCATGGCGGTGGCCGCCGCGACGATCGCGCTGTCGGGGATCAGCCGGCCGGGGGTGACGTCGCGCTCGCGCGCGATCCGGTCCCGGGCCTCCCACAGCGCCCGCACCGCGCCGAGGGTACGACGACCGCGGACCTTGTGCAGGCCCGAGGTGCGCCGCCATGCGTCCACCCGGACCGTCGGCTCGAAGCCCCGCAGGTGGTCGAACTCCTGGCGCGCCCAGTCGGCCTTCCCGGCCTCCTCGAGCTGCGCGGCCAGCAGGTCGCGCAGCTCCACGAGCACCTCGACGTCGAGCGCGGCGTACTCGAGCCACGGCTCCGGCAGCGGCCGGGTCGACCAGTCGACCGCGGAGTGCTCCTTGCGCAGGTGTCGGCCGAGCAGGGTCTCCACCAGCGTGGCCAGGCCGACGCGGGGGTAGTTCAGCAGCCGCCCGGCCAGCTCGGTGTCGAAGAGCGCGACCGGTCGCAGGCCCACCTCGGCGAGACAGGGGAGGTCCTGGGTGGCGGCGTGCAGGATCCACTCCGCGTCGCCGATCGCCTCCTGGAGCGGGACCAGGTCGTCGAACGCGATCGGGTCGATGAGGCCGATGCCGGCGCCCTCGCGCTTGACCTGGATGAGATAGGCGCGGTTGGAGTACCGGTAGCCCGAGGCACGCTCGGCGTCGATGGCGACCGGGCCGCTCCCGGCGGCGAGTGCCGCGCAGTACTCCGCGAGGGCATCCGGGGTCTCGATGACCGGTGGGAGGCCGCCGGACAGGGTCAGCAGCTCGACCGGCTGCTGCTCGTCGGGCTCCTCGGTGGCGTGGTCCGCCATCAGTCGGCGCCACCCCGCTGGCCGCGCCGCGACGGCATGACCGCGATCCCGTCCGGCACCGGCTCCAGGCCGCCCGCGGTGCACATCAGCTCGCCCCACGCCTCGGCGTGGGTGGCGATGTCGGCGGGGTCGACCGGCGTCCAGGACGCCCGGATCTCCAGCTGCGCGCTGCCCGGCTCCTCGGCCATCGAGCCGTAGCTCTCGGTCACCACCTTGGTCACCGTGCCGGACACCGCGACGTGCTCGGCGCCGTGGGCCTCCAGCGCGTCGGTGAGCCAGGTCCATCCCACGTCGGTGAGCATCGGGTCGGTCGCCAGGTCGTTGTCGATGTCGGCGCGGCAGTACGCCACGCAGCGGAAGGTGCCCTCCCAGGCGTCGTTGCCGGCGGGGTCGTGCAGCAGGACCAGGCGGCCGGTGGCGACCTCCTCGTCGTCCACCGTGACGTCGGCGGAGAGCGCCGCGGCGTACGGCGCGATGCGCTGTGGCGCTGGCATCTCCTCGCAGAACACCTCGGGCCGGAACGAGGCCGCGCGCAGGCCCGCGACGGCAGCGGTGAACGCGGGGGGTGTGCCGGCCGCGCCGGACCCGTGGTTCATCTCCTGGCGGGCGACCATGGGGCCACCCTAGGACCACCGGGCCGGATCGATGTGCGTCCCACGCCGTCAACCTGAGACCCTGGCCCCGTGACCGCCGCACTCCACGCCAGCCCCCTCGCCGACAGCGCCTTCCTCAAGGCCGCGCGTGGAGAGCCGGTGCCGCACACGCCGGTGTGGTTCATGCGCCAGGCCGGGCGGTCGCTGCCGGAGTACCTCGCGGTGCGCGAGGGCGTGGCCATGCTGGACTCCTGCCAGGACCCCGGGCTGATCACCGAGATCACGCTCCAGCCCGTGCGCCGCTACGGCGTCGACGCCGCCATCTTCTTCTCCGACATCGTGCTGCCGCTCAAGGCGGTCGGCGTCGACCTCGACATCGTCCCCGGCGTGGGCCCGGTGGTCGCCCACCCCGTGCGCACCCTCGCCGACGTCGAGGCGATCGCCGACCTGACCCCCGAGCACGTCCCGTACATCACCCAGGCGGTCGAGGCACTGGTCGGCGAGCTCGGCTCGATCAACGGCGGCACGCCGCTGATCGGCTTCGCCGGCGCGCCGTTCACCGTCGCGTCGTACCTCGTCGAGGGCGGGCCCTCCAAGGAGCACGCGAAGACCAAGGCCCTCATGTTCGGCGCCCCCGACGTGTGGGACGCGCTGATGCGCAAGATCGCGGACATCGCCGCCGTGTTCCTCGAGACCCAGGTCGCCGCGGGCGCGTCGGCGGTCCAGCTCTTCGACTCCTGGGCCGGCGCGCTCACCCCGGAGGACTACGTGCGCTACGTGCAGCCGCACTCCGCCCGGGTGCTCGCGCGCGTCGGCGAGCTGGGCGTGCCGCGCATCCACTTCGGGGTCGGTACGTCGAACCTGCTCGACCTCATGGCCGAGGCCGGCGCCGACGTGGTCGGCGTCGACTGGCGCACGCCGCTGGAGCGGGCGATCCCGCTCGTGGGGGACCGGTCCGTGCAGGGCAACCTCGACCCGACCCTGGTGTTCGCGCCCACCGAGGTGATGACCGAGCGGGCCGCGGCGGTCATCGAGGCCGGCCGTGGCGCGCGGGGTCACGTGTTCAACCTCGGCCACGGCGTCATCCCCAGCACCGACCCCGACCAGCTCGCCCGGCTGACGGAGTTCGTGCAGTCCTATCCCTTGGGCTGAGCGGACTTCCGGCCCGCCGTCTTCTTGGCGGCCGTCTTCTTGGCGGCGGTCTTCTTGGCGGCGGTCTTCTGGGCGGAGGTCGTGGCCGACGCCGTCGGCTGGGCCTGCTTTACCTGACCCTTGAGGCCCACCAGGAGGCCACCTCCAGCGCCGGAGCCGGTCGTCGTCAGGTAGCCCTGGGACTCCACCAGCGTGGCCAGCTTCGCAGCGCCGTAGAGCCGCGGGTCGAAGGAGGAGTCGGCGGAGCGAAGGTAGCTGCCGATCGCGCTGAGGTGCGCCCACCCGTCGTCGTCGGACGTGGCGTTCACCGCCCGGCTGAGCAGACTCTGCAGGTTGGGCAGGGGAGTGGCGGGCTCGGCCCCGTCGGCCCCGTCGGCGGCCGCGGTGTCGTCGTCCTGGTCCTGGACCTTGCCGAGGACCTCGAGGTAGATGAAGGTGTCGCACGCGGCGACCAGCGACTGCGGCGTCTTGCGCAGGCCCAGGCCGTAGACGGTCTTGCCGGACTCGCGCAGCCGGGTCGCGAGCCGGGTGAAGTCGCTGTCGCTGGACACCAGGGCGAACGCCTCGAGGTTGCCGGAGTAGAGCAGGTCCATCGCGTCGATGATCAGCGCCGAGTCGGTCGCGTTCTTCCCCGTCGTGTAGGCGAACTGCTGGACCGGGACGATCGCGTGCCTGTTGAGCTCGCCCTTCCAGCCGCCGAGCTGGGGCGTGGTCCAGTCGCCGTAGGCACGCTTCACGGTGGCCACGCCGTAGCTCGCCAGCTCCTCGAGCAGCGCGCTGACGTGCTTGGGCGAGGTGTTGTCGGCGTCGATGAGGACGGCCAGCCGGGCGGTGCTCGGAGTGATGGTCACCCGACCATCATGGCCGACCGGCATGCTCAGGAGGCTGCGGCGCCCGCCGCCCGGTGCTCGGCCGCCCGCGCGGTGAGCGCGGCCTGCAGCTCGCGGACGGTCAGCGGCTGCTGCAGGGAGGTGCGCTGTCGCAGCTGGAGGGTGAGGACGGTGTGGTCGCCGGTGATCGGGCGCACCTCGATCCGGCCCGAGCGGTGCAGCGGGTCGTCGAGCACGGCGTAGTCGGGCAGCACGGTGACCCCGGCGCCCTCCGCGACCAGCGCCTTGCCCATCTCGGCACCGTCGGTGCTGTGCGCGGCGGGCGGGACCTCCGGGCTGAAGGTGCGGTGGACGTAGCGGTGCATCACGTGCCCGGCGCGCATCATCACGAACCGCTCCCGACGCAGCTCCTCGACCGTGACCCGCGGGCGCGCGGTGAGCGGGTGGCCCCCCGGGAGCACGGCGACCGGTCGACCGTGCAGCAGGTCGGCGCCGTCCAGGCCGACCGGCACGTCGTCGCCGTCCAGCACGTTGACCAGGCCGAGGTCGAGGCTCCCGTCGGCCAGTGCCTCGTCGATCCGAGACTGCTGGAGCGTGAGCACCTCGACCGTCGTACCGGGGTGGCGCTCGTGGAAGGAGCGCACCGCCGGGACCAGCAGCGTCGAGGTGGCGGCATGCACCGTGCCGACGCGGATCACCCGGGTGTCGGTGCGGTGGTCGCCCGCGGCGGTGCGCAGGCGGTCCACCGCGGCGAGGACGTCGGACATGTACGGCAGCAGGTCGCGCCCCTCGCGGCTGATCTGGGCACCGGAGCGGCGGCGGTCGAGCAGGGTCACCCGCAGCTCGCGCTCCAGCTTGGTGAGCGCCTCGCTGAGCGCGGGCTGGGAGAGGTGGAGCTTCTCGCTGGCGCGGCGCAGCGAGCCGTGCTGGGTGACGGCGGTGAGGTACTCGAGCTGTTCGATGCGCATGGGTGCGGCCTTTCACATCCATCGGTGACGCCGTGGCCCGAGTCCTTGCCCGCCGCACCAAAGTTGAGTAAGTCTGTAGACAAACAGTAACACGCGGCGCGGGGGCTCCGGACCCGGCTCACGCAGTACGGGCCGGACCCCGCGCACGGCGGCGCAGCACGAGCCGCACCGCGCCGGCGACGAGGGCCACCAGCGCCAGCCACGGGACCAGGAAGCCGACGGCGACGAGGACGCCACCGAGACCGTCGACGAACGAGTCCCAGCCGCGCTCGAGCCCGCCCAGGAAGCCCGACGGCTCGTCGTCGGGCCGGTCCGGGTCCGCGGGCTGCTCGATGTAGACGGTGACCGTCGACAGGCTGGTCTGGTCGGCGAGCCAGCGCTGACGCGACTCGAGTGCGTCGAGGTCGCCCTGCCGGCGGGCGAGCTGGGACTCGACCGCGACGATCTGCTCGATGCTCTCGGCGCGGGCCAGGAGCGCCTCGACCCGCTCGACGCTCTTGCGCTGGGCCCGGATCCGCGCGTCGACGTCCACGACCTCGGCGGTGACGTCCTCGCCGTTGGTGGTGGTGCCGGTCGGGGTCGCGAGGTCCTCCAGCGCGGCGATGACGTCGTCGAACCGGTCGCTCGGCACCCGCAGCACGAGGCGGGCCGTGCTCAGCCGGCCCTTCTCGCCGGTCGTCGTCTCCTGTTGGCTCACCGTGCCCCGGTGCTCGTCGACGACCTTGCGGACCCCGAGCCGCGCCTTGCCGACGTCCTCGGCCTCCAGTGAGACGGTGCCCGTCGAGATGACCGCAGGCTGCGGCGCGACGGTCGAGTCGAGCCCCTGCTCGGCCGCGCCGTCGGCGGCCCGCGCAGCGGACTCGTCGGCGGGCTGGTCACCGAGCCGGCCGGCGTCCGGCGGGGCAGGCGCCTGCTCGCTCAGCGCGGCGCGGTCGGCGGTGGCCGGCTTCGCGGTCCTCTCGGCATGACCGGCTCCACAGCCGGTCAGCACCAGGAGGGTGGCGAGCGCGGCGATGCCTCGGGATGTCGTGTTCATGCGGGTCCGACGGGGCGCGCGTCGCGACGGTTCCCGTTCTCCTGCCCTGGGTCGAGGTCAGGAGCCGCTGGAACGTCCGCCTTGCGAAGGGGCATGTCGCCGCCAGCCGCGTCGGTCGATGTACTCGACATATCCCGTATCGCCCGCGACGGCAGAGCCGTCCGCCGAGCCGGTGAACGAGAAGCCACCGACATACCCGTTGCCGAGGCCCCAGCTGAAGGGAGTGTCCACTGCTCCCTCGATGTGGATGTCGACGGGCGAGCTGCTGGTGGTGCGCCAGCTGAACCGGGCGGGAAGCCGCATCGGCGCCCCGTCGGGGGTGACGGCCATGTCGGGGAGGTACTCCTCGACGGCGAAGTCGACGCCGTCCACCAGGGCTCGCGATGTTCCGCCCGGCGATCGGAGGAAGGCTGCGCTCATGGCGATGCGGCCCTCTGCGTCGACCCGCGCGAGGAGAAGCTGGCGGCCGTCGTTGAGGTCGATGACGTGGTAGGTGAAGAAGTCCAGGGCCATGCGGAGCCACGGATGTCGCAGCTCGCGGGCGGTGACGGTGTAAGGCCCCATGGCGCGGGCGTGCTCGAACGCGCACTCGCCGCTCACCCGGTGCACGACGCCGTCGTGGGTGACCGTGCCGTCGTAGTGGGTCAGGAGGCTCAGGTGACGATAGACGGGGGTGTGGACGAACCACGTCACGACGTCGCTGCACCGGAGCTCCACGTCGACGTCGAGGCCGGGTGTCGATGTGGTCAGGTGGTAGTCGGGATAGCGGCCGCGCAGTGCGACGTCCTCCCCGAAGGTCAGCAGTGACCCGTCCCGCGCGAGGGTGCACTCGGTGTCGATGCGGTAGTCGCGCCAGAAGCCAGGGGCGGTCGCAGCGCTCGACACGTTGACGGCGGCGCGGTTCCGCGGGCCGCCGACGTGGTGGGGGCGGTGGAGGATGTCCGAGATCGGCGCCCCGCTCGCGCCGACGCCCGTGGTCATCGACAGGAAACGGATCGGGGCTGGCAGATTCGGAATCATCACGCCGTTGTGGGACCAGGCGTACCCGCGGCCGGCGGTATGGGGCACCAGCTGCTCCGGCGCGTCGAACGGCCGCGCCGAGAGCGCCGGGCCCCGGTTGACCCTCGGGAGCAGGGAGGTCATCAGCAGCCCTGCGGGAGTGCGGGCAGGGGGCCGGAGGATCCTGTCGCCGGCAGCGACCGGAGTCCAGGGGAACGGGCGCACGATGTCTCCCCGCGTCGCGTACTTCTATTTCAGAAGTACTGGAGGTGGACATTCCTACCTACCCTCCGGGCGCCCGTCAAGGGCGCAGCCGTGTCGCTCGGCCGCTACGTCTCGTCCTCGTCCTCGTCCTCGCGGTGCGCGAGTGCGATGCGCAGTGCGTCGGGGATCGGTTCATTCGGCGCCGCGTGGTGCTGCTGCGCCCACCGGTCTGACCACGTCCACAGCGCCTCGAGAGCCACGAGGAGCTCCGTGCCAATATCGGTCAGGGTGTACTTGCCGGTCTCGTCGGTTCGGGCGAGCCCCACCGTGGACAGTTCCTTCAACCTCGTGGCGAGGACGCTGCTCGACGCGCCCCCGAGCCGGCGCTGAAGTTCGTTGAACCCCAAGGGGGCCTCGCCCAGCTCGCCGACGATGCGGAGGGTCCAGCGGCGGCCCAGCAGGTCGAACGCAGCCATGATGGGTCGGCCGCTCGCCGAGCCTCGCACGGATTGCCCGGGGCGCGGCACAGGTGAGGTCATCCGCGCAGACTAGAGGCCGCCGTCGTTCGCGTCGGCAGGCGGTCGCTGTCGAGCCGGCGCGCCACCAGGCACATGCGCCGCCCCGGTCACGGGTCGGGCCGTACGGACGCGCCCTAGAGGAGACCCTGCGCCTTCAGGGCGAGATAGTGGTCGGCGAGGGCGGGAGGGAGGTCACCGGCGTCGGCATCCACGACGTCGACGCCGAGCCGGACCAGCATGTCCCGCACCCGCTCCCGGCGGTGCAGCTCGTGCGCGGCCGCGGCGGCGGCGTACACGTCGTCGACGCTCGGCGTCGGCGTCGTCTCTCCGGCGGCGCCGAGTGCAGCCATCCGGCTCAGCTCGGGGTCCCGCACGGAGGCGACGACCACCCGGTGGTGCCGCGTGAGCACGGGCAGCACGGGCAGCAGTCCGTCGGCGATGGCCGAGGGCTCCAGCGCGGTGAGCAGGACGACGAGCGAGCGCTGGCGGCCGAAGCCCTGCACCGCCCCGGCGAGCAGGTCCCAGTCGGCCTCGACGAGGACCGGGTCGAGCTCGGCCATCTGCTCCTGGAGGCGTGCCGCGACGTCTCGGGCACCGTGCAGGCGCTGGCGGGCCCGGACGCGCCGGTCGCCGGCGACGAAGTCGACCCGGTCGCCTGCCCGCGAGGCCAGCGCCGCGAGCAGCAGGGCGGAGTCCATCGCGGCGTCGAGCCGCGGCATGCCGTCGGTCTCGGGCTCCCCGGCGGCGCGCGCGACCCGGCCCGCCGAGGTGCGCGAGGTGTCGAGGACCAGCACCACGCGGCGGTCCCGCTCGGGCTGCCAGGTGCGGACGACGACATGGCTGCTGCGCGCGGAGGCGCGCCAGTCGATCGAGCGGACGTCATCCCCGCGGACGTACTCGCGCAGCGAGTCGAACTCCGTGCCCTGGCCGCGGACCCGCACGGCGGCGCGCCCGTCGAGGTCGCGCAGCCGGGCCAGGCGGGAGGGCAGATGCTTGCGGGACTCGAACGGCGGGAGCGCCCGCACCGCTCCCGGCACGTCGAAGGTCCGCTGCCGGGCGACCAGCCCGAGCGGGCCCCAGGACCGGACGGTGACGCCCCCCGCGCGCAGGTCGCCGCGCCGGCGCGGGAGCAGCGGGGTCGTGAGGCGCTGGCGGTCGCCGGGGGCCAGGCGGAGCCGGAAGCGGTTGTCGCGCGCGCCGGCCGAGGGCTGCCAGGCGTCGCGCACGTGCAGCCGGAGGGTGCGCTCCCCGCCGACGACGAGGAGCTCCGACGTCGCGGGGTCGCCGAGGCGCACCGAGCCCGGGTCGCGGCGGCTGATCGCCGCCTGTGCCGGCGCGGGGGCGAGCAGCCGGTCGAGGCCGACGAGGAGCAGGACGCCGAGCAGCCAGAGCCACACGGTGCTCGCCTGGGGGCGCAGCACGACCGCCACCAGCCCCAGGAGGAGCAGCAGCGGGACCCGGCCGGAGATCACCATGGGCGGAGCTGTCTCAGCGAGGGACGGGGACGGAGGCGATCGCCGAGGCGAGGACCTGCGCGACGTCGACGCCCTCCAGCTCCGCCTCCGGTCGCACGCCCAGCCGGTGCGCGAGCGAGGCGTGTGCGAGCGCCTTCACGTCGTCCGGGGTCACGAAGTCGCGTCCCGACAGCCACGCCCACGCCCGGGCGGCGCGCAGCAGCGCGGTCGCGCCGCGGGGGCTGACGCCGAGCGACAAGGACGGCGACTGGCGGGTGGCCCGCGCGATGTCGACGATGTACGACGCCACCTCGGGCGAGACCTGCACCCGCCGGACCGCCGCCTGGCCGGCCTCGAGGTCCGCACCGCTCGCGACCGGCCGCACGCCCGCTCCGGCGACGTCGCGGGGGTCGAAGCCCTCGGCGTGGCGGGTGAGGATGGTGATCTCGTCGTCGCGGGGCGGCACGGGCAGGACCACCTTCAGCAGGAAGCGGTCCAGCTGGGCCTCCGGCAGCGGGTAGGTGCCCTCGAACTCGACGGGGTTCTGGGTCGCGGCGACCAGGAACGGCCGCGGCAGGGGGCGGGTGACCCCGTCCGCGGAGACCTGACCCTCCTCCATCGCCTCCAGCAGTGCCGACTGCGTCTTCGGTGGCGTCCGGTTGATCTCGTCGGCGAGGAGCAGGTTGGTGAACAGCGGGCCCTCGCGGAAGCTGAGCTCGCCGCCGCCCGCCGCGTCGATGACCAGGGAGCCGGTGATGTCGCCGGGCATCAGGTCCGGCGTGAACTGGACGCGACGGGTCTGCACGTCGAGGCTCTGCGCCAAGGTGCGGACCAGGAGCGTCTTCGCCGTCCCGGGAACGCCCTCCATGAGCACGTGACCGCCGCACAGCAGCGCGACGAGCAGGCCCGACACGGCGGCGTCCTGGCCGACCACGGCCTTGGCCACCTCCTGGCGTACGGCGATCAGGCGCTCGCGCACGCCGGCGTCCTCCGTGGGGGGCGGCGGCGGGGGCATCTGGGTCATGGGCGGTGTACCTCTCTCCTCAGTCGGGCCAGGTCCTGCGCGTACCGGACCAGGTCCTGGTCGGTCGCGGGGCTCGTGCGCTCGTCGTCGAGCAGGGTGGCGACCATCTCGACGGGCACGCCGAGCTGCCGGGCCGCGGCCTCCGCGACCACGGGCGCGGGGGTGCCGCGGTCGAGACGGAGCCGGCCGGCGATGTCGGCCCGCGCGGCGCCGCGCAGGGCGCGCGCGGCGTGAGCCCTGTCGCCGCTGCGCCGGTACATGCGGCCGCGGCTGCTCGCCGTCTCGACGGCCCGCACGACGACGGGCAGCGGCTCGGTGGACAGCGGTCCGAGGCGCCGGAAGCGCCACAGGACCAGGGCGACCCCGCTGAGGGCGAGCACCCACAGGCCGGGGCCGACCCAGTCGGGCAGCAGGGTGCCGATGGTCACCGCGTCGTCGCCGACCGCGTCGGCGGCGTCGGGGACGTACCAGACCACCCGCGGCTCGTGGCCGAGCAGCCGCAGCGCCACCGCCGCGTTGTCGGCCCGGGTCACCTGGTCGTTGGTCAGCGCGGCGCCCGCCCCGAGCAGGACCAGGTCGTCCACGGTGAGCATCAGCGCGCCGTCCCCGAGGGGGAAGCAGCTCTCGTCGGCCTCGTCGAGGTGGTACGACCGGGCCCGGTCGACCTCCACCGTGAGCCCGTCGAGGGCAACGCCCGCGACACCGTCGGGACACCGCGCCGCGACGGCGTCGTCGCCCTCGGCGGCGACCGACAGCAGGCCGAGCGCGGGATCGATCTCCTGCAGCAGCGCGTAGTCCGGCTCGACCAGCACGATCCGGGCCGCGTCGGACGCATGGCGTCGCATCCGCGCCAACGTGCTCGCCGCCAGCTGCTCGGTCCCGCTCACCACGACCGTCGTGGAGGCGTCGACCCTGGCCTCGTCGAAGGCGTCGGCGGACCGGGCGACCGTGACCTCCACGCCCTGGTCCTCCAGCACCCGGGCGAGGGCCTGGGCACCCTCCGCGCCGGGGTTGCGCGGGTCCGCCGCGCCGGGGTACTGCTCTCCGCCGCGGGTGGTCCACACGCCGACGGCCAGGGCGAGGGCGAGCGCCGCGACCACGGCCAGGCGCAGGCGCGAACGGCGCCCCGACCGGGTCGTCGACGGGGTTGTCGGCCGGGTCGTCGGCCGGGTCGTCGGCCGGGTCGGCGCGCCGGCCGTCGGGGCGCTCACCGGTGGGCCGCCCGGCCTGCGAGGGCGTCGTCGAGCGCCAGCAGCGTCGCTGCCTGCGCCGCGGTGGCCGGGCGCTCGCCGTACAGGACGCCGTCGAAGAGGTCGGCGCCCTCCAGCACGGCGAGCCGGTGCTCCGGGAAGACCGCGACGAGCGCGTCGGCGAGCTCGTGCGCCGTCGCCTGGGGGAGGTCCTCGATCCGGCCGCGCTCGATCTGGCGCAGCGCGCCGGCCCGGAAGGCGTCGACCAGGGCCGACTCCGCGTCGCCGGCCGCCAGCGCGGCCTCCGCCCGCGCGCGCAGCTCCTCGGCGGTGACCACCTCACCGGTGAGGGCCGGGCTCGCCTCGGCCCGTCCGGCGGCGGTGCGCCGGGCGCGGCCGGCCAGGAACAGCACGGCCGCCGTCACGAGGAGCACGACCAGGATCGCCGCGGCCGCGCCCAGGCCCGAGCTGCTCGCGGCGGCGTTGACGGTGCCGGTGACGAGGCGGTCGAGCCAGCGCGTCAGCCGACCCACGATGTCGTCCTGGTAGTACTCGGGGCGGACCAGCTCGCGCCGCAGCTGGCGGCGGGCCTCGTCGCCCCCGGGGTCGAGCGGCGGATCGGCCCGGGCCACGAGCGAGGGACTCATGCGGGGACGATCCCCGCCTCACGCATCAGCTCGACGTCGAAGGCCTCCTTGCGCATGCGGAGGTCGACGTACTGCACCGACGTGACGGCGGCGAGGAAGGGGGCGACGAAGGCGTTCTGCACCACGAGAGCGGCGGCCTGGGTCAGCACGAGGAACAGCGCGGCGTACTCGGGCGCGGCGAGCATCCCGATCTGCCCGACCAGGGTGATCGGGACCGACAGCATGCCGCCCGCGAACTGGGCGATGACGACGGTCAGCAGCGCGATCCCGAAGGTGCGCCAGTACTGGCGGGACGTCAGCCGCCAGCCGCGGCCGATGGCGCCGAAGACGCCGACCGGCTCGAGCATCAGCGCGGGCACGGGCAGGTAGTAGAAGCGGATCCACAGCCAGCAGCACAGGGCGAGGAAGGCCGGCACGGTGACCAGGCCCCACAGGACGACCGGCGCGGGGCCGCCGGCCACCTGCACGACCACGACCCACATCAGCACGTAGGCGACGAGCAGGAGGAGGAAGGCGAGGTTCACCACCAGCGTGAGGCCGATCAGGCGCCACCGCTTGCCGTGGGTGGCGGCCCAGGCCTCGCCCAGCCCGAGCCGGCGCCCGACCGCGGCCGCCCGGGTCACGTGGGCGACCATCCCGGTCACGAGGACCACGCCGACCTGGGCCAGGACGATGGACAGCAGCAGCGAGCCGTACGCCGCCAGCGCGCCGAGCGCGTCGGACAGGGAGGCGTCGGCGTCGACCTCACCGGAGGCGTCGACGGCGATGCCGACGGTGAAGGTGAGGACCAGGGTCACGACGACGGGGATCAGCATCGCCACCGCGGTGACCAGGACGGCCGCGCCGACCGTCGCCTTCGGGTTGAAGCGGATGATCCGGAAGGCGCCGTCGTAGATGTTGCCGAGGGTCAACGGCCGCAGGGGGAGCGCGCCCGGCTTGTGTGCGGCGCCCAGCAGCAGCCCCGGGGCCGGCCGCGGACCGGGGACGGTCGGGTAGGTCGCCCAGCCGGCGGGTGCGGGGGGCGGGGGGCTCCCCGGCGGGGGCATCGGCACCGTGCCCGCCGCGGCGGGGACCGGGTCCACGGGCGGCGGCGCGCCCGGGGGCGGGAACTGCTGCGCGGGGCCGTCACTCATGCGGCTCATCCTTGCACCCGGTGCCGCGGCGCAAACGGCGTCCGCAATTTGGTGCGCCCCGGGAACTCTGCCAAGATGTTCCGGTTGCCTCGAACAGGTTGGTTCGGGTGCGCGCCACATCTTGACTACTGAATCGTGTCTCCCCAGCGGAGTGAGCGGCCATCAGATCCACGGCCGGTCCGAGCCGCGTGGAGCGTGCCGGGTCGTCGAGAGCAGCTCGCACCGCACGCCACGAGACCCGAGACAGCCGAGAACAACAGCTCCACTTCCCCTCCGGGAGACGTGTGTGCCCGAACAAGGCGCGACACGCCCGACCGCGGGGGTCGGAGCTGAAGAGCCCAGAGTCGTACGACGAGTAAGGACGAGAGAGACCTATGGCGGGACAGAAGATCCGCATCAGGCTCAAGGCCTATGACCACGAGGTGATCGACACCTCGGCGCGCAAGATCGTGGACACGGTCACCCGCACGGGTGCGAAGGTCGCCGGCCCGGTGCCGCTGCCGACCGAGAAGAACGTCTTCTGTGTCATTCGCTCGCCGCACAAGTACAAGGACTCGCGCGAGCACTTCGAGATGCGCACCCACAAGCGGCTCATCGACATCATCGACCCCACGCCGAAGACGGTCGACAGCCTCATGCGCCTCGACCTGCCGGCCGGTGTCGACATCGAGATCAAGCTCTGAGGTTCGAGATCATGACTATTGAGCGCAACGTGAAGGGCCTGCTGGGCACCAAGCTCGGCATGACCCAGCTCTGGGACGAGAACAACCGGGTCATCCCGGTCACCGTGGTCGCCGCGGGCACCAACGTCGTCACCCAGGTCCGCCAGCCCGAGCCGGACGGCTACAACGCCATCCAGATCGGCTACGGCGAGATCGAGGGCCGCAAGGTGAACAAGCCGCAGGCCGGCCACTTCGCCAAGGCCGGCACGACGCCGCGCCGTCACGTGGTCGAGATCCGCACCGCGGACGCCAGCGAGTACACCGTCGGCCAGGAGCTTCCCGTCGACACGTTCGAGGCCGGCCAGGTCATCGACGTGACCGGCACCAGCAAGGGCAAGGGCTTCGCCGGTGTCATGAAGCGTCACGGCTTCGCCGGCGTGAGCGCCTCCCACGGTGCCCACCGCAACCACCGCAAGCCGGGCTCGATCGGCGCCTGCGCCACCCCCGGCCGCGTCTTCAAGGGTCTGCGCATGGCGGGTCGGATGGGTACGGACACCGTCACCACCCAGAACGTCACCGTCCACGCCGTGGACGTGGAGAAGGGCATCGTCCTGATCAAGGGCGCCGTCCCCGGCCCCAAGGGCGGTCTCGTCGTTCTCCGCACGGCTGCGAAGAAGGGCTGATCACCCCATGGCTAACACTGTCAAGACTGTCGCTGTCGACTTCCCCGCCGAGATCTTCGACGTCGAGGTCAACATCCCGCTGATCCACCAGGTCGTCGTCGCCCAGCAGGCGGCCGCGCGCCAGGGCACCCACGCCACCAAGACCCGCGGCGAGGTCCGCGGCGGTGGCAAGAAGCCCTACAAGCAGAAGGGCACCGGCCGCGCCCGTCAGGGCTCGACCCGCGCGCCGCAGTTCGCCGGCGGTGGCACCGTCCACGGTCCGCAGCCGCGCGACTACAGCCAGCGCACCCCGAAGAAGATGAAGGCCGCCGCGCTGCGCTCGGCTCTCTCCGACCGGGCCCGCAACGAGCGGATCCACGTCGTCGAGAGCCTCGTCACCGGCGACAAGCCGTCGACCAAGGCCGCGCTCGCCTCGCTCTTCGAGCTGTCCGAGCGTCGCAAGTTCCTCGTCGTGCTCGAGCGCACCGACAGCCTGACCTGGCTCTCGCTGCGCAACGCGCCCGAGGTGCACATCGTGGCCGTCGACCAGCTCAACACCCGCGACGTCCTCGTGAGCGACGACGTGGTGTTCAGCAAGGCCGCGTACGACCTGTTCGTCGCGGGCGGCTCCGGCGCCGAGGAGGAGAACAACTGATGAGCACCCTGCACAAGGACCACCGCGACGTCCTGATCGCGCCGGTGGTGTCGGAGAAGAGCTACAGCCTCCTCGACGCCAACAAGTACACCTTCCTGGTGCACCCGGACGCGAACAAGACCGAGATCAAGATCGCCGTCGAGAAGATCTTCGGCGTCAAGGTCACCTCGGTGAACACGCTCAACCGTCCGGGCAAGGTCCGCCGCACCCGCAACGGCCTCGGCAAGCGCAAGGACACCAAGCGCGCGATCGTGAGCCTGGCCGACGGTCACCGCATCGACATCTTCGGAGGTCCGGTCTCCTGACCGG
The DNA here is from genome assembly GCF_046058985.1 of Nocardioides pymetrozini. NCBI lineage: Bacteria > Bacillati > Actinomycetota > Actinomycetes > Propionibacteriales > Nocardioidaceae > Nocardioides > Nocardioides pymetrozini. The sequence continues at coordinate 3,499,597 of NZ_CP175556.1, read as the reverse complement.
GCTAGGTAGAGGAATCTGACATGGCTATCCGCAAGTACAAGCCGACCACCCCGGGCCGTCGTGGCTCCTCGGTGGCCGACTTCGCCGAGATCACCCGGACCACGCCCGAGAAGTCGCTGACCCGTCCGCTCCCGAAGAAGGGCGGCCGCAACAACCAGGGCCGGATCACCACCCGGCACCACGGTGGCGGTCACAAGCGGGCCTACCGCATCATCGACTTCCGTCGCTACGACAAGGACGGCGTGCCCGCCAAGGTCGCGCACATCGAGTACGACCCGAACCGCACCGCGCGCATCGCGCTGCTGCACTACGCCGACGGCGAGAAGCGCTACATCGTGGCGCCGAAGGACCTCGTCCAGGGCATGCGGGTCGAGTCGGGCGTCGGCGCCGACATCAAGCCGGGCAACAACCTGCCGCTGCGCAACATCCCCGTCGGTACGACGATCCACTGCGTCGAGCTGCGTCCCGGCGGCGGCGCCAAGATGGCCCGCTCCGCCGGCAACAGCGCCCAGCTGGTCGCCCGCGAGGGCAGCCGCGCGACGCTGCGCCTGCCGTCCGGCGAGATGCGCTTCGTCGACGTGCGCTGCCGCGCCACGATCGGCGAGGTCGGCAACGCCGAGCAGTCGAACATCAACTGGGGCAAGGCCGGCCGCATGCGCTGGAAGGGCAAGCGCCCGACCGTCCGCGGTGTCGTCATGAACCCGGTCGACCACCCGCACGGTGGTGGTGAGGGCAAGACCTCCGGTGGTCGCCACCCGGTCTCGCCGTGGGGCAAGCCCGAGGGCCGTACGCGCAAGCGCAAGGCCAGCGACTCCCAGATCATCCGCCGCCGCAAGTCCGGCAAGAACAAGCGCTGAAGGAACGAGAGACGATGCCTCGCAGCCTGAAGAAGGGCCCCTTCGTCGACGGCCACCTGCTCAAGAAGGTGGACGCGGAGAACGAGAAGGGCACCCACAACGTCATCAAGACCTGGTCGCGTCGGTCCATGATCATCCCCTCGATGATCGGCCACACGATCGCGGTCCACGACGGGCGCAAGCACGTCCCGGTCTTCGTGTCCGACTCCATGGTCGGCCACAAGCTCGGTGAGTTCGCGCCGACCCGCACCTACCGCGGACACGTCAAGGAAGACCGGAAGGGACGCCGTCGATGAGCACCACTGAGCGTCAGCGCACCAGCGCGCGTCGCGAGTCGCTGCTGGGCGACGAGCCCGGCGCGTTCGCCACCGCCCGCTTCGTGCGGATCACGCCGATGAAGGCGCGCCGCGTCATCGACCTGGTCCGGGGCCTGCCCGCGGACGAGGCGCTGACCCTGCTGGAGTTCGCTCCGCAGGCCGCCTCCGAGACCATCTACAAGGTGCTGCAGAGCGCCGTCGCGAACGCCGCGACCACCGAGGGCCTCGCCACCGGCGACCTGGTCGTCTCGGTCGCGCGGGTCGACGAGGGTCCGACGATGAAGCGCTGGCGTCCGCGTGCGCAGGGCCGGGCCACCCGGATCAACAAGCGCACCAGCCACATCACCATCGCGGTCCAGCCCGCGGAGACCGTCGTCGCGAAGACCAAGAAGGGGGCCAAGAAGTAATGGGCCAGAAGATCAACCCGAACGGCTTCCGCCTCGGCATCTCGACCGACCACAAGTCGCGGTGGTACGCCGACAAGCTGTACAAGGCCTACGTCGGCGAGGACGTCGCGATCCGCAAGCTGCTGAGCAAGGGCATGGAGCGCGCCGGCATCGCCAAGGTGGAGATCGAGCGCACCCGTGACCGGGTCCGCGTCGACATCCACACCGCGCGTCCGGGCATCGTCATCGGCCGCCGCGGCGCCGAGGCCGACCGCATCCGCGGCGAGCTCGAGAAGCTGACCGGCAAGCAGGTCCAGCTCAACATCCTCGAGGTCAAGAACCCCGAGATCGACGCCCAGCTCGTCGCGCAGGGCGTCGCCGAGCAGCTGTCGGGCCGCGTGCAGTTCCGCCGCGCGATGCGCAAGGCCATGCAGACCTCGATGCGCTCCGGTGCCAAGGGCATCCGGATCCAGTGCTCGGGCCGCCTCAACGGCGCCGAGATGTCGCGCACCGAGTTCTACCGCGAGGGTCGCGTCCCGCTGCACACGCTGCGCGCCGACATCGACTACGGCTTCTACGAGGCCCGTACGACCTTCGGCCGCATCGGCGTGAAGGTCTGGATCTACAAGGGCGAGGTCGCCGGCACCCGTGCCGAGCGCCAGGCCCAGGCCGCTGCGCGCGCCGGTGTCCCCGGTCGGGGCGGCCGCCCCAGCCGCGGTGGCGACCGTCCGACCCGTGGTTCGCGCGGAGACCGCCCGAACCGCTCCGACCGTGGTGGCGACGCCCCCGCCGTGACCGAGGCTCCGGCCGGCGGCGACACGGCGCAGGCCACCACGCCGGCCGAGACCCAGGAGAGCTGACCCATGTTGATGCCGCGTCGCGTCAAGCACCGCAAGCAGCACCACCCGAAGCGTCGGGGTGCGGCCAAGGGCGGTACGTCGCTCGCGTTCGGTGACTTCGGTATCCAGGCGGTCGAGGGTGCGTACGTGACCAACCGCCAGATCGAGTCGGCCCGTATCGCGATGACCCGCCACATCAAGCGTGGCGGAAAGGTCTGGATCAACATCTACCCGGACCGCCCGCTCACCAAGAAGCCGGCCGAGACCCGCATGGGCTCCGGCAAGGGCTCCCCGGAGTGGTGGGTCGCCAACGTCAAGCCCGGCCGCGTCATGTTCGAGCTCTCCGGCGTCCCGGAGGACATCGCTCGCGAGGCCATGCGTCGTGCGATCCACAAGCTCCCCATGAAGGCCCGTTTCATCACGCGAGAGGCTGGTGAGTTCTGATGGTGAACGTCATCCGCGCCCACGAGCTGGACGAGCTCAACGACGTCGACCTCGAGGCCAAGCTCCGCGAGGCCAAGGAGGAGCTGTTCAACCTGCGCTTCCAGGCGGCCACCGGCCAGCTGGAGAGCCACGGTCGGCTCCGCACGGTCAAGAAGGACATCGCCCGGATCTACACCGTGGTGCGTGAGCGCGAGCTCGGCATCCGGACCGCCCCGGGTACGGAAGAGGAGAACTGATGAGCACGGAGTCCAACGAGACCTCGCGCAACGCCCGCAAGACCCGTGAGGGACTCGTGGTCAGCGACAAGATGGACAAGACCGTGGTCGTGTCCGTCGAGGACCGCGTCAAGCACGCTCTGTACGGCAAGGTCATGCGCCGCAACACGCGGCTCAAGGCCCACGACGAGCAGAACGACTGCGGCGTCGGCGACCGCGTCCTCATCATGGAGACCCGTCCGCTCTCGGCCACCAAGCGCTGGCGCGTGGTGGAGATCCTCGAGCGCGCCAAGTAGTCCACACGTTCGGCCAGGCTCGACCCGCTGCGTCCTTCGCGGAGAGGGTCCGAGAACCGGCACGACAACCAGGAGAAATCGATGATTCAGCAGGAGTCGCGACTCAAGGTCGCCGACAACACCGGTGCCAAGGAGATCCTTTGCATCCGCGTGCTCGGCGGCTCGGGTCGTCGGTACGCCGGGATCGGTGACGTCATCGTCGCCACCGTCAAGGACGCCATCCCCGGCGGCAACGTGAAGAAGGGCGAGGTCGTCAAGGCCGTCGTCGTGCGCACCGTCAAGGAGCGCCGTCGCGCCGACGGCTCGTACATCCGCTTCGACGAGAACGCGGCGGTGATCCTCAAGAACGACGGCGAGCCCCGCGGAACCCGCATCTTCGGCCCCGTCGGCCGTGAGCTGCGAGAGAAGAAGTTCATGAAGATCATCTCGCTCGCGCCGGAGGTGCTGTGATGGCCAGCAAGTTCGTTCGCAGCACGCGCAAGAAGTCCGAGCAGAACCGCAAGAAGCCCAACCTGCGGGTCAAGAAGGGCGACACCGTCAAGGTCATCGCCGGCAAGGACAAGGGCGCCGAGGGCAAGATCATCAAGGTCCTCCGTGAGGAGGAGCGGGTGATCGTCGAGGGCGTCAACCGGATCAAGAAGCACACCAAGGTCGTCGACCAGGGTGGGCGCTCCGGCAACACCGGCGGCATCATCACCACCGAGGCCCCGATCCACGTGTCCAACGTGATGCTGGTCGAGGGCGACGGCGTGACGAAGGTCGGCTACAAGCGGGTCGACGTCACCAAGCGCCGTCCCGACGGCTCCGAGTACAGCTCGACGCGCAGCGTGCGCATCTCCCGCAAGACCGGGAAGGAAATCTGATGACCGAGAGCACCATCGAGCAGGTCACGCCCCGGCTCAAGACCAAGTACCGCGAGGAGATCCTCCCGGCGCTCAAGGCCGAGTTCGAGATCGCCAACGTCATGCAGGTGCCCGGTCTGGTCAAGATCGTGGTCAACATGGGTGTCGGCGAGGCCGCGCGTGACTCGAAGCTGATCGAGGGCGCCATCCGCGACCTCACCGCGATCACCGGCCAGAAGCCGGCCGTGACCAAGGCCCGCAAGTCGATCGCGCAGTTCAAGCTGCGCGAGGGCATGCCGATCGGCACGCACGTCACGCTGCGCGGCGACCGGATGTGGGAGTTCCTCGACCGCCTGCTGTCGCTCGCGCTGCCGCGCATCCGCGACTTCCGCGGCCTCTCGCCGAAGCAGTTCGACGGGCGGGGCAACTACACCTTCGGCCTGACCGAGCAGGTCATGTTCCACGAGATCGACCAGGACAAGGTCGACCGCCAGCGGGGCATGGACATCACCATCGTCACCACGGCGACCAACGACGAGCAGGGGCGCGCGCTGCTGAAGCAGCTCGGCTTCCCGTTCAAGGAGAACTGACATGGCGAAGACTGCGCTCAAGGTCAAGGCGGCCCGCAAGCCCAAGTTCGCGGTGCGCGGCTACACCCGCTGCCAGCGGTGCGGCCGGCCCAAGGCGGTCTACCGCAAGTTCGGCCTGTGCCGGATCTGCCTGCGGGAGATGGCCCACCGCGGCGAGCTGCCCGGCGTCACCAAGTCGAGCTGGTAACACCCAACCGTTGAAGGTCCACTCGCCTCGCGTGCTGAGTGGAAACCACAGCAGAAAGAACACACATCATGACGATGACTGACCCGATCGCAGACATGCTCACGCGTCTGCGCAACGCCAACCAGGCGTACCACGACGCGGTGACCATGCCGTACAGCAAGCTCAAGGAAGGCGTCGCGGAGATCCTCAAGCAGGAGGGCTACATCACCTCCTACGCGGTCGCCGACAACGAGAACGGCGTCGGCAAGCTGCTGACCGTGACGCTGAAGTACGGCCGCAACCGCGAGCGCTCGCTCGCCGGCGTGCGCCGCATCAGCAAGCCCGGCCTGCGGGTGTACGCCAAGCACACCGGCCTGCCGAAGGTCCTCGGCGGCCTCGGCGTGGCGATCATCTCGACCAGCCAGGGTCTGCTGACCGACCGCCAGGCCAACCAGAAGGGCGTGGGTGGGGAAGTCCTCGCCTACGTCTGGTGACAAGGGAAGGAGAGAGAAGAACATGTCGCGCATCGGCAAGCTCCCCGTCCCGGTCCCCGCGGGCGTCGACGTCCAGGTGGACGGCCCCGTCGTCACGGTGAAGGGCCCCAAGGGCACCCTGAGCCACACCGTGGTCGCTCCGATCACGGTCGAGAAGGGCGACGGCGTCCTCGACGTCAAGCGTCCCGACGACGAGCGCCAGTCCAAGGCCTACCACGGCCTGTCCCGGACGCTCATCAACAACATGGTCGTCGGTGTCACCGAGGGCTACGAGAAGAAGCTCGAGATCGTGGGCGTCGGCTACCGCGTCCTGTCCAAGGGCCCGACCCAGCTGGAGTTCCAGCTCGGCTACTCGCACCCGATCATCTTCGACGCTCCCGAGGGCATCACCTTCACGGTGGACGGCCCGACGAAGCTCGGCGTCGTCGGCATCGACAAGCAGCTGGTCGGCGAGGTCGCCGCCAACATCCGCAAGCTCCGCAAGCCCGAGCCCTACAAGGGCAAGGGTGTCCGTTACGCCGGCGAGCACGTCCGTCGCAAGGTCGGAAAGGCTGGTAAGTGATCATGGCGATCACCCTGAAGCACCAGCGGAACCTGTCGGCGCGCGCCAGCTCCAAGCTGCGCCGCCAGATCCGGGGCCGCAAGAAGATCTCCGGCACCGCCGAGCGCCCGCGCCTGGTGGTCACCCGGTCGAGCAAGCACATCACCGCCCAGGTCGTCGACGACCTGGTCGGCAAGACCCTGGTGTCGGCGTCGACCCTCGAGGGCGACCTGCGCGCCTTCGACGGCGACAAGACCGCCAAGGCGAAGAAGGTCGGCGAGCTCGTCGCCTCCCGCGCCAAGGAGCAGGGCGTCGAGTCGGTCGTCTTCGACCGGTCGGGCAACAAGTATCACGGTCGCATCGCGGCCCTGGCAGATGGCGCCCGCGAGGGCGGCCTGACCTTCTGACCGCGAACAGGACTGAGGAGAGATCATGAGCGGACCCCAGCGCGGACAGCGTTCGGGCGGCGACCGTGGCGGCCGTGGTGGCCGTGACGGCGGCCGCGGCGGCGCCGAGAAGAGCCAGTACGTCGAGCGGGTCGTTGCCATCAACCGCGTCGCGAAGGTCGTGAAGGGTGGTCGTCGCTTCAGCTTCACCGCCCTCGTGATCGTCGGCGACGGCGACGGCCTGGTGGGCGTCGGCTACGGCAAGGCCAAGGAAGTTCCCGCGGCGATCGCCAAGGGCGTCGAGGAGGCGAAGAAGAACTTCTTCCGCGTCCCCCGCGTCCAGGGCACGATCCCGCACCCGGTCCAGGGCGAGAAGGCCGCCGGCGTGGTGTTCCTGCGCCCGGCCGCGCCCGGTACCGGTGTGATCGCCGGTGGTCCGGTGCGCGCCGTCCTGGAGTGCGCCGGCATCCACGACGTGCTCAGCAAGTCGCTGGGCTCGTCCAACCAGATCAACATCGTGCACGCGACCGTCGCGGCGCTCCAGATGCTGGAGCAGCCCGAGTCGGTGGCCGCGCGTCGTGGTCTGCCCGTCGAGCACGTCGCCCCCGCGGCGCTGCTCAAGGCCAAGGCCGAGGGTGAGGCCGCCGCGGCGGCCGCCAAGTCCTCGGCGCCCGAGGCGGTGTCCATCTGATGGCACAGCTGAAGGTCCAGCAGACCAAGTCGAAGATCGGCGCCAAGGCCAACCAGCGCGAGACGCTGCGCAGCCTCGGCCTCAAGCGGATCGGCGACGTCGTGATCAAGGAGGACCGTCCCGAGATCCGGGGCATGGTCCACACCGTCCGTCACATGGTGACGGTCGAGGTCGTCGGAGGCGAGTGAGATGACGCTCAAGCTGCACCACCTGCGCCCGGCTCCGGGCGCCAAGACCGCCAAGACCCGTGTGGGTCGCGGTGAGGGCTCCAAGGGCAAGACCGCCGGTCGTGGTACCAAGGGCACCAAGGCCCGCTACCAGGTCCCGGTCGCGTTCGAGGGTGGCCAGATGCCGCTGCACATGCGGCTCCCGAAGCTCAAGGGCTTCCGGAACCCGTTCAAGGTGACCTTCCAGGTCGTCAACCTCGACCGGATCAGCGCGCTGTTCCCCGAGGGTGGCGACGTCACCCCGGAGACGCTGGTCGCCAAGGGCGCCGTCCGCAAGGGCGAGCCGGTCAAGGTGCTCGGCCAGGGTGACCTGACGGTCAAGGTCTCGGTGAGCGCGAACGCGTTCTCGGCCTCGGCCAAGGAGAAGATCGAGAGCGCCGGCGGGACCGTCACGGTCCTGTGAGGCACACGCGAGGGGCGCGGTGGCTGGCTTCGACCAGCATGCCGCGCCCCTTGCGCGTCTCATCCGGGCGCGCAGCGTCAACGCAACACCTTGCCTGTTAGGCTTCCCGCGGCCGCTCGCCCGTCATCGTCAGGTGGTCAACCCCGCCGGATCGACGGCCCGCCGAGGCGGCAGCCAGGAGTAGAAAGAGGACCCGAGTGCTCACCGCGTTCGTGAACGCCTTCCGGACCCCGGACCTGCGGCGCAAGCTGCTGTTCGTCCTGTTGATCATCGTCATCTTCAGGGCCGGATCGCAGATCCCCGCCCCGGGCGTGCACGTCTCCAACGTGGAGAAGTGCATCAAGGTGGTCGAGGAGGGCAGCAACGCCAGCCTCTACAGCCTGGTCAACCTGTTCTCCGGTGGAGCGCTCCTCCAGCTGACGATCTTCGCGCTGGGCATCATGCCCTACATCACGGCCAGCATCATCCTGCAGCTGCTCGTCGTCGTGATCCCGCGCCTGGAGGCCCTGAAGAAGGAGGGCCAGTCCGGGCAGACGAAGATCACGCAGTACACCCGCTACCTGACCCTCGGCCTCGCCGTCCTGCAGGCGACCGGCATCGTCGCGCTCGCCCGCACCGGCAACCTGCTGCAGGGCTGTGATGCGACCCAGTTCCCGCTGCTGCACAGCGACAACACGAGCACCTTCCTCGTGCTGGTCGTGACCATGACCGCGGGCACCGCGGTCATCATGTGGCTCGGCGAGCTCATCACCGAGCGCGGCGTCGGCAACGGCATGTCGATCCTCATCTTCACGCAGGTGGTGGCGACCTTCCCGGCCTCGCTGTGGCAGGTGAAGATCAGCCAGGGCTGGTGGACCTTCGGCATCGTCGTGGTGATCGGCCTCGTGCTGGTCGCGGCGGTCATCTTCATCGAGCAGGCGCAGCGCCGCATCCCGGTGCAGTACGCCCGCCGGATGGTCGGCCGGAAGATGTTCGGCGGCAGCTCGACGTACATCCCGCTCAAGGTCAACCAGGCCGGCATCATCCCGGTCATCTTCGCCTCGTCGCTGCTCTACCTCCCGGCGATGGCGGTCCAGTTCAACCAGGAGAACCCGAACCAGGTCATCCGGTGGGTCAACGAGTACCTCGTCGACCAGGGACACCCGGTGCACATGGCGGCGTACTTCCTGCTGATCATCTTCTTCACCTACTTCTACGTGTCGATCACCTTCAACCCGCAAGAGGTGGCCGACAACATGAAGAAGTACGGCGGCTTCATCCCCGGGATCCGGGCGGGCAAGCCGACCCAGGACTATCTGTCCTACGTCCTGTCCCGCATCACGCTGCCGGGCGCTCTCTACCTGGGTCTGATCTCGCTCGTGCCGCTGATCGCGTTCGTGTTGATCGATGCCAACCAGAACTTCCCGTTCGGCGGTACGTCCATCCTGATCATGGTCGGCGTCGCACTCGACACGGTGAAGCAGATCGAGAGCCAGCTCCAGCAGCGCAACTACGAAGGATTCCTGCGTTGAGGCTTCTGATCATGGGCCCGCCGGGGGCCGGCAAGGGCACCCAGGCGAAGGCGGTCGCCGACCACTTCGGCGTCCCCGCCATCTCCACCGGCGACATCTTCCGCGCCAACGTCGGCCAGGGCACCCCGCTCGGCGTCGAGGCGAAGCGGTACATGGATGCCGGGGAGTACGTTCCCGACGAGATCACCAACAACATGGTCCGGGACCGGATCGCCGAGCCCGACGCCGACAAGGGCTTCCTGCTCGACGGCTACCCGCGCACCCTCGCCCAGGTCACCGAGCTCGACGACATGGTGGCCGCGACCGGCCACCGCATCGACGCCGTGCTGTGCCTGACCGTCGACAAGGAGGCGATCATCGGCCGCCTCCTCAAGCGCGCCGAGATCGAGGGCCGCGCCGACGACACCGAGGAGGTCATCCGGCGTCGTCTCGAGGTCTACGCCGAGGAGACCGAGCCGCTCATCGCCGTGTACGGCGACCGTGGCCTGGTCGTCTCCGTGGACGGCATGGGGGAGATCGAGGAGGTCCAGCAGCGGATCTTCGACGCCCTCGACGACGTACCCGAGAGCTGAGCTGCTTGTTCTTCGACCAGCAACGGATCGAGATCAAGACGCCCCAGCAGGTGCGGGCGATGCGGGCGGCCGGCCTCGTGGTGGCCCGCACGCTCGCGCGGCTGCGCGAGGAGGTCCGTCCGGGGGTCACGACGGGTGAGCTCGACGCCCTCGCCGAGCACACCATCCGGGACGCGGGCTGCGTCCCGTCCTTCCTCGGCTACGGCGAGCCGCCCTTCCCGGCGAGCATCTGCGCGTCGGTCAACGACGAGGTGGTCCACGGCATCCCCGGCGCCCGGGTGCTGGCGGAGGGTGACGTCATCTCGATCGACTGCGGTGCGATCGCCTTCGACGCCGACGGCCAGGGCTGGCACGGCGACGCGGCGGTGACCGTCGCGGTCGGGACCGTCCGCGACGAGGTCGCCGCGCTGATGGACGTGACGGAGGAGGCGCTGTGGCGCGGCCTCGCCGCGGCGCGGGCCGGCGGCCGCGTGGGGGACATCTCGCACGCCGTCGCGTCGTACGTCCGCGGCCAGGGCGACTACGGCATCGTCGACGGCTACACCGGCCACGGCATCGGGACCTCGATGCACATGGAGCCCGACGTCCCGAACGAGGGACGGGCCGGCCGCGGGCCACGCCTGCGCGAGGGCATCGCGCTGGCCGTGGAGCCCATGGTCACCCTGGGCACCCACGACAGCGACGTCGCCGCGGACGACTGGACCGTGGTCACCACCGACGGCAGCTGGGCGGCGCACTACGAGCACACCTTCGCCCTCACCGCCGCGGGGGTGTGGGTGCTGACCGCGGAGGACGGTGGGCGAGCGCGGCTGGAGGCGCTGGGCGTCCCCTGCGGTGCACTGGATTAGTCTGGCTGCCATGGCGCGGGCCCCGATCACACCAGCGGCTCTCGCGGCGCGACCGATGCTCTTCGCCTCGGGTGAGGAGGCGTACGTCGCCAGCGCGGTGCGCCGCAGCTGGGAGGTGCCGGACGGCGCGGACCCGGACTGGGCCGACGCGGTCGTCGCCGGACTTCAGCCGGGGGAGCGGGCGCTGTGCGCACTCTCGTTCGCGGCCGGCGCGCCGGGACTCGCGCACGTCGTCGCGGGCGCCGAGCACGCCCTCCAGCGTCCCGAGGTGGACGCCACGGTCGCGCGCACCTACGAGGTCACCGAGTTCCCGACCCCGGACGAGTACGCAGCGATGGTGGAGGCGGCGCTGGCGAAGATCGCGACCGGGGCGCTGCACAAGGTCGTCCTGGGCCGCTGCCTCGACGTCGTGAGCACGCCGCCGCTGGTGCCGGCGGAGATCATCGACCGGCTGCTCACCACGCGGCCGGGCCGCTACGTCTTCAGCGTGCCACTCGGCGCGGCGGAGGCCGACGGCCCGATCCTGGTCGGCGCCAGCCCCGAGCTGCTGGTGCGCCGGGAGGGCGCGGTCATCTCCTGCACCCCGCTGGCGGGCTCGGTCCCGCGCTCCGCGGATGCCGCCGAGGACCTGCGCCGCGCCGGCGAGCTCCAGCGCTCCGCCAAGGACCTCGCGGAGCACGCCTTCGTCGTCGAGGCGATCGTGCACGCCCTCAAGGACGTCTGTGTCGAGATCGAGTACCCCGCGACGCCGGAGCTGCTGTCGACCGACACCGTGTGGCACCTCGCCACCCCGATCCACGCCCGGCTCGCCGACCCGGTCGACGGCCCCAGTGCGCTGCGCCTGGCTCAGCTGCTGCATCCGACCCCGGCGGTGGGCGGCGTGCCGACGGCCGCGGCCAACGCCGTGATCGCCGACCTCGAGGGCGGCCTGCGCGACTGGTTCGCCGGCTGCGTCGGCTGGGTCGACCGTCACGGCGACGGCGAGTTCGCGGTGACGATCCGCGCGGCCGTCATGGACGGGCCGCGCCTGCGGCTCTTCGCCGGCGCGGGGATCGTCGCCGGCTCCGACCCCGCCGCCGAGGTGCGGGAGACCGGTGCCAAGCTCGCGACGATGGCGCGGGTCACGGGCCTGCCGTGAGCCGCGCGCGGCGACGCTGACCGCCCTCACGACGGGCCGGATTGGACCCTCGCGCGCCCGGCGTGCGAGGATTCCGCGCACCAGGGGGGAGTACTCCTTCGCTGCGGGCTCGTCATCACGAGCGGTCGAAGTCGCCCGCTCCGGTCCCGTAGGCTGCAGGACGGCGCAAGACCGCCGGCAGCGGAAGAGACCTCGGGCGATCTGTCGACGCATCCGCCCGCCTGAAGGGACACCTCTATGGACGTGACCACCCTGGAATGGACGATCACCATCGCGGTGACCGTCGGAGTCCTCCTGTTCGACGTCGTCGTCATCGCGCGCGACCCGCACGAGCCGTCGATGAAGGAGTGCGCCGTCGCGCTGTGCTTCTACGTCGGCGCGGCGCTGGCGTTCGGCGCGTTCATCTGGCTGCACCACGGGCACGACTACGGCATCGAGTTCTACACCGGGTGGCTGACGGAGTACTCGCTGTCGATCGACAACCTCTTCGTCTTCATCATCTTGATGTCCGCGCTCAAGGTGCCCCGCAAGTACCAGCAGGAGGCGCTGCTGGTCGGCATCGTGCTGGCGCTGGTGTTCCGCGGCATCTTCATCGCGCTCGGCTATGCGCTGATCGAGAACTTCAGCTGGGTCTTCTACATCTTCGGCGCGTTCCTGGTCTACACCGCCGTCAAGCTGGTCAAGTCCTACGGCAGCCACGAGGACGAGCACCCCGAGGACAACGCGGTGGTCACCTTCGCCCGACGCCACATGCGGGTCGGCGAGGCCTACCATGGCCTGCGGCTGTGGTACCACGAGAACGGCGTCCGCTTCGTGTCTCCGATGGTCATCGTGATCATCGCGCTCGGCGTGACCGACATCCTCTTCGCGCTCGACTCGATCCCGGCGATCTTCGGCATCACCCAGGAGCCCTACCTGGTCTTCACCGCCAACGTGTTCGCCCTGATGGGCCTGCGCCAGCTGTACTTCCTGCTCGGCGGGCTGCTGCAGAAGCTGGTGTACCTCTCGCTGGGCCTGGCGTTCATCCTCGCCTTCATCGGCGTGAAGCTCGTGCTCCACGCCCTGCACGAGAACGAGCTGGCCTTCATCAACGACGGCCACGGCGTCCACGCCGCCCCGGAGATCTCGTCGCTGTTCAGCCTGGGCGTGATCATCGTGACCCTCGTCGTCACCGCGGTCGCCAGCCTGTGGAAGTCCTCGCGTGGCGACGGAGACGACCACGTCCCGGACCACGTCGCCTCGCGCGACGCCGCGGACGTCGACGAGACCGCGGGCCCGGACTGGCGCTGAGCCGTCCACCGCTGAGCCCGTGAGCCACGCCCGTCGCCACTAGGGTGACGGGCGTGGATCGACTCCAGGCGCGGTGGGACGGCACGAGCCGGGTCTTCGACGGACCCCGGGTCGTCGTCGGACGCGAGGCCGACTGCGAGATCACGGTGAGCGATGCCCGGGCCTCTCGGCACCATCTCGTCCTGCACGTCGAGGACGGCCGGTGGGTGGTCGTCGACACCAGCAGCAACGGCACCTACGTGGCGGGCCGGCCGGTCGCGCGGTTGCCCCTCACCGCGGAGCCGGTGAGCCTGCACCTCGGCGGACCGGACGGCGAGGCGGTGGTCGTCAGCGTGCTGGCCGTGGCGCAGGGACCGCCGCCGCCCCCGCCGACGGGGGACTTCTGGCGCAACCTCCCGCCGCCGCAGGTCCCCGCGAGCGGCGGCCCCGTCGACGCCTGGCGTCCGGCCGGCGTACTCCCGCCCGGCCAGCTGCCGCACGGGCACTCCGTGGTGCTGCCCCAGCAGGTCCAGGCCGGTCGGGCGCTCACCATCGGCCGCGACCCCGGCAACGACATCGTCCTGGCGGACCCGTTGGTGAGCCGCCGTCATGCCCGGCTCGACCCGGCCGGACCCGCGTCGCCCGCGCTCCTGCACGACCTCGGCTCCTTCAACGGCACCTTCGTCGACGGCCGGCGGGCACAGGGAGCGGTCCCGCTGCCCGTCGGAGCGGAGGTCATCTTCGGGAACCAGACCTTCCGTTGGGACGGGCGCCAGCTGGTCGCCTCGGCCACCGCGCACGAGCTCACGCTGTACGCCGACCGGCTGACCCAGGTCGTCGGCAGCGGCCGGCGGCTGATCGAGAACGTCTCCTTCAAGCTCGAGGCGCGCAGCCTGACCGCGGTGATCGGCCCGTCCGGTGCCGGCAAGTCCACGCTCCTCGGCGCACTCACCGGCCTCAGGCCGGCCAGTCACGGCCGGGTCATCTGGCAGGGCCACGACCTCTACCAGCACTACGACCAGCTGCGCTTCCAGATCGGCCTGGTGCCGCAGCAGGACATCCTGCACCCGCAGCTGCGCGTCCGGCAGGGACTGCGCTTCGCCGCCCAGCTCCGGCTGCCGCCCGACACGACGGCGCGGGAGTGGGACCAGCGGGTGCACGCCGTCGCCGGCCAGATGCAGCTCACCGAGCGCCTGGAGAACCGGATCGGCACCCAGCTCTCGGGCGGGCAGCGCAAGCGGGTCTCGATCGCCACCGAGCTGCTCACGGCGCCACCCCTCCTCTTCCTGGACGAGCCGACGTCCGGGCTCGACCCCGGCCTGGACCTGGAGGTGATGCGGCAGCTGCGCGGTCTCGCCGACGACGGCCGGGTCGTCATGGTGGTGACCCACTCGGTGCTCGCCCTCGACGTGTGCGACCACGTGCTGGTGCTCGCACCCGGCGGCCGGGTCGCGTACTTCGGTCCGCCGTCCGGTGTCCTCGCCCACTTCGGCGCGGCCAGCTACCCGGAGGTCTTCGACCTGCTCGACGAGCCCGACCTGTGGCGCCGGATCCCCGTGCCCCCGCCCGCGGTGGACACGGCGGCCCTGGCGCGGCACGCGCACGCGGGCGCCGTACCCGCCCCGCCTCGGCAGTCGGTGGGACGCCAGCTGGGGACCCTGGTCCGCCGCAACCTCGCGGTGGTGCTGGCGGACCGCCTGCTGCTCGGGATGCTGCTGGTCCTGCCGCTCGTCCTCGGCGGCCTCAGCCGGGTGGTGCCCGGCAGCGACGGCATCTCGGTCGCCGCGGCCGGCGGCCGGGTCGGGGAGGCACAGCAGCGGCTGACCGTCCTGATCGTGGCGGCCTGCCTGATGGGGACGGCCCTGTCCATCCGCGAGCTGGTGGGGGAGCGGCCGATCTTCCGGCGCGAGTACGCCGTCGGCCTCTCGCCCGGGACGTACTTCACGAGCAAGGTGCTGGTCCTCGGCACGGCGGCCTTCGCCCAGGGCCTCGTCGTCACCCTGCTGGCCACGGCCGGGCTGCCCGGCGCGGACGGGGCGGCGGGCACCCTGCGGGTGGCGCTGGCGATCGCGGGGCTCTCCGCGGTCATGGTCGTCGTCGGCCTGGCCCTCTCGGCCCTGGTGACCAGCACCGAGCAGACCATGCCCACGCTGGTCGGCCTGGTCATGGTGCAGCTGGTCCTGTCCGGCGCACTGTTCCAGATCGCCGGACGTGCGGTGCTCGAGCAGGTCGCCTGGCTCTCCCCGTCGCGCTGGGGCTACGCCGCCGCGGCGTCGGCGGTCGAGCTCGTCGACCGGTTCGAGGGCACCGACCGCGCGGACCCGATCGCCCAGAGCGGTGCGGCCCCCTACCTGACGGACCTTGTGCTGCTCGGCGTCCTCGGGGCGGCGGCCTACGCGGTGGGGCTGCTGCTCGTGCGGCGCAGCGCGACCGCGGAGGGCTGAGGGGGCGGCGGCAGGGACGGGAGGGGAATGTCGCGGCGCCCGCGCGCCTTGGACCAGACGATGTCTCTCGCGCTCTCCGTCCTCGACCTCGTCCCCGTCCGCAGCGACCAGGCGACGGGCGACGCCCTCGCCGCCACCCTCGACCTGGCCCGCACCGCCGACCGGCTCGACTACCGGCGCTACTGGCTCGCCGAGCACCACAACATGCCGGCGGTGGCGGCGACCAACCCGCCGGTGGTGATCGGGCTGGTCGCCTCCGCGACCGAGCGGATCCGGGTGGGATCTGGCGGCGTGATGCTGCCCAACCACGCCCCACTCGTCGTGGCCGAGCAGTTCGCCCTCCTCGAGGCGGCCTTCCCGGGCCGGGTCGACCTCGGCATCGGGCGTGCCCCGGGCACGGACCCGGTCACCAGCTGGGCGCTGCGCCACGGTGCCGGCGGCGTGAGCGACGAGGGGGTCACCCGCTTCCCCGAGTACGTCGACAACGTGCTCGCCATGATGGAGCCGGCCGGCGTCGGACTGGCCCTGCGCGGCTCGCAGCACGTCCTCAGGGCCACGCCCGCCGCGCGAAGCGTCCCGCAGATCTGGCTGCTCGGCTCCTCCGACTACTCGGCCCGACTGGCCGCCGAGAAGGGCATGCCCTACGTCTTCGCGCACCACTTTTCGGGCTCGGGCACGGCCGAGGCCCTCGAGCTCTACCGCTCGAGCTTCCGGCCGTCGCCGGAGCTGGCCGAGCCGCGCACCTTCCTCACCGTCAACGCCTCCGTCGCCGACACGGCCGAGGAGGCGGGCCGGCTCGCCCTGCCGCAGCTGCTGCAGATGCTCGCCCTGCGCACCGGGCAGCCGCTGGTGGCCCAGCGCACCGTGGAGGACGCCGAGACCATCGTGGAGGCGGGTCTGCCCGAGGCCCACGAGAGCCTGCTCGACGCCATGCGTCGGCGCTGGGTGATCGGCGACGCCGCCGGGGCCCGCGCGGAGCTGGCGCAGCTCGCCGCGTCGTACGGCGTCGACGAGGTGATGGTCAACCCCGTCGCGGGCGCCTTCCGCGGCACCGACCCGCGCACCGCGCCTGCGCGGGAGCGGACCCTGGAGCTCCTGGCGGGCTGAGTCCGCACGGGCGACGATTTCGGGTTCGTCGACCGGTGCCCATAGACTGGCGTGTCGGTCCAACGTGGGTTCCGTGTGTGGTGCACGCCCCACGAGGTCCACTCAGGCGCAGCAGTGCGGCTGGGAGGTTCCCGGGCCACCGGTAGACACCAGTATCCCCGAGCAGATTGTGAGACATGGCGAAGAAAGAAGGCGTCATCGAGATGGAGGGCTCCGTCGTGGAGGCCCTTCCGAACGCCATGTTCCGCGTCGAGCTGAGCAACGGCCACAAGGTCCTTGCCCACATCAGCGGCAAGATGCGCCAGCACTACATCCGGATCCTCCCCGAGGACCGCGTGGTGGTGGAGCTCTCGCCGTACGACCTCTCCCGCGGGCGGATCGTCTACCGCTACAAGTGAGCCACCGCTCGCCTGTTCCGCCACTAGCAAGAAAGGGCTGACATGAAGGTCAACCCGAGCGTCAAGCCGATCTGTGACAAGTGCAAGGTGATCCGTCGCCACGGCCGCGTCATGGTGATCTGCGAGAACCCGCGTCACAAGCAGCGCCAGGGCTGAGCCCGGCGCGGCCCACGGCGGGCCCCAACTGAATAACACCTCAACGTGATCGCTTAGGTCCCTCCACGCTCGACGAGCGGGACCGAATCACCTCCGGAGCGGATGGCCGGAGCTGGGAGGACATCCCGGATGCATCACGACCAGACCACCGCGACTGTTCGAAAGGGAAGCCACCATGGCACGCCTCGTCGGAGTCGACCTGCCGCGCGACAAGCGCATCGAGGTCGCACTCACCTACATCTACGGCATCGGCCGTACCCGCGCCCAGCAGCTGCTGGAGGCCACCGGCGTCAGCCCGGACCTCCGCGTCCACGAGCTGGGTGACGAGGAGCTGGTCAAGCTCCGCGACGAGATCGAGGCGAACTTCAAGATCGAGGGTGACCTCCGTCGCGAGGTTCAGGCCGACATCCGCCGCAAGATCGAGATCGGCAGCTACCAGGGTCGCCGTCACCGCATGGGCCTTCCGGTCCGCGGTCAGCGCACCAAGACCAACGCTCGCACCCGCAAGGGCCCGAAGCGCACGGTTGCCGGCAAGAAGAAGGCCAAGTGATCTGAGCCCTCGGGCTCGACACCGCCTCTCACACCGACCAGCTTTCTCAAGGAGATAACGCATGCCTCCCAAGGCTCGCGCGGGCGCCAAGAAGGTGCGCCGCAAGGAGAAGAAGAACGTCGCTCAGGGCGAGGCCCACATCAAGAGCACGTTCAACAACACGATCGTCACGATCACCGACCCGACCGGTGCGGTGATCTCGTGGGCCTCTGCCGGCACCGTCGGCTTCAAGGGCTCCCGCAAGTCCACCCCGTACGCCGCTCAGATGGCCGCCGAGGCCGCGGGCCGTCGGGCGATGGAGCACGGCATGAAGAAGATCGACGTCTTCGTCAAGGGCCCGGGCTCGGGCCGCGAGACGGCGATCCGCTCGCTGGGTGCGATCGGCCTCGAGGTCGGGACCATCCAGGACGTGACCCCCGCCCCGCACAACGGCTGCCGCCCGCCGAAGCGCCGTCGCGTCTGACGTCTGCTGCGTCACTAGGACTTAGAGGAGAACTTCAATGGCCCGTTACACCGGACCCCTGACCAAGAAGTCGCGCCGTCTCGGCGTCGACCTCGTCGGCGGCGACGCCGCCTTCGAGAAGCGCCCCTACCCCCCGGGCCAGCACGGCCGCGCGCGGGTGAAGGAGAGCGAGTACCGCAACCAGCTGCAGGAGAAGCAGAAGGCCCGCTTCACCTACGGCGTCCTGGAGAAGCAGTTCCACCGCTACTACGAGGAGGCCGCTCGCCGCCAGGGCAAGACCGGCGACAACCTCCTCCAGCTGCTGGAGTGCCGTCTCGACAACGTGGTCTACCGCGCCGGCTTCGCCCGGACGCGACGCCACGCCCGCCAGCTGGTGACCCACGGTCACTTCCTGGTCAACGGCAAGAAGGTCGACATCCCGTCCTTCCAGGTGACCCAGTACGACATCATCGACGTGCGCGAGAAGTCGCTCGAGATGACCCCGTTCATCGTGGCTCGCGAGACCCACGGCGAGCGGATCGTCCCGGCCTGGCTCGAGGCGCTGCCGTCGCGGATGCGCATCCTGGTGCACCAGCTGCCCGTGCGCGAGCAGATCGACATGCCGATCCAGGAGCAGCTCATCGTGGAGTACTACTCCAAGAAGTGATCGTGAGCCCGTCCCGGACCTCCTCCCACGAGCGAGGAAGCCGGGGCGGGCACGCGTTCCTCCCGCAGTCCCTCTTCTCCATCTCCGCACCACGTCTGGGTCCTCATATAGCGGTCGGCCCGGAAAGGAACGAAACAAGTGCTCATCGCACAGCGCCCCACCCTGTCGGAGGAGACCGTCGACCAGTTCCGGTCGCGCTTCGTCATCGAGCCCCTCGAGCCCGGCTTCGGCTACACGCTCGGCAACTCGCTGCGTCGTACCCTCCTGTCCTCGATCCCCGGTGCCTCGGTCACGAGCATCAAGATCGACGGCGTCCTCCACGAGTTCTCGACGATCGAGGGCGTCAAGGAGGATGTCACCGAGATCATCCTCAACCTCAAGGGCCTCGTCGTCTCCTCCGAGCACGACGAGCCGGTCACCATGTACCTGCGCAAGTCGGGTGCCGGTGACGTGACGGGTGCCGACATCGCGCCGCCCGCCGGCGTCGAGGTCCACAACCCCGACCTGAAGATCGCCACCCTCTCGGACAACGGCAAGCTCGAGCTCGAGCTGGTCGTCGAGCGCGGCCGCGGCTACGTCTCGGCCGTGCAGAACAAGGGCGCGGACAACGAGATCGGCCGGATCCCGGTCGACTCCATCTACAGCCCCGTCCTCAAGGTGACCTACAAGGTCGAGGCCACCCGTGTCGAGCAGCGCACCGACTTCGACAAGCTCGTCATCGACGTCGAGACCAAGCCCTCGATCCTGCCCCGCGACGCGATCGCGTCGGCCGGAAAGACGCTGGTCGAGCTCTTCGGCCTGGCCCGCGAGCTCAACGTCGAGGCCGAGGGCATCGACATCGGTCCCTCGCCCGTCGACGAGCAGCTCGCCGCGGACCTCGCCCTCCCGGTCGAGGACCTGCAGCTGACCGTGCGGTCCTACAACTGCCTCAAGCGCGAGGGCATCCACACGGTGGGTGAGCTCATCAGCCGCTCGGAGCAGGACCTGCTGGACATCCGCAACTTCGGGGCGAAGTCCATCGACGAGGTCAAGGCCAAGCTGCACGAGATGGGCCTGTCCCTCAAGGACAGCGCCCCGGGCTTCGACCCCTCGGCCGCGCTGGCCAACTACTCCGACGATGACGAGGACGACACCTCGTTCATCGAGGACGAGAGCTTCTGACCCACCCCACCTCCGGTACCTGACACGGCCGGACCGATCTCCCGGTACCTGACACGGCCGGGGAGAAACGAGAGAAGCAATGCCCAAGCCCAAGAAGGGCCCCCGCCTCGGCGGCGGCGCCGCGCACCAGCGCCTCATCCTGTCGAACCTGGCCACCGCGCTCTTCGAGCACGGCCGGATCACGACCACCGAGGCCAAGGCGCGGACCCTGCGCCCGTATGCCGAGAAGCTGATCACCAAGGCGAAGAAGGCGCACGCCGGCGAGAACCCGCTGCACCAGCGCCGCGAGGTCCTCAAGGTCATCCGCGACAAGGGCGTCGTGCACACCCTGTTCGAGGACATCGCGCCGACCTTCGCCGAGCGTCCGGGTGGCTACACCCGGATCACCAAGATCGGCAACCGTGCCGGCGACAACGCCCCCATGGCCGTCATCGAGCTGGTGACCGACGCGTTCACCCCGTCGGCTCCGACCGCCAAGGCCGCCCCGGCCGCCGAGGTCACCAAGCCGGCCGAGACCGCGCCGGCCGAGGTCGAGGCGACCAACGAGGCCGGTGAGACCGAGGTCGTCGAGACCGAGGCCGCCGACGTCGAGACGGCCGAGGCGGAGACCACCGCGGAGGAGGCCCCCGCCGAGGAGGCCGCCACCGAGGAGGCTGCCACCGAGGAGTCCGCCGAGGACGCCGAGAAGGCCTGAGCATCGCGCCGTGTCGACGGCCCGTCGCCCGTGAGGGCGGCGGGCCGTCGTGCTTTTCCGGGGCTCCGCCGGCGTCCGTAGACTGGGGACCATGAGCATCGACCTGGGAACGCCGCGCCTGCTCGAGGACGCCGAGCGCGAGGTGCTGCTCGCCGACCCGCGCGGCTACTGCGCCGGGGTCGACCGCGCCGTGGTGACCGTCGAGCAGGCGCTCGACCTCTACGGCTCGCCCGTCTACGTCCGCAAGCAGATCGTGCACAACAAGCACGTCGTGTCGAACCTCGAGTCGCGCGGCGCGATCTTCGTGGAGGAGCTCGACGAGGTCCCGCCCGGCGCGACCGTCGTGTTCTCCGCGCACGGCGTCTCGCCGGCGGTCCACCGCCAGGCCGCCGAGCGCGAGCTGAAGACGATCGACGCCACCTGCCCGCTGGTGACCAAGGTCCACCGCGAGGCGGTCCGCTTCGCGGGTGAGGGCTACACCATCTTGCTCATCGGGCACGCCGGCCACGAGGAGGTCGAGGGGACGGCGGGGGAGGCCCCCGACCAGACCGTGCTCGTCGAGCACCCCGACGACGTCGACCGGCTCGAGTTCCCGCCCGACGCCAAGCTCGCCTGGCTGTCCCAGACCACGCTGAGCGTCGACGAGACGATGGAGACGGTGAGCCGGCTGCGCGCGAAGTTCCCCCAGCTGGAGGACCCGCCCAGCGACGACATCTGCTACGCCACCCAGAACCGGCAGGTGGCGGTCAAGGAGATCGGCGCGACCGCCGACCTGGTGATCGTGGTCGGCTCGGCGAACTCCTCCAACTCCGTGCGCCTGGTGGAGGTCGCCCTGGAGGCCGGGGCCAAGGCGTCGTACCGGATCGACGACGTGTCCGAGCTGGACGAGTCCTGGCTCGACGGTGCCGCGACCGTGAGCGTCACGTCGGGCGCCTCGGTCCCCGACCACCTCGTCACGGAGGTCCTGGCCTATCTCGCCGAGCGTGGCTACCCGGACGCCCGCGCGGTCCAGACGGCGGAGGAGACGCTCGCGTTCTCCCTGCCCAAGGAGCTGCACCGCGACCTCAAGGCCGCCGGCCGGAGCACCAAGACGGCCGTCCGCGTCTGATGGCCCGCTATCTCGACGTCCACCCCGACAACCCGCAGCCGCGGGCGCTCCAGCAGATCGTCGCCGCGCTGCAGGACGACGCGCTGATCGCCTATCCGACCGACTCCGGGTACGCCCTGGGCTGCCGGGTCGGCAACCGCGACGGGCGCGACCGGATCCTCAAGATCCGTGGCCTGGACGAGAAGCACCACTTCACCTTGGTCTGCCGCGACTTCTCCCAGCTCGGGCAGCTGGTCCACGTCGACAACGCGGCGTTCCGGGCGATCCGCTCGGCGACGCCGGGGCCCTACACCTTCATCCTGCCGGGCATGCCCGACGTGCCCCGACGGCTGCTGCATCCCAAGAAGCGCACGGTCGGCGTCCGGATCCCCGACCACACCTTCGTGCAGGCGCTCCTGGCGGAGCTGGGCGAGCCGCTGCTCACGTCCACCCTGATCCTGCCCGGCGAGACCGAGCCGCGCACGATGGGCTGGGAGGTGAAGGAGGACCTCGACCACGAGGTCGACATCGTGGTCGAGGCGGGCGAGGTGCGGCCGGAGCCGACCACGGTCGTCGACTGGTCGGACGGCGCGCCGGAGATCCTGCGTCGCGGCGCGGGGGACCCGGACCGCTTCTAGCGCGGTCGGCGCGCGACGAAGGAGCGCCGCAGGGCCAGCAGACCGAGGCAGGCGGCGTACCCGAGCGCGAGCGCGATCCCGTGGCGCGACAGTCCGGCGACGGCCGCCTGCGCGAAGCCGTCGTCCGGACGGGCGATGCTGCCGCGCTCGGCCACGGCGAGCAGCAGGACGACCAGCGCCATGGCCAGCGGCGGCATCACCCCGACGGCGAAGAAGTCGCGGGGCCGTACGGCGAGGGCGGCCGCGACGCAGACCGTGACGAACACCAGGTCGAAGAACAGGCCGAGACCCTCCGAGAGCAGCAGGTCGGCCACGGCGGCCGTGAGCAGCAGGGCGAAGCCCAGCGAGACGACCTCCCGACCGGGCTGTCGTCCCTCCTCCCACAGGGTGTGGGGGCGTGGGTGCAGAGCACTGCTCACCCCTCCACGCTAGGCGAACTGGGCCGCCGACCGGTGGACTCGGCCCGGCGAGCCGAGTGGTTTGCCCTGGGGCCTCAGGCGGTGCGCTCGCCGATCGCGGCCACGACGACCTGGATGCGGTCGTCGTGGTACTCGAACTGCAGGTAGTCCTGGCCGACCTGGAACCGGTCGGAGTCGTCCTTGTGCCAGACCGGCTCGCCGAAGCGGGCGCGGACCTCCTCGCGGGTGGCGGTGCCCGACAGGCCGTCGATGAGCTGGTCGGGGCGCGGGTACACCCCCCAGGCCTCGCGAGGCTGGGTTCCGATGAAGACCGCGACGAGCTGGTTGTGGGAGAACATGAACTCGGTGCCGTTCGAGCGGGCGGCGAGGTGGAAGACGACGTTGCCGTCGGCCTCGCGCTGCTCGTTGGTGTCGGTGGTGGGACCGGGCAGGTCGAGCACCGCGGTGAGCGCGGGGTCGTTGGGGTCCATGCCCAGGGCGTCGAGATAGGTCCGGATCTCGCCGGTCACGGTCATCGTGGCCTCCTCATTGCCCGGGTGCGGTCCGCATGACCGTGATGTCGGCGACCCGGTCGTCCACGTAGCCGAAGCGAACGAAGACGTCGTCTACGCTGAACCGGTCGGATGCATCGGTGGACTTCACCGGGGTGCCGAACCGGGCGAGGACGTCGTCGCGCGACGCCGTCCCGGACAGGCCGTCGATCAGGGAGTCCGGCGCCGGATAGGCGCCGTGCTTGTCGTCGGCCACCACCTGGATGATGACCGACTGGAGCACGTCCTCCTCGAAGAGGAAATCGGCTATCGACTGGTCTGCGGTGTAGTAGACCCGCTTGGTCGGGCCGACGGTGAACTCACTGCGCTCGGTGGGCAGCCCGACCAAGGTCATGGCATCGAGCACCTGGGGGTCGCCGAAAGGATGGCCCAGGGCTCCGATCATCACGCCCAGGTCGCCGGTGATGCTCATCCGATGCCTCGCTCCTTGTTCATGTCGATGAGTTTCGCGATGGCGTCACGGACCTCGTCCTGTGAGTACCCGTGCTGCAGCATCAACGCTATCCGATCCTTGTAGTCGGCATTCGCGGCGCCTGCGAGGTCCGCGGCGTCGGCCGCGATCTGGTCGGCGGTGTTCCGCCCGCCATAGGTCCGAGTGTCCCGGTGCACCGATGACGGGAGCTCCACCGTTGCGGCGTTGTTGTAGATGTCGCGCAACTCGTCCGGCTTGAGCGGCCGGTCGAGCTCGATCTCCTTCGCCTTGATGAGGGCCGCCGCCGATGGCACGTGGTCGTGCTCCAGACGGTCGCCCACCTCGGCGCGGCTCTTCAGCTTGGCGTAGGTGTCGACGTCGAGCGGCTGCACCGCGCCGTCGGTCCGCGACCGGTCGCGGGGGATGGAGGGCGTGCTCACGTTGCTCTGGTCGTCGTCGGTCTGCCGCGCCCGGCGGATCATCTCGTCGATCTTGTCCTTCTGGCGGCGCGACCGTCCGGCCGCGCCGTCGCGGCCCGCGCGCCGGATGCCGTCGAGGATCGCGTCGGCGATCTCGTCCCACTGCTGCTTCTTCATCCGTCAGCCTCCGGTGATGTTCAGCGCGGCGATGTCGGCCAGGAACTGCTCGGTAATGCTCTCCTGGTCCTGCGCGTTCGTCTCCAGGTCGGCCGAGGCCTGCTCCAGGGCCGCGAGGTCCATCTGGTACTCGCCCACCTCGCCGACCGCGCCGGTGACCACCGGAGCGTTGAGCACGGCGTCCACGACCGCGGGGATCTGCTGGGTGAACGGCTCGATGATCATCGGGAGCACCTGGGCCATCACCTCCTCCACCGCCATGTCGGTCAGGGCGTCGAGCGCCTTCTTGCGCGCGATGATGAGTCCGGCCGCGACCGCGGCGCCGGCGCCGAAGGTGAACGCGGCGCTCGCCAGTGCGGCGACGACCTGGGCCGCGGTGATGGTGACCTCGGCGATGACCTTGACCTTCAGCGCCAGCACGGCGTCGGCGAAGACGTCGACGCCGGTGGCGGCCGGGTCGATGAAGTCGACCAGCTGCTGAAGGTGCTGCGAGCGGGCCTGGTTCCAGCCGTCCGCATAGGCCAGACCCGCGTTGCCCTTCGTGGTGCCGACGACGTCGGCGTTGATGCGCTGGTCGGCCCAGGCGATCGTCGCGTCGAGGTCCTCGCCGTACTGGCGCAGCAGGACCGCGGCCTTGCGGATCTCGTCCTCGTCGAGGTCGGGCCATTCGAAGCCGAGCTTGTCCATGATCCAGATCAGCTCATTTGGGAGCATCATGCCCATGATGTCCTCCTCGGATAGGTCGGCGTGCCGTGACCGCGGTCGTCCACGAAGGGGCTGCTGCCCGCTGTCGAGCGTCTGAAACGCTCGGAGCCGAATTTCGGTCGCAGCTCCTGAGGTCAGGGGCCGAGCCGGCGGCCGGTGACCGAGTCGAAGACGTGGGCCGCCCCCTCCGGGACGGCCACGTGCAGGATGTCGTCGGGAGTGACGTGTCCGCGCGAGGGGAGCCGGACGGCGACGGCCGCGCTGCGGTCGCCCAGGTCGGCCACGCCGTGGGCGAAGCCGTCGGAGCCGAGCTCCTCGACCAGGCTGACCCGGACCGGGACGCCGGCGCCGGGCGGCACGAGCGTCCATGCCTCCGGGCGGATCCCGACGGTGACCTCCGGCGTGAGCGCGGCGCGCGCTGCGGGGTCGAGCGGGACGGTGCATCCGCCGACGCTGAGGCCGTCGTCCGCGACCTTGCCCGGGAGCAGGTTCATCTGGGGCGACCCGATGAAGCCGGCCACGAAGAGGTTCGCCGGCCGGTCGTAGAGCGCCAGCGGCACGTCGACCTGCTGGATGCGGCCGCCGCTCATGACCGCCACCCGGTCTCCCATCGTCATCGCCTCGACCTGGTCGTGCGTGACGTACACCGTGGTGACGCCGAGCTCGCGCTGGAGCCGGGCGATGTCGCTGCGGGTCTGCACCCGCATCTTCGCGTCGAGGTTGGACAGCGGCTCGTCCATGCAGAAGACCTGCGGGGAGCGCACGATCGCCCGGCCCATCGCCACGCGCTGCCGCTGGCCTCCGGAGAGCTGCTTGGGCAGGCGGTCGAGAAGGTCGGTGAGCCCGAGCAGGGCGGCGGCATCGTGGACCCGGCGCTCCCGCTCCTGGCGGTCGACCTTCGCGATCCTCAACGCGAAGGCGAGGTTCTCCCGCACCGACTTGTGGGGGTAGAGCGCATAGCTCTGGAACACCATGGCGATGTCGCGGTCCTTGGGGGGCAGCCGGGTGACGTCGCGCTCGCCGATCAGGATCCGCCCGGCGTCGACCTCCTCCAGCCCGGCCAGCATCCGCAGGGTCGTGGTCTTCCCGCAGCCGGACGGGCCGACCAGGACGAGGAACTCCCCGTCCTCGACGACGAGGTCGATGCCCGGTACGGCGGGGGAGTCGGCGCCGGCGTACCACCGCTGCGCGCCCTCGAAGGTGATGCTGGCCATGGCTGCTCCTCGGCTAGATCCGTGTGACCTGGATCGCATTCTGCTCTTGCGAGGGTATATGTAAGTGTGCTGAACTAACAAACATGTCCTGGCGCAGCCCGACCTCCCGCTCACCCCGGGAGCGGATCAAGCTCGACCGTGCCGACTCGCGCCGGCACCACCGCTCGATGCTGCTCCAGGAGCTCTTCGCCGCCGGACCCGCCAGCCGCGCGGACCTGGCTCGCAGCAGCGGCCTCACCCGGGTCACCGTCTCGGACCTGGTCGCCGAGCTGCTCGCCGAGGGCCTGGTCGAGGAGCTCGGTACGCCGAGCGAGAGCCGCGTCGGGAAGCCCCCGACGATGGTCGGGCTGGTGGCGGACGCCAAGCACGTCGTGGCCATCGACCTCTCCGTCGACGACCAGGTCGCCGGCGCCGTGCTCACCCTCGAGGGGGAGGTCGTGCTCCGCGATGCCCGGGCGCGCGAGGGCCGGCGGGGTGCCGATGCCGTGTCCCAGGTGCAGGTGCGCGAGCTCGCGACCGAGCTGGTCGCGCGCAGCAGCCGCCCCCTGCTGGGTGTCGCCGTGGCGACCCCCGGTGTGGTCACCTCGGACGGCGTGGTGCTCGACGCGCCCAACCTGGGCTGGCACGACCTGCGCCTCGCCGACGAGCTCACCGCCGCGCTCGCGCTGCCCGTCTATGTCGCCAACGACGCCAACACCGCCGTGATGGGGGAGTTCGTCTTCGGCAGCAGGGGCGACGGCGGGCTCCTGCTGCTGCGCCTGAGCACCGGTCTCGGCGCCGGCCTGGTCCTCGGCGGTGCGTTGCTGCACGGCCAGGGCGGTGCCGCCGGCGAGATCGGCCACGTCCAGGTCGCCCCCGACGGCCCTCGGTGCGGCTGTGGCCGCCTGGGCTGTCTGGAGACCTACCTGGCCGTCCCGCGCCTGCGCCGCGAGCTCGCCGCGGGGGACCCCGAGGCCGTGCTGGCCGACGCGGGCGTCCGGCTGGGCCAGGCGCTCGCGCCGGTCGTCGCCACCCTCAACCTCGGCGAGGTGGTGCTGAGCGGACCGGCCGACCTGGTCGAGCCGCTGGCCCGCGTCGCCGAGCAGGCGGTCCGCGACCGGGTCATGCCGGTCTCGGCGGAGCAGTTCGTCGTCCGTACGTCGTCCCTGGGCGACGACGGCGTCCTCGCCGGAGCCACGGGCGTCGTGCTCGCCGGCGAGCTGGGGGTGTCCTGAGGGACAGGTCATGCGCGGTCCCCACCGAGGGGTCCGCGTCCCGTGAGGAAGATCGAAGGGAAGTAGCGGTGCGAATCAACAAGACGCGGGCGGTCCGAGGACTCGCCATCGCAGCCATCACCGCCCTGGTGGGCGTGACCAGCGCGTGCGGCTCCGACAGCGACGGCGCCGGCGGCGGGGACAAGGACGAGATCGTCGTCTGGCTCAACGGCACCGACACGCCCGACGAGGCGCGCGCGTGGCTGAAGGAGACCTTCGAGGACGAGCACCCCGGCACGACGCTCACGATCGAGCAGCAGGAGTGGGAGGGCCTCGTCGAGCGGCTGACGACCGCGCTGACCTCGGCCGACCAGACGCCCGACGTGGTCGAGGTCGGCAACACCCAGGCCGCCACCTTCACCACGGTGGGCGCCTTCAGCGACCTGTCCGGCGACCTGGAGAGCCTGGGCGGCGACGACCTGCTGCCCGGCTTCGTGGAGGCCGGCAGCGCGGACGGCAAGACCTACGCGGTGCCCTACTACGCGGGCTCGACGTACGTGTTCTACCGCAAGGACCTCTTCGAGAAGGCAGGCATCACCGAGGTTCCCGCGACGATGGCGGACTTCGTCGCCGCCGCCAAGAAGCTCAAGCAGGACAGTGGGCAGGCCGACTTCTCGGGCTACTGGCTGCCCGGCAAGGACTGGCGCGACGGCGCCGCCTTCCTCTGGGACGCGGGCGGCGACTTCGCCGAGCCCGACGGGGAGGGCTGGCGCGCCACCCTCTCGACACCGGAGTCCATCGAGGGCCTGCAGACCTTCCAGGACCTCTACACCTCCGCGTCCGGCGCCCCGGCCGATGCCAACGAGTCGGACCCGGTGACCCCCTTCTGCGCCGGCAAGATCGGCATGATGTCGCGCCCCGGCTGGGTGCACGGCATGCTGACCGACCCGGAGAGCGGCTGCCCGGACCTCGCCGAGCAGGTCGGGGTCTTCGCCCTTCCCGGGAGCGACGGCGAGCCGGCTCCCGTCCTCCTGGGCGGCTCGAACCTCGCGATCTCGGCGAAGTCCCCGCAGCAGGACCTCTCGCGTGAGGTGCTCGAGCTCATGTTGAGCGAGGACTTCCAGACCATCCTCGCCGAGGCCGGGCTCACCCCCGCGAAGCAGTCCCTGGCCGACAAGCTCGGCGACGACGAGTTCGCCCGCGCCACGATCGAGGCCGCGTCGAACGCCAAGCTCACCCCGGCCGCGGCGAGCTGGGCGAGCGTCGAGGGCACGTTCGTGCTCGAGGACCTGTTCAGCAAGATCGCGCAGGGCGGCGACGTCGAGAAGCTCGCGGCCGAGGCCGACGAGCAGATCGACGCCCAGCTGAACTGACCGACGCAGCCCGGCTGGAGGAAGGACACGGATGAGTCGCCGTAGCGCGCCCGGAGCGGGCCTGGTGGCGCCCGCGACCGCGCTGCTCCTGGTCGCGCTCGGCTATCCGCTGGTGCGCCAGGTCGTGCTCTCCCTGCAGGAGTTCGGCCTCGCGCAGCAGTTCGGGCAGCCGCCGGCCTGGGCCGGGCTCGCCAACTACCGCGACCTGGTCACCAGCAGTGAGCTGTGGGTCGTGGTGGCCCGCACCATCGCCTTCTGCTTCGTCAACGCGGGCCTGACCTTCGGCATCGGCCTGGGCCTCGCCCTGGTGATGGCGCGGATGAGCAGGGTGGTGCGGGTCCTCGCGCAGTGCGGACTGCTGCTGGCGTGGGCGATGCCGGTCGTCGCCGCGATGACGGTGTGGCAGTTCCTCTTCGACACCGAGTACGGCGTGGTGAACTGGCTGCTCACGAAGGCGGGCGGCGACTTCTCCGGACACGGCTGGCTGCTCGAGCCGTGGTCCTTCTTCCTCGTGGCGACGATCGTCGTGGTCTGGATGAGCGTGCCGTTCGTGGCGTTCACGATGTACGCCGCGCTCACCCAGGTGCCCGAGGACGTCATCGAGGCGGCCGAGATCGACGGAGCCGGCCCCTGGCAGCGGTTCGTCCACGTGGTGCTGCCCGCGATCCGGCCCGTGCTCCTCGTCGTCGTCCTGCTGCAGGTGATCTGGGACCTGCGGGTGTTCACGCAGATCTACACGCTGCAGAAGGCAGGCGGGGTCAGCGACGACACCAACCTGCTCGGCACCTACATCTACACGCTGGGCATCAAGGGCGGTGACTTCGGCACCGCCGCGGCCGCCGCCATGTTCATGCTGCTCCTGACGGTCGTGCTGACCGCCCCCTACGTGCGGCTGATGATCCGACAGGAAGAGGGTTGAGCGGCATGGCCCGTCGTACCCCCACCGCCGTTCGCATCGGCGCCGACCTCCTCGGAGTCGTGGTGCTGCTGGCCTGCGTGTTCCCCGTCTACTGGATGGTGAGCCGGTCCTTCCTGCCGCGCAACCGGATCAAGGGAGAGGAGCCGGTGCTGTTCCCGTGGGACGGCACGCTGGACAACTACCGCACGATCCTCGGCGACGACGACTTCGGGGACGCGATGGTGACCAGCCTCAGTGTCACCCTGCTGACGGTCGTCGTGGCGCTGCTGTTCGCATTCCTCGCCGCGGTGGCGGTGAGCAGGTTCCGCTTCCGCGGGCGCCGCTCGTTCATCCTCACCCTGCTGCTGATCCAGATGATCCCGGCCGAGGCCCTGTTCATCAGCCAGTACAAGATGCTCGACGGGATGGGACTGCTCAACTCCGTCCTCGGCCTGACCCTCGTGTACGTCGCCGGGGTGCTGCCGTTCACCGTGTGGACCCTGCGAGGGTTCGTGGACGGGGTGCCCCGCGAGCTCGAGGAGGCCGCGATGATGGACGGCTGCTCGCGCACCCAGGCGTTCTTCCGGGTCACCCTGCCCCTGCTCGCGCCGGGCCTCGTCGCGACCGGCGTCTTCGGCTTCATCCAGGCCTGGAACGAGTTCACGCTCGCGGTGGTCGTGATGACGGACCCGGCGAAGGAGACCCTGCCCGTATGGCTGGTCGCATTCACGGACACCCGCAGCCGCGGCGTGGACTGGGGCGCGATCATGGCGTCGTCGACGCTGATCACGATCCCGGTCGTCGTCTTCTTCCTGCTCGTCCAGCGCCGGATGGTGTCCGGCCTGACCGCGGGCGCGGTGAAGGGATGAGCCGGGCCGGGAGCGAGGTCGCCGAGCTGGCGCTGGGGGTGCAGCTGGCGTCCTTCGCCGGGCCGTCGCTGCCGTCGGAGTGGGCGGCGCTGCTGCGTGAGGGCCTGGCCGGGATCTGCCTGTTCGGCTCGAACCTCGCAGGGTCGCTCGACGACGCCGCGGCCCTCGTCCGCGCCCTGCGCCACGAACGGCCCGACGTCCTCGTCGCGACGGACGAGGAGGGCGGCGACGTCACCCGCCTGCACGTCCGCGAGGCGAGCCCGGTGCTCGGCGCCGCGGTGCTGGGGGCGGTCGACGACGTGACGCTGACCCGCCGGGTGGGCGCCGCGGTCGGCGCGGAGCTCGCGGCGGTCGGCATCGACCTGGCCCTCGGGCCGGTCGCCGACGTGAACAGCAACCCGGACAACCCCGTGATCGGGACGCGCAGCTTCGGCGCGGAGCCCGCCCTCGCCGCCCGTCACGTCCGTGCCTGGGTGGAGGGCCTCCAGTCGGCCGGCGTCGCGGCCTGCGTCAAGCACTTCCCAGGACACGGCGACACCGCGCAGGACAGCCATCTCACCGTGCCGGTCGTCGAGGCCTCCGCGGCGGTCCTCGGTGCCCGCGAGCTGGTGCCGTTCCGCGCCGCCGTCGCCGCGGGCGCCGCGTCCGTGATGACCTCCCACCTCCTGGTCCCGGCCGTGGACCCGGCGGCGCCGGCCACCCTGTCGCCTCGGGTCCTGGCGCTCCTGCGGGACGATCTCGGGTACGACGGCGTCGTGGTCAGCGACGCGCTCGACATGGCCGGTGCCTCCCATGGTCGCGGCGTGCCCGAGGCCGCCGTTCTCGCGTTGGCCGCCGGCTGCGACCTGCTGTGCCTGGGCGCCGACAAGGACGCGTCCCTGGTGCGCGAGGTCCAGGCCGCCATCGTCGCCGCCGTCGCCTCCGGGCGTCTCCCCGCTGCCCGTCTCGCCGACGCCGCCACCCGCGTCTCCCAGCTCGCGCGAGGTGTGAGACGTGGGGCCGCGAGGTGTGAGGAAGGGGGCCTCGAGCTGGCCGAGATGGTCGCCGCGGCGCGGCTGGCGTGCGTCGTCGAGGGTGCGCTGCCGGACCTGAGGGACGCCCGCGTGGTCACCATCGCCACGGAGGCCAACATCGCTGTCGGCGCCGGCCGCTGGGGGCTCCACCCCGAAGTCGTCGTCCCGGCCGGCGAGGCGCTGCCGTCGGGGCCCCTCGTCGTCCAGGTCCGCGACGCGCACCGGTACGACGACGTGGCCGCGGCGCTCGCCGCCCACGCCGGCCCCCTGGTCGTCGTGGAGTGGGGCTGGCCCGGCCCACGGACCGGATGGGAGAGCGCCCCGCATCCGCGGATCTGCACGCGGGGCAACGGACAGCCGTCGATCGCGGCGGTGAGCGAGATCCTCGGAGAGGCAGGACTGCGCAGGTGAGCGACGTGCTCATGGGACTCGACATCGGCGCCACGAAGATCCTGGGCGTGGTCGCCTCCGTGGACGGAGTGGTGCTGGACTCGGTACGGGTGGCCAGCCCGACCGGAGGCGCGGCCGTGGTCGCCGCGGCGGCCGAGGTCGTCGGCATGCTCCGTGACACGGCGGGTGCGGGCCTCGACGTCGTCGGCGTCGGCATTCCGGGGCTGGTCGACGTCGACCACGGCACCGTGCGCCATGCCGTGAACCTCGGCGTGGCCGACGGCTACCCCGTCGGCGAGCAGCTCGGTACGGCGACCGGGGCGCGGGTGGTGCTCGACAACGACGCGAACGCCGCGGCACTCGGGGCGGCGGCCGTGCTCGGCGCGAGCGACCTCGCCTACCTGAGCCTCGGCACCGGCCTCGCCGCCGCACTGGTCCTCGACGGCGCCCTGCGCCGCGGGTCGGGCAACGCGGCCGGCGAGATCGGGCACATCCCCGTCGACCCC
Organism: Nocardioides pymetrozini; assembly: GCF_046058985.1. Lineage (NCBI taxonomy): Bacteria > Bacillati > Actinomycetota > Actinomycetes > Propionibacteriales > Nocardioidaceae > Nocardioides > Nocardioides pymetrozini. The sequence goes on along the minus strand of NZ_CP175556.1, from coordinate 3,467,082 downwards.
GCGGGGCCGCGGTGCGAGTGCGGCCAGCGCGGCTGCCTGGAGACCGTCGCGTCCGGCTCGGCCATCGCCGCCCGGTGGCCCGGCGACGGACACCCCGCGGCGCAGGCGCTCTTCGACGCCGCGGCGGACGGCTCGGCCGAGGCGGTCGCCGTCCGCGACCGCTTCGCGGCGCGGGTTGCAGACGCGGTCCGGCTCGTCGCCCTCACCGTCGACCCGGCGGTCGTCGTCCTCGGCGGCGGCGTGGCGCAGGTGGGCGAGCGGCTGCGGGACGCGGTCGCGGACGCCCTCGCCGCCCAGGCCGCGGCCTCGCCGTTCCTGCGCTCGCTCGACTTGGCGGGGCGGCTGCGGATGGCGCCCGGGGACGTACCCGTGGCAGCCCTCGGGGCTGCCCTGCTGGGGAGGCGCTCGTGAGCTCGTTGCGGATCACCGGCGGGTCGCTCGACGTGGCTGTCGTCGACGGCCTGCTCGTCGACCACGTGCCCCCCGGCCTCCCTGAGTACGACGCCCGCGGGCTGCACGTCCTGCCGGGGCTCCTCGACCTGCAGGTCAACGGCGCGGCCGGGATCGACCTGACCCGCGAGCCGCGGCGGCTGTGGGAGGTCGCGGCCGCGCTGCCGGCGTACGGCGTGACCGCCTTCCTCCCGACGGTCATCACCTCCGAACCGGCCGCGCGGACCGCCGCACTCGAGACCCTCGCGGCCGGCCCGCCGTCCGGCTGGAGCGGTGCCTGGCCGCTCGGGCTGCATCTCGAAGGCCCGATGATCTCCCCCGCGCGCCCGGGCGCGCACCCGCGCCGATGGCTGGTGCCGCCGTCGCCCGCGCTGGTCGACGGCTGGTCACGCGCCGACGGCGTCGCGATGGTGACCCTGGCCCCCGAGCTGCCGGGCGCGCTGGAGGTGGTCGCGTCGCTGGTCGAGCGGGGCGTCGTGGTCGCGCTCGGCCACACCGAGGCCACCGCCGAGCAGGTTGCCGCCGCGGCCGACCGGGGCGCCCGCGCCGTCACCCACCTCGGCAACGCCATGCCCCCGCTCGCCGGGCGCGTGCCGGGGCCCGTCGGAGCGGCCCTGGCCGACCCGCGCCTCACCGCGGGCGTCATCGCCGACGGGCACCACCTGCATCCCGCGACCCTCGGCGCCTATGCCCGCGCGCTCGGCCCCGACCGGCTGCTCGCCGTCACCGACTGCACCGCCGGGCTGGGGATGGCCGACGGCCCGGCGCGACTGGGGGACCAGCAGGTCGTCGTACGGGACGGCGCGGTGCGGCTCGCCGACGGCACCCTCGCCGGCTCGGCCGCCGCGCTGCCCGACTGCCTGCGCGTGCTGCGGGCCGCCACGGGGTGGTCGCTCGCGGAGGTCGTCGGCTGCTGCACCCGGGTCGCGGCGGACCTGCTCGGTGACGCGTCGCGTGGGCGGCTGGTCGCGGGTGGGCGCGGCGACGTCACCCTCGTCGACGACGAGCTGCGCGTGGTCGCGACCGTCGTCGGCGGCCGGCTGGTCCACGGAGGTGAGCGCTGATGGAGGTCGTGCCCCTGGACTCGGTGGCAGAGGTCGCTGTGCTCGGCGCGGACGTCCTCGAGGCCGTCGTCCGCGAGCGCGCCGGGTCGGCGGTCCTCGGGTTGGCGACGGGATCGACGCCGGTGCCGACCTATCGCGAGCTGATCCGGCGTCACGAGGCGGGCACCGGACCGTCGTACGACGGGGTGCGCTGCTTCACCCTGGACGAGTACGTCGGCCTGCCGCCGGGCCACCCGCAGAGCTATCGAGCCACGATCGCGCGCGAGCTGACCGACCTGGTCGGCATTCCCGCCGAGCGGGTGCACGGACCCGACCCGACCCCGGACCGGCTGCCCACCGCCGGCCAGCGCTACGAGGAGGCGCTGCGTGCCGCCGGCGGCGTCGACGTGCAGGTGCTCGGCATCGGCACGGATGGCCATCTGGCGTTCAACGAGCCGGGCTCGTCGCTGGCCTCGCTGACCCGCCTCAAGACGCTGACGGAGGAGACCCGCCGCGACAACGCGCGCTTCTTCGGCTCGGTCGACGCAGTGCCGCGCCACGTCCTCACCCAAGGGCTGGGGACGATCCTGCGGGCGCGCCACCTGCTCCTGATCGCGACCGGCCCGGCCAAGGCCGCCGCGCTCGCCGCGGCCGTCGAGGGCCCGCTCACCGCCTCATGCCCCGCGTCGGTGCTGCAGACCCACCCGCACGTGACGGTGCTGGCCGATCCGGAGGCGTCCGCGGAGCTCGAGCGGCGCGACCACTACCGCGAGGTCTACGCCGCGAAGCCGGCCTGGCAGGGCCTCTAGCCACCTCGCTCCGGGTCAGCCGGCGAGGTCCACCACGACCGGCGCGTGGTCCGACGGAGCACCAGCGAAGACCGACGGGTCACGCTCCTCGCGGTCGATGAACGCGCCGGTGACCCGCTCGGCGAAGGGCGGCGAGCCGAGGACGAAGTCGATCTTGAGCCCGCGGTCGCGCTCGAAGCGCTGGCGGTAGTAGTCCCAGTAGGTGTATCCGGGCGCATGCGACCGGGTGACCTCGGTCCAGCCCTCGTCGAGGAAGGCCTGGAACGCGGCGCGCTCGGCCGGTGTGACGTGGGTCGACTTCGCGAACTGGGCGACGTCGAAGACGTCGGCGTCGGTGGGGCAGATGTTCCAGTCGCCCACCAGGGCCGTCGGCGGCTGCGCGGTGTCCAGCCACGCGGTCGAGGCCTCGCGGAGGCGGGAGAGCCAGTCGAGCTTGTACACGTAGTGCGGGTCGTCGGGCTTGCGCCCGTTGGGGACGTAGAGGCTCCACACCCGCACGCCTCCGCAGGTCGCGGCGAGGGCGCGCGCCTCCACCTCGGACGCGTCGCCCCAGCCCGGCTGGTCCGGGAAGCCGACGGTCACGTCCTCGAGGCCGACGCGGCTGATGAGGGCGACGCCGTTCCACTGGTTGAGTCCGTGGGCGACGATCTCGTAGCCGCGTGCCTGCAGTCCCATGAGGGGGAGCTGGTCCTCACGGGCCTTGGTCTCCTGGACGGCGAGCACGTCGACGTCGTGCCGGTCGAGGAAGGCTTCGACGCGGTCGATCCGCGTGCGCAGGGAGTTGACGTTCCAGGTGGCCAGTCGCACCGGCCCACCCTAGGCTCTGGCGATGGTCCGCGTGCCGCGGGGAGTCGGCCCGGCGACGGTGCTCCTGGCCGCCGCCGGCCTCGGTGCCCTGGTGGGAGCCGCCGTCGGCGGCTTCCCCGACCTGCACGTCTACCGGTACGGCGGCGACGTGGTCCTCCACCAGGAGCGCCTGTACGCCCAGGACGACCCGGTCACCGGCTACCCGTTCACCTACCCGCCGTTCGCGGCGGTGCTGATGGTCCCGCTCGCGCTGGTGCCCGGATGGCTGGCCGCCGCACTGTGGACGGCGGCGTCGGCGGCGGCACTCGTCGCGGCCGTCGTCGTCTCCCTGCGGATGCTGGACCTGCCGGCGCCCGGTCGGCTGGTCGCGGCGCTGGGTGCCGGAGCGCTGGCGCTGGAGCCCGTCTGGCAGAGCCTCTCCTTCGGGCAGGTCAACCTGCTGGTGATGGTCGCGCTGCTCGTGGACCTGCGGGACCCCGAGCGACGCTGGTCCGGCGCGATGGTCGGGCTCGTGGCGGGCGTCAAGCTCACGCCGCTCGTCTTGGTGGTGCTGCTCGTGCTGGCCGGGCACCGGCCGGCCGCGGGCCGCGCGATGCTGGCGTTCGCGGGGACGGTCGTCCTCGGGTTCGTGGCGCTGCCCGGCTCCGCCTCGGCGTACTGGACCGACGGCCTGCTCGACGCCCGCCGGGTCGGCCCGCCCGCGCTGGCGCACAACCAGTCGGTGTACGGCGCGCTGACCCGGGCGCTGGGCGAGCCGGCTCCCGGGTGGCTGTGGGTCGCCGTCGCGGGGCCGGTCGCGCTCGCGGTGGTCGGCCTCGCGGCCGTGTGCTCGCGCCGGGGCCGGCGGCTCCTCGCGATCTGCCTCGGGGCGGTGGCGATGCTCGTCGCGTCACCCGTGTCCTGGTCGCACCACTGGGTCTGGGTCGTGCCGCTGACGCTGGTGCTGTGGCAGCGCAGCCGGCTGGCGGGCGTCACCTGGGCGACGCTCTTCGCCGTACGGCCGATCGTGTGGCCGCCCTGGGCGCACGGCCGGGAGTACGACTGGCGGTGGTTCGAGCATCTGCCCGGGAACGCCTACCTGCTCGGCGCGCTCGTCCTGGCCGGGGCGGTCGCGCTCAGGACGGCCCGAAGGCCGTGAGCAGGCGGTCGCGGAAGGCGTCCATCCGCCACACGGGCGCGTCGGGCCGCGGACGGATGCCGGACTGCCAGCCCCAGGCATCGAGCCGGCGGATCACGGCGGGGTCCTGGGCCAGCAGGGTGACCGGCACGTCGCGCCCGGCATCCGGGCCGCTGACGAACGAGTGCGGCTGGTGGTCGCCGGCGATGACCACCACCCGGTCGGGGTCCGGATAGGTCAGCAGGAAGGAGAGCAGGATGCGCCAGGTGTAGCGGACCGACGCGGCATAGTTGCGCTGCGCCGACTCCGGGCGCCGATCGCCGTCGACCGCCTTCGCCCCCCGCTCGGGCATCCCGTCGAAGACCGAGCCATCGCCGACCTCCGACCACGGCACCTCCTCCGGGACCGGCGCCCACGGGTGGTGGCTGGAGACCAGGTCCACCTCGGCGAACACCGGGGGCCGGTCGGGCCGGGCGAGCTCGGTCCGCCGGAGATGCTCGAGCGTGTACTGGTCGGGCATGGACGCGTAGCCGAACTCCGGTCCCCGGTAGCCGATGTCGCGGGAGTCGTAGAGCCGGTCGAAGCCGTAGTACGCCGCACCCTCCGGCCAGTCGCGGGTGTTGGCGGGCACGGTGAACACCGTCCGCCAGCCCGATGCCCTGAAGGCGCCGGTGAGGCTGAGCCGGTCGCTGGCGAGGAGCTGGGCGTAGCGCCGCTCGGTGTCGGTCCAGACCCCGGACTGGAGGGTCGCGTGGGCCAGCCAGCTGCCCGCGCCGAAGGTCGGTGAGGTCAGGAACGCACTGCGCGCCTGGTAGCCCGCGGCACTCAGCCGCCGGTCCCCGTCCTCCAGCAGGTCCACGACCGAGGCAGCGAACCAGCTGTCCTCGAGCGCCACCCGGCCGTAGCTCTCGAACCAGACCAGCAACACGTCCTTGCCGCGCAGGCCCGGCAGGAGATGACCGGCCGGCGTGGACGCGAAGGCGTCGGCCTCGATGGCGCGCGCGAAGACGGCAGTGTCGTGATGGTCGGTGCGCACCTGCTCGACCGTGTCCACGACCAGCCCGGCCGAGCTCGCCGCGGCGACCCGGTCGACGGGGCCTCCGACGGCCGCGCACAGCGCCCACACGGTGCCGAGCGCCACGACGGCGCGCCAGCTGACCCGCGGATGGGCGGCGGCCTCGCGGGCCACGCGCAGTGCCGCCCACGTGAGCAGCGCCGCGAGCGCGACGACGAGGGCGGCAGCCCCGGCGACCAGAAGGCCCGCGGGGACCGCTCCGTGCGTGTCGCGGCTGACCTCGTACGCCTTGGGCAGATAGGACCAGTCGCCGAGCACGTGGAAGTCTCGGTCGAGATAGACCTCGAAGCCCCGGCCCAGGCCCCGCAGCACCGCCAGGGCCGTGGCCGCGAGGCCCGCCCCGACCGCGAGGACGACGCGGGCTCGGGCAGGCAGGACGGTCGCGACGCCGACCAGCACCAGTCCCTCGACGGGGATCCGGGCGAGGTCGGCCACCCCGATGCCGTCGGCCAGGGCTGGCGGGGCGAGGACGAGCCAGAGCGCAGCGGCCGCGGCCCCGGTCAGCAGGCCCGGCGGTGGGCTCGTCGTACCGGCGGGGACGGGGGCGTCGGCCGGATCCGCCCGGTGTCGCCACTGCCACACGATGTCGTGGCCGAACGACTCCACGAGCAGCAGCAGCGCGGCGACGACCCCTGCGCGCGCGGTCGGCTCCGGGAGCAGCGTGGAGGCGGCGAGCGTCAGGACGATGCCCTGGGCCGCCGCGACGACCTTGGCCCAGTAGCGCGGCGGCGTGGGCCGCCGCAGCCAGGGCAGCACGCGCCCGGCCAGGACGTAGGCGTAGCGCATCGCGCCGATCGCCAGCACCCACCAGCCCAGGCTGGGCGCGACGTGCACGCTCAGCACCGCGATGAGGAAGGCGTCGGTCTCCATGTCGAAGCGCGCACCGAAGGCGCTGACGGTGCGGGTCCGCCGGGCGACGTACCCGTCGACGGCGTCGAGCAGGAGCGCCAGGGCGCTGGTCCCCACCAGGACCGCGGTGGTCTGGCCGTCCAGCGGCTCGACGAGGCCGCGGATCGTGAGGACGGCGACCGCGCAGGCGAGCACGGCGCGCACCGCCGTCACCCGGTCCGCCGGGCCGATCCGGGCCCGGCGGATCCCGCCTGCGCGTGTGCTCACGGGACTAGGTTGTACCCACTGCTGGGACGAGCGGGGAAGGAGTCCGCCGTGGTAGAGGAGGCCCGGGCGTTCTGGATCACCGAGCCGGGACGCGGCGAGATCCGCACGGTCTCGCTGGCGGAGCCCCGGGCCGACGAGGTCCTGGTCCGCGCCCTGCGCTCGGGGATCAGCCGCGGCACCGAGTCGATCGTGCACGCCGGCCGGGTGCCCCGCAGCCAGTACGCCGCCATGCGGGCGCCCTTCCAGGAGGGAGACTTCCCGGGGCCGGTGAAGTACGGCTACCTCAGCGTCGGCGTCGTCGAGCGGGGACCCGACGAGCTGCAGGGCCGGACCGTCTTCTGCCTCCACCCCCACCAGACGGCGTACGTCGTGCCGGCCGCCGCGGTGGTCCCGGTGCCCGACTCCGTCCCGGTGGGCCGGGCGGTGCTGGCCGGCACCGTCGAGACCGCCGTCAACGCGCTGTGGGACGCGCCGCCCCTGCTGGGGGACCGGGTCACCGTGGTGGGAGCCGGCCTCGTCGGCTGCTGTGTCGCGCGGCTGGCGGCGGGCGTGCCCGGCGTGGGCGTGACCCTCGTCGACACCGACCCGGGACGGGCGTCGGTCGCCGCGGCGCTCGGCGTCGACTTCGCCGGCGCGGACGACGCTCCGGTCGACGGCGACCTGGTGGTCCACGCGAGTGCGACCGAGGCCGGACTGCGGCGGGCGCTGGAGCTGGTGCGCCGGGAGGGGACCGTGCTCGACCTGTCCTGGTACGGCGACCGCCCGGTCACCCTGCCGCTGGGCGAGGCCTTCCACTCCGGCCGGCTCACCCTCCGCAGCAGCCAGGTCGGGGCCGTCGCCCCTGCGCGCCGCGACGCGCGCAGCCACCGGAACCGGTTGGCGCTGGCCCTCGCGCTCCTCCGCGATCCCGCGTTCGACGCGCTGCTGACCGGATGCTCGCCCTTCGACGCTCTCCCCGAGACGATGGCGGCGATCGCGTCCGGCACGCTGTCGGGGCTGTGCCACGCGGTCGACTACACCGTCGACCCGACCCTCGACCCGACCCTCGACGAGACCGCCGAGCACGAGGAGGCCCGATGTTCCGGGTGACCGTCCGCGACCACATCATGATCGCCCACAGCCTCGAGGGCGAGGTGTTCGGTCCGGCGCAGCGCCTGCACGGGGCGACCTACGTCGTGGACGCGACCTTCGCCGGACCCGACCTCGACGCGGACGGGATCCTCGTCGACATCGGCCGGGCGACCGACGTCGTGCACGAGGTGCTGGGTCGGCTGCACTATCGCAACCTGGACGACGAGCGCACCGGAACGATCGGGCTGGCCGGCCAGAACACCTCGACCGAGGTCCTGGCCCGCTGGGTCGCCGACCGCCTGGCGGAGCGAGCGGCGGCGGGGGACCTCGGCCCGGGTGGCCGGCAGCTCGCGTCGATCCTGGTGACGCTCCACGAGTCGCACGTCGCCTGGGCCAGCTACGAGCGGCCCGTGTGAGTCGACGCCGTGACGGTCCACCTCCTGGTGCCCGAGGGCATCGACGACCCCCGCCGGCCCAGCGGGGGCAACGTCTACGACCGCAGGCTGGCGGCCGCGCTCCCCGAGCTCGGCTGGTCGGTGCGTGTGCACGCGGTCGGCGCGGCCGGCGTCGGACCGGTCCTGGCGCGGCTGCCCGACCGCGCCGTCGTCCTCGTCGACGGCCTGGTCGCCGCGGCCACCGACGCCCTCGTCGCCGAGAGCCGTCGGCTCCGGGCCGCGGTGCTGCTGCACATGCCCGGGTCCGGCCCCGCCGAGCCGGCCGTCCTCGGTGCGGTCGATGCCGTCATCACGCCCAGCGAATGGGCCCGCCGTCGCGTCGTCGAGGAGCACGGCGTCGCCCCCGGACGCGTCCACGTCGCGGTCCCGGGCGTCGACCCCGGCCCGCTCGTCCGCGGATCCGCCGGCGGCGAGGGGCTGCTCTGCGTGGGGCCGGTGACGCCCGCGAAGGGGTACGACGACCTGGTGGGCGCGCTCGCCGAGGTCCGCGACCTGGTGTGGCGCTGCCGGTGTGTGGGGGCGCTCGACCTCGACCCGCCGTACGTCGCGGCCCTGGGGGAGCGCATCCGTCGGCTCGGCCTCGCCGGCCGGGTCGAGCTCACGGGAGCGCTGCCGGGGGACCGGCTGGAGGCGCTGCGCGCGGCCAGCGATCTCGTCGTCGCCCCGTCGCGTCGCGAGGCCTACGGCATGGCGCTCGCGGAGGGCCTCGCCCGCGGCCTGCCCGCGATCGCGACCACCGTCGGCGGGCACCCGGAGGCCCTCGGCACCGCTGACGAGGGGGAGCGGCCGGGCGCGCTCGTCCCGGTGGCCGACCCGGGCGCGCTGGGCGCCGCGCTGCGCCGCTGGCTGGACGACCGCGACCTGCGCGAGCGGTGGCGCCGGGCCGCCGTACGTCGTCGGCAGGGGATGCGCGGCTGGCCGGAGACCGCCGTCGCGGTGGCCGCCGTGCTCGACCGGATCGCCGACCGGACCGTCGACCGGACCGTCGACCAGGCGCCCACCGCCGGTCGGGGCGAGGGTTAGGGGAGGGAGACGGCCATCCGCGAGGACAGCCAGCGCGTGAGCCTGCGAAGGGTCGGGACGTGGGCCCGGTGGCTGCTGCCCGTCGCCATCCTCGCCTTCCTCCTGGCCAGATGCGGGGCGGAGCCCTTCCTCGATGGGCTGCGGCACACCGCCCCCGGAGCGGTGGTGGCGGCGCTCCTCGTCACGGCCGTGACGACGGCGTGCTGTGCGCGCCGGTGGAGCCTGGTGGCCACCGGGCTCGGCGTCGGCGTCCCGTTCGCGGAGGCGTACCGGACCTGCTACCGGGCGCAGCTGCTCAACGCGACGCTGCCCGGCGGCGTGGTCGGGGACGTGCACCGCGGCTACCTCCACGGCCGTGCGAGCGGGGCGCTCGGGCGCGGCCTGCGCTCGGTCGTCTGGGACCGCGGCAGCGGCCAGGTGGTGCAGGCGGCCCTCGCCCTCGCCGTCGTCTGGCTGCTGCCGGGCGCGATCCGGGGCTGGGTGGCGGGCGCCCTGGTCGCGACGCTCCTCCTCGCCGCGGTCGCGCTCGCGGCGGCGCGGCGGGAGGCCACAGCGGCCCTCGGCCCGGTCTGGCCGCAGGTGCTGGCCCTCTCCGTAGTCGCGGCCGCGGGCCACGCCGCGGTCTTCGTGGTCGCGGCCCGCACCGCCGGCGTGGACCTGGCGGCGCCGCGGCTGGTGGCGCTGGGCCTGGTGGTCCTGCTGGCGTCGGCCATCCCTGCCAGCATCGCCGGCTGGGGTCCCCGCGAGGGTGCCGCCGCCTGGGCGTTCGGCGCCTGCGGGCACGGCGTCGGCACGGGGGTCGAGGTGGCGGTCCTGTACGGCGTCCTGTCCCTGGTGGCGACGCTGCCGGGCATGCTGGTCCTGCGAGCGCCGGGTACTGCCCGGCCGTCAGGCGGGACACCGGCGAAGGGAGGCGCGGCATGGTCGAGCGGCCCTACGTCCTCCTGAGCTGCAGCATCTCGCTCGACGGCTACCTCGACAGCGCGGGCGAGGGCCGGCTGCTGCTGTCGAACGACGCCGACTTCGACCGGGTCGACGAGGTGCGCGCCGGGTGCGACGCGATCCTCGTGGGGGCCGCGACGGTCCGCAACGACGACCCGCGCCTGCAGGTCCGCTCGCCGGAGCGGCGGCGGCGACGGCTGGCGGCCGGTCGCCCCGCGGGACCGGTGAAGGTGACCCTGACGTCGCAGGGAGACCTGCCCGCGGACGCGCGCTTCTTCACCGTCGGCGACGGCGAGAAGCTCGTCTACTGCCCCGACCCCACCGTTGCCGCGCTGGAGAGCCGGGTGGGCTCGCTCGCGAAGGTGACCGGGCTGGGTGCGCAGGTGCGCATGGACGCGCTGGTCGGCGACCTGGGCGCACGCGGGGTCGAGCGGCTGATGGTGGAGGGCGGCGGCACCGTCCACACGCAGTTCCTGACCGCGGGGCTCGCCGACGAGCTGCAGCTCGTCGTCGCGCCCTTCTTCGTCGGCGACTCGCGGGCCCGCCGCTTCGTCGGCGACGGCGGCTTCCCCTGGTGTGCCGAGCGTCGCGCCGAGCTCGTCGAGACCCGGGCGATCGGGGACGTCGCGCTGTTGCGCTACGCGCTGTCCGAGCGCTTCGAGCGCTGACGCCGACTGCCCTTCCTGGCGCCGCCCCAGGAAAGTCGTGGCTCAGGTTCTTGCAGCGCCCGACGCTGCCGGTTTCTGACCCGCAGGATGTCTTGTGGCGGATGGGTCGCCGGCGCTTCGATGAGCGCCGATCCACCCCTTCCATCGAAAGGTTCTTGCATGTTGTCTTCCCGGATCCACAAGATCTCCGCCGGAGTCGCGTGCCTGGTCGCCGCCCTCGCGGGCGCGTCCGTGTCGACGTCCGCCGGTGCCGACAGCACCGCCGACGTGCCGACGTACCAGCAGTTCGAGGCGTCGACGTACGTCGACGTCGACGGCGCCTATGTCGTCAACGGCGACGAGGCCATCTCCACCAAGGGCGACCTGCGGAAGTTCTACGAGCTCCTCGCGGGTCCGTCGAAGACCCACGAGGACGGCCTGATCGTCAACACGGTCAACGGCCAGGACGACAAGTGGAGCGCCAGCCAGGCCCTCAACCTGACCTACTGCGTGAGTACCCGGTTCGGCACGCGGCACGCCGACGTGGTCGCCGCGATGAACGCCGGCGCCGGCCTCTGGGAGGCGGCGACGACGAGGATCAACTTCGTCTACGTGCCCTCGCAGGACGGCAGCTGCTCGACCCGCAACAACAGCATCCTGTTCTCCGTCGAGCCGGTCGCCACGTCCCAGTACATCGCGCGTGCCTTCTTCCCGAGCACCCCGAAGCGGCAGCGCAACGTGCTCATCGACGACTCGATCTGGTCGTCGGGCACCTGGGAGCCGGGCGACATCCTCGCCCACGAGCTCGGCCACGCCCTCGGCTTCCGGCACGAGCACACCCGGCCCGAGGCGGGGACCTGCTTCGAGGACAACAACTGGCGGCCGCTGACGCCGTACGACTCGGCGTCGATCATGCACTACCCGCAGTGCAACGGCAGCTCCTCGGACCTGGAGTTCCAGGCGTCCGACGCGGCCGGGGCGCGCGCGCTCTACGGCTCCTGAGCCTCCCTCGGTGAACGGCGAGGGGGCCCGGCGGTGATTCGGGCCCCCTCGTCGTACCGCCCTAGGATTCGCGGGTGGCACTCACCATCGGCATCGTCGGTCTCCCCAACGCGGGCAAGTCGACGCTCTTCAACGCGCTGACCAAGAACGACGTCCTCGCGGCGAACTACCCGTTCGCCACGATCGAGCCGAATGTCGGCGTGGTGGGCGTCCCCGACCCGCGCCTGGCCACGCTGGCCGAGATCTTCGGCTCCGAGCGGCAGCTCCCCGCGACGGTGGAGTTCGTCGACATCGCGGGCATCGTGCGCGGCGCCTCGCAGGGGGAGGGCCTGGGCAACAAGTTCCTCGCGCACATCCGCGAGTCCGCCGCCATCTGCCAGGTGACCCGGGTCTTCCGCGACGAGGACGTCACCCACGTCGACGGCGAGGTCAACCCGGACAACGACATCTCCACCATCCAGACCGAGCTGATCCTCGCCGACCTCGAGACCGTCGAGAAGTCGATCGTGCGGCTGGAGAAGGAGGCCCGCAAGGTCAAGGAGCTCGCGGCCAACCTCGAGGCCGCGAAGGAGGCCAAGGAGGCGCTGGAGGCGGGTACGCCGATCATCGCGACCTCCATCGACCGGGCCCTGCTGCGCGAGCTCTCCCTGCTCACCGCGAAGCCGTTCATCTACGTCTTCAACTGCGACGCCGACGAGCTCCAGGACGAGGAGCTGAAGGCCCGCATGCGCGAGCTCGTCGCTCCGGCCGAGGCGATCTTCCTCGACGCCAAGTTCGAGTCCGAGCTGATCGAGCTCGACGACGAGGAGGCCGCCGAGTTCCTCGCCGAGGCCGGCGTCACCGAGCCCGGCCTCGAGGTCCTGGCCCGCGTCGGCTTCGACACCCTCGGCCTGCAGACCTATCTCACCGCCGGCCCCAAGGAGTCGCGCGCCTGGACGATCCCCAAGGGCGCCACGGCTCCCGAGGCCGCCGGCGTGATCCACACCGACTTCCAGAAGGGCTTCATCAAGGCCGAGGTCGTCTCCTTCGACGACCTCGTCGCCGCCGGCTCGATGGCCAAGGCCAAGGAGGCCGGCAAGGTGCGGATGGAGGGCAAGGACTACATCATGGCCGACGGTGACGTGGTGGAGTTCCGCTTCAACGTCTGAACCGGCGCGTTTGCGCAGGTCAGAGGGGTAGATCCCCTCCCAGTCCGCACAGAGTCCGCAAGAACTTCAGCCGGATGGGCTCGATCGGCCTGGCGAAGGCAGATCCTGGCCAGTGGCGACCCGATCTTCTGCGGCTGTGGAGGCGCGAGAGTGTCGGGAACCGCTGGCACACTCGTGCCGTGGTGGACCACTACCTGTACCTCGATGAGACTGGGACCCTCGACTTCGAGGGCCGCCCCGGTGAGGAGTACTTCGGCGTCGGCACGGCACACTTCGAGGGCGACCACCGTGACGCCATCTGGGAAGGACACCAGCTGCGGGTCGGCCTTGAAGCCAAGGGGATCAAGCTGCCGAAGGGCCTGCACGCGAAGAACGACTCCCACCCGACTCGCGGCGATGTGTACGCGACCATCGCGGCGCAGCAGGTCCGCTTCGACGCGACCCTCCTGAAGAAGAGCGCGGCCTACGCCAACGTTCGTGCCGCTGGCAAGGTTCGCCTCTACAAGATGGCAATCTGGCTTCACCTCAAGTACGTCATTCCCCGGGTCTCTGCCACCGGCGACCGCATCTTCGTGATCGCCGGCCATCTCCAGACCAGCGGCCATCGGGACGCGATCCGCCATGCTGTCGACGACGTCTGCCAGCAGAACGCCTTCGATCGCACCGTGGTCCCCTGCATCTGGGAGGCACAGTCCTCATGGGGCATCCAGGCAGCGGACTACGCGCTCTGGCGTATCCAGCGGATCGCTGAGGGCAAGACGGTGCCGGCGTACACCGACGTCATCCAGGGCCAGATCACGTCTATCTTCCGGCCGTGGGGGAGTTGAGGGCAGGTAAGAGGCCGGCTATCTCGGTTCCCCGAGAAGAAGTCCCCTGGACCTCTTGTCACCGGCCTGTACCTACATCAAAGCACGTGCCGCCGACAGATTCACGTTGGCCCACGGCGTGAGGCGAGCGCCAGCCCCGTCGCGGAGCGCGACCCCGGCGACGGGTGAGCGGTCCGCAAGTAGTCCGCAAGAAGTTCAGCTGAGACCGATGGTGGCCGACGATGCCCAATGGTCCCGCGGACGCGTTTGCCCAGGCCAGACGGCCTTTTCGGCAGCGATCGGCAATGACCAACAACAGCCGAAACCCCGCGTAATCGTTCCGGTTCAACGTCTGAGCTCGCGGACACGGACGTGCTCGGCGAGGTCCAGCCGGTGGTGCGTCACCGCGACCGCGAGATCCTGGTCATGGGTGACCAGCAGCAGCGCGCAGCCCGACGCGGCGACCTGGGTCATCAGGAGGTCCATGGTCGTCTGCTGGGTGGCGAGGTCGAGCCGTGAGGTGGCCTCGTCGGCGAAGACCAGCCCGGGCCGGGTGATCATGGCGCGCACGATCGCGATCCGCTGCAGCTCGCCGCCGGAGACCTGCCCGGGACGCCGGTCCAGGAGGTCGGCGGAGAGGCCGACCTGCTCGAGCAGGGAGCGCACCTCGGCGTCGCTGGCGCCGTGGCGTCGTACGACGTCCTGCATCGCGTGTGCGAGGGGGACCCGGCGCGGGAAGGAGAGCGCGGGGTCCTGGTAGAGCTTCTGCATCCCGGTGCCGCGAGCCGCCTCGCCCAGGGTGACCGTGCCGGCGTCGACCCTGGTGAGACGCAGGAGCGCGTTGCCCAGCGTGGTCTTGCCGACTCCGCTCGGGCCGGTCACCGCCCAGCGTTCGCCGGGGCGGATGTCGAGGGAGAGGTCGGTGAAGAGCCGCTGCTCGCCGTACGCCTTGGTGAGCCCGCGGGCCGTGACCAGCGGGGGAGCGTCGCCGGCGTCGGCGGGAGCCGCCATCCACGGGTAGCTCCATCGCGCGGGCTCCGCGTCGAGCAGGCGCCGGGTGTAGTCGTGCTCCGGAGTGCTGAGGACCTGCTCCGCGGGGCCGGACTCGACCACCGAGGCCTCGCGCATCACGAGGACGTCACCGCCCAGCCGTCGCGCCAGGCGCAGGTCGTGGGTGATCGTGAGGAGCAGCCCGCCCTCCGCGACGTGCGCGGCGAGCAGCTCGGCGAGCCGGTCCAGGGAGGCCGGGTCGAGGCCCTTCGAGGGCTCGTCCACCACGAGGATCCGCGGGCCCCCGATGGTCGCGGCCGCGTAGGCCACCCGTTGTGCCATGCCGCCCGACAGGGTGTGCGGGTACGACGAGCGCGCGTGGGCGAGACCGAGTCGGTCGAGGTGCTCGTCGGCGAGACGCAGCGCAGCGGCGTCGCGGGGCCGCCAGCCCGGCGCCCCTTCGGCCACCTGGGACCGGATCCGCATGGTCGGGTCGAGGGCCAGCGCCGGCTCCTGGGGAAGCAGGGCGAGCTCGCGACCCCACAGGTGCCGGCGTCCGTCGCGGTCGGCGAGGTCGAAGCGGGTGGTGCCGATCGTCATCGTGCCCTCGGCGTGCAGCTCCGCCGGGAGCGTGCCCATGAGGGCATGGGCGAGCACGGACTTCCCCGAGCCGCTCTCGCCGACGATCGTGAGGGCCGTCCGGGCTCGATCCGCAGGTCGGCCACCTCCGCCAGGGCCAGCGCGCCGTGGGTGACGACCGCTCGGGAGAGGACCAGAGCGTCACCGGTCCGGGCCGTGGTGGTCAGCGTGGAGTCGCTCATGCGTGGTCCTCGGAGGTGCGCAGGCTCAGGAAGCAGACGGTCAGCAGGAAGAGCACGGCGATCGGCGCCAGGCACATCCACGGCGCGACGTCGTAGAACGGGAAGGACTCGGTGATCATCAGGCCGAGCTCCGCGCGCGGCGGCTGCAGGCCGACCTTCACGAAGCCCAGCGTCGACATGGCGAGGATCGAGGTCACCATGCCGAGGGAGGCGAGGGTGGCCAGCAGCGGGGACAGGTCGGGCCACAGGTGCCGGCGCAGCACGTGGACGCGCCCCAGGCCCAGGAGCCCCGCCGCCTCGACGGCGGGTGAGCCGAGCACCAGCCCGGCGCGGGCGCGTACGACGCGGAAGTACTCCACCCACTGGGCGAGGGCGAGCCCGAGGTAGAGCGCCCACAGGCTGCCCCCGCTCGCCAGGGCGGAGACCAGCAGCACCACGAGCAGCGCCGGGATCGCGACGAAGGCCTCCGAGATCGCCCGGAGCACGGCGTCGACCCGGCCGCCGTACCAGGCCGAGGCGATGCCGGCCGCGGTGCCGAGCACGAGCGCGGTCGCGACGCACAGCGCCGCGAGCACGAGGGAGAGCCGGGTGGCGGTGGCGAGCCGCGCCAGCACGCTGCGGCCGTAGTCGTCACGTCCCAGCGGCTCGGCCAGCGACGGGCCCTCGAGATAGCGGCCCAGGTCCTGGGCCGCCGGGTCGGGCAGCACCAGCGGACCGACCAGGGCGAAGGCGGCCAGCGCCAGCAGCGCCGACACCGCCAGCCAGTGCCCGGCGCCGCGCGCGCGGCGTGGCCGGGAGCCTGCCGGCGTCGTGGTCTCGAGCAGGGGGACGGTCGTCATGCGGGGGCCTCCAGGCGACGCGGACGGGGGTCGAGCCAGAGCACGGCGAGGTCGACCAGGGTGTTGACGGTCACGATCAGCAGGGCGAGCACCAGGGCGGTCGCCTGCAGGACGGGCACGTCGCGCCAGAACACGGCGTGCACCAGCGCATGGCCCAGTCCCTGCCAGGCGAACAGGCTCTCCACGACGACGACGCCCTCGATGAGGACCACCACCTGCACGCCGAGATAGGGCACCAGCACGACGGCGGCGTTGCGGACCACGTGACGCAGCAGCACCCAGCGCTCCCGCAGGCCCTTGGTCCGCGCGAACCGGACCTGGTCCGAGCGCTGGACCTCGACGACGGCGTCCCGGGTCACCCGCGCGACGAGCCCGGAGAGCCCGATGCCCAGGGTGAGCGCGGGCAGCACGAGGCTCGACGCGCTGCCGTGCCCCACCGCGGGCAGCAGCCCGAGCTGGGCGGACAGGACCACGACCAGCAGCAGGCCGAGCAGGAAGGGCGGGACGGCGCGCACGCCCGCGACCCACGCGGTCGCGGCCCGGTCGAGCAGGCCGCCGGGCCGCCGGGCGGCGAGCACCCCGATGCCCCCGCCGAGGACGACGGCCACGAGCAGCGCCGTACCGGCCAGCTGGAGGGTGCCGAGGAGGTAGTAGCCCACCTCCTCCAGGACCGGCCGCGAGGTCACGAGGGAGCGCCCGAAGTCGAGCTGGAAGAGGTCGCCCAGCCAGCTGCCCAGCTGCTGCCACAGGGGTCGGTCCAGGCCCAGCTCGGCGCGGACCGCGTCGGCGGTCTCCTGGTCGACCAGGTCGTAGCCGTACCTGCCCGCCGCGATCCGGTACGCCGCGTCGCCGGGGAGGCGCTGGACCACCAGGAAGCACAGGGCGGAGACCAGCACGGCCACGCCGAGACCCTGGGCGGCCCGGCGGAGCAGCACGCCGCGCACGCCGGTGCCGGACCGGGTCACGACGCCCACCGCAGGTCGGTGATCCGCCAGCTGGTCTCCAGTGGGTCGATCACGAAGCCCGTGACGCGGTCGTTGACGGCCGCGTTCATGCGGTACCACGCGACGGGGATGAGCGGGAGCTGGTCCTGCGCCACCTGCACGATCGTCTCCCGGTGCTCCCGGGCCGCGGCCTCGCCGGACCCGGCCAGCAGGGCGTCGACGGCCGACGTGACGGCCGGGTCGCTCCAGCCGGTGACGCCCCAGTCCGCCCCACCGGGAGCGAAGACGGCGGCGATGTCCACCAGGGGGTCGGACACCAGCGCGAAGTGCTTGGCGATCAGCGCCAGCTCGAGGCTGCCGTCGGCATGGCCGGCGGGGATCTCGCTGGAGTTGGTCACCTCGACCTCGATCTGGACGCCGATCTCGGCGAGGGCGGCCTGGATCGCGGTGGCGAGCGCGGGGAGCTCGGTGCGGTCGGGGTAGGTGAGCAGCGTGAGCCGCAGCGCCTTGCCGTCCTTGCGGAGCGTGCCGTCCTCGTCCGGCGTCCAGCCGGCGTCGGCGAGGAGCGCGAGCGCGGCCCGCTGGTCCTGGTGCAGCGGCTCGACGTCGGCCTGCCAGGCGTCGAGCGAGGGAGGCAACAGCTGGGTCGCGGCCAGGTCCTTCTCGCGCAGCACCGCCTCGGCCATGGCCTCGCGGTCCAGCGCCAGGCTGAGCGCGCGGCGTACCCGCACGTCCCCCAGGGTCGGATGGGCGGCGTTGACCTTCAGCAGGATGGTCCGCGGCTGGAGGCTGGACTCCATGCGCACGCCGTCGGAGGCGTCGACCCGCTGCCGGCCTGCCGGCTCCAGCCCGAAGACGACGTCGGCCTGGTCGCTGACCGCCATCACCGCGCGGGACTCCGCGCGGCCGACCGCCTGGAAGGAGACCCGGGCGACCTCCGGCCGCTCGCCGCGCCAGTCGTCGAAGCGGCGGGTCGTGATGGAGGCGGGGAGCTCGATCTCGTCGATCTCGTACGGGCCGCTGCCGATCACCTGGGTCACCCGGCCCTCGTCGTCGTACGAGGCGGGGGCGAGGATCGCGGTGCTGTAGTGGGTGAGCACGGCGGGCAGCGTGAGATAGGGCCGCTCGAGCTCGACGACCAGTGCCCCGTCCTCCGGGTGGAGGTGCTCGATCGGTACGTCGGCCAGCGGGCTGGCCTCCTGGGCGGCCGCCCGCTCGAGCGCGGCGACCACCGTCGCGGGCGTCACGGGTGTGTCGTCGTGGAAGGTCGCTCCCTCGACGAGGTCGAAGGTCCACTCGGTGTGGTCTGGAGAGGACGACCAGGCCGTGGCGAGCGCGGGAGCCAGCTGGCCCTCGACGTCGCTGGTCACCAGCGTCTCGGAGACCTGCAGGCGCGTGAAGATCTCGCCGTCGGCCGTCGGGTCGAGGCTGTGGACCTCGAACGGTCCGGCGATCCGGAGGGTATCCGAGGACGACCGTGAGGCAGCGGGGCCGCCGCAGGCGCTGGCGCAGAGCGCGGCGGCGGCGAGCAGGGCGACGAGGGGGCGGGGACGATGCATGGTCGGGCCTTCCGGAGCGGGGTGGTGGCCCGAACCGTAGTGAGAATGATTCTCGAAATCAAAACGTCGGCGTGATGGCTACTTCGCCGCGACGGGTACTGAGAGGGAGGCGAACCGCCGGCGGAGAGGAGACTCGTCGTGACTGGGGCCGTGAAGGGCAGGTCCGCATCGGCCGGCTGGCGCTCGCACCCGTCGCTGACGATCTGGGTCTACGACTCGCCCCTGGGCGCGGCGGCGGGCGAGGTCCGCCTCAAGGAGCTCGTCCGGCGAGGGGTCGTGATCGCGATGGAGGCCGTCGCGGTGACCTGGTTCCGCGGCACCCATCGACCGCACGTGGGACATCTGCGCCGCCGCTCGTCCCCGCCCGGGGAGTCGCTGCTGAGCGGACTGGTGGACCTGCTCACCGACACCGGTCCTCAGGGCGAGCGACGCGTCGCCGCGCTGTGCGCGGCCCTCGACGGCTCCGGCATCGACCACGAGCTCCTCGTCGACACCCGCCGGGCGCTGGTGCCCGGCACGTCCGCCCTCCTGGTGCTGGCGAGCGACGTCAACCTGGACGTCGTCAGCCCGATCGTCGAGCACGGCCGGGCGCGGCGTGGCGTCGTCATGGCCCACGCCGACCTCCAGCCGCGCGCCGTCGACATGCTGCGCAGCGCTCTGCTGTCGTAGGCGGCGGTGCTCGCGCCGCCGGGGTTTGTGTCGGACCCCTGGGTTGTGATGGGGCATGGTCACCGATCGGGCGGTGGTGGATCTGGAGGGTCTGCCGGCAGCGGGGGTTCTCGACTTCGTCGAGGCCCAGCATGTGGCGCGCCTGGAGGCGGAGCGGGCGATCCTGCGTGCTGCCTACCAGTGGGCGGTGCTGCACCACCCGGACCGGCTGCCCGTGACCGATCGTCGTGGCCGGGAGCGGGCACGCCCGGCGGGCGGGACCGGGACGCCGCTGGTCACCGAGCACGCCGCAGCCGTGTTCGGGGCCCGGGTCCAGACCAGTCCGTATGGTGCGCGGCGGTTGATCGCGGACGCGGTGGACCTGCAGCTGCGCCTGCCTCGGTTGTGGGCGGGCGTGGAGGCGGGCACGGTCCGCGTGACGCACGCGCGTCATGTCGCGGACGCCACCCGGGAGCTCTCGCCCGAGGAGGCGGGATGGGTGGATGGTGAGGTCGTCGAGGTCGCCGACGGCCGGTTGGCGTGGGCGCGGTTCGAGGCGGTGGTGGAGGGCAAGGTCGCCGCCGCGGCCCCGGAGCTCGCTCGCGCGCGGGAGGAGGCGGCCGCTAAGGAGCGGTGTGCCCGGATGGGCAGGGTGAACAAGCACGGCATGGCCACCCTGGTGATCAGGGCCGACGCGGTCACGGTGGCGGGGATGGATGCCGCCATCACCGCGGTCGCGGACCGGTTGACCGAGACGATGCCCGAGTCGATGCCTGATGCGGTGGTCAACGATCGCCGGGTCGCCGCCGCGGCGGTGTTGTTGAACCCCGCCGCGCACCCGGATCTGAGTGTCGGTCCGGTGAAGGTCCGCGCCAAGACCTACATCCACCTCTCCACGGACCCCGACGCGTCCGAGGTCGCGCGGGTCGAAGACCATGGACCGGTCACCATCGGCCGGGTGGTGCAGATGCTGGGTGCCGCCGGGGCGCGGGTGCAGGTGACCCCGGTGGTGGACCTGCCCGGCATGGTCCCGGTCGACTCCTACGAGATCCCCGCCCGGCTGCGTGAGGCGGTCCACCTGGTCCACGGCGGGGACGTGTTCCCGTTCGCGGCGAACACCGGCCGGCGGGTCGACCTCGACCACGCACAGCCCTACAGCGAGGGCGGGCAGACGAGCATCGAGAACCTGGGGCCGTTGACCCGGACCCATCACCGGATCAAGACCCACGCCGGCTGGACCGCACGACATCCGTTCCCCGGGATCGTGGTGTGGCGCGATCCCCACGGGGCCCACTACCTGGTCGACGCCACCGGCACCCGGCACGTCACCGGCGACGAGCCGCACGAGGTCGGCGAGCACCGCGCAGCCTGAGCATCAGGCTGCGGTGGTCGATCCAGCCTGGACGCTCGGATTGACTTCCCGTGCAATCGGCGTACCGAGAGCTGGTCCCATGGAAACTCGTCCTTCGCCTGCGTCCCTGCCTACGGTGCGGCGCGAGAGCACCACCACGACCGACCCCGGGGCGACCCGGCAGATCGAATGCCTCTGCTGTGGCCGCGTCACGCCCCACGTCCGGGGCAGGACGACCCTCGCCGCGGGTGGCTCGGTGACGGTGCAGTGGTGGACGTGCACCGTCTGCGAGGAAGGCGAGGCCCTCTGAGCCGAGGGCGCCCCGCCGCAGCTCGCATGGGTCGCGATCGTGACCGTCACCCTCGCCGAGCTCGTCGTCGCCGACCCGCCCGACGCCTGGCGCTCGGCGGGGTTCTCCGTCGACGACGAAGGCGACTGCCTGGTGGGTGGAGTGCGGATCCGCCTCGTCGGCCGCGAGGGCGGCGCAGGCATCGTCGGCTGGTCGCTCGGCGGACTGCCCGACCCGACCAGGGCCGAGCTCGACGGGGTGCCGACGACCGCGGCCGTCCCCTCGACGATGCCGACGGGTCCGGGGGTCCACCCGCTCGGCGTGACCCACATCGACCACGTCGTGCTGCTCTCGCCCGACCTCGCCCGCACCACAGCGGCCCTGGCGGCCGTCGGCCTCGACGTACGACGGGAGCGGGACGCCGTCCTCGGCGGGACGCCGATGAGGCAGCTCTTCTTCCGTCTCGGCGAGGTGATCCTCGAGGTCGTCGGCGCGCCGGGCTCCGCGAGCGACGGGCCCGCCCAGCTGTGGGGCGTCACCCACACGGTCGCGGACGTCGACGCCGCGGCCGCTCTGCTGGGGGAGCGGACGTCCCCGGTGAAGGACGCGGTCCAGCCCGGACGGCGGATCACGACGCTGCGACACCGCGACCTCGGGATGTCGGTGCGAACCGCGCTGATCTCGCCCCACGTGCGCCGCGCTGGACCACAATGACCCGATGAGATCGCGCTTCGGGGCAGTGACCACCCTCCTCACCCTGGCGGCGCTCGCGCTGGCGGGCTGTGGCGCCGACGAGGAGCCGGCCGCGGGCGGAAGCTCCGCGTCGCCCGAGCAGACCCCGTCGAGCTCCCCGCCGACCGCCGCGCCCTGGCAGCCCCTCACCGGCCCGCTGAGCCGGTGCGGTCCCCAGCCTGCCGCCGCCGCGGACGCGGGCTTCGTGCCGACCACCCTCGAGGACGAGGAGGTCGGTCGGATCAGCGCCGTCACCGCGGGGAGCGGACCGACGGTCGCGATCCTCCTGCACCAGACCGACGGCAACGGCGCCTGCGGCTGGCTGCCCTACGCCGCCCAGCTGGTGGCCGAGCCGGGGGTGCAGGTGCTGGCCATCGACCTGTGCGGGTACGGCGAGTCCGAGTGCACGGGAGACCGGTCGTCCGGACCCGCCCAGGTCGACGCGGTCGCCGTGGCGGTTCGCGAGGCACGCACGCGGATGAAGGCAGCCCGGGTGGTGGTCGTGGGAGCCTCGATGGGCGGCAGCGTCGCGCTGATGGCCGCCGCGAGCCCCGTGGAGGTGGACGCGGTCGCCGACCTGTCCGGGCCGGTCGACTGGGACGGCATGGAGGTCGTCGACGGCGGCCGGGCACTGCGCGTCCCGGTCCTCGTCGCGATGGCCGACGGCGAGGGCGAGGACCAGGTCGCCGGCGCGCGGGCGATCGTGGACGCGGCCCCGCAGGGCAGCCGGTTCGAGCCCGCCGAGTCGGGCCACGGCTACGACCTGCTGCTGGACCGAGCCGACCAGCCGACCCCGTTGGGGAGCGCGGTGCTCGGCTGGGTCCGCGGGGAGTGAGCGGTCAGGGCCGTCGCTGCAGGACGACCCAGCCCAGGGCGACGCCGAACCCGGCCAGCAGGGGCCCGATGATCGAGAACGTCTGCGACGTCGCGTCGCCGATCACGCCCCACGAGAGCAGGGTCCAGTAGACGCCCACGGCGACCATCACCAGGGCAGGCGGCAGGCCGAGGATCATCCTCTGCCGGCGCGAGCGCGCCCCGTAGCGGTCCTGGTCCACGGTCCGAGGCTACGCGGTGCGCCGGTCCGCGGGCGCGCCGGGTGTGGACGAGGGCGACCACGGCTCACGTCCCGTCGGCAGGGCGCCGTAGGCTGGACGGAGCATGATCGAACCAACGAGCGCGACGCCCCCAGCCCTCACCGCTGAGTCCCTCCTCGACGGGCTCAACGACCCGCAGCGGGAGGCCGTGCGGCACGAGGGCGCGCCGTTGCTGGTGGTCGCCGGGGCGGGCTCGGGCAAGACCCGGGTGCTCACCCGGCGCATCGCCTGGACGATCGCGGTGCGCAAGGCCCACCCCGGCTCGATCCTCGCCATCACCTTCACCAACAAGGCAGCCGCCGAGATGAAGGAGCGCGTCGCCGAGCTCGTCGGCAACCGGGCCCGGATCATGTGGGTCAGCACCTTCCACTCGGCGTGCGTGCGGATCCTCCGCAAGGAGGTCGAGCACCTCGGCTACGAGCGGCTCAAGTCGAACTTCTCGATCTACGACACCGCCGACCAGAAGCGGCTCATCCAGCTGGTCTGCAGCGACCTCGAGCTCGACCCGCGCCGCTACCAGCCCGGGCCGGTGCTGCACTGGATCAGCAGCCAGAAGAACGAGCTGCGCGAGCCCGACGAGGTCGCGGCGGAGGCCCGCAACGCGATCGACGAGTCGTACGCCGCGGCGTACCGGACCTATCAGCGGCGGCTGCGCGAGGCCAACGCGATGGACTTCGACGACCTCATCATGGAGACCGTCCGGCTCTTCCAGCTCAAGCCGGAGGTCCGCGAGACCTACCGCCGACGCTTCCGGCACATCCTCGTCGACGAGTACCAGGACACCAACCACGCGCAGTACGCGCTCATCCACCAGCTCTGCGGCCAGGACCTGGAGGAGCACGACCCGACGACCCTCGACGGCCTGCCCGCGCATCGCGTGCCGCCCGCCGAGCTGATGGTCGTCGGCGACGCGGACCAGTCGATCTACGCCTTCCGGGGCGCCGACATCCGCAACATCATGGACTTCGAGAAGGACTTCCCCGACGCGCGGACCATCCTGCTGGAGCAGAACTACCGCTCGACGCAGACCATCCTGTCGGCGGCCAACGCCGTGATCGAGCGCAACGAGGGGCGCAAGCCGAAGCGCCTGTGGTCCGACGCGGGCGACGGCGAGCGGATCGTCGGCTACGTCGCCGACGACGAGCACGACGAGGCGCGCTTCGTCTCCGGCGAGATCGACAAGCTCACCGACGGCGGCCTACGGCCCTCGGACGTGGCGGTGTTCTACCGGACCAACGCGCAGTCGCGCGTGTTCGAGGAGATCTTCGTCCGCACCGGCATGCCCTACAAGGTCGTCGGCGGGACCCGCTTCTACGACCGCAAGGAGATCCGCGACGCGCTCGCCTACCTGCGCGTGCTGGTCAATCCCGACGACCAGGTCTCGCTGCGCCGGATCGTCAACACCCCCCGCCGCGGCATCGGCCAGCGCGCGGAGGCCGCGGTCGGCGCGTTCGCCGAGCGGGAGCGGATCACCTACTGGGAGGCCCTGCAGCGCGCCGCCGAGGCGCCGGGCCTGGCGACACGCAGCCAGAGCAGCATCGAGGGCTTCGTCGCGATGATCCAGGAGCTGCAGCAGATGGTGGAGGCGCGGGAGCGACCCGACGTCATCCTCGAGACCGTGCTCGACCGCTCGGGCTATCTCGTCAGCCTGGAGAGCTCCGACGACATGCAGGACGAGACCCGCTTGGAGTATCTCGCCGAGCTCGTCGCCGTCGCCCGCGAGTTCGCCGAGGACCCGGTCGCGGGTCCCTCCGCCGATCCCTCCGACGTCGACGCCGGCATCGTGGAGCCCGGCCTGGGCGACTTCCTCGAGCGGGTCGCGCTCGTCGCCGACGCCGACCAGATCCCCGACGCCCCGGACGACGACCCCGACGCTCCCGAGGACCAGGGCGTGGTCACCCTGATGACCCTGCACACCGCCAAGGGCCTGGAGTTCCCGGTCGTCTTCCTCACCGGGATGGAGGACGGCGTCTTCCCGCACTCACGTGCCCTCGGCGACCGGCCCGAGCTCGAGGAGGAGCGGCGACTGGCCTATGTCGGGATCACCCGTGCCCGCCAGCGTCTCTACGTCTCGCGTGCCATGGTCCGCTCCGCCTGGGGCGCACCCGCCATGAACCCCGGGTCGCGCTTCCTGGGCGAGCTCCCCGTCGACCTGGTCGACTGGCGCCGCACCGAGGCCGACCAGACCCGCTGGTCGCGCCCGTCGTACGGCTCCGACAGCGGCAGCGACTACTCGGGCAACCGCTTCGGTACGCCGACCGCGGCGGGCCGCCGCAACTTCAGCTCCGCCGCCGCCCGCGCCGATGCCGCGGCCAAGGCGAAGCCGGCCCGCCCCATCCCGGTGCTGGCGCCCGGGGACAAGGTCACCCACGACTCGTTCGGGCTCGGCACGGTGGTCTCCGTCGAGGGCGCCGCGGAGAAGTCCGTCGCGTCGATCGACTTCGGCTCCGACGGCGTCAAGCGGCTGCTGCTGCGGTACGCGCCGGTGGAGAAGCTCTGACGGGGTCGTGCCTTACGGCGCGACGCCGTTCTGGCGCAGTGCGGCGTCGGGGTCGACCGGGTCGCCGCCGCCGGGACGCACCTCGAGGTGCAGGTGGGGGCCGGTGACGTGGCCGGTGCTGCCGACGTAGCCGATGACCTCGCCCGCGCGGACGGTGTCGCCGACGGAGACGTCGAAGGAGGTCTGGTGGCAGAACCAGAGCTCGGTGCCGTCCTCGAGGGTGAGGACGGTCTTGTTGCCGTAGGCGCCGTCGTAGCCGGCCGAGGTGATCGTGCCGTTGGCGACCGCGCGGATCGGGGTGCCCGGAGGGGCGGCGAAGTCGAGACCGGTGTGGTAGCTGGCCCACAGTCCGTACTGGCCGAAGGTCGCGGTCAGGCGGTAGCTGTCGAGCGGCAGCACCCACTTGTTGAGCGCGATCTCGTTGGCCTCCTTCTGCGCCTTGGCCGTCAGGTCGCTGAGGGCGCTGGTGCGCTCCTCGGCGGTGCGCTCGGCCTCGGCGACGAGGTCGGAGCCGGCGGCCTGGGCGAGGGCGTCCCGGTCGGAGTCACGGCTCACCGTCTCCGCGCGGTCGCCGACGGTGGCGCTGCCGAAGGAGCCGGTGAGGGCGTTGGGGGAGGTGAGGCGGTCACCGCCGGCGGTGAGCTTCGGGTCGGCCGAGGTGACCACGCCACCGACCGCGACGGCGATCGTCGCGACCCCGACCGCGACGGGCAGGGTCGGCAGACCCCGGAAGAGCGGCCCACGGGAGCCGGCGTGGCGCACGGCCCGGCGCTTCCCGGCCGGCTGCACGGCTCGCAGGGTGGTCGAGGAGTCCGACAGCGCGTCGGCGAGGGGGATGTCGCGCAGCGCCGGCAGCTCGACCGTGGGCATCCGCTCCATCGGGCGGGCGGGCACCACGGCCTCGGAGGCCAGGGTCGGCTCGCTGACGGTCAGGACCGGCGCCGCGACGGGGACGACGGGTGCGATCGTGGCGAGCGGGGTGGCCGGCTCGTCGACGCGCGGCGCGGGCCGGGCGACCCGCTTGCCGACGTACGTCGACGGGGTCGCGGTCTCCGCGCGGTTCGCCACCCGCTTGCCGACGTAGCCCGTGGGTACTGGGCTGGTGGAGGCGGTGGGGGAGGAGCCGAGGGTCGCTTCCGGGCGCGGCGCGTTGAGGTCCGCTCGGTGGTTACCCATCGACTGCTGACTCCTAGGGGGACGTTCGTGCAGGCGCGCTCCGCCGGTGTGCCCGACCCGTGCGCCCCGAGTAAGCGCCTCGTGCCGAGGTGGCCGTCGGGTGACGGCCGGGTGAAACGTGCGTGCCGACGATAACCGATGCCGGCAGCGCCCCGAAATCCTACGACGGGCCCCTGGGGACGGTCAGGCGAACGCCCAAACCTGCCGTGTGCGTGAGTCCGGTCACGTCGGTCCAGCCAGCGGGCGCCCGGACTCGTCCTACTGGTGGGTCAGGACTATCGTGCCCGAGGGTGTGCCGCTGTGCGCACCGAACCTCTGACCAAGACGTGAGGACGTATCAGTGGACCTGATGGAGTACCAAGCGAAGGAGCTCTTCGCGAAGCACGGCGTGGCCACCACCCTCGGGACGGTCGTCGAGACCGCCGAGGAAGCGCGGGCCGCGGCGGAGCAGATCGGCGGCGTGACCGTCATCAAGGCGCAGGTCAAGGCCGGTGGCCGTGGCAAGGCCGGTGGCGTGAAGATCGCGAAGACGGCCGACGAGGCCTTCGAGCACGCGTCGAACATCCTCGGCATGGAGATCAAGGGCCTGACGGTCAACCGCGTCCTGGTCACGCCGGCCACGCCGCCGGAGGAGGAGTACTACTTCTCCTTCCTCCTGGACCGCTCCAACCGGCAGTACCTCTGCATCGCGTCCGTCGAGGGTGGTGTCGAGATCGAGGAGGTCGCGAAGACCAACCCCGACGCCGTCAAGAAGATCGCGATCGACCCCGGCACGGGCGTCGACGCGGCGAAGGCGCGCGAGATCGCCACCGAGGCCAAGTTCCCGGAGCCGGTCTTCGAGCAGGCCGTGACGATGATCGAGGACCTCTACAAGGTCTTCGTCGAGGAGGACGCGACGCTCGTCGAGGTCAACCCGCTCGCGCGGCTGGCCGGCGACAGGCTCGAGGCCCTCGACGGCAAGGTCTCGCTCGACGACAACGCCTCCGAGGTGCGCCACCCCGAGCACGAGCAGTTCGAGATCCGCGAGGAGGCCGACGCCCTGGAGTCGAAGGCCAAGGACCTCGGCCTCAACTACGTCAAGCTCGACGGCCAGGTCGGCATCATCGGCAACGGCGCGGGTCTCGTCATGAGCACCCTCGACGTCGTCGCGTACGCCGGCGAGAAGCACGGCGGCGTGAAGCCGGCCAACTTCCTCGACATCGGCGGCGGCGCCAACGCCCAGGTCATGGCCAACGGCCTCGACGTGATCTTGAACGACGAGCAGGTCAAGTCGGTCTTCGTCAACGTCTTCGGCGGCATCACCGCCTGCGACGAGGTCGCCAACGGCATCAAGGGAGCCCTCGAGCTGCTCGGCGACAAGGCCACCAAGCCGCTGGTCGTGCGCCTCGACGGCAACAACGTCGAGCAGGGCCGCGCGATCCTCAACGAGCTGAACCACCCGCTCGTGACCCAGGTCGACACCATGGACGGCGCGGCCGACAAGGCCGCCGAGCTCGCCCACAACGGCTCGGCCGCCTGAGGCCGGGGGGAGAAGAACCATGAGCATCTACCTCAACAAGGACAGCAAGATCATCGTCCAGGGCATCACGGGCGGCATGGGTGCCAAGCACACCGCCCTCATGCTCGACTCGGGCGCGACGATCGTCGGCGGCGTGAACGCCCGCAAGGCCGGCACGACCGTCACCCACCAGGACCACGACGGCAACGACGTCGAGCTGCCGGTCTTCGGCACGGTCGCGGAGGCGATGAAGGAGACGGGCGCCGACGTGTCGGTCCTCTTCGTCCCGCCGGCGTTCACCAAGGACGCCTGCATCGAGGCCATCGACGCCGAGATCCCGCTGATCGTCGTGATCACCGAGGGCGTCCCGGTCCAGGACACGGCCGAGGTGTGGTCGTACCTGCAGGGCAAGAAGACCCGGATGATCGGCCCGAACTGTCCCGGCATCATCACGCCGGGCGAGTCCCTGGCCGGCATCACGCCGCACACCATCGCGGGCAAGGGCCCGGTCGGCCTCGTGTCGAAGTCGGGCACGCTGACCTACCAGATGATGTACGAGCTGCGTGACTTCGGCTTCTCCACCGCCATCGGCATCGGCGGCGACCCGATCGTCGGCACCACCCACATCGACGCGCTCCAGGCCTTCGAGGAGGACCCGGAGACCAAGGTGATCGTGATGATCGGCGAGATCGGCGGCGACGCCGAGGAGCGGGCCGCGGACTACATCAAGGCCAACATCACCAAGCCGGTCGTCGGCTACGTCGCGGGCTTCACCGCCCCCGAGGGCAAGACCATGGGCCACGCCGGCGCCATCGTGTCGGGCTCCGCGGGCACCGCCCAGGCGAAGAAGGACGCGCTCGAGGCCGTCGGCGTCAAGGTCGGCAAGACGCCGTCCGAGACCGCCGCGCTGGCTCGGGAGATCCTGCAGTCGCTCTGACCGGTCTCGAGACGGTCGCTGCGTGACCTCCTCGACCACCGGACGCAGAAGGCCCGCCACCCCCGAGGGGTGGCGGGCCTTCGCCATCTGGCGCCGCCGCGTCCGGCGTCAGCAGCCGGAGCCGCTGAACGGGCACATCGCCTCGACGACCTCGCCGGCCTGCTCGACGAGCTCGGCGATGGTCTCCTCCTCGCGTCCCTGCGGGTTGCCGGCGTGGCCGCCGCGGCTCTCGACGAGGACGGCGCTGCCGACCCGGACCACGAGCAGCGTCTCGCCGAACGGCGTCGCGCCGCCCTCGCTCTCGGCCCAGCCGAGCACGGCGTACCCCTCGGCGCCCGCGGTCACCTCGCGCACCTCCCAGCGGCGGGTCGTGCCGTCGCCGGTGTCCTGCTCCCGGGGACAGGCCCGGTAGAGGTCGGCGACCCGGGTGACCGCATCGGCCGCGGCGTCCGCGCTCGGGTAGGTGGTCAGCTGGCGGTACCGGACGTCCTCGACGTCGACCCACTCCGCGGACAGCCGGTCCGACCGGCGGGGGTCCTGGGCCGTCTCGCCGCAGGCCACGACCGGGATCGGGTCGAGGCCGCGCAGTGGACCGGTCAGCGGGTCCTCGGTCTCGCCGCCGGCCTCCGGCCACCCGGCGGCCAGCGGGAAGTCGTCGGCGATCCTGCTGCCCGGCACCGCGGTCGGGTCGAACGGCTCGCCCCCGCCGGGGCGCAGCAGGTCGGCGGCGACGGGAAGCATCCGCTCGACCGGCGTGCCGTCGGTGAAGGTGTAGTCCTGCCCGACGATCGCGGAGTCCAGGACGGCGAGCCGGTCGCCCACCCGGACGATGCCGGTCTCCGCCAGGTAGGCGGCGTCGCCGTAGGGGTCGAGCTCTCGCGGAGCCGGTCCGTACTGCGCGTCGATGATCTGGGCGGCGCTGTCGCCGCCGACCTCGACGTCGACCGTCCGCGGCTCGAACGCCCGGTACTCCGGCGACTCGGTCTGCGCCACCTGCTCGGTGCAGTCGCGCACCCAGCCGGCGATCGTGTCGTAGGCGGCTGCCGCGGTCGCGGCGTCCGGGAACTGCGCGATCGACTCGGCGAGATGGTCGCCGGAGACCTCGACGGAGGGCTCCGCGGTGTTGCGCAGCTCGAAGCGGCGCTGGAAGACGGCCGTGGCGCCGAGGCTGCCGAGGCTCTCCCGCGCGCACAGGTGGAAGGCAGCCTGGCCGTCGCCCTCCGAGGTGTCGGTGGTGAACCAGTCGCTGCTCTCGCTGTGGACCGTGTCGTCGTCGCCGAGCAGGTCCTGCGGGCCCAGGGCCCCTCTCGGGTCGCGGGTGACCAGGTCGCGGTCGGTGCGCTCGGGGTCGTCGCCGGTGAGCGCGAGGATGGGCGCGGTCACGGCGACCGCCGCGAGGACGGCGCCGCCCGCCACGAGGGCGGTACGCCGGCGGCGGAGGTGGTCGCCCCTGCGGCGTACGTCGGCGGCTGAGAGCGGCATGTCTCCTCCTGCGCGAGCGAGGTCCGCCCCGAACCGGGCGAGGTCCTCGACGGGATCGTGGTCCGCGTGCTCAGGCATGGGTGGCCCCTCCTTCCGCCAGGCCGGGCTCGTCGGCCAGCAGGGCGGCCAGGGCCGCCCGTCCGCGGCTGAGCCGGGCCTTGATGGTTCCCTCCGGCACGCCGACCTCCGCCGCGACCTGCTGGACGGGGAGGTCGGCGATGTGATGGAGGACCAGCGCCTGGCGCTGGGCCTCGGGCAGTCGTCGCAGCGCGGCGACCAGCGCCACGTGCGACTCGTCGACGGCCGCCGCGGTCCCGGCCTGCTGGAGCGCGCGGTCCGGGGAGCGCTCGCCGCGCTTGCGGCGGCGCCACCGGCTCACGGCGAGCCGGTGCGCGGTGGTGCGCACCCACGCCTCGGGGTACTCCGCGCGGTCCAGCTTGCGGCGGTGCGCCCAGGCCCGGGCGAACGCCTCCTGGGTGCACTCGGTGGCCTCGTCCAGGTCGCCGATCATCGCGTAGACCTGACCGGTCACCCGGCGGAACGAGGCGGCGTAGAACTCGTCGAACTCGCTGGCGTCCACGCCGACCTCCTCTCGGTGCTCCGCTGCCTCCGTCGGCAGCGTGGGTTGTCGAGGGGGATACGCCCGAGGACCGGGTCCGGTTGCACGTCGCGCAGAAGTGGCGTCGGAAAGCCGGGTCGGCCGGGGTCAGCTGGGATCGTACGGAGCCGAGCGCGCCAGCCGGTCGAGGGCGCGCTGCGCGAGGGCGACGAAGTCCTCGTCGACGATCCGGGCCTTCGGCGCGGCGACATAGGCCAGCACCGAGACGGCGGTGCCCTGGCGGAGCACGGCGACGTCGTACTCGACGGTGCGGTCGCCCGGCAGTGCGGTCGACAGGTGCCACACCGACAGGGCCTGGGCGCCCCTGCCGGTGCTCAGCAGCTCCTGGACCTCGGTGCCGGCCGTGGCGTCGAGCTCGGGACAGGCTGCCATCTGCTCGCGGAAGCGCGCCACGAACGCGCCGGCCGCGCCGCCCGGGAGGGCGCCGACGGTCTGGGTGAGCCCCACCTGGGGTGGCAGCTTCGCACCGCCGAACACGAAGGTACGGAACTCGTTGCCCTGGATCGCCTTGCCCTTGAACCGGCCGAACAGGTGCACGGTGTTGCAGCCGATGGCGCCGGCGTCGATCCGGTCCTCGCCCAGCGCGGTCGCGGGCGTGCCGACCCACGGACCCGGGTCCGGGGTGATGGGCGGCAGGTCGATCTCGGAGAGCATCGAGGGCTTCTCTCCGGCCGGGTACGGCGCGCGCGGCACCGGCGTCGGGTCCGGGATGGCGCAGCCGCCGGCGTCGGGCAGCGCGCAGATCCGGCCCACGGCCGAGGCGAGAAGCCGGGCGACCCCGGCGCGGTTGGCCCGCGCCGCCGGCACGGTGGAGGTCAGCGAGGTGACCGTCGTGAAGAGCCCGGTGCGCGCCACCCCGACCACGTGGGTGGAGGCGTCGACGCGCGAGCGCAGCACGAAGAGGGTCGACTGGTCGCCGACCCCGGGCAGGTCGGCGGTGCCGACCAGCTGCACCCGCGGCACGGCGGCGCCCTCCTGGTCGGGCGAGGGACAGGTGGCGAACCAGCGCCGCGCCTGGCGGTAGGTGCGCTCGGCCCGCTGCTCGGAGGAGGAGGCCTCGGCGACCTGGACGACGCTGCGCGGCGCCTGCGGGTCGCCGCTGTCGCGGAAGGTGCGGACCCAGGCCGCGGTGCCCTGGGGATCGGCGTAGCGGACCGGCTGGCAGGGGAGGGCCAGCCCGTTTCCGGAGGAGTTGTCGGTGGTCGTGCCCTCCTGCCAGCCCCGGCCCGGGACGGCCTGCCGCAGCACGTCGAGCGGGACCAGGCTGGTGTCGGGCAGGGTGGTGATCGCCGGGCCCGCCGGGGCCGGCCCGCCGGCGGCGGGGGGCTCCTCCCGGTCGAGCGTCGGGCGCACGCCCGCGCCGTCGGTGGCCACGGCGCCGCCCGCGACGAGGGCGACCACGGCCGCCGCGCCTCCGATCACGGTGTGCGCGCGGCGGCGGGCCCCGCCGGCGCGCCGGATGATGGTCACCCGGGGCCAGGTGACCGAGGTCGTGGCCCGGGACAGGCCGTGGAGCGCGAGCGGGATCACCGAGGTGGGGATCGACAGGGCGGTGGCGAACTGGGCAGCGCCGAGCTGGAGCTCCCGCTCGGCGGCCTCGGAGGGCAGGCCGATCTCCTGCGCCATCTCGTCCATGGTGACCGCGGCGAGCTGGGTGAGCAGCAGCGCCTTGCGCTGCACGACCGGCAGGGCCGTGAGCGCGTCGAGGGTGCGCCGGGTCTCGTCGTCCAGGTCCTTCTTGCGGTGCCAGGGGCGGGTGCTGCTGCGCCGCAGCGCCTTGCGCCACGCGTCGGGCCGCACGGCCGACTCGGGGTCGGCGAGCCGACCCGTCTTGCGCCAGTGGTGCCAGGACACGACGAACGCCTCGCGCACCGCGCTGCGCGCGACGGCGAGGTCCCCGGTGAGCGCGAAGGTCTGGAGCAGCAGCCGGTCGCGGGCGTCGCGGTAGAAGGCGTCGAAGCTGCCCATCAGGTCCGCGCTGCTGACGTAGGCGGACCGGGGCTGGTCGGGGGCAGGGGTCACCCGGTCGTCCGCGGTCATGGCCGCACCACCGTACGCCGTGGGCCGTCGTGCGCCCCAACCAGACCCGGGGTGGTCCTCGTCTCTGCGGGCCTTTGCCCCCTTCCCGGCGTGGCGGCCGAGAACCCGCCGTACCGGCGCGTGAAGATGGACGGACCATGACGTCGCTGCAGAGCCCACCGGCACGCCGTACCGGACCCGGTCGATCGCGGTCCGCCTCGGACGCCGACCTGCGCCGCCGGCTCGCCACGACCCGGCCGCTGGTGCCCACCGCGAGCATCGGGGGCGTGATCGCCGCCGGCGCGCCGCTGCTGGTGTGCATGGCCGTGGCGGTCGTCGGCTGGTTCCTCACCGACGCGGGCGGCCAGGGCGCGCCCGGCGACGCCCTGCGCGTCGGGGCCCACGGCTGGCTGATGGCGCACGGCTCCACGGTGGCGGTCGAGGGGATCCGGATCACCGCGATGCCGCTCGGGCTCACCCTGCTCTGCGCGTGGGTCGCGTGGCGGGTCGGGCACCGCGTCGGGGAGTCGGTCTCCGGCCACGGCCCGGACGCCGACCGGATCGCCGACGGCGCGCGCGATCTCACCGTTCCGTACGCCGCGGGGCTGTTCACCGTCGGCTACGCCGTCGTGGGCGTCCTCACCGCCTCCGTCGCCGCGACCGCGTCGTCGGCCCCCGCGCCCGCCCGGGTGGTCGTGTGGTCGGCGCTCATCGGCCTCGCCGTCGGCGGCCCCGCCATCGCCTTCGGGTCGGGACGCGCGGCGATCTGGCTGCCGGTCCTCCCCGTCGTCGTGCGCGACATCGCGCTCGTGGCACGCCGGATCCTCACCCGGTGGGCGCTGGTCTGCCTGCTCGCGCTGCTCGCCGCGCTCGTCCTGGACTTCTCGACCGCGGCCAATGTCGTCTCCCAGCTCCACGCCGACGGGGGCGCGGTGGTGCTGATGACGGCGCTGTCCCTTCTGCTGCTGCCGAACGCCCTGCTCTTCTCCAGCGCCTACCTGCTCGGCCCCGGCTTCACGGTCGGGACGGGCACCACCGTCTCCACGACCACGGTCGTGCTCGGGCCGCTGCCGATGTTCCCCCTGCTCGCCGCCCTGCCCGACCAGGGCAGCCAGCCGTGGTGGACCGACTGGCTGATGCTGACCCCGCTCGTCCTGGCCGCGCTCGTGGCCGGCCAGGTCCAGCGCGAGCGCCCGATCCTGGCCTGGGACCGTGCCGCGATCCGCGGCTGCGCCGGCGGGATCGGCGCCGGGGTGGCCCTGGCTCTCGCGTCCGGACTCGCCGGCGGCGCGGTCGGCCCGGGGCGGATGCAGGACGTGGGCCCCTACACCTTCGACGTCCTCCTCCACGCGATCACCTCCTTCGGCATCGGCGGCGTGCTCGGCGCACTCGTCGTGTGCTGGTGGCAGCGCGACGCCGACGGCCGGGTGCGGGTCGCGCTGCGCGGACTGCGCGCCCGGATGCCGGGACGCTCCTGACCCGGCCTAGAATCCGCGCGTGCCCGCCCGCCCTCGCCTCGTCGTCCTCGTGTCCGGCTCCGGCACCAACCTCCAGGCCCTGCTCGACGCCTGCGCCGACCCGGCGTACGGCGCGCGGGTGGTCGCGGTCGGCGCGGACCGCGACGACATCGAGGGCCTGGCCCGCGCGGAGCGGGCCGGCGTCCCCACCTTCGTCGCGAAGGTCGGGGACTACACGGCGCGGGAGAACTGGGACCGGGCCCTGGCGGACAAGGTGGCCGCCTTCGAGCCGGACATCGTGGTGCTGGCCGGCTTCATGAAGCTGGTGGGGGAGACCTTCCTCGAGCGCTTCGGCGGACGCACCATCAACACGCACCCGGCGCTCTCGCCGTCGTTCCCGGGCATGTACGGCCCCCGCGACGCGCTGGAGTACGGCGTGAAGGTGACCGGCGCGACCCTCTTCGTCGTCGACGCCGGCGTCGACACCGGCGCGATCGTGGCCCAGGTCGTCGTCCCCGTCGAGGACGACGACACCGTCGAGAGCCTGCACGAGCGGATCAAGGTCGCCGAGCGCGGCATGCTCGTGGAGTCGGTCGGCCGCATGGCCCGCGAGGGCTTCACCGTCGAGGGCCGGCGAGTTCGCCTCGGCGGCTGACCGCGCCGTAGGATCCATGCCACACGACTGGCGCGGGTGGGCAACCACCGGGGAGTGAACGAGCCGGCATCGACCGCCTGGGTGCCCCTCATCGAGATCGACCGACCGATCCCATGAGGAGAAGACCATGACCGACCGGATCGAGATCAAGCGCGCGCTGGTCTCCGTCTTCGACAAGACCGGCCTCGAGGACCTCGTCCGCGGCCTCCACGACGCCGGCGTCGAGCTGGTCTCGACCGGCGGCTCGGCCGCGCTGATCGCCGGTCTCGGCCTGCCCGTCACCAAGGTCGAGGACCTCACCGGCTTCCCCGAGTGCCTGGACGGCCGGGTCAAGACGCTGCACCCGCGGGTGCACGCGGGCATTCTCGCCGACCGCCGGCTGCCCGAGCACGTCGCGCAGCTCGAGGAGCTCGACGTCGCCCCCTTCGACCTGGTCGTGGTCAACCTCTACCCCTTCGCCGCGACCGTGATGTCCGGCGCCGGCGTCGACGAGTGCATCGAGAAGATCGACATCGGCGGCCCCTCGATGGTGCGCGCCGCGGCCAAGAACCACCCGTCCGTCGCGATCGTCACCGACGGCGCGGACTACGCGCGGGCGCTCGATGCCGCGCGCAGCGGCGGCTTCACCTACGAGGAGCGCAAGGCCCTGGCCGCCAAGGCCTTCGTCCACACCGCGACCTACGACGTCCAGGTGGCCTCCTGGATGGGCAACGTGCTCACCGACTCGTCCGTCGAGGACGGCGCGAGCACCGGCTTCCCGGCCTGGGTCGGCGCGACCTGGGACAAGCAGGCCGTCCTCCGCTACGGCGAGAACCCCCACCAGCCCGCCGCGCTCTACCGCTCCGGCTTCGGCCCCGGCGGGCTGGCCGCCGCCGAGCAGCTGCACGGCAAGGAGATGTCCTACAACAACTACGTCGACACCGACGCGGCCCGCCGCGCGGCGTACGACCACGGCGACCAGCCGACCGTCGCGATCATCAAGCACGCCAACCCGTGCGGCATCGCGGTCGGCGCCGACGTCGCCGAGGCACACCGCCGTGCCCACGAGTGCGACCCGGTCTCCGCCTTCGGCGGGGTGATCGCCACCAATGTGCCCGTGTCGGTCGAGATGGCCCGGCAGGTCGCGGAGATCTTCACCGAGGTGATCGTCGCTCCGGGCTACGACGAGGGAGCGGTCGAGGTCCTGCAGGGCAAGAAGAACATCAGGATCCTCGTCGCCGAGCCGCTGAGGACGGGAGGCGTCGAGACCCGCCCGATCAGCGGCGGGCTGCTGATGCAGCACGTCGACCAGTTCCAGGCCGAGGGCGACGACCCGACCGCGTGGACGCTCGCGGCCGGAGAGGCCGCCGACGAGCGCACCCTGGCCGATCTCGCCTTCGCCTGGCGCGCCGTGCGGGCCGCGAAGTCCAACGCGATCCTGCTGGCCAAGGACGGCGGCGCCGTCGGCATCGGCATGGGTCAGGTCAACCGGGTCGACTCCTGCCGGCTCGCGGTCGAGCGGGCCAACAGCCTGGTGGAGGGCCAGGAGCGGGCGCGGGGTGCCGTGGCCGCCTCCGACGCCTTCTTCCCGTTCGCCGACGGGCCGCAGATCCTGCTCGACGCCGGCGTCGCCGCGATCGTGCAGCCGGGCGGCTCGGTGCGCGACGAGGAGACCATCGCGGCCTGCCAGGCGGCCGGGGTGACGATGTACTTCACCGGGACCCGCCACTTCTTCCACTGAGCCGGCGAGCGCGACCCGGCACAAGCTGGGTGGGACCTACGTACGCAAACTGAGAGGATGTCCGGGTGACTGCACAGAGGCTCGACGGCAACGCCACCGCGGCCGCCATCAAGGACGAGCTGCGCGTCCGCATCGACAAGCTGCGCGAGCAGGGGATCACCCCGGGCCTGGGCACGGTGCTGGTGGGCGACGACCCCGGCTCGCGCTGGTACGTCAACGGCAAGCACAAGGACTGCGCCGAGGTCGGCATCGCCTCGATCCGCGTGGACCTGCCGGAGGTCGCCACCCAGGAGGAGATCGAGGAGGCGGTGGCGGGTCTCAACGCCGACCCGGGGTGCACCGGCTACATCGTGCAGCTGCCTCTCCCGCGCGGCCGCGACGAGAACCGCGTCCTCGGTCTCATCGACCCGGCCAAGGACGCCGACGGCCTGCACCCGACCAACCTGGGCTGGCTGGTGCTGGGCAACG
This sequence comes from Nocardioides pymetrozini, assembly GCF_046058985.1. Lineage (NCBI taxonomy): Bacteria > Bacillati > Actinomycetota > Actinomycetes > Propionibacteriales > Nocardioidaceae > Nocardioides > Nocardioides pymetrozini. The sequence goes on along the minus strand of NZ_CP175556.1, from coordinate 3,429,773 downwards.
AGGCGCCGCTGCCGTGCACGCCGTACGGCATCGTCGAGCTGCTGCGCCGCCACGACGTGCCGATCGCGGGCGCCGAGGTCGTCGTGGTCGGCCGCGGCATCACCGTGGGCCGCCCGCTGGGCCTGCTCCTCACCCGCCGCTCCGAGAACGCCACCGTGACCCTGTGCCACACCGGCACCGTCGACCTCGCCGCGCACGTGCGCAAGGCCGACATCGTGGTCGCCGCCGCCGGGGTCCCCGACATCGTCCGCGGCGACATGGTCAAGCCCGGCGCCGCCGTCCTCGACGTCGGCGTCAGCCGGGTCGACGGGAAGATCGCCGGCGACGTGGCCGCCGACGTCTGGGACGTGGCCGGCTGGGTCTCCCCGAACCCCGGCGGCGTCGGGCCGATGACCCGCGCCATGCTGCTGGCCAACGTGGTCGCGATGGCCGAGCAGCAGGCCGCGCTCAGCGGGAAGGCAGCGCGCTGAACGACAGGGCCGAGGCCCCGGAGCCGGGGGAGCCGCTGGAGCCGTCCGCCTCGGTGGACCCGGAGCCCGAGCCGCGCCGGTATCCCTCGACGATCGGCGGGGCGTGCTACATCGCCGTCCTGGTCGTCGTCGGGGTCGGCCTGGTCGTGGCGGCGGCGTCGGACTGGCGCGTGGGCCTGCGGATCATGTCCGGCGGCCTCGCGGGCGCGGGCGCCCTGCGCCTGGTGCTCCCCGAGCGGGACGCCGGCATGCTCGCCGTGCGCCACCGGCTCCTCGACGTCGGCATCCTGGTCGGGGTCGCCGTGGTGCTCTTCCTCCTCGCGGGCACCATCCCCGAGCAGTCCTGAGAGCACCCCGGTACGCCGAAGGGCCGGCGCCTGACGGCACCGGCCCCTCGTCGGGTGGTGTCAGCCTCAGATCAGGCCCAGCTCGGTGACCGCGGCCTTCTCGTCGGCCAGCTCGGCGACGGAGGCGTCGATCTTGCCGCGCGAGAAGTCGTCGATCTCCAGGCCCTGGACGATGCTCCACTCGCCGCCGGCGGTGGTGACCGGGAACGAGGAGACGAGGCCCTCGGGGACGCCGTAGGAGCCGTCGGAGACGACCGCCATCGAGACCCAGTCGTCGGCGGGGGTGCCGTTGAGCCAGTCGCGAGCGGCGTCGCAGGTCGCGGATGCGGCGGAGGCGGCCGAGGAGGCCCCGCGGGCGTCGATGATCGCCGCGCCGCGCTTCGCGACGGTCGGGATGAAGGTGTCGGCGATCCAGGCCTGGTCGTTCACGACCTCGGCGGCGTTCTTGCCGGCGATCTCGGCGTGGAAGATGTCGGGGTACTGCGTGGCCGAGTGGTTGCCCCAGATCGTGACCTTCTTGATGTCGCTGACGGCGGAGCCGGTCTTGGCGGCCAGCTGCGAGATCGCCCGGTTGTGGTCGAGGCGGGTCAGCGCCGAGAACCGCTCCTTGGGGATGTCGGGGGCGTTGCTCGCGGCGATGAGCGCGTTGGTGTTGGCGGGGTTGCCGGTCACGCCGATGCGGACGTCGTCGGCGGCCACCTTGTTGAGGGCCTTCCCCTGGGCGGTGAAGATCGCGCCGTTCGCGGAGAGCAGGTCGCCGCGCTCCATGCCGGGACCGCGCGGGCGGGCACCGACGAGCAGGGCGAGGTTGACGCCGTCGAAGATCTTCTCGGGGTCCGCGCCGATCTCGACGCCGGCGAGGTTGGGGAACGCGCAGTCGTCGAGCTCCATGACGACGCCCTCGAGTGCCTTGAGGGCCGGCTCGATCTCGAGCAGGCGCAGCTCGACGGGGCGGTCGCCGGCGATGGCGCCGCTCGCGATGCGGAAGAGCAGGCTGTAGCCGATCTGGCCGGCTGCGCCGGTGACGGCGACCTTGAGCGGGGTGGTGCTCACTGAAGACTCCTCAGAGGTTGCGGTGGGACTGCCCGCGACGCTAGCAGCGCGCGCCCCCGCGCGGGGAGGCGGGCGGGCCTTGCGAGACGATGAGCCCATGCGGACACGAGTCCCCGCGGCGATCGCGGCCCTGGCCCTCGCCGGCGGTGTGCTGGCCGGCTGCGGGTCCGCCTCGGCGCCGAGCCCGCCCGCGGGCGTGGACGGGCTGGTCATCCCCACCCCGGATCCGGACCCGGCGGACTTCGTCGCGGCGGTGGACAACCCCTGGTTCCCCCTGGCGCCGGGCGCTCGTTGGGAGTACGCCCACGCGGCGACCGGGCAGCCCGCGCTGGTGCTGACCGTGGAGCCGGGGCCCGAGGTCGCCGGGGTCGCGACGACGGCCCTCGTGCGCACCCACGCCGACGGCACGGTCGAGCGGGACCTGTACGCCCAGGACCGTGACGGGAACGTGTGGTGGTTCGGCCGGGAGGGGGAGTGGCAGGCAGGCAGCGTCGGGGCCGAGGCGGGCCTGGCGATGCCCGCCCGCCCCCGCTTCGGCGACGGCTTCCGCACCGCGACGGCGCCCGGGCTGGTCGAGGTCGCCACGGTGCGGGCCGTCGGCGAGCCGGTCACGGTCCCGCTGTCGACGTACCAGCGGACCGTCGAGCTGGTGGTCGAGAAGGGCGTCGAGGGGGCGGCCGGCATGCGGGTCGACGTCTACGCACGCGGCGTCGGCCTGGTGCGGACGGACGAAGCGGGCCTCGTCGCGTACGACGAGGCCCGCTAGGTCACGGCCGGGGGCTGGCTACTGCGGGGGACGCACCTGCGTCTGGTCGTTGGCCGGCGGCGCCCACCCGGCCTGCGGGTCGGCGGCGCCGGGAGCCCCCGGGGCCGGCGGCTGCTGCTGGGCCGGGATCCACTGCTGGGTGGCCGGGTCCCACTGCCAGCCGTCCTGGATGATCGGCTGTCCCTGCTGGTGAACGGGCTGCTGCGCCTGCTGCTGGCCGTAGGCCTGCTGGTTCCACTGCTGGGTGAAGCCCGGGTCCGACGAGCCGCCGGCGCCGAAGCTCAGCCCGGAGCCGGGGACCGGGTCGGCGTCGCGGCCGAACAGGAGGGGGTAGAGCACCCCCGCCACGGCGCCGCCGATGAGCGGGGCGACGAGGAAGGGCCAGACCTGCACGATCCAGTCGCCGCCGCTGAACAGGGCCGGGCCGAGCGAGCGGGCCGGGTTGACCGAGGTGCCGGTCATCGGGATGAGCATGAAGTGGATGACGGCCAGGGTGATGCCGATCGCCAGCGGTGCGAGCGCCGCGATGGCCCGGTTGCGCTCGTCGGTCACGGCGAGGATCACGAGCACGAACATGAACGTCATGGCGAGCTCGACGAGGAAGGCGGCCCACCAGGCGTAGTCGTAGCTGCCGGCGCTGAAGCCGTTGGTCGCCAGCGGCATGCTGTCGTCGAAGGCCTCGAAGCCGTCGAAGCCGAGCAGCAGGATCATCAGGAAGAGGGCGCCGACGATGCCGCCGAGGACCTGGGCCGCGATGTAGAGGCCGGAGTCCTTCCAGGAGATCCGGCCGCCGAGGGCGGCGCCGACGGAGACCGCCGGGTTGAAGTGGCCGCCGGAGATCCGGCCGAAGGCGTAGGCCATCAGGGTGACGGTGAGACCGAAGGCCAGACCGGTCTGCACGACGGAGCCGTCGTTCATGAACCCCACGCCGCATCCGAAGAGCACCAGGGCGAAGGTGCCGACGAACTCCGCGAGGAGCTTCTGGGTCGTGGTGGGCGGGACGGTTGTATCCAGTGCTGCGTCAGTCATGGGATGGACCTTCTCCTCGGTAGGGCTCCCGAAAACCAGCCGGGTTATCAGCGCTCACCCTAGTCATTACTGTGGCCACCGAGGGGGACCCGAGCCCCACCATCAGGTATCTTGACGTCAAGAATCCCACCCACGGCCTCAGGAGTGACGCCCGAACATGTCGAGCATCATCTACACCCACACCGACGAGGCGCCGCTGCTCGCGACGTACTCCTTCCTGCCGATCGTCGAGGCCTTCGCCGCCAAGGCCGGCGTCGCGGTCGAGACGCGCGACATCTCCGTCGCCGCGCGCATCCTCGCGCAGTTCGGCCTGGCCGACGACGCGCTGAGCGAGCTCGGCGAGCTGGCCAAGACGCCCGAGGCCAACATCATCAAGCTCCCCAACATCTCCGCCTCCATCCCGCAGCTCAAGGCCGCGATCAAGGAGCTGCAGGAGCAGGGCTTCGACGTCCCGGACTACCCGGAGGCGCCGGCCACCGACGAGGAGAGGGAGATCCGCGCCAAGTACGACAAGGTCAAGGGCTCCGCCGTGAACCCGGTCCTGCGCGAGGGCAACTCCGACCGCCGCGCGCCGGCCTCGGTGAAGAACTACGCCAAGACCCACCCGCACACCAACAAGCCGTTCGGTGAGGGCTCGAAGACCAACGTCGCCACCATGGGCGCCCACGACTTCGCCAGCAACGAGAAGTCGGTGACCCTCACCGCGGACGACACCCTGTCGATCGTCCTCGAGACCGAGGCCGGCGAGACCGTCGTGCTCAAGGAGGGCCTCCCGGTCCTCGCCGGCGAGATCGTCGACGCCTCCAAGATGGAGGCCGACCACCTCCAGGCCTTCCTCCGCAACGCCCTCGCCAAGGCGAAGGCCGACGACGTCCTCTTCTCGGTCCACCTCAAGGCGACGATGATGAAGGTCTCCGACCCGATCATCTTCGGGCACGTGGTGAAGGCGTACTTCGCCGACGTCTTCGCCCGGTACGGCGACCAGCTGGCCGCGGCCGGCCTCTCCGCCAACGACGGCCTCGGCGCCATCCTCTCGGGGCTCGACGCCCTCGAGAACGGTGCCGAGATCAAGGCGGCCTTCGACGCCGCCCTCGCCGACGGCCCGCGGCTGTCCTACACCAACTCGGACAAGGGCATCACCAACCTGCACGTGCCCTCCGACGTGATCGTCGACGCCTCGATGCCCGCCCTGGTCCGCAACGGCGGCCGCCTGTGGGGCGCCGACGGCGGCGAGGACGACACCCTCGCGGTGATCCCGGACTCGTCCTACGCCGGCGTCTACCAGGCCGTCATCGACGACGTGAAGCAGAACGGCCCGCTCGACCCGGCCACGATCGGCACCGTCCCGAACGTCGGGCTGATGGCGCAGGCCGCGGAGGAGTACGGCTCGCACGACAAGACCTTCGAGATCCCGACCGACGGCACCGTCCGGATCCTCGCCTCCGACGGCGAGGTCCTCATCGAGCACGACGTCGAGGCCGGCGACATCTGGCGGGCCTGCCAGACCAAGGACATCCCCGTCCAGGACTGGGTCAAGCTGGCCGTCACCCGCGCCCGTGCGTCGCAGACGCCGGCCATCTTCTGGCTCAACGAGTCGCGCGCGCACGACCGCGAGCTGATCAAGAAGGTCAACGCCTACCTCCCGCAGCACGACACCGAGGGGCTCGAGATCAAGATCCTCTCGCCGGAGCTCGCGACGGCGTACTCGCTCGAGCGGATGCGCCAGGGCCTGGACACGATCTCGGTGACCGGCAACGTGCTGCGCGACTACAACACCGACCTGTTCCCGATCCTCGAGCTCGGCACGTCGGCCAAGATGCTCTCGGTCGTCCCGCTCATCGCGGGCGGCGGCCTCTTCGAGACCGGCGCGGGCGGCTCCGCGCCGAAGCACGTGCAGCAGCTCGTGGAGGAGAACTACCTGCGCTGGGACAGCCTGGGCGAGTTCTTCGCGCTCGTCCCGTCGCTGGAGAAGTACGCCGAGCAGGCCGACGCGCCGGCCGCGCGGGTGCTCGCCGACGCCCTCGACCGCGCCACCGGCACCTTCCTCAACGAGGACCGCTCGCCGGGCCGCAAGCTCGGCACGACCGACAACCGCGGGTCGCACTTCTACCTGGCGCTGTACTGGGCCGAGGAGCTGGCCGGCCAGAGCGACGACGCCGACCTGGCGGCCGCGTTCAAGCCCCTCGCGGAGACGCTGCGCGCCAACGAGGAGAAGATCGCGGCGGAGCTGGTCGCCGTCCAGGGCAAGCCCGCCGACATCGGCGGCTACTACCGCCCGGACGCGGAGAAGACCACGGCCGTGATGCGCCCGAGCGCGACGCTGAACGAGGCGCTCGCCGCCTTCTGAGCCGCGCCTCGCCGACAGCGCCCGGGACGACAGGTCGTCCCGGGCGCTGCGGCTTTCACCGCAGGAAAATCGGAGGCGGCTGTCGGCGACGACATCTACTCTCGATCCAGTGACGACGACGTTGACGCCGGCTCCCGCCCCGGCCGCAGCCCCCGTCGCCGTCGACCCCGCGCGCCGCGTCGACTGGCACCGCCTGCGCACCCCCGCCGCCGCCTTCGCGGTGGTCGCGGTCGCCCTCGCCGCGCTGGGGCAGGCGCTCGGGACGGTGGTCGCCGGCCGGATCGCCGAGCACCCGACCGCCGCGCTCGTCGGGTGGCTGGCCTGCTTCGTCGTCGGTGCCGCTGCCGTCGACACCGCGGGACGGGTCGTGTGGGCCGGGGTGGTCGACCGGGCCGAGGGCCGGCTGCGGGGCGACCTGCTGAGCGCCGCGCTCCAGCAGCCCCTGGCCCACCTCACCGAGCAGGCCGTCGGCGAGGTCCTCGACCGGGTCGACGACGACACCCACGAGGTCGGCACCCTGCTGCGGCAGCAGATCTGGATGGCGATGCGCACGGCCTTCGCCTCGGTCCCGATGTGGCTCGTCGCCGGCTTCACCTGGTGGCCGGCGTTCGTCCTGTTCCCGGTCGTCGGGACGGTCACGGTCTGGGTGATGCGGCCGGCGCTCGTCGAGATCGCGCGGCGCAAGGTGGTCGAGGAGGCGGCCTGGACCGACCACGCCGCTGCCCTCGAGGAGGGCGTCGCCGGTCGCGACGACCTGCGCACGAGTCTCGGCCAGGCGTTCGCCGTACGACGGCTCGCACGGCTCTCGGCGGACGTCCACGAGAAGTTCCGCCGGGTCCTGATGGTCGAGGCGCGGCTGGCGATCAAGGTCGGCCTGCTGCTCCACGGCCTGCTCGCCGCGGTGGCGGTGGCGGGCGTCGTCCTGGTCGGCGGCGACCACCTGGGCGTGGCGCGCCTGGTCACCCTGTTCCTCGTCACCACGATCTTCGTGGGACAGATCAACAACCTCGCCCACCAGCTGCCCGACATCCAGGCGGGCCTGGGTGCCGTGCTGCGCCTGCGCCAGCTGCTCGCGGTCGAGGCCGAGCCGGAGGGCGGAGCCTCGGTCCCGACGGGCGCGCTCGACCTGCGCATCCGCCACCTCGACTTCAGCTACGACGAGGGCTCCTTCGCCCTGCAGGACGTCAGCCTGTACGTCGAGGCGGGGCACACGCTGGCCCTGGTCGGGCGCACCGGCTCGGGCAAGTCCACGCTCGCGTCCCTGCTCTCCCGGGCCGCCGAGCCGCCGCCGGGGACGATCTTCCTCGGCGGCGCCGACATCACGACGCTCGACCTGCACGAGCTGCGGCGTCGGGTCGGCGTCGTCACCCAGCGCACCGAGATCCTCGCGGGCACGCTGGCGGACAACATCACGCTGTTCGCGCCCGTTCCCCGCGCGGAGGTCGAGGCCGCGATCGTCGAGCTCGGCCTCACCGACTGGGTCGCGGGCCTGCCCTCGGGCCTCGACACCCTGCTGGGTCCCGGCGGCACGACGCTCTCGGCGGGGGAGGAGCAGCTGGTCGCCTTCGCGCGGCTGCTCGTGCGCCACGTCCAGGTCGTCGTCCTGGACGAGGCCACCGCCCGGATGGACCCGGTCACCGAGGCCCGCGTCGTGGCGGCGGCGGACCGGCTGATCAGTGGTCGCACCGGCATCCTCGTCGCCCACCGGCTCAGCACGATCGAGCGGGCCGAGGCGGTGGCCGTGCTCGACCACGGCCGGGTCCTCCAGCACGGTCCGCGCGACGAGCTGGCCGTCGTCGAGGGACCCTTCCGGCGCCTGCTCGCCGCCAGCGACACCGACGCCTTCGCCGACGCCGGATCCGCCGAGGACCTCGACGGCGTCGCCGTCGGCGGGCGCCGTCGTACCGGCACGCCGCCGCAGCGTCCCGAGATCGGTGCCGGCTCGTCCCTGGCCCGCGGCACCTGGAACGCCTTCTGGGTGCGCCCCTGGTGGGGCGCCTGGTCGGTCGTGCTCTTCCTCGGCGGCACGGTCTTCGCGCCGCTCGGGGCGGTCACGGGCTTCCTGTGGGGACAGGTCGTGGAACGGCTCGAGGCGGGCGAGTCCCCGCGCGCCCTGGTGGTCGTCCTGGTCGTCAGCCTGCTGCTCGCGCCCTTCCTGCTGGCCGATGCGTTCCGGCGCTACCCCCGCTGGTGGATCGAGGTCATGCTCCGGGTCCGGATGGCGGTCCTGCTCGGCCAGGTGCGCGGCCACCGGCTGCCGCGGACGCCCCCGGGCGAGGTGGTCGCACGGTCGATGGACGCCGACCGCTACGCGCGCTACGCCGACCGCTGGGTCGACTTCACCAACGGCCTCCTCATCGCGGCGATCACCATGCTCGCCGGCGGCACCTGGCTGGCCGGCACCGTCCTGCTCGTGGTCATGGTCACCAGCGCCCTGGCCTCCTCGATCGGCCGCCCGATCGCCGGGCGGTCGGCAGCACAGTCCTCCGCGGCACGAGCACGGTTCGGGCGCGCCGTGGTCTCCGCGGTCGAGTCGGCTCGCACGGTCAAGCTCGCCGGGCGCACCCCGCAGGTGCACGCCCACCTGCGCAGGGTCGACGACGGCCGGGTGGAGGCCGCGGTCTTCGAGCACCGGGTGCAGGCCGTCCTCGACGGCGTCCCGACCGTGATGGTCCAGGTCGGCGTCGTCGCCGCCTGGGCCCTCTACCTGGCCGACGTCTGGGGACTCGGCACCGCGCTGCTCGTCGCGACGGCGGTCAACGGCTTCGACTGGTTCGGCCGGGTGGCCGGCGCCGTCGTCACCGAGGCGCCGGGCGTCCGCGCCTGGCAGCGGGTGACCGCGCGCTTCGCGGGCGGCACCGACCTGATGGCCCTGCCGGAGGGGATCGACCTCGTGACCGGCGCGGCCCCCGAGCCGCCCACGCCGCAGCGGGTCCCGCTGGAGCGCCTCGAGCTCGCCGACTATGCCGCGATCCACGACGACGGCACGCTCGGCGCGACCGGGGTCGACCTCGTGGTCGAGCGCGGCGAGCTGGTGCTGCTGGTCGGCCAGGTGGGGTCGGGCAAGTCCAGCCTCCTGTCCTCACTGGCCGGGCTGATCGACCACCGCGGCACGCTGCGCTGGAACGGCCACGACGTGGCCGACCCGGAGACCTTCCTGCGGCCCAGCCAGGTCGCCCACGTCGCGCAGGTGCCGCGCGTGCTCTCGGGCACCTTCGCCGACAACATCCTGCTCGGCCACGACCGGCAGATCGACCGACCGGTGGAGACCGCGCGGATGGCCCAGGACGTGGCCGACGCCGGTGGACCCGACGCCGTCATCGGGCACCGCGGGGTGCGGCTGTCCGGTGGCCAGGTCCAGCGCCTCGCGCTGGCCCGGGCGCTCGCCGCCGACGCGGAGCTGCTGCTGGCCGACGACGTGTCGAGCGCCCTGGACGCCGCCACCGAGATCGAGCTGTGGGCCGCCCTGCGCGAGCAGCACACCACGGTCATCGGGGCGACGTCCAAGCGCGCGGCGCTCGCCCAGGCCGACCGCGTCGTCGTCCTCGTCGACGGTCGTGTCGCCGCCGTGGGGCCGTGGACCGAGCTGGCCGGTGACTGGGGTCACCTCGCCGGCTGAGACATCCGACGTCCTGGAATAGCCGGGCGTGCCGGCCGGTTACGATCCGCCGTGACCTCCTCGCCGACGACGACCTCGACCGAGGGGCGCCCGGCGGTGTCCCACCACCGACCCGCGCTGGCGATCCTGGCGCTCGCGGTCGGCGGGTTCACCATCGGCACCACCGAGTTCATGACCATGGGCGTGCTGCCCGAGATCGCGCGCGGCGTCGAGGTGTCCGTGCCGGCCGCGGGGCACGTGATCTCCGCGTACGCGATCGGCGTCGTGGTCGGCGTACCGATCCTGGCGTTCTTCGGCGCCGCCCTCCCGCGCCGGGCGATGCTCGTCGGCCTGATGGCCGCGTACGGCGCGTTCAACCTGCTCAGCGCCGCGGCGCCGGACTACCACGTGCTCACCGTCGCCCGGTTCCTCGACGGGCTCCCGCACGGCGCCTACTTCGGGGTGGCCAGCCTGGTCGCGGCCAGCCTCGTCGTTCCGGAGCGCCGCGGACGGGCCGTGGCGAGCGTGATGCTCGGCCTGTCGGTGGCCAATGTCGTCGGCGTACCGCTGGCCACCTTCCTCGGCCAGCAGGTCGGCTGGCGCTCGACCTATCTCCTCGGCGGCCTGCTCGCTCTGGTCACCGTGGCCCTGGTCCTCGCGGCGGTCCCGTCGGTGCCCGGTGACTCCGAGGCGAGCGGGCGCAAGGAGGCGGGGGAGTTCTTCGGCAGCCTCCAGGTCTGGCTGACGATGGCGGTCGGTGCCGTGGGCTTCGGCGGGATGTTCGCCGTCTACTCCTATATCGCCAAGACGGTCACGGAGGTCGGCGGCCTCGAGCGCGGCACGGTCCCGTTCTTCGTGCTCGCCCTGGGGCTCGGCATGGTCGCCGGCACCTGGCTGGCCGGCGAGCTCGCCGCCTGGTCGGTGTTCCGCAGCCTCCTGCTCGCCGGAGTCGCCGGCATCGCGCTGATGCTGGTGTACTACGTCGCTGCTCCGCACGGTTGGCTGCTCCTGCCGATCGCCTTCCTCGTCACCGCCGCCGGGTCGGTCCTGGTGGTCAACCTGCAGCTGCGGCTGATGGACGTCGCGGGCGACGCCGTCACCCTCGGCGCCGCGATGAACCACGCGGCCCTCAACATCGCCAACGCCCTCGGCGCCTGGCTCGGCGGGCTGGTCATCGCCGGCGGTCACGGCTACCGCGCGCCGGCGCTGGTCGGCGCGGCCCTCGCCGCCGTGGGTACGGCGATCCTGCTGGTCTCGGCCCTCACGCACCGCCGCGCGGCCTAGCCCGGGCCCGGGGCGGGGTGGGGCCTTTACGCGGATCGCCGGCGGCCTGAGAGAATCGCACCCATGTCCGCCACCACCGAGCACCCGCCCGTGCCGGAGACCGCGCAGCCGGCCGCGCCGCAGGGAGCCGCCCGCCCGCGGGTCCTCTCCGGGATCCAGCCGACCTCGGACTCCTTCCACCTCGGCAACTACGTCGGTGCGGTGCGGCAGTGGGTGGACCTGCAGCAGGACCACCAGCCGTTCTTCTTCATCGCCGACATGCACGCGCTGACGGTGGACTGGGACCCGAAGGTGCTGCGCGAGCGCACCCTGCGCAGCGCCGCCCAGCTGCTCGCGGCCGGGGTCGACCCGGCCAAGTCGGCCGTGTTCGTGCAGAGCCACGTGCCCGCCCACGCCGAGCTGGCGTGGGTGCTCAACGGCCTGACCGGCTTCGGCGAGGCGCGGCGGATGACCCAGTTCAAGGACAAGTCGGCGAAGGGCGGGGAGGGCGCGGCGAGCGTCGGCCTGTTCGCCTATCCCGTCCTGATGGCCGCCGACATCCTGCTCTACCGGCCCCACTACGTGCCGGTCGGCGAGGACCAGCGCCAGCATCTCGAGCTCACCCGCGACCTGGCCCAGCGGTTCAACCACCGCTTCAAGAAGACCTTCCGTCTGCCCGAGCCCTACATCCTCAAGGCGACCGCCAAGCTCCTCGACCTGCAGGAGCCGACCCGCAAGATGTCCAAGTCGAGCTCCGCGCCCGCCGGCATCATCGAGATGCTGGACGACCCGTCGGTGACGGCCAAGAAGATCCGCTCCGCGGTCACCGACTCGGGCACCGAGATCCGGTTCGACGCCGAGGAGAAGCCCGGCGTCAGCAACCTGCTGACGATCTACTCCGCGCTCACCGGCGAGGGGATCCCGGCTCTCGAGGAGCAGTACGCCGGCAAGATGTACGGGGACCTCAAGAAGGACCTCGCCGAGGTGGTGGTCGACTTCGTCACGCCCTTCCGGGACCGCACCCTGGAGCTCCTCGACGACCAGGACCACCTGATGCAGGTGCTCGCCCAGGGCGCCGAAACCGCCGGCGCGGTCGCCGAGGCGACGCTGCGCGACGTCTACCAGCGAGTCGGCTTCGTCGCACCGGTGGAGCGTCGTACGGAGGCCCGCTGATGCCGGTGATCGGCGTCGCCGTCGCCATCCCGGAGCCGTGGGCCGCCGAGCTCGTGGCCTACCGCCTGCGGATCGGCGACCCCACCGCCGAGGGCGTCCCGAGCCACATCACGCTGATCCCGCCCACGGAGGTCTCCGGCCGTCTCGACGAGATCGAGGCGCATCTCGCGGAGGCGGCCGGCACGGTCGCGCCCTTCCGGGTTCATCTGCGGGGAACGGGTACCTTCCGGCCCGTGTCGCCGGTGGTCTTCGTCAGCCTCGCTGAAGGGATCTCCCAGTGCGAGCAGCTCGCGGACGCCGTACGACGGGGCCCGCTCGCCGTCGACCTGGACTACCCGTACCACCCGCACGTCACGATCGCGCACCACCTCGACGACCCGACCCTCGACCGCGCGTTCGAGGAGCTGGCGGGCTTCGAGTGCGCGTTCGACGTCACCGACTTCCACCTCTACGTGCACCACGAGCAGGAGGGCTGGCGCTCCACGCGCACCTTCCCCCTGTCCTGAGCCGGAACGGAGCCCGCGATGAAGCTGGTCGAACGCATCAAGGCGAAGCTGGCCGCGCTCCGGGAGCGGTGGCCCCTGGTCGACCACGCGGTGCGCACGCAGGAGCACTACGGCGAGGTCCAGGGAGGTCAGCAGGCCGGCGGGGTCACCTACTTCGGCTTCCTCTCCGTGTTCCCGATCCTGGCGCTCGCCTTCTTCGTGGTCGGCTGGGTGGCCCAGGTGTTCCCCGACGCCCAGGACGCGCTGGTGAAGGCGATCGACGAGATCCTCCCCGGACTCGTCGGCGACGGCGACGGCCAGGTCCGTCTCGAGGACGTGCAGGACGCGGCGGGAACCGTCGGGATCATCGGCCTCGTCGGCGTGCTGTACGCCGGGCTCGGCTGGCTCTCGTCGCTGCAGTCGGCGCTCACGGTCCTCTTCGAGATGCCCGACCGGCTGCGTCCCAACTTCCTCGTCGCGAAGCTGCGCGACCTGCTCACCCTGGCCGTCCTCGGGGTGGTGCTCCTCCTCAGCGTCGTGGCCTCCGCGGTCCTCACCCGGACCTCGCGTGCCGTCCTCGACCTGCTCTCCGTGGGCGCCGAGCTCGGCTGGCTCGTCGCGGTCATCGGCGTCGCGGTCGGCCTGGGCGCCTCGACGCTGCTGTTCTTCCTGATGTTCCGCCTGCTCGTGCGACCCACGATCCCGGACCGTGCGCTGTGGTCGGGCGCCCTGCTCGGAGCCCTCGGCTTCGAGATCCTCAAGCAGCTGTCCGGCCTGCTGCTGTCCAGCACCCGCGGCCAGCCCGCATTCCAGGCCTTCGGGATCGCGCTGATCCTGCTCGTCTGGATCAACTACTTCTCCCGGGTGGTGCTCTACGCCGCCGCCTGGGCGCACACCAGCCCGCTGGCGGACCGGCCGCCGGTGCCGGTGCCGGCAGCGGCCGCGATCGCGGCGGCGGCGGGCCCGGCGACGCCCGTGGAGCCGGGGACCGGCCAGGCTGCGGCGGCGCCGGCGCGGGCGCCCCGGCTGGTGACCTTCGCGGCGGGCGGGCTCGTGGGCGTGCTGCTCGGGCGGCTCGTGCCGCGCGGTCGTCGTACCGGAGGGTCTGGGAGGATGGGCCGGTGAAGTTCGAGCGCAAGCACGCCCTCCTGCTCCTCGCCGTCGCGGCCTGGAACGTCCTCTCCTTCGGCAACTTCGCCAAGAACCTCTACCAGGCCTACGACGCGGGCGAGGACCGCGCCACCGGCTACTGGGTCGCGCACACCGTGCTCATCGTCGTGAACTTCGCGATCGCCGGTCTGCTCGGCGCGTTGGGGTGGAAGGCGCTGCGGGCCTCGCGGCGCGACTGAGCCCGGCCGGCGGCGGCCGTGCCAGATGTTGAGTCGTCACATCCGACCCTTCGAGTCGTCACTTTCGACGATCGATGGGGTCAGATGTGACGACTCGACGGGTCAGAGGTGACGACTCAACCCGTCACGGTGGGCACAGCGGGGGTCAGTGGCCGTTCTTCAGCGCGGTGCGCAGGTCCTTGTTGAGCTGCGAGATCACGTCGAGCGGGATCTCCTTGGGGCAGGCCGCGGCGCACTCGCCGATGTTCGTGCAGCCGCCGAAGCCCTCGTGGTCGTGCTGGCCGACCATGTCGACCACGCGCGACCACCGCTCGGGCTGGCCCTGCGGGAGCTCGCCGAGGTGGGTGATCTTGGCGCCCATGAACAGCGACGCGGAGCCGTTCGGGCAGGCCGCCACGCACGCGCCGCAACCGATGCAGGTCGCGACGTTGAACGCACGCATCGCCTTGTCGCGCGGCGCCGGGACCGAGTTGGCCTCCGGAGCCGAGCCGGTGTTGGCCGAGATGTAGCCGCCCGCCTGGATGATCCGGTCGAACGCCGAGCGGTCCACCACGAGGTCCTTGAGCACCGGGAAGGGCTCGGCGCGCCAGGGCTCGATGGTGATCGTGTCGCCGTCGTTGAACGAGCGCATGTGCAGCTGGCAGGTCGTGGTGACCTCCGGGCCGTGCGCCTCGCCGTTGATCATCAGCGAGCACATGCCGCAGATGCCCTCGCGACAGTCGGAGTCGAACGCGACCGGCTCCTCGCCGCTCGTGACGAGCTGCTCGTTGAGGAGGTCGAGCATCTCGAGGAAGGACATGTCCTTCGAGACGCCGTCGAGCTCGTAGGTCTTGATCGCACCCTGGGCGGTCGGGCTCTCCTGCCGCCAGATCTTGAGCGTGAGCTTCACTTGTACGACCTCTGCTTCATCTCGATGGCGGTGTAGATCAGGTCTTCCTTGTGGAGCACCGGCTGGCCGCCCTCGTTGGAGTCGCCGCCCCACTCCCACGCCGCGACGTAGGCGAACTCCTCGTCGTGGCGCAGGGCCTCGCCGTCCTCGGTCTGCGACTCGGCGCGGAAGTGCCCACCGCAGGACTCGCGCCGGTTGAGCGCGTCGATGCACATGAGCTCGCCGAGCTCGAGGAAGTCGGCGACGCGGCCGGCCTTCTCGAGGTCCTGGTTGATGTTGTCCGGGGAGCCGAGGACCTTGACGTTGGTCCAGAAGTCGGCGCGCAGGTCGCGGATCTTCTGGATGGCCGTCTTGAGGCCCGCTTCGGTCCGCTCCATGCCGCAGTACTCCCACATGATGGAGCCGAGCTCCTTGTGGTAGCTCTCGACCGAGCGGGTGCCGTTGATCGACAGGAACTTCCCGACGCGCTCCTTGACCGACTCGAGCGCCTCGACGACGGCCGGGTGGCTCTCGTCGATCTTCTCGAACGGACCGTCGGCGAGGTACTCGCGGATCGTGTTCGGCAGCACGAAGTAGCCGTCGGCCAGGCCCTGCATCAGCGCCGAGGCGCCGAGGCGGTTCGCGCCGTGGTCGGAGAAGTTGGCCTCGCCGGTGACGAACAGGCCCGGGATGTTGGACTGCAGCTCGTAGTCGACCCACAGCCCGCCCATCACGTAGTGGACGGCGGGGTAGATCCGCATCGGCAGCTCGTAGGGGTTCTCGCCCGTGATCCGCTCGTACATGTCGAGGAGGTTGTCGTACTTCTCCTCGACGGCGTGCTTGCCCATCCGCTTGATGGCGTCGGTCAGGTCCAGGTAGACGCCGCGGCGCACCAGGCGCTCCTCGCCGTCCGGGCCGACCTCGGCGACCTGGGGTCCGACGCCGCGGCCCTCGTCGCACATGTACTTGGCCGCGCGGGAGGCGATGTCACGGGGGACCAGGTTGCCGAAGCTGGGGTAGATGCGCTCGAGGAAGTAGTCGCGGTCCTCGTCGGGGATCTCGCGCGGGTCCTTCTCGCAGTCCTCGGCCTTCTTGGGCACCCAGATCCGCCCGTCGTTGCGCAGCGACTCCGACATCAGGGTCAGCTTCGACTGGTGGCCGCCCGAGACGGGGATGCAGGTCGGGTGGATCTGCGTGTAGCAGGGGTTGGCCATGTAGGCGCCCTTGCGGTGGGCACGCCACGCCGCGGTGACGTTGGAGCCCATGGCGTTGGTCGAGAGGTAGAAGACGTTGCCGTAGCCGCCGGAGGCGAGGACGACGACGTCCGCGAGGTGGGTCTCGATGTCACCGGTGACCATGTTGCGGGCGACGATGCCGCGGGCCTTGCCGTCGACGACGATCAGCTCGAGCATCTCGTGGCGGGTGAACGACTCGACCGTCCCGGCGGCGACCTGGCGCTCCAGCGCCTGGTAGGCGCCGAGCAGCAGCTGCTGACCGGTCTGACCGCGGGCGTAGAAGGTGCGGGACACCTGCACGCCGCCGAAGGAGCGGTTGTCGAGAAGACCGCCGTACTCGCGCGCGAACGGAACGCCCTGCGCGACGCACTGGTCGATGATGTTCGCCGACACCTCGGCGAGGCGGTAGACGTTCGACTCCCGGGCGCGGTAGTCGCCGCCCTTGACCGTGTCGTAGAAGAGGCGGTACGTCGAGTCGCCGTCCTCCTTGTAGTTCTTCGCCGCGTTGATGCCGCCCTGGGCGGCGATCGAGTGCGCCCGGCGCGGCGAGTCCTGGTAGCAGAACGACTTCACGTTGTAGCCGGCCTCGCCGAGGGTGGCAGCCGCGGCGCCGCCGGCCAGTCCGGTGCCCACGATGATGATGTCGAGCTTGCGGCGGTTGGCCGGGTTGACCAGCCGGTTCTCGAACTTGCGCGTGGTCCAGCGCTCGCTGATCGGCCCGGTGGGGGCCTTCTCGTCGACGACCTTCTCGCCGAGCACGTAGAAGCCCGCGGCGTCGTCGGAGGTCTGGACCGACGGCTCGTTGGTCGGGGTCAGTCCGGGGAGGTAGTGGGTTCCTGCAGCCATGTCGTTGGCCCCTTACTTCTCGATGATGCCGACGAGCACGGACAGCGGAACCAGCGAGAAGCCGCCGGCGACGACGATGGCGACGACCCAGCCGGCCGCGCGGGCGCGGGCCCGCGACGTGGCGGAGTTGGTGAAGCCGAGGGTCTGCAGCGAGCTGAACGTGCCGTGGTGGAGGTGGAGGGCGAGCGCGACCATCGCGAGCAGGTAGAGGACGGTCATCCACCACAGGTCGAAGGTGTCGACGAGCAGGCCGTACGCGCTGCCGTCGGGGTCGCCGGTCTCGCCGTTGCTCGGGTTGACCTTGACGATGGTGAAGTTGAGCAGGTGCCACACCAGGAAGACGAGGATCGTGACGCCGCCCCAGCGCATGGTGCGCGAGGAGATCGACGAGCCGCGGTTCTTCTTGGCGACGTACTTCACCGGCCGCGCCTTCGCCGCCCGGGCCGCGAGGATGGCCGCGCACGCGATGTGGACGATGACGGCGACGATGAGGCCGACGCGCATGATCCACAGGAAGCCCTCGTGCGGAAGCATCGGCTCGCCGAGCTCACGCAGGTGATGCGCGTACTCGTTGAACGCCTCCTCGCCGGAGAAGGCCTTGAGGTTGCCGTACATGTGCCCCAGCACGAAGCCGATGAACAGCAGGCCGCTCACGGCCATGAGCAATTTCAGGGCGATGGTCGTGCGCGCTGCACGGCTGCCCTTCACCAGTTGAGGACGCGTCGTCGTTGCCACGGGGGGCCACGCTACTCCCGCTACCGGCCGGTAGGTGACCGGGATCATGTGAGATACGCACGTAAGGCAAGCCTTACTCCCCGTATCGCCCGGCTCGCGATCGCGATGACCATGATCGACGATGCTTATCAAGCGATGGATGAGCGATGTTTGACGCGTCCTCGCGGGCGCGAGACCCTGCCAGGGTGAGTACGACGCGGCGTGACCGGGACCCGGAGGACGACCTCGAGGTGAGCGCGCCGAAGAAGTACGCCGCGGGCGTGCCCGCCGTCGCGCACGCGATGGAGTACTCGCTGGCCCAGGCCGGCCCGAAGCGCACCATGCTCACCCTGCTCAGCCTCAACCAGGCGGACGGGATCGACTGCCCCGGCTGCGCCTGGCCCGACCCGAAGCACCGGCACACGAACGAGTACTGCGAGAACGGCGCGAAGCACGTCAACGATGAGGCGACCACGCGCCGAGTCACCCGCGCCTTCTTCGCCGAGCACTCGGTGGCCGAGCTCGACAGCCGCTCGGACATGTGGCTCAACCAGCAGGGACGGCTGACGGAGCCCATGGTCAAGCGTCCCGGCGGGACCCACTACGAGCCGATCGGCTGGGACGAGGCGCTCGGCCTCGTGGCCGACGAGCTCAACGGCCTGGCCTCACCGCACGAGGCGATGTTCTACACCTCGGGCCGGGTCAGCAACGAGGCCGCCTTCCTGCTCCAGCTGTTCGTCCGCGCCTTCGGCACCAACAACCTGCCCGACTGCTCGAACATGTGCCAC
Organism: Nocardioides pymetrozini; assembly: GCF_046058985.1. Taxonomy (NCBI): domain Bacteria; kingdom Bacillati; phylum Actinomycetota; class Actinomycetes; order Propionibacteriales; family Nocardioidaceae; genus Nocardioides; species Nocardioides pymetrozini. The sequence continues at coordinate 3,411,442 of NZ_CP175556.1, read as the reverse complement.
GAGTCCAGCGGCTCCGGGCTGGGGGAGACCCTCGGCATCGGCAAGGGCAGCGTGTCCCTCGACGACATCCACGAGTCCGACCTGGTCTTCGTCGTCGGCCAGAACCCGGGCACCAACCATCCCCGCATGCTGTCGGCGCTGGAGCAGACCAAGCGCAACGGCGGCCGCGTGATCGCGGTCAACCCGCTGCCCGAGGCCGGCCTCATCCGGTTCAAGAACCCGCAGAAGCCGAGCGGTGTGATCGGCAAGGGCACCGTGATCGCGGACCTCTTCCTGAAGATCCGGCCGGGCGGCGACCTGGCGCTCTTCCAGATGCTCAACAAGCTCCTGCTCGAGGCGGAGGACGGCGCTCCGGGCACCGTCCTGGACCACGACTTCATCGCCACGCACACCACCGGGTACGACGACTTCGCCGCCCACGCCCGCACGGTGGCCTGGGAGCACGTGCTCCAGGCGACCGGGCTGACCCGCGAGGAGATCGAGGCCGCCCACCGCGAGGTGCTGGGCGCCAAGCGGATCATCGTGTGCTGGGCGATGGGCCTGACCCAGCACCGGCACGGCGTCCCGACGATCCGCGAGATCGCCAGCTTCCTGATGCTGCGCGGCAACATCGGCCGCCCGGGTGCCGGTGTGTGCCCGGTGCGCGGCCACAGCAACGTCCAGGGCGACCGCACGATGGGGATCTGGGAGCGGGTGCCCGACGCGTTCCTCGACGCGCTCGCCGCGGAGTTCTCCTTCGAGCCTCCGCGTGACCACGGCTACGACTCGGTCGCCGGGGTGCGGGCGATGCGCGACGGCAAGGCCCGGGTGTTCGTCGGCGTCGCCGGGAACTTCGTGCGCGCGATGTCCGACAGTGCCGTCACCGAGGCCGCGCTGCGGTCCTGCTCGCTGACCGTGCAGGTCTCGACCAAGCTCAACCGCTCCCACACCGTCTGCGGCGAGACCGCGCTCATCCTCCCGACGCTGGGCCGCAGCGACCGAGACGTCCAGGCGAGCGGCGAGCAGTTCGTCACCGTCGAGGACTCGATGAGCGAGGTCCACCAGTCGCGTGGCCGCCTCGAGCCGGCCTCGCCCCACCTGCTGAGCGAGGTCGCGATCATCTGCCGGTTGGCCCGGCGCACCCTCGGACCCGGCGGCGCGATCCCCTGGGAGGACTTCGAGGCCGACTACGGCCTGATCCGCGACCGGATCGCCCGGGTCGTGCCGGGATTCGAGGACTTCAACGCGCGCGTCGCGGTGTCCGGAGGCTTCCGGCTGCCCAGCCCGGTCAACCAGGGCGTCTTCCCGACGCCGAGCGGCAAGGCCGTGTTCGTTCCCAACCGGCTGGACTGGATCGAGCCGCCCGCGGGCCATCTCGTCCTGCAGAGCCTGCGCTCGCACGACCAGTGGAACACCATCCCGTACGCCATGGACGACCGCTACCGCGGCATCCACGACGCGCGGCGGATCGTCATGGTCAACCCGTCCGACCTCGCCGAGCTCGGCATCGCCGACCGCGACCTGGTCGACATCGTGAGCGTCTGGACCGACGGCACCGAGCGGCGCGCCGAGGGCTTCCGGGTCGTCGCGTACCCGGCCGCGCGCGGCTCGGCCGCGTCGTACTACCCGGAGACGAACGTCCTGGTCCCACTCGACAGCGTCGCCGAGGTCAGCAACACGCCGACCTCGAAGGGCGTGATCGTGCGCCTGGAGCCCGCTGCCGCCGCACGGTGACCCGGGACGGGCGCGGGGTCGTCACGGAGACAGCAGCCGCGTGAGGTCGATGCCGCGGGCGGTGTCGACGAGCGCCCGGGCCAGGAGCGACTCCGGCCCGTGCCCGGCCAGGACGAGGCCGACCTGGTGGCTGCGCCGAGGCTTCGGCAGCGGGAGCGCCCGGATGCCGTCGGGTACGCCGAAGGCGGGCAGCCACGTGTGCGGGACGATGCTCGACAGTCCGAGTGCCGCGACGTGTGCGTAGATCGCCGAGACCGTGTCGGTCTCGACGACGACGCTCGGCTCGACCCCGGTGTCCGCCAGGTGGCCGTCGATGATCCGGCGGTTCTGCATGTCGGGCGTGAGCAGACACAGGGGAGCAGCCGCCGCCTCCGCCCAGGTCACGGTGTCGAGCCCGCCGAGCTCGCCTTCCTCGGGCGTCAGGAACAGGTAGCGCTCGCGGTAGAGCGGCACGACGCGCACCTTGCCGAGCGGCTCGCCGTCGACGTAGGTCATCCCGACGTCGACCTCGAAGTCGTTGAGCCGGCTCACGATCTCGCGTGACGACATCGACTGCAGCCGGTAGCGCACCAGCGGGTGCTGCTCGCGCAGGGGCGCGGTCAGCAGCGAGGCCACGCTGAGGGCGGTCGGGATCGCCCCGATCCGCAGCGTCCCCGAGAGCCCGCCGCGCATCTGCGCCAGGGTCTGGTCCAGCACGTCGCGCTCCGCGAGGATCCGCTGCGCCCACTGGAGCACCTGGAGACCCTCCGGGGTGAAGCCCTCGAAGCGCTGGCCGCGCCGCACGATCTGGACCCCGAGCTCGCCCTCGAGCTTGAGGATGCCGGCGGACAGGGCCGACTGCGTCACGTGGCAGGCCTGCGCGGCGCGGCCGAAGTGGCCCTCCCGCGACAGGGCGGCGAGATACTCCAACCGGCGCAGCAGCATGGGCGTTGCTTACCAGACGCAGCGCCGCGCCCCGCCGCGGCGCCCGGGGGGTCAGGCGACGACCGGCGCCGGAGCGGGGTACGCCGAGGCGACGAGCTCGTCGACCGCGTCGGCCCAGGTGCGGCGCAGCGCCCGCTCGCGCCCCGCCGCGCCCAGCAGCTGCCGGTGGGGGTCGGCGGCCACCGCGGCCACGGCGCGGGCCAGGTCGCGCGCCTCGGCCGGGTCGTAGAGCACGCCGGTCTCCAGATGGGCCACGACGTCGCGTGCGCCGCCCGCCCGCGGCGCCACGACCGGCACCCCGGACGCCCCGGCCTCGCGCAGGGCGTGGCAGTCCGTCTCGTGCTCGCCGGGGTGCACCAGCACGTCCAGGGTCGGCAGCGCGACGGTCAGGTCGCCCACCCCGAGCGGGCCGGTGAAGCGGGCGTTCGGCAGGCGTCGGGCCAGCCACTCGCGCTCCGGGCCGGCACCGACCACGACCGGGCGGATGCCGGGGATCTCGGCGAGGGCGGCGAGGCGTCGTACCCCGGCAGCCTTGTGCAGCCCGCCGACGTAGCCCACGACGACCTCGGGGCGGCCGGACCTGGCACGCGACCACGACTGGTGCAGCCACGGGTCGCGCAGGGTCGGGGTGAACGCGCGCGGGTCGACGCCCGGCTCCCACAGCGTGGCCTCGACGCCGAGCTCGGCGGCTCGGTCGACCATCCACGGCGCGGAGACCAGGACCCGGTCGGCACGCTCGGCGACCTTCGCGCGCCAGTAGTCGGCGGCGAGGTCGAGGACCGGCGACTGCTCCACCGCGAGGGTGGGTACGCCGGCGCGCGCGGCGTGCTTGAGCGCCTTGCGGCCGACGGCACGAGGCGAGTGGGCCTGCACCAGGTCGGGGGCGAAGCGCTCGATGGCGTCGCGCACCTGGGCGCCGGTCGGCTCGAGCGGGCGGACCCGCACCACGTCACACCCGCGGTAGCTGGCCAGGCCGGGGCCGGGAGCGATGATCCGCACCGCGTGGCCGCGGTCGACGAGGCGGTCCACCGTCGCCTTGAGCGTCGTGGTGGTGCTGTCGACGGCGGGGTAGAAGGACTCGGTCGCGAGCACGATCCTCATGGCACCAGGGTGGGCGGCGGGGATGGCGCGACCCGCGCGACCCGGTGACCGCCGGGTGAACGTTCGAGGACGTCGGGTGTCGGTGGTCGGGCCTAGGTTGGCGGGCATGGACATGAAGCTCGAGCTGGTGATGGTGCCCGTGACCGACGTCGACCGGGCCAAGGAGTTCTACGTGCGGGCCGGCTTCCATGCCGACCACGACCAGACGGTCAGCGACGAGATCCGGTTCGTGCAGCTGACGCCGCCGGGCTCGGGCTGCTCGATCGCGATCGGCAAGGGCCTGACCGAGATGGAGCCCGGCTCGCTCGACAACCTGCAGATGGTCGTCGCGGACGCCGACGCGAGCCACGCCGACCTGGTCGGGCGCGGCATCGAGGTGTCGCCGGTGGAGGAGCTCGCATGGGGGCGGTTCGTGCGCTTCGCCGACCCCGACGGCAACCGCTGGGCGCTCCAGCAGCTGCCCGACTGGGCCGGCCAGGGCGGCTGACCTCCCGCGACGCTTCCCGCGCCTCGTCGCGGCGACCAACCGGCCGCTTGGTGACCGCGTGGCTACCTCCAGGTAGCCGGACATATCTCACACCTCGGTAACAGGGCCGCTGTCACGGATAGTCTTGCCCCTTGTGACTGACTCGCCCCTGACGCTGGCGCAGCCCGAGGACGCGCACTCGCGCGCCGAGTGGGAGGCCGCCACCGCCGCCGTACTGCGCAAGACGCGCAAGCTCGGCGACAGCGACCCCGACAGCGCGGTGTGGGAGAAGCTCACCCGCACCACCCTCGACGGCATCGGCATCACGCCGCTCGGCCTGCCCGGCGGCCCGGCGACCGCCGTACGCCCGACCCGCGAGGGCGCCTGGGACATCCGCAGCCTGGTCTCCGACCCGGACGCCAAGCGCGCCAACGAGGCCGCGCTGGTCGACCTCGATGGCGGCGTCACGAGCCTGTGGCTCGCCGCGGACGAGGACACGGACGTGGCCGCGACCCTCGCCGGGGTGCTGCTCGACCTCGCGCCGGTGGTGCTGGACGCGCCGTCCGCCACGACCGCCGTCGCCGAGGCATTCCTGGCGCTTCCGGGTGCGAAGCACCCCGACAGCAACCTCGGCATCGACCCGCTCGGCGTCATGCTGCGCGACATCCCGCTCGCGGTCGACGAGGCCGTGGCCGAGCTCCAGACCCTGGCGCGCAAGGCGGACCAGCACGACATCCGCGCGATCGTCGTCGACGCCACCGCCGCCCACGACCTCGGCGCCAGCGACGCCCAGGAGCTGGGCTGGTCGATCGCCGTGGGCGTCGCCTACCTGCGCTGGCTGACCGACCACGGCCTCTCGGTCGAGGACGCGGCGCGCCAGGTCGAGTTCCGCTACGCCGCCACCGACGAGCAGTTCCCGACGATCGCCAAGCTGCGCGCGGCGCGGGTCCTGTGGGCGCGGGTGCTCGAGCTGAGCGGTGCGGCCGAGCCCGTCGCCCAGCGCCAGCACGCCGTGACCAGCCGCCCGATGCTGAGCAAGTACGACCCCTACGTCAACATGCTGCGCGGCACCGTCGCGGCCTTCGCCGCCGGTGTGGGCGGCGCCGACGCCGTCACCGTGCTGCCCTTCGACAGCGCGAACGGCCGGCCCGAGGGCTTCGGCCGCCGGATCGCCCGCAACGTCAACCACCTGCTCATCGACGAGTCGCACGTCGCGGCGGTCGCCGACCCCGCCGGCGGCGCGTACGCCGTCGAGCAGCTCACCGCCGACCTCGCCGCCGCCGGGTGGGCGGAGTTCCAGCTGCTCGAGGGCGAGTGGGAGGGCGGGCACGACTTCGACCCCTTCCGCTCCCGGATCGCGGCCGTCGTCGAGCGGCGTGAGGCCGACGTCGCGCGCCGCAAGCGACCGCTGACCGGGCTCAGCGAGTTCCCGAACCTCGCCGAGACGCTGCCTGAGCGGGCCGCGGACCCCCTCAACGACCGGGTCCGCCGGTACGGCGCGTCCTTCGAGGCGCTGCGCGACGAGCCGGCCGCGACGCCGGTGTTCCTCGCCACGCTGGGCACCATCGCCCAGCACACCGCGCGCGCCACCTTCGTGAGCAACCTGCTCGCCGCCGGCGGCATCGCGGTCGAGGCGGCGGGCCCCACGGCGGGCGTCGAGGACCTGGTCGCGGCGTACCGCTCGGCGGGCGCCGGGCCCGTCGTCTGCCTCGCCGGCACCGACACGGCCTACGACGAGTGGGGTGAGGCGGCCGCCGCCGCACTGCGCGAGGCGGGCGCTCGACACCTGATCATCGCGGGCAAGGCGACCGACTACGTCGACGACAGCGCGGCGATGGGCGTCGACGCCCTCGCCTTCCTGACCCGGACGAGGGAGAAGCTGGCATGACCATCCCCAAGAGCTTCGCGGGCCTGCCGCTCGCGTCCGACGGCGTCGAGGATCGCGCGCTCGCGCCCCAGCCGGCGGACGCCGCGAGCTGGAGGAGCCCGGAGGGCATCGACATCAAGCCGTCGTACGGTCCGGAGGACCTCGCCGGTCTCGACGCGCTCGACACCTACCCGGGCCTCAGCCCCTTCCTGCGCGGGCCCTACCCGACGATGTACACGACCCAGCCGTGGACGATCCGCCAGTACGCCGGGTTCTCCACCGCCGAGGAGTCCAACGCCTTCTACCGCCGCAACCTCGCGGCCGGGCAGAAGGGGCTGTCGGTCGCCTTCGACCTCGCGACCCACCGCGGCTACGACTCCGACCACCCGCGGGTGCGCGGCGACGTCGGCATGGCCGGGGTGGCCATCGACTCGATCTACGACACCCGCACCCTGTTCGACGGCATCCCGCTCGACCAGATGTCGGTGTCGATGACGATGAACGGCGCGGTGCTGCCGGTGCTCGCGCTGTACATCGCCGCGGCCGAGGAGCAGGGGGTGAAGCCGGAGCAGCTCTCGGGGACCATCCAGAACGACATCCTCAAGGAGTTCATGGTCCGCAACACCTACATCTACCCGCCGGCGCCGAGCATGCGGATCATCTCGGACATCTTCGCCTTCACCAGCCAGCGGATGCCGCGGTTCAACTCGATCTCGATCTCCGGCTACCACATGCAGGAGGCGGGGGCGACCGCCGACCTCGAGCTGGCGTACACGCTGGCCGACGGCGTCGAGTACATCCGCGCGGGCCTCGAGTCCGGACTCACCATCGACCAGTTCGCGCCGCGGCTGTCCTTCTTCTGGGCGATCGGCATGAACTTCTACATGGAGGTCGCCAAGATGCGCGCGGCGCGGGCCCTGTGGAGCCGGCTGGTGCGCCAGTTCGACCCGCAGAACCCGAAGTCGCTCTCGCTGCGTACCCACTCGCAGACCTCGGGCTGGTCATTGACCGCACAGGACGTCTTCAACAACGTCGGCCGCACCTGCATCGAGGCGATGGCGGCGACCCAGGGCCACACCCAGTCGCTGCACACGAACGCGCTGGACGAGGCGATCGCGCTGCCGACCGACTTCTCCGCCCGGATCGCCCGCAACACCCAGCTGCTGCTGCAGCAGGAGAGCGGGACGACGTACTCGATCGACCCGTGGGCCGGCTCCTACTACGTGGAGAGGCTGACCCACGACCTCGCGGAGCGCGCCTGGGCGCACATCCAGGAGGCGGAGGCCGCCGGCGGCATGGCCGCGGCGATCGAGCAGGGCATCCCGAAGATGCGCATCGAGGAGGCGGCCGCCCGCACCCAGGCGCGGATCGACTCCGGCGCGCAGAAGGTCATCGGCGTCAACACCTTCCGGCTGCCGGCCGAGGACCCGCTCGAGGTCCTCAAGGTCGACAACGACGAGGTCTACCGCCAGCAGGTCGCCAAGCTGGAGCGGCTGCGCGCCGAGCGGGACCAGGCCGACGTCGACGCCGCCCTCGAGGCGCTCACCCGCTCGGCCGACACCGGGGACGGCAACCTGCTCGACCTCGCCGTGGGCGCCGCCCGGGTCAAGGCGACCGTGGGCGAGATCTCCGACGCGCTGGAGAAGGTCTACGGCCGCCACCAGGCGGTGATCCGTACGATCAGCGGCGTGTACCGCGACGAGGCCGGCCTGGCCAACGACGGCGAGGGCGACACCCTCGTCGCGCAGGCGCGCGCCGCCACCGACGAGTTCGCCGAGGCCGAGGGCCGCCGCCCGCGCATTTTGGTCGCCAAGATGGGCCAGGACGGCCACGACCGCGGCCAGAAGGTCGTCGTGTCGGCGTTCGCCGACCTCGGGTTCGACGTCGACGTGGGCCCGCTGTTCTCCACGCCCGAGGAGGTCGCGCAGCAGGCGATCGACGCCGACGTGCACATCGTCGGTGTCTCGTCGCTCGCCGCCGGCCACCTCACCCTGCTGCCGGCGCTCAAGAAGGCGCTGGCGGAGCAGGGCCGTGACGACATCATGGTCGTCATCGGAGGCGTGATCCCGCCCGACGACGTCCCCACCCTCAAGGAGATGGGCGCCGCGGCGGTCTTCCTCCCCGGCACCGTGATCGCGGAGTCCGCGCTCGACCTGCTGGCGAGGCTGCGCGAGTCGCTCGGCCACTGATGGCGGGCATGCGGGTCGACGACCTGCTCGAGGGGCTGCGGGCCGGTCACCGCGCCACGATGGCGCGCGCGATCACGCTGGTCGAGTCGACCGCGCCCCGGCACCGGGAGACGGCCCGCGAGCTCCTGCTCGCGCTGGCCGTGGACGCCCCGTCGCGCGCGCCCGCGGTCCGGGTCGGCATCTCCGGCGTCCCCGGCGTCGGCAAGTCGACGTTCATCGAGTCGCTCGGCGGCCGGCTCACGGCCGCGGGGCACAAGGTCGGTGTGCTGGCCGTCGACCCGTCCTCGGTGCGCACCGGCGGATCGGTGCTCGGCGACAAGACCCGGATGGCCACCCTGTCCGCCGACCCGAACGCGTTCATCCGGCCCTCCCCGTCGGCCGGCACCCTCGGCGGCGTCGCCCGCGCCACCACCCAGGCCATGGCCGTCCTCGAGGCGGCCGGGTACGACGTCGTGCTGGTCGAGACCGTCGGCGTCGGACAGTCCGAGGTGACCGTCTCCGGCATGGTCGACACCTTCCTGTTCCTCACCCTGGCCCGCACGGGCGACCAGCTGCAGGGCATCAAGAAGGGCATCTTGGAGATCGCCGACGTGATCGCGGTCAACAAGGCCGACCCCGACGACCCGGCGCGGGAGCAGGAGGCGCGCAGCGCCGCCCGTGAGCTGGCCGGGGCGCTGCGCCTGGTCCGGGGACACGCCGAGTGGGCACCGCCCGTGGTCACCTGCTCCGGCCTGACCGGGGCGAAGGTCGACGAGGTCTGGGAGCAGGTCCTCCGCCATCGCGAGCATCTCGGCGACACCGGCATCGCACGCAAGCGGGCCGAGCAGCAGCTGGACTTCACCTGGGCGCTGGTGCGCGACGAGCTGGACCAGCGGCTGCGGCACAGCGCCGGGGTCCGGGCGGTGCAGGCCGAGATCCGGGCCGCTCTGCTCGCCGGCGAGCTGACCGCTCCGCTCGCCGCGGACCGGCTCCTCGCGGCGTACGACGCCGACTGACGCCGACTGACGCCGACTGACGCCGACTGACTCCGACTGACTCCGAGCGGTGGACGGGCGCACCAGGGCGTGGGCGTAGGTTTGTCCTGTGGTGGAACGTCCTGAGACACGCGACCTGCTGGGCCTGGTCGCCGCCGTCGTCGAGAAGCACGACGACGAGCTGGTCGAGCTCCGCCGTGACCTGCACCGGCACCCGGAGGTGTCGTGGCACGAGCAGCGCACCTCCGACCGCGTCGTGGAGCATCTCGAGCGGCACGGCTGGCGAGTCAGCCGGATGCCGCGCAGCGGCGTCATCGCCGACCTCGGCGAGGACGGACCGACCGTCGCCCTGCGTGCCGATCTCGACGCCCTGCCGGTCGCCGACCTCACCACCGACCCCTGGGCCAGCAGCGTCCCGGGCGTCGCCCACGCCTGCGGCCACGACGTGCACACCGCCGCCCTGGTGGGTGCCGGGCACGCGCTCGGCGAGCTGCACGCCCGTGGCCTGCTCCGCGGTCGCGTGCGCCTGCTCTTCCAGCCGGCCGAGGAGGTCATGCCGGGCGGCGCGCGGCACCTGATCAACCACGGAGCCCTCGAGGGCGTCGACCGCATCTTCGCGCTGCACTGCGACCCGTCGGTCGACGTGGGCGCCGTCGGCCTCCGGGCCGGCGCGATCACCAGCGCCGCCGACCGGATCGACGTACGGCTCGAGGGGAGCGGCGGCCACACGTCGCGCCCGCACCTCACCGGCGACCTGACCTTCGCGCTGGCGAAGATCACCAGCGAGCTTCCCGCCGTGCTGAGCCGCCGGATGGACCCGCGCGCGGGGGTGAGCGTGGTGTGGGGCATGCTGCGTGCCGGCTCCGCCGCCAACGTGATCCCCGACCGCGGCGTGGCCAGCGGTACGGTCCGCATCCTCGACGCGGAGGCCTGGGCCTCCTGCGAGCCCGTGGTGCGCGAGGCGATCCTCGACATCGTGCGGCCCTACGGCGTCACCGCCTTCGTCGACTACCTCCAAGGCGTCCCGCCCGTGGTCAACGACCGGGTCAGCGTCGCGATGATCGCCTCGACCGCCGACGAGCTGCTCGGGCTGCACCATCGCACCGAGGTCGAGCAGAGCCTCGGGGGAGAGGACTTCGGCTGGTATCTCGCCCAGGTCCCCGGCGCGATGTTCCGGCTCGGCACCCGGAGTCCCGGCGGCCCCACCTTCGACCTGCACCAGGGCGACCTCGAGGTCGACGAGGCCGCGATCGGCTATGGCGCCCGGATGCTCGCCGGCGTCGCGGTGAGGGCGATCGACGACGGGCTGGCCGGCTCGTAGGCGGGGCCCCGCTCACCCCTTGCGGTACGGCACCCCGTCCGCGGCAGGAGCCCGGGAGGCGCCGACCAGGCCGGCGACGGCGATGATGGTGACCACGTAGGGCAGCATCAGCATGAACTGGCTGGGCACGGGCGAGCCGAGGACCGAGAGCACCCCGGACAGGTTCGTCGCGAAGCCGAACAGCAGCGCCGCCAGGGTCGCGCGCACGGGGTCCCAGCGGCCGAAGATCACGGCGGCGAGCGCGATGTAGCCCGCGCCGTCGGTCATCTCCTCGCCGAACTGCGGCACCGAGACCAGGGTGTACGTCGCGCCGCCGGCGCCGGCGATCAGGCCGGCGATGAGCAGCGTGGTGTAGCGCGTCCGGTTGACCTTGATGCCCACCGTGTCGGCGGCCTTGGGGTGCTCGCCGACGGCGCGCACGCGCAGGCCCCACTTGGTGCGGTACAGCGCCCAGGCCACGACGGCGACGGCGACGTACATCAGGTAGACGAGGATGGTCTGCCGGAACAGCACGGGACCGATCACCGGGATCTGGCCGAGCAGCGGGATCGGGATCCGCTCGAAGTGGTCGGGAGCGTTGAGCTCGGCCGGATGCTCGGCGAGCACCTGGCCGAACAGGAAGCTGGTCAGCCCGATCACCAGGACGTTGAGGACGACGCCGACGATCACCTGGTCGACGAAGTAGGTGATCGCGAAGAAGCCGAGCACCAGCGCGACCAGGCCGCCGGCGAGCATCGCGGCGACCAGGCCGCCCCACGGGGAGCCGACCACGGTGCCGAAGACGGCCGCGGCGAAGGCACCGAACAGCAGCTGGCCGTCGATCGCGATGTTGACGACGCCCGCCCGCTCGCCGAGGACGCCGCCGAGGGCGCCGAAGACCAGGGGTACGGCGAGCGCGATCGAGCCGCCCAGCAGGCCGATGACGGGCACCGTCTTGCCGGCCGCGGCCCACGCGAGGAAGCCGACCATGGCGACCACGGCGAAGACCGCGACCAGCCACAGCGGCGTACGCCGGCCGCGGCTCACCAGCAGCGCCGAGGCCGCCGTGCAGGCGGCGAGCAGCACGACGACGGTGGCGACGGTGGCGGTCGAGGGGACCGTGACCTCGGGCAGGTCGAAGAAGTCCGTGTCCACGGCGAGCCGGAAGGTCGTCTTGCCGGCGCGCGCCTTGAGGGCGACGAGGAGCGCGACGAGCAGGGTGACGACACCCAGCATGACCGGCGCCTTGACCGCGGTGCGCAGCGGGACGGCGTCGGGCTCGGCCGACTCGTCGATCGGGACCGGCATCTTGGCGGTGGTGCTCATGCCGTCGCCTCCTTCGGCAGCCGGAAGATCGCTCGCACCAGTGGGGGCGCGGCGATGAACAGGACGATCAGCGACTGGATCACCAGCACGATCTCGACGGGGATGCCCTCGGCGGCGGCCATCGAGAAGCTGCCCGCCTTGAGGGCGCCGAAGAGCAGACCGGCCGCCAAGATGCCCAGCGGGCGGGAGCGGCCGAGCAGCGCGACGGTGATGGCGTCGAAGCCGATGCCCGCGTCGAGGTCCACGGTCACCCCGCTGGTGGCGGTGCCGAGGATCTGGTTGACGCCCGCGAGACCGACGAGACCGCCGGCGATGAGCATGACGGTGATGTAGGTCCGGCCGACGTCGATGCCCGACGCCCGCGCGGCCTCGGGGTTCTCGCCGACGGCACGGAAGCGGAAGCCGATCGCGGACTTGTTGAGCAGCCACCACACGACGCCGACGGCGACCAGCGCGATCAGGAAGCCGAGGTGGAGGTTGAACCGCTCGCCCAGCAGCTTGGGCATGATCACCGACTCGGGCATCGGCTGCGACTTCGGGTTCAGCGACCCCGGCGCCTGGAGCAGGCCCTGCTTCGACAGGACGTAGAACACCAGGTAGTAGCCGACGTAGTTGAGCATGATCGTGACGATCACCTCGTGGGCGCCGCTCTTCGCCTTGAGCAGTCCGGCGAGGCCGGCCCAGAGGGCGCCGGCGAGGGCGCCGGCCAGCACGGCGAGGGGGAGGTGCAGCGCCATCGGCAGGTCCATGCCGACGCCGACCCAGCCGGCGGCGGCGCCGGCGAGCAGCATCTGGCCGCGCCCGCCGATGTTGAAGAGCCCGGCGCGGAACGCCAGGCCGACGCCCAGGCCCGCGAGGGTCAGCGGCGCGGCGTACTTCAGCGTCTCGGTGAGGGGCCGGATCCGGGTCTCGAAGCCGTCGACGTTCGTGTTGTAGATCGCACCGTTGAACAGCGCGGTGTAGGCGTCCGAGATCGACGTCCACACCGCGTCGAAGAAGTCGCTGGGCCGGGCTCCGATGTAGCCGGCGGTCTCGCGGACGGTCTCGTCGGTGAGCAGGATCATCAGCGACCCGACGACGACGGCGAGCACCACCGACAGGAACGCGACGAGCGCGTTGCCCATGACGATCTCGCGCAGGACGCCGTCGAAGCGGCCGGGCTCCCGCGGCTGCTCCTCGGCGGGGGCGGGCTGGGTCTGGTCGTTGGTGCTCACGCGGCCGTCCCTTCGGGGCGCTCGCCGGCCATCATCAGGCCGAGGGTCTCGCGGGGCGTGTCCGCGGGCACGATGCCCACCACCTGCCCGCGGTAGAGGACCATGATCCGGTCCGAGAGGGCGACGATCTCGTCCAGCTCGGTGGAGACGAGCAGCACGGGTACGCCGGCATCCCGCGTCGCCACGATCTGCTTGTGGATGAACTCGATGGAGCCCACGTCGACGCCGCGGGTCGGCTGCGCGGCGACCAGCAGGCTCAGGTCGCGCGAGAGCTCGCGGGCGACCACCACCTTCTGCTGGTTGCCGCCCGAGAGCTGGCTGGCCTTGGCCTGGATGCCGGACGCGCGGACGTCGTACTCGACGAGCTTCTCCTGGGCGAACTCCTCCAGGAAGCCCCGGCGGACGGTGCCGGCGGACACGAACGGCTTGCCGTGGCTGCGGTTGAGCATCAGGTTCTCGGCGATCGTGAACCCACCGACCAGGCCGTCGACCTGGCGGTCCTCGGGGACGAAGCCGACGCCGGCGTCGAGCACCTTGCGCACCGAGCGACCGACCAGCTCGCGCTCCCCGAGCCGGATCGAGCCGCGCACGTGGCGCTGCAGGCCCATGATCGCCTCGGTGAGCTCGGTCTGCCCGTTGCCCTGCACGCCCGCCACGCCCAGCACCTCGCCGCGCGCGATGGAGAAGCTGATGCCGTCGAGATGCGTGTGCCCGGTGTCGTCGAGGACCCGCAGGTCGCGGACCACCAAGGCGTCGGGACCGGGCTCGGCGGGCTCCTTGTGCACCGTGAGCTCGACCGGCCGGCCCACCATGAGGGCGGCGAGCTCGGCGTTGGTCGCGGTCGGGCTGGCCTCGCCGACGACCGCGCCGCGGCGGATGACGGTGATCCGGTCGGCGATGGCGCGGACCTCCCGCAGCTTGTGGCTGATGAAGACGATCGCGGTGCCCGACGCGCGGAGCTGGCGCATGATCTCCATCAGCTCGTCGGTCTCCTGCGGGGTGAGCACTGCGGTCGGCTCGTCGAAGACGAGGATGCGCGCGTCGCGGGAGAGGGCCTTGATGATCTCGACGCGCTGCTGGACGCCGACGGGCAGGGTCTCGACCAGGGCGTCGGGGTCCACGTCGAACCCGAACCGCTGGGAGATCTCACGCACCCGCGCGCGGGCGGCGTCGAGGTCGAGCGTGCCGGCGAAGCCGGTCGCCTCGTTGCCGAGCATGACGTTCTCGGCGACCGTGAAGACGGGGACCAGCATGAAGTGCTGGTGGACCATGCCGATGCCGGCCGCCATGGCGTCGCCCGGGCCCGTCATCCGCAGCGGCTCGCCGTCGAGGAGGATCTCGCCCTCGTCCGCCTGGTAGAGCCCGTAGAGGACGTTCATCAGCGTGGACTTGCCGGCGCCGTTCTCACCGAGGAGCGCGTGGATCTCGCCCTCGTCGACGGTGAGGGAGATCCGGTCGTTGGCGACCAGGGGGCCGAAGCGCTTGGTGATGCCCCGGAGTTCGAGCGTCATAGGGGGATCCTCTCGGAGCGGACGAGCAGAAGCCAGCAACGGCGCCGTGGACCGGTGTCCTCCGGCGCGGAACGCCTCCGGGGGAGGTCGGGGACCGACCTCCCCCGGAGGGGTGTGTCTCAGGCCTGCGGCGAGCGCAGGTCAGTCGACGTCACTGGTTGAGATAGGACTCCACCGGGATGCTGCCGTCGATGATGCCGGCCTTGACCTCGTCGAGCTCGGCCTGGAGCGTCTCGGAGACCTTCGACTCGAAGTTGTGGAACGGGGCGATCCCGACGCCGTCGTTCTCGAGCGTGCCGACGTACGGCGAGAAGTCGAGCTCGCCCTCGCCGGCCTGCACGACGGCCTCGGTGGTGGAGACCTTCATGTTCTTCAGGATCGACGTGAGCACCAGGTCCTGCGTGCTCGGGTCGGTCTCGTAGAAGTCGGCGTCGACGCCGATCAGGGCGACGTCCTTGCCGGAGTCCTTGATCGCGGTGATCGCGCCCTGGTAGATCGGGCCGCCGACCGGCAGGATCACGTCGGCGTTCTGGTCGAGGATCTGCTTGGCGGTGTTGGTCGCCTTCTCGTTGGCGTCGAAGCCGCCGGTGAAGACGCCCTTGTCGTTGCCCTCCCAGCCGACGAGCTTGACGTCCTTGCCCTTGGTCTTGGCGTAGTACTCGACGCCCTGCTTGAAGCCGTCCATGAAGATGGTGACGGTCGGGAACGGCATGCCGCCGTAGGTGCCGACGACGCCGGTCTTGGTGTAGTCCGCCGCGGCGTAGCCGGCGAGGAAGGCCGCCTGCGAGGTGTCGTAGAGGATCGGCTTGATGTTGGGCTGGTCGGCCTTGCCGTCGAAGGTCTCGCCGTCGTCGCCGCCGTCGGCCGCGTCGTCGATCAGGATGTACTCGATGTCGGGGTTGGCGGCCGCGGACTCCTTGGTCGCGGTGGCGAGCGCGAAGCCCACGGTGACGATGGCGTCACAGCCCTGGGCGACGAACTGCTCGAGCGCGCCGGCGTAGTCGTTCTCGTTCTTGGACTCGAACTCCTTGTACTCGGTGCCGAGCTCCTCCGCCGCGTCCTGGACGCCCTCGTAGCTGAGCTGGTTGAACGACTTGTCGTCGAAGCCGCCCGCGTCGGAGAGGATGCAGGGGAGGAAGTCGTTCTTCTCCGATGCGTTGTTGTCCTCGTCGGGGGCGTCGCCACAGGCGGCCAGGGCCGCGCTCGCCATGAGCGCCACGGCCGCGGCGGCCGTCGTCCTCTTCCAGGTCTTCACAGATGTCCTCCAGATCGACGCCCGGCTCCGAGCGGCAGGGCAGGAAATTGGTTCTGGTACTCGGGGTGCATCCTCACCCACGGACCGCGCGACGGGAAGCGCATTCGTCGAAACGGTTACCAACTTGGGACATTTCCGGCCGGGACGGCGGGCTGCGCAAGATCCTCGCGGGGCCGTCATCGTCTAGCGTGGCCGGATGGTCGACTGGGACTCCCTCACGCAGGCGGCGAACGAGATCGCCACGCGCGCCTATGCGCCGTACTCCGGCTATCGCGTGGGCGCCGCGGCGCTCGCCGACGACGGCCGGCTGGTCGTCGGCTGCAACGTCGAGAACGCCGCGTACGGCGTCACCCTGTGCGCCGAGTGCGGCCTGGTGTCGCAGCTGCACGCCACCGGTGGCGGCCGGCTGACCCACTTCGTGTGCGTCAACGGGGCGGGCGAGGTGATCATGCCGTGCGGGCGCTGCCGCCAGCTGCTGTGGGAGAACGGCGGGGCCGCGCTGGAGGTGCTCACGCCCGAGGGGGTGCTCGCGATGGACGCCGTGCTGCCGCAGGCCTTCGGCCCCGCGGACCTCGAGCGTGTGGCCACTCCTGGTACAAACGCACCGTGACCAGCCAGAGCGCCCCGTCGGGCCCCCAGCACGACGCCGTCGAGGTGATCCACGCCAAGCGTGACGGTGGAGCCCTCAGCACCAGCCAGATCGACTGGATGGTCGACGCCTACACCCGGGCCGCCGTCGCCGACGAGCAGATGTCGTCGCTGCTGATGGCGATCCTCCTCAACGGGATGGACCGGCGCGAGATCGCGGACTGGACGGCGGCGATGATCGCGTCGGGCGAGCGGATGGACTTCTCCTCGCTCTGGCGGCCCACGGCGGACAAGCACTCCACCGGGGGCGTCGGGGACAAGATCACCCTGCCGCTGGCGCCGCTCGTCGCGGCCTGCGGTGTCGCGGTGCCGCAGCTGTCCGGGCGCGGACTCGGCCACACCGGCGGGACCCTGGACAAGCTCGAGTCCATCCCGGGCTGGCGCGCGCAGCTCTCCAACGAGGAGATGCTGGCGCAGCTGGAGTCCGTCGGCGCGGTCATCTGCGCGGCCGGGGACGGCCTGGCGCCGGCCGACAAGAAGCTCTACGCCCTGCGCGACGTCACGGGGACCGTGGAGGCGATCCCGCTGATCGCCTCCTCCATCATGAGCAAGAAGATCGCCGAGGGCACCGGTGCCCTCGTCCTCGACGTGAAGGTCGGCAGCGGCGCGTTCATGAAGGACGTCGACCGGGCCCGTGAGCTCGCGGAGGTCATGGTCGCGCTCGGCACCGACGCCGGCGTGCGGACCGTCGCACTGCTCACCGACATGCAGACGCCGCTCGGGCGCACCGCCGGCAACGCGATCGAGGTCGCGGAGTCGGTGGAGGTGCTCGCCGGCGGGGGACCGGCCGACGTCGTGGAACTCACCCTCGCGCTGGCGCGCGAGATGCTCGCCGGCGCCGGGCGCGAGGACGTCGACCCCGCGGACCGTCTCGCGGACGGCTCCGCCATGGACGCCTGGCGGCGGATGGTCCAGGCCCAGGGCGGCGACCCGGACGCCGCCCTGCCCGTCGCCCGCGAGCAGCACGTCGTCATCGCGCCCGCGGACGGCGTGCTGACGCGTCTCGACGCCCTGTCCGTCGGCATCGCCGCCTGGCGCCTGGGCGCGGGCCGCGAGCGCAAGGAGGACCCGGTCCAGGCCGGCGCCGGCGTGGTCTGGCACGCCCGCCCGGGCGACACGGTGACGGCCGGGCAGCCGCTCTTCACCCTGCACACCGACACTCCCGAGCGCTTCGAGAGGGCGCTGGCCGCCCTGGAGGGTGGCTACGACATCGCTGCCCCCGGCACGGCGTACACGCCCGCGCCGCTGGTCATCGACCGCGTGGGCTGACGCTCAGCCGCCCGCGCGCTCCCGGGTACGCCGAGCCAGCTCGGCCAGCGCGGCCGGGAAGATCGACGCGGGCGGGGTGACCAGGCCGGCGCCGACCTGGCCGACGCCGGCGACCTTGCCCGCCATGCCGGTGTTGATCTGCGGCAGGACGCTGGTGCGGCACACGGCGGAGACGTCGATGCCGGTGGCGGCGCCGGCGAAGTCGAGGACCGGGATCGGCCAGCGGTTGTTCTCGCCGATCGTGATCTCGCGCATCCGGCGGCTGGTGGCCAGCGCGTCGGGCACGGTGCCGCCGACGAAGCGGACGATCGCGGGGGCCGCGGCCATCGCGAAGCCGCCGATGCCGGCCGTCTCGGTGATCGCCGAGTCGCCGATGTCGGGGTTGGCGTCGTCGGGGCCGTAGTCGCCGAGGAAGAGGCCGTCGGCGAGCTGCGCGGGTCCGGTGAACCATTGGTCGCCGGTGCCCGAGACCTGGATGCCGAAGTCCGTGCCGTTGCGGGCCATCGCGACGACCATGGTCGAGCCCGGGATGTCGCGGGCCGCGTCGAGCGCGAGCTTGCACGCCGGCATCGCCACGTTGAGGAAGAAGTGGTCGTTGCCGCCCATGAACGCGAACGCCTCGGCGACCTCCTCCGCCGAGCGCGACGAGCGCACGAGCGAGGGCGCCAGGTCGCGCAGCAGCATCAGCGTCCCTGCCCGGTTGCGGTTGTGGGCCTCGTCGCCCATCTGCAGCATCTGGCCGAGGATCGCCGTCGCGTCGACGGGGCCCGCGGCGGTGACCGCCTCGCCGAGGAGCGGGCCGAGGACGTCGCGCATCCAGCGCAGGCGGTCGAGCACCTCGGGGGAGTAGGCGCCGTACCGCAGCACCTTGCCCAGACCCTCGTTCAGCGAGCAGTAGGTGCGACGGCCGGTCGCCGGGTCCTCGAGGACGAACATCCACATCGACGGCGAGACCACGCCCGCCATCGGGCCGACGGCACTGCGGTGGTGGCAGGGCTCGAGAGAGACGTCCGTGCCGGCGGCGAAGAGCGCGGCGGCGTCCTCGGGGTCCTCGACGAGGCCCTCGAAGGCGGCGGCGCCCATGAGCGCGCCGCGCAGCGGACCGGAGGCCCGGTCCCAGGCGATGGGCGGTCCCGCGTGCAGGAACTGGCCCCTCTCGAGGCCGAGCAGCTCCGAGGCCGGCGCGACGCCGACGAGCATGGCCTGGACGTCGAGCATCCGGGAGACCGCGAGGGCGTTGGCGTCGCGGCGCAGCGGGTCGGCGGCGACGGTCGCCAGGTCCTCGGCGGTCCCGTCCATCGGCGGCTTCCAGTCGACCCGCGCGACGTCGACGGCCTGGGCCGCGACCGCGCTGGCGAACATGTCGGCACCGACGGCGGCGACGGAGGTGGGGGGCTGGCTGGGCAGGACGGGCGTGGCGGTCATCGGGCGCCTCCGGTGGCGGGGGTGGTGAGGGCAACCGCCCGGCGGGTGGCTGCGGCGTTGGACAGGTGGACCTCGGCACCGGCGGCGGCCAGCGCCTCGGCCTGACGGGTCAGGCCCTGCGGGTCGGTCGAGGTGCCGACGCAGGCGACGACGACGGGCACGTCGCGGGTCGCCCGGGCGGCGGCGATGGCGGGGGCCAGGCCGGCGGCGGGGTCGTCCTCGGCGCCGTGCCCCAGCACCACGTCCATCAAGATGACCGCGGTCTCCGGGTCCGCGGCGACCTTCGCCAGATGCTCGAGGCGCAGCGTCGGGTCGATCATCGGGTGGGCCCGGCCGCGGGTGAGGCCGTCGTCCCCGAAGTCGATCATCAGGTGGCCGGGGTCGAGCAGGCTCGTGCCCAGCGCGAGCTCGGGCGAGAGCGGGATGTTGCTGCGGATCGGGCCGAGCTCCTCGGCCGCCAGCAGCATCGCCTCGTCGCACAGCGTGCCGCCGACGAACAGCCCGCGCAGCGCGGCGCCGCCCGAGGCGCTGCGGACGGCGGGCGTGCCCCACGTCGGCCACTGCGGTACGGCGACGCCGAGGTCGCCGAGGAGCGCCTCGACCTGCGTGGTGAGGTCGGGCTGGCCGGCGCCGAGGAGCGCGAACCGGACCGGGGTGGAGAGGTCGGCGGCGTACTTCTCGACCGCCGCCGCGACCTCGGCGGCGGGCGGCTTGGAGACGACGACGATGTGCTCGACCGCCGGGTCGGCGTCGAGCCGGTCGAGGGCGGTCAGGGTGGAGATGCCGCCGATGGCCGCGGAGAGGTCGCGTCCGCCGACGCCGAGTGCTGCGGCGACGCCGACGCCCGCGGCGTCGAGGAGCGCGAGGATCTGCTGGCAGCCGGTCCCGGACGCCGCGACGACGCCGACGCTGCCGGGGCTGACCGTGTTGGCGAAGCCCAGTCCGACGCCGCCGACCACGGCGGTGCCGCAGTCGGGGCCCATCACGAGCAGGCCGCGGTCGCGAGCGATCCGCTTCATGGCCAGCTCCTGCTCGACGGGGACGTTGTCGCTGAAGACCATCACGTCGACGCCGGCGTCGAGGGCGTCCATCGCCTCGACCAGGGCCGAGGCGCCGGGCACCGAGACGAGCGCGAGGTCGCCGGCGGCGCGCCGCAGCGCGGAGGCGGTCGTGCGCGGCGGCTCGGTGACCTCGCCACCCGACGAGCCCTTGCGGGCGGCCGCCAGGGCCGCGTCGACCGCAGCGAGGGCGGCCGGCAGGGCCGCCTCGTCGTCGAGGCGCAGCGCCACGACCATGTCGTTGGAGCTGGCGGCGGGCAGCGTGAAGCCCATGCCCTGCAGGACCTCGACGTTCAGCTCGGTGGCCATCGCCACCTGGGCGGCGGCGACGCCCGGTGTGGCGGCGACGTCTCTGCTGACCTGCAGCAGCGCGACGCTGTCGGCGTACGCGCCGGGCCTGATCTCGACGTGCTCGACGGTCATCGAGTGCTCCCTTCAAGGGCTTCGTGGATGGGGGAATGGGTGAGCGCGAGGTGGGCGCCGAGGAGCATCCCGGCGCCGGAGGTGTGGCCGACGGCGAGCAGCGCGGCGACGGACGCCGCGTCGCCCGCCGCGAGCGCGGCGCGGAAGGGCGCGATGGCCTCGCCCTGGCCGGCGTGGCACAGCAGGGCCGCGGAGAGGGCGGTGGTGCGGTGGAGGCGGGCGCGGACCGCGTCGAGGACCGGGGTGGTGTCGCGGCCGGCGGCGCGCGCGGTCACCAGCCAGCCGGACAGGACGTCGTCGCCCACCGGCGTGAGCCCGTCGCCGCGTCCGAGGAGTCGGGGCACGGCGGCGGGGTCGCCGGCCGTGAGCCGGTCGAGCGCCCCGGCCGGGAGCTGGCCGCGGGCCGGTGCCAGGTCGGCGGGTACGGCGAGCAGCCGGCGGGCGGCGTCCGGGCCGAGCGGGGGCGTGGCGAACGCGACCAGCCGGTCGACGGTCACGCTCAGGCTCCCGGCGCGCAACGTCCCGCCACCCGCGGCGGCCGGGGCACCCGGCGCGAGGTCCGGCAGGGCCGGGAGGGTGGTGGCGACGGCGCACGGGACGTGCACGGCGCCCCGGGCGAGGATCCCGACGAGCCGGCCGCCGAGCTCGGCGTACACCGCGTGCCGGCCGGCATGCACGACGACACCGGCCACCGGCGGCCCGTCGAGCAGGGCACGCAGCGCCGGCGCACCGGCTCCCGCCACCCGCATCTCGACCCTTCGCACCTCTGGGACGCTAACGGCTGGGTATCGTGCATCGAATGGTGAGCATTGCCAACGTCCGCGCAGAAGTCGGGCAAGAGTTGATAGCCACCGCCGGGGGCGGTATCGCGCACGATGGCGTCATGGACGTGGAGCAGCTCGCCGAGTCGCTGGCCCAGCTGGTGCTGGCCGGCGCCGACCTCGGCGACCTCGTCGCCGCGATCGGCGACGCGCTCGACGTCCAGGTCGCGGTCACCACGACCGACGGGCGTGAGCGCGCCGCTCGCGTCGACGACGCCATGCGCGAGCGGATCACCGCGGCCGGCCTGAGGGACGAGACGGGCCGGCTGCGCGTCGAGTGGCTCGGCGACCGCGGCGGCCACGAGGGCCAGCCGGTGGCGGGAGCCCACGTCCACCGTGAGCCGCTGGCCGCGCCGAACCAGGCCCTGGGCCATCTCGTGGCCATCGCCGAGCAGGGGATGACCTCCCAGCAGATCGTGGCCCTGCAGCGCGCCGCCACTGCCGTCTCGCTCTCGATCACCCGCGAGCAGGCGGTCTCCGCCGTGGAGAACAAGTACCGCGGCGACTTCCTGCGCGACGTCTTCCTGGGCCGCGCCGGCACCGACGAGTTCGTGCGCGAGCACGTCGTGGGCTTCGGCTGGGACCTCAGCGGGCCGACGATCGTGCTGGCCGCGCAGATCGACCCCCAGCCGTCGTACCAGCCGCCGGCGTCGGTGGAGGACCGGCGCCACTGGCAGGAGCGCTTCGCCAACGCGTGGCGCCAGGTCGCCGCGGCGGTGGACCGGGCGATCCCGATCGCCGACTTCGGCTCGGAGGTCGTCGCGGTGCTGCCGGCCGAGGATCCCGAGGCGGCGGCCGCGCTGGTGCGCCGTCTGGTGCATGCGGTCGCCGGCGACAAGGGTGGCGGCCGCCGGCCCTTCACGGCAGGGGTCGGCCGGGTGGCGGCAGCTCCCTCGGGTCTGCCCGACAGCTACACGCAGGCGCGGCGGGCGCTCGAGGTCGGGCGTCGCTTCCGCGGCCCGAGCACCACCACGTGGTTCGACGACCTCGGCCTGCACCGGCTGATCGCGATGGTGCCGGACACCGAGGAGCTGCGGGCCTTCGCCCACGACGTCCTGGGCGAGCTGGCCGGCAGCACGGAGGAGGCCGTCACGCTCCGCGAGACGCTCCAGGTGCTGCTCAACACCAACTTCAACGTGGCCGAGGCCGCGCGCACGCAGTTCTTCCACTACAACACGATGCGCTACCGCGTCGGCAAGCTCGAGCGGATGCTGGGTCCGGTCGCGTCCGACCAGAACCTGCGCCTCGACGTGGCGGTCGCGCTCAAGGTCCTCGAGGTCGTCAGTCGATGACGGGCCGATGAACGCGGCCGGAATCGCGGGCAACTTCCGACAGCAGATTCCCGGGATCCTTTGGCGATAGTGGCCAGTGAGGTGTGATCTCGCCCTCAATAGGTTGGGGAGTCTCGGCGGCCCCCAAACCGGGAGCAACGAGCAGCCCCAGATCAGGAGGACTCAGCATGTCGATGTTCAAGTGGGAGGTAGTGAACCCGGCGCCCGGCGAGCCGGTCGCGCCCCACCAACGCCTTCCGTGGGGGCGGACCGTCGGTCTCGGAGCACAGCACGTCGTCGCCATGTTCGGCGCGACCTTCGTGTTCCCGATCGTGATGGGTCTCGACCCCAACCTCGCCATCATGTTCTCGGGCATCTGCACGATCGGCTTCCTGCTGATCTGCAACAACAAGGTGCCGAGCTATCTCGGCACCAGCGCGTCGTTCGTCGCGGGCGTGGCCGCGATCCGCGCCCAGGGCGGTGACTCCGCGGACGTCACGGGCGCCATCCTCGTCGCCGGCCTCGTGCTCGCCGCCGTCGGCGTGGCGGTCCACTTCGCCGGCGCCGGCCTGATCCACAAGATCCTGCCGCCCGCCGTCACCGGCGCGGTCGTGATGCTGATCGGCTTCAACCTCGCGCCGGTCGTCGCCGGCGTGTACTGGCCCCAGGACCAGTGGATCGCCCTGGCCACGGCCGCCTTCATGGTCTGTGCCGCCGTGCTGCTGCCGGGCTTCTGGTCGCGCATCGCCGTCTTCCTCGCCCTGATCTTCGGCTACCTCGTCTCGTTCCTCGCGGACAAGATGTTCGGTGCGATCACCTCGGTGACGCCCGTGTCCGGTGGCGAGGCGGTCGAGCACGACCGCGTCTCGTGGGCCGGCGTCAAGGCCGCCGACTGGATCGGCTTCCCCAGCGGCGACCTCGCCGACGGCGTCTCGGTCGTCCACGGCCCCAGCTTCTCGATGACCTTCATCCTGCTGGTGCTGCCGGGCGTCATCGCCCTCATCGCCGAGAACACCGGTCACGTCAAGGCGGTCGCCGAGATGACCGGCGAGAACCTCGACCCCTACATGGGACGCGCCATCGGTGCCGACGGCGCCGCCACCGCGTTCGCCAGCCTCTTCGGCGGCTCGCCCACCACCACCTACGCGGAGAACATCGGCGTCATGGGCGCCACCCGGGTGTACTCGACGGCGGCGTACTACGTCGCCGGCATCGTGGCGGTCCTGCTCGGCCTGTGCCCGAAGTTCGGCGCCATCGTGAACGCCACCCCGGGCGGCGTCCTGGGCGGCATCACCGTCGTCCTCTACGGGATGATCGGACTGGTCGGCGCGAAGATCTGGGTCGAGAACAACGTCGACTTCGGCAACCCGGTCAACATGGTCGGCCTCGCCGGCGGCCTGATCGCCGGCATCGGCGGGGTCACCCTCAAGGTCACCGACGACTTCGAGCTCGGCGGCATCGCCCTCGGCACCATCATGGTCATCGTCTTCTTCCACCTCGTGAAGGGACGCAGCGCCGAGGCGACATCGGGAGAGGTGACGAAGAGGCTGTGAAGCCCGCACCGTTCGACTACGTCCGGCCGGGGACCCTGGAGGCTGCCCTCCAGGCCCTGGCCGGGCACCCGGAGGCCAAGGTCCTGGCGGGCGGCCAGAGCCTGGTCCCGCTGCTGTCGATGCGCCTGGCCGCGCCCGCTCTGCTCGTCGACATCAACGACCTGCCCGACCTGGACCACGTCCGCGTCGACGCGGACGGGGTCCGGATCGGCGCCCTGGCCCGTCACGCGGAGGTCCTCCGAGACCCCGGCGTCGCGCGGGTCCAGCCGCTCGTGCCGCTGGCGCTCGCGAACGTCGCGCACGCCACCATCCGCAACCGCGGCACCACCGTGGGCTCCCTGGTCCACGCGGACGCGGCCGCCGAGATGCCGATGGTCCTGCGCCTGCTCGAGGGCTCGCTCGACGCCGCCGGACCCGGCGGTCGCCGTACGGTCCCCGCCGCGGAGCTGTACGTCGGCCCGCTCGAGTCCAGCCTCCAGCACGACGAGATCGCCGTGGAGGCGTTCTTCCCGGCACTGCCCGCCGGCAGCGGAGTGGCCTTCGAGGAGATCGCCCGCCGGCACGGCGACTACGCCATGTGCGGGGTCGCCGCCGTCGTGGCCGTCGAGGGCGATCGGGTCGTGTCGGCCAGGGCCGGCTACCTCTCGGTGTCCGACATCCCGGTCGTGGTGGACCTCACCGACGCCCTCGGAGGAGCGATCGACGAGCGTGCCCTGGCCTCGGCCGCCGCGGCCGCGCTCGAGCAGCTCGACCCGGAGACCGACATCCACGCCACGGCGGACTACCGCGCGCACCTCGCCAGGGTGCTGACCGCGCGGGTCCTCGCCGCGGCCTACGACGACGCCCGTGCCCGGGCGGAGGGACGATCGTGACCGAGAACCAGCATGAGATCCGGCTGAGGGTCAACGGCACCGAGCACGACGTGGCGGTGCCCGCGCGCCGCCTGCTGTCCGACGCGCTGCGCCACGACCTCGGCCTCACCGGCACCCACGTCGGCTGCGAGCACGGCGTGTGCGGTGCCTGCACCGTCCTGGTCGACGGCCAGCCGATGCGCAGCTGCCTGATGTTCGCGGTGTCCGCGGCCGGCCACGACATCACCACCGTCGAGGGCCTCGCCCGCCCCGACGGCGAGCTCGGCCCCGTGCAGCAGGCGTTCCGCGAGTGCCACGGCCTCCAGTGCGGCTTCTGCACCCCCGGCTTCCTGACGACCATCACCGCCGGCATCGCCGAGAACCCGGACCCGACCGAGGACGAGGCGCGCGACATGGTCGCCGGCAACCTGTGCCGCTGCACGGGCTACCAGAACATCGTCAAGGCCGTGTGCCGCGCCGCGGAGCTCGCGCGGGGGAGCGAGGTCGCGCAGTGACGACGAAGATGATGGGCCAGAAGGTCCAGCGCGTCGAGGACGACCGGCTGGTGCGCGGCACCGGCCGCTATGTCGACGACGTCGCCCTCGACGCCGCCCACGCGGCGGTCCTGCGCAGCCCGCACGCCCACGCGCGGATCCTGTCGATCGACGTCGACGCGGTCCTCGACCTCGAGGGCGTCCACGCGGTGTGGACCTACGAGGACCTCGAGGGCGCCATGGCCGACCCGCTGCCGCTCCTCATCCCGCACCCCACGCTGACCCACGGCCGCACCCAGTACGCGCTGGCCAAGGACGAGGTCAACTACGTCGGCGAGGCGATCGCCTTCGTCGTGGCCGAGGACCGGTACGTCGCCGAGGACGCGCTCGCCCGCATCGTCGTCGAGTACGAGCCGCTGCCGGCCGTCGTCGGCATCGAGGCCGCCCGCGACGGCGCCCACCTGGTGCACGACGACGTCCCCGGCAACGTGGCCGCCCGCATGGAGCAGTCCAACGGCGACGCCGCGGCCGCGATCGCGGGCGCACCCCGTCGGCTCTCCCTCGACCTCCACATCGAGCGCAGTGCCTGCATGCCGATGGAGGGGCGCGGCACCGTCGCGCGCTGGGACCCCGACCAGGGCCGGCTGCAGGTGTGGACCTCGACCCAGACCTCCACCGGGGTACGCGCCGCGATCGCCGCCAAGCTCGGCCTCGACCTCGGGCAGGTCGACGTGATCACCCCCGACGTCGGCGGCGGGTTCGGCGTCAAGATCGTGCACCCGTGGCCCGAGGAGCTGCTGGTGCCGCTCGCCGCCCAGCGGCTGGGACGTGCGGTCAAGTTCACCGAGGACCGCCGCGAGCACTTCATCTCCTCGGCGCACGAGCGCGCGCAGGTGCACCACGTCGAGGTCGGGTTCGACGACGAGGGCCGGGTGCTCGGCCTCGACGTGCGGTTCTGGCACGACCACGGCGCGTACACGCCGTACGGCCTGATCGTCCCGATCATCACCTCGACCCAGCTGCTGGGCCCCTACAAGCCGGGTGCCTACCACGTGCAGTTCGACTCGCTCTACACGAACACCGTCATCGTGACGCCCTACCGCGGCGCCGGTCGCCCCCAGGGCTGCTTCGTGATGGAGCGGACCATGGACGCCATCGCCGCGGAGCTCGGCAAGGACCGGGCCGAGGTGCGGGCGGTGAACTTCATCCAGCCCGACGAGTTCCCCTACGAGCACGGCCTGACCTTCCAGGACGGCCGGGACCTCACCTACGACTCCGGCGACTACCCGGCGATGCTGGAGAAGATGAAGGAGCTCGTCGGCTGGGACGACTTCGAGTCCTTCCGCGCCGAGAAGGCGGCCGAGGGCAAGCGGGTCGGCATCGGCCTCGCGTGCTACGTCGAGGGCACCGGCGTCGGCCCGTACGAGGGCGCGCACGTCCACATCGAGACCTCCGGCAAGGTGAAGGTCGCGACCGGCCTGACCTCGCAGGGCCAGGGCCACCAGACGGCCTTCGCCCAGATCGTCGCGGACGAGCTCGGCGTCCGCTTCGAGGACGTCGAGATCACCACCGGCGACACCCGCCGGATGCCGTACGCCGTCGGCACCTTCGCCTCGCGCGCGGCGGTGATGAGCGGGTCCGCGATCCACCTCGCCGCCAAGCGCGCGAAGGAGAAGGCGCTCCGGATCGCCGCGGACGCGCTCGAGGCGGACGTCGACGACCTCGAGATCGTCGACGGCGTGATCAGCGTGCGCGGCACCGACAGCGCCATCCCGCTCGGCACCGTGGCGGTCCTGTCCAACCCGCTGCGCTACGCCTTCGACGAGGCGTCCAAGGCGGCCACCCAGTTCAGCGTCGGCGACCCGGGCAAGCCGCCGGTGGCCGAGGACGACGAGCCCGGCCTCGAGGGCAAGGACTTCTACTCGCCGCCGCGCTCGACCTTCGCCTCCGGCATGCACGCCGTCGTCGTGGAGACCGACGTCGAGACCGCCGAGATCCGGATCCTCAAGTACGCCGTGGTCCACGACTGCGGCCATCTCATCAACCCGATGATCGTCGAGGGCCAGATCCACGGCGGCGTAGCGCAGGGCGTCGGCGGCGCCCTCTACGAGCGGATGGCGTACGACGAGTCCGGCCAGCTGCTCAACGCCTCGTTCATGGACTTCCTCATGCCCTACGTCACCGAGGTGCCGGCGAGCATCGAGATCGACCACCTGGAGACGCCGTCTCCGCTCAACCCCCTCGGCATCAAGGGCGCGGGCGAGGCCGGGGTGATCCCCGGGTCCGCCGCCTTCGCCGCCGCCATCGAGGACGCCGAGCGGGCCGTGCTCCCGTCGTTCGGCATCACCGCCATGCCCATCTCGCCCTCGGAGCTGTTCGCGCTCCGCGCGGCCCACGCCCCCCACGCTCAGGAGTCGAAGTGAAGATCAGCGGCCAGAACACCATCGGCGCGCCCGTCGCGAAGGTCTGGGAGGCCATCCTCGACCCGCGGGTGCTGGTGGCGACCATCCCGGGCTGCGAGCAGCTCGAGGCGACCGGCGAGAACGCCTACGCGATGACGGTCAGCGCGGGTGTCGCCGCCATCAAGGGCACCTACTCGGGCTCGTGCGTACTGGAGGACCTGCGCCCCGGCGAGGGGCTGACGATGAAGCTGAAGGGTGCCGGCGCCCCGGGCACGATCGACGCGACCGTGCTCGTCACCTTCGCCGAGCAGGACGGCCAGACGCTCCTGTCGTACGACGCCGACGCGGTCGTCGGCGGCATGATCGGCGGGGTCGGCCAGCGCATGCTCACCAGCGTCTCCCGGCGGATGGCCGCGGAGTTCTTCGGCAACGTCGAGAAGGTCATCGCCAACGGCCTGCCGGCCGAGGCGGTCACCGCAGTGGAGCCCTCGGCGCCCGGCGAGGCGCCGGTCTACGCGGCCGCTCCCAAGGCGGGCTCCGCCCCTGCGGTCGGGGGCGAGTCCTTCCTCCTCGGCGTCGCCGTCGGTGGCGGGCTGGTCCTCGCCGGCGTGATCGTGGGCGGGCTGCTGGGCCGTCGGCGATGATCTCGGTCGACTCCACCGCGCGCGACCAGGGGGCCGCCGTACGACGCCGCGAGATCTCGGCGCGCGAGCTGCTCGACCTCCACCTCGACCGGATCGCCGAGCGCAACCCCGAGCTCAACGCGATCGTCTCGCTCGACGAGTCCCGCGCCCGGGCGGGCGCTGCCGCCGCGGACGAGCTGCTCGCGTCGGGCGCCGAGGTCGGGCCGCTGCACGGTCTGCCCTTCGCCTTCAAGGACACCCACCAGGTCGGCGGCTGGCGGACCACCTGGGGCTCGACGATCTACGCCGACCACGTGCCCGAGCGCGACGAGCTGATCGTCGAGCGGGTGCGCGCGGCCGGCGCGGTGACGATCGGCAAGACCAACGTCCCGGAGTTCGCGGCGGGATCGCACACCTTCAACAAGGTCTTCGGCACGACCCTGAACCCGGTCGACCCGACGCGGTCCGCGGGTGGCTCGAGCGGGGGAGCGGCGTGCGCTCTGGCGGCGGGCATGGTCCCCCTGGCCGACGGGTCCGACATGGGCGGCTCGCTGCGCAACCCGGCCTCCTTCTGCGGTGTCGTCGGGATGCGGCCGAGCCTGGGCAGAGTGCCCGAGTGGCCGCTCTACAACCAGTGGGAGACGACCTCGGTCGGCGGCCCGATGGCCCGCAACGTCGGCGACCTCGCCCTCTTGCTGGCCGTCATGGCCGGTCCCGACCCACGCGCCCCGCAGGCCCTGGGCGACCCGGGCGCGTCCTTCGCGTCGCCGTCGCCGGCGTCCCTGGCCGGGCTGAGGGTCGCCCTGACCGTCGACCTCGGCGGTGCCCTCGAGGTCGACCACGAGGTGGCGGCCGTCGTCGAGTCCGCGGGCCGCGCGCTCGGTGCGGCCGGGGCGTCGGTCGCGTCGGCGCACCCGGACCTGTCGCTGGCCGAGGACACCTTCCGCACCCTGCGGGCCTGGCACTTCCAGGCCAAGCTGGGAGCGCTGCTCGCGGAGCATCCGGACGCCTTCAAGGCCTCGCTCGCCGACAACATCCGTGCCGGGGAGTCCCTCACCGGCGCCGACGTCGCCCGCGCCTACACGCAGCGCACCGCGCTGTCCGAGACGATGCGGTCGTTCTTCGGCTCCTACGACGTGCTGGTGCTGCCGGTCTCCCAGGTCCCGCCGTTCCCGGCGTCCCAGGAGTTCCCCACCGAGATCAACGGCAAGCCGATGGCGACCTATCTCGACTGGATGCGCTCGGCGTACTTCATCACCGTCACGGGATGCCCCGCCATCTCGGTGCCCTTCGGCACCACCTCCGCCGGCCTCCCCGTGGGCGTGCAGCTCGTCGCACGGCACGGCGCCGACCGGCAGCTGCTCGAGGTGGCGCTCGCCGTCGAGGGGCTCGCCGGTCGCTGAGGGCTGCGGGGTGCTGGCGCTGCGGATTCACCACGGGATGTAGGCGAAGCCGAGCATCCCCGGTGGAGTTCCGCTACAGAAGCGCGGACCGGCCTACATCCCGTGGTGAATCCGCCTCCCTCGCCCAGCTCCGCCCCAGCAACATCTGCCCACAACTGCCCCCTCCCTCGGCAGATGTCGCCGTCGTGCACCGCCGCGCGGCTGACTTGAATGTCAGTCATGACAGCGAGGCGGATCAGGATCGGCATCGACACCGGCGGCACGTTCACCGACGTCGTCGCCTTCGACGAGGACAGCGGCGAGGTCGTCACGACCAAGACCCCCAGTACGCCGGGGAACCCGGCCGACGGGTTCCTGGCGGGCATCGACAAGGTGCTCGGGATCGCGGGGGCGGAGTTCGCCGACGTGGTCGCCGTCAGCCACGGGACGACGGTCGCGACCAACCAGCTCCTCGAGGGCAAGGTGGACGCGCTCGGGTTCATCACCACCGCGGGCTACGAGGCGATGCTCGAGATCGCCCGCCAGTCGGTCCCCGACGGCTACGGCAACTCGTACTTCTGGGTGAAGCCGGACCGGATCGTGCCGCGCGACCTGGTGAGGGGCGTCGGCGGGCGCCTCGACTTCACCGGCGCGGAGATCCGGCCCTTCGACGAGGACGGCGCGCGTCGTACGGCCCGCTGGTTCAAGGACAAGGGCATCGACACGCTGGGTGTCTGCTTCCTGCACGCGTACGCCAACCCGGCGCACGAGGAGCGGATGCGCGAGATCATCGCCGAGGAGCACCCCGACGCCGTCGTCTCGATCTCCAGCGAGGTGCTGCGCGAGTACCGCGAGTACGAGCGCTCGATGACCACGCTCGTCGACGCCGCCGTCAAGCCGAAGCTCAGCCGCTACGTCAACAACATCAAGGAGCGGCTCGCGACCCAGAGCGGACGCACCATCCCGTTCTACGTCATGAAGTCCAACGGCGGCGTGCTGTCGGCCGACGAGGTCGTGCACCAGCCGATCACCACCGTCCTCTCCGGACCCGCCGCGGGCGCCCTCGGCGCCGCGCTCATCGCGAAGGTCGCCGGCTTCGACCGGGTCCTGACCTCCGACGGCGGCGGCACGTCGACCGACGTCTCGGTCGTCATCGACGGCGACCCCACGCTGACCACCGAGGGCAGCGTCGGCGTCTACCCCTCCAAGATCCCGATGATCGACGTCGTCACCGTCGGCGCGGGCGGCGGCTCGATCGCGTGGCTCTCGCCCGAGGGCACCCTCAAGGTCGGCCCCCACTCGGCCGGCGCCGACCCGGGCCCGATCTGCTACCGCAAGGGTGGCACCGACGTCACGATCACCGACGCCCACGTCTTCCTCGGGCGGATCCCTCCCCACCTGCTCGGCGGCGAGATCCCGCTCGACGTCGACGCCGCGAGCGCCGCGATCCAGCAGCTCGCCGGCAAGCTCGGGATCTCCGCGGAGGCCTGCGCGACGGGGATCCTCGAGATCTCCGCGTGGAACCAGGCCAACGCGCTGCGCCAGGTGACCGTCAAGCGCGGGCTCGACGTCCGCGACTTCACGCTCACCACCTTCGGTGGCTCCGGGTCGCTGCTGCTGTGCCGGCTGATGGACATCCTCAACGTCCCGACCGTGCTGGTCCCGCCGAACCCGGGCAACGTCTCCGCCTTCGGCCTGCTCACGGTCGACGTGAAGAACGACTACGTGCAGACCCACGTCGCGCTCCAGGAGAACCTCGACCCGGCCGACCTCCAGAGCGAGTACGACGTGCTCACGGAGCGGGCCGCCGCCGCGCTCACCAAGGAGGGCTTCGCGCCGGCCGACCATGTCTTCGTGCGGACCGCCGACGTGCGCTACTTCGGCCAGGCCTTCGAGGTGCGCGTCGGCGTACCGGACGGCCCGATCACGGCCGAGACGCTCGCCACGGTCGCCGAGCGCTTCCACGCCGAGCACCGCGTGCTCTACGGCTACGACTTCTCCGGCGACCCGACGCAGCAGGTCGAGGTCGTCAACCTGCGCGTCTCCGGCGTCGGCCCGATCAAGCGGCCGGAGATCCTGCGCGTCGACGACGCCCGCCCCGAGCCGCGGCCCACCGGCACGCGCTCGGTCTGCTTCGACGCCGACGCCGGGTACGTCGAGACGCCGGTCTTCTGGCGCCCCGACCTGCCGGCCGGCCAGGTGCTCGCCGGCCCGGTGATCATCGAGGAGTTCGGCTCCACCGTGCCCATCCACCCCGGCTTCACGGCCCGGGTCGACGACTACGCCAACATCATCGTGACGCGCACCCAGCAGTCGGAGGAGAGCTGACATGTGCCTGAGCTGCCAGACCGCCTCGGTCCAGAACCCCACCGCGCCCCGCACGTTCACCCACGACGGTGACATCACGTCGCGTCGCGCGCCCACGCAGTTCCCCTTCGGGACCCTCACCGAGGACGCCGGCCGCAGCGCCGACCCCGTCCTGGTCGAGATCGTCCAGGGCTCGCTGGCCGCCGTCGAGCACGAGGTCGAGACGGCCATCGCGCGCACCTCGCGCAGCCCGATGATCCGCGACGCCCACGACTTCCGGGCCGGCATCCACGACCGGCTGCTGCGCAAGCTGACCGGGCGCTCGTACTCCGCGCTCGTGCACCCGGTCGCCCGCGACTTCCCGATCGAGGAGATGCGGGAGGGCGACGTCTTCTTCCACAACGACGTCTACCTCTCCGAGGGCGGGATCGGCCATCTCCCCGACCTGTGCGTCACCGTGCCGGTCTTCGCCGGCCCGGAGGGTGAGCGCCGCGTCGTCGGCTTCATCCAGGCCTTCGGCCACCACGACGACATCGGCGGAGCCGTCCCCGGGTCGATGCCCTCGCACGCCACGAGCGTGTTCGAGGAGGGTCTCGCCGTACCCCCGATCAAGCTCTGGGACGCGGGCGTGCCCAACCGGGCCGCGCTGCGGATCATGACGCGCAACTCGCGGATGCCCGAGTCCCTCGCCGCCGACCTCGACGCCGAGTGCTCGGCCTGCCTGATGGGCGCCCGCCGCCTCGGGGAGCTGTTCGACCGCTACGGCATCGAGACCGTCGAGGCCTGCTTCGACGCCATCATCGACCGCTCGACGGAGACCTACCGGCGGGAGATCCTGTCGAAGATCCCCGTCGGCACCTGGACGTGGGAGGACTACGCCGAGCACGACGGCGTCGACGAGCCGCAGCTGCACACGCAGCGGATCACCCTGACCCGGACCGCTGCCGACGACCCCGAGGGCGAGCGCCTCATCCTGGACTTCGCCGGCACCAGCCCCCAGGCGAAGGGGCCGATCAACCACTGCGGGGACTACTCCGACGGCGTCTTCCTCAAGAAGTGGCTGGCTCCCATCCTCCGCAACCTGGCCGACACCCCGGAGCGGATGGCCGAGCTCGACGTCAACGAGGGCGTGGTGCCGCTCATCGAGATGCGCTTCCCGCCGCCGGGAACGCTGCTGACCCCGGTCTTCCCGGCACCGACGAACGCCCGCACCTTCGTGATCCTGCGCCTGCTCGGCGTCCTGGCCGGCGTGATCGCGAAGGCGGTCGACGGCCGGATGCCAGCCGACCAGGAGACCATCCGCTACACCGGGGTCTACGGCGAGGACCTCGAGGGTCGCTCGTACCTCATGCGCGAGGTGCTCGGCGGCGGATCCGGCGGTCGCTACTACGCCGACGGCGAGGACACCATCCACGTCGTCCCGGACTCGCGCAACCTGCCCAGCGAGTTCACCGAGTCGCGCTTCCCGTTCGTCGTGGAGTCCCTCAGCCTCGCCATGGACTCCGGCGGAGCCGGCCAGTTCCGCGGCGGCCTCGGCTACGAGAAGCACATCCGGATGCTCAAGGACGCCCACTTCATGTCCATCGCCGACCGCTCGATCCTGGCGTGCTGGGGCGTGAAGGGCGGCAAGGCCGGCAAGCCGTTCGAGGTCACCATCGACCCGGGCGGCCCGAACGAGCGCGAGGTCGACGCCCTCGCCGACGCCGAGCCGGTCGTGGCGGGCGAGACCATCCGGATCCGCACCACGGGCGGCGGCGGCTGGGGCAACCCGCTCGACCGCGACCCGGAGCTGGTCGTGCGCGACGTCGTGTGGCGCAAGGTCTCGCCGGAGGCCGCGCTGGCCGACTACGGCGTGGTCCTGACCGGCTCGCTCGAGGACGACAGCCTCGCGTACGACGCCGACGCGACCGCCGCCGAGCGGGCCTCCCGCCCGGCGCCGGCCGAGGACGACGCCTTCTTCGACCGCGGCCCGGGCTACGGCGTCCTGGCCGGCGGCGCGGCCGCGGCCGCGGTGGACCTGCTCTAGGACCCGGGGAGCGCCGATGAAGGTCGCGATCCTCGGGGGATCCGGCAAGACCGGTCGCGCCGTCGGCGCGGCCCTGGCCCAGGCGGGCGCGGCGACGCGCCCCCTGGGCCGGGCCGCGTTCGACGACCTGCCGGCCGCGCTGGCGGGGGCCGACGCCGTCCACGTCATCGCGCCCAACCTGCACCCCGACGAGCCGTCGTACGTCGCCGCGGTGGTCGACGCGGCCCGGGCGACCGGCGTCGGCCGGCTCGGCTACCACTCGGTGGCCTCGCCCTATGCGCCCGCGATGCCGCACCATCTCGGCAAGGCCGCGTCCGAGGACCTCGTCCGCCGCTCGGGCCTGGCGTGGACGATCCTGCAGCCCTGCGCCTACGTCCAGAACCTGCTGCCGGCGCTGCGGGCCGCGAGGACGTCCGGAGAGCTGACCGTGCCCTATGCGGTCGACGTCCCGTTCGGCATGGTCGACCTCCACGACGTCGCCGCGGCGACCGCCGTCGCGCTGCGGGGGGAGGAGCACGTCGGTGCGACCTACGAGCTCGGCGGGCCGGCGCTGGTCAGCGTCGCGGACGTCGCCGCCGCCGTGGGCCTGACGGCGCGCCGGGTCCCGGCGGAGCCGGAGGCGCACCCGTGGCTGCGCGCGATGTTCGACTACTACGACGCCCACGGCCTCCCGACGGGTGGCGTGCCCCTGCGCGCGCTGCTGGGGCGCCCGCCGGCCTCGGTGCGCGAGGTGCTCGCGCGCGATCTCGGCAGCTGAGCGCGCGCTGGCAGGTGTTGCCAGGCTTGCGACGCGGAGTTGGCTGTTCCTCACGATGAACGGCGGTGATCCGGCTCACTAGGTTCGCTGCATGAGGATCCTGCTGGCGCTCGGCGGCAACGCGATGACGTCCCCGGACGGCAAGGCCCGTCCGGAGGACCAGATCGCGGCCGCGACCGAGGCGATGGAGGCGGTGGCCGACCTGGTCGCCGCCGGCGTCGACGTCGTCATCACCCACGGCAACGGTCCGCAGGTGGGGAACCTGCTCGTGAAGAACGAGCTCGCCGCGTCCGTCGTACCCCCGGTCCCGCTGGACTGGTGCGGGGCGCAGACCCAGGGCACCCTCGGCGACATCCTGATGAACGCCCTCGACGGGGCCCTTGCCGCGCGCGGCGTGCGGCGTCCCACGGCGGCGCTGGTGACCCGGACCCGGGTCGACGCCGACGACCCGGCGTTCGCGAAGCCGAGCAAGCCGGTCGGGCGCTACCTGTCCGCCGACGAGGCGCGGGTCATGATCGAGCACGGCGAGACCTGGGAGGACCGTGGCGAGCGCGGCTGGCGCCGCATGGTCGCCTCGCCCGAGCCGCTGGAGGTCCTCGACGCCGCGGCGGCGGTGGCGCTGGTCGAGGCGGGCTTCGTCGTGATCGCCAACGGCGGCGGCGGCATCCCGACCGTACGCCGCGCCGACGGCTCCCTGGCCGGCGTCGAGGCGGTCATCGACAAGGACCTGGGCGCGGCCCTGCTCGCCCAGGCGATCGAGGTCGACCTCCTCGTCATCGCCACCGACGTCGCCCACGCGGTCCTCGGCTTCGGCACGCCGGAGGCCGCCGACATCGGCCAGGTCACCCTCGACCAGATGCGCGGGTACGCCGCCGAGGGGCACTTCGCCGGCGGGTCCATGGGCCCGAAGGTCGACGCGATCTGCCGCTTCGTCGCCGCCTCCGGGCGTCGCGGCGTCATCACGGACCTCCGCAGCATCCTCGCGGCCGCCGACGGCCGCGCGGGAACGATCGTCACCCCCAACTGAACACCGACCCATCCCATTGAAAGGACGGCTGACCATGCCTTCTGCCATCGAGGTCCGCAAGGTCCCGATCCACTCCGTCGCCGACGCGTCCGAGCTCGCCAAGCTGATCGACGAGGGCGTCTTCAAGGCCGACCGCGTCATCGCGATCATCGGCAAGACGGAGGGCAACGGCGGGGTGAACGACTACACCCGGATCATCGCCGACCGTGCCTTCCGCGAGGTCCTCGTCGACAAGGGCGCCCCGGCCGACCAGGTCAAGCAGGTCCCGATCGTGTGGTCGGGCGGCACCGACGGCGTGATCAGCCCCCACGCGACGATCTTCGCGACCGTCGACGTACCCGAGGACGACCCGAGCCGCGAGGAGCAGCGCCTGACCGTCGGCTTCGCGATGAGCGAGCCGATCCTGCCCGAGGAGATCGGGTACGTCGCGATGATCGAGAAGGTCGCGGCGGGCGTGAAGGTCGCCATGGAGCGCGCCGGCATCACCGACCCGGCCGACGTCCACTACGTGCAGACCAAGACCCCGCTGCTGACGATCCACACGATCCGCGACGCGCACAGCCGCGGCAAGCAGGTCTGGACCGAGCACACCCACGAGTCGATGGACCTGTCGAACGGCGTGACCGGGCTCGGCATCGCGGTGGCCCTCGGCGAGATCGAGATGCCGACCGACGCGGACGTGATGAAGAACCGCGACCTGTACTCCTCGGTCGCCTCCTGCTCCTCGGGCGTGGAGCTCGACCAGGCGCAGATCGTCGTGGTCGGCAACGCGAAGGGCGTGGGCGGTCGCTACCGGATCGGCCACTCGGTGATGAACGACGCCCTCGACCAGGACGGCATCTGGAACGCCATCAAGGACGCCGGCCTCGACCTCCCCGAGCGCCCGCACCACTCCGACCTGAAGGGCCGGCTGGTCAACGTCTTCCTCAAGTGCGAGGCGTCGCAGAACGGTGAGGTCCGCGGCCGCCGCAACGCCATGCTCGACGACTCCGACGTGCACTGGCACCGCCAGATCAAGTCCTGCGTCGGCGGCGTCACCGCCGCGGTGACCGGCGACCCCGCCGTCTTCGTGTCGGTCTCCGCCGCCCACCAGGGCCCCGAGGGCGGCGGCCCGGTGGCCGCCATCGTCGACCTGGGCTGACCGCCTCGCTCGACCGCCCGGATCCCCGTCCCCGCCCACCGGCGAGGGCGGGGATCCGTCGCGTCGGGGCCCGATCAGGCGGCGGGCGGCGCGAAGACGCTGAACCGGTTGCCGGCCGGGTCCTCCAGGTAGGCGAACGTCGGCACGCCCGGGCCGACCTCGAGGTGCTGGCTCACCACCGTGCCGCCGAGCTGCTCGGCCGCCGCGCAGGTGGCGGCGACGTCGGCCACCAGGATCGAGAACACGGCGTGACCGGGCATCTGCCCGCCCGTGCCGAAGATGCCGCCCGAGGGCGCGCCGGCGCCCGCCGCGGTGACGAGGCGGTAGTCGAGGCCGCCGGCCTCGGAGGCCTCGTCGGTGGCGAACGTCCAGTCGAACAGGCCGCCGTAGAACCTCTCGGCGGCACTCGGGTCGTCGGTCGCGATCTCGAACCAGGCGACGGTGCCGGGGGCGGGCGGGGTGGCCGGGGTGGCCGGGGTGGTGGTCATGGTGCTTCCTCCTGGAAGGTGTCGGGTGCGTACGAGGACCACGCTCGCAGCGCTTCGCGACAGCCCTATGTCGGTGTTTGCGCGGCCCTCGCGCGAACGTCCTCGGCACGCAGCGCGGCCTCCGGTCGGGCGATCTGCCGGCCGGGGACCTCGGGCTCGATCGGCCGGCGCGGGCCGCGGGGGAGGGCGGGCGTGCGCTCGGCACGGGTGATCCGGTCCATCCGGAAGACCCGGTCGTCCTCGCGCAGCCGGCACCACGCGGTGAGATACGACCCGCGCGGGCCCATCACGACGTGCTGTGGCTCGATCTCGCGCTCCGACTCGACGCGGTCCACGTCGACGTACCCGATCCGCAGCACGTGCCCCTCGCGCACCGCGCGCCAGATCGTCTCGGCCACGTCGGCGTCCGGTGTCGCGCCGACGGGTACGACGAGCCGCACCTTGGCGGCCGCGGCCCGGGCCTCCGTGAGCGCGGGGGCGGGCATGGCCGCGACGATCTTCTGCAGCGCCGACCGGGCATCCCGCGCGAACAGGACGTGGTTGCTGCTGCTCAGCGCCACCGCGACCGCCGTCGCCTCGCGGGGGGTGAAGTTGAGCGGGGGCAGCGTCATCGACGGGTCGAGGCTGTAGCCGCCGGTGCGGCCCTGTCGCGTCGCGAGCGGCACGCCGGCCTGTCCGATCGCGCTCAGGTCGCGCTCGATCGTGCGCACGCTGACCTCGAAGCGCGCGGCGAGCTGGGCCGCGGTCCGGCCGCGCGGGCCGGCGGCGCGCAGCTCCTCGACGAGCGCATAGAGCCGGTCGGTGCGGTTCATGTCCGCAGGCTAGGCGTCGGCGGGGACATCGCTCGCGCGTGCCGACCGCCCGCCGCCGGCCCCGAACTCACACCTCGCGCCCCCACTCCTCACACCTCGCGCCCCCACACCTCACACCTCGCCAACCCCGGGCCAACCCGCGCTGCCTAGCGTGAG
Organism: Nocardioides pymetrozini; assembly: GCF_046058985.1. NCBI lineage: Bacteria > Bacillati > Actinomycetota > Actinomycetes > Propionibacteriales > Nocardioidaceae > Nocardioides > Nocardioides pymetrozini. Next base: position 3,372,668 of record NZ_CP175556.1, on the reverse strand, counting down.
CCAGGTCACAGGTCCCCACGCTCAAGGGAGAGTCATGACCCGGATCAGCCTCACCGTCGACGGCCAGGCGGTGGCCGACGACGTCGAACCCCGGATGCTCCTCGTGCAGTACCTGCGCGAGCGGCTCGGCAAGACCGGCACCGTCGTCGGCTGCGACACCAGCAACTGCGGCGCGTGCACGGTCCATCTCGACGGCAGGAGCGTGAAGTCCTGCAATGTGCTGGCCGTGCAGGCCGACGGCGCCGAGGTGACGACCATCGAGGGCCTCGCCGGCGAGGACGGCCGGCTGCATCCCGTCCAGGAGGCCTTCCGCGAGTGTCACGGGCTGCAGTGCGGCTTCTGTACGCCGGGGATGATCATGCAGGCGGTCGACCTGCTGGCGGAGAACCCGAGCCCGTCGGAGGAGGCGATCCGCCTCGGCCTCGAGGGCAACCTGTGCCGCTGCACCGGCTACCACAACATCGTCCGCGCCGTGCAGCACGCCGCGGGCACCGCGTCGGGCGAGGAGGTTTCGGCATGACCGCCACCCAGGAGCCCACCCAGGGCGCAGCCGGCGAGATCGGGCGCGACCGGCGCCGCAAGGAGGACCAGCGGTTGATCACCGGCCGCACCCGCTGGACCGACAACATCACGCTGCCCGGCATGCTGCACCTGGCGATGGTGCGCAGCCCCTTCCCGCACGCGCGGATCACGAGCATCGACACCAGCGCCGCCAGGGCCAGCACGAACGTGGTCGCCGTCCTCACCGGGGCGGACCTCGCCGAGAGCCAGGGGGCGTGCATCAACGCCTGGCCCGTCGTCACCGACCAGGTCACGCCCGCCCACCTGCCGATGCCCACCGACCGGGTCGCGTTCGCCGGCGAGACCGTGGCGGTCGTCGTCGCCCGCAGCGCCGCCGAGGCGCGCGACGCGGCCGAGCTGGTGGAGGTCGAGTACGACGAGCTGCCCGCGGCGCTGGACCTCAAGGAGGCCGCGGCGGCCCACGAGACCGGCGGGGCGCTCGCGCACCCGGACCTCGGGACGAACGTGAGCGCGGTGTGGCGCTTCGACTCCGCGGAGGCCGGCACCGGCGGGGACGTCGAGGCCGCCATCGCGGAAGCCCGCGCGAACGGGATCGTGATCGAGCGGGAGTACCGCCAGCAGCGGCTGATCCCCGCGTTCATGGAGCCGCGCAGCGTCGTGGTGGACCCGACCGGGGAGCAGATCACGATGTGGTCGGCGACGCAGGTGCCACACATCCTGCGCTTCGCGATCGCGGCCACGACCGGCGTACCCGAGTCCAAGATCCGGGTGATCGCCCCCGACGTCGGGGGCGGCTTCGGTGGCAAGCTGCAGCAGACGCCGGAGGAGATGATCGCGTTCGCGGTGGCCCGCCGGCTGGGCAAGCCGGTGAAGTTCACCGAGACCCGCAGCGAGTCGCTCCTCACCGCCCACCACGGCCGCGACCAGTGGCAGCGGCTCACCCTCGCGGCCACCAAGGACGGCCACGTCACCGGCCTCAAGGTCGACCTGCTCGCCGATCTCGGTGCCTATGTGGCGATCGTGGGCGGCGGGGTGCCGGTGCTCGGAGCGTTCATGTTCAACGCGATCTACAAGTTCCCCGCCTACCAGTTCCAGACCACGAACGTCCTGACGAACAAGACCTGGACCGACGCCTACCGCGGTGCGGGGCGGCCCGAGGCGACCTTCGCCATCGAGCGGCTGATGGACGAGCTCGCCGCCGAGCTCGGCAAGGACCCGCTCGAGGTCCGCGAGATGAACTGGATCAAGCACGAGGAGTTCCCGTTCACCACGGTCGCCGGCCTCGAGTACGACTCCGGCAACTACGAGGCCGCCACGGCACGGGCCAAGGAGATGTTCGGGTACGACGCCCTGCGCGCCGAGCAGGCCGAGCGCCGCGCCCGCAAGGACCGGGTCCAGCTCGGGATCGGCGTCTCGACCTTCACGGAGATGTGCGGGCTCGCCCCCTCCCGGGTCCTCGGGTCGCTGAACTACGGCGCCGGCGGGTGGGAGCACGCCGAGGTGCGGATGCTGGCGACCGGCAAGGTGGAGGTCGTGACCGGCGCCTCGGCCCACGGCCAGGGGCACGAGACCGCGTTCAGCCAGATCGTCGCCGACCGCCTCGGCGTACCGTTCGAGGACGTCGAGGTCCTGCACGGCGACACCCAGATCTCCCACAAGGGGCTGGACACCTATGGCTCCCGCAGCCTGGTGGTCGGCGGCGAGGCCCTGGTGCGGGCCGCGGACAAGGTCATCGAGAAGGCCAGGCCGATCGCGGCGCACCTGCTCGAGGCCTCCGTCGACGACCTCGAGTTCAGCGGCGGCCGGTTCACCGTCAAGGGGACCGACAGCGGCATGGCGATCACCGAGATCGCGACCGCCGTCTTCGCCGCGCACAACCTGCCCGACGGGGTGGAGCCCTCGCTCGACTCCGAGGCGACCTTCGACCCGGTGAACTTCAACTACCCGCACGGGACGCATCTGTGCGCGGTCGAGGTCGACACCGAGACCGGGCAGGTGCGGATGCGCAAGTACGCCTGCTGCGACGACATCGGCAACGTGATCAACCCCCTCATCGTGTCCGGCCAGGTGCACGGCGGACTGGTCCAGGGCATCGCGCAGGCGCTGTGGGAGGAGGCGGTGTACGACGAGAACGGCACCCTGGTGACCGGCTCGTTCGTCGACTACCTGCTGCCCACGGCCGCCGACACGATCAGCTTCGAGCTCGACCACACCACCTCGCCCGCGACCACGAACTCGCTGGGCACCAAGGGCGTGGGGGAGGCCGGGACGATCGCCTCGACCCCGGCGGTCGTCAACGCCGTCGTCGACGCGCTGCGGCCCTTCGGCGTCCACGACGTCGCGATGCCCTGCACGCCCGAACGGGTCTGGCGCGCGATCAACAGCGGGGGCTCCGGGGGCGAGACCACCGGCGCCGCCGCGCCGCACTTCGATCCCTCGACGGGCATGTCCGGCACCGTCGACCGCGCGGAAGGAGATGTCCAGTGATCCCCGCAGCCTTCGAGTACGTCGCGCCGACCTCGGTCGAGGAGGCGCTGGCCGCTCTCGCCGAGCACGGCGACGACGCCAAGGTCATCGCCGGGGGGCAGAGCCTGCTCCCGGTGCTCCGGATGCGGCTCAACGCGCCGGAGTGGGTGATCGACCTCGGCCGGATCGAGAGCCTGCGCGGCGTGCGCGACGGCGGCGACCACCTCGTGATCGGCGCCATGACCACGCACCACGACGTCGGCGACGACCCGCTCGTGCACGAGCACGCCCTCCTGGTCAGCAAGGCGATCACCCACCTCGCCGACGCCCAGGTGCGCCACCGGGGCACCTTCGGCGGCGCGCTCGCCCATGCCGACCCGGCGGGCGACCTCGGGGCGCCGGTGCTCGCGCTGGACGCCACCTTCGTGGTCCAGGGGCCGGGGGGCACCCGGGAGATCCCGGCGGCGGACTTCTTCGTCGACCTCTTCGAGACCGCGGTCGCCGAGGACGAGCTGCTGGTCGAGGTCCGCATCCCGAAGCGCGCCGGCTGGGGGGCGGCGTACGAGAAGTTCGTCCGGATCGCCCACCAGTGGCCGATCGTCGCGGTCGCGGCGACCGTGCGCCTGGAGGGAGACACCATCGCCGAGGCCCGGGTCGGGCTCACCAACATGGGCTCGACGCCCGTCCGGGCGCACGCGGTCGAGCAGATGCTGGCCGGCCAGCCCGCGACGGAGGAGGGTGTCGCGGCCGCGGCGGCACTGGCCGCGGAGGGGACCCACCCGCCGAGCGACCTCAACGGCGACGCGGACTACCGGCGGCACCTGGCGCGGGTGCTCACCCGGCGAGCGGTCCTCGCGGCGGCGGGGCGGGGCTGAGGCGCGGGATGGATCTCTCCCACTCCTTCACCGTCCCCACCTCGCTCGAGGCGACCTGGGCGCACTTCCAGGACATCGGCGCCCTCGCCGAGTGCTTCCCGGGCGCCCAGGTCACCTCCGTGGGCGAGGACGACGACGGTGCGCCGACCTTCGAGGGGACCTGCAAGGTCAAGCTCGGCCCCATCGCGCTCGTGTACGCCGGGTCCGGCCGCTTCGTCGAGCGCGACGAGGCCGGGCACCGCTTCGTCGTGGACGCCAAGGGCCGCGACAAGCGCGGCAACGGCACGGCCGGGGCGACGGTGACCGTGACGATGGCGCCGGACGGCCCCGGCGCCACCCGGGTGGACGTGGTGACCGACCTGGCCATCACCGGCAAGCCGGCGCAGTTCGGGCGCGGCGTCATGCAGGACGTCTCCGACAAGCTGCTCGGGCAGTTCGTCTCGTGCCTGGAGCAGCGGCTCGCCGGGGACGGGCAGGCAGCGGCGGAGGGCGGCGATCCCGACGCCGGTCCCGCCTCCCAGCCGACCGGGGCCGCCGCGGTGGCCGGGCCGCCCGGCGACCCGGACGCCGGCCCGGCGTCGGCACCGCCCGCCCCGGAGCCGGTCCCGCGTCCCGCCGGGTTGCGGGTCGCCGAGGACGACGCGCTCGACCTGGGCTCGGCCGTGCTGCCGGTGCTGCTCAAGAGCTACGGCAAGCAGGCCGCGCTGGGGCTGCTGGCCCTGCTCGGCCTGCTGGTCGTGGTCCGGGCCCTGCGTCGGTAGGAGGCCGCCCCTCCGATCGGGCAGTGTCGCCCGTCCCGGACGGGACCTAGCGTCGTCGACACCGGATCGACGATGCGAGGAGGACCCGAGATGGTGTGGATGGAGACGGTGGCCGAGGCGCAGCGACGGGCCCGGAGGCGGCTGCCTCCGTCGGTGTACAGCGCCCTGCTCGCCGGTTCGGAGCGCGGCTCGTCGTACGACGACAACACCCGGGCCTTCGCCGAGCTGGGGCTGGCACCGCGGGTCGCCGGGCACGCGCCCCAGCGCGACCTGGCCACGACGGTGATGGGCCAGCAGGTCTCGATGCCGGTGCTGATCTCGCCGACCGGCGTCCAGGCGGTGCACCCCGACGGCGAGGTGGCCGTCGCCCGCGCGGCGGCGGCCCGGGGGATCGCCATGGGGCTCAGCTCGTTCGCGAGCAAGCCGGTGGAGGAGGTCACCCAGGCCTGTTCGCAGGTGTTCTTCCAGTCCTACTGGCTCGGAGACCGCGCGGCGATCGCCCGACGCTTCGACCGGGCGCGGGCGGCCGGGTGCACCGGCATGATCGCCACGCTCGACTGGTCCTTCTCCTACGGCCGCGACTGGGGCAGCCCGGCGATCCCGGAGCGGCTGGACCTCAGGGCGATGGCGCGCTTCGCTCCCGAGGTGCTGCGTCGGCCCCGCTGGCTCTACGACTTCGCGCGGTCCGGCAGGCTCCCCGACCTCACCACCCCCAACCTGGTCGACCCGGGTCAGGAGGCCGACGCGCCGACCTTCTTCGGCGCCTACGGGGAGTGGGCCCGGACGGCGCCGCCGTCGTGGTCGGACATCGCCTGGATGGTCGAGGAGTGGGGAGGCCCCTTCATGCTCAAGGGCGTCTGCCGGGTCGACGATGCCAAGGCCGCACGCGACGCAGGGGTGACGGCGATCTCGGTGTCCAACCACGGCGGCAACAACCTCGACGGGACGCCCGCCCCGATCCGGGTGCTCCCCTCCATCGTGGACGCGGTCGGCGACGACGTGGAGGTGGTCATGGATGGTGGTATCCGCCGTGGCAGCGATGTGGTGAAGGCGGTCGCCCTCGGTGCGCGCGCCGTGATGATCGGGCGCGCGTACCTCTGGGGTCTGGGCGCGAACGGCCAGGCCGGAGTGGAGAACGTGCTGGACGTGATCCGCGGCGGCATCGACTCCGCCCTGCTCGGCATGGGGAAGAGCTCGATCCACGAGCTGGGCCGCGACGACGTTCTGGTGCCGGACGGCTTCCTGCGGACGCTCGGCGCGGACGCCGCCGCGGGGGCGTCGCGCCGGCGATGAGCGAGGAGCGGGTCGCGCTGGTCACCGGCGCGGCGCGTGGCATCGGCGCGGCCGTCGCGCTGCGTCTGGCCGCCGACGGGCTCCGCGTGGTCGCCGTCGACTCCTGCGCGGGGGTCGCGCCCGACACCGGGGCGGGCTACCCGCTGGCCGGGCCGGCCCAGCTCGCGGAGATCGGCGAGCGTCTCGGAGACCGCGGTGTCACGGTCGCGGCCGACGTCCGCGACCGCGGGGCGCTCGCGGCGGCCGTCGCGCGGGCGCACGCCGACTGGGGGCGCCTGGACGTGGCGGTCGCGGCGGCGGCCATCGTGGCCGGCGGTCGCCCGCTGTGGGAGGACGACAGCCTCGGCGACCTCCTCGACGTCGACGTGGTGGGCGTCTGGAACACCGCCGCGGTCACGGTCCCGGCCATGCTGGCGGGACCCGATCCCGCGCGGTGCCGCTTCGTCGCCATCGCGTCGGCCGCCGGGCAGCGCGGCCTGTTCCACCTCACCGCCTACTGTTCGGCGAAGCACGCCGTCGTCGGGCTGGTGCGGGGCCTGGCGGCCGATCTCGTCGGCACCGGAGTCACCGCCTGCGCCGTGGCCCCGGGCGGCACCCGGACGGCGATGCTCGACGCGACCGCCGAGCTGTACGGCGTCGCACCCGCGGATCTCGCGGGCAACCAGCTCCTGCGGGACCTGCTCGACCCCGCCGAGCTCGCGGAGGTGGTGGCCCTGTGCTGCTCCGACGCCGGCCGCTCGCTCAACGGCGCGGTCGTCGCCGCGGACGGCGGCTTCGGCTGAGCCCGAGCCCGTCGTACCTGTCCGTTCGGGCAGGTGCCGAGCCAACCTCGATGCAACGTCGGACGTGCAGTGTGGTGGCAGTCACAGTGGCGAAGGGATCTCCATGACGCTCACGGCAGCCCCGGTCCGCACCCGGCCGCCCGTCTGCTCCGACCAGGAGCCGACCGGGCTGGTGAAGTTCCACGCTCCCGAGGTGGTGTTCGGCATCGGCTCGCTCAGCGAGGCCGGCTTCGCGGCGGCGCGGCTCGGTGCTCGCCGCCCGCTCGTCGTCACCGACCCGGGCATCATCGAGGCGGGCTGGGTCGACGAGCTGCTCGGCCACCTGCGCGAGGTCGGCCTGCGGCCGGTCGTCTGGTCGCAGGTCACGCCGAACCCCCGCGACCACGAGGTCCGGGCCGCCTTCGCGCACTACCTGGAGTGGGACTGCGACGTCATCATCGGAATCGGTGGCGGCTCCTGCGCCGACGCAGCCAAGGGCGTGGCGGTCCTGTCGGGCAACGGCGGCGACATCCTCGACTACCGCGGCGTGGACCGGATGACCCAGCCGATCCCGCCGCTGCTGATCATCCCGAGCACGTCGGGCACCGGTGCGGACGTCAGCCAGTTCTGCATCGTGACGGACACGACGCGCTCGGTGAAGGTCACCATCATGGGGCGCGCCCTCGTGCCGGACATCTCGATCACCGATCCGCGGCTGCTCGTCACCATGCCCGAGCTGCTGAACGCCGCCACCGGCCTGGACGCGTTGACCCACGGCATCGAGGCGTTCGTCTCCCTGGCGCACAACCCGCTCGCCGACACCCATGCGCTCAACGCGGTCGGCCTGGTCTGTGGCCACCTGCGCTCGACGATCCTCGACCCGACGGAGGGCGAGCACCGCCGCAAGATGGCCCAGGCGAGCCTGCAGGCGGGTCTGGCCTTCTCCAACGCGATCCTCGGGGCGACCCATGCGATGAGCCATCAGGTCGGCGGCCTGCTCGACGCACCCCACGGCGTCGTCAACGGGGTGCTGCTCCCGCACGTGATCCGCTACAACGCCCGGGCCACCCCGGAGCGCTTCGTGGCGCTCGCCGCGGCCGCCGGTCTGGACGTGGTCGGCGTCCCGGGTGTCGAGGCGGCGGAGCTGCTGGCCGACCATGTGCGCCGGCTGGCCGACGACGTCGGCGTGCCGCGCGGGCTGCGCGACCTCGGTGTCACCGAGGCGGACATCCCGCGGCTCGCGGACACCACCCTCGACGACGCCTGCCTGACGACCAACCCGCGTGCCGCCACCCTCGGCGACGTGGAGAAGCTCTTCCTCGAGGCCCTGTGAGCGGGCCGTGACCGACCAGCTCGACCACGCCACGCTGGCCGCGCTGACGGGAGTCCGGTCGGGCAAGGGCTCCTACTACCGCGCCTACGTCCGCTCGGACGAGCGCATGCAGCGGGCCGTGCGGGCGATGGACTCCATCTCGCGCGGGCTGGTGCGGACCATCGAGGGTCCCCGCGGGCTGCTCGAGCAGGTCGCGCGCGCCGGTGCCGAGCACCTTTCCGCGGCGTGGTTGATCCTCGGCCTCGCCGACGGCCAGCTGCCCGGAGCGCGTCCCCGCTTCCTCGTCATCGACGGTGCCCGGGGCGACCTCGTCGACGACGAGGCCGACCTGCCGTCGGAGGTACGCCGCGAGCTGGGTGCGATCCGGGCCGGGCACGCGACGCGCACGCCGCGCGACGACCGCTGGGTCCGGGTGCCGATGACACTGGCCGGCGACCGGATCGGGAGCCTCGTCGGGCTGCACGGCCTCGAGGACGAGCCGGAGCCGGGCGACCTGTCCGTGCTGCGGATCCTGGCCAACGAGGCCGCCGTGGCCCTTCACACCTCCGAGCAGTACCAGGCCGGGTTGGCCCTCCACCGCCGCGCCCAGCGCCTGTACGACGAGACGGCGGCCCAGGCGCGCGACCTCGCCGAGCGCACCCGGGAGCTGCGCCAGGCCGAGGAGCGGCTGCTCGTCGCCCACCAGCGCGAGCTGCTCGACCACGAGCGCCACCGCATCGCCCGCGAGCTGCACGACAGCGTCACCCAGTACGTGCTCTCGGCGGGCATGGCCGTCGAGCTCGCGCGGGGGCTCGCCGCGGAGAGGGGACACGCGGACATCGAGGACCGGCTGACCACCGCCAAGGACCTGAGCGCCCAGGCCGTCGACCAGCTGCGGCGCGCGATCTACGCCCTCCATCAGCCCCATCGCGACGTCGTGCGCTCGCTGCCGGAGCTCCTGCAGGAGGTGGCCGAGCACCACCGGCCGCACCTCGCGGTGACCGTGCGCGTCGAGGGGGACGCCCAGGAGCTGACCGCCGACGCGGACCACGAGATCGCCCGCGCGGTCGGCGAGGCGCTCTTCAACGTCGCCACCCATGCCGAGGCGACGCGCGCTGCCATCCGGCTGCGCTACCGGTCCGACGAGCTCTACGTGGCCGTCGCCGACGACGGGACCGGCGATCCCGCGGTCCTCGCCCGGCGCCTGCGCCTGGAGCGCGGACCGGCCGTGGACGGGCGCCACCGGGGCCTGGCCAACATCGAGTGCCGCATCGCCGAGCTCGGTGGCTCGGTCGCCTTCCGGCGCGCCCGCATCGGCGGCGTCCGGGTGGAGATGCGGATCCCCCTTCCCCTGCACGCCCAGCGTCCGGGGATCATCGCAGGCCTGGTCGGTGCCGGGCCGGAACGGAGCCCGTCATGGCAGCACTGACCCCCCTCGCCGCGCCCGGCACGGCGACCGCGACCGTCGACATCATGCTCGTCGACGACCACGCCATCGTGCGGCAGGGCCTGCGCTCGATCCTCGAGCGGGAGCGCGATCTCCGCGTCGTGGGAGAGGCGTCGACCGCGGCCGAGGCGCTGGCCGTCATCGGCCGGGCCCGACCGGCGGTCGTCCTGCTGGACCTCAAGCTCTCCACCTCCTCCGACACCGAGGGGCTCGAGCTGTGCGAGGAGCTGGCCGCGCAGCATCCGCAGCTCGCGGTGCTCGTCCTCACCACGTTCCTCGACGAGCAGCTCGTGCTCCGCGCGGTCCAGGCGGGTGCCCGGGGCTATGTCGTCAAGGACGTCGACATGACCGGCCTGGTGCGGGCGATCCGGGACGTCGCCCGCGGCGAGAGCGCCTTCGACGCGCGCTCGGCGGCGGCCATAATCCGGGGCCTCAAGGCCCCGCCGGCGGGCGATGACAAGAAGCTGACGCCCCGTGAGTGCGAGGTCCTCGGCCTGCTCGCCCGCGGACTGTCCAACCGCGACATCGGGAGGCGCCTGTACATCTCGGAGACCACCGCGAAGTTCCATGTCGGGAACATCCTCCGCAAGCTCGGAGTGACGCGAAGGGCGGAGGCGGTGTACGAGGCGTCGAAGATGGGCTTCATCTGACCGCCCGCGCGCAGCGGCCCGCGGCAGGTGGACCGGCCCGCCCGGGACCGGTCCACCCGCCGTACCGCTCAGGGCAGCGGCAGGAGGGGACGCTCCCACGTGGTGTTCACGATGACCGCGGCCGAGGCGTACAGGGCGAGCACGGCGTCGACGACGAGGACGTAGCCCGCCAGCTCGCCGAGGCCGGTGCTCTCGGTGAACGAGCCGAGGGCGGCCAGGTAGAAGACGGCGGACAGCAGCACGAAGATGGCCACCGTGGTGGTGTTGGTGCGCAGTGCCGCGAGCAGCAGGTACGTCGAGAACAGGGCCCAGGCGAGCAGGAACATGCCGGTGATGGCGGCCCCGTCGGCGGTCACCATCGGCCCGTAGAACTGCACCAGCAGGGCGTAGCTGAGCCAGAACCCGGCGTACGCGGTGAACACGAGGCCGGGGAACGTCTCGCCGCGGCGGAAGTGGATGACGCCCGCGACCAGCTCGGTGAGGAAGCCGAGCGCGAGGGCGAGCGAGAGCACCGCCGGCGTCGCCGCGGCGTCGATCATCCCCGACATCACGCTGGCGAGCACGAGTGCGGAGATGCCGAAGCTGGCCAGGCCGAGCGGGAACGGGTCGCCCCACTCGGGGGCCGCGGGTGCGGTGGCGGGCAGGGCTGGTGTGGGAGCGGTGTCGGTCATGGTTCCTCCGGGTGGGCAGGGGTGGTGGGGTTCCGCAGGCGTCGGGCGCCTGGGGTCTGGGGAGCCACGTCCATCACGAGCCACCCGCCGTGGTGCTCGGTGACCTGGTGCGGCAGGCCGGTCGCCGCCCCCCAGGCGGCGAGGTCCGCGAGCGAGATCGTGCGCACGTGGCCCCACGTGGCGTCGGCCTCGTCCTCCAGCGGTACGGCGACGACGACCCGGCGCCGGGCCAGCCGGATCGCCTCGGCCAGGACGCGGGCTCCGTGGCGTGGCTCGAGGTGCTCGAGCAGGTGGATGGCGAGGACGTTGTCGACGCTGTCGTCGGGCAGGTGCACCCGCGCCGCGTCGTCGACGCGGGTGGCGAGGTCGACGCCGAGGCGCGGAGCGACGGCGGAGAGCAGGTCGACCGTGCCCGTCGAGATGTCCGAGGCGGTGACGTCACGCCCCGCCTCCGCGAGGCGAAGGGACAGGAACCCGAAGCAGGAGCCCAGCTCCAGGACGGATCCGGGCAGGAGGAGCCGCTCGACGTGGGCGTAGACGGGCGCGTACCCGGCGATCGTCCCGTGCCCGGCGGCCGCTGCCGGGGCGCCGCCCGTGGAGACGGCGACCCGCGCGAGGGTGTTGCGGTAGAAGCCCTCCCAGGCGACCAGCGGGTCGGGATGCGAGCTGAGCACGACCCCGGTGAACAGGTGCTCGAAGAGCTCGCCCCCGCGCAGCCACCCGGGCTGGAAGAGCTCGTCGGCCAGGATCCCCGAGAGGTCGTCGTCGATGCGCTCGGGGTCCACGCGGTGCACCACCGAGACCCGGTGGCCCGCGGGGGTCAGGTCGAAGTGCGGGGTCCGGACGGTCTGCAGGTCGCGGCGCGGGGTCGGTCCGGACTGGGCGCGGACCTCGACGAGGGCGTCACGGTAGACGCCACCCGCAGGGGAGGCGAGCGGCCGGATCGGCACGGTCTGGGGGCCGGCGGTCATCGCCCGACCTGTGCGGGCGCCGCAACCCGGTCCAGGCCGCGCAGGTTGCGGACGACCTCCACGCGGTCGCAGTGCTCGGCGTACAGCGGCAGGTCGCAGCTGCCCAGGCCCCAGGAGTACCGCGGCTCCGGCGTGAGCCAGATCGTCGTCCGCGCCCGGCGGGCGATCTCCTCGAACGCCCGCAGGCCCGGGTCGCGGCCGTTGTTGCGACCGTCGCCGAGCACGACCACCGTCGTACGGCGGTTCACCGCCGAGCCGTGCCGCTCCAGGAACTCGGCGAACGCCGCGCCGTGGTCGGAGTCCGCGTCGACGTCGAGCACCCCGCCCGCGGGAAGCCCCGCCATCACCAGTGCGAGCGCGTCCTCGATCCGGTGCTCGGCGAAGAGGTCGGTGATCTCCACGAGATCCCGGACGAAGGCGAAGGACCGCACACTGGAGGCCAGCGCCTGCAGGCTGTGCACGAGGTGCAGGGTGAACCGTGCGGTGGAGCGCACCGACAGCGAGACGTCGCAGAGCACGACGAGCCGCGGTCGGTCCTCGAGCTTGCTGACGGTCACGGGACGGAAGGGCACGCCGTCGTACTTCATGTTGCTGCGCATGGTGCGGCGCCCGTCGACGACCCCGTGCGCCGCTGCCCGTCGACGCGGACGGGGCGCGCCATGCAGGGAGCGCAGAAGCCGGCGCAGCGCGTCCTCGAGCTCGGCCCGCTCGTGCTCGTCGACGGTCTCGGCGCGTGCCTGCGCGACCTCGCGGCTCTCGATCTCCCGTTCCAGGGCCATCAGCTGCTCGAGGTGGTCGCGGATGCGCTCGGGCAGCCGGTCGAGCCACGGGGCGAGAGCGGCGCGCAGCGCGGCCAGCGACGCCGCGCCCTCCTCGTCGTCCTCGGCGCCGTCGGGGAGCCGCTCGTCCAGCCAGCTCAGCAGCGCCAGCTCCTGCTGCACGGAGAGCTCGGAGTCGAGCTGCATGCCGGTCGCACGCACCAGGTCCGCCGGGTTGCCGGGGTTGTGCATCCGGCTCACCGTCAGCTGGACCCGCGCGGCCTGCGAGGGGTCGAGGGCGGTGTCGTCGGACAGCACGATCTCGTCGGTGAGGGAGGCGATGTCGATCTTGTTGGCCTCCTGGTGGAGGTTGTACTGCTGCGCCATGTCCTCGGGCTTGAAGAACTCGCGGATGTCGTCCGGCTTGCCGTGCGAGTGCCCGTCCTCCGGAACGTCGCCGGGCTGCTCGGAGAGCGTGAAGTCGGTGAGCGCACCCTCGTCGGAGAGATCGTCGTGCGCATGTCCGTGGCCGTGGCCCACGTCCTGCGGCACCACCGGCCGCAGCCCGAAGAAGCGGTCGAAGACCCGGTCGAAGGCGGCGAGGTCGCGTCGGTCCTTGACCAGGCTGACCCGCAGCGCCGCCCGCAGCAGCGCCCGGTCCTCGAGCACCCCGGGCTGACGGGCCGCGTGCAGGCTGTCGATCAGCTCGGCGGTGCTGATCCGCACCCCGTGCAGCCGGAGCAGGCGGACGAAGCGGTGGACGGCGCCCTCCACGACCTTCCTCCTCAGACCGGACGCTTGCGGGCCGAGAAGGACCGCGCGCCCTGGCCGGTGCTGACCTCCCGCGTGCCGAGCGGGCTGCCCTTGCCGCCGTAGTACTCGTCGTCGTGACGACCCGGCCGGTCCTTCGCGGCCCGCCGGCGCCGGCCCTCGTCGTCGTCGTGCGCGTGCCCGTGGTCGTGCCCGTGGTCGTGCCCGTGGTCGTGCCCGTGTCCGTGTCCGTGCCCGTGGAGCGACGCCGGGACCTCGGCGTTGGGGTCGACCAGGCGGGGAAGCGCGTTGCGGGACAGGCGCAGGTCACGCTCGTACTTGACGACGACGTTGAGCGTCGCGGCGAGGACGTCGGCCGTGAGCTCCTGGACGCCGAGGACCGCGAGGGTCCGCGCCCAGTCGACGGTCTCGGAGATGCTCGGCGCCTTGCGGAGGTCGAGCTCCCGGAGCCCGCGCACGATGTCGACGAGCCGGCCGGCGAGCTCGTCGGAGAGCCCGGTCTCCTTGGAGCGGATGATCTCGAGCTCGCGCTCGGGGTCCGGGTAGTCGAGGAAGAGGTGCAGGCACCGCCGCTTGAGGGCCGCGGAGAGGTCGCGCGTGTTGTTCGAGGTGAGGACGACGTACGGCGCGTGCTTGGCCCGGATCGTGCCGACCTCGGGGATCGAGATCTGGTACTCGCCCAGCAGCTCCAGGAGGACGGCCTCCAAGGCCTCGTCGGCCCGGTCGACCTCGTCGATGAGGAGCACCACGGGCTCCTCGGAGTCGATCGCCTCGAGCAGCGGCCGGGGAGTCAGGAAGCGCTCGGAGAAGAACACCGCGTCCTGCTTGGCGATCTGCTCGACGGCGTCGGTGAGGTCCGTGGCGTCGGCCACGACCTGGCCGATCTTCTCGCGCAGGATCTGGGTGTAGAGCAGCTGCTTGCCGTAGTCCCACTCGTAGAGCGCCTTGGTCTCGTCCTGCCCCTCGTAGCACTGCAGGCGTAGGAGGCGCCGGCCCGTGGCCCGGGCGAGGCTGAGCGCGAGCTGGGTCTTGCCGACTCCCGCCGGGCCCTCGAGCAGGACCGGCTTGTCGAGGCGGGACTGGAGGAACACGGTCGTGGCCAGCTGGTCGTCGGCGAGATAGCCGTGCTCGGCGAAGCGGGCCCGGGTGTCGGCGACGTCGGCGAAGTCGAAGGCGGGTGTGGTCACGGTCGTGTGCTCCTCGGCGGTAGGGGTCTGGGGTTCCGGTGCGCCGGCCGGAGGGGGAGGGGCCGGCGCACCGGGGCGACAGGACGGTCTGCTGATCCGGGCCGTCAGGTCAGGAGGTCGTCCAGGTCGCCGGTCATGCAGTGCTCCACGACGGGACGCACGGTCTCGAAGGTGCACTCCTTGGCGTTGCCCGGCGTGCAGGCGTCACCGAGCACGTGGTTGGTGATCCGGTCGACGTCCGCGGCGTCGCCCAGGATCGTGGGGGCGTTCTGGTAGAAGGTCGTCGGTCCCTGGCCGAGCCGGTTCTTCGAGTAGGTGTCCTTGGTGACGTCCACGAAGCGCTCGGTGATGCCCACGTCGCGCAGCAGGCGGACCGCGGCGGCGAGGGCGGCGTCGGCGGCCTGGACCGTCGTCATGCCGCCGATGTCGACGCCCATCGCCTGCGCGATGTCGGCGAAGCGCTTGTACTGGGTCGGCATGTTGAACGCCCACACCCGCGGCAGCGCGATCGCGTTGTTGAGGCCGTGGTGGGTGTCGTAGAAGGCGGACACGGCGTGCGAGATCGAGTGGATGATGCCGAGGCCGCCGGAGTTGAAGGCCTGGGCGGCGATGTACTGGGCGTACATCATGCCCTCGCGGCCCTTGAGGTCCTGGCCGTTCCAGACGGCCTCGCGCAGGTTCTCCGCGGTGAGCTTGATGGCGCGGATGGCGTTGCCCAGCGACGGCTCGAAGTTGAGGCGCGAGACATAGGGCTCCGAGGCGTGGGCGAGCACGTCGAAGCCGCACTGGGCCGTGTAGTCGACCGGGCAGTCGTAGTAGAGGACGGGGTCGTCGATCGCGAGGCTGGCGACGCTCGCGTCGTCGAAGGCGACGTACTTGTGCGGGTTGTCCGGGTCGGTCGTCGTGTCGGTGATGACATAGGCCCACGAGGTCTCCGAACCGGTGCCGGCGGTGGTGGAGACGGCGATGTGCGGCGGGTTCTTCGGGTTCTCGGACATGTTGAAGCCCTCGAACTCGTTCACGTTGCGGCCGTCGTGGGCGACCGAGACGCGCGCGCCCTTGCAGGCGTCGTGGGAGGACCCACCACCGATGGAGACGAACGAGTCGCACTCGTTCTCCTGGTAGAGCTTGACCGAGTCCATGACGTTGTAGTCCTTGGGGTTGGACTCGACCTTGTCGTACACGACGACCTCGAGGCCGTGGTACTTCATGGACTCCACGATCTTGTGCACGATGTCGGTGCCGCGCAGGCCGGACGTCATGACCAGGGTCTTGCGGAAGCCCATCTTGAGGGCCTCCGGACCGATCATCTCGTGGGCTCCCGGGCCCATCAGGGCGCGCGGGAAGGGGTGGAACTCCTTGATCGGGAACGGCTTGAGCAGCTCGTCGACTTGCATCGCTGGGTACCTCCGGACGGTGGGGTGCTGACGTCCGGCGACGCTAGGCAGGGTGACCTGGGTCACGACAGGCGAGGATCCGGAAACGCGCCGGTGGGGCAGGACCGCACCTGCCCGTTCCGGCAGGGCGGGCCGTCACCGCGACGGGTGCGCCGGGGCCCGGCACGTTCGTAGCGTTCGAGGCGGGCCGGGGAACCGGCCCGCGACCGCTCACCGGACCGCCCCAGGAGGCAGAGATGAACCCCGAGAACACCCCGCTCGACACGTCCGCGACGGAGCTCCCGCTCGTCGAGGAGGCGCTGGTCGAGGACGTCTCGATCGACGGCATGTGCGGCGTCTACTGATGCCCACCCCTCCCGTCACCCCTGACGGGGCCTGGCGCCTGAGCGGCTCGGTGGCGCTGCGCCCCGAGCCGTTCGGCGCCCTCGCCTACGACTTCCACACCCGGCGGCTCAGCTTCCTCAAGACGCCGGCGCTGGTGGACGTCGTACGACGGCTCGAGGGCGCCGCCTCCGTCCGGGAGGCCCTGGCCGGGGCCGCCGTCCCCGACGCCGAGCACCCCGCCTACCTGCGCGCCCTCGGCAACCTCGCCGAGGGCGGCCTGATCGAGGAGCAAGTCCGATGACCCTCACCCCCACCCGGCCCGCGGTCGCTCCGCTCACCGAGCAGTTCGAGCTCGGACTGGACGCGCCCATCTGCCTGACCTGGGAGCTCACCTACGCGTGCAACCTCGCCTGCGTCCACTGCCTCTCGTCCTCGGGGCGCCGCGACCCGCGCGAGCTGTCGACCGACGAGTGCAAGGCGCTGATCGACGAGTTCGAGAGGATGCAGATCTTCTACGTCAACATCGGCGGCGGCGAGCCGACGGTCCGCGGCGACTTCTGGGAGCTCCTGGACTACGCGGTCGAGCACCACGTGGGCGTGAAGTTCTCCACCAACGGGTTCCGGATCACGCCGGAGCGCGCTGCCCGGCTCGCGGCGACCGACTACGTCGACGTGCAGATCTCGCTCGACGGCGCGACGGCGGAGGTGAACGACCACGTCCGCGGCGCCGGCACCTACGACGCGGCTCTGCGGGCGATGGCCAACCTCCAGACCGCCGGCATGAGCGACTTCAAGCTCTCGGTGGTCTGCACGCGGCACAACATCGACCAGCTGGACGAGTTCAAGGCGATCGCGGACCGCTACGGCGCGCAGCTGCGGCTCACCCGGCTGCGCCCGTCCGGCCGGGGCGCGGACGTGTGGGACGAGCTGCACCCGCTGCCCGAGCAGCAGCGGCAGCTCTACGACTGGCTGGTCGCGAACGGCGACCGGGTGCTCACCGGCGACTCGTTCTTCCACCTGTCCGCCTTCGGCGAGGCCCTCCCCGGGCTCAACCTGTGCGGCGCGGGCCGCGTGGTGTGCCTGGTCGACCCGGTCGGCGACGTCTACGCCTGCCCGTTCGCCATCCACGACCAGTTCCTCGCGGGCAACGTGCGCTCGCCCGGCGGCTTCGACCGGGTCTGGAAGCACTCCGCCCTGTTCGAGGACCTGCGCAGCCCCCAGACGGGGGGTGCGTGCACGTCGTGCTCCGCCTTCGACTCCTGCCGCGGCGGCTGCATGGCGGCGAAGTTCTTCACCGGCCTGCCGCTGGACGGGCCCGACCCCGAGTGCGTCAAGGGCAACGCCGCGGCCGCCGTCGCGGGGGAGCGCACCCGGCCCGGAAGCTCCCAGGACCACTCCCACCGCGGTGCCGTGCGGAACGCGCCGGTGCCCCTCGTCCTCGCACCCACCCGGCGGGCGAGCCCCTGCGACGAGAGCCCGCTCGTGCCCGGCGGCTCCCTGGGCTGATCGGTCCGACGATGACGCTCCTCGCGAGCATGCGGTGGCCCGAGGTCGACGCCGGCGTCGTGCTGGTCCCGGTCGGCTCGCTGGAGCAGCACGGGCCCGCGCTCGGCCTGGGCACCGATGCGCTGATCGCGACCCAGGTGACCCGCCGCGCCGCGGCGCGACTGGCCGGCGACGGCTCCGGGTTCCTCGTCGCGCCGACCGTGCCGTACGGCGCGAGCGGGGAGCACGAGGACTTCCCCGGGACCATCTCGATCGGCCACGAGGCCCTGCACCTGCTGCTCGTCGAGCTGGTCCGCTCGGCGACCCGCTGGGCCGGGGGCGTGGTGCTCGTCAACGGACACGGCGGCAACGTCGACTCACTCGTCTCCGCGGTCGTGCAGCTGCGGGGTGAGGGGCGCGCCGTGGCCTGGACGAGCTGTCGCGCGCGGGGTGCGGACGCGCACGCCGGCCGCGCCGAGACCTCGCTGCTCCTCGCGCTGGCGCCGGACGGCGTCGCCCAGGAGCGGTTGGTGCCCGGCTGCACCGCTCCGGTCGCCACCCTGATGCCGCGGCTGCGCGCCGAGGGCGTGCGGGCCGTCTCGCCCTCCGGGGTGCTCGGCGACCCGACCACCGCCACCGCCGGCGCCGGGCGAAGGATC
This sequence comes from Nocardioides pymetrozini, assembly GCF_046058985.1. Classification (NCBI taxonomy): domain Bacteria; kingdom Bacillati; phylum Actinomycetota; class Actinomycetes; order Propionibacteriales; family Nocardioidaceae; genus Nocardioides; species Nocardioides pymetrozini. Next base: position 3,354,358 of record NZ_CP175556.1, on the reverse strand, counting down.
CTCGGCGAGATGGTCGAGCGGCTGGTCGCCGAGCTGTCGTCACTGGAGGTCGGCCCCCACGGACGGCTGACCCTGCGGGACGGAGCGTGAGTCCGCGATGGGGTCCTGTCTTCCGGACGGCTTCGGCTTCGCCCTCGCCGAGCGGGTCCGCGTCTGCGACGGTGGCGCCCAGCTCGTCGCGGACGGCCGCGTCGTGCGGCTCGCGCCGGCCGCACGGGAGGTGCTGGCGGGCGCGCCCCGCGCGGTCGGCGCCGACCCCACGGCGCACCGGGTCGCCCGGCTGCTGCTCGACCGCGGCCTCGCCGTCCCCTGGTGGCCCGGCCCGGCGCCGGCCGAGGCCGACGTCGACGACGTGACGGTCGTGGTGCCCGCGCGCGATCGCGCCACCTCGGTGGACCGCCTGCTCGCGGCGCTGCCGTCCCACCTTCCGGTGGTCGTGGTGGACGACGGGTCCCGCGAGCCCGCGGCGCTCGCGGAGGTCGCGCGCCGGCACGGCGCGCGGCTCGTCCGACACCCGGTCAACCGCGGTCCCGCGGCCGCCCGCAACACCGGCATGCGGTCGGCCCGCACGCCGTACGTCGCCTTCTGCGACTCCGACGTGTGCCCGGAGGCGGGATGGCTGGGCGTCCTGCGCCGGCACCTCGACGACCCCGCGGTCGCCGTCGTGGCGCCGCGGGTGCTGGGGGGCGAGCCGGAGGCGGGAGACACCTGGATCGACCGCTACGAGCAGGCCCGCTCCTCGCTCGACCTCGGCCCGACCCCCGACCTCGTGCGCGTGCACGGCCGGGTCGCCTACGTCCCCAGCGCCTTCCTGCTGGTCCGGCGCGGGGCACTGGACGAGGTGGGCGGGTTCGCCGAGACCATGCGCGCGGGGGAGGACGTGGACCTCGTGTGGCGGCTGCTCGGCGCCGGCTGGCTCGTCCGGTACGAGCCCGCGGCGCGGGTGCGCCACGACCACCGCACCCGGCTCCTCCCGTGGTTGACCCGCAAGGCGTTCTACGGGACGTCCGCGGCGCCTCTGGCGGCCCGTCACGCCTCCGCGGTGGCGCCGGTGGTCCTGACCGTCCCGAGCGCCGTCCTGGCTGTCTCGCTGCTCGCTCAGCGACGGTGGTCGGGTCCGGTCGCGGCCGCGGTCGTCGCCCACGCGACGCTCGCCGGCCGGCGACGCCTCGGCGGCTCCGCGCATCCGACGCTCACCGCGGGCACCCTCGCTCTCGAGGGCGCGGTGGCGACGGCGTGGCAGTCCGCCGCCGCCCTCACCCGGCACCACTGGCCGATCGCGGCGGTCTGGGCACTGCACTCGGCTCGGGGCCGGCGTGCGCTGGTCGTCGCCGCGCTCGCCGAGGCCTGGGCCGACCGCACGCGGACCCGACCGCGCCTGGACCCGGGGCGCTACCTTCTCGCGCGACGCCTCGACGACCTGGCCTACGGCGCGGGCGTGTGGTGGGGCGTGCTGCGCCACCGCTCGCCGCGCGCGCTGCTGCCGCAGGTCCGGCTGCGCGGACGGCGGTCGCGCTGACGGGGCCCGCGCGCGGTCACCAGGTGTCGGGCTTGGTGTAGTCCTCGTCCTCGTACAGTCCCTGGTCCTCGTGGCGCTGCTCGAGACCGCGTTCGTTCTGCTCCTGGAGCCGGTCGCGGCGCGGGTCCGACTCGCCGGACTCCCCGGGGTCCTGGGGGTCGGGCTCCTGCTCGGGGGGCGGCTGCTGCTGCGGCTGCTCCGGCGGGGGCTGGCTCTGCTGGAGCTTCTGGCGCAGCCGCTCGTCGACCGCCCGCGCGTCCGCCGTCTGGTCGTCGCCGCGCCCCGACGCCCGTGGGCAGTCGCCGGCGGCGAGCGCGTCGATGCCGGCCTGGAAGGACGCGGCCGCGTCCTCCGCCGCGCCGGCCTCCAGCGCCGCGTCGCCCACCGCCTCGTGCGCGAGCGCGAGGTTGATCCGGACCGTGCACTCCTCGCGGGACGGCACGTCCTCCAGAGCGACGCCGTACGCCGCGATCGCGCCGTCGTACCTGCCGCGGGCGTGGTCGGCCGTGCCCTCGTCGAAGGGCGCCACCCACGGCTCGAGCCAGTTCCACCGCCGGGTCCCGGCGAAGTCGGCGGCCGCGGCGTCGGCGTCGCCGCGCTCGAACGCGTCGCGGCCCGAGGCGTTGGCCTGCAGCATCAGGACCACCTTCAGGGCGTAGGCCGCCACCAGCAGCGCCGGCAGCAGACCGGCCAGGAGGAGGACCGCGCGCAGCCGGCGCCGGGGGTTCGCCGGGCGGTCCGGCCGGGTGCTCATCGCACGACCTCCTTGCGGCGGTCGGCCGCGGGCGCGGGAGCGAGGACGTGCCGGGAGGTCCACACCGCGCGCCAGCCGGTGCGCAGCTCGAGCAGCAGCAGGGCGAGCAGCAGCAGGCCGGCCAGCCAGGTCAGGTCGTGCTCGGCGGGCCGACGGTGACCGCCGGCACCGTCGGAGTACGACGCCGCGAAGGACTCCGCGATCCCGGACATGCCCCCAGGAGCGGTGCGGTGCCGGAACGGCACGCCGAGCTCGTCGGCGACCGTGCGGAGGTTGTCGAGATCGGCCTTCGACACCGCGGTGTCGCCCGTCTCGGGGTCCTGGACGTAGCCCGCGGACGCGTCGAGCTCGTCCTCGGGCATCGGGGCGCCCTCGGTGGTGCCGTAGCCGAGCACGACGCCACCGGCGACGAGGTCGGCGACGTCCTCGTACGACGCGTCCGTGCCCTCGTCGGTCGTGTCCTCGCCGTCGCCGACGTAGACGACGACCCGCCGCCGCTGCGGGTCCTTCTCCGCGGCGCGCTCGAGCAGCTCGCCGAGCTCGGGGACGGGGCGGTCGGCTCGCGACCCGACGCCGTCCCGGGGCCCTTCCAGGTAGAGCGTCTCGACGGCGGCCCCGAAGGCGGCCGTGTCGGACGTGAGCGGCAGCACCACCCGGGCGTCCGTGCCGAAGGCGAGCATGCCGAAGCGCGCCCCGGGCAGCGCCTCGGCGAGCGCGTCGAGGTCGGCCTGGGCGCCGGTGATCCGGGGCTGGTGCCCGTCGTGGTCGAGCGCCGCCATGGAGCGGGTCCGGTCGACGACCACGACGACGTCGAGATCGGCCAGCTGGGTCGGCACCTCGGCGCGGCCGAAGCCGGGACGCAGCAGGACCACCACGAAGAGCAGCACGATGCCCACCCTGCGGGCAGTCACGAGGGCGGTGGTCGTCCTCATCGGGATCCCTCCTCGTTCAGGCCCCGACGGCGGTCGCGCACCGCGAGCACGCCCTGGACCGCCCAGACGAGGGCCAGGCCGCCGACTCCGGTCCCGGCCAGCACGGTTCCCAGCCGCGGCCGATCCAGGACCTGCACCAGGGGCGGTCGGCGGACCGGCTTGGCGTCCAGCGCGGCGATCGCGTCGACGACGGCACGCGTGCTGCCGTCCTCCCCGAGCAGGGCGAAGGTGCCACCGGTCGCGGCGGTCGCCGCGGCGAACTGCTCGACCGCCGCCGGCCGCTCGGCGGTCTTCGGCGCGGCGATGCCGTGCACCACGACCTCCTCCTCGCGGGCGTAGTCGGCCGCCTCCGGAACGGCGAAGATCCCCGAGCCGATCGGCTCGTTGTCCGAGGCGAGCACGATCGCGCGGCTGCGCTCCTCGTCGCGGCGGTCGAAGCGCTGCACGCACGAGGCCAGCCCGTCGCCCATCTGGGACTGGACGTCCCAGTCCAGCACGGTCCCCGCGGTGAAGATGGCGTACTCGTCGCTGTACACGTCGCCGGACGCGAAGGCCTGCTCCGCGGCGGCGAGCTGCTCGACGACGTACTCGTAGTCGTCCGTCAGCGGGAACACGGTGATCGCGGCCCCGCTCCAGATCGTCAGGCCGATCCGCTCGCCCTTCAGGCCGGCGATGATGGCGCGGAACTCGCGCAGCACCTGGGCGTCGACCGCGGCCATGGAGCCCGACGCGTCGAGGCAGAGGACGATGTCGCGGGTGCGGTCCTCCTGGACCATCGTCTGGCGCTGCTGGAGCCGCCCGGCGAGCACGATCGCGCCCGCGCACGCCACCAGGGCACACAGGGTCAGGCAGGCGCCGAGGACCACCTGGCGGCGGACGAGCACGCGATAGCGGGGCAGGTCCCGCAGTCGGGCGGCATGGGCGACATAGGCCGCGCCGGAGCGCGCCGGCCGACGCCACGGCCGCAGCCACAGCGCCAGGAGCAGCAGCACCAGGAGCGCGAGGCCGAGCGCCAGCCAGGGCCATCGGAAGGTCGTGGCGTCGCTGTCCCACATCAGGCCGCGCTCCCGGGCACGCGCCAGGAGCCGACGAGCGCGCGAGCGCGCTCCACGGCGGTGGCGAACAGGTCGCGGGCGAGCGTGCCGGCAGGGTCGTCCGGCGCGAACTCGGGCGGGTAGACCAGCTCGAGCATCTCGACGAGGCCGGCCGGCGCCCGGTCGCGCAGGTCCGCCAGCGCCATCGTCCGGGCTGGCAGTGTGGTCACCGCGGCGGCGTAGTCGCGCACCACCTCGCTGAGCTGCTGGTGGCCGGCACGGGGCGCGAGGTCGCCCGCCCGGACCTGCGCCTCGATCCTGTCGATCCGCGCGAGGTGCGCTGCGCGTACGTCGAGGGGGGACTCGGCGCGGGCCACGGCGTGCGGACGCGGCGCGCGGGTGAGCCACCAGGCGAGGGCGTAGTAGAGGAGCACCAGGCCCGCGAGCCCCACGGCGATCCAGAGCCACCGGTCGGCGTACGCGACCGGGCCGGTGAACTCCTGGGGGAGGTCAGCGGCGGCGAGCATGGCGGTGCCTCTCGAGCAGACGGTGGATCGCGAGCACGGCGCCGTCGAGGTCGCCGACCTGCTCCTGGACGATGCCGAGCTGGTCGAGGCGGCGGCGCATCTCCTGCGCCTGGTCGGCGACCAGCGTGGCGAGCTCACGGTGCAGCGCGGCGTCGCGGCGCAGCCAGGCGGGCACCTCCGCGCCCGCGTCGACGTCGAGCAGCCTCCGCCCGGCGAGGGCCGAGTCGGTCGGGTCGAGATCGCCGAGGGTCAGCAGGAGGACCTCGTGCTGGGCGGTGAGCCGCCGCAGCAGCATCGCCTGCTCCTCGGTGAGCGCCGGCTCGTCGGTCACGACCAGCAGGATCGTCCGGCGGCGGATCGTGCGCACCACGTGCCGCAGCAGGGCCGTGAGGTCGCCCGGAGGTCCGTCGGGGCTGATCGCGTCGTACACCTCGCCCAGCAGCCGCTCGAGATGGAGCTCGCCGCTGCCGGGGCGCGCGACGTGCTGCCGCTGCGCGTCGCCGCGGACCAGGCCCACGCTGTCGCCGTGCTGGACGGCGAGATAGCCGGTCACGCCGGCCACGAACACCGCGAGCTCACGCTTCGAGGGCGGTACGACGCTCGCCCGGTCCGTCGCGTGCCCCGCCGGGTGCGCGCCGACGCCCGCGAGCGCTGCCGTGCTCCGTCCCGTGGACACGCACAGCAGCACGGTGTGCTTGCGCTCGGCGACATAGCGCTTGACGAGCAGCTGCCGGCTGCGCGCCGAGGCCTTCCAGTCGATGTCCTTCACGTCGTCCCCGCGGACGTACTCGCGCAGGTCGTTGAAGTCGATGCCCCGCCCGGCGTGGATGGCGGCGTACTCGCCCTCGAGCAGACCGCGCACCTTGCGGTGGGCGTGGATCGAGAGACGGGACTTGATCCGGGTCAGGTGGGCGGTCATCGGCCGGCGGGTCAGGGGGTGGGGACGGCACGGAAGACGGCGTCGATCACCGTCTCCGGGCGCACCCGGTCGGCGAGCGCCTCGAAGCTGAGGTGCAGCCGGTGCCGCAGCACGCTGTGCCGCAGCTCGCGGACGTCCTCCGGGATGACGTAGTGGCGGCCCTGGACGACCGCCATCGCCCGTGCGGCCTGGAAGAAGGCGATCGAGCCGCGCGGGCTGGCGCCGATCTCGACATAGGAGCCGAGCTCGGGCCCGAGCAGCCCGGTGACGTCGCGGGTCGCCCGGACCAGCGCGGTGACATAGCGCCGGATCGCCGGGTCGACGTACACGCGGCGCACCAGGTCCTGCAGCTCGGCGACCTCCTGCGGCGTGACGACCGCGGCGACGTCGCTCATGTGCTGGCCCAGGGTGCCGTCGTCGATGCGCTCCAGGACCATCAGCTCGTCCTCCTCGCTCGGGTAGTCGACGATCTCCTTGAGCAGGAAGCGGTCCATCTGGGCGTGGGGGAGGACGTAGGTGCCCTCCTCCTCGATGGGGTTCTGCGTCGCCAGCACCATGAACGGGTCGGGGAGCGGGTGGATGGTTCCGGCGATCGACGTCTGGCGCTCCTGCATGGCCTCCAGCAGCGCCGACTGCGTCTTCGCGCTGGCACGGTTGATCTCGTCGAGGAGGACGAAGTTGGCGTGCACCGGGCCGAGCTGGGTCTCGAACTCGTGCCGGCGCGGATCGTAGACCTGGGTGCCGATGATGTCGCTCGGCAGCAGGTCCGGCGTGCACTGGATCCGCGCGAAGCGCGCGCTGACCGCCTGCGCGAGCGTCGACGCGGCGAGCGTCTTCGCCAGCCCGGGGACGCTCTCCAGGAGCACGTGGCCCTCGGCGAGCAGGGTCACGAGCAGGGCCGTGCGGATCCGGTGCTGGCCGACGACGCGGCTGGAGAAGGCGTCCGAGACCTTGGTGATCGCCTCGGTCGCGCGGGCCAGCTCGGCCGCGGTCAGCGGAGCGCCCGGGGTGGCGGGGGCGCGGCGCGTGGCCCCGGGGTGCGTGGCCGGCTCGTTGACCTGCGTCATGCGGCCCAACCTACCCAGCGGACGGGCGGCTCACCCCTCGGCGAGCAGCCGCTCGCGCAGCGCGTCGTCGCGGCGCAGCCGCACCAGGTCGCGCTCGCGCCGCTCGGCGACGACCGCCATGAGCACCAGCTCGGGCGGTGCGCCCGGCGGCGGGGGCGGCGCCACGTACGGCAGCACGTCGGCGAGCAGCGCCCGGCCCACCCGCTCGCGGGACCCGGGGTCGAGGGTGCCGAGCCGACCGAGGAACTGGCGCACGGCCAGGGTGGTGCCGGTCGGCAGGGCGCCGAGGTCGGTACGACGCGCCCACGACGCCAGCTCGCGCGGCATCGGCGGCGGCGCCGGCAGGCGCAGCGGCACCCGCTCGCGCACGACGTACGTGCCGGCGGCGTAGTCGCCCAGCCGCTTGCCGCGCGAGCTCAGCATGATCGAGAAGAAGGCGGGCGCACCCGAGAAGGCGTAGATCTCCACGAACCCGATCAGCGCGCGCACCAGCGCGTGCTGGAAGCTGATCGGCCCGCCGTCGTCGCGCACCGCCCGCAGGCCGAGCGCGAGCTTGCCGAGGGAGCGTCCGCGCGTGAGGGTCTCGAGCGCCGTCGGGATGACCAGGAAGGTCAGCACCATCGTGAGGACGACGGCCGCGGCGAGGAGCGCCTCGTCGGCGAACGGCAGCGCCGCGACGGTGAGCAGGATGAACAGGGCGACGAACGAGAACAGCGTCACCAGGACGTCGACCAGCCCGCTCGCCATCCGCAGGCCGAGGGACGCGGCCGGCAGGTCCAGGGCGACCCCCTCGCCGGTGACGAGGTCGTCGGCGGTGACGGTGGCGAAGTGGGACATGCTCACCGGGCGCAGCCTACGCGTCGCCGCGGACGTCCATCTCGACCTTGGCCACCGGATACCCTCGCCCGGTGCCGCGCATCGACCTCGACGCCTATGTCGCGACCCACGCGCGCTCGTGGGTCCGACTAGACCAGCTGGTGCGCCAGCGGCGCCGCAGCGGGGCGGAGGCCGACGAGCTCGTCGACCGGTACCAGCAGGTCGCGACCCACCTGTCCGTCGTACGGACCTCGGCGCCGGACGGTGAGCTGGTCGCCCACCTCTCGTCGCTGCTCGGGCGCGCCCGGATCGCCATGCTCGCCTCGCGGGTGCCGAGCTGGCGGGGCTTCGCCGCCTTCTTCACCGAGCGCTTCCCGGCGGCGCTCTACCAGCTGCGGTGGTGGTGGATCGGCTGCCTCGCGGGCAACGTCGTCGTCACCGCGGTGATGATGATCTGGCTCGGGCAGAACCCCCAGGTGGAGCAGAGCCTGCTCTCGCCGCAGGAGGTCGACCAGCTGGTCGGCAACGACTTCGAGAGCTACTACAGCGAGAACGCCGCCAGTGCCTTCGCGACCCGGGTCTGGATCAACAACTCGTGGGTGAGCGCGCTGTGCATCGCACTCGGGATCCTCGGCGTGCCCGTGCTCTACCTGCTCTTCCAGAACATCGCGAACCTGGCGATCGTCGGCTCGATCATGATGCGCCACGACCGTGGCGAGCTGTTCTGGGGCCTGATCATCCCGCACGGGCTCCTCGAGCTCACCTGCGTGTTCGTCGCCGGCGGGGTGGGGCTGCGCCTCTTCTGGTCCTGGATCGAGCCAGGACAGCTCTCCCGTGCCGCGGCGCTGGCCCGCGCCGGGCGTACGGCGGTCACGGTCGCCCTCGGCCTGGCCGTGTGCCTGTTCGTCAGCGGGATGGTCGAGGGCTTCGTGACGCCCTCGCCGCTGCCGACGTGGGCGCGGATCGCCATCGGCGTCCTGGCGGAGCTGGTGTTCCTGGCCTATGTCTTCGTCGTCGGCCGCGCCGCGGCCGCGCGCGGTGCCACGGGCGATGTCTCGGCCGCGCTGCTCGAGGACCGGGTGGCCACCCAGGCCTGAGCCCTGGGGTCGCGCGTCACTACGCTGGAGGCATGAGCCGAGCGGTCGTCGTGGGTGCGGGGATCGCCGGCCTGGCGGCGGCACGCGCTCTCGCGGACGGCGGGCTCGACGTCCTCGTGCTCGAGGCGACCGACCGGCCCGGCGGCAAGCTCCGCCGCGGCGAGGTCGGCGGCGTGACGGTCGACGTCGGCGCGGAGGCGATGCTCCACCGCCGGCCCGAGGGCGTCGCCCTCGCCCGCGCTCTCGGCCTGCCGCTGGTCCACCCCACCACCGCCACGTCCCGCGTGTGGACGCGGGGCGCGCTGCGTCCGCTGCCCCGCACGCTGATGGGCGCGCCGCTGGACCTCGAGCAGCTGGCGCAGACGGGGATCCTCTCCGCGGAGGGCCTCTCCGCCGCACGCGCCGGCGCGCCGCAGCATCCGCGTGGCGACGTCTCCGTCGGCGACCTCGTCGCGGCCCGCTTCGGCACCGAGGTCGTCGACCGGCTGGTCGAGCCCCTCCTCGGCGGCGTCTACGCCGGGCAGGCGCGTCGCATCTCCGCCCGCTCGGCCGCGCCCCAGCTGCTCGACCTGCTGGCCCGCGACGAGATCGTGCTCCCTGCCCCGCCGGCCGACGCGCCCCCGGTCTTCGCCGGCGTCGCGGGCGGCATGTGGCGGCTCCCGGACGCGCTCGACGCGGACCTGCGCGAGCGCGACCACGCCGAGGTCCGGTACGACGCCGCGGTGACCGGGGTCCGCCGTACGACCGACGGGTTCGCGGTGGCGACCCCGACGGGGGAGGAGCGGGCCACCCACCTCGTGCTGGCGACCCCGGCCGCCCCGACCGCCCGGCTGCTCGCCGCGCTCGCCCCGGGGGCGGCTGCCGAGCTGGCCGAGATCGCCTACGCCTCGGTCGCCCTGGTCACGTTCGCCTTCCGCGGCGACGACCCCGGCGTCGCCGAGGCGCTCGACACGGGGGCCTCCGGCTTCCTCGTCCCGCCGGTGGACGGCCGCCGGGTCAAGGCGGCGACCTTCTCCTTCGCCAAGTGGGACTGGGTCCGCACGGCGGGGGAGGGCCTGGTGGTCCTGCGCGCCTCGCTCGGCCGGTTCGGCGAGGAGGCGAGCCTGCAGGTGCCCGACGACGCGCTGGTCCGTGCCGCTCTGGCGGACCTCGGGGCCGCGACAGGCCTCACGGCGCGGCCGGTCGACGCCGTCGTCCAGCGCTGGGGCGGCGGGCTGCCGCAGTACTGGGTCGGCCACGCCGACCGGGTCGCCCGCATCCGCGCGGACGTCGCCCGGGTTCCCGGCCTCGCGCTCTGCGGAGCGGCGTACGACGGCGTCGGGATCCCGGCCACCATCGGCTCCGGCCAGCACGCCGCGGCCACCCTCCTCGCCGAGGTGTGAGGAAAGGCACCGCGAGGTGTGAGGAATGGTGGTGCGAGGTGTGCGCACCGCGCACACCTCATGCAGCCATTCCTCACACCTCGTCCCGCGAGATGTGCCGTCCTGTCCCTGGGCGGCGGGACACCGGGCCGCGGACAGTCCTGCCATGACCGCACAGACCCACGTCCCCCCGACCGCCCTCGACCCGTCCACCCCCGACGACCAGCCGGTCGTCTACCCCCCGACCCGCTGGGCGCTGGCCGGCGTCGGCGCCGGCCTCGCCGGCCTCGGCGTCGTCGTCTCGTCCTCCCTCGTCGACGCCGTGTACGACGAGAGGATCCAGGGCGACGCCGCCGCGATCAGCGAGCGTCTCGGCGAGCAGGTCCCGCAGATGCTCGCCTTCCACCTCAGCGCGATGGTCGGAGCCGTCCTCCTCGTGGTCTTCGCCGCCGGCCTGTTCCGCCGGCTGCGGGCGACCACCCCGGCGGACAGCGTGCTCCCGCTCGTCGCGTTCTCCGGCGCCCTGATCACCGCGATCGTCCTGATCCTCGGCGCCGGCCTCGACACCGAGTTCATCTTCGCGGCCGGCGACCCCGAGATGGTCGTCCCCGAGGACGCCGCGATGTTCAACCACTGGATCGGCACCATCCCGTGGTGCTGGGGCCTGCTCGGCCTGTCGGGCATCGCGCTCTTCGGGGCCGCCCGCCACGGCGGCGTGCCGCGGTGGATCGGGCTGGTCGGCCTCCTCGGCGGCGGGCTCACCCTCCTGCTCGGCGTCTCTCCGCTGCAGTACATGGCCGGCATGACCGGCCCGATCGGCCTGCTCGTGGTCGCTCTCGGCTTCCTCGCCGGGGACAAGGCGTTCCGCGGCCGCTCGTGACACCCACCAGCCCGGCCACCGGCTCGGCGACCAATTCGGCCGGTCCGCACCCCCGGGGTGCGGACCGGCTGCAGAATGTGCCGGTGACCGAGCCGGCGCCGCCCCAGGCCGACACCCGACCGCGCGGCCCGATGGCCGTCGCGGTCCTCGTCGTCCCGGCTCTCTGCGTCGCCATGGTGCCGCTCGCGCTCTGGCTCGACCTGGACGCGCCCACCTCCGGCCTCGGGTACGACGTGTCGCTGGGTCCCGGCTGGCCGTGGACCCTGATCGGCGCGCTGCTGGGCGTGCTCGCCGGCATCATCCTGCTGAACGAGCCCCGCCAGCGGGTCGGCTGGGTGCTGGCCGGCTCGGGTCTCTTCTGGGCGCTCGACGGTCTGGCCCAGAGCTACATCCTGTCCGGCCTGCGCGAGACCGACGCCTGGCCCGCGATGACCTTCGTGCTGTGGTTCCTCAACCGCTTCGGGTCCTACCTGACCTCGGTCACCGCGGTGCTGGTGATGATCTTCCCGACCGGCCGCTTCCTGTCCGGTCGATGGGGGACCGCGTCCTGGGTCGCCACGGTCGCCATGGTGGTCAGCGGCCTGTGCTTCCTGGTCATCCCCGCCGAGGGCGACCGCGCGATCCAGGGTCTGCCGCCCGGCGTGGAGGAGGACCCGACCACGATCCACGCCCTCTCCGGGCACAGCGACCAGGTCGCGGCGCTCGGGCTCGCGCTGGGCATCGCCGGTTTCTTCTTCGCACTGCTCTCCGTCGTCGTGCGCTACCGGCGCTCCGAAGGCCTCGAGCGCGACCGGATGCGCTGGCTGCTGTGGAGCGTGATCGTCGTGGTCGCCGTCAGCGTGGGCACGCTGGCCTTCTCCGTGCCCGACGGCGACTTCGTCGGCGCCCTCGTGGCGTCGGTGGTGCCGCCCATGGCGATGACGGTCGCGATCGTCCGCCCCACCCTGGTGTCGATCCAGGACCTTCTCGCTCGCACGGCCGTGCTGGCGGCGGTCTTCGCCGTGCTGGTCGCCGCCGACGCACTGGTGCTGTGGCTGTTCACGCTGCTCCTCGACGACGAGCTCACCCAGGCCCAGGTCGTCGGAGTGGTGCTCGTCGTGTCCGTCGTCCTCTACGGCCCGCTGCGCCAGCGCCTGTCCGCCGCCGTACGACGGCTCATGCTGGGCGAGCGCGGCAACCGGTACGACGCCGTGGCCGGCCTCGCCTCCACCCTGGAGAACACCGACGACTCGGCCGAGCAGCTCGCCGCGGTGGCCCGCGCCGTCGCGTCGGCGTTCGCGGTGCCCTTCGTCAGCGTCGAGGTGGACCGCGGCCACGGTGAGCGCCTGGTGACGACCGTCGGCGAGCGACCCGACCAGGTCCGCACGCTGCCCATCACTTGGCGCGACACCCAGATCGGCCGTCTGGTGCTGCCCGCGCGCGGCCTGCGGAGCCGGCTGACGGTCCGCGACGAGGAGCTGCTCGGCGACCTCGTCCGCCAGGCAGCGACCGCCGCCCGCACCAGCCAGCTCGCCGAGGAGGTCCAGCGCAGTCGCGAGCGGCTGGTGTCGGCCCGCGAGGAGGAGCGCCGCCGCATCCGCCGCGACCTGCACGACGGCTTCGGGCCGGCGCTGAGTGGCATCGTCTTCCAGCTCGAGGCCGCCCGGATGACCGTCGAGCGCGACCCGGTACGGGCGCGGACGCAGCTGGAGACGGTGAGCGCCCAGGTCCAGGACGTGGTCGCCGACGTCCGCCGCCTGGTCCACGACCTCCGCCCGCCGGCCCTCGACGACCGCGGCCTGGTGGGCGCGCTGCGCCAGCAGGCCGAGCACCTGGCCGTCCCGCTCGACGTCACCGCGCCCGACGACCTCGTGCTCCCGGCGGCGGTCGAGGTGGCGGCGTACCGGATCGCGGGGGAGGCGCTGACCAATGTCGCGCGGCACGCCGACGCGAGCCGGGTGCGGCTCGTCGTCGCGGCGGCCGGGGAGAGCCTCCTGCTCGAGGTCGCCGACGACGGGCGCGGCATCCCTGCCCACCGGGAGGCCGGCGTGGGCCTGGCCAGCCTGCGCGAGCGTGCGGCCGAGCTCGGCGGCACGACCACCATCACCAGCCATCCCGGCGGCGGCACCGTCGTCCGGGCCCGACTGCCCCTGAGGAGTCCCGCATGAGCGCCCGTCCGATCCGGGTCGTGGTGGTCGACGACCACCAGATCGTCCGCGACGGTCTCACCTCGCTGCTCGGTGCCCTGGACGGCGTCGAGGTCGTGGGGAGCGCCGCCGACGGACGCGAGGCGCTGCACGTCGTGGAGGAGGCCGCGCCCGACCTGGTGGTGATGGACATCCAGATGCCCCACCTGGACGGCATCGAGGCGACCCGCTTCCTCACCGGGCGCGACCCCGCGCTGCGGGTCGTGATGCTCACCATGAACGAGGACGACGACACGGTGCTCAGCGCGATCCGGGCCGGTGCGTGCGGCTACCTCCTCAAGGGCGCCGGCGCCGACGAGGTGCAGCACGCCCTGCGCTCGGCCGCCGCCGGCGGCATGGTGTTCGGAGCGAGCCTCGCGGCCAAGGTCGCGGGCTTCTTCGCGGGCGCGGTGCCGGCCGCGCCGGAGCAGGCCGAGCCCTTCCCGGAGCTCACCGAGCGCGAGCGCGACGTGCTGCAGCGGATCGCCGCCGGCCGCACCAACGACGAGATTGCGGCGGCGCTCTTCGTCTCCAACAAGACCGTCCGCAACACGGTGTCCGCGATCTACGCCAAGCTGCACGCGACCGGCCGTGCGGACGCGATCGTGAAGGCGCGGGAGGCGGGGTACGGCCGCGACTGACGGGTCGGCACAATGGCTGCCATGTCGGACCAGGACCCCCAGGCGCACATCAAGACGAACGCGGCGAAGATCAACGAGCTCAACGACACGATCCGCTTCACCATGTGGTCGGTGTTCCGGCTCGACCAGCCGCTCGGCGCCGACGAGGCGGCCCGCAAGGACGAGGCGGCCGAGCTCGAGGTCCTCCTCGCCGACCTCGCCGCCGAGGACGTCGTCGTCCGCGGCCTGTACGACGTCGCCGGCCTGCGCGCCGACGCCGACCTGATGGTCTGGTGGCACGCCGCGGACAGCGACCTCCTGCAGGCGGCCTACCACCGGCTGCGCCGTACCGCCTTCGGCACGCGGCTGGCCCCGGTGTGGTCGCAGATGGCCCTGCACCGCCCGGCCGAGTTCAACCGCAGCCACCTGCCGGCGTTCCTCGCCGACGAGCGCGCGCACGACTATGTCGCGGTCTATCCCTTCGTCCGCTCCTACGAGTGGTACCTCCTCGAGGACGCCGAGCGCCGCCGCCTCCTCGCCGAGCACGGCCAGATGGCGCGCGACTACCCGGACGTCCGGGCCAACACGGTCCCGAGCTTCGCCCTCGGCGACTACGAGTGGATCCTCGCCTTCGAAGCCGACGACCTGACCCGCATCGTCGACCTGATGAGGCACCTGCGCGGCTCCGAGACCCGGCGCCACGTGCGCGAGGAGGTGCCCTTCTACACGGGCCGCCGGGTGAGCTTCCCGGAGCTGCTGGAGCGCCTCCCCTGAGATTTCGTTTGCAAAGTCTATCGACTTAGTACATTATGGAGGCATGACCAGCCTCCCTGCCGTCCTGCGTGGCACCTCCGTGTCCCTCGGACCGTGTTGTCGCTGCTGTTGATCCGCATCCCGATCCAGCAACCACAACCACCGGAGGAGTCCCCATGACCCAGCTCGCCGTCCTGCCCCTGCTCGAGGTCGTGCGCAACCACGCGACCGACCCCGACCTCCACCACCTGCTCGACCACGACCCCCACGAGCGCTCGTGGATCCGCCTGCTCACCACCGACGATTACGAGCTCTGGCTGATCTCGTGGCCGCCGGGCGCCGCGACCGACTGGCACGACCACGGCTCCTCGTCGGGCGCCTTCACCGTCCTCGAGGGCCGGCTCACCGAGCACACCTTCGACGGCGGGCTCCAGCTGGTCGACGTGGGCGTCGGCGACGGCAAGGCGTTCGGCGCCGGCTACGCCCACGACGTCCGCAACGCCACCGACCGGCCCGCGCTGTCGCTGCACGCCTACTCGCCGCGCCTGTCCACGATGACCCGGTTCCGCTTCCGGGGCGACCGGCTGGAGGTGCTCGGTGTCGAGAGCGCGGGGGAGCAGTGGTGAGCACGCTCGAGCTCGTCACCGCGCCCGTCCGGTACGACGGCGTCGACGCCATGCTCGCCGCCGCTCGCGCCCGCCTCGACCGGATCACCGCCCGGGCCGCCTTCCAGGAGCTGGTCGCGCTCGGCGCCCTGCTCGTCGACATCCGCCCCGCCGCCCAGCGCGCGCGGGAGGGCGAGGTGGCCCGGTGGCTGCCCGCGCTCGTGGTCGAGCGCAACGTCCTCGAGTGGCGCTTCGACCCGCGCAGCGACGCCCGCCTGCCGGAGGCGTCGTACGAGCGCCGCGTGATCGTGCTGTGCCAGGAGGGCTACACCTCCTCCCTCGCCGCGGACGCGCTGCAGCAGCTCGGCATCCACCGCGCGACCGACGTGATCGGCGGCTTCGCCGCCTGGCGCGCGGCCGGGATGCCGGTCGCCGGCGTCGCGGCCTGAGCGGGCTTGGGCCGGAGCGCGGCGTGCGCGGCTGAGTACGCTGGAGCCATGGCATACGAGGTCGAGAAGACGGACGAGCAGTGGCGCGCCGAGCTCACTCCCGAGGAGTACCAGGTGCTCCGCCAGGCCGGCACCGAGCGGGCCTTCACCGGTGAGTACACCGACACCGAGACCACGGGCGTCTACCGCTGCAAGGCGTGCCAGGCCAAGCTCTTCGAGTCCGACACCAAGTTCCACTCCGGGTGCGGCTGGCCCAGCTTCTACCAGCCGATCAGCGACACGATCGAGTACGTCGAGGACAACTCCCATGGCATGAAGCGGGTCGAGGTGCGCTGCGCCAACTGCGGCTCCCACCTCGGGCACGTCTTCCCCGACGGGTACGGAACGCCCACCGGCGACCGGTACTGCATCAACTCGATCAGCCTCACCCTGGAGCCCGCCGATCAGCAGTGACGCAGTGACGCCGTGACGCCGCGCGTCGGGCACCGCGTCGCGCGGCGGCGCTCAGCCCTTCGCGACCCAGGCGTTGGCGAGGAGCAGCACCAGGCCGACCGCGACGAGCAGCCGGGCCGGGGTGAGCTTGTCGGCCAGGCTGCTCACCGCCTCGATGACCTCGGTGATCGTCGAGGCGCCCGCCGCCGACCGCTGCGGACCGCCAGGCGCCTCGGGTGCCTCCGGCGCCGCGACCAGCCTCATCGCCTCGGCCATGAGCAGCCCGACGCCGGTGCTCAGCAGGACGGCTCCCGCGGCGAAGGTGGCCGCGCTGGTGAGGGCGGCGGCCGTCCACGCCCCGTCGACCGTGGCGTCGCCCTGCACGGTGTCTGCCGGCCACAGGAGCCGCACGTACGCCGCCGCGGACAGGAGGCCGACCGCGAGGCCCGCCGCGGCGCATCGCGTCTGCGCCTTCCTGCCGAACATCGGCGCGAGCGCGGTGCCCGGCGGCGGCTTCGGGTAGCCGCCCGAGCCGGACTCGTCCGCCTTCTCCTCGAGCTTGGTCAGCCGCTCGTCCAGGTCTGCGTTGCTCGGCTCGCTCGGCTCCGTCATCGCGATCACTTCCTCTCGGTCCCGATCGCCGGTCTCTCGAGGCTAGCCGTCGCGCGCGCCGGCGTACGGGGATCGCGGGAGACTTTTGCCGAGGCCGCCTCCGGCCTCGGATCGGCCGCTCCCCGTAGGCTCGGCCCATGGCGAAGACCGCGGCCGCGATGGTCCAGGCAGGCGACCGTGAGGTCCGGGTGTCCAGCCCGGACCGGGTGATCTACGAGGCGACCGAGCGCACGCCCGAGGTCACCAAGCTCATGGTCGCCGAGTACGTCGTCGCGGTCGGCGACGGGCTGATGCGAGCCCTGCGCGAGCGGCCGACCGCGCTCGAGCGGTGGCCGTCGGGGGTGCGCGAGGGCTTCCGGCTCGCCACCGGTCCACGCGACAACGATGCCGAGGCGTTCTACCAGAAGCGGGTGCCCAAGGGCGCGCCCGACTACCTCGAGTCGGTCGAGATCACCTTCCCCTCGGGCCGGACGGCCGAGGAGATCTGCCCGACCGAGATCGCGGTGCCCGTGTGGTGCGCGCAGATGGGGACGCTCACCTTCCATCCCTGGCCGGTGCGTCGCGCCGACGTCGACCATCCCGACGAGCTGCGCATCGACTTCGACCCGCAGCCCGGGACCGGCTTCGGGGACGCCGTCCGGGTCGCCGGCGTCGCCCGCGAGCTCCTCGAGGAGCTCGGCCTGGTCGGCTACCCGAAGACCTCGGGCAACCGGGGCGTCCACGTCTACGTCCGCATCGAGCCCCGGTGGGAGTTCACCGACGTGCGCCATGCGGCCATCGCCCTGGGGCGCGAGCTGGCGCGGCGCGACGACCAGGTGACCACCGCGTGGTGGAAGGAGGAGCGCGGGGAGCGCATCTTCATCGACTACAACCAGAACAACCGCGACCGCACCATCGCCTCGGCGTACTCCCTGCGACCGCTGCCGGGCGCGCCGGTCTCGACGCCGGTGACCTGGTCGGAGCTGGCCGAGGTGGGCGACCCGAGGGGGCTCAACCTCTTCACCGTCCCGGACCGGATGGCCGACGCGGACCCCTGGGCCGGGATCGACGACACCGCCTACTCGCTGCAGCCCCTGCTCGACCTGTGGGAGCAGCAGGTCGCCGACGGCGAGGGGGAGCTGAACTTCCCGCCGGACTACCCGAAGATGCCGGGCGAGCCGCCCAGGGTGCAGCCGAGCAAGAAGGTCGCCGAGCACTGGGACGAGCAGGGCAACCGGGTCGAGGGGACCTGACTCAGCCCTCGTCGTGCTCGAGCAGGTGGAGCACGGGGACGCCCAGCTTGCGGCGGGCGCGTGAGGTCCAGTCGACGTGGAAGAACTCCGCGACGAGGTGGGGGCGGGTGAGGATGATCGCCTCGCGACCGTCGACCTCCTTGACCTTGCTGGTCAGCGCGTCGACCGGGGGCTCGGTCACGATCGCGACGTCCGCCACGATCGCGCCGGCCGCGAGGAGTGCCTGGCGGGTGGCGTCGAGGTCGCGCTCGGCCTGCTCGCGGTACTCGCCGCGCAGGCGCTCGATCTCGTCGGGCGAGGGGGTGATCGGCGGGGCGATCAGGTCGGCGCCCCCGATGACGCCGAGCGAGGCCTCGACCGCGGCCGCGGCGTCCGCCATCGGGAGCAGCACGTGGTACTGCACCTCGATCGTCGGGTCGTCGTCGAGCTCCTGGTGCAGGCCGCGGACCTGGGCGGCGTCGGCGGCGGTGAGCGCCTGCTCGATGAGCAGGACGACGGCGTACGGTTCCTCGCGGGGCGCGGTGCTCATGACACCATCCTGCCGCTCCGGCGCGCGCGCGTCAGCCCCGGTCAGCCCCCGAGGACGTCCGCGAGGTCGTAGCGCACCGGCTGCTCGAGCTGGTCGTAGCCGCACGACTCCGGGTCGCGGTCCTCGCGCCAGCGCTTGAAGTGCGCGGTGTGCCGGAAGCGGCGGCCCTCCATGGCGTCGTACTTCACCTCGATCACGCGCTCGGGCCGCAGCGGCGTGAACGAGAGGTCCTTGCCCTGGCTCCACCGGCTCTGGGTGCCGGGCTGGCGGCCGGGGTTCGCGACGAGGAACTCCTGCCAGCGGCCCCACGGGTGCTCCTCGATCGGTACGACGAGCGGCTGGAGCTCGTGCCACAGCTCGGCGCGGCGCTTCGCGGTGAAGCTCGCGCTGACGCCGATGTGCTGCAGCTCGCCGCCGTCGTACAGGCCCAGCAGCAGGCTGCCGACGAGCGGGTTCTCCGGCGTGCTCGTCTTGTGCTCCCGATAGCCGGCCAGCACCACGTCCGCGGTCCGCTCGTGCTTGATCTTCAGCATCGTGCGGGCGTTGGGGGAGTACGGCGCACCGAGCGGCTTGGCCACGACGCCGTCGAGTCCGGCTCCCTCGAACTGGTGGAACCACTCCTCGGCCACCGCCGGGTCGGTGCTGGTGCGGGTCAGGTGACAGCGGCCCTCACCGGCGAGGGGGTCGGCGGACAGGTGCGCGAGTGCCCGCTCCAGCGCGGCACGCCGCTCGGCGAAGGGCCGGTCGAGATAGGACTCGTCGCCGAGGGCCAGCAGGTCGAAGGCCACGAAGTCCGCCGGCGTCTGCTCGGACAGCAGCCTGATCCTCGACGCGGCCGGGTGGATCCGCTCCTGCAGCACCTCGAACTGCAGTCGCCCCTTGCCGTCCTCGCCGTCGAGCGCGACGAAGATCTCCCCGTCGAGCACGCACCGCTCCGGCAGCTCGCGGAGCATCGCCTCCACCAGCTCGGGGAAGTAGCGCGTGAGGGGCTTGGTGTTGCGGCTCGCCAGCTCCACCTCGTCGCCGTCGCGGAACACGATGCACCGGAACCCGTCCCACTTGGGCTCGAAGCTGAGGCCCCGCTCGTCGTACCTCGCCGGGTCGGGCACGCCGGACACGGCCTTCGCGAGCATGGGCAGGACGGGCGGCATGACGGGGAGGTCCACGGAGGTGAGACTAGTCAGGGCTCCGACACTCATCGGTGAGCTCAGCGTGACTGTCCGTTCGCGTACCGCTCCCGCCGGAGGTGCCGACCCTTGCCACGGTTGCGGCTCTTGAACGTCGGGAGCTGGGAGTCGCAGTTGGGGCAGACCATGCGCAGGTTGTCGCGGTGGTTGTTGCTGGAGTCGCCGTCGATGTGGTCGAGCACGAAGACGAGGGGCTGGTCGTTCCACTCCTCGACGATGCCGCAGATCGAGCAGCGGTGATCCTGTGCAGTTGACGTCGCAATAGACCTTCTGGCTTCGCTTGGTCAGAGGCGCGCCACACCCGAGGCAGGTTCTCATGGGCGGACCGCTATGAATCAGGTCCGACGGAGATGTCGAGCCGCCTGTCGGATTCGAACCGACGGCCCTTCGCTTACAAGGCGAACGCTCTGGCCAACTGAGCTAAGGCGGCATGCGCCCGCGAGGCGAGCGACGGCGCCATCCTAGTCAGCGCAGCCGCGTGACCCCGAACCGCTCGTCCGGTACGGCGATCGCGTCCTGGGCCGCGATCAGCCGCAGCTCGCGCTCGCCCGACTCCAGGGTGGTCTTGAGCACGTCGTACACCGACGCGACGGTCCGCCCCAGCGCGATGGCGGGCGAGCCCGTCGTGTGCAGGTGGGCGGTGAAGAGGGCGGCGGTGATGTCGCCGGAGCCGTTGGCCTTCATGGGCAGCCGCGGGGTCTGCACGATCCAGGCGCCGTCGCCGGTCACCGCGACCATCTCGATGACGTCCACCGGCGCCCCGGCGCGCTCGACCGACGTGACCAGCACGGTGGACGGGCCCATCTCGCGGACGGCGTCGGCGGCGGCGAGGACGTCCTCGATGGCCGAGGGGCCGCCGAGGGAGTCGCGGCCGGTGATGAAGCCGAGCTCGAACTGGTTGGGCGTGAGGATGTCCGCGACCGGGACGACCTGCTCGCGGATGATCGGCGGGATCTCGGGGTTCACGAAGCAGCCGGACCTGGCGTTGCCCATCACCGGGTCGCAGGTGTACGTCGCCGCGGGGTTGGCCGCCTTGACCCGGCGGACGGCGTCGACGATCACGGCGGCGACCGCGGGGGAGCCCTGGTAGCCGGACAGCACGGCGTCGCAGGTGGGGAGCACGCCGCGCTCCTCGATCCCGGTGATCACCGCGGCGACGTCGGCCGGGTCGAGGAGCGGTCCGCGCCAGGCGCCGTACCCGGTGTGGTTGGAGAAGTGCACCGTGAAGACCGGCCAGACCTCGTGGCCGAGGCGCTGCAGCGGGAAGACGGCCGCGGAGTTGCCGACGTGGCCGTAGGCGACGGAGGACTGGATGGACAGGATGCGCACCCGCCCATCCTCCCGCGCGCCCGCGGAATCGGGAAAGTGAAACCCTTTCGTGAAGAAACTAGAACGCGTTACAGTGACCGTCCCTGCATGACGCCGGTCACAGCACGAAGGATGGACTCCCCATGGCCAAGCGCCCGCCGTACTCGAACGAAGCCGACTACGTGGTGGTCGGATCCGGCAGCTCCGGTGCGATCGTCGCCGGCCGCCTGGCCCAGTCCGGCGCGAGCGTGATCCTCCTCGAGGCCGGCAAGTCCGACGAGAAGGGCATGCACGGGTACTTCACCCGCAAGCCCGGCATGATCGGCCCGATGCACTCCGAGCCGCGGCTCGAGCGGCTCTTCGACTGGGGCTACCGCTCCGTCCCGCAGCCCGGCCTCGACGGGCGCCGGATGCCCGTGCCGCGGGGCAAGGTGGGCGGCGGGTCCAGCTCGGTCAACGGCATGGTCTACGTCCGCGGCAACCGCGCCAACTACGACTCCTGGGCCGCCGAGGGCAACGTCGGGTGGGACGCCGACAGCGTCAACGCCGCGTTCAAGCGCTACGAGGACTTCGAGGACGGCGAGAACGCCTACCGGGGCGCCGGCGGGCCGATCAAGATCACCCGCAACAAGTCACCGCAGGAGGCCAGCCTGCGGTTCATCCAGGCGACGGCGGACACCCTCGGCGTGAAGATCCTCGACGACTACAACGCGGCGGAGCAGGAGGGCATCGCGCGGATGCAGCAGAACGCCGCGGACGGCACCCGCTACTCCGCCACCCGCGGCTACGTCCACGACCTCGCGCCGCGCACCCTGGAGTTCCAGACCGAGGTGCTCGTGACCAAGGTCGTCGTCACCGGCGGCCGCGCCACCGGCGTCGAGGTCCTCGACCAGGGACGCGGCGGCGGCACGCGGCGGCTGATCCGGGCGGGCAAAGAGGTCATCCTGTCCGCCGGCTTCGCGAACAGCCCCCAGCTCCTCATGCTCTCGGGCATCGGCCACGCCGACCACCTGGCCAGCGTCGGCATCGACTGCGTCGCGGACCTCCCGGTCGGCGACAACCTCCACGACCACCTCTTCCACCCGCTGTCCTTCCACGTGCCGAGCGTGCAGTACCGCGGCAATGCGTGGACCTTCTTCAAGGGCATCGCCCGCGACCTGGTGCGGGGCGAGTCCTTCCTGGACAACTCGGTGTTCGAGTCGGTGGGCTTCGTGCGGACCTCGGCCGCCACCGACGTACCGGACCTCCAGCTGCACATGCTGCCGTGGGCCTACCCGAGCCCCAACCAGGACGAGCCGATCCGGCACATCCCCGACGGCCGGCCCTCGCTCACCGTGTTCTCGACGCTGATCTACCCCAAGAGCCGCGGCACCCTGCGGCTCGCCTCGGCCGACCCGGCGGCCGCGCCGCTGGTCGACTACGGGTTCTTCACCGATCCCGCCGACGTGGAGGTGCTCGCCGAGGGCACCGAGATGATCCGCGAGATCATGGCCTCCGCGGCGTTCGGGGGAGCGGTCAAGGAGGAGATCCATCCCGGCCCCTCGGTCCCCAACGGCAAGGAGCTCCGCGTGGCGCTCAAGAACCGCTCGACCTCGGTCTACCACGGCGTCGGCACCTGCCGGATGGGCGTCGACGAGCGGGCGGTCGTGGGCCCGGACCTCAAGGTCCGCGGCGTCGAGGGGCTGCGCGTCGCCGACGCCTCGATCATGCCGAGCATCACCGGCGGCAACACGAACGCGCCCTGCTACATGATCGGCGAGAAGGCCGCCGAGCTCATCCTGGGCGGAGCCGACTGGTGACCGCGGGTACGCCGACGCGGCCGGCCTCCGTGACCGACGAGCTGCTCGAGCGCCTGGTCGCCCGGGTCCCCGGCCGCAGCGGCGCGACGTGGAAGCTCACCGAGGTCTACACCGGTGACGTCCTCGTCGAGCTGCCGCAGTCGACGCCCGAGGACATCGAGGACGCCTTCGCCGAGGCGCGCGCCGCCCAGCGGCTGTGGGCGCAGTGGCCGGTCGCCAAGCGGCTCGAGGTCTTCGCCCGGGCGCACACGCTGCTCGTCGACAACGCCCACACCACGGCGGACCTGATCCAGGTCGAGAGCGGCAAGAACCGGCGGATGGCCATCGAGGAGACGTGCGACCCGCCGATGGTCATGTCGTACTACCTCAAGCGCGCCAAGAGGCTGCTCGCGCCGAAGCGGCACGGCGGCCCGGTGCCGGTCGTCTCCGGCTCGACCGAGGTCCGCGTGCCCAAGGGCGTCGTCGGCATCATCGCGCCGTGGAACTTCCCGTTCGCGACCGGCCTCTCCGACGCCATCCCGGCGTTGATCGCGGGCAACGCGGTGGTGGTGAAGCCCGACAACAAGACCGCATTGTCGCCGCTCTACGGCATCTCGCTGCTGGAGGAGGCGGGCCTGCCGAAGGGCCTGTTCCAGGTGGTGTGCGGCGAGGGGCCCGACATCGGGCCGACCCTGATCGACAATGCCGACTACGTCATGTTCACCGGCTCCACCGCAACCGGTCGGGTCATCGGGGAGCGGGCGGGGCGCAACCTGATCGGCTGCTGCCTCGAGCTGGGTGGGAAGAACCCGATGATCGTGCTCGACGACCTCGATGACGCGGGCGTCGCGGAGTGGGTCGAGAGTGCGGTGTTCGGCGTGTTCGGCAACACCGGGCAGATCTGCATGCACATCGAGCGGATCTACCTTCCCGAGAGCCGGTACGACGAGCTCAGGTCCGCCTTCGTCACGCGCGCGGCCGGCCTCCGGATCGGCGCGGCGTACGACTTCGGCCCGGAGATCGGCTCCCTGGTCAGCCCCGACCACTGCGACCGGGTCGCCTCGCACGTCGAGGACGCCGTCGCGAAGGGCGCCACCGTGCTCACCGGCGGCCGTGCGCGGCCCGACATCGGCCCCGCCTTCTTCGAGCCGACCGTGCTCGAGGGCGTCACGCAGGACATGCTCGCCGGGCACACCGAGACCTTCGGCCCCGTCGTCGCGCTCTACCCCTACCGCACGGTCGACGAGGCGATCCGCCTCGCCAACGACACCGACTACGGCCTCAACGCCTCGGTCTGGGGCGGCGACCTGGCCCGTGCCGAGGAGGTCGCTGCGCGGATCGAGTCGGGCAACGTCAACATCAACGACGCGCTCGCGACGGCCTACGCGTCGAAGGGCTCGCCCTCCGGCGGGGTGAAGAACTCGGGCGTCGGCGCCCGCCACGGCGACCAGGGCCTGCTGAAGTACACCGACGCGAAGAACGTCGCCGTGCTCAAGAAGCAGGTGATGGGCCCGCGACCAGGTCAGCCCTATGACGCGTACGTCAAGCAGATGCTGTCGTCGCTGAAGCTGATGCGGAGGCTCCGCGTCCGCTGAGGCGGCCGCGGACGCGGAGCCCCTGCGGCTCAGGCCTCGATCGCCTCGCGGTCGCCGGAGGGCGCGGCCCCGGAGATCTCGACCTTGCGCGGCTTGGCCTTCTCCGCCACCGGGATCACCAGTCGCAGCACGCCGTTGTCGTAGGCCGCCTCGATGCGCTCGAGGTCGAGGTTGTCGCCCAGGACGAGCTGGCGCGAGAACTGGCCGTGGGTCCGCTCCGACGCGAGCCGCTGCCAGTCGCCGTTGCCGGCGACCCGCTCGGCCCTGATCGTCAGCACGTTGCGCTCGACGTCGATGTCGATGCTCTCCTTGCTGACGCCGGGGAGGTCGAACTCCAAGACGAACTGCTCGCCCTGGCGCCACGCGTCCATCGGCATGACGGCCGGGCGGTTCGTCGTGCCGAGGCCGGCGCCCAGGAGCTGGCCGGCGAGCCGGTCGAAGTCACGGAACGGGTCGGTGGTGCGCAGCAACATGACATCTCCTCCTTCGGGATACGCCGGCGGGTGTGCCGGACAGGATTCGTTGATCTGCAACAACAGTTATAGATAATGTGATCCCGTGAATCAAGGATCCGGCGAGCACGCGGAGCGCACGCGCGGTGTCTTCGCGATCTCGGTCGCGGCCGAGATGACGTCGCTGCAGATCCAGAACCTGCGCGTCTACGAGCGCCGCGGACTGCTGGCCCCGGCGCGCAGCGAGGGCGGCACCCGGCTCTACAGCCGGGCCGACATCGAGACGCTGCACCGCATCCGCGACCTGCTCGCCGAGGGGCTCAACCTCGCGGGCATCGCCCGGGTCCTGGAGCTCGAGGCGGAGGTGGCGCGGCTGCGTCGACGGCTGGCTCAGGCGACCTGAAGGCTGCGCTTCGACAGGCCCATCCAGAAGCCGTCGATCACCTGCTCGCCGGGCTCACCGGGGTCGCTCGCGGCGCCCAGGGTGACGAACAGCGGCGTGTAGTGTTCGACGGTGGGGTGGGCGAAGGGCATGCCCGGCGCCGAGGAGCGGTACGACGCCAGCTCGTCGACGTCGCCGCGCGCCATCGCCTCGCCCGCCCAGGCGTCGAAGTCCCTCGACCAGCCGGGGGCCTCGGCGTCGAGCTGCCACGAGGTGAGGAACGGCAGCCCGTGGGTGAGGAAGCCGGACCCGATGATGAGGACGCCCTCGTCGCGCAGCGGCCGGAGTCGCCGCCCGATCTCCATCAGCCGTCCCGGGTCGTGGGTCGGCAGCGACATCTGCAGCACCGGGATGTCGGCATGCGGGTACATGATCTTCAGCGGCACCCATGCGCCGTGGTCGAGTCCGCGCGAGGCGTGCTGGTGGATCGGCTCGGTGCGCGGCATCATCGCCGCGACCTGCGCGGCGAGGGCCGTCGCGTCGGGCGTCGCGTAGGTCATCCGGTAGTACTTCGGCGCGAACCCGCCGAAGTCGTAGACCAGGGGCGCCCCGCTCGCCGACAGCGAGAGCGGTGCCGACTCCCAGTGGGCGCTGACGATGAGGACAGCCTTCGGGCGGGGCAGGTCGCGCGCCCACGCGGCCAGCTGACCCGACCAGAGCGGGTCGTCGAGGAGCGGGGGAGCGCCGTGCCCGATGTAGAGGGCCGGCATGCGCGTGCTGGTCTCGGTCATGGCCACCTCAATAGTTGAGAGTTCAACTATATTCCCGAGGGGTCAGGCCGGCAAGGCCCAGTCGACCGGAGGCGCGCCGCGCTCGGCGAGCAGCTGGTTGACCCGGCTGAACGGCCGTGAGCCGAAGAACCCGCGCGAGGCGGACAGCGGCGAGGGGTGGGGTGACGCGACCGCCGGGATCGGGCCGAGGTGCGCCGTGAGCGTCTGCGCGTCCCGCCCCCACAGGATGGCCGCGACCGGCGCGCCCGCCTCGGCACGCCGTACGACGGCCTGGATCGCACACGCCGTGACGTGCTCCCAGCCCTGGCCACGGTGTGAGCCCGGCTCGCCCGCGCGCACCGTGAGGACCCGGTTGAGGAGCATCACGCCCTGGTCGGCCCACCCGGTGAGGTCGCCGTGGCCGGGCGAGACGAAGCCGACGTCGTCGGCCAGCTCCTGGTAGATGTTGGCCAGGCTCCGGGGGATCGGCCGCACCCCTCGGTCTACCGCGAAGCTCAGCCCGATCGGGTGGCCCGGCGTGGGATAGGGGTCCTGGCCGACCAGGAGGACGCGGACCTCGGCGAGCGGGCGCTGGAAGGCGCGGAAGACGTGCTCGCCCGCCGGCAGGTAGGACCGGCCCGCGGCGATCTCGGCCCGGAGGAAGCGCCCCAGCGCGGCGATCCGGTCCTCGACGGGAGCGAGGGCCTCGGCCCAGTCGGCGGCCATCAGGCCCTGGTCGACGAGTCCCTGGAGAGCACCCACGGCCGAACCCTAGGACACCAACGGTGTCGCGGTCCCCCAGACCCCACCCCTCCCGAGGTCCGGCCGTGGTGCTGCCTTCGTACGCCGCGTCGCCGGCGGGCGCCCCTCTCCCTCCCAGGGGCGCCACCGCCGGCCACGGCGTAGCTCCGACGCGGATCCCGAGCCCTTGCTGGTCCTCCGGGGGCACTCCCGGCAATGGGGTGCCGGACCCGGTGGGGCTCCCTCCAGCGAACCTCGGGGTCCGCGTCGGTGATGAGAAATCTACGGTCGGGACGGAGGTCCCGGGATCGGGAACGCGGCTCGCCTCCGCTAGTCCTTTGGGACTACGAGCCTGCGGCGATCGGGGCCGTCGGCCGCGCCAGCCGGTCGAGGAAGGCGACCAGCACCGCCTCGCGCAGGGCCGGCGGGGCGACGTCGAGCAGGGCGTTGACCGAGGCCATCCGCTCCGGCAGCGCCAGGTCGCCGCTCTCGCCGGCGAGGCCGCCGGCGGCGAGGAGCAGGTCGAGCTCGTCGTCGCCGAGGGAGGCGGGGTCGAGTCCGCGCAGGAGGTCGGCGACGGCGGGATCCACCGGCACCGGGCCGCTGGCGCGCGCTGCCGCGACGGACGCCGCCAGCGCGTCGAGGAACGCGACGGGGTCCGTCGCCGCGCTGACCGCGAGGTGCAGCGACGGCGGCCGCTCGCCGTAGGAGAGCTGCGGCTGGACGAACCACCCGCGTGCGGCCATCTCGTCGCAGACGGTGAAGACGTCGAGCGGCCCGTCGGCCACCGCGGCGACCAGGGTGGAGGCGGGAGCCGCGACCACCGCCAACCCGTCGAGAGCCGCGATCCCCGCCGCGATCGCGTCGGTGGCGGCCAGCGCGCGCTCGGTCAGCGACAGGTAGCCGTCGTGCCCGATCGCCTGCACCGTGGCCCACGCTCCGGCGGTCGGCCCGCCCGAGCGGGTGGACTGCAGGGTGGCGTTGAGCATCGTGTAGCCCGGCCAGCCGGCATGCGCGAAGTACTGGGGCCGGCGCAGCGCGGGGGTGCGGTGCAGGAGCAGCGAGGCCCCCTTGGGGGCGTAGCCGTACTTGTGCAGGTCCATCGAGATCGAGGTGACGCCCTCGACCGCGAACGTCCACGGCGGCACCGGCCGCCCCAGGCGGGCGGCGTACGGCAGCACCCAGCCGCCGATGCAGGCGTCGACGTGGCAGCGCACGCCCCGCGCCGACGCCGCGGCGGCGATCGCGGGCACGGGGTCGACCACGCCGTCGGCGTACGACGGCGCGCTGGCGACGACCAGCACGGTGGTGTCGTCGATCGCCGCCGCCATCGCCGCCGGGTCGGCGCGATGGTCGGGAGCCGTGGGCACGACGCGTACCCGGACCCCGAAGTAGTGCCCGGCCTTGGGGAAGGCGGCGTGCACCGTGTCGGGCACGACGATCGACGGCGCGCTCACCTCCGGGCGCGCGTCGCGCGCTCCCTGGACCGCCAGCAGGCAGGACTCGGTGCCGCCCGAGGTCAGTGTCCCCACCATCGTCTCGGGCCCGTCGACGAGCTCGCGCGCGAAGGCGACGAGGTCGTTCTCCATGGCCAGCAGGCTGGGGAAGGCGGTCGGGTCGAGACCGTTGCTGCCGGAGAACGCCGCCACCGCCTCCCGGGCCAGAGCGTCGACCTCGGCCAGCCCGGCGTCGTACACGTAGGCGAGGGTGCGGCCGCCCTGCACCGGAAGGTCGCCCTCCTGCAGGGCCGCCAGCCGGGCGCGGATGCGGTCAGGCGTCGACGGTGCCGTCACTGCGGTCCACCTCCCTCTCGTCGAGAGCGTAGCCGCGCAGCCACCACAGGCTGGCCAGCACCAGCAGTGCCGGCAGCACCGAGAAGCCCAGGGTGATCGCCGTGACCGCGGAGTCCGGCTGGACGACGTCCCCGCTCTCGCTGGAGCGGTAGGAGCCGAGCGCGAGCACGACGGCGAACAGCCCGGGGCCGAGGGCGAGGCCGAGGGTCTCGCCGGCCGTCCACACGCCGGTGTAGACGCCCACCCGGGAGGACCCGGTGCGCCGGGCGTCGACGGCTGCCGCGTCCGGCAGCATGGCCATCGGGAAGACCTGCACGCCGGCGTAGCCGACGCCGACGAGGCCGACCGCGGCGAACACGGCCGCCGCCGGCGCGTGCCCGGCGAACGCCGCCAGCGCCGCCCCCGCGGCGAGCACCAGCGACGAGGCGACATAGCCCCGCTTCTTCCCGACCCGTCGACCGACGGCCGCCCAGGCCGGCGTGAGCAGGAGCGCCGGGCCGACGAAGCAGACGAAGAGGACCGTCGCCGCGCCCTCGCGCTGCAGCACCTCCCGGGCGAGGTAGTCGACGCCGGCGAGCATGCAGCCGGTCGCCAGGGCCTGCACGACGAAGGTCGCCAGCAGCAGGCGGAAGTCGCGGGCGGCGGCGACCAGACGCAGCTGGTCGCTCAGGGTGCCGGGGCCGGGCGCGACGACTCCGACGCGCGCGCCGCGGGTCCCGCGGTAGGCGAGCAGCGCACCGGTGAGGATGACCGCCGCCATCGCCACGCCCATCACGCGGTAGCCGTCCCGCCCGCCGACCGCGTCGCGGATCGCGGGCGCGCTGGCCCCTGCGAGCAGGATCGTGAAGGCCAGGATGCCCACCCGCCAGGTCATCAGCCGCGTGCGCTCGGCGTAGGAGTCGGTGATCTCCGCGGGCATCGCGACATAGGGCACCTGGAAGAACGCGTACGCCGTCGCGCAGGCGAGGAAGGCCACCAGCACCCACGCGGCGTCGAGGGTCCGGGAGCCGAGGTCGGGGGCGGCGAAGAGCAGCGCGAAGCAGGCGCCCAGCACGAGCCCGGCGCGCAGCAGCCAGGGGCGGCGCGGGCCGCGTGGGTCCACGGTGCGGTCGCTCACCCGGCCCGCGACCGGGTTGAGGACGACGTCCCACGCCTTCGGCAGGAACACGATCGCGCCCGCCAGCAGCGCCGGTACGGCGAGGGTGTCGGTCAGGTAGGGGAGCAGCATCAGCCCCGGCACGGTGCCGAACGCCCCCGTCGCGACCGAGCCGGCGCCGTAACCGACTCGCACGCCGCGGGGCAGCGCGCTCACTTCCCGAGGGCTCGCGATGCCGCCGAGGAGTGTCGGCGCCTGCGGTTCGTCCCGATCGGGGCGGCCGGCCTGTTGTCCGTCGACCACTGCGTGATCCACTCGTCCATCGCCAGCCACGTGGTGGTCCGCGCCGCGCGTCCGGTGAGCATGCCGAGGTGCCCGCCGGGCACGACCTCGAAGCGCACCTCGGGCGACTTGGTGAGCAGGGGGACGACGGCCCGCACGGCCGGCACGGGCGCGATGCCGTCGGTGGCTCCGCCGAAGACCAGCACCGGGACGGTGATCTCGCCCAGGTCGATGGTCCGGTCGTCGAGCTCGAAGGTGCCCCGCGCGAGCTGGTT
This sequence comes from Nocardioides pymetrozini, assembly GCF_046058985.1. Lineage (NCBI taxonomy): Bacteria > Bacillati > Actinomycetota > Actinomycetes > Propionibacteriales > Nocardioidaceae > Nocardioides > Nocardioides pymetrozini. The sequence goes on along the minus strand of NZ_CP175556.1, from coordinate 3,324,396 downwards.
GCCCTTCGCGAAGCGGTGATAGAGCTGGCCGAAGGTGCGGCCGGGGTAGGCGATCATGTTGGCGGTGAAGTGGTCGACCGCCTCGACCTGCGCGAGGAACTCGCGGTCGTCGACGTGGGTCGCCAGCGCGATCGGCTTCGTGACGAGCTTCTGGAACGCCGTGAGCTGGAAGGCCCACTTCACCAGGGGCTTCGGGGCGCCGCCGAGCATCTGGTAGCCCCGGGTGATGGGGCCGTTGCCGTTGAACAGGTTGAGCAGCGGGCGGAAGGGCGCGAGGAGCGGCACCAGGGAGATGTCGATCGGGGACCCGACCACCGTCAGCGACGCGACGGGCAGGTCGCCGGAGCGCTGGTCGGCGAGGGTCAGCAGCGAGAAGATGCCACCGAGGGACCAGCCGATCACGTGCACCGGGCGGCCCCCGGCATGCTCGGAGACCGCGCGGATCGCGCTCGGCACGACCTCGTCGACCCAGTGCTCCATGCCGAGGTTCCGGTCCCGGAAGGACACCTCGCCGTACTCCACGAGATAGGTCGGGCGGCCCTCGGTCACGAAGTGCTCCACCAGCGAGCAGCCGCGGCGAAGGTCGTAGCAGCTCGACGGAGCGGCCAGGGGCGTCACCAGGAGCACCGGGTCGCCGTGCTCCTGGACGTGACCGGAGGGTCGGTAGTGGTAGACCTCGCGCAGGGTGCCGTCGTCGATGAGGGTGCGAGGCATCGGCCGCAGGTCGGCCACGCCGCCGTACAGCAGCTTGTGGGCGACATTGCTCGCGGCGGCCACGACCTGGTCCGGGGCGGGGAGCAGGCCGGCTCCGGGCACGGAGCGCAGGGGCACCAGATCCATGAGCGAAAACTACCGCGCCACGGGCCCCGCGAGGGCGTCGTCCGCCGAACGCCCGTCAGGACCGGGTGGCCGGGCGGACCTGCTTGGTGTGCACGTGGTGGCTCTCGTCCTCGAGCTCGGTCATGAAGCTGTCGGCCCACGCCTTCACGTCGTGCTGGGCGATCTGCTTGCGCATCGCCTTCATCCGCCGGGTCAGCTCCTTGGGCTCGGCCTCGTACGCCTCGAGCAGCGCGGCCTTCATGCCGTTCATGTCGTAGGGGTTGACCAGCCACGCCTGGCGCAGCTCGTCGGCCGCGCCCGCGAACTCCGAGAGCACGAGGGCACCGTCGTCGTCGACCCGGCAGGCGACGTACTCCTTGGCGACGAGGTTCATCCCGTCGCGGTAGGGCGTGACCACCATGACGTCCGCCGCCCGGTAGAGCGCGGCCATCTCCTCGCGGGGGTACGACGTGTGCAGGTAGCTGATCGCCGGACGGCCGATCCGCCCGAGGTCGCCGTTGAGCCGGCCGACCAGGCGCTCGATGTCGTCGCGCAGGTTGCGGTAGTGCTCGACCCGCTCGCGGGAGGGCACCGCGACCTGGACGAAGACGGCGTCGTCGACGCTGAGGGCTCCGTCGCTGATCAGCTCGCCGAAGGCACGCAGCCGGGCGTAGATGCCCTTGGTGTAGTCGAGCCGGTCGATGCCCAGGAAGATCCGGCGCGGGTTGCCCAGCGCCTCCCGGATCGCGTCGGCACGCTCGGCCACGCTCTCGGAGCGCGCCAGGTCCTCGAAGCCCGCGGCGTCGATCGAGATGGGGAAGGCCGCGGCGCGGACCGTGCGGCCGTCGGGGAGGTAGACGAGGTCGCGATGGGTCTTGTGCCCGACGCGCTGACGCACCAGCCGGATGAAGTTCTGCGCGGCGCCGGGCAGCTGGAAGCCGACGAGGTCGGCGCCGAGCAGGCCCTCGAGGATCTGCCGGCGCCAGGGCAGCTGCTGGAAGAGCTCGGCCGGTGGGAAGGGGATGTGCAGGTAGAAGCCGATGCGCAGGTCCGGGCGCAGCTCGCGCAGCATCTGGGGCACCAGCTGCAGCTGGTAGTCGTGCACCCACACGGTCGCGCCGTCGTTGGCGAGCTCGGCCGCGCGCTCCGCGAAGCGCCGGTTGACCTTGACGTAGGTGTCCCACCACTCGCGGTGGAACTCCGGCTTCGCGACGACGTCGTGGTACAGCGGCCACAGGGTGCCGTTCGAGAAGCCCTCGTAGTGCTCCTCGATCTCCTCCGCCGACATCGCCAGCGGCACCAGGTCCAGCCCGTCGACCTGGAACGGCTTGAACTTCTGGGTGCCGCCCGGCCATCCGATCCAGACCCCGTCGTGGGCACGCATCACCGGCTCGATCGCGGACACGAGCCCGCCGGGGGACCGGCGCCAGCGTGCTTTCCCCTTCGCGTCGGCGACACGGTCGACGGGAAGGCGGTTGGCGACGATCACGAGGTCATGGCCCACGAGCACACCCTAGCCATGGCCCCCGCGCGCGGGACCGGGCTGTCGGGCTGGCCCGACCATGGGTGTCGTGCTGGCAGGATTCTGCTGGCCTCCGCGCGCGACGAGGCTGGAGCCATGCACGACACCCTGACCGTCCCCGACCCGAGGCCACGATGACGAACCCGCCGGCGCCGCCGACCCGGCGATGGCTGCGCGACACGGGCTACGCCCTGACCGCCCTGCCGGTGGCCCTCGTCGCCCTCGTGGTCGTGATCGTCCTGGTGTCCGCCGGCCTCGGCATGTCGGTGGTCATCGGCGGCGTGTTCGTGCTGGTGGCGAGCGCCTTCGCCGCCCGCGCCTTCGCCCACCTGGAGCGGCGCCGGCTGGGCTTCCTGACCGGCCGGGTGATCCCCCGGCCGGCGTACCACACGGCCCGGGCGGGGGACGGCTTCTGGCGGCGCACGCTGACGCCGCTGCGCGACCCCCAGTCGTGGCTCGACGTGGTGTGGTCACTCCTCGGGTGGGTCACCGCGACGGTGGCGTCGGCGGTCGCGGTGACCTGGTGCGCCATGGTGCTCGGCGGGCTGTCCTACTGGTTCTGGGAGCGCTTCCTGCCGCGCGACGACAGCGACGCGCAGAGCCTGGCCGACCTGGTCGGTCTCGGCGAGAGCCGCGCCGCCGACGTCGGGCTGATCACCGGCATCGGCCTCGTCGCGCTGGTCACCCTGCCCCTCGCCGTCCGCTTCGCCGCCTTCCTCCACGCCAGCCTGGCCTCGGTGCTGCTGACGAGCCGGGCCGAGCTGCAGGGACGGGTCGCCCGGGTGGAGGAGAGCCGGGAGTCGGCCCACCGGGCCGAGGCGGAGTCGCTGCGCAAGCTGGAGCGCGACATCCACGACGGTCCCCAGCAGCGGCTGATCCGGCTGGGCATGGACCTCGGCCGGGCTCGCGTACAGCTGGCCGAGGACCCCGACAGCGCTGCCCGGACCCTCGACGCGGCGGTCTCCCAGACGCGCGCGGCGGTCGAGGAGCTGCGCGCCCTCTCGCGCGGCATCGCGCCGCCGCTGCTGGTCGACCGTGGGCTGACGGCCGCCGTCGTCGAGATGGCCGAGGGCCAGCCGATCCCCGTGCGCGTCGTCGCCGACGTTCCCGACCAGCTGCCCCTGGCCGTCGAGACCGCCGCCTACTTCGTCGCCGCCGAGGCGCTGACCAACGTGGTCAAGCACAGCGGTGCCGACCGCGCCGACGTCACCCTCGAGATCGTGGACGGGCAGCTCCACGTCACCGTCGACGACAACGGCGCCGGCGGGGCCTCGGCGGTGCCCGGACACGGGCTGGCCGGGCTGCGCGACCGCCTGGACGGCGTCGACGGTCGGCTCTTCCTGGCCTCCCCGGGCGGAGGGCCGACCCGGCTGCGCGCGGAGGTGCCGATCCGGTGAGGATCGTGGTCGCCGACGACTCCGTGCTGCTGCGCGAGGGCCTGCAGCTCCTCCTGGCCGAGGCCGGCCACGAGGTCGTGGCCGCTGTCGGTGACGGACCCGCCCTCGTGGCGGCGGTCCTGGCCGAACGCCCGGACCTGGCCCTCGTCGACGTCCGGATGCCGCCGAGCCACACCGACGAGGGCCTGCGCGCCGCGGTGGCCTGCCGCCGGGAGTGGCCCGAGGCGCGCCTGCTCGTGCTGTCGCAGTACGTCGTCGCGTCGTACGCCGACGAGCTCCTGGCGACGGGGGAGGGCGGCGTCGGCTACCTCCTCAAGGACCGCGTGAGCGAGGTGCGGGAGTTCCTCGACGCGCTCGAGACCGTGCGCGGCGGGGGCACGGTGCTCGACCCGATGGTGGTGCGCCACCTGATGGTGCGCCGTCGTGACCCGCTGCTCGCGCTCACGCCGCGCGAGCGGGAGGTGCTGGCGCTGATGGCGGAGGGACGCTCCAACGCCGCCGTCGCCGACGCGCTCACCGTCTCGCTGGCGGCCGTCGAGAAGCACACCCAGCGGATCTTCGCCAAGCTCGGCCTCGCGCCGGACGACGACCAGTCCCACCGCCGGGTGCTGGCGGTGGTGCGCTTCCTCCGGGCGGGTCAGGACTAGCCCAGTCCCGTGCCAACGCCCGGCGCGGCCGAATGACATCGTTGTGATTCGCGGGTTACAGTACGAGTCAGTACACCTGTCGACCTTCCCCACCTGATGTGTCGAGGAGACCTCATGACCGCCGAGCGCAGCACCCAGGAGGACGGCGCCACCGGCGCCGCTCCCGGCAGCCTCAGCGAACGCGACCGCGCGATCCTCGAGTTCGAGCGCCAGTGGTGGAAGTACGCCGGCGCCAAGGAGAGCGCCGTGCGGGAGCAGTTCGACATGAGCGCCACCCGCTACTACCAGGTGCTCAACGCCCTCATCGACCGTCCCGAGGCCCTCGAGGCCGACCCGCTGCTCGTGCGCCGGTTGCGCCGGCTGCGCTCGCAGCGCCAGCGGCAGCGCTCCGCCCGCCGCCTGGGTTTCGAGATCTGATCCGAGGAGTCACGCGGCCATGACCTTCCCCACCTGGCCCACCCGCAGCCCCGACCAGCCCCGCGGCACCGACCAGCGCGGCGCCGTCCTGCCCTCGCCCGTGGTCCTGCTCAGCATCGTCGCCGTGGCACTGGCCGCGATCGCCTTCGTCGCCACCCGCGGTGACCGGCCCGCCGAGCGCGACATCTCCGCGACCAAGGCGGCCGCGACGCCCAGCCCCGACGCCGGACAGCCCACCGACCCGGGCGCGTCGACCGGCCCGAGCGAGACCCCGACCGAGGACAAGCCCGCGCCACCGCCCGTCGTCCGCGGGGACCACGCGGTCGCCGTCTTCAACAACACCGCGATCCGCGGCCTGGCCGGTCGCGTCTCGGAGAAGGTCGAGGCCGCCGGCTGGAAGGTCGCCGCCGCGGACAACTGGTACGGCACCGTCCCGGCCACCACCGTCTACTTCCCGAAGGGCAAGAAGGCCGTGGCCCAGCAGCTCGCCCTCGACCTCGGCATCGCGCGGGTCCTGCCGGCCGACATCGACAGCGACATGAGCGACACCAACCTGACTCTCATCCTGACCGGCGAGCTCGACTGAGGCTCGGGGTCACCCCCCGCTCGTGGGGCCGGCGTGATGGGATGGGGACGTGAGGTTCTCGTCCAGCGAGGGTGAACAGCGGTACGACGCGCTCGTGCGCGTGGCCCGGCGGACCGTCGTCGGCCTCGACTTCGACGGCACCCTGTCGCCGATCGTGGACGACCCGGCGCGGGCGCACATCCACCCCGACGCCCCGGCGGTGCTGACCGAGCTCGCCGAGGAGGTCGCCGCGATCGCGGTGATCACCGGCCGGCCGGCCCGCCAGGCGCTCGACCTGGGCGGGCTGGAGGAGGTCGGCGACGCGCTCGACGCGGCGGGCAAGGAGCTGTTCGTCTTCGGGCAGTACGGCAACGAACGCTGGAGCTCCTCACGGCGGCGGATCGTGGGTGCCCGGCCGCCCCGCGGGCTGGCGACCTTCGAGCGCGACCTGCCGCGCGCGCTGCGCAGCGCCGGTGCGAGCGACGCCTACGTGGAGGACAAGGGTCTCGCCGTCGCCGTCCACACCCGCCGCCTGGAGGACCCCGAGGCGGCGTTCGACCGGCTGCTGCCGCCGTTGCGCGAGCTGGCCGAGCGGCACGGCCTGGTGCTCGAGCCGGGGCGGTCGGTCATCGAGGTGCGCTCCGCCGGCTCCCACAAGGGCCTGGTGGTGAACCGCCTGGCCGCGGTCCTCGACGCCGAGGGCTTCGTCTTCGCCGGCGACGACCTCGGCGACATCGAGGCCTTCGAGGCGGTCGAGGAGCTCGGCCGGCGCGGGCTGGCGACGCTGCGGGTGTGCTCGGCCTCGGACGAGCAGAGCGCCCTGATGGCGCTCTCCGACGTCGTGGTGCGCGGCCCTGCCGGCGTACTGGACCTGCTGCGGCGGCTCACCGACGACGCCCGCGCGCTCCGCTGACCTCCCGTCGTCCACATCGCGGACTTCTGTCTCGCTATCCGGGATCTCGATTGGGTGCGCATCCCCGCGCACCCCTAGGCTGAGCCTGCTCATCCAGAGGGACTGAGGGAACGGCCCTGAGAAGTCCCGGCAACCGCCGCGAAACCCCCGTCGGACACCTGCACGCAGGTGCCGGCGTCGCGGAAACGGTGCCAAATCCGACCCGGGCGAGAGCCGCGCGGGACAGATGAGAAGGAGGAATCCATGAGCGCCGTTGTGACCGAAGCGTCCGAGACGACCACCGCCGCGAAGCCCGGGCTGCGCGAGGGCGCGTTCGGCAACGCCACCGCCCTGGCCTGTCGCGAGTGCGGTCACCAGGTCGACCTGGGCCCCTTCTACGCCTGCCCGGAGTGCTTCGGACCGCTGGAGATCGCCTACGACTTCCCGCGGGTGACCCGTGAGGAGATCGAGGCGGGGCCGCGGAACATCTGGCGCTACAAGGCGCTGCTGCCGGTGCCCGCGGACATCGAGACCAGCCCCAACACCGAGCCGGGCTTCACCCGCCTGCTGCGGGCGACCAACCTGGGCCGCGACCTGGGCATCGACCGGCTGTGGGTGAAGGACGACTCCACCAACCCCACCAACTCGTTCAAGGACCGCGTCGTCGCGTGCGCGCTGAGCGCCGCCCGCGAGCTCGGGTCGACCGTCTTCGCCTGCCCGTCGACGGGCAACCTCGCCAACGCGGTGGCCGCGGCGGGCGCCCGGGCCGGGATCAAGACCGTCGTCTTCATCCCGAGCAACCTCGAGCAGCCCAAGCAGGTCAACTCGGCGATCTTCACCGAGAACCTCGTCGCCGTCGACGGCAACTACGACGACGTCAACAAGCTCGCCTCCGAGATCGCCGGCGAGGAGGAGGGCTGGGCGTTCGTCAACGTCAACGTGCGGCCCTACTACGCCGAGGGGTCCAAGACCCTGGGCTACGAGATCGCCGAGCAGCTCGGCTGGCGCCTGCCCGACCAGGTCGTGATCCCGGTCGCCTCCGGCTCCCAGCTGACCAAGGTCGACAAGTCCTTCCAGGAGCTCATCAAGCTCGGCCTGGTCGAGGACAAGCCGTACCGGATCTTCGGCGCCCAGGCCACCGGCTGCGGTCCCGTCGCCACGGCCTTCAAGGCCGGCACCGACGCGATCCGCCCGGTCAAGCCCGACACCATCGCCAAGAGCCTGGCCATCGGCAACCCCGCCGACGGCATCTACGTCCTCGACATCACCCGGCGCACCGGCGGCGCGGTCGAGGAGGTCACCGACGAGGAGATCCGCGAGGGCATCGTGCTGCTCGCCCGGACCGAGGGGATCTTCACCGAGACCGCCGGCGGTACGACGACCGCGGTCACCAAGAAGCTCGTCGAGACCGGACAGCTCGACCCCTCCCTGGAGACCGTCATCATCAACACCGGCCACGGGCTGAAGACCCTCGACGCGGTCTCCGGCCAGGTCGGCGCCGCCGCCACCATCGCGCCGACGTACAGCGCCTTCAAGGCCACCGGCCTCTGAGCCCCCACCACCGCGAAGCAAAGGAACCCCCATGGCAGTCAGCGTCCGGATCCCCACCATCCTCCGCACCTACACCGGCGGCGAGTCCGAGGTGAGCGCCACCGGCGCCAACCTGGCGGAGATCCTGGACGACCTCGACGCCCGCTACGCCGGCATCAAGGGCCGCATCCTCGACGAGGACGGCAAGCTGCGCCGCTTCGTCAACGTCTACGTCAACAACGACGACGTGCGCTTCGAGCAGGACCTCGCCACCCCCACCCCCGACGGCGCGGAGGTCTCCGTGATCCCCGCGGTCGCCGGTGGTTCTCGTTGAGTCGTCACTTCTGACCCGTCCAGTCGTCAGTTCTGCCCCGCCGAGTCATCACTTCTGACGACTCGGCGGGTCAGAACCGACGACTCAACCGAGGAGACGGGCGGCCAGGGCGGCGCTGGCGGGGTAGTCCACCTTGCTGACGGGGGTGCGCGGCACCTCGTCGACGAAGAGCACCGTCTTGGGGACCTTGTAGTTGGAGATGAGCGCGCGGCAGTGCTCGCGTACGTCGTCCTCGGTGAGCGTCACGCCGTCCCGGCGCTGGACGAGGGCGGTGACCTGCTGGCCCCAGCGCTCGTGAGGGGTGCCGACGACCACCGCGTCGAAGACGTCCTCGTGGCGCAGCAGTACCGCCTCGACCTCCTCGGGGTGCACCTTCTCGCCGCCGGTGTTGATGCAGACCGAGCCGCGGCCCAGGACCGTGACGGAGCCGTCCTCCTCGCGCCGAGCGAAGTCGCCCGGGATCGCCCAGCGCACCCCGTCGATCACCTTGAAGGTCGCGGCGGTCTTCTCCGGGTCCTTGTAGTAGCCCAGCGGCACCGGTCCGCAGCGCCCGAGCATCCCGTCGACGCCCACGGGACAGGGCTTGAGCTCGGGGTCGAACACCTCGACCTGGTCGTTCACCGTGAACCGCGGAGCGCTCTGGCCGGCCTCGCTGCCGTCGTCCATCCGGGAGCCGGCAGCGCCGGACTCGGAGGAGCCGTAGGAGTCGAGGATGAAGCGGCCCGGCAGTGCCCGCCGGATCTCGTCGCGTACGCCGTCCGACAGCGGCGCCGCGCCGTTGGACACGGCGGCCAGGCTCGACAGGTCCCACCGGTCCGGCTCGGCGAGGATCGCCTCGGCGACCGGGCGGCCCATGGCGTCGCCCAGGAAGGTCAGGGAGACGACCCTCGCCCTCTCGACGAGGTCGAGGATCGTGGCCGCGTCGAAGTGCGGCTCGGTGTACAGAGCCACCGTGTGGCCGGCGACGTGGCCGTTGCCGACGATCCACTGGCTGCCGCCGTGCATCATCGGCCCGCAGGCCAGCAGCACCATGGGGCTCTCGACGGCGACGGCCTCCTCGACGAGCTGCTCGACCGAGTCGAGCGGTGCGCCGTACCTGCCGGCGTTCAGGGCGGCACGCAGCAGGTCCTCGTTGCGCCACACCACGCCCTTCGGGTAGCCGGTCGTGCCGCCGGTGTAGAGCACGTAGTGGTCGTCCGCGGTGCGGCCGGCGATCGTGCGCTCCGGCGAGGCCGCGGCCAGCGCGGCGTCGTACTCCTCGCCGAGCACGATCGTGTGCCGCAGGGTCGGCGTGTCCAGCGCGGCCACGGCGTCCACGAACTCGGGGGCGACGATCGCGGCGACGCAGTCGGCGTTGTCGTAGAGATAGGCCAGCTCGTCGCGCAGGTACTTGTAGTTGATGTTGATGGGGACCGCCCGCGCCTTCAGGCAGCCGTAGAGCGCGTCGATCCACTCGATCCGGTTGGTCGAGTGGACGGCGACGTGCTGCCCCGGCTGGATGCCCAGGCCGACGAGGTGGTTCGCCAGCCGGGTCGCGCGCTCGTCGATCTCGGCGAACGTCCACACGCGGTCGCCGGTGTGGATGGCGGCCCGGTCCGGGAGTGCGTCGGCCATCCCCTCGAGGACGTCGGCGAGGTTGAGGGGACGGGCGGCGGTCCGTGTGGTGGGGGTCACAGGAGAAGAGTGCCAAACTAGAACAGGTTCTTGCCAGTAAACGCTCCACTCGGTGACGGGTTGCGTGCTCGTCGGGACAATGGCCCGGTGACCGACCACCACTACGCGCTGGACCTCACCTGGCAGGGCAACCGCGGCACCGGGACCTCCGGCTACCGCGACTACGACCGGACCGTGCTGCTCACCGCGTCGGGCAAGCCCGACCTCCTCGGCTCGGCCGACCCGACCTTCCGCGGCGACGCGGCGCGCTGGAACCCCGAGGAGCTGCTCCTCGCCGCCCTGGCGCAGTGCCACCTGCTGTCCTATCTCCACTCGGCGGTCAACCACGGCGTCGTCGTCACGGCGTACGACGACAGCCCGGTCGGCACCATGGCGCAGGTGGGACAGGGCGGCCGGTTCACCTCGGTCACGCTGCGGCCCCGGGTCACCGTCGCCGCGCCCGACATGGTCGAGACCGCGCGCGAGATCCACGGCGAGGCCGGCCGGAACTGCTTCATCGCGGCGTCCGTGAGCTTCCCGGTCGGACACGAGCCGACCATCCTCGTCGCCGGGACCTGACACCCCGGGGCCACTGCCCGGCCACGATCCGTTCAGGCCGGTCTGGTTCAAAGCAGCCATGACCGCCCCGACCCGCCGCGCCCGCACCGCCCTCCTCGCCGCCGGCCTGGCTCTCGCCGGGGTCGGCGTGACGACGGGCGGTGGGCGCGAGCTGCTGCGCCGCCAGGCGGCGATCGCCCGCGCGCGGATCGGCAAGCCGCTCGGCGAGGAGGCGATCCCGGCGGACAAGGTCTGGAAGCGCAAGTCGTACGACGGGCCGCCCCTCCAGCTGCTCGTCCTCGGTGACTCGATCGCCGCCGGGCTCGGGGCCGAGCGGGCCAAGGACACCCTCGGCGCGCGGATCGCGCGCGGCCTGGCCGGCGAGGTGCGTCGGCCCGTGGCGCTGCGCACCGCCGCGGTGGTCGGCTCGGAGAGCTCGGCGCTGAGCGGGCAGCTCGACGGGCTGCCCGAGGGCTACCGCGCCGACGTCGCGGTGATCGTGATCGGCGGGAACGACGTCACCCACCGGGTGCCGGTGGCGACCTCCGCGGCCCACCTGGAGACGGCGGTGGTGCGGCTGCGGGAGCAGGGGACGGAGGTCGTGGTCGGCACCTGTCCCGACCTGGGCGCGCTCCGGCCGGTGCCGCAGCCGCTTCGCTCGCTCGGCTCGCGGATGTCGCGCCAGCTGGCGCAGGCGCAGGCGGAGGTCGCCGTACGCAACGGGGCGCACGCGGTCTCGCTCGCGCACGTGGTGGGGCCCTTCTTCATCACCAACCCGGACGAGATGTTCAGCCTGGACCGCTTCCATCCCAGCGCCCTGGGCTACAAGCGCACCGCGAAGGCGCTGCTGCCGTCGGTCCTACTGGCGCTCGGTCACGCGGAGCGGGTCCCGTTCGGACACCACGCGCCGGCCTCCTAGGCTCGCGCCCATGGCCACCGTCCTCCTCGCGACCTTCGACCTGATGCCCGACGGCGAGCCGGGGGGTGCCGCCCTCCCGAAGGCGCTGGCGCCGCACGGCATCGAGGCCCGATGGGTGCGCTGGGACGACCCTGGCGTGGACTGGTCGGCCGCGGACCTCGTCGCCGTGCGCTCGACCTGGGACTACCACCGCCGCCTCGCGGACTTCCTCGCCTGGGCGCGGGAGGTGGACGCCGCCACCACCTTGCTCAACGGAGCCGACGTCTTCGCCTGGAACGCCGACAAGGCCTATCTCGTCGAGCTCGCGCAGCTCGTCCCCACCGTCCCGACCGCCACCCTCGACGACACCGACCTGGCCGCGGGCCTGGCGGACGCGCTCGAGCGGTGGGGGAGTGTCGTGGTGAAGCCGCGCACGGGCGCGGGCGGCGTGGGCGTCGTGGTCGCCGAGAGCCTCGCCGACCCGCGCCTCGAGGGCCTGGTCGCGGGACCCTGGCTCGCCCAGCCGCTCGTGGAGAGCGTCCGCACGACCGGCGAGTCCTCGGTCTACGTCTTCGACGGGCGCGCGGTCGCCCAGGTCGACAAGGTGGTGGGGTCGCAGGCGGCGACGGGGGAGGTGCGCGTGCACGAGCTGTACGGCGGCAGCAGCCGCCCGGTCGCACTCGACCCCGAGCGCGCGGCCGTGGCCACCGAGGCCGTCCGGCAGGGGGCCCGTCACTGGGACGCGGACCTCGCGTACGCGCGGGTCGACCTGGTCTCCTGGGAGGGCCGCTGGGTGGTCGGGGAGCTGGAGCTGATCGAGCCCGGGCTCTACCTCGACGTCGACCCGGCCAACGCGGAGCGCTTCGCCGAGGTCGTCGTACGGCGGCTGAGGTCGGCCTGAGAAGACGGCCTTCTCCTTGCACTCGCCATGGTCGAGTGCTAAACATGACGTTGGCACTCTCGCCTTGAGAGTGACAACGGACATCGCGAAGGAATCGCAGGAGTTATGTCGAAGCTGATTGCTTTCAACGAGGAGGCCCGCCGCGGTCTCGAGCGTGGCATGAACACGCTCGCGGACGCCGTCAAGGTCACCCTGGGCCCCAAGGGCCGCAACGTCGTGCTGGAGAAGAAGTGGGGCGCCCCCACGATCACCAACGACGGTGTCTCCATCGCCAAGGAGATCGAGCTCGAGGACCCCTACGAGAAGATCGGCGCCGAGCTGGTCAAGGAGGTCGCGAAGAAGACGGACGACGTCGCCGGTGACGGTACGACGACCGCGACCGTCCTCGCCCAGGCGCTGGTCCGCGAGGGTCTGCGCAATGTCGCCGCCGGCGCGAACCCGATGGGTCTCAAGCGCGGCATCGAGGCCGCCGTCTCCGCCGTCTCCGAGCAGCTGCTCGGCATGGCCAAGGACGTCGAGACCCGCGAGCAGATCGCCGCCACCGCCACGATCTCCGCCGGTGGCGACGCCACCGTCGGCGACGCCATCGCCGAGGCGATGGACAAGGTCGGCAAGGAGGGCGTGATCACGGTCGAGGAGTCGAACACCTTCGGCATCGACCTCGAGCTGACCGAGGGCATGCGGTTCGACAAGGGCTACATCTCGGCCTACTTCGTCACCGACCCCGAGCGCATGGAGACCGTCCTCGAGGACGCCTACGTGCTGATCGCCAACAGCAAGATCAGCAACGTCAAGGACCTGCTGCCGCTGCTCGAGAAGGTCATGCAGTCGGGCAAGCCGCTCGTCATCATCGCCGAGGACGTCGACGGCGAGGCGCTGTCGACCCTGGTGGTCAACAAGATCCGCGGCACCTTCAAGTCGGTCGCGGTCAAGGCCCCCGGCTTCGGCGACCGCCGCAAGGCCATGCTGCAGGACATCGCGATCCTCACCGGCGGCCAGGTCATCTCCGAGGAGGTCGGCCTCAAGCTGGAGACCGCCGGTCTCGAGCTGCTCGGCCAGGCCCGCAAGGTCGTCATCACCAAGGACGAGACCACCATCGTCGAGGGTGCCGGCGACACCGCCCAGATCGAGGGCCGGGTCAACCAGATCCGCGCCGAGATCGAGAAGTCGGACTCCGACTACGACCGCGAGAAGCTGCAGGAGCGCCTCGCCAAGCTGGCCGGCGGCGTGGCCGTCATCAAGGTCGGCGCGGCCACCGAGGTCGAGCTGAAGGAGCGCAAGCACCGCATCGAGGACGCCGTCCGCAACGCCAAGGCGGCCGTCGAGGAGGGCATCCTGCCCGGCGGTGGTGTCGCTCTGGTCCAGGCCGGCGCGAACGCGTTCGACAAGCTCGAGCTCGAGGGTGACGAGGCCACCGGCGCGAACATCGTCAAGGTCGCCCTGTCCGCCCCGCTCAAGCAGATCGCCGTCAACGCCGGCCTCGAGGGCGGCGTCGTCGCGGAGAAGGTCGCGAACCTTCCCGCCGGCCAGGGCCTCAACGCCGCGACGGGTGACTACGTCGACCTGCTGGCCGAGGGCATCATCGACCCGGCCAAGGTGACCCGCTCGGCGCTGCAGAACGCCGCGTCGATCGCCGCGCTGTTCCTCACCACCGAGGCCGTTGTGGCCGACAAGCCGGAGAAGGCCGCCCCCGCTGGCGACCCGACCGGTGGCATGGGTGGCATGGACTTCTGAGTCCAGGCTGCTTCGCCGCTTCATCCCCACAGGGCCCTCGCTTCGGCGGGGGCCCTGTGGCTTTGTTGCTGTGCTGCTTGGCAGATGCGGAGGATGTCGTACTCATCACGGCATGCCCGGGCAGCACACGCTAGGACGTGCGCTCGTCTCCCGTGTCGAAGAAGTGGTCGAGATAGGGGTCGGGCTCCAGGTCACTCACCCGCATCAACGAGTAGAGCTCCGCCCTGTGACGTGGTTCGTCGAACAGCGTGAAGGACTGGAACAGCGGCAATACCTCGCAAGGCTCGATGCCTTCGGCGTACTCCGCGGCTTCCCGCTCCGCCTGCACGATCGCCCCCTCCGCGTCGAGAGCTTGGAAGAGAACAACCCGCTCCTCGTACACATCTCGTCCACTGTGCAGGCCAGCGAAGCGGTAGTGGCTGCGCACGGTGAACCAAGGCATGCGGCACACCATTTCATAGCCGTCGGGCTCTCGCCCGGCCTTCGGTGTGAGCGGGCTCCTCGAGCTCTATCCCAGACGCGGCGGTTTGACCGGCCGCCCCAGCCGCCCAACAAGGCTCTCCAGCCCCGCCAACGGGGCATGCCCGGCGTAACACCTCACGACGGCCAGGCGAGCGCAGCGTGGATCTCGACCCCAGGCGGCGCTGGATAGGACTCGCCGAGCACGGTGCCGTCGGAATCACGCAGCAGCTCGACGCGCGTCGTGCCGCGTGGAGTGACCACGCGTGCCAACCCGTGGGGTGTGATCCAGCGGTAGGCGGTAAGGCCCAGTTGCCGCACCTGGTAGCCGCCGCCTCCGTCGGGCAGGTGGCCGTGGGTCTTGATCCGATGGTGCCGGCGGGCCAGGGGAGCGGCGTTGTGGTCGCCGGTCTGGCCGGGTGGTCCGCCGCGGGCGGGCGGGACGTAGGGAGTGGGGTGGTCCAGGTCGAACCGTCCGCCGACGCTGGCCAGGTTCGTGGAGTGCGGGAAGACGTCGCCGCACATCCGCTGGATGGTGCGCTCGCGGACGATGGTGGGGTGCTCGTAGCTGTTCACGCTCGTGACGCCGGCGAGGTCCAGCACGGGCTGCACGGTGAGGTCGTGGCGGCCGAGGAGCTCGGCGAGCTGTTCGAGCAGGAACGGACCGAGACCCTCGACCCGGGTCACGCCCGGGATGATGCCGCTGAGGGCGAGGGCCGAGAGGTGCACGTGGATGACGGCCTTGCGGCGTCGGGCCGGCGCCCTAGGCGGTGCGGGTGAGTCGTCCGCGCCGTCCAACCCATCCAGGAAGCGTGCTGCGGCGTGCGGGTCCGCGAGGAGCGCCAACGCCTCGGCCCGCAGCTGGGCCCGAGTGGCGGGCTCGTCGTCCGAGCCCCGGTCCTGGTGCGCCTCGAGGGCGTCGGCGAGGTCGTTGATCGCGGCGTCCAGGTGGACCGCGGCACCGGCGGGCAGCTTCGCGGCGAACCGGCGGGTGGCCGCCTCGCCACCGCCGACCGGGTCGATGATCTCGCCGGGGCGCGGCTTGGAGAGCCAGCATCCGGTCTTCCGGGCGTCCTCGGCGACCCGGGCCTGGTGGGCGGCGAGGTCCGCCTCGATCACCTTCGCCTCGGCGATCCGCAGGATCCGGCCGGGTGCCTCGTCCACCGCCGCGGCGACGGCAGCGTCGACGACGCGAACGGCCTCGCGGTCCAGCTCACGGGCCATCACCGCGACCTTGCGCGCCAGCCAGACCGGCATCCTCAGCTCGAGCACCAGGCTCCACAGCGCCGGCAGCCGGTGCCGCAGGTCGAGCGCCGCGGCGGCGAGGTGGTGCGTGCTGACGTAGCCCGCCTGGAAGGCGATGGCCAGCTCGCCGATGGACAGCTCGGCGACCAGCGGCGTGCCGTCGCCACCGAGCCGGACCAGCCGGTCCCCGCCTGCCCTCACCGGCGCGGCGCCGGGGGCGGACTGCGGGTCGTTGCCATTGCGGTCGCACCAGGCCAGCGCGAGCAGGAGCTGGTCGACCTCGGCCTGGCGGCGTACGTCGACATTGGCCTCGGCGCGCGCCAGCAGCTCCGCCGCCGAGAGCTCCGCCAGGTCGATGTCCATGACCCGATCCTGCGCCACACCCCCGACACAAACCCCGCCCCCGAACCTCAGGCGAGCGAGGCGAGCAGGCGCCGGTAGGTCTCTTCGACGTCGCCTTCCGCGCTCTCGACGACGACGGCGTCGGGACGGCTGCCCGCGAGTGCCTGGAGCGCCGCATGGCGGCGGTGGATCGCCTCGTCGCCGCCCTGCGCGGCGACGATGGCCCGGACCTGCGCGTGCCAGGGGTCGTCGGGCTGGTCCGCCCCGCGCCGGTGGAAGCGCGCGACCGCCCGGTCGGGCGCGTCCATGAGGAGTCGTTCGACGAACTGCGCCTGCGCTCGCGCGGCGCACCCCTCGAACAGGCCGATCTCCGCAGGGTCGATCAGCAGCTGGGGGAGTACGACGTCCTGGCCGCTCGCGAGATAGGCCTCGATCATCGCCAGCGCGGCGGGTCGGATCAGCGAGCCGGCCCGCACGAAGTCGTCTGCCCATCCGCCGACGAGCGTGCGCAGGACGTCGATGTCGCAGTTCAGCGTTCCCGGGTGCTCCGCGGCGTACCGCCGGGCGATCGTGGACTTCCCGATCCCCGGCGGGCCGTTGAGGTGGAGAAGACGGGCCACGTCCCGCACGCTACCCGCCACAAGTCGTGGAGAAGTCTTCTCATTTTCGCGTGACCTCGCGGGTCTCGTCGCCGTCTACGTACCGCCGAGCGGGAGCGAAGCCCGAATCACTTTTGGTGAGACCTGGGTAACAATCCGGGCGTTCGGCTGCGGTGCAGAGCCGTGGCGCCTACCGTCGCGGCGGGACAAGGGGAGAGGGACATACCGTGGGAGCAGTGCGCCCTGAGGGCGGAAGCATGCGTCGTTGGGTTGTGGGAGGCCTGGCGATGCTGGTGGCGATGGTGAGCGCGCTGATGGCCGTGCCGCCGTCGACGGCCGCGGCGGACTCGCTGCAGATCGACAAGACGGTCGACCAGGCCGAGCCGCAGCCGGGGGAGACCTTCACGTACCTGATCCAGGTGCGCTGCTCGGAGGACGACTGCCTCGACGCCCGGGTCGTGGACGAGCTGCCCGACGAGCTGGTCGGCTTCGGCATCCAGAACGTCTCGTTCAGCCCGAACGCCGCCACGGTGCCGCGCACGGTGACCTGGGCGCCGGGGGGCGGCGCGACCCCTCCGGCCACGGTGACCGCCGACACCGGCCTGACGGTCGACCTGGACCAGGCCACCGACGGCCCGGTCGGCACCGGCCTGCAGGCGGGTACGACGTACACGATCTCCCTCTCGCTCGAGGTGCCCGACGACTACCCGCCGGGCCGCAGCGGCGACATCGTCAACACCGCCCGCGTGACGGCCTCGAACGCCGACCCGAAGACGAGCAGCGCCACGATCAACGTCGAGGCGCCGATCACCACCGGGGTCGCGGTCGAGAAGACGTGGACGCCCCAGGCACAGGCGTTCGACCCGGGCGCGGACTCCGTCATCGGCCTCGAGGTCCGCAACAGCAGCAATGTCGCCGTCGACCGGCTGAGCGTCCAGGAGCCGAAGGCCGCCCCGGACGGCGCGGCCCAGCTCGACGCGAGCAACCCGTTCACGATCACCGACTTCACCGGCTTCGGCGACGTCGCCCTGCACGCCGGCTGCGCCACGGTGCGCGTCGACGCCTATGTCCGCACGGGTGGCACCTGGAGCTGGACCCAGGGGCCCGAGACCCCGCGCGCCGAGCCGCTGAGCCTCCCGGCCGGCGTCACGAACGCCGACGTCGGCGGCGTACGGCTCACCTGCGCCGGCAGCCTGGCTCCCGGCCAGCAGGCGCGGCTCGAGCTCGACGTGGAGCAGCGCTCCACGCACCGCAACGACGCCGGCGACCTCTCCACCGCGCAGCACCGCGTCGACAACGTCGCCACCGGGTCCGCGATCCTCGCGGGTCAGCCGACCGTCCATGACGACGCCGAGGCGTCGTACGTCGTGCGCCCGGCCATCCCCACCGTCGAGGCCAACAAGAACATCTCGCCGGACCGGATCACCGCCGGGCAGGACGCGCCCGCGAGGATCACCGGCACCAACGGCGAGGTTCCCGTGGAGCGGCTGCACCTGGCCGACCTCGACTTCTTCGACGACGAGGTGACCTTCGGCGGCTTCGACGGACCACTGACCTGGCCGGCGGACGCCGACGAGGCGACGATCGCCTACCACCTGCTGGCGGGCGGCCAGACGACCGAGACCGTGACCCGTGGCCAGGTCCCCGCCGGGCCCGGCGCGGCGATCTCCGGCTTCGAGATCACCTGGACCGGCCCGATCGGCGCCAACGAGTCCGGTGGCGCGGCCTTCACCATCGCCACCAGCGAGGACGCCACGGGCGGCCTGCCCGAGCTCACCCTGACCAACCGCGTCGACGCCGACGTACGTGCGTCCAACGGCCTCACGGACGCCGACGAGGACAGCGACACCGTGCGGATCGTCGACCCGGCCATCACCACCACCCTGACCAAGACGGTCCGGCCGTCGTCGGCCGTCGAGCCGGGCGACGCGGTGATCTCCTCGCTGCAGTCCACCGCGCTCGCCCAGGGAGACGGCGCGCTGGTCCACGACATCGTCCTGACCGACGTCGTCGGCACCGGTGACGCGGAGTTCTGGGACGCCTTCGACCTCGTCTCGGTCGCGCCCACCCAGGTCCCCGCCGGGACGCGGCTCACCGTCGAGGTGCAGGACGCCGACGGCTCCTGGCATCCCCTCGTCGTCCACGGGCCCGAGGGACCCGCGAGCGTCCTGCGACTCGACGCCACCGCGACCACCGCCGCCCTCGCCGCCCAGGGCCTCGACGCCGAGGACGTGCAGGGGATCCGGTTCTCCTTCCACAACGACGCGGGCTTCGCCACCACCACCACGGTCACCCCGAACATCGAGTTCGCCGCGCGCGGCGAGCTGCGCGACGGCGGTGCGGTCACGCCCGGTCCCGACCGGCCGACGCCGTACGTCAACGCCGCGACCGTCGAGGCGGACGGCGAGTCGGCGGGCGGGCACGAGCTGTCCGACGACGACGGCGACACCGGCGTCGGCACCATCGTGACCGACGCCGACGGACCCGGACCCGGGCTCGACATCGCGAAGACCTGGGCCGAGTCCGCGGTCGACGCGCAGTCCAGCGACCGCGCCACCACCCACCTGGACTGGAACGTGGGCCGCGGACTGTCGCCCGTGGCGATCTCCGACGCGGCGTCCGACCCGGCCAGCACCGCGGTGGCGGAGACGGTCTACGACGCCTTCGACCTGGTGCGCGTCCAGCCTGTCGCGTCGAGCGCGACGCCGTACGCCACCGGGTGGTATCTCCGGTACGACACCGTCACCGAGGTCGCGCTGTACGACGGCACCGGCTGGGTGCCCGTGCCGGCGCCGGGCGGCTCCTGGATGGACGGCTCGCGCGGCTTCAAGGGCTACGAGCTGACCGCGGCCCAGCGCGCGTCGACGACCGGCGTGCGGATCACGCTCGCCGAGACCGCCGCGGACACCGCCGCGCGCGAGGCCGCCCGGCAGGCCGGTCCCGCGTTCGACCCGTTCGCCCCCGCGCCGGGCGCCGGCGTCGGTGCGGGCAGCACCGACCGCCGCTTCTCGCTGCAGTGGCAGGTCCGCGACCGCGCCCGCTCCGACGGCGCCTTCGTGGTGGAGGACCGCGACTACAACACGCCCGACTCCGGCCTCGTCGAGAACGACGTGCGCATCGCCGGCACGCCGCTCGGCGGCGGCGCGGTCATCGTCGCGACCGACGCCGACACCATCCAGGTCCTCGACCCGGAGCCGGCAGTCGCGGTCGCCAAGTCGGTCGCGCCGACGGCCGACGTGCACGTGCCGCCCGTCGGTACGGCGCCCGGCGCCTATCCCACGGCCACCTGGACGATCGCCGGCCACAACGGCTCGACCGCCCGGGCGTCGTACGTCCGGCTGACCGACCCGGCGGGATGCACCGACACCGGCCTGCCCGCCTGCCAGAGCGCCGCC
Source organism: Nocardioides pymetrozini (assembly GCF_046058985.1). NCBI lineage: Bacteria > Bacillati > Actinomycetota > Actinomycetes > Propionibacteriales > Nocardioidaceae > Nocardioides > Nocardioides pymetrozini. The sequence goes on along the minus strand of NZ_CP175556.1, from coordinate 3,304,489 downwards.
GACGCGGCGGGTGCCCACGCCGACCCGTTCGACCTGTCGGCCGACCACCTCGGCGACCCGTCCCGGCCCAACCCGCTGGACCGCTTCGACGTCACCGGCATCACGATCGCGGCGAGCAAGGCCGGCCAGGTCGACCTCGCCTCCAGCGTGGTGTGGCTGCTGCGCTACGCCGACGGCGCCTACACGACCGAGCGGACCACGGCCGCCGCCGTCAACGCCGGCGTGAGCAGCCCCGGCACGATCGTCGGCATCAGCGTGACCTTCCAGGGCGCCGCTCCGGCGACCACGGGCGGCACGATCACCCAGGACAACGAGCTCACCGTCACCCTGCAGACCCGCCTGCGCCCCACCCTGCGGAGCACGGGCGCCGACCAGGTGCTGCGGGCCGGCGACACTCTCGACGTCACCAATCGCGTCTTCGCGCAGTCCTACGACCCGGTCACCAGCCCGGGCGTGGCCACCGGCGACGTCGACGACGCGACCCTGCGGCTCACCGGCGGTCTCGTGAACGTGCACCCGACCAAGTCGGTCAGCCCCGCACTGATCACCGAGCCGTCGCCCGACGTGCCGGTCACGGTGACGCTCGGCGCCGACCAGGGCTCCAGCCCGCGCAGCACGCTCTCGCCGCAGCGGCTCGTGATCGAGGACCAGGCGTCCTCGGCCGCCTTCTGGGACGTCTTCGCGTTCACCGGCCTCGGCGCGGTGAGCCTGCCCGCCGGTGCCGACCGCGTCCAGGTCGACGTGTACGACGGCCAGCGCTGGGTCCTCGGCGCGCCGGCACCGTCGGCCGCGCTGCCGGCGGAGGTGCCCGGCTCCCTGCCGCTCGCCGAGATCCAGGGGGTGCGGTTCACCTTCACCCGGGCGGACGGCGCCCTGTTCTCCGCCGCGGTCCCCGCGCCCAACTGGTCGGCCAGCGCCCGCTTCCAGGTCCGGCTGCGGTCGACCCACCGAGCGTCCGGCGACCCGGTCGCCTTCGACGGGACGACGGTGCCGAACACGCAGACCTCGGCGACGACCCGTCCCGACGGCAACGACTCCGCACGGAAGGACGCCACGGCCGGGATCCAGCTGTCACCCGGCAGCCGCGAGCTCGCCGTGCGCAAGCTGACCAACGACGGCAACCGGCTGGCCTCGGTCGGCGACGCCGTGCCCTTCGAGCTGACCCTCCGCAATGCCGGGACCGGCTACCTGACGCTCACCGAGCTGCGCGACGTGCTGCCCAAGGAGCTGCTCTACACGGGCACCCCGGCGCCCGTCTTCACCGCCGACCCCGCGGGCACCCTGTCCGAGGACGTCACGGTGACTCCCGAGGCCGGGGGCTCCGCCCTGCGGTTCACCTGGCCGGAGGCAGGCGCGCGGATGCGGCCCGGCGAGGTGTTCCGGATCCGGCTGAGCCTCGAGCTCCAGCCCGGGCTCGGGACCGGGCAGACCGCGACCAACACGATCATCGCGCGCACCGAGGAGACCCTCGCGTCGTGTCGCAACACCGTGGCGGGCGGACCGCTCACCGGCGACTGGGCCGCGGATCCGCACACCTGCGGGACGTCCGACTACGTCGGCACGGTCACCGGTCCGAACCTCTACACCGTCAAGGGCGTCCGCGGCTCGCTGCCCGGCGCCTCCCAGCCCGGCAACCCCGCGGCCACCTGCAGCCCGACGCTGACGGCGACCGGCGGCGCCTACTACCGCTCGCCGTGCGTGGCCAACAGCGAGGTCGACGGGACCGACGACTGGGTCCTGCACAGCGTGAACGCCGGCACGGTCGCCATCGACGAGATGACGGTCTTCGACCAGCTGCCCGTGCGCGGCGACCGGCAGCTGGTCTCGGGCGGCGCGCGCGGCTCGGCGTACCGACCCCAGCTGGTCGGCGGGTCCCTGAAGGTCTCGGCCCCGGCCGGGACCACGCAGCGGGTCGAGGTCACCACCAGCCCCGACGTCTGTGTGGGGACCTGGAGCGGCCTGGCCACCCAGCCGGTCTGCGAGCAGAGCGGTGAGACCTGGGCGGAGCCCGACGGGGACACCGACTGGTCGCAGGTGACCGGCATCCGGGTCCGGCTGGACTTCCGCTCCACCACCGCCGGCTCGCTGCGCGCCGGCCAGGGTGTCGACGTCACGTTCTCGACCACGAACGTGATGGCCTCGCCCGCCGACGCCCGTGGCGTCCCGGCCGTGGCTCCCGCCGACGACCTGGTCGCGTGGAACCAGCACGGGATCAAGTTCAAGTACACCGGCATCAACGCCTTCCGCCAGATCGCCCCCAACAAGGTCGGCGTGCACCTGCGCACCGGCTCCGTCGTGGTCGACAAGCAGGTCACCGGACCGGCCGGGGCGTACGCGCCCGGTGTCTTCCGCGTCGACGCCGCCTGCCAGGCCGGCGGCGTCGCCCTCGACCTGGGGGCGGGCGCGGAGCTCGAGCTCCGCGAGGCGACCGGTCGGACGGCGCGGCTGGACGGGATCCCGATCAGCGCGCACGGCAGCGGTTGCACCTTCACCGAGCAGGGGGCAGTCGGCACCTTCGGCGAGACCTCGCGCTCGGGCACGCCGGTGACCGTCGAGATCGGGGACACCCCGGCGCATGCGACGATCACGAACGACTATCGGTTCACCGGGCTGTCGGTGACCAAGGAGGTGCGGACCGAGGCGACCGGGACCACCTTCGGGCCGTTCACGTTCACCCTGGGCTGCACCTCGATCACGGGCCGTGCCGTCACCTTCGACGACGCCGGTGCCACCGAGCTGAGGTTCACCCTCGAGGCGGGCGAGACGTTCAGGGCGCCGGCCGACCGGATCCCCGTCGGAGCGGCCTGCCGGGTCACCGAGACCGACCGGTTCTTCGCCGACCGGATCGTGGTCACGGGCACCAACGTCGTCGACCACGGCGACGGCTCGGCGACGGTCACGCCCGGCGTCGCGCCGGCCGACGTCGAGATCACCAACGCCTACGACGCCGGCACCGTGACCCTGGAGAAGAAGGTCGAGGGTGCGGGGGCCACCCGCTACGGCACGGGCACCTTCACCTTCCAGGTCCGCTGCACCTACCGCGGCCAGACGCCGTACGACGAGACGGTCCGTCTCGCCGCCGGGGAGTCGCGCACGGTGGGCCCGTTCGCGGTCGGCACCTCCTGCACCGCCGAGGAGACCGGCACCGGCGGGGCGACCAGCGCGCTCATGGTGCCGGCCGACGGCACCGTCGAAGTGCCCGCGCCGGACGTCCAGGGAGGCCTGAGCCGGGTCACGCTCACCGCGACCAACACCTTCCGGCAGACCTCGCTCGAGGTGACCAAGGAGGTCGTCGGCGACATCTCGGCTCCGGGAGCGGAGGGCCCGTTCCGCGTCGCCCTCGCCTGCACCTGGCTCGTCGACGGCCAGCGCGTGGCGTTCGACGTCCCGGGAGGCGCGGACCGCGTCCTCTCCCGCGGCAACGACTACCGCGCGTCGTACCCGGACCTGCCCTCGAGCGCGTCCTGCGCGCTCACCGAGACCAAGGACGGCGGAGCCGCGTCGACCACGATGACCGCGGTGGTCGCGGGCACGACGACCAGGAGCCGCACGCCGAGGATCGCCGTCGACCTGACCGGCACGAGCGCTCCGGGAGAGGCGTCGGTGCAGGTCGTCAACAGGTTCGAGGCTGCTGCCGACCCCGGCGCCGGCGACGAGCACACCGATGGTCTGCCCGCCACCGGTGCCGACCTCCGGCCCTGGCACCTGCTTCTCGGCACCGCGATGGTCTTCGTGGGCTGGGTCGTCGCCGTGGCGGCGAGGAGGCGACGGGACTGACGGTCGGGGGGCGCCCCAGGCCCGGGGCGCCCCGACGGCTGATGACGCCCGCGGAAGGCGGGCGTCGGTGCGATATCCGAGTGCGGACGGCGCGTCGGCCGTGCACGATGATGAGTCGAGGCACGACGGACCGGGGGAGGTGGTGACCGATGGCGCGGCGGATCATGTTCGTGCAGCTCAAGACCGGGTTCGACATCGACCGGGGTCCCTCCTGGATCGCGTGGGTGGAGTTCACCCGGAGCTGGAGGACTGCTCGGGTCCACGGACGCGTCCTGCGGCGGGCTCGGGCCTTCGACAGCAACTTCTACGATGTCGAGACCGGTGAGCGCTGCTGGCTCTCCGGCCCCAAGCGAGACCGCACAGACACCCGGTACGGGCCCAGCACGACGACCGTCGACGCGGATGCGCGAGAGGCATACGGGGCCTTCCTGCAGGGTGCCTCGTTGCCCGGCCGAGGCGGACCGCCGCATCGCGAGCCCGGTCCCGACCGGACCACTAGTCTCTGACGCGTGGTCCACGGCCTGCTCCTCGCCGCCGGTGCCGGCACCCGGATGGGCATGCCGAAGGCACTCGTCCGCGACGAGGACGGGACACCGTGGCTCACCCGGTCCGTCCAGGTCCTGCGCCGTGGCGGCTGCAGCGATGTCGTGGTGGTCCTGGGCGCGGGTGCCGACGAGGCGGAGCCGCTGCTCACCGGCCTGGCCGGGGTGACGACGGTGCGGTCGGCAGATTGGTCGACGGGGATGGGGGCGTCGCTCTCGACCGGCCTGACCGCCCTCGACGACGCGGACACCGACGCCGCCCTGGTGCACCTCGTCGACCTGCCCGATGTCACGGCGCGGGTGGTCGCCCGGGTCCTGGCCGCCGCCCCGGTCGGCCCCGCGACGCTCGCCCGCGCGTCGTACGGCGGCGTGCCGGGTCACCCGGTCCTTCTCGGCGGGGCCCACTGGGCAGGCGTCGCCGAGAGCGCGGTGGGCGACCGTGGCGCTCGCGCCTATCTCGCGGCGCATGACGTGGCGCTCGTCGAATGCGGCGATCTCGCCACGGGCGCGGACGTGGACCGGCGATGATGGCTCCGTGAGCTCCCCGACCACCGACGTGCGCGACGTCCCGCCGTGGCTCGCCGGCCTGGTCGCCATGACGGGCCCGGGACTCGGCGGAGCCGTGCTGACCGCGGTGCCCTACGCCCTCGACGCCCCGGTCTGGGTCGTCGTGGTCCTCTCCCTGGCCGGATGGGCGCTCGGCTATCTGGGGAGCCGGACGCTCCTGCGCTGGATGTACACGCCGCGCTGACTTCGGCAACACTTGCCAACCTCGCGCCAACGACCTCCCCCTAGCCTGGGGAGCATGGACACGCGCGTCGCCGATCTCGCCCGCCGGCTGGAGGAGACGGGCTACCTGTGCGACGAGGACCTGGCGACGGTGCTCTTCCTGTCGCTCGAGATGTCGCGGCCGCTGCTGCTCGAGGGTGAGCCCGGCACCGGCAAGACCGCGCTGGCCGAGGCGATCGCCGAGTCCCTGGACCGGCCCCTCATCCGGCTGCAGTGCTACGAGGGGATCGACGCCACCCAGGCGCTCTACGACTGGGACTTCCCGCGCCAGATCCTCCACCTGCGGGCGCTGGAGGCACTGTCGGGCGCGTCGCGCGGGGACGTGGAGGAGGCCGAGAAGAGCCTGTACGACGAGCGCTTCCTGCTCGCCCGCCCGGTGCTGGCGGCGCTCCAGCAGAGCCCCGCGGTGCTGCTGATCGACGAGGTCGACCGTGCCGACGACGAGTTCGAGGCGTTCCTGCTGGAGGTCCTCTCGACCTTCCAGGTGACGATCCCCGAGCTGGGAACGGTGCAGGCCGCCACGCCGCCGACCGTCGTCCTGACCTCGAACCGGACCCGCGAGCTCCACGACGCCCTCAAGCGCCGGTGCCTCTACCACTGGATCGACCACCCCGGCCTCGAGCGGGAGGTCGCGATCGTGCGCTCGCGCGCGCCGGAGGTCAGCGCGACCCTCGCGCGGCAGGTGGTCGACGTCGTGCAGCAGCTGCGCGCCGGCTCCGACCTCCTCAAGCCGCCCGGCGTCGCGGAGACCCTCGACTGGGCCCGCGCGCTGCAGCACCTCGGCACCACCGACCTCGACGTCGAGACCGCCGCGCGCACGCTCGGCGCGCTCGTGAAGTACCGCGACGACGCCGAGCGGGTGCGCGCGGCGCTCGACCGGATGCTGGCACGATGACGGACTTCTCGGCTGGTTCCGCGCACGCCGCCGACGAGATCCTCCTCGGCTTCACCACCGCCCTCCGCGCGGCGGGCGTGCCCGTGACCCAGGACCGGACCCGCGCCTACCTCGACGCCGTGTCCCTGGTCGGCATCGCGCATCGCGCGGCGACCCGGGCCGCGGGACGGGCGACGCTGTGCGCGACGCCGGAGGACCTCGAGCGCCACGACCGGGTGTTCGAGGAGTGGTTCCGGCGGGACGTCACGACGCCGACCGGCCGGCCCCGCACCTCCCGGCCCCAGGTGTCGGCGGCACTGCTTCCCGACGACCAGAGCGCCTCCGGCGGCCCCGGCGAGGACGACGACCCGGTCCGCGCCGCCGCCAGCGCCGCGGAGGTGCTGCGGCACCGCGACGTCGCGACCCTCGACCCCGCCGAGCGGGCCCGCCTCGCGGCGATGTTCGCGGGCCTGCCGGTGAGCCTCCCGACCAGGCCGACCGCCCGCCGTACGCCGCACCGCCGCGGCGCCGTCGACGCCTCGCGCACGCTGCGGGCCAGCCTGCGCCGGATGGGGGAGCCCGCCGAGATCCACCGCCGCCACCGGGCGACCCGGCCCCGGCGGGTCGTCCTCCTGGTCGACGTGTCCGGCTCGATGAGCGGGTACGCCGACGCCCTGCTGCGGCTCGCGCACCGGGTCGTCAACGCCGGCCCCGGCGTCGAGGTGTTCAGCCTCGGCACCCGGCTCACCCACCTGACCCGCGCCCTGCGCCGGCGCGACCCGGAGCGTGCCCTCGCGGCGGCCGGGGACGTCGTACCGGACTGGTCGGGCGGGACCCGGCTCGGCGAGACGCTGCAGGCGTTCCTCGACCGGCACGGCCGACGCGGCATGGCGCGCGGTGCGGTCGTCGTGGTGTTCAGCGACGGCTGGGAGCGCGGCGAGACCGACCTGCTGGCCGAGCAGGTCGACCGGCTGCACCGGCTCGCCCACAAGGTGGTGTGGGTCAACCCCCACCGCGGCAAGGACGGCTATGCCCCGGTCCAGCAGGGGATCGTCGCCGTGCTGCCGCACGTGGACGCCTTCTTGGCCGGCCACTCGCTGGCCACGTTCGCCGAGCTCGTCGAGGAGGTCCGTCGTGCGTGAGGTGCTGCCCCAGCTGCTCGCCTGGTGGGAGGCCGGCGAGACCGTCGGCATGGGCACCGTCGTGGCGACCTTCCGGTCCGCGCCGCGACCGCCGGGCGCCTCCATGCTGGTGGGCCCGGACGCCTCCGCGGTCGGCTCGGTCTCGGGCGGCTGCGTCGAGGGGGCGGTCTACGACCTCGCGCAGGAGGTCACCGCGTCCGGTACGCCGACCCTGCGCCGCTACGGGGTCTCCGACGACGACGCCTTCGCCGTAGGCCTCACCTGCGGCGGGATCCTCGACGTGTACGTCGAGAAGGTGAGCCGCGAGACCTTCCCGGAGCTCGGTGGGATCGCCGCCGACATCGAGGCCGGGCGCCCCGTGGCGGTCGCCACCGTGGTGGACCACCCCGAGCCGTCGTACGTCGGGCGCAGGGTCGTCATCCATCCCGACGTGCCGATGGCCGGGAGCCTCGGCAGCGCCCGGATCGACGACGCGGTCCGCGACGACGCGCTCGGGCTGCTCGCGTCCGGGCACCACGGGACACTGTCCTACGGACCCGACGGCGAGCGGCGCGGCGAGGGCATGCGGGTCTTCGTCTGGGCCTTCGCCCCCGCCCCGCGGATGCTGGTGTTCGGCGCGATCGACTTCGCGGCCGCGGTCGCGCGGGTCGGTGCCTTCCTCGGCTACCACGTCACGGTCTGCGACGCGCGGCCCGTTTTCGCCACCACCAGCCGGTTCCCCGGCGCCGACGAGGTCGTCGTCGAGTGGCCGCACCGCTACCTGGCGGCCGAGCAGGACGCGGGCCGCGTCGACGCCCGGACCGTCATCGCCGTGCTCACCCACGACCCCAAGTTCGACGTCCCGCTGCTCGAGGTGGCGCTGCGGCTGCCCGCGGTCGGGTACGTCGGCGCGATGGGCTCGCGTCGTACGCACGACGACCGGATGGCGCGCCTGCGCGAGGCCGGTCTCACCGAGGCGGAGCTCGAGCGGCTGCACAGCCCGATCGGGCTCGATCTCGGTGCCCGGACGCCGGAGGAGACGGCCATCAGCATCGCCGCCGAGATCGTGGCCGGTCGCTGGGGCGGCTCCGGCGAGCCGCTGGGCGTGCGGTCGGGGCGCATCCACAGCTGAGCCGTCCCCCGGCGAGGCGGGACTTCTCCACAGCTGAGCGCCGCCTGCGCCGACCTCCTTGACAACAGCGTGAGGGCGTAGTCCACTTTCCTCACCCATACGGGTATGTCCATACGCAAATGACCATCTCGGGAGTCAAACCATGAGGAATTTCCTGTCACGCGGATCCACGAAGCGCCTCGGTGCCCCGGCCCTCACGGCCGCGCTCGTGGTCCTCGGCACGGCGGGGCCGGCGCTGGCCGGCTCGTACTACTCGGCCTCCAGTCCGCTGAAGGCCTACCAGGACGGCGTCTCGCAGGCCGAGTCGTACGGCAGCTTCTCGATCCGCAACCTCTCCTACGCGCGCAACGACTACCACTACCGCGACGCGCGCCCCGGTGGTGACGCGGCCTACGTGGAGACCTTCTACGACTGGTACCAGGGCTCCACCTTCGTCAGCAACGTGGGCACCGACACCAGCCCGAAGGTGACCAGCTCGTACTGGACCGCGAGCGCCGACCAGCACCAGCTGTACGGCGGGGCGAACGGCGTGCGGATCAGGACCAACGTGTGCGAGGACCACGGGACCTGGGCCAAGGACCCGTGCAGCATCAAGCCCACCCAGTTCTTCAACTACTAAAGGGCCGGGCGCTTGTCGATCTCGGTCGCCTGCAGCCACGAGTACCGTGCCGGGAAGCCGGCACTCGTCGACGTGGAGCTCACTCTCCGCCCCGGGGTCACCGGCCTGCTCGGTGTCAACGGGGCGGGGAAGACCACCCTGCTGCGCATCCTGTCGGGCGGTCTGCGACCTTCCACGGGAGATGCCGTGCTCGACGGCCGTTCGCTGTACGGCCGTCAGCGCCGTCAGGTGCTCGGCCGGGTGGGCTACATGCCGCAGAGCTTCGACGCCCCCGCCCGCTCGAGGACGCGCGACGTCCTGCGCTACCTGGGGTGGATGCGGGGGCTCGACGCGGCCGCGGCGAGCGCGGCCGCCGACCGGCTGCTGGGGGTGGTGGGGCTCACCGAGCGCGCGGACGCGCCGATGGGCTCCCTGTCGGGAGGCATGAAGCGGCGGCTCGGGTTCGCGCAGAGCCTGATGGCCGACCCGGACGTGCTGCTCCTGGACGAGCCCACCACCGGGCTCGACCCGGAGCAGCGCGCCGCGATGCGGACGGTGATCGCCGCCCAGGAGCGCCGCGGCGTCACGGTGATCAGCAGCCACCTGATCGAGGACGTGTCCAGCCTGGCCGACCACCTGGTCGTCCTCGAGGAGGGCCGGGTCCTCTTCGACGACTCGATGGCACAGTTCCGGCGGGGCGCGGGTGCCAATGACGAGGAGCGCTTCTTGCGGATGCTGACCACGGAGCGCCGAGCGTGACCCGCGGCTGGGTGTGGTGGTCACGCCGGGAGGGCGCGCTGCTCGCGCTGCTCTGCCTGGCCGCGGGCATCGTGTTCATGGTCTCCGGCGGCCTGCCGTGGCTGGGCTCGTGGAAGATGGCGCTCGACTGGTCCAGCGGGTCGGCCATCCTGGTCGGCCCGGTCGTCGCCGGGCTCGCGGCCTGGCGCTACTCGAAGATCACCGCCGTCGGGCTCGACGTACTCGCCGCTCAGAGCGTGCGCGGTGCGCGCGCCTGGCTGGCGCCGGCCGCCGCGCTCTGGTCCCTCGCCTGCGCCGTGGTCCTGCTGGTGGCGCTCGTGACCACCTCCCTCACCCTGACCCACGGCTCGGTGACGGCCCCGCGGCAGGCCGTCATCCTGGTCCTGGCGGGGAGCGCGCTCGCCGCGCAGGTGCTCCTCGGCGCCTTCGTGGGCACCCGGTTCCCCGGTCCGTGGGCGCCGCCCGTCTCCGCCGCACTCGTCTTCAGCCTGGGCATGTTCTCCTCGGTCGGTGCGATCCCGGAGACCTTCCGCACCGGCGGAGTCACCAGCTCCCTGGTGGGGCAGGGCTACGTCGGGCGTACCCTCCTCGCCCAGGCGGCCGTGGCGCTCGCCCTCGCCGCGATCCTGCTGTACGCCGTGCGAGCGAGGATCGCGCCCACCGCGAGTCGCGCCCTGGGCGCCGTCACCGCCATCGCCGTGCTCGTGGGCGCGGCGTGCTGGGTCGGCGGCCCGGCCACCGGCGAGCGGTACCGCTTCGTCCCGGCCCCCCTGGTCTGTGACGACCGGGGCCGGCCCGAGGTCTGCATGGCCCGGGAGACGCGTCGGCCGCTGCACGCGGTCGCCGAGGCCCTGCGGGCGGCCGCAGCGCCGCTGCGCGACGCCCGGGTGGACCTGCCGGAGCGCTGGGTCCAGGACGTGCCCGGCCGGCGGCATCCCGCGGGCGCGGGCGTGCTTCGCTTCGTCGACATCGGAGAGACCCGGGCCCGCGCCGATCGCGACGCCGTCCTGTGGTCCCTGGGTGCACCGGCCGACTGTGCGGCCTTCCGGGGCTACGACGCGCCCCCAGCGGCACTCCAGGCACAGTCCCTGCTGGTGCGGTGGCTCGGCCTGGCGGCCGATCCCGGACGCTCCGACGGAGGTGACGTCGACACCTGGCTGCTCAGCGCCGAGGGCGAGACCTGGGCGGCGCGCACCTATGCCGGGCTCGCCTCGTGCTCGCTCGACGAGCTGCAGGTTCCGCCCGTCGCCGATCGAGGCTGGTGAACCGATCGTCCTCTTCCTGCGCGCCAACGGCTTCCTGGTCACCCTCCCGCTCGCCGTGGTCCTGGGCGTCTGCCTGAACCTGCTCTCGGGTGTGCGCGTCGGCTTCCCCACGCTGCCCAACGCCTTCCTCATCGGGCTGCTGGTCCCGGGCGCGGTCACCCTGCTGCTCGGCTGGACCCTGGTCGACCGGTGGCCGACGAGGGAGCTTGCGCTCGTGCGCGACGGCCGGGCCGTCGCCGCGGCGCGTGCGGGGCTGACGGTCGCCGTCTGCCTGCTCGCGGCGGTGGCGGCTGGTGCCGGGCACCAGGACGGCGCCGTGGGCAGCACGGTCGGGAGCAACGTCGCCGGCACCTGCTGGCTGCTCGCGCTGGCTCTCGTCCTCGACGTCCTGGTCTCCGGCAGCGGGTGGCTCGGGGTGGTCGTCGGCCAGTTCCTGATGCTGCGGGTCCACCAGCTCCATCCATCGTGGACCGGCTTCCTCGACTCCCCGGCGTGGGCCGCGTCCGCGCTGGCCGTGGGGATCGTGGTCCGGCTGTCCCGGAGGTGACCGCGATCACAGTAGGCTGCGTGCAGGAGGTGTCGTCATGGACGAGCTCGACCAGCGCCGTCGCCGTACCCTCGCGGCCTGGACCACCTGGGTGGAGGAGGGCGAGGGGGTCGCGACCTCCGTCCGGCCCGAGATCCTCGACAGCTGGACCCGCTCGGGCGCCTCCGTCGCCCGCGACCTCGGCCAGGCGCCGCTGGCCGACGAGTCCGAGACCCGCTCCCTGTGGCAGGGCTCGCCGCTCCAGATCGCGGTGGAGCGCGTCGAGGACGAGCTGCGTCGCACGGCCGAGGACGGCGACCTCGTGCTCGCGGTCACGGACCCGGACACCCGTGTGCTGTGGACCTACGGCGGCCGCGTCATGCGGCGCAAGGCCGAGAGCGTGAACTTCGTGGCCGGCGGGCGCTGGGACGACCGGTCCGTCGGCACGAACGCGCTCGACCTCGCCAACCGCCTGGACCGCCCCGCGATGGTCTTCAGCGCCGAGCACTATGCGCCGATCGTGCACAACTGGGTGTGCTGGGCCGCGCCCCTGCACGACCCCACCAGCGGGACGAAGCTCGGCGTCCTCGACATCTCCACGACCTGGGACCGCACCCACCCGATCGGCCTGGCGACCGTGCGGGTCCTGGCCCGGCTTGTCGAGCAGGCGATGCCCGCCACCCGCGAGTACGTCGACGACGCGACCACCCAGGAGACCGCCGAGCCCGGCCTCGTCCTCCGGCTGCTCGGCACGGCCGAGGCCTGGGTCGACGGACAGCGGCTGCTGCTCAACCGGCGGCAGACCGAGATCCTCTCGCTGCTGGCCCTTCACCCCGACGGGCTCTCGCTGGACCAGCTGCACGCGATGCTCTACGGCGACCACGCGGTCACCTTCTCCACGCTCAAGGCCGAGGTGTCGCACCTGCGCCAGGCGCTCGCCGGCCAGCTCGCCTCCCGGCCGTACCGCCTGCTCATGCCGATCGCGACCGACGTCGACCACGTGCTGGCCCTCCTCCGGCGCGGCGAGGTCGCGGCGGCGGTCGAGGCCTACGGCGGCGACCTGCTGCCCGGCACCGAGAGCCCGGCCCTGGTGCAGATGGGGGAGTACGTCGCGGTGGCGGTGCGCGAGGCCCTCCTCGCCGACCCGCAGCCGGACGCGGTGCTGCACTACAGCGAGCTGGCGCCGTACGACACGGCGGTGCTGGAGGCCTGTCTCGCCGAGCTCGGCCGGGAGGGGCGGCTGCGCCACCCGGCCATCCCGCTGCTCAAGGCGCGACTGGCGGTCGCCGACGCGTGATCAGGACTGGTCGAGCCACTCCCTGACCGAGGCGTTGTGCTGGCCCAGGGTGGGCGGGGCGACGTGTTGCTCGCGCCCGCCTGGAGATGGATGCCGCTCGCGTTTGGACGCTGCGGCAAGTCCGCGCTAAAGGCCAGCTCGGTGTGATCGCGGGATCTCATCCTGGAGAACTTCGGAAGTTGATCAACACCGCAATCAAGAAGCTGGACAAGCCTTGTCAAGCGCGGTTTCCGGGAACCGGTAGGGCCGCGACATGGTAACGACGGGCCGATCGAGCTCGCCGCCCAGGGCGCCGCAAATTAAGGCCCGATTGACCGCAGCTAAGATCTTCGTCTCCTCATCGAGAATTCCCCGGACTGCAGGGGGCGTCCTCCAAGCCGCACAAGAAAAGTTCGCGTGAACATAAAAACCCTGGGGGTTTGCCTGGACCTCGCCATTTGGCGAGTCATTCTTAGAGAAAACTGGACCCTGGAGACGGCTGCTTCTCCTGTCCGACAATTTCATCCAGGGCTAGTGACCTTGCGGCCGCATTCGCGATTTGGGCGCCTCTGCAACAGCTGTTGGGTGCACCATTGTTGCGACATAGCTGTTTCGGCCTAGGTTTGCGCTGATGGGAGATCCTGAGGTACTTGATGGTTTGTGACTCATGGCGGCGGCCCTGGGCCACCCAACGCGTGGGAATCCTGCGGTCAGGTGCCCGAGTCGTCCTGGCGCCGGATGAGGCGAGCCAGGCGACGTTGATCTCCTGTCGGCTCGCCGATAGCTGCCACGCCAACGACATAGTCGCCTCCCTCAACAAGGCACCGGCGAGACACAGCAGACCACCACGTTCACCCTGGACCCCGCCGGCAACCGGATCGCAACCCAGGCCGCCACCGTCGCGGCGGTCGCACCGACACTCCCGACCACGACCACCCTCACCAACCACTACCCATGCTCGGGGGACAGCCCCACTTGGGACGCAGATCCCGTCCGATTGACGACCAGCAACGACGGCAACACCATCACCTGGTCGCGCCATGTGGCTTGGGATCGGCGGTCTTGTCTACAACCCCACCACTGGCCGCTTCCTCGCTGTCGTCCCCGCCCCAGGCGGTAACGCCAACGCATAGTTGTACCCAACGGATCCGATCAATGGAACCGACTCCACCGGCCAATGGAACCTATGCGGCGAAATGTGTCGAAGGATCGCGTTCAACGCGTTGGTGTTCAGGGTCGGACACGTCGTCGGGGGCTTCGTATGCCGCAGAGTTCCAGGGCTCTATAGCATCGTGTGCGACGGCATGGTCGGGGCCGAGTGTGGGACTATTGTCGTATTTGACGGAGTAGTCCTCATCGACGGAGGCAGCCGTCCGGGAAGCGGTCAAGGGATTCAAGCAAGGCGTTGCGGAGAACATGGTGCTCTCCCGACTGGAACCCTGTATGTGGAAGGCTCGCGAGTACCTCGGCAGGCTGGTGGGATTCATCAAGGGTCGGCTCAGGGACCCGAAGTACGGACGAATACTCCTCGCGATCACCGGCCTTTGTGTCATCAGCCCTAGCCGCAATCGGAGCAGAAGTGAACAAGTCGAGGACCTTATGATGAGCGCCTTTCCACCTAAAGAAGTCGATACCGAGCTGCGATACGTTGTGCCGGCGGAGTCGCCGGACGATGCAGAGCTCCTGATCGTTGTGGCGATGAAGGGTGCGCCATTTATTCGTCTCTTCCCGTTCGGGACACTAATCTCGCCCATACTCGTATGGCTCGAAGAGTTGGTTGAAGTTCGGATTGGAAGGCGCTCCGGTGTTCGAAAGGTTGGGATCTTTGAGCGGCCGCGCCCTTGGAGTCGGCCGAAGTGTCGTTGGAAGACTTGGGTGCCGAGCTTGGAAGACGCGGATGAACTCGTCCTGGAGATCTATTCGGAGTTGAGCCGGGGCGTCCGTCGATGGGAGCTACCCGAAAGCTGAGAAACCGTGAGCCTTGCCCTGCGGAGACATGGGCGTGACTGCGGCGAGGGCTCTGAGGGTGTGCACAGCGGGCCCGTCGGCCTTGATCCGCCCGTCGGGTTCACCGCGACGTTGATCTCCTGTGCTGGTGCCGCATCCATCGGTGAATGCGCGGCGGCTGCGCATCGTGGAGTCCGAGGAGCTGGTGGCGTACGTCGTCGTGAGGCTGGAGGCCTGTCTCGCCGAGCTCGGCCGGGAGGGGCGGCTGCGCCACCCGGCCATCCCGCTGCTCAAGGCGCGACTGGCGGTCGCCGACGCGTGATCAGGACTGGTCGAGCCACTCCCTGACCGACGCGTTGTGCTGGCCCAGGGTGGGCGGGGCGACGTGCTGCTCGCGCCCGCCGGCGTAGGGGTTGTCGTCGAAGCGCAGCGTCGGTCCGGGCAGCTGGATCTCGCCGAGCGTCGCGTGCTCGACGTCGATGAGCAGGCCCTGCGAGCGGGTCTGCTCCCAGGCGTAGACGTCGTCGAGGGTGCGGACCTTGCCCGCGGGCACCCCCGCCCGGTCGAGCCGGTCGAGGATCTCCTCGGCGGAGACAGTGGAGAGGATCTCCTCGATCAGGGCGATGACCGCGTCGCGGTTCTCGACCCGCTGCGGGTTGGTCGCCATGCCCTCGCGCGCCGGGTCGATGCCGAGCTCGGCGCACAGCGCCTGCCACAGCTTCTCCGAGCCGCACGCGATCTGCACGGGCGCGGTCGCGGTGGCGAACATGCCGTACGGCGCGATCGAGGGGTGATGGCCCCCGGCCAGCCCGGGCACCTCCTTGGCCACGGTCCACTTCGTGCCCTGGAAGGCGTGCACGCCGACCATGCCGGCCAGCAGGGACGTCCGGACGACGCGGCCGCGCCCGGTGCGCTCGCGCTCGTAGAGGGCCGACACCACGCCGTACGCGCCGTTCATTCCGGCGAGCAGGTCGGCGATCGGCACGCCCACCTTGGTCGGCTCGGTGAGCCCGGTGAGCGACATCAGCCCGCCCTCGCCCTGGGCGATCTGGTCGAAGCCGGAGCGCGTGGCCTCGGGACCGTCGTGGCCGAAGCCGGTGATCTGCAGCACGACCAGGCGCGGGTTGAGCGCGTGCAGCCGCTCCACGGGGAAGCCGAGCCGGTCCAGGACGCCGACGCGGAAGTTCTCCATCAGCACGTCGGCCCGCTCGACCAGCCGCGCCAGGACGTCCTGGTCGGCGGGGTCCTTGAGGTCGAGGGTGATCGACTCCTTGTTGCGGTTCGCCGAGAGGAAGTACGTCGACTCTCGCTCGCCCTCGGCCGGGTCCACGAAGGGCGGGCCCCAGCTGCGGGTGTCGTCGCCCGTCGGGCTCTCGACCTTGATCACGCGGGCGCCGAGGTCGCCCAGCATCATCGCCGCATGGGGGCCGGCGAGGGCGCGGGTGAGGTCGAGGACCAGGACATCATCGAGCGGGGCGGACATGGGTCGACCCTAGTGACGACCGCAACCCGGGAGCATGGCAGGTCTTGCCAACAGATCCTGCCCGATCAGGGCAGGAGCAGCACCACGGTCTCCGCGACCGCGGCCGGCTTGTCGCGGTCCTCGATCTCGATGACGTGCTTGAGCGTGATCTGGTAGCCGGCGGGCAGCGCGGCGACGTCGGCGAGGGTGACGGTCAGGCGGATCCGGCTGCCCACGAGGACCGGGCTGGGGAAGCGCACCTTGTTGATGCCGTAGTTCAGCTTCGCGCCCGGCGTCTCGAGGCGGAAGATCGCGTCGCCCAGCCACGGGATGAGGGAGAGCGTGAGATAGCCGTGGGCGATGGTGCCGCCGAACGGGCCCTCCTTCGCGCGCTCCACGTCCACGTGGATCCACTGGTGGTCACCGGTGGCGTCGGCGAACCGGTCGACGCGGTCCTGGGTGATCTCGACCCAGTCGCCCGTGCCGAGGACCTCCCCGTTGGCGGCGATCAGCTCGTCGAAGGTGGTGAGGACCCGCATGTGTTGCTCCTGATGCGCTGGTGAACGGGGAGGGGGTAAGAATGCGGTCATGGAACCTACACGCGGACTGCCGGAGGACCTGCTGCGGGCTGCACCCAAGGTGCTGCTGCACGACCACCTCGACGGCGGGCTGCGGCCGGCCACCATCATCGAGCTCGCGGCCGGCGTGGGCCACGCGCTCCCCGAGACCAGCACCGAGGCCCTGGCGCGGTGGTTCGCCGAGGCCGCCGACTCCGGCTCCCTCGAGCGCTATCTCGAGACCTTCGCGCACACCGTCGGCGTGATGCAGACCGCCGGTGCCCTCACCCGGGTCGCCCGGGAGTGCGTCGAGGACCTCGCAGCCGACGGGGTCGTGTACGCCGAGATCCGCTACGCCCCCGAGCTCCACGTCGAGTCGGGCCTGGAGCTGGAGGAGGTCGTCGCCGCCGTCCAGCAGGGCTTCGAGGAGGGCATGGCCGCGGCTGCCGGGGCGGGGCGCACGATCATCGTGCGCCACCTGCTCACCGCGATGCGCCAGGCCGCGCGCGCGATGGAGATCGCCGAGCTCGCCATCGCCTGGCGCGACCGCGGCGTCGTCGGCTTCGACATCGCCGGCCCGGAGGCGGGCTACCCGCCGACCCGGTTCATCGACGCCTTCGAGTACCTCCAGCGCGAGAACTCCCACTTCACCATCCACGCCGGCGAGGGCTTCGGCCTGCCGTCGATCTGGGAGGCCGTGCAGTGGTGCGGCGCCGACCGGCTCGGCCACGGCGTGCGGATCGTGGACGACATCAAGGTCGACGAGGGCGGCGACGGGGCCCAGCTCGGCCGGCTCGCGTCGTACGTGCGGGACAAGCGGATCCCGCTCGAGATGTGCCCGTCCTCCAACGTCCAGACCGGCGCGGCGCCCTCGCTGGCCGAGCACCCGATCAGGCTCCTCGCCTCGCTGCGCTTCCGGGTCACGGTCAACACCGACAACCGGCTGATGAGCCGCACCACCCTCAGCCGCGAGTTCGGGCTGCTCAGCGAGGCCTTCGGCTATGGCTGGGACGAGATGGAATGGCTCACCGTCAACGCGATGAAGTCCGCCTTCATCCCCTACGACGAGCGCTACCGGCTGATCACCGAGACCATCAAACCCTGGTACGCCGAGCAGCGGGCGCGCTGAGCCTCAGACGACGAACCAGAAGTGGGACCAGCCCGCGACGTCCACGCGGTGCTCGGCCCACTGCTGCTCGCGGACGGTCACCAGCCGGCCCGTGGCGGGGTCGAACACCTCGACCCCACCCTCGACCGCGCCGACCGCCAGCACCACGTGCCGCGGCAGCCAGCGGTTGCCGAGGTAGACGCCGGCCGGACGGCCGCGCAGCTGCTCGCGCAGCACGTCGTACCCGACGACGGGGCGGGGCCGGACGAACACGGTCGCGATGTGCTCGCCGGTCAGCGCCCGCAGCGCGTTCGCGACCGCCCACGGCGGGGTCCCGAGGGCGCGCGGCCACGGCATCTGGAGGCGGTCACGCGGGCTGCGCGCGGACGTGAGGAGACGGTGCTCCTCGACGATGTCGCTCTCGGGGTTCTCCGGCCGCCACTCGGTCAGCAGCGCCCGGGCGCCGAGCACACTCGCCGCTCCGCAGCTGCGGGCGTCGGGCTGCCGCAGCCGGTGGGGCTCGAGGTCACGGGGCCAGCGCATGGTCGCCCTCCTGGTCGCGGATCTCCGCGAAGGCTCGGTCGCCCGTCGCCACGCGGCAGCCCACCGCGCTGGCGCGCCGCACGATCTGGCGCTGCGCGCGGGCCAGGGCGATGCCGCGCCGCACGAGGACCATGGGCGGCTTGCGGTGCTCGCGCAGGTCGCGGGTCAGGCGCCGCCAGAAGGTGACGACCGGATGCTGGGTGATGCAGTACGCCGCGGCGAGGATGCCCGCCCGGCGGCACTCCTCCACGATCTCGGTGGCGAAGATCCCCTCCGCGCTGAACCGGGACGCCCCGCCCAGGTCCAGCCGCTGCGTCCCCGTCCGCCTGCTCTCGGAGATCGAGTACACCGGCACCTCGGTCGAGCCCGTCGCGCACAGCTCGCGCAGGGCAGCGAGGGCGTCCTCGTGGTCCCACGTGCCCGGGTGGTCCCAGTCCACGAGGCCCGCGTTGGCGCCCTCGGTGATCAGCGGCAGGCCGGGCTCGTCGCCGTCGCGGTAGAAGTCGTCGAGTCGCAGCGTCGGCCAGCCGTACGCCGCGGCGAGACGCGCGGCGAGCCGGGACTTGCCGGACCCCGACGGGCCCGCGAGCACGATCACACGGGCACCTGCACTCACGAGGGTCGAGTCTGCCGTACCCGCCACGGGGGAGCGAGCCGGCGCAGTAGGTTCGCCCCATGGGAGAGGGAGGACGGCGTCCGCGCCGCTGGGTCAGGAACACGCTGCTGTCGCTGCTGGGCCTCGTGGTGGTCGCGGCCGCCGGGTTCTTCGCGTTCGCGCCGCGTATCGTGGAGAACGGCATGAACAAGGTCGAGCCGGCCGACCTACCGGCGGTGAGCCCTGAGACGCGGCGGCTGCACGAGTCGCTGCAGGTCGTCGACATGCACTCCGACACCTTGATGTGGGACCGCGACCTGCTGGACCGCTCCGGTCGCGGACACGTGGACCTGCCCCGCCTGGAGGACGGGAACGTCGCACTGCAGGTCTTCTCGTCGGTCTCGAAGTCGCCGAAGGGCCAGAACTACGACCGCAACTCCGCCGACAGCGACAACATCACGCTGCTGACCTTCGCCCAGCTGCAGCCGCCCCGGACCTGGACTTCGCTGCTCCAGCGCTCGCTCTACCACGCACAGAGGCTCGAGACCGCCGCCCGCGAGTCCCGTGGTGCGCTGCGGCTGATCCGCTCGCGCAAGGACCTCGACCGCCTCGTCGCCGACCGCGAGGGCGGTAAGCAGGTCACCGGCGCCCTGTTCTCCGTCGAGGGGCTGCAGAACCTCGAGGGCCACTTCGACAACCTCGACCGGCTCTACGACGCAGGCATGCGGATGGCCGGGTTCACCCACTTCTTCGACAACGAGGTCGCCGGGTCCATGCACGGCGAGAAGAAGGGCGGGCTGACCGAGCTCGGGCGCAAGGTGTTCGCCGAGATGGAGCGCCGTGGCATCGTGGTCGACATCGCGCACGCGAGCCACGCCGCGGTCGCCGAGATGCTCGCGCTCGCGACCCGGCCTCTCGTGCTCAGCCACGGCGGCGTGCAGGCCACCTGCGACGTCAACCGCAACCTCACCGACGAGGAGATCCGCGGGGTCGCCGCGACCGGCGGCGTCGTCGGCGTCGGCTACTGGGACGCCGCGGTGTGCGAGCTCACGACCGACGCGGTCGTCGACGCGATCGACCACGTCGTCGAGGTCGGCGGCCTCGAGACCGCCGCCCTGGGCAGCGACTTCGACGGCGCCACCACCGTCGGCTGGGACACCACCCAGCTCGCCGCCATCACCCAGGAGCTGGTCGACCGCGGGTACGACGACCGGGAGGTCGCCGCGATCATGGGCGGCAACACGCTGCGGGTCCTGCGCGCGACGTTGCCCTGAGGTGGGGGTTGAGTCGTCGGTTCTGACCCGTTGAGTCGTCGGTTCTGACCCGTCGAGTCGTCGGTTTCTGACCCGCGGGGGTGGTGTGGGTCCCTTCCGGGTTTGCTCGGTGCCAGGTCTTGATTTTTCGATGGACGTGGTGGCGCGCCGCTGTGGTTGAGCTGGTTGGCTGGACGTCCCGTTCGGGTTTGAGATTGTGCCCGTCTGACCCCTGGGGTTGCGGTGGTCTCGGTCGACTTTCGTCACTCGATGACGCACTGGTTGTTCACACCCTGCCGGACGGGTTTCGCCTGTCCCCAGGCGGCTTTTCTCCCGTTCGTTGTGTCGTAGGTCGATGGGAGAATTCAGTCATGGATCTCGGGACCACGGCTCGTTCGACGGCAGTGCTGCTGTCCGACCTGGCTGCCGAGGTCGCCGGCCGACAGGCCTCCCAGGTCCGGGAGTGGGTCGGGATCGTGGAGTGGGCCAGCCGCCACGTCGTGACCGGTCCGGAGGGTGCGGCGACGATCACGGAGGGCTATCTCGACACCGGGGTCCCGATCGCGGGTGAGGGTGCTCCGTTGGTGTCGGAGTTCGGGTTGATGGAGTTGGTCGGGGTGCTCGGTCGCTCGCCGGATGGTGGGCGGGCGTACGTCGGGCGGGTGATCGAGTGCGCCTGGCGCCTGCCCCATGTGTACGACGCGGTGGTCGCCGGGCGTCTTGCGCCGTGGCGGGCCGAGCGGATCGCCGAACGCACCCACGGCCTCAACGCCGACGCGGCCGGGTTCGTGGACCGTCAGCTGTTCGACGCCACCGGGGTCGGGTGGGCCCAGCTGGACCGGCTCGTCACCGAAGCCGTGCTGCGGTTCGACCCGGCCACCGCCGAGGCCGAACGGGTGAAGGCCGCCGACGGGCGGCGGTTCGACATCGACCCCCACGTCGACGACCACGGCCTCGTCACGGTCTCGGGGCTGCTTGATGCCGCTGACGGGCACGACCTCAACCTCGCGGTCGCGCGGCGTGCTGAGGTCCTCGGCCGCTTGGGTGACGAGTCCTCGTTGGACGTACGCCGCTCCAAGGCGGCCGCGGAGCTGGGGCGTGCCGACCTCGCCCTGGACCTGCTCATCCCTGACCAGGAGACCGGCGAGGTCGTCGCGACCGTGCCCGGGCGGAAGGTGGAGCTCAACGTCCACATCACCGACACCACCCTGACCGGAGCCAACCCGGTCGGTCGGTGGGAGCAGGGCAACGGCCCGATCAGCAGCGAGCAGATCCGGGAATGGCTGCAGGCCCATGACACGACCATCACCGTCCGCCCGGTCATCGACCTGACCGAGCACATCCCGGTCACGAGCTACGAGGTCCCCGACCGCCACAAGCGCGCGGTCGCCCTCAGGGATCACACCTGCCGCTTCCCGCACTGCACCCGCCCCGCCATGCGCTGCGACATCGACCACGCGACCCCCCATGCCCAGGGCGGGGTGACCTGCCCGTGCAACGAGGTCCCCCTCTGCCGACGCCATCATCGGGCGAAGACCCACTCGGCCTGGCGCTACGTCACCCCGACCGCGGGCGCCTATGTGTGGACCAGTCCGAGCGGCCACGCTTTCCGCGTCGACCACCGCGGCACCCATCCGGTCCACACCGCGCACCCGCCCGACGAGTAGCCACCCCGCCCCACACCCCGCAGGACCCCCGACCTGCGGGGGCACAGGCGCGCCGCGGCCTGGACTCGGCGATGCGCCGTCAGGCGCGTCGCAGCATCGCGTCGAGGTCGGCCATCAGCTCGGAGGTCCGACTGCGTCCGCGCGGGGCCGGGGGATAGCGGCGGAGGACGTCGACGAGGACGGGGCTCGCGCGACGGCATGTGGCCTCGAGCTCCGCCGTCGCCGCGCCGGGGTCGCCCGAACCGAGCTCGGCGATCCGCGCGGCGTTCGCGGCTGCGCGCAGGAGGTGGCCGACCTGGTGTGCCTTCGCGATCGGGTGCAGATAGGCGGCAGACGCGGCGTCTCCCGCGGCCTGGGCGGCGAGGCGGGCAGCCTCGGAGGGCGCGGCGGCGGCGGCGCGGTGGGCGTCGAGGGAGGCCGTCCGCTGCAGACGGCTGCGGGGTGCGCCGTCGATGAAGATCCGGGCAGCGTCGAGGGCGGCGCGCGGTCGAGGATCGGTCGGGCAGGCCTCCTCGAAGAGCGGCAGCAGGGGAGATGCGGAGGCCAGCGCGAAGCGGGCCACCTCGCGCAGCTCCTCGGAGGTCAGCTCGAAGTCGCCCACCGGTCGGTCCGCGCCTGCGGCGTCAGATCCCGATCGGGTGCCACACCGTCTTCTGCTCGACGAACGCGGTCATCGCCGACAGGTCCGGGTCGAGCGCCCAGTCCGGCTCGGCGGCCGGCGCGCGGCGAACCCGCTTGAGGTTGTCGGCCGCCGCGATTTCCAGCGAGGTCGCCATCTCGGGGGCGCCGGCGACGCCGACCAGGTCGATCGCGTTGACGTCCATGTGCGAGGCGAGCCACGGTCCCAGGGTGGCGGCGTCACCGGTCAGGATGTTGACGACCCCGCCCGGCACGTCCGAGGTGGCCAGCACCTCGGCGAAGGTCACCGCGGGCAGGGGCCGGTCGTAGGAGGACACGACGACCGCGACATTGCCGGTCACGATCACCGGCGCGACGACGGAGACGAGCCCGAGCAGCGACGACGCCTGGGGCGCGAGCACGCCGACCACGCCGGTCGGCTCGGGAGCGGTGTGGTTGAAGAAGGGCCCCGCGACCGGGTTGGCGTTGCCGATGACCTGGGCGAGCTTGTCCGCCCAGCCGGCGTACCAGACCAGGCGGTCCACCGCGGCGTCCACCTGCCCGCGCGCCGCGGCGGCGGAGACGCCCTCGGACTGCCTGACCGCCTCCTCGAACTGCGGGCGGCGGTCCTCCATCACCTCGGCGATCCGGTAGACGATCTGGCCCCGGTTGTACGCCGTGCGCGACGACCATGGCCCGAAGGCCTTGCGCGCTGCCACGACGGCGTCCCGCACGTCCTTGCGGGAGGCGAGGGCGGCGTTGGCCACGAACTTCCCCTTGCTGTCGGTGACCTCGTAGGAGTGCCCCGACTCCGAGCGCGGGAATGCGCCGCCGATGTAGAGCTTGTAGGTCTTGCGTACGTCGATCCGCGCGGCCATCAGAGGTCCGCTCCCTTCAGGTACGCCGCGAGGCCCTGGCGCCCGCCCTCGCGGCCGTAGCCGGACTCCTTGTAGCCGCCGAACGGGCTGGCCGGGTCGAACTTGTTGAAGGTGTTGGCCCACACCACTCCGGCCCGCAGCTGCGAGGCCATGTGCAGGATGCGCGATCCCTTCTCGGTCCACACCCCCGCCGAGAGCCCGTACGGCGTGTTGTTGGCCTTCTCGACCGCCTCCGCCGGAGTGCGGAAGGTGAGCACCGACAGCACCGGGCCGAACACCTCCTCGCGGGCGATCCGGTGGGCCTGGGTGACGCCGGTGAAGACGGTGGGCGGGAACCAGAAGCCCGACGACGGCAGGTCGCACGCGGGCGCCCAGCGCTCGGCGCCCTCGGCCTCGCCGACGCCCGCCAGCTCGCGGATCCGGTCCAGCTGCTCGCGGGAGTTGATCGCGCCGATGTCGGTGTTCTTGTCGAGGGGGTCGCCCACGCGGAGCGTCGCCATCCGGCGCTTGAGGCGGGCGAGCACCTCCTCGGCGACCGACTCCTGCACCAGCAGCCGCGAGCCCGCGCAGCACACGTGGCCCTGGTTGAAGAAGATGCCGCCGACGATGCCCTCGACCGCCTGGTCGATGGGGGCGTCGTCGAAGACGATGTTGGCGGCCTTGCCCCCGAGCTCGAGGGTGACCTTCTTGTCCGACCCGGCGACCGTGCGCGCGATCGCCTTGCCGACCTCGGTCGAGCCGGTGAAGGCGACCTTGTCGACGTCCGGGTGCGCGACGACGGCCTGGCCGGTGCCGCCGGCCCCGGTGACGATGTTGACCACGCCCGGCGGCAGGTCGGCCTGCTGGCAGATCTCGGCGAACAGCAGGGCGGTCAGCGGCGTCGTCTCGGCGGGCTTGAGCACGACCGTGTTGCCGCAGGCGAGCGCCGGCGCGACCTTCCATGCCAGCATCAGCAGCGGGAAGTTCCACGGGATGACCTGACCCGCGACACCCAGCGGCTGCGGGTCGGGGCCGAGTCCGGCGTACCCGAGCTTGTCGGCCCAGCCGGCGTAGTAGAAGAAGTGGGCGGCGACGACGGGGACGTCGACGTCACGGCTCTCCTTGATCGGCTTGCCGTTGTCGATCGACTCCAGCACCGCCAGCTCGCGGCCGCGCTCCTGGATGATCCGGGCGATGCGGAACAGGTACTTCGCCCGCTCCCGCCCCGACATCCGCGACCAGCCACGGAAGGCGCGCCGCGCCGCCCTCACCGCGAGGTCGACGTCGGCGTCGGACGCCTCGGCGACCTCGGCGAGGGTCTCCTCGGTGGCGGGGTTGATCGTCTTGAAGGACGAGCCCCGGCCGTCGACGAACGCGCCGTCGATGAAGAGCCCGTAGGAGGGCTTGATGTCGACGATGCTGCGCGACTCGGGAGCCGGTGCGTACTCAAAGGCCATGTCTGCCAGATCCCTCGTCAGTCCAAGGTGAAGTAGTCGGGACCGCTGTAGCGGCCGGTGGTCATCTTCGTGCGCTGCATCAGCAGGTCGTTGAGCAGCGTGGAGGCGCCGAAGCGGAACCAGTCCGGGTCCAGCCAGTCGTCACCGGCGATCTCGTTGACCATCACGAGGTACTTGATGGCGTCCTTCGCGGTGCGGATGCCGCCGGCCGGCTTGACGCCGATCTGGACGCCGGTGGCCTCGCGGAAGTCGCGCACCGCCTCGAGCATCACCAGGGTCACGGGCAGCGTGGCGGCGGGCTGCACCTTGCCGGTGGAGGTCTTGATGAAGTCCGCGCCGGCGAGCATCGCCAGCCAGGAGGCGCGGCGCACGTTGTCGTAGGTCTGCAGCTCGCCGGTCTCGAAGATCACCTTGAGATGGGCGTGCGAGCCGTCGGCCCGGGCACAGGCCTCGCGCGTCGCGACGATCTCCTCGAAGACCTGGAGATAGCGGCCGGCCAGGAAGGCGCCCCGGTCGATCACCATGTCGATCTCGTCGGCGCCGTTGGCGACCGCGTCGCGGGTGTCGGCGAGCTTGACGTCCATCGACGCGCGGCCGCTCGGGAAGGCCGTCGCGACCGCCGCGACGTTGACCGCGTCTCCGACGATGGCCTTCACCTCGCCGACCAGGTCGCCGTACACACAGACCGCGGCCACCGACGGGCAGGTCGGGTCGGCGGGATCCGGGCGCAGCGCCTTGCTGGCCAGGGCCCGCACCTTGCCGGGGGTGTCCTGTCCCTCCAGAGTGGTCAGGTCGACCATCCGGATCGCGAGGTCGAGCGCCCACGCCTTCGCCGTGGTCTTGATCGAGCGAGTCCCCAGACCCGCGGCCCGGGCCTCCGCGCCGACCTGGTCGACACCCGGGAGGCCGTGCAGGAAGCGGCGCAGCGACGCCTCGCTCGCCGTCACTTCGGAGTACGCCGCGAGTCCCGGGGCGGGATCGGTGGGGGCGGTGGTCGGCATCTGCCCAGCATAGGGTTGCCGCTGTGCAGAACGAAGGTGCCGGCAAGGTTGAGCGCTACAGCTCCGGAGGGCTGGTCCCTGGAGTGGTCGGACTGGTCCTGGTGGCGGGCACGTTCGGCTACGGGCTGTTCGAGCCGGAGGCCGGCTTCGCGCCCTGGGCCTATCCGCTGTGCCTCCTCGCGGGCGCGGCGGTGTGGGTCGTGATGGTGCGCCCCGCCCTGCGCCTGCACCCCGACGACGTCGAGCTCCGCAACATCCTCGACAGTCACCGCGTGCCCTATGCGCTGGTCACCTCGGTCGACATCGGCCATGTCACCGTGGTGCACGCCGGGGACGAGCGGTACGTCGGCAGCGGGTTCGGCCGCGGCCGCCGCACCATGCGCCAGGACAAGGCCGCTTCCGGCGACACGCCTCTGGAGAAGAGGTCGACGGCATGGCTGATCGAGAACCGGATCGAGCGGCGCGCCCAGGCCGCTCGCGACGCCGCGTCGTGGTCCGGAGCGACCTCGCAGGTCCGCCACCAGTGGGCCTGGGTCGAGATCGGGGTGCTCGCGACGCTGGCCGTGGCGACCCTCGTGGCGGCCCTGGTCGGCTGACCGCGCTGCCCGCTCGTAGGCTGCACGCCATGCTCACTCCCGCGCGCCTGGCCCTCGCCTCCGTCCTGTCCCTCTCGGTCCTCGCGCTGTCCGCCTGTGGCGACTCCGGCGACGAGACGGCCTCGGACGGGGCCGGGTCGAGCACCGAGGCCGGGTCGAGCGGGGTGGAGTGCACCGTCGACGACATCACGGTCGAGGGAGAGCTCGGCGCGACCCCGACGGTCACCCTCCCCGACGACTGCGACCCGCCGGCGACCCTGCTCTCCACCGACCTCGTCGTCGGCACCGGTCCGGCCGCGGAGGCCGGTGACACCGTCGAGACCAACTACCACCTGGTCACCTGGTCCGACCGCCAGGTCCTCGACAGCTCCTTCGAGCGTGGCGAGACCTTCCCTCTCGAGAACCTCGGCAACGCACCGGTCATCGACGGCTGGAACCAGGGCCTCCTCGGCATCACCGAGGGGAGCCGCCGCCTGCTCGTGGTCCCGCCCGACCTGGGCTACGGCCAGGGCGGCAACGGCATCGCCCCGAACGAGACGCTCGTCTTCGTGGTCGACGCCGTCTCCGTCAGCTGACGCCGCCCCGGCGAGGGTCGCGCCCTCAGATCCCCGCAGCCGTCGCGATGTCGGCGCGCAGCGCGGTGAGCCGGGTCGCGGCCTCGGCGCGGGCGGTGGCCACGTCGGCGTCCACGACCGGGACCACCACCTCGAGATAGCACTTGAGCTTGGGCTCGGTCCCGCTCGGGCGTACGACGACGCGGCTGCCGTCCTCGGTGCGGTAGCGCAGCCCGTCGGTGGGCGGCAGCTCCGGCGTGCCCACGGCGAGGTCGTCGGCGGTGGTGACCGGCGAGCCGCCCAGGGTCGTGGGAGGGGTGGCCCGAAGGCGCTCCATCGCGGCCGCGATCTCGCGCAGGTCGGTGACCCGCACCGAGAGCTGGTCGGTCGCGTGCAGACCGTGCTCGACGGCGATGTCGTCGAGCAGGTCCAGCAGGCTGCGGCCTGCGGCCTTGGCCTCGGCGGCGATCTCGCAGAGCAGCAGCGCGGCGGAGATCCCGTCCTTGTCGGAGACGTGCTCGGGGTCGACGCAGTAGCCGAGTGCCTCCTCGTAGCCGAAGACCAGGTCGGGCAGCCGACCGATCCACTTGAAGCCCGTCAGCGTCTCGGCGTAGCGCTGGCCCGCGGCGGTGGCCATCGTCCCCAGCAGGGACGAGGAGACGATGGACGTCGCGTAGACGCCGGCGCGGCCCGCGCGCAGCAGGTGGTCGGCCAGCAGCGCCCCCACCTCGTCGCCGCGCAGCATCCGCCAGCCCTCGGGACCGGGAACGGCGGCCGCGCAGCGGTCCGCGTCCGGGTCGTTGGCGATCACGATGTCGGCGCCCGTGCGCTCGGCGAGGGCGACCGCGCGGTCGATGGCGCCGGGCTCCTCGGGGTTGGGGAAGGCGACCGTCGGGAAGTCCGGGTCCGGCTCCTCCTGCTCGGCCACGACGTGCGGCGCGGTGAAGCCGGCCGTCTCCAGCACGGTGGGCAGCGCACTGCCGCCGACCCCGTGCAACGGGGTGTACACGATGGCGAGTTCGCGGGCGCCGTCGCCGGCGATGGCGGCCGCGGTGTCGAGATAGGCGTCGACGATGCCGTCGTCGAGCACCCGGCCCCCGGTCGTGGTCAGCGGCACCCGGGTCACCGACTCCAGGGTGCCGACCGCGGCGATCCGCCGGGCGATCTCGCTGTCGGCGGGCGGCACGATCTGGCTGCCGTCACCGAGGTAGACCTTGTAGCCGTTGTCCTGCGGCGGGTTGTGGCTCGCGGTCACCATCACTCCCGCCGCGCAGCCGAGCTCGCGGATCGCGAACGCCAGCAGCGGGGTCGGGAGCGGGCGGGGGAGCAGCAGCGGCTTCAGCCCGGCGCCGGCCATCACCTCGGCGGTGTCCTGGGCGAAGACGTCGGAGTTGTGGCGCGCGTCGTACCCGATGACGACGGGGGAGCCCGGTGCGGCGCCCGTGTCGAGCAGGTACGCCGCGAGGCCGGCCGCCGCCCGGATGACCACGATCCGGTTCATCCGGTTGGGCCCGGCCCCGAGCGCGCCTCGCAGACCCGCCGTACCGAACTCGAGGGTGCCGCGGAAGCGGTCGGCGAGGTCGGCGCGTGCGTCGGCGTCGCCCGCCTCGACCGAGGCGATCACCCGGACCAGCTCGTCGCGGGTCTGCGGGTCGGGATCCTGGGCGAGCCAGGACTGGGCCCGGGCGAGCAGGACGTCGGTGTCAGGCGTGGTCACCGGGCCACGGTAGCGGCCGGCCGGGCCGCGGTCAGGCGTCGATGCTGCTCATGTCGCCGTACCGGTCTCCGGCGACGGCGTCGCGCGGCACCGCGGCCTCGAGGGTGGCGAGGTCGTCGGCGGTGAGCTCGACCGCCAGGGCGCCGACGTTCTCCTCGAGATAGCGCACCCGCTTGGTGCCCGGGATCGGGGCGACGTCGTCGCCCTGGGCGAGCACCCAGGCGAGGGCGAGCTGGCCGGGCGTGCAGCCCTTCGCCGCGGCGATGTCGCGGACCTGCTCGACCAGCGACAGGTTCCTCGTCAGGTTGTCCCCCTCGAAGCGGGGGAAGCGGCCGCTCGAGCGGGCGTCGTCCGCCGCGTCCGTGGGCATCGCGCCGGTGAGCATGCCGCGACCGAGCGGGGAGTAGGGCACCAGGCCGATGCCGAGCTCGCGCAGGACGGGGAGGATCTCGTCCTCGAGGTCGCGGGTGAACAGGGAGTACTCCGACTGGAGGGCGGTGATCGGGTGCACCGCGTGCGCCCGACGGATCGTGTCCGCGGACGCCTCCGAAAGGCCGAGGTGACGCACCTTGCCGGCCTCCACGAGCTCCTTCATCGCGCCGACGGTCTCCTCGATGGGGACGGTGCGGTCGACGCGGTGCTGGTAGTAGAGGTCGATGTGGTCCACGCCGAGCCGGGTGAGGGAGGCGTCGCAGGCGCGACGGACGTAGTCCGGGCTGCCGTTGATCCCGACCCAGCTGCCGTCGGGGTTGCGCTCGTTGCCGAACTTCGTGGCGAGCTGGACCTCGTCGCGGCGGCCGGCGATCGCCTTGCCGACGAGCTGCTCGTTGGTGAACGGGCCGTACATGTCCGCGGTGTCGAGGAAGGTGACGCCGAGGTCGAGGGCGCGCTGGATCGTGGCGATGCCGCCGGCCTCGTCGGGTGTCCCGTAGAACTCCGACATGCCCATGCAGCCGAGGCCGAGGGCGGAGACCGTGAGGGCGGAGCTGGTGCCGAGGGTGCGGTGGGGAGTGGTCATGACGGCCAGCCAACTCCTTGGAGCGCGCTCCAGGTCAAGCGCTCTGCTCGAGGACGTCCAGCTTGTGCTCGTAGAGGCCGATCTTGTGGTCGATGGCGCCGAGGTGGGCGGTGACCTCGGCGAGCTGGCGCAGCACGCTGTCCCGGTGGGCGTGCAACAGCGCGAGGCGCTTGTCCTCGTTGCCCTCGCCCGCGCGGACCAGCTCCGCGTAGCGGCGCACGTCGCGGATGGGCATGCCGGTGGCGCGTAGGCAGGTGACCAGTCTGATCCAGCGCAGGTCCGGCTCGTCGTACTGGCGGTGGCCGCTGGCCGAGCGGGGGACCGGGCGCAGCAGCAGGCCGTCGCGCTCGTAGTAGCGCAGGGTGTCGGCGCTCAGCCCGAGCTCGTCCGCGGCCGCGGCGATCGTCATCCCCGTCATCCCCCTATCCTGCGCCCTGGAGTGCACTCCAGGTCAACCGTCCCGCGGGCAGGGCCGGAGCCCGGCATCATGGACGGGTGGCCCGCGTCTACGAGTTCGCCGAGAGCTGGGTGGTCGCGGCGCCGACCGGCGAGGTGGCCGCCACGCTGGTCGACCTCGAGCACTACCGGGCCTGGTGGCCGCAGGTGCGGGCCGTGGCGAAGCTGGGCCCGGACACGGCGTGGGTGCGCTGTCGCTCGACGCTGCCCTACACGCTCGACCTGGTGCTCGACGCGGTCTCCCGCACGCCGCCCGTCGTCGAGGTCGCCCTCAGCGGCGACCTGCAGGGCTTCGCCCGGTTCACCCTCAGCGAGACCGAGGCGGGCACCCGGCTGGACTTCGCGCAGCGGGTGACGGTCCGCGGGGCGCTCGCGCTGGCGTCGTACGCCGCAGGGCCGGTGCTGGCCTGGAACCACCGTCGGATGATGGCGGGCTGCCGGGCGGGGCTGGCCGCGCGGCTCTCAGCCGTGGGCCGATGACCGCTTCCGCTGGCGGTGCCGCCAGGGGCGCAGAACCAGGACCAGGGCGAGCCCGAGAACGGCGCCGAACAGCGCGCCGGTGGTGTTGTCGACGATGTCGGTGACGTCGCAGGCGCGGTCGATCCGGGCCAGCTCCAGCTGGGTCTTCTCGATGAGGGCGGAGTAGCCGGCGAGGCCCGCCAGGCCGAGGGGTGCGAGCACCCAGCCGGCCCGCCAGCGGGCGGCCGCGAGCACGAGCAGCGTGCCGGAGGGTACGAAGAGCGCGGTGTTGAGGGTGCGCTGGCCGGACTGGAGGACCCAGAAGCCCTCGGGCGCCGGGCCGCCGATGTCCCACGAGCACGTGGACATCCGGGTCTCCGCGGGGACGATGCCGGGGTCGGGCGAGGTGGGGACCAGCGTCACCAGCGCGATGACCGCCAGCGACCAGAGCAGGCCGGCGATCGCGACGGCCGACAGCCAGCCGAGCGGGCGCCGCAGCAGCAGCGCGAGGGCGCAGCTGACCAGTCCTGCGACCCCGATGCCGAGCAGCATCACCCCGGTCCCCCCGAACGCGACCATGGCCCCGAGGCTAGCCAGAGCCGTGCGGGGACCCGAAGTCAGCGTGGTACGGCGGAGCGGGCCGCGAGCCGTCCCAGCAGCGCCGTCAGGTCGGCGGGCTCCTCGACCTCGAAGTCGCAGTCGAGGTTGACCAGGATCAACACCGGCCAGTCGAGGCTGTCGGTGTTCATCGTCATCCGGCAGGTCCGCTCGCCCAGTGCGTCGACGCTCGCCCAGCGTCCGACCACCGCGCCCACCTCGGCCGCCGGGGCGTGGAGCACGATGCGGACCTGATGGCGCTGCGGCCGGTTGCGCAGGCCCCGGTTGACGTACTGCGCCGCGTCGCCGCCCGGGATCTCGCGCGGCCGGAAGCGCTGACCCGTCGTGACCGGTACGCCGGCCACCCGGTCGACCCGGAACGAGCGCCAGTCCTGTCGCTCCCGGTCGTGGGCGACGAGATACCAGCGCCGGCCGAGGTTCACGAGCCGGTGCGGCTCGACCCGGCGTGTCGAGCTGGTGCCGTCGAAGGCGGTGTAGGCGAAGGTCACCACCTCGTCGTCGCGGCAGGCCTGGGCGAGCGTGGTGAGCACGGTCGGGTCGAGCGCCGGTCCGCCCGCCCACGGCAGGCCCTCCGTCTG
The DNA here is from genome assembly GCF_046058985.1 of Nocardioides pymetrozini. Classification (NCBI taxonomy): domain Bacteria; kingdom Bacillati; phylum Actinomycetota; class Actinomycetes; order Propionibacteriales; family Nocardioidaceae; genus Nocardioides; species Nocardioides pymetrozini. The sequence goes on along the minus strand of NZ_CP175556.1, from coordinate 3,272,769 downwards.
GGTCTGCAGGGCGTCCATGCGGCGCCGCAGCCGGGGCGGCATCAGTGCGATGACCTTCGTGAGCGCCTGCAGTGTCGTGTCCTCGAAGCCGGGGACGCCACCGTTGGCCGCCGCTCGCAGACCGACGGCGACGGCCACGGCCTCGTCGTCGTCGAGCAGGAGCGGAGCCATCGCCCCGCCGGCACGCAGCTGGTAGCCGCCGGCCGCGCCGCGGACCGCGTCGACGTCGTACCCGAGCTCGCGCAGGCGGTCGACGTCGCGGCGCAGGGTGCGCTCGCTCACCTCCAGCCGGCCGGCCAGCTCGCCGCCGGTCCAGAACCGGTGGGTCTGCAGCAGGGACAGGAGGCGCAGCATCCGGGCGCTCGTGCTCATGTCTCCGAGAATAGGTCGCAATCAGGACAGAAGTTGACCGGAATGCTCCCTAGCGTGGTGGTCATGGAGAACAGCACCCAGACAGGCAGGCCGGTGATCCGCACCGTCGGGCTCACCCGCCACTTCACCCGCAACAAGCAGACGATCGAGGCCGTGCGCGGTCTCGACCTGGAGATCCAGGCCGGCGAGCTGGTGGCCTTCCTCGGTCCCAACGGCGCCGGCAAGTCCACGACGCTGCGCATGCTCACCACGCTGATCGCGCCGACGGAGGGGACCGCGGAGGTCGCGGGTCACGACGTGGTCCGCGAGCGCGCCGCGGTCCGCCGCTCGATCGGGTACGTCGGCCAGGGCAACGCCGCCGGCCACCAGTTCCGCGGCCGCGACGAGGTCATGGCCCAGGCCCGCGCGCACGGCCTGTCCCGCAGGGACGCCCGCGCGCGGACCGAGGAGCTGCTCGCGTCCTTCGACCTCGCCGAGCACGCCGACCGGCCGGTCGCCCAGCTCTCCGGCGGCCAGCGACGGCGCCTCGACATCGCGATCGGCCTGGTGCAGGAGCCGCCGATCCTCTTCCTCGACGAGCCGTCGACCGGCCTCGACCCGCAGAACCGGGTCAACCTGCAGGAGCAGGTGCGCCGCCTCAACGCCGAGCTCGGCACGACCATCGTGCTCACGACCCACTATCTCGAGGAGGCCGACGCCCTCGCCGGCCGCGTGATCGTGATCGACCACGGCCGGGTCATCGCCGACGACACCGCGTCGGCGCTGAAGTCGGCGCTCGGCGACCTGGTGGCGATGGACTTCGCCTCCGCGGACCAGGCGCGGGCCGCGGCCGAGCGCGCCGACCGCGTCGCGGGCGCCCAGGTCGTCGTGACCGGCAGCCATGTCGACCTCCGCGCGGCGTTCGGCCGCGACGCGGCGCCCGGCCTGGTCGCCGACCTCGCGGCGGCGGGCACGCCCGTCACCCGTCTCGAGGTGGTCGGACCCACCCTCGACGACGTCTTCCTCAACCTCACCGGGCGCAGCCTGCGCGAGGACCCGACCACCAGCACCGGCACTACCACCGAAGGAGCAGCAGCATGACCGTCGAGATCAGCCTCCCGAGCGACCGGGCCGCCACGGCGCCGGCCGCCGCGCGTCGTACCCGGGTCGCGTCGCGGCCCGTCGGCCTGGTCGCCGACATCGTGAACGTGCTCGTCCGCGAGCTGCAGCCGGTGCTGCGCCAGCCGGTGTCCGTCCTCTTCGCGATGGTCCAGCCTCTGGTGTTCCTCGGCCTGTTCGCGCCGCTGCTCCCCGACACCCCCAGCGGCTCCGCGCTGCAGTGGTTCGTGCCGGGCATCGTGTCGATGACGGCGCTGATGAGTGCCTCCTTCACCGGCGCCAACCTGTCCGAGGAGATCATCAGTGGCTCCTTCGAGCGCCTGCTGGTCTCGCCGGTGCGGCGCTCCTCGCTGATGATCGGCAAGGCGCTGCGCGAGATGGTGCCGCTGCTCCTGCAGACGTTGATCATCGTCGCGGCCGTGACGCCCTTCGCGTTCGACCTGCACGTCGGCGGGGTCCTCCTGGGCGTCGTGGTGCTGGTGCCCTTCAGCGTCGGTCTCGGCGCCCTCAGCCTCGCTCTCGCGGTCGCGGCGAAGGAGCAGTCGTGGGTGTTCTGGACGGTCCAGCAGACGGTGATCTTCCCGCTCCTGCTGCTCGCCGGGGTGCTGCTGCCGCTCGAGGGCGCTCCCGGCTGGCTGCGGACCGCGGCCGACCTGAACCCGCTCACCTACATCGTCGAGGCCGAGCGCGCGCTCTTCGCGGGCACCTACCCGGCCGAGACGGTGCTCTCGGGCATCGCGGCCTCCCTGGTCGTCGGCGTGCTCGGCCTGTGGGTCGGCGTGCGGCGGATGAACCGCGCCAGCTGACGGCGCCGCCCACGCCGCCCCGAGCAGGACTCAGAGGTCCAGCAGGTCGACCGGCGTGATCGTCACCGCGAACGGCTCCGTGGCCGTCCAGGTCTCCTGGGCGGCCACGCGGGCCGTCTCGACGTAGCCGCCCTCACGCAGCGACCACACGGTCAGCTCGGGCCCCCGCGGATCGACCGTCCAATACGACCGGCACCCGGCCGCGGCGAGGATGTCCTTCTTCGGTCCCAGGTCGTAGGCCTTGGTCGACGGCGAGTGCACCTCGACGGCGAGGACCGGTGCGACGCGAACGCCGGACTCGGTGAGGTCGGAGCGCCGGATCACCACCAGATCGGGCTGGATCGCGGAGTGCTCCCCGATGCGGACATCGAAGGGCGCGACATAGACCTGCAACTCCCTGGGCACTGCTGCCCTCAGGCGCACGAGGAGCTCGACGACGATCGACTGGTGTCGCGGTCGAGGCGTCGGCGTCATGAGCAGGACTCCGTCGAGCAGCTCATGTCGGTAGCCGTTCTCGGGGACCGCATCGCGCTCCGCGACCGTGAACGGTCCCTCGCGCACGATCACGTCGCCGTGCTCGAGGGTGGGCCGCGGCAGTGTCATGGCTCCCATGGTGCCTCCTCGCCTCCATGCCGACCAGCGTGCGGGAGGCCTACGACAGAGGCGCTCGGTCGTCCACAGGGCTCAGGCCGTCCAGCGCAGCGTGCGTCCGTGGCCGTGCGTCTGCGCGACCATCCGCCCGTCGATCCCGAGCACGAAGGTCGGGTGGCCGTCGGGGATGGCCGGGCCGGTGGCGGTCACGGACGGCAGCACCTGCTTGCCCTCGTTGCTCACCCAGTGACACCTTCCGGCCCCGACGAGGTCGCGGACCAGCGCGTCGAAGTCGGTACGACGCTCCGGCGGAAGGTAGGCGATGACCGCGCTGTGGAAGACCACCACGGTGCCGTGCTCCGCGGCCCGGTCGACGGCGGCAGGCAGCTCGTCCACGAGGTCGCCCCGCAGGATCAGCGGGGGCTCGCGCCGGGCCACCTCGATCGCGCGGACCAGCCGGGCCCGTCGCTCGTCCTGCTCGGGCCAGACCAGCGTCTCCAGCCAGGCCCGGATCGGGCCGCGGTCGTCCAGGAGCGCCGCGCGGAGGGCGTCGTACGGGCCGGGCGCGGGGACGCCGTGGTGGCGTGCCGCCGCGAAGACGAGGTTGGGCTGCCGCTTGAGCTCCGGCAGGGCCCGGATCCAGGCGAGCAGCTCCGGGTCGTCGGCCACGGCACCCGCCCAGGCGGCGAAGGTGGGGGAGTCCGCGGCCTCGACGGCGAAGCGCCGGTAGGACTCCTCGACCTCGGCGTAGGGCTCCATCGACAGAGGAGGCCTCAGATGCGCGGGACGATGTCGCCGAGCAGCGCGCCCATCCGGGTCGCGGCCTGGCGTCCGGCCTCCAGCACCTCGGCGTGGTCGAGCGGCTCGCCGCTCAGCCCGGCCGCGAGGTTGGTGACCAGGCTGATGCCTAGGATCTCCATGCCGGCCTCGCGGGCGGCGATCGCCTCGAGGGTGGTGCTCATGCCGACGAGGTGGCCGCCCAGGATGCCCGCCATCCGCACCTCGGCCGGCGTCTCGTAATGGGGCCCGGTGAACTGGACGTACACGCCCTCGTCCAGCGTCGGCTCGACCTCGCGGCACAGCGCGCGCAGGCGCGAGGAGTACAGGTCGGTCAGGTCGACGAAGTTGGCGCCGACGATCGGGGACTGGCCCGTCAGGTTGATGTGGTCGCTGATCAGGACCGGCGTGCCGGGCGTCCAGCTCTCCTTCAGCCCGCCGCAGCCGTTGGTCAACACGATCGCGCGGCATCCGGCGGCGGCGGCGGTCCGCACCCCGTGCACCACGGCGGCCACGCCGCGGCCCTCGTAGTAGTGCGTGCGGCTGAGGAAGACCAGCAGGTGGCGGTCCTCGGCGCCGTCGGCACCCGGCATCCGGATCGAGCGGACCTTGCCGGAGTGACCCTGGACCGCAGAGGCTGCGAAGCCGGGCAGCGAGGTCACGTCGATCTCGGTCGTGTTCGCGCCACCCGCGCCGTCGAGGGCGTCGGCCGCCGGCAGCCAGCCGGAGCCGAGGACGAGGGCGACATCGTGCCGGGCGACCCCGGTGAGCTCGGCGAGGCGGGAGGCGGCCTCTTCGGCCAGGGCGTACGGCGTGGGGGACTCGGTCACGGCGCCGAGCCTACTCATCACCAGCCGGCGACGAGTGCTTCCGGGACGTAGCCGTGCCGGACCCGCTGCGGGTGGTCGCCGACCTCGCGGTAGGCGAGCTCCTCGCCGGTCTCGGTGTCGAGGACGGCGACGGCGTCGCTGCCGGACAGCGAGATCCAGCAGGTGTCGCCGAGACCCTCGGTCGTCCAGTAGGGCTTGAGATAGCCGTGGCCGGTGGTCTGCTGGTCGAAGATCGTGGCGCGCCCCGACGTGCGGTCGACCAGCGCCGCGTAGTCGTCCATGGTCCCCGCGACGCAGAGGGTGTCGCCGTCGGCGTTGATGGACAGGCCGTGGTGGGCCGAGTCGTTGACGTACCGCTCGCGCAGCATGTTCGGCACGCGGTTGGGCAGCGGCACCAGCCGGGTGACCGCGCCGACCGACGGCTCGGCCACCCCGCCGAGGGTGTAGTCGACCTTGCCGTTGAGGTCGGGCGCCTGGGTGTCGAACTCCACGAAGCCGTGGAAGAAGGACACCTGGAAGTACACATAGCGCTCGTCGGGGGAGACGGCCATCGGGCGGACCGCGCTGCTCATGTTCGGGTAGCCGGCCTCCGCGAGCTCGCGCCCGATGCCCCAGCGCTCCAGGATCGAGAAGTCGGAGTTGCGCACCACCTGGAACCAGCGGTCGCCCTTGAGGCCGTCGAGCAGCGGCAGGTCGCCGGGGGTGTAGACCAGGCCGATCGAGGCGTGGAAGATCTCCTCGCCGTCGCGGGTGTAGTTGCTCTCGTGGGGCGTCTCGCCGGAGACGAAGGTGCGCATCCGGTCGCCCATCCGCACGACCGTGCCGTCGGTGAGGGTCTCGTCCACCATGGAGTACTCGATGACCTGGCGCTCGGTCGAGTCGGAGACGAGCAGCCGGCGGCCGTCGGGCGAGAGCGCCATGTGGTCACTGCGGTGGCCGTCCATCGACTGCTCGCGGACGATCGCGCCGGGCTCACCGGCCGTGGCCTTGGCGATGTCGACCCACACGACGTCGGCGAAGCTCGGCCGCGACACGGCGAGATAGCGGCCGTCGAGCGTGGTGAACATGTCGTCCACGAACTGGTCGTGGCCCTCGCCCGGCCCGTACCGGATGAGCAGGAAGTAGGCCAGCGCCACCGGGTCCTTGCGGATGTCGGCGAGCTCCTGCGCCTTGTCCGGGATGAGGTCGACCCCGCGCTTGAGGACCGTGAAGTCGCGGGCGTCGACGATGCTCGCGGTGCCGGCCCAGTTGTTGCCGACCCACATGACGTCGCGCAGGCCCGGGGCGCGCCGGGGGAGGGCCGTCGGGCTCGCGGGCAACGTGTCAGCGGCCGCGGCGCGGGCGGGCACGGCCTCCTGGGCGGGCGCGGCGCCTGGAACCAGGGAGAGCGCGGCGACGGCGACGGCGGTGCCGGCCAGGGACAGGCGTCGGAGAGCACGGGAGGACGTCCGCATGACCTGACAACGGTTCAGGTTTCCTCGGGGTCACGCTTCCGGTGCGGTCCGCCGGCCGCGGCGGCCGCGCGCGCTCAGAGGCCGGTCGAGCGACAGGCGCGCTGACGCAGCGCGGCGACGTAGTCCGCCGGCGCGTCCGCCGCCTCCGCCGCGTCGGCGATCACGCCGAGATAGGACGCCGAGGGCAGCCCGCCCTCGTAGGCGTCGAGCACGTAGGTCCAGGCGACGACCTCCCCGACCATCGTCGCGATCCGCACCTTCGTCCGGCGGTAGAGCCCCGAGTCGGCCGCCTCCCACTCGTCCAGGCTCGGCTCGTCCAGCGGGCTGACGTCGTAGACGGCGACGAAGACGGCGCTCATCGGGTCCGGCACGATCGTGGCGAGCGAGCCGTCCCACCCGTGCTCCTCGCCGCCGAAGGTCAGCCGCCATCCGGTCAGCCAGCCGGTGGTCTGCAGCGGCGAGTGCGGGCACCGCTCGCCCATCCGCTGAGGGTCGAGGTTGGTGCCGTAGGCGGCGTACGACGTCACGGGCTCAGGCTAGTGGGTGGCGTCGCGCACGGGCCGGAGCCTGCGCTCGGACGGCGACCCGTGCCGACGTACCCGCCAGTAGGGCGACGCTGCCCTGAGCGTGATGCAGGGCACGGGATGGGGGCCTACTACGCTGGCATTCGTGACCCACTTCGATGTCCTCGTCCTCGGTGCCGGCCCCGGTGGGTACGTCGCCGCGATCCGCGCCGCCCAGCTCGGCAAGTCCGTTGCCGTGATCGAGAAGAAGTACTGGGGCGGCGTCTGTCTCAACGTCGGCTGCATCCCGTCGAAGGCGCTGCTCAAGAACGCCGAGCTGGCCCACACGCTCACCCACGAGAAGGCCAAGTTCGGCATCGAGGGCGACGCGACGATGGCCTACGGCCCGACCCACCAGCGCTCCCGCCAGGTGAGCGCCGGCATCGTCAAGGGCGTCCACTACCTGATGAAGAAGAACAAGATCACCGAGATCGACGGTTGGGGCACCCTGACCGGGCCGAAGGCGGTCTCGGTGAAGCTGAACGACGGCTCCACCGCCGAGTACACCTGCGACAACCTGATCATCGCCACCGGTGCGACGGTGCGCACCGTGCCCGGTGTCGAGGTCAACGGCAAGAACATCGTCAGCTACGAGGAGCAGATCCTCGACGAGAGCCTGCCCTCGTCCATGATCATCGGCGGCTCGGGCGCCATCGGCGTCGAGTTCGCGTATGTGATGAAGAACTTCGGCGTCGACGTCACGATCGTGGAGTTCCTGGACCGGATGGTGCCGACCGAGGACGCCGACGTGTCCAAGGAGCTCGCCAAGCACTACAAGAAGCTCGGCGTGAAGGTGCTGACCTCGACCGCCGTCAAGGGCGTCGAGGACCTCGCGGAGTCGGGCGGGTCCGGCGTGAAGGTCCGGGTCGCGCCGGCCGCGGGCGGTGACGAGCAGGTGCTCGAGGCCGACAAGTTCCTCGCGGCCTTCGGCTTCGCCCCGCGCGTCGAGGGCTACGGCCTCGAGGCCGCCGGCGTCGCCCTCACCGACCGCGGCGCGATCCAGGTCGACGAGTTCTGCCGCACGAACGTCGACGGCGTCTACGCCATCGGCGACGTCACCGGCAAGATGATGCTCGCCCACGTCGCCGAGGCGATGGGCATCGTCGCCGCCGAGCACATGTCCGGCGCCGAGACGATGCCGGTCGAGTACGACTTCATCCCGCGCGCGACGTACTGCCAGCCGCAGATCGGCTCCTTCGGCTACAGCGAGCAGCAGGCCAAGGACAAGGGCTACGACGTCAAGACGGCGTCGTTCCCCTTCTCCGCGAACGGCAAGGCCCAGGGTCTCGGCGAGGCCGTGGGCTTCGTGAAGATCGTCGCCGACGCCGAGTTCAACGAGATCCTCGGCGCCCACATGATCGGCCCCGACGTGACCGAGCTCCTCCCCGCGCTGACCCTGGCGCAGAAGTGGGACCTCACGGCGGACGAGGTCGGCCGCAACGTCTTCGCGCACCCGACCCTGTCGGAGGCGGTCAAGGAGGCGATCCACGGGATCGCCGGGCACATGATCAACCTCTGAGCGAGGTACGCCGGCCCCCTCCCGCTCCGGCGGGCGGGGGCCGGTCTGCTTCTCGGGGCCTCAGGCCGGGAGGACCCGGCGCAGGAACTCCCGGGTGCGCGCCTGCTCCGGTGCGCCGAGGACCTGCGCCGGAGCGCCCTCCTCCACGATCCGGCCGCCGTCGAGGAAGCACACGTGGGAGGCGACCTCGCGGGCGAAGCCCATCTCGTGGGTGGCCAGCACCATCGTCGTACCGGCGTCGGCGAGGCTGCGGACGATGTCGAGGACCTCGCCGACCAGCTCGGGGTCGAGGGCGGCGGTGATCTCGTCGAGCAGCAGCAGCGCCGGGTCGGTGCACAGCGCACGGACCAGGGCGACACGCTGCTGCTGCCCGCCGGAGAGGCGGTCGGGGTGCTTGTCGACGTGCTCGTCGAGGCCGAACCGCGCGAGCAGGTCGCGCGCCTTCTCCTTCGCCGCCGCCGCGCTCAGGCCGTGGACCTTGCGCGGCGCGAGGGTGCAGTTGTCGAGGACGCTGAGGTGGGGGAAGAGGTTGTAGGCCTGGAAGACCATGCCGATGTCGCGGCGCACGACGCGCGGGTCGACCGCCGGGTCGGAGATCTCGCGGCCCTGGAACTCGATCACCCCGTCGTCGATCGGCTCGAGCAGGTCGAGACAGCGCAGCAGGGTGGACTTCCCGGAGCCCGACGAGCCGATCAGGCAGACGACGTCGCCGGGGGAGACGCTCAGGGAGAGGTCGTCGAGGACCACCCGGCGGCCCGGCTCGTCGTGCCGGGCATAGGTCTTGCGGAGGTGGTGGACCTCCAGCAGCGCGGCCATCACAGTCCTCCTGCGCGTTCGCGACGGGCCAGGCGCCGGGCCAGCACGTCGCACAGCCGGGCCAGCGGCACCGTCATCGCGATGAAGAAGAGCGCCGCGACGACGTACGGGGTGAAGTTGAAGTTGAAGTTGCCGTAGTCGGCCGCGGCGAAGAGGGCGTCGAACAGCCCGACCGACGCGACGAGCGCGGTGTCCTTCTGGAGAGAGACGAAGTCGTTGAGCAGCGGGGGTACGACGCGGCGCACCGCCTGCGGGACCACCACGTGGCGCATCGTCTGGCCCCGCGACAGCGCCAGGGCCTCGGCGCTGGCGAGCTGGGAGGGGTGCACCGACTCGATGCCGGAGCGGAACACCTCCGCGACGTAGGCGGAGTAGGAGACGACGAGCGCGACCGTGGCCCAGAAGAAGATGCTCGACGGGATGCCCTGCAGGCCGAGGGCCGGCATGCCGAAGACGAACAGGAAGACCAGCAGCAGGGTCGGGATGCCGCGCACCACGTCGGTGTAGAGGACGGCGAGGCCGCGCAGCGGGACCAGCCAGGCGGACCGCGCCTGCCGCACCAGCGCCAGCGCCAGGCCGATGACGAGGATCACCGGCTCGGCGATGAGGAACATCCGGACGTTGAGCCAGAAGCCCTCGACGATGGTCGGCAGCGACTCCTTCGCGTGGTGCAGGTCGAGGAAGGTGGCGCGCACCCGCGGCCACCCCGGAGACAGCACGAGCGCCGCCCCCAGCACGGCCACCACCACGACGGTCGCGATGCTCGCGACCACCACCCGGTGCCGGTGCTGCCGCGACCGGGTGCGGCGCCGGGCGAGCTCGCGCTCGCTGGGCTGCCAGTCGGTGACGGACGAGCTCACGAGAGCTCGGGCACGCTCACGACGTCGGACAGCCACTTCTGCTCGAGCTCGGCGAGCGTGCCGTCCTCCTTCAGCGCGGCGATCGCGCCGTTGACGCAGGGGAGCAGCTCGTTGCCCTGCTCGAACAGCAGGCCGAACTCCTCGGTCTGGCCGCCGTCGTACTGGAACTGGCCGAGGAGCGTGCTGTCCTCGATCTCGGCGGCGCTGATGTAGAACGCGGTCGGCAGGTCGGCGATGATCGCGTCCACCTGGCCGTTGAGCATCGCCTGCTTGGCGTTGTTGGTGTTCTGGAACACCAGCGGCTCCTGCTCGGGCTTGATGACGTCGCGGATCGCGGTCAGCGACGTCGTGCCGGTCTGCGCGCCGATCTTGAACTTCGCGAGCTCGGCGAGCGAGGTCGCCTCGGCCGCAGGGCTGTCCTCGAGCACGATCACGGCCTGGGCGGCGGAGTAGTAGCCGTCGGAGAAGTCGACGGCCTTCTCGCGCTCCGGGTTGACCGAGATCTGGTTGATGTCGAAGTCGAAGTCCTTGGGGCCCGGCTTGTAGGAGTTGTTGAACGGGACCGTCACCCACTCCACCTGGTCCTTGGCGAAGCCCAGCTCCTCCGCGACGGCGTACGCCACCGCGGACTCGAAGCCCTGCCCGTTCGCCGGGTCGTCGTCCACGAACCACGGCTCGTAGGCGGGGGAGTCGGTGCCGACCGTCAGCACGCCCTCCTTCACCAGCGGCAGGTCGGCGGGCGCGCACTCGTCGGCGGACGCGCTCTTGCCGCTCTGCTCCGGCTCGTCCTCGGCGGGAGCGCAGGCGGCGACCGCGGCGGCGAGGAGGACGGCGGCGACGGGGGTGACGGCGCGGGACAGGCGCAGGGCAGGACGCATGGCAGGAATCGTAGGGCCGGGCCTCCGCTGCAAGAATGGCGGCCATGACGCGCGTGGTGATCGTCGGTGGCGGACCCGGTGGCTACGAGTCGGCCCTGGTGGCCGCCCAGCTCGGGGCGGAGGTCGTCGTCGTCGACTCCGACGGCGTGGGTGGATCGGCGGTCCTGACCGACTGCGTGCCCAGCAAGACCCTGATCGCCACCGCCGAGGTGATGACCGACCTCGGCGAGGCGGGCGAGCTCGGCATCGACGTCCGGGCCCCCCGCGTGGACCTGGCGCGCGTCAACGAGCGGGTCAAGGCGCTCGCGCTGGCGCAGTCCGCCGACATCGCGAGCCGCCTGGCGCGCGAGGGCGTGACCGTCGTCCACGGTCGGGGGCGCCTCGACGGCCCCGCGCGGGTGGTCGCCACGCTCGCGGACGGCACCGAGACGGCGTACGACGCCGATGCGGTGCTCGTCGCGACCGGTGCCGCACCACGCGTCCTGCCGACGGCCCGGCCCGACGGCGAGCGGGTCCTCACCTGGGAGCAGGTCTACGACCTCGCCGAGACGCCGGAGCACGTCATCGTGGTCGGGTCGGGTGTGACGGGCGCCGAGTTCGCCAGCGCCTACCAGTCGCTCGGCATCCCGGTGACCCTCGTGTCCTCGCGCGATCGGGTGCTGCCCGGCGAGGACCAGGACGCGGCGCAGGTGCTCGAGGACGTGCTGACGCGGCGGGGCATGACCGTGCTGTCCCGCTCGCGGATGGAGTCCGTCGCCCGCGACGGCGACACGGTGCGGGTCACCCTCGCCGACGGGCGCGAGGTCACCGGCTCGCACTGCATCCTCGCCCTCGGCTCGGTGCCCAACACGGCCGGCATCGGTCTCGAGTCGGCCGGAGTCGCCCTCGACGAGGGAGGCTTCGTCACCGTCGACCGGGTCTCCCGGACCTCGGCCCCCGGCGTGTACGCCGCGGGCGACTGCACCGGCGTCCTCATGCTCGCGTCGGTGGCCGCCATGCAGGGGCGCATCGCGATGGCCCACGTGCTGGGCGACGCCGTCCAGCCCCTCGACCTCGGCGTCGTCGCCTCCAACGTCTTCACCTCGCCGGAGATCGCGACCGTGGGGGTCACCCAGCGGCAGGTCGACGCCGGCGAGGTGCTGGCCGAGGTGATCGTGCAGCCGCTCGCGACGAACGCGCGGGCCAAGATGCAGGGGATCGTCGACGGCTTCGTGAAGCTCTTCGTCGCTCCCGGCTCACGCAGCCTGCTCGGTGGTGTCGTCGTCGGGCCCCGGGCCTCGGAGCTGATCCACCCGGTCGCCCTCGCCGTCACCGAGCGGATCACCGCCGACCAGCTGGCCCAGACCTTCACCGTCTACCCGTCGATCAGCGGCTCCATCGCCGAGGCCGCGCGCCGGCTGCACCGGGCGTAGGGGAGGTGAGCCCGCAGCAGCCGGCTCACCCCGCCCCCACCCCGCCTGCGAGAATGGGCCCATGCGCGTTCACCTCGGCTGCGACCACGCCGGTCTCGAGCTCAAGTCCCACCTCATCGGCTGGCTGAGCGAGCACGGCTACGAGCCGGTCGACCACGGCCCCTTCGTCTACGACGCACTCGACGACTACCCCGTCTTCTGCCTGCGCGCCGCCGAGGGCGTCGTGGCGGACCGAGACGCCGGGCTGGACAGCCTGGGCGTCGTCATCGGCGGATCCGGGAACGGCGAGCAGATCGCCGCCAACAAGGTGAAGGGCGTCCGCGCCGCGCTGGCCTGGTCGGAGGAGACCGCGACGCTGGCGCGCGAGCACAACGACGCCTGGGTGGTCGCGGTGGGCGGGCGGATGCACACCCTCGAGGAGATGACCCGCCTGGTCGAGGTCTTCCTCACCACGCCGTTCCCCGGCGACGAGCGGCACGTGCGCCGCATCGGCCAGCTGTCGTCGTACGAGACCACGGGAGAGCTGCCTCCCCTCCCGGAGTCCGCCCGCGGCACGGGGCAGCCCGAGCCCGGACGGGACTGATGCCCGAAGGGCATACCCTCCACCGCCTCGCCGGCGAGCTGACCGCGGTCTTCGGGGGGAACCGCGTCCAGGTCGGCAGCCCTCAGGGCCGCTTCGCCGAGTCCGCCGCGCGACTCGACGGCGCGCTGCTCCTCGATGCCGATGCCTGGGGCAAGCAGCTCTTCGTCCGCTTCGAGGGCGAGCGCTTCGTGCATGTCCACCTCGGCCTCTACGGCACCTTCGACGTGCGCGAGCTGGCGCCGGGCGCCGACGTCCCGCTCCCGGTCGGCCAGGTGCGCCTGCGCCTGGTCCGGCCGGCGACGGCGACCCGGCCGGCGGCGTACGGCGACCTGCGCGGGGCCACCACCTGCGCACTGGTGACCGCAGCCGAGCGCGACGCGGTCGCCGCGCGGGTCGGGCCCGACCCGCTGCGCGCGGACGCCGACCCCGACCGCTCCTGGTTTCGCATCGCACGGAGTGCGGCGCCCATCGGCACGCTGCTCATGGACCAGACGGTCCTGGCGGGCGTCGGCAACGTCTACCGTGCGGAGGTGCTGTTCCGGCACCGGATCCATCCGATGCGGCCCGGTCGGACGCTTCGTCGCACGCAATGGCGCGCGATCTGGGACGATCTGGTCGTGCTGATGGGGGAGGGAGTGCAGACCGGGCGGATCGACACCGTCCGGCCCGAGCACAGCCCGGACGCGATGGGTCGCCCGCCCCGGGTCGACGACCACGGCGGCGAGGTCTACGTCTACCGCCGGGCCGGTCAGGCCTGCCACGTCTGCGGCAGCAAGGTCCGCACCGAGGTGCTCGGGGGCCGCAACCTGTTCTGGTGCGCGCGCTGCCAGCCGGTCTTCCGCTCGCGGGCGGGCCGATGATCGCCGCCGGACGCCGGTGGATGGTGACGGATCTCGGGATCGCGATCGCCCTCGCCCTGGCGGCGGGGCTGGTGGTGGTCGGGATCTGGCTCGACCCGGTCGACGTCCCGATCAACCTGCTCTTCCTGCCCCTCGTGCTGGGCATCCTGTTCCTCAGCGGGCGGCTGCTTCCCTGGTTCGCGAGCTACATCCTGCTGGCGCTCGTCACCGCGGGCGTGCTGCAGGAGGAGTACACCCTGCGGATCGCGACGGCGCTCGGCGTCACGGCCACCATCGCCGTCCTGGTGATCGTGATGTCGCTGCGCCGCGGCCAGATCGGCGTCGGGCCGATGCGCGGCCAGTCCATGCTGGTCGACCTGCGCGACCGGATCCTCGCCCAGGGCGAGATCCCCGCACTTCCACCCGGCTGGCTGGTCGAGTCCGCGCTCTCGTCCGCGGGCGGATCGCCGTTCGCCGGGGACTTCGTCGTGGCCACCGCGGTCAACTCCGCCCACCGGATCGAGCTCGTCGTCGTCGACGTCTCGGGGAAGGGCGAGGCGGCCGGGACCCGGGCCCTCCAGCTGTCCGGGGCGATGGGCGGCCTGGTCGCCGCCCTGCCGCCGGACCGCTTCCTGCCCGCCGCCAACGACTACCTCCTCCAGCGCGCCTGGGAGGAGGGCTTCGCGACCGCCGTGCACGTCTCGGTGGACCTGCTCACCGGGGCCTTCGAGCTGCGCTCGGCCGGCCATCCGCCCGCCGTCCAGCGTGAGGCCGGCTCGGGACGCTGGCGGCCGCTGCGTCCCGAGGGCCCGGTCCTCGGCATCGTCGAGGACGCCGAGTTCGTCTGCTACCGCGGCCGCCTCGCGCCCGGCGACAGCCTGCTGCTCTACACCGACGGCATGGTCGAGGAGCCGCGCCGCGACATCGACCTCGGCATCGACCACATGATGGGCGAGGCCGAGTCGCTGCTGCGCGGCTCGTGGGACGGCCTGGCCCGCCGCCTCGTCGCCGCCGTCGGCTCGCCCGACGACGACCGGGCGCTGCTGGTGGTCCACCGGCGCCCCTGAGTTGGGGTCGGCCCCCTGGCGTGTGGCACGATTGCGCGTGGCCTTCAGCCGTGCGCGAGCGCGGCCGGAGCCGTCGGGGATGTAGCTCAATGGTAGAGCCTCAGTCTTCCAAACTGATTACGCGGGTTCGATTCCCGTCATCCCCTCGAAGTGCGGCGCGACAGCCCGATCGTCGCGCCGTCTCGCGGGGCGTAGCGTAGTGGCTAGCGCGCCTGCTTTGGGAGCAGGAGACCGCAGGTTCGAGTCCTGTCGCCCCGACAGATCGCCCCGATCACCGGCGGGCCCTCCGTGTCCGCGCACCATCCACTGACAGTAGGAGAACACCTGTGAAGAGCGCCGTCGAGACCTTGAGCCCGACCCGGGCCAAGCTGACCGTCGAGGTGCCCTTCGAGGAGCTCAAGCCGAGCCTCGACGCGGCGTACCAGAAGATCGCGAAGCAGATCAACGTCCCCGGCTTCCGTCGCGGCAAGGTCCCGCCCCAGGTCATCGACCGCCAGGTCGGTCGTGGCGTGGTCCTCGACGAGGCCGTCAACGAGGTGCTGCCGAAGGCCTATGTCGAGGCGCTCCAGGAGAACAACCTCACCCCGCTCGCGCAGCCTGAGATCGAGGTGACCAAGTTCGAGGACAACGACGGGCTCGAGTTCACCGCCGAGGTCGACGTCAAGCCCGAGATCGACCTCCCGGCGTACGACGGCCTCGAGGCCAGCGTCGACGACCTCGCGGTCACCGACGAGGACGTCGCCGAGCAGGTCGACGCGCTCCGCGAGCGGTTCGGCACCCTGATCGACGTCGAGCGGCCCGCCCAGGACGGAGACTTCGTCGTCATCGACCTGGTCGCGACCAACGACGGCGAGGTCGTCGACGGCGCCGAGATCTCCGGGTTCTCCTACAAGGTCGGCAACGGCGGCATGATCGAGGGTCTCGACGAGGCGCTCGCCGGGATGGCCGTCGGCGAGGAGAAGACCTTCACCACCCAGCTCGTCTCCGGCGACCTCGTCGGCCAGGACGTCGAGGTGGCCGTCAAGGTCACCCAGGTCCAGGAGCAGGAGCTCCCCGAGCTGGACGACGAGTTCGCCCAGGAGGCCTCGGAGTTCGACACTCTCGACGAGCTGCGCGAGGACGTGCGTGAGCGGCTCACCCGCGGCAAGCGCCTCGAGCAGGCCGCCGCGGCCCGCGACGCCGTGCTCGAGGCCCTCCTCGAGAAGACCGAGGTCCCGCTGCCCGAGACGATGGTGACCGAGGAGCTCAACGCGCGTCGGGCCAACCTCGAGCAGCAGCTCCAGCTCTCCGGCCTGACCCTGGAGAAGTACCTCGAGGACGAGAAGCAGACCCAGGAGGAGTTCGAGGCCGACCTCGAGCGCCGGGTCCGCGACGCCGTCGCCGCGCAGTTCCTCCTCGACGAGATCGCGGACAAGGAGGAGATGGGCGTCGACCAGGGCGAGCTGACGCAGCACATGATCCGCCGTGCGCAGCAGTCCGGCCAGGACCCGCAGGAGTTCGTGAACCACATGTTCGAGCACAACCACGTGCCCGAGCTGGTCCAGGAGATCCGCCGCGGCAAGGCGCTCCAGCTGCTCGTCGAGGGCGCGACCGTCACGGACGCCTCCGGCAACGTCGTCGAGCTGAAGAACCTCCAGGCCGACGGCACCATCGGCGAGCCGGCCCCCGAGGCGGAGGCCCCCGAGGCCGAGGCCGCGGACGCCGAGGAGACCGAGGCGCCCGCCGAGGCCTGAGTGCCGCTGCCCCGCACGTCACCGCGGCCCCCGACTCGACGAGTCGGGGGCCGCGGGCGTTCGGCGCCGGACACCGTCATTGAGTGCACGACCGTGCACTGAACGGGCTACGCTGTTCCCATGAGCACCGCCCCGACCATGGTCGACGCCCTGGCCCTGGCCACCGCCGTCGTCGACGACCTCCTCGTCGCGACCGCCCGCGACACCCACGAGGCGGTGGCGCGCCGCGCCCACGGCGTCGTACGCCGGGGCGTCGGGCCCACCGGTGTGCCGGCGGAGGCGCTGCACCGGGGGATCGCCACGGTCGTGTACGGCGCGGTCGGGCTCTCCTTCCGCGCCGCCAGCGCGGGGCTCTCCCGGCTCGCCGAGGCCGGGGTCGGTCCCGCTCTCGAGGAGGGTCCCCGCGGTCGCTTCGTCAACGCGGCCGTCAACGGCCTGATCGGGGAGGAGCTGCGCCGTGAGCGCCCGCGCCTGGCGATCGAGATGGGGGTGCGCCACCGCGGCCGCGACGTCGTCCTCGCCCCCGAGCCCGTGGCCGCCGCGTTCCCCGGCGCGACCGGCCGGCTCGTCGTGTTCCTGCACGGCCTGTGCGAGAACGAGGACTACTGGCGTCGCCATCGCGACCGCGTGGGCTCGACGTACGGCGAGAGCCTGGCCCGGCGCGGCTGGACGCCGGTCTACCTGCGCGCCAACACCGGCCTGCCCCTGCGCGAGAACGGCGTGGTGCTGGCATCGCTGATGCAGCGCCTCGTCGACGCATGGCCGACGGAGGTCACCCGGATCGCGCTGGTCGGTCACTCCCTGGGCGGGCTGGTCCTGCGCGCCTCGTCGGCGGTCGTCGCGGAGGGCGCCGCGCCCGCGCCGTGGACCCGGCTCGTCAGCGACGTCGTGACGCTCGGCACGCCCCATCTCGGCTCGTGGTTCGCGGTGGGGGCCGACCACGCCAGCCGCACCCTCGCCCGGGCCCCGGAGGTCGCCGCCTTCGGCCGGATCATCGACCGCCAGGCACCCGGCATCCACGACCTGATCGAGGGCCTCGCCCAGGACGTCCCGCCGCTGCCGCACGCCCGCTACCGGCTGGTCACCGCCACGCTGACCCGCTCCCCGCGCCATCCGGTCGCCCAGGCCTTCGGCGACCTCCTCGTGACCCCCCGCTCCGCCGTGGGCCGCGACCGCCGCGGCACCGAGCTGTTCCCCGGCGCCGAGGTCCTCCACCTGGGCCGCACCGACCACTTCGGGCTGCTCAACCATCCCGAGGTCCACGCTGCCCTGGCCAGGTGGCTCGCGTGAGCCCGGCTTCCTCCCGTGGGAGGTAGAGGCCGCCCGCTCGGGCGGGCCATGATGACCGCCATGACGACGAACGCCGCGCGCGAGCTGCGCGCCGAGGCCGTGATCGAGGCGCCGCGCGCCCACGTGTGGGCGCTGCTGACGGACTTCGGCCAGCTGTCCTCCTGGAGTCCCGAGACGGTCCGGATGATCCCGCTCAAGCGCGGGGGCCTGCGCGTGGGGCAGTGGTATCTCGGCATCAACCGCCGCAAGGCCGTCGTCTGGCCCACGCGGTCGGTCGTCGCGGAGGTCGAGGTCGAGCGGCGCCTGGTCTGGGACACGCCCTCGAGCGGCGCACAATGGGTGTGGGAGCTCGACGCGGACCCCGCCGATGCCGGTCGGACCCGCGTCGTCCACCGGCGGCCGGTGCCCCGCTCGCTGAGCCTCGGCAGCCGGATCGTCGCGCCGCTGCTGCTCGGCGGCAACGAGGGCCACGCCGACGAGCTCGAGGCCGGCATGGCGACCACCGTCGCCGGCCTCAAGGCGGCCGCCGAGCGCTGAGGGCCGTCGTCGCCGGTCAGTCCGGGAAGTCGGTGAAGCCCACGAGTGTCGTGGCTCCGAGCGCCCACACGGTGCCGGTCGAGACGTAGGGACCGCCGATCGCGAGCCCGTCCTCGTTGCCCGCGCGGCCGACCGGCGTGACGTCCCGGGACCAGGCCACCTCACCGGTGTCGCGGTCCAGCGCCTCCACGACCCAGGACGAGCTGTGGTCGGTGCGGACCTGGACGAAGGCGTCCGGGGTCTCCGCGGGGGCGACGTCGCTGCCCGCGCCGGTCCACTGCGTCTCGCCGGTGCGGGCGTCGAGGTACGTGGTGGTCATCTCGCCGGCCTTCGGGTCGAAGCCGGTCACCGCGACCTGCGCCCGGTCCGCCGTCCAGCGCCACCCGGAGAGCTCGTCCCCGAGGTCGGGCCGCTCCCAGACCGCCTCGCCCGTGGTCGCGTCGTACAGCGCCGGGCCGACGCCGACGAGGCCCTCGGGCGTCGTGAGCCGGCCGTCGCGGCTGTCCCACGGCTGGCCGGAGAGCTCGAGCAGGGGCTGCCCGTCGCGGGAGACCGCCAGGCGGTCGTTGCCGAAGCCGCGGCGCACCGTCCAGGGGCGCTCGAGGAAGGCGCCCTTGCCGAGGTGGGTCGTGCTCAGCACGGATCCGGTCTCCCGGTCGAGCTCGAGCTGCGAGGCGTCGGCCTGACCGAAGCGCGTCTCGCGCCACGCGGCCACCGAGACGTTCGGGCCGGTCAGGTCGAGGGCGGGGGAGCCCGCGCCGAGCCCGCGCAGCTCGGCGAGGCCGCCGGCGTCCGCGGACCACCGCCGCTCGAGGGTCTCGGCGTCGAGCGCGGCGACCGCGAACGGCGGGGGATAGGCGTCCTCGTCCGCGCCCGGCGGCGTGACGACGACGTAGAGGACGCCGTCGTCGAGGACCGGTGCGTCGCCCGGCGCGGGCGTGACGTCCGCGCGGGCCCCCGCGCCGCCCGTCTCCGGGTCCACCCGGACCAGCGCCGTCCCCCGCGTGCAGTACAGCGCGACGTCGTCCGGCGACCAGCAGGCGCCGTACCCGCGGCCTCGCCAGCGGACCTCGCCGTCCCCGGTGATGCCGACCAACAGGGGAGCGGCGTCCTCGGCGCCCTCGTCGGCGACGGCGGCCACGAGCACGTCGCCCACGACGACGCCGGCGGGGTCGCCGGCCTCGTCGTCGCCCACCGGCGCGAGGGGGACGAACCGGCCGTTCGGCACGATGTCCGCCGCCCGGACCTCCCAGTCGCGCCCCGGCTCGCCGAGCACGACGGCGGCGGCCGGTCGGTCCGGCTCACCCGGCCGCCCGGGGCGCTCGGCCCCCGCGTCGCAGGCGGCGAGGCCCAGGCCCGTCACGAGCGCGGCGGCGGCCGCGAGCCGGCGGGCGGTGGGGGCGGTGGACATCGGGGCTCCTGTGGGGTGGGCGACGGTTCCCGCAGGCTACCGGCGCGTGGAGCAGGACAAATCCGCTGTCGGCGAACAGGGGTGCCCAACGCGTGGTTCTGTCTCCCGGTCCGGCTAGTGTCACTGACGTGACTCAGAATCTTCCCGGTGGCCCCGTGCGTGGTCATGAGATGAACGGCGGAGCGGGGATCAACTTCCTCGACGACAACATCTACAGCCGGCTGCTTCGCGAGCGGATCGTGTTCCTCGGCTCCGAGGTCCGCGACCAGAACGCCAACGCGATCTGCGCCCAGCTGCTCCTGCTGTCGGCGGAGGACCCCGAGGCGGACATCTTCTTGCACATCAACAGCCCCGGCGGCTCGGTGGACGCCGGCATGGCGATCTACGACACCATGAACTACATCCCCAACGACGTGGCGACCGTCGGCATGGGCCTGGCCGCCTCGATGGGCCAGTTCCTGCTGTGCGCCGGTGCGAAGGGCAAGCGCTACGCGCTGCCGCACGCCCGGATCATGATGCACCAGCCCTCCTCGGGCATGGGCGGCTCGGCGTCGGACATCAAGATCCAGGCGCAGCAGTCGCTGCACATCAAGAAGGTGCTCCTGGAGCTCATCTCCGAGCACACCGGCCAGAGCGTCGAGCAGGTCACCGAGGACGCCGACCGCGACCGCTGGTTCACGGCCCAGGAGGCGCTGGACTACGGCCTGGTCGACCAGGTCATCAAGAGCGCCAAGGAAGCCTCCGACGAGGGCCGCCCGGCCCACAAGAAGGACTGAGTGATCAAGGCATGAACTACTACATCCCGCAGTGGGAAGAGCGCACCTCCTACGGCTTCCGCCGCATCGACCCCTACGCGAAGCTGTTCGAGGACCGCATCGTCTACCTCGGCACGCCGATCTCGGACGACGTCGCGAACGCGGTCATCGCGCAGCTGCTGTGCCTGCAGTCGATGAACCCCGACCAGGACATCAGCATCTACATCAACAGCCCCGGCGGCTCGTTCACCGCGCTCACCGCGATCTACGACACCATCCAGTTCATCAAGCCCGACGTGCAGACCGTGTGCATCGGCCAGGCGGCCTCGGCGGCGGCGATCCTGCTCGCCTCGGGCGCCAAGGGCAAGCGTCTCGCGCTGCCGAACAGCCGGATCCTCATCCACCAGCCCTACACCGAGGGCACCTTCGGCCAGACCTCCGACATCGAGATCCAGGCCAACGAGATCCTGCGCATGCGCGAGCTGCTCGAGAAGATGATCAGCGACCACTCGGGCAAGTCCATGGACGAGGTCAGCCGCGACATCGAGCGCGACAAGATCCTCACCGCCCAGGGCGCGATCGAGTACGGCCTGATCGACTCCGTGCTCGAGTCCCTCAAGACCCCCGCGCTCGTCTGAGCCATCACCACCCAGACCAGTCCGATGAGCAACCCGACGTCACCCTCGTGTCACGCTCCCGTGGGAGCGTGGCAGGGGGTACCGTCGGGGAGTTCGATTGTGAGGAGGACCCGTGGCACGCATCGGTGACGGTGGCGACCTGTTGAAGTGCTCGTTCTGCGGCAAGAGCCAGAAGCAGGTCAAGAAGCTCATCGCTGGTCCGGGTGTCTACATCTGTGACGAGTGCATCGACCTGTGCAACGAGATCATCGAGGAGGAGCTCGCCGAGGGCTCCGAGGTCGAGCTCGCGGACCTGCCGAAGCCCAAGGAGATCTTCGAGTTCCTCAACTCCTACGTGATCGGGCAGGAGCAGGCGAAGAAGGCGCTCGCGGTCGCGGTCTACAACCACTACAAGCGGGTCCAGGCCGGCGTCCAGGCCATCGGCGGGGCGTCGGGCAAGCACAGCAAGGACGAGGTCGTCGAGGTGGCCAAGTCCAACATCCTCGTCATCGGCCCGACCGGATGCGGCAAGACCTATCTGGCCCAGACCCTGGCGAGGATGCTCAACGTCCCCTTCGCGATCGCGGACGCCACCGCGCTGACCGAGGCCGGCTACGTCGGCGAGGACGTCGAGAACATCCTGCTCAAGCTGATCCAGGCCGCGGACTACGACGTGAAGAAGGCCGAGACCGGCATCATCTACATCGACGAGATCGACAAGGTGGCCCGCAAGGCCGAGAACCCGTCGATCACGCGCGACGTCTCGGGTGAGGGCGTGCAGCAGGCGCTGCTGAAGATCATCGAGGGCACCACCGCCTCGGTGCCGCCCCAGGGCGGACGCAAGCACCCCCACCAGGAGTTCATCCAGATCGACACCACGAACATCCTGTTCGTGGTCGGCGGTGCCTTCGCGGGCCTCGAGCACATCATCGAGCAGCGGGTCGGCAAGAAGTCCCTCGGCTTCACCGCCGAGCCGCGCGGCGAGGCCGAGCGTGCCGCCGACGACCTGCTCGCCCAGGTCCGCCCCGAGGACCTGACGAAGTTCGGCCTGATCCCGGAGTTCATCGGGCGCCTGCCGCTCATCGCCAGCGTCAGCCCGCTCGACCAGGATGCCCTCGTGCAGATCCTGACCGAGCCGCGCAACGCCCTGGTCAAGCAGTACCAGAAGCTCTTCGAGCTCGACGGCGTCGAGCTGGAGTTCACCGAGGACGCGGTCGCCGCGATCGCCGACAAGGCGCTCGAGCGGGGCACCGGAGCCCGCGGCCTGCGCGCCATCATCGAGGAGGTCCTCCTCCACGTGATGTACGACGTGCCCAGCCGTGGCGACGTCGAGAAGGTCGTCGTGACCCGGGAGGTCGTCGACAACGACGTCGCCCCCACGCTCGTCCTGCGCGAGTCGAAGAAGAAGAAGTCCGCCTGAGGCTGTCGGAGAGCTCGCTCACCCGCTCGACTGTCGGCGCGCTCGACCGTGGGAGGCGCCTCGGGTGGGGTGCTGCTGAGGTCGGCTGGGGGCGGATTCACCACGGGATGTAGGTGAATCCGCACTTCCCTCGTGGAACTCCGCTACAGATGCTCGGCTTCCGCTACATCCCGTGGTGAATCCGCCTCGGGGACGTCGGCTCTCCACAGGCCCGCTCGGCGGCCCTGCTCTCCACAGGCGCGGTCGTCCGGCAGCACGGGCCGTCCGGGTTCCGGTGACGATCCGACCATGGATCCCCTCCGCATCCTCACCGCTCAGTACGGATTCTTCACACGCACCGAGGCGGTCGGCGCCGGGTACGCCGACAAGGACATCACCCGCATGGTCCGGGCCGGGTACTGGGTGAGGTTCCGACGCGGCTACTACGCGTTCGCCGACGAGTGGACGGCGTGGGACGACGTACGACGCCACCTGGTGCGGTCGCGGGCAGTCCTCCGCTCCCTCGGTGACTCGGTGGCCTTGAGCCATGCCTCGGGCGTGGTGGCGCACGGGATCGACGCCTGGCAGCTCGATCTGCGGCGCGTGCATGTCACCAGACTCGACGGCGCCCAGGGGCGCATCGAGGGGGACGTGGTCCACCATGAAGGACTTGCCGTCGCCGAGGACGTGATCGAGACCGAGTTCGGGCTGGTGCTCCGGCCCGAGCGGTGCGTCGTCGAGGCGGCGTCGCGTCACCCGAACGAGGTGGCGCTGTGCGTGCTCGACGCCGGGCTTCGGTCCTTGCTGTTCGACGAGGCAACGCTGCGCGCACGGCACGCGCAGATGCAGAGCTGGCCCTTCATGCAGCACCTCCAGGTCCCGATCCGGATGGCGGACGGGCGGTCCGGATCGGTGGGGGAGAGCCGTGGCCGGTGGTGGTTCCGCACGCTCGGCTTTCCGGCGCCCGAGCTGCAGTGGGAAGTCCTGGGTCCCGATCAGCAGCTGTTGGGCGTCTGCGACTGGGCCTGGCCTGAGCACCGCACCATCGGGGAGTTCGACGGCAAGGTGAAGTACGGACGGCTGCTGAAGAACGGTCAGGACCCGGGCGATGCGGTCTTCGAGGAGAAGAGGCGCGAGGACGCCATCCGCGAGGCCACCGAGTTCGTGGTGGTGCGCGTCACCTGGACCGACTACGACCGCCCCGCGGTCCTGGCTCGACGTCTCGAGCGCTGGGTGCCCCGGTTCCGCGACTGGGCGTCGTGAGAGCGAAAGCCGGCGTCGCGGCTGCGCCGGCACGGCGGGGTGGGCCGCAGGCCTGAGCTGCGGGCGGATTCACCACGGGATGTAGCCGAATCCGAGCTTCCCGGGTGGAATTCCGCAGGGGAAGTGCGGACTCGCCTACATCCCGTGGTGAATCCGCACCCAGCGCACCGGCACACCCAGCGCACCCGGCGCACCATCCGCACCCGGCGACCTCAGCCCTCTGCGGACTCCTCGGCGATCTCCGCGGTGACCGTCAGCTCGTTGGCGTTCTCGTCGGGGGAGAAGACCAGCTCGCCGACCACGTTGCCGCTGCGGCGCAGGTCGTCGGCGGCCTTCTGGGCGGCATCGAGCAGGGGGGACGGGCCGGTGACCTCGACCCGGGCCAGCGGGGCGCGCATCTTGACCTTCGCGGCCGACTTCGCGCCGCGGATCCCGGAGAGGGCGGCGGCCACGGCGTCGATCAGCGCGCCGTCGGAGGCGGCCGGGGAGCCGAGCTCGGTGACGGTCGGCCACGGCGCGCGGTGCACGGAGCCCTCCTGCCACCACGACCAGACCTCCTCGGTCACGTAGGGCAGGAAGGGAGCGAGCAGCCGCAGCTGGACCTGGAGGGCGAACGCGAGGGTGGCCTGGGCGGAGTCCGAGGCGTCACCGTCGCCGGCGTAGGCGCGCTCCTTGACCAGCTCGAGGTAGTCGTCGCAGAACTCCCAGAAGAACTTCTCGGTGACCTCGAGCGCGGTGGTGTAGTCGTACGCCTCGAACGCCTCGGTCGCCTTGCGGACCACGCCGGCGAGCCGGCCGAGCAGTGCGGTGTCGACGGGCTGGCTCACGCGCGCCGCGCTGAACTCGGTGGCTCCGACGCTGCCGAGGACGAACTTGGAGGCGTTGAGGACCTTCATCGCCAGCCGGCGGCCGACCTTCATCTGGGTCTCGTCGAAGGGTGAGTCGAGACCCGGCCGGGCGATCGCGGCACGCCAGCGGACGGCGTCGGCGCCGTACTTGGCGAGGATCTCGTCGGGGACGACGACATTGCCCTTGGACTTCGACATCTTCTTGCGGTCCGGGTCGACGATGAAGCCGGAGATCATCGCG
Organism: Nocardioides pymetrozini; assembly: GCF_046058985.1. Classification (NCBI taxonomy): domain Bacteria; kingdom Bacillati; phylum Actinomycetota; class Actinomycetes; order Propionibacteriales; family Nocardioidaceae; genus Nocardioides; species Nocardioides pymetrozini. The sequence goes on along the minus strand of NZ_CP175556.1, from coordinate 3,248,210 downwards.
TGCGACCAGGGCGCGGCGCCGTTCTCGAAGTGCGCGCGGACGACGCGGGAGAACAGCCAGGTCCGGATGATGTCGTGGGCCTGGGTGGCCAGGTCCATCGGGGGGTCGCCGATGAAGCCACCGGGCTTCCCGCGCTGCTCCTCGGTGTAGCCGCTCGGCGCCTGGGTCGAGGGGTCCACGGGCAGCTCCGCCTCGGTGGGCAGCAGGACCCGGCTGTAGTCGGGCTCGCCCTCCTCGTCGAGCGGGTACCAGACGGGGAAGGGGATCCCGAAGAAGCGCTGGCGGGAGATCAGCCAGTCGCCGTTGAGGCCGCCCACCCAGTTGTCGAAGCGGTGCTTCATGTGCGCCGGCAGCCACTCGATCTCGGCGCCGCGGTCGAGCATCTGCTTGCGGATCTCGGCGTCCCGGCCGCCGTTGCGGATGTACCACTGGCGGGTGGACACGATCTCGAGCGGCTTGTCGCCCTTCTCGTAGAAGTTCGCCATCCGCTGGGTCGGCTTCGGGTCGCCGTCGAGGTCGCCGGACTCCCTGAGCTTGGCGACCATCGCCTCGCGCGCGGAGTGCACGGTCTTGCCCTGCAGGTCCTCGTACGCCGCAGACGCGGCCTCGCTGGTGAGCCACGCGGGCGTCTCGCGGGTGAACCGCCCGTCGCGGCCGATGACGGTGCGCACGGGGAGCTGGAGCTCGCGCCACCACTGGACGTCGGTGAGGTCGCCGAAGGTGCAGCACATGGCGATGCCGGCGCCCTTGTCCGGCTCCGCGGCGGGGTGCGCGAGCACCGGGATCTCCACGCCGAAGACCGGAGAGGCGACCGTCGTCCCGAAGAGCTCCTGGTAGCGCTCGTCGTCGGGGTGCGCGATCAGTGCGACGGCGCTGGCGATCAGCTCCGGACGCGTCGTCTCGACGTACACCGGGCTCCCGTCGGGTCGGCGGTAGGCGACCCGGTGGTAGGCGCCCGCATAGTCCCGCGCCTCCAGCTCGGCCTGGGCGACCGCGGTCTGGAAGGTGACGTCCCACAGCGTGGGCGCCTCCTGCAGATACGCCTCACCGCGGGCCAGGTTGCGCAGGAAGGCGCGCTGGCTCGCGGTCTGCGCCTTCGCGCCGATCGTGGTGTAGGTGGTGTTCCAGTCGACGCTGAGGCCGAGGGTGCGCCACAGGTCCTCGAAGACCTTCTCGTCCTGCTCGACCAGCTCCTCGCACAGGGCGATGAAGTTGGGCCGGCTGATCGGGATCTGCCGCTTCGGGTCGGGCTTCTCCGGCGGGGTGAAGTCCGGGTCGTAGGGCAGCGACGGGTCGCAGCGCACGCCGTAGTAGTTCTGGACGCGCCGCTCGGTCGGGAGACCGTTGTCGTCCCAGCCCATCGGGTAGAAGACCGACTTGCCCTGCATCCGCTGGAAGCGCGCGATGAGGTCGGTGTGGGTGTAGGAGAAGACGTGGCCGACGTGCAGGCTGCCGCTCACGGTCGGCGGGGGCGTGTCGATCGCGTAGACGTTCTCGCGGGGCTGGGTGCGGTCGAAGCCGTAGGTGTCGGCCTCCTTCCAGCGCTGCGCCCACTTCTCCTCCAGGCCCTCCAGCGCGGGCTTGTCCGGTACGACGACGGCGCGGGTCGCGTCGCTCGTCGGGTCCGGGTTCTGCGTGCTGTCGGGCTGGGTCATGGTTCCAGCCTATTGCGACTCGACGTCGGGGCTTTAACCGGCAGTTACTCTCGGACGATGCGTCCGTTCCTGCGAACCATCACCACTCTTGCTGCCGGGGCCGCCCTCGCGCTCGCCGTACCCGTCTCGCAGCCGTCCGCATCCGCGACTCCGGCGGCGGCGCCCGCCGCGGGCCCCGAGAGCGTCACCCTCACCGGCAGCGGCTGGGGCCACGGCAAGGGGCTCTCGCAGTGGGGCGCCCGCGGCGCGGCCGGGCAGGGGCTGAGCGCGGCCCAGATCCTCGACTTCTACTACCCGGGCACCCAGACCGGACGTGGCGGCGGCTCGGTGAAGGTGCTGGTCACGGCCGACACCTCGAGCAACGTCGTCGTCCAGCACCGCCCCCGGCTCAAGGTCCGCAGCCTCGCCAACGGGCGGACCTGGAAGCTGGGCACGCGCGGCGCCAAGCGCTGGAAGCTCACCGCGCACCGCGGCGGCACGAAGCTGTCCGTCAAGACCAACCGGTGGCGCAAGGTCCGCATCCTCCCGGGGCAGGCCGAGTTCAAGGCCAAGGGCGGGGCGATCCGTCTCTACCTGCCCGGTGGCTCGGCGGAGTACCGCGGCAGGATCCGCTCCGTCGTCCCCGCCAGCGGCCAGGGCCGGGACACGGTCAACGTCGTGAGCGTGGAGAAGTACCTGCGGGGCGTCGTCCCCTCGGAGATGCCCGCCTCCTGGCATCCGCAGGCGGTCCAGGCGCAGGCCGTCGCGGCCCGCACCTACGCGATCTTCGAGCGCGACACCAACGACCGCGGCGTGTTCGACGTCTGGGACACCACCCAGTCGCAGGTCTACCGAGGGGTCGCGGCCGAGGAGCCGGCCGCGAACGCCGCGATCGCGGCGACGGCCGGCCAGATCCGGACGTACGGCGGCGCGCCGGCGTTCACGCAGTTCTCCTCGAGCAACGGGGGCTGGACGGCGCCGGGGAGCTTCCCCTACCAGGTCGCGAAGGCCGATCCCTACGAGGCCGGCTCGGGCAACCCGAACAACTCCTGGTCGGTGCAGCTGACCGACGACGCCATCGAGGCGCAGTTCCCCGGGATCGGGGACTTCGAGAGCCTCGAGATCACCAAGGACCCGGCCCAGGGCGGACGCGTCACGAAGGTGGTCGTCCACGGCACGACAGGGGACCCGGAGCTCACCGGCGACCAGTTCCGCGTCAGGTTCGGGCTGAGGTCGACGATGTTCGCGCAGACCGCCTGACGCCGGGGCCGCGACCGGCGCGCAGGAAGGTCCGCAGCAGCAGTCCCGCGACGAGCGCCCAGAACGCGGCGCCGATCCCGAGCACCGTCACGCCCGAGGCGGCCACGACGAGGGTGGCCGCGGCCGGCTCGCGCTCGGCCGGGTCGGCGAGCCCCTCGGCGAGTGCCGCGCCGAGCGTGCCGAGCAGGGCCAGGCCGGCAGCGGCCTGCATGACCCCGTCGGCGGCCGCGGCGACCAGGGTCGCGAGCGCGGTGCTGCCGACCGCGAGGACGAGATAGGCGACCGAGGCGCTGACCGCGGCGACCCACCGCCGGCGGGGGTCCGGGCCCGCGCCAGGCCCCGCCGCGAGCGCGGCGCTGATCGCGGCGAGGTTGATCGCGTGCCCGCCCGTCGGGGCACCGACGACGGTGCCGAGGCCGGTCACGGCGAGCGACTCGCGCCAGGGGACGCGGTACCCGAAGCCGCTCATCACGGCGACCCCGGGGACGTTCTGCGAGGCCATCGTGACGACGTACAGCGGAACGGCGATGCCGACGAGCGCCGAGAGCGACCAGGACGGCGTGGTCCAGGCCAGGTGCGGCGCGAGGTCGGCGACGTCGATGCGGGCCGTCGCCAGCACCGTGCCGAGGGCGACGAGCAGGGCACCCGGCACCGCCCAGCGCGGGGCGAGCCGCAACAGGACCAGCCAGGTGACGACGAGCGGCGCGACGGCGGCGGGGGAGTCGACCAGCGCGGTCACGGGAGCCAGGCAGAGCGGCAGCAGGACGCCGGCGAGCATGGCGCGGGCCAGGCTGTGGGGGATCGCCGCCACCAGGTCGCCGACGCGCGGGATGAGCGCGGTCAGCACGATGAGGACGCCCGTGGCGACGAACGCGCCGACCGCGGCCGACCAGCCACCGCTGACGCCCGCCGACGTCGCGAGCAGCGCGGCACCGGGCGTCGACCAGGCCAGCGTGACGGGGATGCGGTGGCGCACGGAGAGCCAGAGCATCCCCAGCGCCTGGGTGACCAGCAAGGTGGCCAGTCCCGAGGCGGCCTGGTCGGCGGTGGCGCCGACCGCGGTGAGGCCCGCGATCACCACGACGAACGAGCTGCTGAACCCGACGAGCGCCGTGACGACGCCCGCGACCACCGGACCGTGGGTACCCTCCTCGGACACGCCGCCTCCTCGCCGAACACCTCACGCACCTCGCGCGGCGTTCTGTTTACGGAACACTACCGGGAGAGAGCGGATGGCGCGAGCGGAGTCGGTCGCAGGCGGACCGGGGGCCGGCTCGCGCTCCGAGGTCGGCGCCCGCATCCGCGCGCTCCGCGAGGCGCGCGGGCTCTCGCTGTCGGCGCTGGCGGCGCAGGCCGGGATCGGGAAGGGCTCGCTGTCCGAGCTGGAGACCGGTCGCCGGAACCCGACGCTCGACACGCTGTACGCGGTGGCCACGCCGCTCGGCGTACCCCTGGCGGCCCTGCTCGACGACCACGACGGTGCGGCGGTCGGCGACGCGGGCGTCGTGGCCACGCGGGTGCGGGTCGTGCACGACGCCGAGCACACGACCGAGGTGTACCTGCTGCGCCTCGCGCCCGGCGTCGAGCGGCGCTCGCCCGCCCACCCGGCGGGCGTCGAGGAGCAGCTCGTGGTCCTCTCCGGCTCCGGGGTGGTCGAGCACGGCGACGGTCCGGTGCCGGTCGGACCGGGCGCGCACATCCGCTTCGCCGCCGACCGACCCCACGCCTACCGGGCGGACCCCGACGCGGCGCTCGAGGCCGTCAACGTGATCGTCACTCCTGCCCCACGAGTGTGAGCCTGGACGAGGAAACTCACGCTGGGACGATGAAGCTTCTTCGTCCAGGCGTGAGTTTCACCGGCCGGCCGGTGAAACTCGCGCCGGCGCCGCTCAGAACGGCGGCCGCCCCGTCCCGCTCACCCGGAACCGCCCCCACGGGTCGACGTCGGCGACCTTTCCGGCGGCCTCGCCGTGGGCGGTGCGCAGGCGCACCGTGGAGCCGCTGCGGACGGCGTCGAGGGCGGGGTCGACGGCGATCCGGCCGTACCAGTGGAAGTGACCGTCCAGCGGCTGGAAGGCGCCACGCAGCGTGACCGCGACGGGATGCTCGGTGTCGTCGACGACGAGGACCGCCGGGCCGTCGTAGGCCTCCTGCGGCTCGTGGGCCTCCGGCGCGGTCACGAGCGGCGCTCCGAGCGCAGGGGGGTGACCTCGTCGGTGCCCGCGTCGAGGCGGGACAGCTCGACTCCGCTCTCCGCGGCCGCGCCCGAGAGTGCGTGCCAGATGAAGTCGCTCAGGTACCGCGCGGCCGCGGCCCGCGACACGGTGTGCCGCTCGAGCCACCACTGCCCGACGGAGGTGCCCAGGCCGACCACGGCGTGTGCCCACGGCTCGGCCGCGCCCGCGTCGCCGCCGAGATGGCGCAGCGCGTCGCCGAGCAGCCGGGTCAGCTTCGCCGCGATCTGGTCCTTGCCCGCCGCGAGCGGGTCGGTGCCCCCGGCGGGGCGGCTGAGGAGGAGGAAGGCCTGGGGGTGCTCGGCCAGCGTGTCGAGGTACGCCGTGACGCCCGCGGTCACCCGGTCGCGCGCCGATGCCGGAGCGAGCACCGCGCTGAGGACCCGGGCCAGGACCAGGTCGGCCGCCCAGGCGCCCACGGCGGCATGCAGCTCGCTCTTGTCCGCGAAGTAGCGGTAGAGGACCGGCTTGCTCACTCCGGCCTCGGCGGCGATGTCGGCCACCGCCGCGTCGGGCCCGAGGGCGTCGATGGCGCGCACGGCCGCGAGGACGAACTCCTCGCGGCGCTCCGCGCGGTGCCGGTCCCAGCGGGTGGTGCGTCCGTCGCTCTTGACGTGGGGGGTCATGGCGGCAAGAGTACTCTTATCTGTTACCAACGGTAATACCTAGTCCCCCGGAGGAGATGCCGTGACCGTCGTGGACGACGCCCTGTCCGAGCGCCTGCTGCGCTCGACCGCCCGCCAGTCCTACGACCCCGAGGTCGACCTCGACTGGAGCGCGCCCCCCGTCCCCGGCCTGTGGTGGATGCAGCCGGAGCGGATGTCGCTCTACGGCACTGCGATGTGGCGCCGGCTCAGCGAGGAGCAGCGGATCACCCTGTCCATGCACGAGGTGGCCAGCATCGCCAGCGTCGGCATCTGGTTCGAGATCGTGCTGATGCAGATCCTGCTGCGCGACGCGTACCGGGCCGATCCCACCTCCGCGCGCACGCAGTTCGCGCTGACCGAGGTCGGCGACGAGACCCGGCACACCGTGATGTTCGGCCGGGCGATCGGCGCGATGGGCGTGCCGGCGTACGGCCCGCGACCGACGCCGCACCGGCTGGCCCGGCTGGGCCCGCTGGCGCTGCGCGGCGCCAGTGCCTACGCCGGCATCCTCATCGGCGAGGAGCCGGTCGACCGCTGGCAGCGCGAGATGATGCGCGACGAGCGGATCCAGCCGCTGACCCGGATGGTCGCGCGGATCCATGTGACCGAGGAGGCGCGGCACGTGACCTTCGCCCGCGACGAGCTGGCCAAGGCCGTGCGCGGACTCGGTCGGACGGCCCGGCGCTGGCACCAGGCGATGACCGCCCAGGTCGCGTACGTCACCATGCGCTCCCTGGTCCACCCCGACGTGTACGCCGCCGTCGGGCTCGACCCGCAGGAGGCGCGCCGCCAGGCGCTCGGCAACGAGGCCTACCGCGAGACCATCGCCTGGATGGGCGAGAAGGTCGTGCCGGTCCTGCAGGAGAACGGCATGGTGTCCGAGCGCGACCGGAAGGTCTGGCGGGCCTCCTTCCTCATGCGCTGACGCGGGTCCGCCACCACGCGACCGTCTCGCGGATCGCGGCGTCGAACGGCGTCGCCTTGAGCCCGAGCCGCTCCTCGCTCCGGCTCGAGTCCACCACGAACGGTGCCGTGAACTGGTAGCTCATCTCGGCCAGCTCGCGGGTGTCGCGGTGCACGAGGCCGATCGTCCGCAGCAGGCCGGCGGGGAGGGTGCCGAGCCGGGGGAGCGGGGCGTCCGCTGCTGCCGCGAACGCGGTGGCCAGCTCGCGCTGGGTCAGGGCCGGGCCCGTCGGTGCGTGCAGGAACGAGCCGTGCAGCGCGGGGTCGGCCGCGGCGCGGATCATCGCGGCGGCCAGGTCGGGCACGTAGGTGAAGGAGTGCGGCTGGTCCAGGCTGCCGACGACGCGCAGGGTGCGGCCGGAGAGGATCGCCGTGGCCAGCCGCTCGCCCGCGTGGGAGGTCAGCACCCGGGGCCCGAAGAAGTCCGACGCGGCGACGCTGACGGTCGGTGTGGTCGACGCCGCCCGCGCCCGGAGGAGCTCGGCCCGGATCCCCGGCTTGCCGCCGGACGCGGTGCGGGGCAGGTCCTCGGTGATCGGGCCGGACACCGGGCCGTAGGCATAGAGGCTCTCGGGAAAGACGACGACGCAGCCCGCGCGGCCCGCCGCGTCGAGCAGGGCCCGCTCGGCGGGGATCAGCTCGGCGCGCCAGGTCGCGGCGTCGTACCGCGAGGCGTGGACGCAGTGGTGGACCGCGGCCGCGCCCTCGAGCAGGGCGTCGAGCGCGCCCGGCGCGGTGACGTCGGCGCGGCGCCGCTCGACCAAGGGGTGCTCCGGGCCGCTGCCCGAGCGGGTGACCAGGAGGACGCGCTCGCCCTGGTCGGCGAGCTGGAGGGCGACGGTGCTGCCGACGGGGCCGGCTCCGGTGACGACGTGGTGGCTCATGGGGGGTTCCTCTCTCGGATGACGTAAGCGAGAGCGGTGCTCTCTTTTTCGAGGATGCCCGCCCGCGCCCGCAAAAGCAAGAGCACTGCTCGCTTTTGCGGCAACTGTTCACATCTGTGCGATGATGCGGGCATGGCCACCACTCCGCGGGCACGCGCCCGGGCGCAGACGATGGAGGACATCACCCGGATCGGGCGCCAGCACCTCGCCCAGTACGGCGCTGCCGCCTTGTCGCTGCGCGCGGTCGCCCGCGATCTCGGGGTGGTCTCCTCGGCGGTCTACCGGTACGTGAAGAGCCGCGACGACCTGCTCACCCTGCTGGTCGTGGACGGCTACGACGAGATGGCGGACGCGGTCGCGTCGGCACTGCGTCAGCCCGCGGTGGCCGGGGGAAGCCACCGGGACCGGTTCTTGACGCTCGGCAGAGCGGTCCGGGCCTGGGCGCTCGCCGAGCCGGCCACCTATGCCCTGCTGTACGGCGCCCCCGTGCCGGGCTACCAGGCGCCGGCGGAGCGGACGACCGGGCCGGGAACGCGGGTGGCGCGCATGCTCCTCGAGATCGCCGCCGCCGCCCTCGCCGACGGCTCGCTGGCCGTCCGGGAGCCGGCCGCCCCGGTGCCGCCGACCCTGGTCGCCGGCTTCGACGACGTGCGCGAGCAGTTCGGCATCGACGTCCCGGACGAGGTCCTCGCCGTCGGCGTACTGGCGTGGGCAGGGATGTTCGGCTGCATCAGCTTCGAGGTGTTCGGTCAGTACGGTCCCGGCGCGTTCGGCGACCCGGCGGCGCTCTTCGAGCACCACCTGGCCACCCTCGCCGCGGACCTCGGGCTCAGCGGATGAAGCGCTGCCGCGCGGCGACCACCTCGGCGTAGCGCCGTGGGTCCAGGGCGGCGCCGACCCGGCGGACCTGCGCCGGGTCGAGGACGAGCAGCCGGTTGAGCCGGACCTCGCTCGGCCGGCCGCGCGGGTCCCACCCTCCCGTGCCGAGGTCCATCCAGTACCTGCCGGCGGCGGCCTCCTGGGCCTCGTCGCGGTCGTGGTCCTTGCTCGTCATCACCAGGCAGTGGAGGACCTCGCGGCCGTCGGCCGCCTCCTCGGTGCCGATCACCAGGACCGGGCGGTCCTTGCCCTGGCTCGGGTCGTCCTCGTAGGGCACCCAGGCCCAGACCACCTCACCCGGGTCCGGGCGGTCGTCCGCCACGGGCGCGTACGAGCCGTCGGGCCGGCCGCTCACGAGCGCACTCCTCGCTCGAGGAACTGGGCGACGAGCCCCGGCGTCGCGGCCTCCGCGAGCTCGATCGCGCTGGCGACGGGAACGTCGGGCACCACGATCCGCCCCCTGCCGCCGGCGGTCGTCGCGGCGAGGGTGACGAGCCCCGCGCGGCGCTGGAACCAGGTCGCCCGCTGGTTCCAGCCGATCACGTGGGACGCCGCCAGTGCGTCCCTGGCGCGCAGCACCGATCCCGAGCGCATGACGACGTGGCCGTCCACGAAGGCGTGCCCGAGCGCGGTCGCGCGGTCCCGGGCCAGCCCGAGGGCGACGGCCAGGGGAAGCACGAGGGTCACCAGCAGCGCGAGGGGCGCGCCCGCCGCGACGAGGGCGACGACCAGTGCGGCGACGGGGAGCGCGCCCACCAGGGCCCGGGTGTAGCGGCGCTGCGTTGCCGCGCGGCCGTGGGGGAGCAGCGGCCCGGTGACCGGGGCGCTGGTGCCGACGACGGCGGAGGCGACGTCGTACCCGACGGCGCGCGGCGCGGGCGGCAGCAGGACCGCCGAGCTGGACTGCGTGCCGCTCAGGCCGGTCACGATCGCGCGGACCCGCCGGCCCTGGGCCAGGCGCAGGGCTGCGGGCTCGCCGAGGGTGACCCCGGCCAGGCGGGCGACGTCGATGCTGGTCTCGCGCCGGGTGAGCAGGCCGCGCCGCACGTGCCAGGCGCCGCCGTACCGGGACACCGCGAAGCCGCCGTTGGTCACCAGGTAGCCGCCGACCGCGAGGGCGGTGACCAGGAGGACGGCACCCCCGACCACGACCGCCACGAAGGCCCGGTCGATCGCGGCGATGTCGTCCTCGCTCACCCGGATCTCGACCGACTCCGCCAGCTGGAGCACGACGCCGACGAGGGCGCCGAGGCCGACCAGTGCGGTGCCGCTGAAGGGCGCGTACCACAGCCAGCGGGCGGCGAAGCGGGCGACGACCTGCTCCGCCGCAGCCTCGGCGTCCACCGACGGCGCCGTCCCGGGCGCGGCCGAGCGGAGCAGAGCGCCGCGCAGCCGGGCGGCCTCCTCCCTCGGCAGGGCGTCCAGCTCCAGCCGCTCGTCACTGTCGTTGACGACGCTGCCGGTGCCGATCACCACCGTCGCCAGCCCGAGCACGCGGTGGATCGGCGAGGCGGTCAGGTCGACGGTGCGGACCCGGTCGACCGGCGTGGCGAGGGTGTGGCGCTGGAGCAGGCCGCGCTGGAGCTCGACCCGCCCGCCGGCGATCCGGTAGGTCGTCGTGAGATAGCGGACCACGCCGAGGCCGACCGGCAGGAAGACGCCGAAGAGCGCCCAGGGGCCGGCGCCCGAGGCGCTGCCGGCGACCAGCAGTCCGAGGAGGACCGGCAGGAACTTGGCGACCTCCTTGACCGGGTGGACCAGGAGCATCCGGGGGTCGAGCCGCTGCCACGGCACGACCCCGCCCGGAGGCACGGGAGGCGCCGGAGGCGCGGGAGGCGGGACGGGCAGGCTCACGTGGCGTCGCCCTCGACCAGGTCGGCCTTGCGGGTCAGCTCGTCGACGAGGGCGAGCGCGACCGGGCGGTCGAGGCCCTCGATCTGCAGCGGCCCCGCCGCCGAGGCCGTGGTGACGGTCACCGTCGCGAGCCCGAACAGGCGGGCGAGCGGGCCCTGGGCGAAGTCGACGGTCTGCACGCGCGACATCGGCGCGATCCTGCGCTCGCGCGCCCACCACCCACGCTGGGTGTAGACCGCGTCGGCGGAGACCTCCCAGCGGTGCACCCGATAGCGCCACTGCGGTACGACGACGGCCACCGCGGCGCACGCCAGGACCTCGACCGCGACCAGCCACCAGCGCAGCCGGTCCGGTCCCGCCAGGACCGCCGCTACCCCCAGCCCGATCGCCACCACCAGCGCCGAGACGCCGGTCTCGACGTGCCACAGGAGGCGGGCCCGGGGGCTGACCCGGTGGGCGGGATCGCGCAGCTGGCTCACGGCGGTGAGCCTACGGGGGTCGGGGTCGCGTGCCGGGCGCTCAGCCGCGGGCGATCCTCTGGGACAGGCGGAGGTCCTGGCCACGGAGGCCGCGACGCAGCCCGTCGTCGGCCGTCCACCGCTCGCCCCGCAGCTGGCCGACGCCGACGCCCGCACGGATCCACTCGGGGGAGCCGATGCACGAGGTCGGGATGGTGAGGGTGGTGACCTTGCCGCCGAGGTCCGCGACGAACCCCGGGCAGTCGATGTCCTCCATGTCCTGGGCCACGCCCTGGTAGGTCGTCCCGAAGAGCTTCATGTAGGAGGCCTCGTACGCGCCGGCGGGGGTCCGCAGCGTCACGGTGACGAAGACCTTCTTGCGCGGCAGCGCGCCACGGGTGCGGATGCGGACCGTGACGGCGTCGACGCTGTGGCTGATCCGCACGTTGCGGATGTCGGTGCGCCGCTCGCCGGGCGCGGGCCGTCCGGTCTCGGACTCCGTGCCGCCGGTGCGGACGTCGCCCGCCGGGTCGGTGTGGACCAGCTCGGCGGCGGAGGCGAGGGACGGGGCGGCGACCAGACCCGCAGTGCAGGCGAGGACCGTGGCGGCGCGGACGAGGGCGCGGGGCAGGGGGCTCATGGGCGCCATCTTGGGCCATCGGGGTGCGTCGCGGCGCAGAAACCCCGGAGCCCGTGGTTAACAAACATTAACCTCCTGGCCTAGGATGGCCCCATGACCCAGTTCGAGCTGTCGCGCGAGCACGAGGAGTTCCGCCGTACCGTCCGGGACTTCGCCGAGGCCACCATCCGCCCGCACGTGGCGGAGTGGGACAAGGCCCACCACTTCCCGACCGACGTGGTCCAGAAGATGGGGGAGCTGGGGCTCTTCGGCCTGACCGCGCCGGAGGAGTACGGCGGCGCCGGCCTCGAGGCCGCCGACGGCCCGTTCACCTCGCTGTGCCTGGCGATCGAGGAGCTGGGCCGCGTCGACCAGTCCCTCGGCGTGACGCTGGAGGCGGGGGTCGGCCTCGGCATCAACCCGATCCTCACCTACGGCACGGACGAGCAGAAGAAGACCTGGCTGCCCGACCTGGTCTCCGGCCAGCGGCTCGCCGGCTTCGGGCTCACCGAGCCGGGTGCGGGCTCCGACGCCGGCGCCACCAAGACCCGCGCCGAGCTCGACAACGGCGAGTGGGTGATCAACGGCAACAAGCAGTTCATCACGAACTCCGGCTCCGACATCACCAGCCTGGTGACCGTCACCGCCCGCACCGGTGTCACGGCGTCGGGGAAGCCGGAGATCTCCGCGATCATCGTGCCCGCGGGCACCCCGGGCTTCGTCGCCGAGCCCAGCTACGACAAGCTCGGCTGGCACATCTCCGACACGCACCCGCTCTCGTTCACCGACTGCCGGGTGCCGGAGCACAACCTGGTGGGGGAGCGGGGCCGCGGGTACGCGCAGTTCCTGGCCATCCTCGACGACGGCCGGGTCGCCATCGCCGCACTCGCCGTCGGCCTGATCCAGGCCTGCGTCGACCTGTGCGTGGAGTACTCCCTCGACCGGCAGACCATGGGCGGCCCGATCGGGCGCAAGCAGGGCGTGGCCTTCCAGATCGCCGACCTCGAGGTCATGCTGCACGCCTCCCGGATGCTCACCTATCGCGCGGCCGCGATGAAGGACGCGATGGACGGCGGGCGGGGCCCGTCGATGAGGGAGTTCAAGCAGGCGGCGTCCGTCGCGAAGCTCTACGCCAGCGAGTCCGCCGTGACCGCCACCCGGATCGCCACGCAGGTCTTCGGCGGCTACGGGTTCATGGAGGAGTACCCGGTCGCGCGCTTCTACCGCGACGCCAAGATCCTCGAGATCGGCGAGGGCACCTCCGAGGTGCAGCGGATGCTCATCGCTCGGGGCCTCGGTCTGCCCGTCGAGTAGCGAGCAGCGCCGCGTCGGCGAGCCTGGTCAGCGCGCCCAGAGCTCGGTCCACCGGTGCCCGAGCTCGCGGACCATCCCCCGCAGCAGCGGCAGGCTGACCCCGACGACGTTGTGGTGGTCGCCGTCGATGCTCGTGACGAAGGCGCCACCGAGGCCGTCGACGGTGAAGGCGCCGGCGACGTGCAGCGGCTCTCCGGTCGCGACGTACGCCGCGATCTCCTCGTCGCTCACGTCGGCGAAGTGGACCACCGTGGACGCCGTCGCGGCGACCTGGTGGCCGGTGGCGCGGTCGTGCAGGCAGTGGCCGGTGCGCAGCACGCCGGACCGGCCGCGCATGGCCTGCCAGCGCCGCACCGCCTCGTCCGCGTCCGCCGGCTTGCCGAGCGCTGCGCCGTCCAGGTCCAGCACCGAGTCGCAGCCGAGCACGAGCGCATCGGCGGGCACCTCGTCGCGTCCGGCCACCGCGCCGCACTTGAGCTCGGCCAGGCGCAGCGCGAGCTCGGCCGGCGGCAGCTCGCCGAGCTGGGACTCGTCGACGCCGGACACGACGACCACCGGGTCGAGGCCGGCGCCGCGCAGGGTCGCGAGACGGGCGGGCGAGGCGGAGGCGAGCACGAAGGTCGGCACGCCGTCACCCTAACGAGGCGCCGGGCTCAGCCCACGACACGCGCCAGCTGGACCGCGGCGTCGACCACCGCCGCGCCGAGGTCGGCGACCTCCCCGACCTCGAAGACCGAGACGCCCACGCTCATCGAGGCGCCGACGCGCGAGGCCGGGACGGGCGCAGAGACGCCGTGCACCGAGGGGACGATCTCGGAGTAGCTGACGGCGTACCCGCGGGACCGGGCGACGCGCACCTCCTCGCGCTCGCCGGGGCGGGCGGGCTGGCCGGCGAGGATCGCCATGCCCGCCGAGCCCCGGTCGATGGCATCGAGCTGGCCGGGGCGGAAGGCCACGTGCGCCGAGGCGTTGCGCGGCTCGACGACGACGAGCGCGCGGACGTGACCGGCGTCCTCCTGCACCACGAGGTGCGCGGTCGCGCTGACGCGGTCGGCCAGGTCCTCCAGCAGCGGCAGGGCCGCCGCGCGCAGGTCGCGCTCCACCGGCTCGGCGAGGGGGACCAGCCCGGTGCCGAGATGGAACCGCTTGGCCCGGTCGCGGCGGAGCAGCCGGTGCGCCTCGAGCGTGCGCAGCAGCCGGTGCGCCACCGTGCGGTGCACGCCGACGGCATCGGCGATCTCGGTGATCGTCATGCCGCCGCCGTGGGCGCTCAGCACCTCCAGCACCCGCAGGCCGGCGTGGAGGGTCTTCGACATGGACGCGTCGAGGACGACCTCGTCTGCCTCGCTCATGCGCCTCATTGTGTCCGCCTCCATCGCCGCGGCGTGCTCCGGGTCACGTCCGGGCTTGACCCCGGGACTGTGACGTGCTTAACCTCATGCCCGGTTATAGCACTAATAGTGCGAATAACGCACATCTGGAAGGAGGAGCGGTGACCGAGGTCTCGGACGAGGTGGTCGTCTCCGTGACGCGCCTCTACGCGCGGCAGTCCCGGCTCATCGACGAGGGCGACGCTCCCGGCTGGGCCGCGACCTTCGCCGACGACGGCGTCTTCGACTCGCCGTCGTACCCGGCTCCCGCCGTCGGGACCGCGGCGCTGACGGCGTTCGCGGCGGACTTCCACGCCGGGTGCGTCGCCGGCCGGACCCGGCTGCGCCATGTCGTGACGAACGTCGACGTGCTCCCCGGCCCGGACCCCGACCGGGTCCGCGCACGGGCGTACCTGCAGATCGTCGCCACCCCCGAGGGGGAGGCCAGCCGCCTGGTCCGCCTGACCACGCTCGCCGACGACCTCGTGCGCACGGACGGCGCCTGGCGGGTCGCCCACCGGCGCGTCCGCCGCGACGACACCCAGCCCCCCGACCACCCCGACCACCCCGACCACCCCGAGCAGCCCGAGCAGCCCGCCGACCAGCAAGGAGCCAGCGCATGACCCCGACCGCCACCGCCGACCACCCCGGACGCGTCCAGGGGGCACCGATGGTCGTCGACCACCCCGACCTGCGCGGCAAGGTCGCCGTCATCACCGGCGCCGGGCGCGGCATGGGTGCGCGCTTCGCGGCCGCCCTCGCCGCTCGGGGCGTGCAGGTGGTCGGCGCCGACCTCGACGCCGCCCTGATGAGCGCCACGGCGGAGGAGCTCGCCGCCGAGAACGCCGGTCTCGCCGGCGCCGGCCAGGTCGTGAGCACCGCCGTCGACGTCCGGGACCGCGACGCCCAGCAGCGCGTCGCGGAGCTCGCCGTCGAGCGCTTCGGCCGGGTCGACCTGTGGATCAACAACGCCGGGATCTTCCCGGAGGCCCCCGCCGCGGACATCCCGGTCAGCCAGATCCAGGCGACGCTCGCGATCAACGTCGAAGGAGTCCTGTACGGCGCCCAGGCGGCCGCCTCGGTCATGGCCGAGGGCGGCTCCATCGTCAACATGGCGTCGGTCGCGGCCGTGCGGGTGCGCCGCGGCCGGGCGGCGTACTGCTCGTCGAAGGCGGCGGTGGCCCACCTCACCGAGTGCCTCGCCGTCGAGTACGGCGACCTCGGCATCCGGGTCAACGCGATCGCGCCCGGCTTCGTGGACACCGAGATGACCCGCTGGGTCCAGGACGACCCGCCGGCCCTGGCCCGGGCGCTCGACAGCATCCCGCTGCACCGGCTCGGTTCGCCCGAGGAGATCGTCGGGCCGATGCTGTTCCTGCTCTCCGACAGCGCTCGCTACGTGACGGGCCACATCCTCGCGGTGGACGGCGGGTCGCGGCATGTCTGACCGCGTCGTCCTGGTCACCGGCGCCGCCGGCGGGATGGGCGCCGGCCACGCCCGGGCCCTCGCCGCCGACGGCTGGTCGGTCGTGCTGGCCGACGTGGCCGACTGCGCGCCGGTCGTCGCCGAGATCCGCGCCGCCGGGGGCACCGCGCGCGCCCACCGGCTCGACGTCACCGAGCCGGGGGAGTGGGCCGCGCTCGTGGCGACGGTCCGCGCCGAGCACGGCGCCCTGCACGGGCTGGTCAACAACGCGGGCATCTCGCGACGGCTGCGCTTCCTCGACACCGGGCACGACGTATGGCGCCAGGTGATGGCGGTCAACGTCGACGGCCCGTTCTACGGGATCCAGGCCTGCGCGCCGCTGATGCGCGACGCGGGCGGCGGGTCGGTCGTCAACATCTCCTCGATCGCCGGCCAGATCGGCTACTTCTCCCCGTCCTACTCCACCTCCAAGTGGGCCCTGCGGGGACTGACGAAGTCAGCCGCGGGCGAGCTCGCGGGATGGGGGATCCGGGTCAACTCGGTGCACCCCGGTCTGGTGGAGACGCCGCTGCTCGCGGGCTCGGACGGCTTCGTCGACTCCGCCGTGGCGAGCATCCCGTTCGGCCGGGTGGGCCGGCCCGAGGAGGTCACCGGAGTGGTCGCCTTCCTGCTGGGCGAGGCGTCGTCGTACATGACGGGGGCCGAGCTCACCGTCGACGGCGGCCTGGTCTCGAACGGGACCTACCACCGGATCCTCACCGAGATGGAGGGAGGGCTCTGATGGTGGCCGAGCAGGACTACGACGTGGTCGTCGTCGGTGGGGGCGGCGCCGGACTGGCCGCCGCCACCTCGGCGGCCGAGCGCGGCCGGAGCGTCCTCCTCCTCGAGTCCGAGGGCGAGCTCGGCGGCTCCACCCAGCTCTCCGCCGGCATGTTCACCGCCGCGGGCACGAGCGTGCAGAAGGCCCTGGGCATCGAGGACTCCGTCGAGCGCTTCTTCCAGCACTACATGGACCTCAACCAGTGGCTGCTCAAGCCCGGCCTGGTCCGCCGCTTCTGCGAGCTCACCGCGCCGACGCTCGAGTGGCTCCTCGACCTCGGCGTCGAGGTGCCCGCCCGGGTCTCGCACGACGCGCACACCCCGGGGCTCACCCGGGCCGGTGTGGAGGACGTGTGGCGCGCCCACGTCCCCAAGGACCAGGGCTACGGGCTGGTGCAGGTCCTGGACCGGGCGCGCCGCGCGCGCGGCGTCGAGGCGGTGCTGCACACCCGGGTCGAGCGCCTGCTCCTCGACGACGAGCGCGTCGCCGGAGTCGTCGCCGACGGTGTCGAGCTGCGCGCCGGCGCGGTCGTGGTCGCCTCGGGTGGCCTCGCCCAGGACGCCGCGCTCGTCGAGCGCTGGTTCCCCGACGCGCTGCGCGCCGGCGAGTCCCTGTTCGTCGTCGCCGCGCCCGGCTCGCGCGGCGACCACCTCGCCTTCGGCCGCCAGGTCGACGCCGCGGTGGCGGGCGAGGGCTGGGGACTCCTGCTCCCCACCGCGCAGTTCGTCCGCTCCCACCACTGGCAGGCGGGCTTCCCGCCCGTCTCCCGGGTCCACGTCAACGACCACGGCCGTCGGTTCATGGACGAGGACGCGTCGTACGCCGTGTCCGGGGGCCTGATCGACGCCCAGGGCGGACCGGCGTGGATGGTCTTCGACGAGGCCGCGCGCCGCGCGCTGCCGGAGGGCTATGCCGACTGGACGCCGGGCCGCGTCGAGGAGCTGGTCGGCGAGGGCGCCGTCCTGCGCGCCGACGACCTCGCGTCGCTGGCCGCGCGGATGGACGTGCCCGCGGACCGGCTCGTCGCCACCGTCGAGCGGTGGAACGACCAGCTGCCCCACGGCAGCGACCCCGACTTCCAGCGCGACCAGACGCTGGCGGCGAAGGGGGCGACCCAGCCCCCGGCCCCCATCGCGAGCCCGCCCTTCCACGCCACCCGCGTGCTTCCGGCGGAGCTCGTCTGCACCCACGCCGGCCTCGAGATCGACGCGAGCGCCGCCGTCCTGGACGAGCGGGGCCGGCCGATCCCGGGCCTGTTCGCCGCGGGGGAGGCCGGCGGCGGCGTCCTCGGCAACCGGTACGTCGGCGGCGGCAACGCCGTCGCCAACGCCCTCACCATGGGCCGCCTGGCCGGCCAGAACGCCGCCTCCGCCAGCTGAGCCCCGCTGATCTCGGCAGCAGTACCATCCCACCCATCGGATCCCTGGAGTCCCTATGTCCACCAGCATCCCCGCGGCCCGCTCGGGAGCGACCGTGAACGGCGCGACCGTCCTGCGGAAGGTGCAGCGCTCCGTGCTGCCGGCCGCCTTCCTGCTCTACATGTTCAACTACATGGACCGTGCGGCGATCGGCTACGCCCAGCTGCAGATGTCCACCGACCTCGGCATCAGCCTGGCGACCTACGGCACCATCGCCGCGATCTTCTTCGTGGCCTACACGGTGCTGGAGGTGCCCAGCAACATCATCATGAAGAAGGTCGGCGCGCGGATCTGGCTGGCCCGGATCGCCATCTCGTGGGGCATCATCACGATGCTCACCGGGTTCGTGCAGAACACCACCCAGCTCTACATCGCCCGGATCGCGCTCGGCGTCGCCGAGGCCGGCCTGTTCCCGGGCCTGCTGCTCTACATGACCTTCTGGTTCCGCTCGCAGGACCGCAGTCGCGGCATCGCCGGGTTCTCCCTGGCCCAGCCGGTCGCCCTGCTCATCGGCAGCGCGAGCGCCGGGGTCATCCTCGACCACGTCGACTGGTTCGGCCTCGCCGGCTGGCAGTGGGTGTTCATCCTCCAGGGCCTGCCGCCCGTGCTCCTCGGCGTCTGGGCCCTGGTCTACCTCGCCGACCGTCCGAGCAAGGCGCGGTGGCTCACCAAGGAGGAGTCGGACTGGCTCGAGGGTGAGATCAGCAGCGAGTACGACGTCGAGGACGACGGCCACATGGAGATCTCCCTGGACGCGGTCAAGGACCCGAAGATCCTCTACCTGGCCTTCATCAACCTGCTCTACGCCGTCGGCCTCTACGGCATGACCTTCTTCCTCCCGCAGATCGTCGCCCAGCTCAACCCCGACTACTCCTCGACCAACATCGGGCTCGTCGGCGCGATCCCCTACGTGTGCGGCGCCGTCGCGATGCTCCTGGTCGCCCGCTACTCCGACCTCCTGGGGAGCCGGAAGCCGATCGTGATGACCACCCTCGCGGTCGCCGTCACCGGCCTGGTCGTCACGATGGTGTTCAAGGAGACCCCGGCGCTCGGCATGATCGGCCTGTGTCTGCTCGCGATCGGCGTCTTCTCCTATCTCGGGCCGTTCTGGGCGCTGGCGTCCGAGGCGCTCACCCGCTCCCAGACCGCGGTCGGTCTGGCGACGATCAACGCCATCGCCGCTGCCGGCGGGTTCTTCGGGCCCTTCGTGATCGGCAAGACCGCCGCCGCGGACGACGTGATCTTCAGCCTCACCTTCCCCGCCGCCTGCATGAGCCTCGCGATCGTGCTGCTCATCTGGGTGAAGCCGGCCACGGGCACGCCCGCCGCCGTCACCGAGACGATCTGAGGGGCGCGAGGACCGCGCCGCGGCGCGAAGCCCCCGCCGGACCGGCGGGGGCTTCGTCGTCCCGGGTCAGCCCAGCGCCGCCGTGATCGTGGCGACCGCGCGGCGTACCGGCTCGACGGCGGAGGTGAGCAGGGCCGGCCGGGAGGTGACGACGTTGACCGCGGCCAGCACGTGCCAGCCGGGCAGGGGAGCGGCGATGCCGTAGGCCCCCGGGTTGAGCTCGGCCTCGGTCGTCACGTGGCCGGCCGCGCGCACGGCGGCCACCCGGGCCGGCTCGCCCGCCCGCGGCGGTCCGGACGCGAGCGCGGCGAGGCCGCCGGCGCCCCGGTCGAGGGGGTCGCGGTTGCCCAGCCGGTAGGAGAAGCGCGGCCCGTCCGTCGGCGGCTCCGCGACCACGGTGGTCACCGCGGCGTCGCCGCTGACCTCGACCAGGCTGGCCGTGGCGTCGATCTCCAGGGCCAGCTGGTGCAGCACCGGCTCGGCCACGTCGCGCAGGCGGGGGCGGCTGTGCTCGGCGAGGTCGGCGGTCGCGGGACCGACGGTGTAGCGGCCCTCCTCGTCGCGCGCCGCGAAGCCGGTGCGGTGCAGCGAAACCAGCAGCCGGTAGGTGATCGAACGGTGCAGCCCGCAGGCCGCCGCCGCCTCGGCGACGGTCAGCCCCTCGGGGTGCCGGCCCAGCTCGAGCAGCACGGCCAGGCCGCGCTCGAGGGTCTGCGAGCCGGAGTCGGACACCTGTGCACCTCTCGTGGTCCTGCTGCTGGTCGCGCCGATGGTCAGACGGTCGGCAGGATCGTCCCACGGACCTCGCCGAGGCCGATCCGCCCCCGCGCGCCGGGCGCGGTGTAGCGCAGCACCACCTCGTCGCCGTCCTCGAGGAAGGTGCGCTCCGCGCCGCCGGCGCGGAAGGGCTCGCGACCGCCCCAGGACAGCTCGAGGAAGGAGCCGCGCTGGTCCTTCTCGGGGCCGCTGATGGTGCCCGAGGCGTAGAAGTCGCCGACCCGCAACGAGGCTCCGTTGACGGTGAGGTGCGCGAGCATCTGCGCGGGGGACCAGTACATCGTGCGGTACGGCGGGCGCGCGACGACCGTGCCGTTCAGCTCGACCTCGACCTCGATGTCGTAGCCGGAGGGGCTCTCCTCCTGCAGATAGGGCAGCACCGGGACGTCCTGGCCGGGCAGCGGCACCCGGGCCGGCTCGAGCGCCGCGAGCGGCGTGACCCAGGCGCTGATCGAGGTCGCGAACGACTTGGCGAGGTTGGGGCCGAGCGGGACGTACTCCCACGCCTGGATGTCGCGCGCCGACCAGTCGTTGACGCCGGTGACGCCGAAGACGGTCTCGGCGAACTCGCCCGTGCCCACCCGGGTGCCGAGCGGCACGGAGCGGCCGACGACGAAGCCCAGCTCGGCCTCGATGTCGAGCCGGCGGCTCGGGCCGTACGTGGGCGCCGTCTCGTCGGGCGCCTTGCGCTGTCCCGCCGGCCGGCGCACGGGCGTGCCGGAGACGACGATCGAGCCGGCGCGGCCGTGGTAGCCGACCGGGAGGTGCTTCCAGTTGGGCAGCAGCGCGTCGCCGTCGGGGCGGAAGATCCGGCCGACATTGGTGGCGTGGTGCTCGGAGGCGTAGTAGTCGACGTAGTCGGCGACCGCGAACGGCAGCAGGCAGGTGACCTCGTCCACCGGGAGCAGGCGCACCCGGTTCTGGTGGGTGGGGTCGGTGAGCAGGTCGACCACCCACGCGCGGACCTCGGCCCACGTCGTCGCGCCGGCCGCGAGCAGCGGGTTGAGGGCGGGGACGTCGAGCAGGGGGGTCCACGCGGGCCGCAGCTCGCGGGCAGCCGCGCCGAGGTCGAGCACCCGGTCGCCGATGCGCACCCCGATCCGGCCGGGCCCGTCCCCGCTGCCGGTGGTGACCACGGCGTAGGGGAGGTTGTCGACGTCGTACAGGCTGCCGGCGGCGCCCTGCACCCAGGTCTGCTGGTCGGTCATCGGGGGGACTCCTCGGTGGGCTCGGGGCTGGGAACGTGGCTGGAGACGGGATCGACGAGGCCGAGGGCGACGAGGTCGGCGTAGGGCTCGGCGACGCTGCACGAGCCGTAGGACGTGAACGCCCCTCGGGCCGCGGCGGCCTCCGGGGAGGTGCGCACGGCCTCGGCGAGCCGTGCGGCGTCGCGCTCGGCGAGGGTCGCCACGAGTTGCGCGTGGCTCGCGCCGGCGATCGCCTGTCCGGTCGCGACCAGGATGTTCAGATAGCCGTGATGCTCGAATCCGGTCTCCCGGCCGGTGTGGCGCACCGCGTGGTGCAGTCCCGCCGTGCACTTGAACGCGATCCCGCGGCCGACCGCGCCGGCGATCCAGGTCGCCACCTCGTCCTCGGTCGGGAATGCGGCGGCCTCGGTGCCGCCGGTGCGGAACTTCAGGCGCAGCTGGTGCTCCGCGACGGCGTCGAGCGTCTCGGCCCAGGCGGGCTCGCTCGGGCGCGGCGCCTCGACGTACGCGGGCACGCCGGGTGCGTCGGTCGCGATCGTCGCGACCTGCTCGGCGGCGCTCCCGGCCCCGCCCAGCTTCACCTCGACGCCGGCGAGCAGCACCCCGGCGGCCTCGGCGCGGGCGCCGAGCCCGCGCAGCTCCTCGGGCGCCGGTACGACGACGGTCACCGCGATGCCCGCGGCGTCCAGGCCGCCGAGCTGGTCGAGCCGAGCGGTGTCCACGACGAGCGGGCCGACCAGCTCGGCGTACGGGCGCGCGGGGTGGGCGCGGTGGGCGCGCACGGCCTCGGGCAGCGGGGCCAGGCCCGGCGGGAAGATCGCGGCGTCGTCGACGAGGCGCTGGAAGGGCAGGGGGATGGACACGCGCTCACTGTAGCGACTACCGTTCGGAATGAGAACAGGCAATGTTCGGATATCGAACGATCGCGAGCAGAAGTCCCGGAGGGTGGCGATGGCGTACTACCGGCAGGTCGGCGAGGTCCCGCAGAAGCGGCACACCCAGTTCCGCGGCCCGGACGGCCGGCTCTACTACGAGGAGCTGATGGGCGAGGAGGGCTTCTCCTCCGACTCCTCGCTGCTCTACCACCGCGGCGTCCCGTCCGCGATCACCTCCGCGGAGCCCTGGGAGCTGCCCGACCAGGCGCGCGTGCCCAACCATCCGCTGAAGCCGCGCCACCTCAAGCTGCACGACCTCCGCACCGGCACCGACGCCGTCACCGACAGGCGGCTCGTGCTCGGCAACGCGGACGTGCGCATCTCCTATGTCGTCACCGGCGGCGCCGACGCCGGCCCGTCGCCGCTCTACCGCAACGCCATCGGGGACGAGTGCGTGTACGTCGAGTCCGGCTCCGGCACGGTCGAGACCGTCTTCGGCGTGCTGCCCTATCGAGCCGGTGACTACGTCCTCCTGCCGCGCGCCACCACCCACCGCTGGGTGCCCGCCGAGCCCTCGCGCCTCTACGCCATCGAGGCCAACAGCCACATCGCCCCGCCCAAGCGCTATCTCTCGCGCTACGGCCAGCTTCTCGAGCACGCGCCGTACTGCGAGCGCGACCTGCACGGGCCGACCGAGGTCCACCTCGCCGACCAGGGCGCCGGGGAGGGTGGCACCGACGTGGAGGTGCTGGTCAAGCATCGGGTCGGCGGCCAGGTGGTCGGCACCCGCTACACCTACGCGACGCACCCCTTCGACGTCGTCGGCTGGGACGGGTGCCTGTACCCCTACACCTTCAACATCGACGACTACATGCCGATCACCGGCAAGATCCACCAGCCCCCGCCGGTGCACCAGGTCTTCGAGGGCCACAACTTCGTGATCTGCAACTTCCTCCCGCGCAAGGTCGACTACCACCCGCTCGCCGTGCCGGTGCCCTACTACCACTCCAACGTCGACTCCGACGAGGTGATGTTCTACGTCGCCGGGGACTACGAGGCCCGCAAGGGCTCGGGCATCGGGTTGGGCTCGATCTCGCTGCACCCCGGCGGACACGCCCACGGCCCGCAGCCGCAGGCCATCGAGGCGTCCCTGGGCGCGGAGTACTTCGAGGAGTCCGCGGTCATGGTCGACACCTTCGCGCCCCTCGACCTCGGCGAGGGCGCACTCGCGTGCGAGGACCCGGAGTACGCCTGGACCTGGGCACGCGCACTCGACTGACCCCGCCCGTTGAGTCGTCGGTTCTGACCCGTCGAGTCGTCGGTTCTGACCCGGTGAGTGGTCGGTTCTGACCTGTCGAGTGGTCGGTTCTGGCCTGCGGGGGTGGTGCTGTGTGCCTTCCGGGTTTGCTGGGTGCCCGGTTGATTTTTCGATTGACGTGGTGGCGCGCCGCTGTGGTTGAGCTGGTTGGCTGGACGCCCCGTTCGGGTTTGAGGTTCTGCCCGTCTGACCCCTGTGGTTGCGGTGGTCCCGGTCCACTTTCGCCACGTCATGTTGCAGTGGGTATTCACAGCTGCCGGACGGGTTTCGCCTGTCCCCAGGCGGGTTTTCTCCCGTTCGTTGTGTCGTACGTCGGTGGGAGAATCCAGTCATGGATCTCGGGACCACGCCTCGTTCGACAGCAGAGCTGCTGTCGCGTGTGGCCGATGGTGTCCGGGCTCGTCAGCGGCTCCTGGTCGAGGAGTGGGAGGCGATCGTCGCCTGGGCCAGCAACCACGTCGTCGCGGGTCCCGAAGGTGCCGCCACGATCACGGAGGGCTATCTCGACACCGGGGTCCCGATCGCCGGCGAGGGTGCACCCCTGGTGTCGGAGTTCGGGCTGATGGAGCTGGTCGCGGTGCTCGGTCGCTCGCCGGATGGTGGGCGGGCGTACGTCGGTCGGGTGATCGAGTGCGCCTGGCGCCTGCCCCATGTGCACGACGCGGTGGTCGCCGGCCGGCTGGCGCCGTGGCGGGCCGAGCGGATCGCCGAACGCACCCACGGCCTCAACGCCGAAGCCGCTGCGTTTGTGGACCGGCAGCTGTTCGACGCCACCGGGGTCGGGTGGGCCCAGCTCGACCGGCTCATCACCGAAGCCGTGCTGCGGTTCGACCCCGCCACCGCCGAAGCCGAACGAGCCAAGGCCGCCGACGGTCGACGGTTCGACATCGACACCCACGTCGACGACCACGGCCTCGTCGCCGTGTCCGGGCTGCTTGACGCTGCGGACGGGCACGACCTCAACCTCGCGGTCGCGCGGCGTGCTGAGGTCCTCGGCCGCTTGGGTGACGAGTCCTCGTTGGATGTGCGTAGGTCGAAGGCCGCTGCCGAACTGGCTCGTGCCGACCTCGCCCTGGATCTGCTCATCCCCGACCCCGACACCGGCGAAACCGGGACCGTGGTGCCGGGGCGTCGGGTGGAGCTCAACGTCCACATCACCGACACCACCCTCACCGGAGCCAACCCGGTCGGTCGGTGGGAGCAGGGCAACTGCCCGATCAGTAGCGAGCAGATCCGGGAATGGCTGCAGGCCCATGACACGACCATCACCGTCCGCCCGGTCATCGACCTGACCGACCACGTCCCGGTCACGAGCTACGAGGTCCCTGACCGCCACAAGCGAGCCGTCGCGCTGCGCGACCACACGTGCCGCTTCCCGCACTGCACCCGCCCCGCGACCCGCTGCGATATCGACCACGCGACCCCCCATGCCCAGGGCGGGGTGACCTGCCCGTGCAACGAGGTTCCCCTCTGCCGACGCCACCATCGCGCGAAGACCCACTCGGCCTGGCACTACGACACCCCGACCCCGGGCACCTATGTGTGGACCAGCCCGAACGGCCACGCCTTCCGCGTCGACCACCGCGGCACCCACCCGGTCCACACCGCGCACCCGCCCGACGAGTAGCCACCCCGCCCCACACCCCGCAGGACCCCCGACCCGCGGGGCCTCAGGCGCGTGCGAGGTCCAGTCCCACCCAGGCCGCGAGAGCGGTGAGCTCTGCGTCGACGGCGTCACCGGTGGCCGGGTCCCAGGGGAGGTCCTCGTGCACCGCGTTGACGCGCAGCACTCCGGACTTGCGGTCGGCCTTCGCGTCGAGCTTCCCGACCAGGCGGTCCCCCACGAGGATCGGCAGCGCGAAGTAGCCCCAGCGGCGCGCTGCGGCGGGCTTGTACATCTCCAGGACGTAGGTGAAGTCGAACAGGTCCAGGGCACGCTCGCGGTCGTAGACGAGGCGGTCGAAGGGCGAGAGGAAGGCGATGCGCCCCTCGAACGGCGCCTCCACCGCGGCCATCGCGTCGGGGTCGACCCGCCACTCGCCCTCGCACCCGTCCACGGTGACGAGCTCGCCCGGCCCGGAGCGGGCCAGGCCGAGGGCGGCCAGCTCCCGCCGGTCGAGCGCCGCCCGCGCCTCGTCGTACGACGGCACGTCGAGGTCGGCGGGGTACACCCGATCCGACAGGTCGTAGACCCGCACCTTCCCGCGCCGCCCGCTGATCGCGACATCGCCCATCAGGGTCAACACCTCGAGCAGGCGGTTCACGTTCTTGTCGTTGTTCCACCCGCTCGACGCCCACCGCACCTCGCAGCTGTCGGGGATGTCGGCCGCGGTCTGCGGCCCCTCGGCCGCGATCCGGGCCAGCACGTCGGCCCGGAAGCCCTGGTTGGCGGCCAGCCAGTCGTGGACGCTCGGGTGCAGCTCCCGCGGCGCCACGGCGAGGTGCAGGCCGATGTCGTCCATCGGCCGCACGTACGACGACAGCTCGGCCAGCGAGCGCTCGGTCTCCAGTGCGAAGGTGAGGTCGGAGTGCTCGTAGTCGTCGCCCAGCCGCGACCAGAGCACCAGGTCGACACTGGGCGCGACGGCCGCGGTGGGGTCGACCTGCAGCAGGGTCAGCTCGTCGACCACCTCGGCCACCGACCCGTGGGAGCGGCGGTCGAGGAGCTGGGCGCGGACCGCGATCCGGCGGGCCTGCTGGCGGTCGAGGACGACCACGTCGCTCAGAGGCGCGCGAGCGCGGCCTGCAGCGGGTCGAGGCCGAGCCCGCCGAGGTCGAGGGCCGCGGTGTGGAAGGCCTTGAGGTCGAAGGCCCCGCCGTGGCGGGCCTGCGCGGCCGCACGGGCGTCGAGCCAGATCCGCTCGCCGACCTTGTACGACGGCGCCTGGCCCGGCCAGCCGAGATAGCGGTTGACCTCGAAGCGCAGCGAGCCGTCGTCCATGCGGGAGTGCGCGCGCATGAACTCGTAGGCGAGGTCCGCGTCCCACGTCTCGCCCGGGCGCCAGCCGAAGGGGTTGTCCGGCGGCACCGTGAGGCCCAGGTGCACGCCGATGTCGACGACCACCCGCGCGGCGCGGAAGCCCTGCATGTCGAGGAATCCGAGCCGGTCGCCGGGGTCCGCGAAGTAGCCGAGCTCGTCCATCAGCCGCTCGGCGTAGAGCGCCCACCCCTCGCCGTGCCCGCTCACCCAGCACAGCAGCCGTTGCCAGCGGTTGAGGAGGTCGGCCCGGTGCACGGCCTGCGCGCACTGCAGGTGGTGGCCCGGGACGCCCTCGTGGAAGACCGTCGTGGTCTCGCGCCAAGTCGAGAACGGCGAGTGACCGTCGGTGAAGGAGAACCACATCGTCCCCGGCCGGGAGAAGTCCTCCGACGGCGGGGTGTACCACGCGCCGCCGTCGTTGATGGGAGCCACCTTGCACTGCAGGGTGCGGATCGGCTCCGCGATGTCGAAGTGCAGTCCGTCGAAGTCGGCGAGGATCGTGTCGGACTTCTCCTGCATCCAGGCCTGGAACGCCTCCCTGCTGCCGCAGTCGCGCGCCGGGTCGGCGTCGAGGGCCGCCACGGCGTCGGCAACGGAGCCTCCGGGCACGATCCGCCCCGCGGTGGCGGCCATGTCGTCCTCGATCCGCTTGAGCTCCTCCCAGCCCCAGCGGTAGGTCTCCTCGAGGTCGACGCTCGCCCCGAGGAAGTAGCGGGAGGCCAGCGCGTAGTGGTCGCGGCCGACGCCGTCGACGTCGCGCCCCCGCGGGAGGAGGTCGGTCTCCACGAAGCGCCCGAAGTCGGCGTACGCCGCCGAGGCGCGCGCCGCCGCGGCGCTCAGCGCCTCGCGGCGCGCCGACGGTGCTGCGGCGACCACGGTGGCGAAATAGTCGCCGGCGGTGCCCTCCTGGCCGGTCCAGCCCCGCACCTGTCCGGCGACCTCGGCGTACTGCCGCTTCGCCGAGACCCGTCCCGCGGATGCCTCCTCCAGCAGGGTCGTGCGGTAGCCCTCCAACGCCGCCGGGACGGCCGACAGCCGGGCGCCGATCGCGTCCCAGTGCTCGCCGGTCTCGGTGGGCATCAGGTCGAAGACCTCGCGGACCGCGTGGATCGCGCTCGAGATCACCGAGAACTCGCTGCGCTCGACCCCGGCGTCAGCGCGCTCGACGCTGAGCCCCACCCGCTCGAGGAAGGCCGCCTTGGCGACCTCCTCGCGCTCGTCGGCCGCCGGCAGCGCGGCCACCTCGGCGAGCGCGCGCCGGTGCAGCTCCTCGGTCGCGGCGAAGCCGTCGGGGGAGAGGTCGGGCAGCGCGTCGTCGTGGCCCGGGATGCCGGCGTACGTCGCCGTGAGCGGGTCGAGCGCGGCGAGATCCTCGACGAAGCGGTCGGTGCGGGCGTCCACGAGGCGCGTCATGGCGACACCCTAGGAGGGGCTCCCGACAACGGCATCCGCATATCGCCGCGCCAGGACCCGCAGGTGGTCGACGAGCGCGGCCGGGGACTCGACGGTGAAGTCGAGCCCGAGCATGCCGATCCACACCGCGACGACCTCCAGGCTGTCACCGCCGGTGACGAGGACGCACCGCCCGTCGGGCAGCGGCTCCACGACGCCCACGGCGGGGTTGATCCGCGCCAGCACCTCCGGGGCGGGGGCGTCGATCACGAGCCGGGCGTGCACCGCCCAGCCGGTCCGCGCCACCTCGCGCACGACCAGCTCGGTCAGGTCTCCCGGCAGCGAGGCCGGGCGGAAGGTGCGGCCGCCGGGAATGCGCAGGGTGAGCCAGTCGACCCGGTACGGCGCCCACGTGCCGCTCGCCGGGGAGCGGCCGACCACGAACCACCGCCGCTGCCAGGCCACCACCCGGTAGGGCTCGATCTCGATCCGCTCCTGCTCCTCGCCGTAGAACGCGCGCAGGCCGCGATGGTCGCGGATCGCGTCCGCGATCTCGGCGAGGACCCCGGCATCGACCTCGGGATCCTCGACATTGGAGTCGGTGTTGACCGGTCCGGCCTCGGTCGCGTCCCGCAGCGCGGTGACTCGACGGCGCAGCCGGTCGGGCAGGACGTGCTCGAGCTTGGTGAGCGCACGACCGCCGCTCTCCTCGAAGCCGGCGACCCCGGTGAGGGTCCGCAGGCCGACCGCGACGGCGACCGCCTCCTCGTCGTCGAGCAGCAGCGGCGGCAGCTTCGCGCCCACGCCCAGCCGGTAGTGGCCGGTCCGGCCGCGGACCCCGTCCACGGGATAGCCCAGCTCGCGCAGCCGCGCGACGTCGTTGCGCACCGTCCGCTCGGTCACGCCGAGCTGCCGCGCCAGCTCCGGCGCGGTCCACTCCACCCGGGCCTGCAGGAGACCGAGCAGCTCGAGCACCCGTCCCGCGGTCGTCGTCATGGACCCGATTAAACCGGAAGAAACCTTTCCGCAATGGCTTCTACCGTCGGAGACACGAGGACGGGGGACCACCCCGGCCGCCACCGAGAGGCAGCACCATGAGCGAGCAGATCACCCCCTTCGTCATCGACGTGCCGCAGGCCGACCTGGACGACCTGCGCGAGCGCCTGGCCCGGACCCGCTTCGCACCGGCGGCGCCCGGCGACTCCTGGGACCGCGGCACCCCGGCGTCCTACCTCCGCGCGATGGTCGAGCGCTGGAGCTCCTTCGACTGGCGCGCGGTCGAGGCCCGGCTCAACGCCTACGACGGCTTCGTGACCGAGATCGAGGGCCAGCGCATCCACTTCCTGCACGTGCGCTCGCGGCACGCCGAGGCCACGCCGCTGCTCCTCGCCCACACCTACCCGGGTTCCCAGCTCGACTTCCTCGACATGATCGAGCCGCTCGTCGACCCCGAGGCCCACGGTGGGACGGCCGCGCAGGCGTTCCACCTCGTGATCCCGTCGATGCCGGGCTTCGGCTGGTCGACCCCGCTGGCCTCCGCCGGCTGGACGACGGCGCGGGTCGCCACGGCGTACGACACCCTGATGCGGCGGCTCTGCTACGACGCGTACGGCGTCCACGGCAGCGACATGGGTGCCATGGTGGGGCGCGAGCTCGCGGTCGCGGACCCCGAGGGCTTCCGCGGCGCGCACGTGCTGCAGCTGTTCTCCTTCCCCTCCGGGGACCCGGCGGAGTTCGCCGACTTCGGGCCGAAGGAGTACGCCGCGCTCGAGCACATGCAGTGGTTCCAGTCCGTCGGCGGCTACAACCAGATGAACGCGAGTCGCCCGCAGACCATCGCCGCCGGGCTGGCCGACTCGCCCGTCGCCGTGCTGGCCTACAGCGAGCTGCTCGAGAGCTTCGGCAACGGCACCAGCCTGGTCACCCCGGAGCAGGTCCTCGCCCAGGCGACGCTCTACTGGCTGACGAACAGCTACGGCTCGGCCGCGCAGTACTACTACGAGGAGCAGCGCTCGGGCACCGAGCCGGTGGTGAGCACCGGCCGGATCGGGGTGGCCGTGTTCCGGGACGACTTCCAGACCATCCGATCGCTCGCCGAGCGCGACAACGCGAACATCGCCTACTGGTCGGAGCACGAGCGCGGCGGCCACTTCGCCGCGATGGAGGTCCCGGCCGACGTGGTGGCCGACCTCCGGGCGTTCTTCGCCTGAGTGCGCCCGTGCCGGCACCCCGGGCTTTCGTCCGGGGGCCGGCTGCGCCAAGGTAGAGCCCGTGACTTCCGGAGCCACCCCGACCCCCACCCGTGGACCCCTGGACGGCGACCGGCTGGCCGGCGCGTTCGACCAGGCCCCCGACCTCTCCTTCGAGCTGCTGGCCGAGGCCCCCTCGACGAACGAGGTGGCGGCCGAGCGCGCCCGCGCCGGGGCGCACGAGGGCCTGGTGGTCGTCGCGGACCACCAGTCGTCGGGCCGCGGCCGCCTCGACCGCACCTGGCAGACGCCGCCCGGGACGGCCGTGACCTTCTCGCTCGTGCTGCGGCCGACGGTGCCGCCGACGGCCTGGCCGTGGCTGCCCCTCCTGGTCGGCCACAACGTCGCCAAGGCGATCACCGCCTTCGGCTACGAGGCGTCGGTCAAGTGGCCCAACGACGTCCTCCTCGCCGATGACCGCAAGGTCGCCGGCATCCTCGTCGAGCGGGTGGAGACGCCCACCGGTCCCGCCGCGATCGTCGGCGTCGGGATCAACGTCGCGATGACGGCCGAGGAGCTGCCGGTCCCCACCGCGACCAGCCTCGCCGTGGCCGGCCCCGAGGCGCCCGACCGGACGTCGGTGCTGCTCGGGGTGGTCGCCGCCGTGCGCGAGGGGTACGACGTCTGGCAGGCCGGCGGCGACCAGGGCACGGCGCGCCTCGCCACGTCGTACCGTGGCCACTGCGCGACGCTCGGACGTGACGTCCGGGTGGAGCTGCCGGGCGGTGGGGAGCTGGTCGGCCGCGCGAGCGACATCGACGACGACGGCCGCCTGGTGGTGCAGACCGCCGACGGGACCGAGCGGGTGGGAGCCGGCGACGTCATCCACGTCCGTCCCACCTCGGCCTGATCCGTCCGCTTAGGTGGGATGATCGGTCGGTGGCCATCTCGAAGAAGCTGCTCAACCCCGGCGAGCGCCTGGTCGTGAGCACCCGGCAGCATCCCAAGGCACTGTTCGCCCCGCTCCTCGCGCTCGTGGTGCTGCTCGCGATCGGCGTGTTCGCGCAGGCGCAGCTCGACGGCGACGGGTTCGAGGAGGTGCTCACCCTGATCGTGTGGGTGCTGGTCGTCCTCGGCATCCTGTGGTTCGCGGTGCGCCCGTTCCTCGTCTGGCTCACGACGGTGCACGCGTTCACCGACCGCCGGCTGATCACGCGCAACGGCATCATCACGCGCCGCGGCCACGACATCCCGCTGGCCCGGGTCAGCGACATCTCGATCGAGATCAACCTGCTGGACCGGCCCTTCGGCTGCGGCAGCCTGCTGATCGCGGACGCCTCCACCTTCGGCATGGTCCGGCTCAACGACATCCCCCACGTCGAGGCGACCCAGCGCCAGCTCAACGAGCTGCTCCACGGTCTGCACGGTGGCCCGGCGCCCCGCCGGGACGAAGGTGTCTGACTCCGGCCCCGGGCCCGCGCCGGCGGAGGACGGGCAGCTCACCGCCGCGGAGGTGGCCGAGCAGGCCGGCCTGCCGCTCGACTACACCCGGCGCCTGTTCCGCACCCTCGGCTTCGCCGAGCACGGGGACGCCCCGGCGTACTCGGGCGCCGACGTGGCGGCGATGCGGATCCTCGCCCAGAGCCCGGGGGAGGAGCCGGTGGACCTCGACGTCGCGCTCAACGTGACGCGGGGGATCGGCATCACCATGGCGCGCCTGGCCGACTGGGAGGTCGGCGAGCTGGTGCAGCACGTCGCCGACGGCGTCCCCGAGGGCGAGCAGGTGGAGGACCCCGGAGCCCAGGTCCGCGCGCGCCTCGGCGCCGGCTTCGAGGAGCTGCTCGTCTATGCGTGGCGCCGCCATCTCGCCGCCGCGATCGAGCGGATGGAGGCCGTGCGCGCCCTCGACGACGACCCGCACATGACCGACCTCAGCGTCGGCTTCGCCGACATCGTCGGCTTCACCGCGCTGTCCAACGAGGTCTCCCGCGAGCGGATCGGCGAGCTGGTCGAGGTCTTCGAGGCCCGCTGCGGCGACGTCATCGCCCGCGAGCAGGGCCGGCTGATCAAGAGCATGGGAGACGCCGTCCTCTTCGTGAACGACGACCCGATGGCGGCCTTCACCACCGCCGAGGGGATCATCAACGTGATCGGACGCGACCCGCGGATGCCCGACGTGCGGGTCGGCCTGGCCACCGGGGGCGTGGTCCTGCGGATGGGCGACGTGTTCGGGCCGCCGGTCAACCTGGCCGCCCGGCTGACCCAGGTGGCCCGCCGCAACCGGATCATCGTGGACCACGAGACGGCCGGCCTGCTGCCGGCCGACCAGGTCGACGCGCGTCCGCTTCCCGCCCGGCCGGTGCGCGGGTTCGGCGTCGTCGAGCCGGTCGCGGTGAGGCGAGCCTGACCTCCTCAGGCGGACGAACGGGCTGGTCAGAGGCCATTTCTGGCGGGCCCTCTCAAGGCAAAATTCTCGTCATTCCCCGTTCGCGGGGGCCCGCTCGTCCCTACCTTGACCCATGTGATCGAGGTGCAGGACGTCAGGGTCGACCCGTCGACCCGGCGCGCGTGGCGTGGGGACCGCGAGATCCTGTTGTCCCGCAAGGAGTTCGACCTGGTCCATGCGCTCATCGCGCGAGCCGGGTCGGTCGTCACGCGCGAGGAGCTGATGCGTGACGTGTGGGGCGTGACCTTCTGGACGTCGTCGAAGACGATCGACGTCCACCTGGGGTGGGTGCGGCGCAAACTCGGGGACGACACCCGCCAGCCCCGGCTGATCACCACGATCCGCGGGCAGGGCCTGCGCTTCGAGCTCGCGGCGGCGGCGGAGGCCGGCTCGGCGTAGCGCCCGCGCAGTGCGTAGGGTTTCGGCCGTGTCGACGACCGAACCTGCGCCCCGGATCGCCGTGATCGGCGGCGGTCAGCTCGCCCGGATGATGGCTCCTCCGGCGGTCGCCCTCGGCGTACCGCTCCGCCTGCTCGCCGAGGCCGAGGGCGTCTCCGCCGCACAGGTGATCCCCGACCAGATGGTCGGCGACTACCGCGACCTGGACACGCTGCGGGCCGTCACCGACGGCTGCTCGGTCGTCACCTTCGACCACGAGCATGTGCCGACCGAGCACCTGCGCGCCCTCGCCGCTGACGGCGTCGTCGCGCACCCCGGACCCGAGGCCCTGGTCCACGCCCAGGACAAGGTGGTCATGCGGGAGGCGATGGCCCGCCTCGACGCCCCGCAGCCGCGATGGGCGGTCGTCTCCTCCGAGGCCGAGGTCGAGGAGTTCGGCCTGCCGTGCGTCCTCAAGGTCGCGCGCGGCGGGTACGACGGCAAGGGCGTGTGGATGGTCCGGAGCCTCCAGGACGCGGCCGAGCCGCTGGCCGCGGCGCGGGCGAGCGGGGTCCGGCTGCTGGCCGAGGAGCTCGTCGACTTCCGCCGCGAGCTGTCCGCGCTCGTCGCGCGCGCCCCGAGCGGCCAGGCGGCGGCGTACCCGGTCGTCGCGACGCTCCAGGTCGACGGCGTGTGCCGCGAGGTGGTCGCGCCCGCGCCCGACCTCGACCCCGCGCTCGCGGCCGCCGCGCAGGAGCTCGCGCTGCGCATCGCCGGTGAGCTCGGCGTCACCGGCATCCTCGCCGTGGAGCTCTTCGAGGAGGTCGCCGCGGACGGAAGCAGCCGGGTGCTCGTCAACGAGCTGGCCATGCGCCCCCACAACACCGGTCACTGGACCCAGGACGGTGCCGTCACGAGCCAGTTCGAGAACCACCTGCGTGCGGCGCTCGACCTGCCGCTGGGCTCGCCCGCGCCGCGGGCGCGCTGGACGGTCATGGTCAACATCCTCGGCGGCGACGACCCCGACGTCGGCCGCCTGTACGACGGCTACCCGCACGCCCTCGCCCGGGACCCGCGGCTGCGGGTGCACCTGTACGGGAAGGAGCTGCGGCCCGGCCGCAAGGTCGGCCACGTCAACGTCTACGGCGACGATCTCGAGGACTGCCTCGAGCGCGCCCGCCACGCCGCCGCCTGGTTCCGCGGCGACCTCGGCAACGAGAGCGAGTAGCAACCCCCTAGGCTCGCGCCCATGACTGCGCGCGTGGGCATCGTGATGGGCTCGGACTCCGACTGGCCGGTGATGAAGGCCGCCGCCGAGGCGCTCCAGGAGTTCGGGATCTCCTACGAGGCCGACGTCGTCTCCGCCCATCGGATGCCGGCAGAGATGCTGGCCTACGGCCAGGACGCCGCGAGCCGCGGCCTGAGCGTGATCATCGCCGGCGCCGGGGGCGCCGCCCACCTGCCCGGCATGCTCGCCGCGGTGACGCCGCTGCCGGTGATCGGGGTGCCCGTGCCGCTGAAGTACCTCGACGGCATGGACTCGCTGCTGTCGATCGTGCAGATGCCGGCCGGCGTGCCGGTCGCGACGGTGGCGATCGGCGGGGCGCGCAACGCCGGCCTGCTCGCCGTACGGATCCTCGCGGCCACGGACCCCGCGCTGCAGAAGCAGATGCGGGACTTCCAGGCCGAGCTGAAGGCCGCCGCCGAGGCGAAGGGCGCCGTGGTCCGCGACCAGTAGGGCTCAGGCGCCGCGTCGGCGCCATTCGATCGCCGGGCAGGTGTCCATGACCATCGGCACGCCCGCGGCCCGGGTCCGCTCGAACGCCGCGTCGTCGCGGACGCCGAGCTGGAACCAGACGCCGCCGGCGCCGACCGCGACCGCCTCGTCCGCGAACCGGCCGGCGTCCTCGGAGCGGCGGAAGACGTCCACGACGTCGATAGGGAAGGGCACGTCGGCGAGCGTGGCGTAGCCCTGCTCGCCGAGCACGGTGGGCGCGGAGGGATGGATCGGCACGATCCTCTTGCCACGTCGCTGCAGCAGCGCGGCGATCTCGTACGCCGTCCGCGCCGGGTTGCCGGACAGGCCGACGATCGCCCAGGTGGTGGTGTCGTCGAGCATCCGGTCGATGACGGCGGGGTCCAGGTGCGCAGGAGTGCTCATGGTGTCCCAAGGCCGCGGGGGCGGCGGTTCTTCCCCGGCGCTCCCGGTCAGCGCCGGGTGAGGGCCGCCCGCACCTCGCGGACGACCTGCTCGACATCGCGCTCGCCGCCTGTGATCACGACCGTCGGCGGCCCCTCCGGGACCGGGCCCCGCAGGACGGCGAGGGCATGGCCGAGGGCCCGGTCGACGAGCGCCTCCGCTCTCGCCGCGTCGTCGACGTCGCCGCGCAGCCACTGGCGCAGGACGTGGTTGTGGGCGATCACGACTGACGACGCGACCAGCTCGGCCCGCAGCGGGCCGTCCGGCTCGGTGTCGAGCCAGCCGTGGACGTGGCGTGCGAAGAGCCGCACGTAGCGCTGGACGCTCGCGATCTCCCGGTCCCGGATCGCGGGGACGGAGCTGGCGAGGCGGTAGCGGAGCCGGGCCGTCTCGCCCTCGGCGAGGTAGTGGTCGAGCACGATCCCGGCGGCCTCGCGCAGGGCGACCTCGCGCCCCGCGGCCGAGGTGGTGGCCAGGCGCTCGTCGACCCGGCGCAGCAGCGCCTCGTGGTCAGGCAGGACGACGTCGTCCTTGGTGGCGAAGTGACGGAAGAAGGTGCTGCGCCCGGTCTCGGCCCGCGCCGCGATGTCGTCGACCGTCGTGGCGTCGTACCCCTGGCCCGCGAACAGCTCGAAGGCGGCGGTGACGAGGCGGGCGCGGGGGGTCGGCACGGAGCGACCCTAACTCGACGGGACGCAGTCCCGCGACTATGGTACTGAGTACCAACGAGTCCAGGAGAGCCGTCGTGAGCGACCACCCGATGTACGCCCTGTCCGAGGAGCACCAGGCCATCCGCGAGGCCGTGCGCGCGATCTGCGACGCCAAGGTCGCTCCCTACGCCGCCGAGGTCGACGAGGAGGCCCGCTACCCCCGCGAGGCGGCCGAGGCACTCCGGGCCGCGGACTTCCACGCACCCCACGTGCCCGAGCAGTACGGCGGCGCGGGCGCCGACGCGCTCGCCACCGTCCTGGTGATCGAGGAGATCGCGCGCGCCGACGTCTCCGCCTCCCTCATCCCCGCCGTCAACAAGCTCGGCTCGCTTCCGGTGATGATCGGCGGCTCGGAGGAGCTGAAGGCCAAGTACCTCGGCCGGCTCGCGGCCGGCGAGGGCTTCTCGTACTGCCTCTCCGAGCCGGACGCCGGCTCGGACGCCGCCAACCAGCGGACTCGCGCCGTCCGCGACGGCGATGCGTGGGTCCTCAACGGCACCAAGCGCTGGATCTCCAACGCGGGGGAGTCGGAGTTCTACACCGTCCTCGCGACGACCGACCCCGACGCCCGGTCGAAGGGCATCTCGGCCTTCGTCGTGGAGAAGGGCGACCCCGGTGTGTCCTTCGGGGCCCCGGAGAAGAAGCTCGGCATCAAGGGCTCGCCCACCCGCGAGGTGTACTTCGACAACGTCCGGATCCCCGGCGACCGGATCATCGGCGAGGAGGGGAAGGGCTTCGAGTACGCCATGCGCACCCTCGACCACACCCGGGTCACCATCGCAGCCCAGGCCGTCGGCGTCGCGCAGGGGGCCCTCGACTACGCCCTCGGCTACGCCCAGGAGCGGCAGCAGTTCGGCAAGGCGATCGCGGACTTCCAGGGCCTGCAGTTCCTCCTCGCCGACATGGGCATGAAGGTCGAGGCCGCCCGCCAGCTGACCTACGCGGCCGCGGGCCGGTCCGAGCGTGGCGACAGCGATCTCACCTTCTTCGGCGCGGCGGCCAAGTGCTTCGCCTCCGACGTGGCCATGGAGGTCACGACCAACGCGGTCCAGGTGCTGGGCGGCTACGGCTACACCCGCGACTACCCGGTCGAGCGGATGATGCGCGACGCCAAGATCACCCAGATCTACGAGGGCACCAACCAGGTGCAGAGGATCGTGATGGCCCGGCAGCTGCTGGCGGGGGTGCAGAGCACCCTCTGACCGGCAGAGCGGCGATGGCTCTCCAAAGCCTGGTACCAGAACCTGTGACCGCGTGTCACGTCCAACGCCCAAAGTTTCCGCGTCCGGCCCGTAACTCTTCTCACGGAGCGAGCGTTTGACCAGGAGATCCGCCGGTCCACCGCCGGCGGAGCGTGGCGTTGACCGTGCGGGAGATGGGGTCCGATGCGTCGTTACCTGGTCCTAGGCAGTGCCGTCGCGGCACTTGCCACGTTCCTGCTCGCCCTCGCGGGCGTCGCGGCGCCGGCCCTCGCCGACCCCTACACGCCCGCGGTGCCGACGACCTGCCGGGTGGACGTGCCGACGACGCTGGCGGGCGAGCGGGTGGTGGTCCGGGTCCGGGTGACGGCGGCGGGCAGCGTGCAGCCGACGGGGACGGTGACGGTCGAGGTCGACGAGTCGTTCTCGAAGAAGGTGCGCTACGACGGTGCGCCGGTCGAGGTCCTCGGCCCGCGGGTGGGTCGTGGTGAGCACCGGGCGAGCGCGACCTTCGTGCCCGACGACCCGACGCGGTTCACGGGCTGCCGGGACAGTGTGAGGTTCCAGGTCGGCGCCCAGGGCGGCGGCGCGGGTGGTGGTGCCGGGGGGCTGCCCAACACGGGCGGTCCGCACCTGGGCCTCCTCCTCGCCGGGATCGGGCTCGTCGTGACCGGTGGCGGACTCCTCGAACGGAGCCGTCGCCGGGCGTGACACCCGGCTCCGCATCGCGTTGGATGGGGTGGGGCCATCCGACGCGACGCCCCGCCGAGGAGGGATCCCCATGACCCAGACCGATCTGCCCGGCGACTCCGAGCAGGACGCCGCGCCCCGGCGGGTACGCCGGCGCCGCACGCGCCCCGCAGGCGACCCCTCCGGCCCGTCCGGCTCGTCGCGGACCGGCACCCGCAGGCGGGTCTCCTTCTGGATGGGCTGCGGCCTGATCGCCGCGGGCCTCGCCGTGCTGGGCTGGGTGGCGTGGCAGTTCTGGGGCACCAACTGGCAGTCGCAGCAGCGCCAGGGCGATGTCCGCCGGGCGCTGGCATCGGGCTGGGGCGACGGCCAGGACGTCGTCCGCACCGACTTCGGCAACGCGACGGCGATCCTGCACATCCCCAAGTTCGGCAAGGACTTCGCCGTCCCCGTGCTCGAGGGCGCGAGCGACACGGTCCTCGCGTCCGGGGTGGGGCACATGGAGGACACCGAGGCCGGCGGCGTGGGCAACTACGTGCTCGCCGGGCACCGCGTGACCCATGGCGAGCCCTTCGCCGAGCTGCCGACCCTCGAGCCGGGCGACGAGGTCGTCGTGGAGACCCGGACCGCGACCTACACCTACGTGCTCGACACCGGCGGGGAGGACCTGATCATCCCGTTCACCCAGACCTGGGTCCTCGACGAGAGGCCGGTGAACCCGAACGGCGGCACCCAGCCGCCCGACGGCGTCGGCAACCAGCTGATCACGCTGCTGACCTGCTCGGAGATCTTCCACACCGACAACCGCTCGGTCGTCTTCGGCCATTTGGTGGAGTCGTCGGTCCCCTCGGGCTGAGCACCCACTAGGGTGGGGGCTACGCACTGCCCGTCACCTTGGACGCCGGGTCGTTGCATGGGGAAGTTCAAGGAGGACACGTGCTCAAGAAGATGGCCGCGCTCTGCGCGCTCGCCGTGGCGTTCGCCGTCGTACCGTCGACGCCGGCGACGGCGGACGGCTACACGGTGAAGATCCCGACCGCCACGCACATCAAGGTGGTCGTCGCCGAGCCGGGCAAGCCGATCGTGCTGGAGGTCAGCGCGAGCGCCAACTACCCGACGCCGCCGGCGGGCAACATCGCCGTGACCGTCTCCGCGAGCGGCAGCGCCGCTCGAGGCGCGCGGGCCCTCGTCGCGAAGCCGGTCTTCTCCACGACCGTGCACTTCGTCGACAAGCCGGTCCGGGTCACCGGCCCCCGCCTGCCGAAGGGCTCCTATCTCGCCCGCGCGGCGCTCACGCCCGACGACGCGGCGCTCTTCCTGCCCTCGTCCGACAGCACCCGCTTCCGCATCGGCGCCGCCGCCGGCGGTGACGACGGCGACGACAACGGTGGCGCGCTGCCCAACACGGGCGGCCCCGACCTCCTGTGGCTGCTGCTCGGCGCCGGCCTCGTCGCCGCCGGCGCGGGCAGCATCAGCCTCGGCCGCCGGCGGGTCGCAGCCGCCGCCTGACCCTGCCCCACGGTCCGCTCAGGGAGCGGGCCAGGTGGTGCTGCGGGCCATCCCCAGGGCCCGCTGCGGGCCGTGCCAGTTGGCCTGCATGTGCAGCCAGGGCCGGCTGAACCACAAGAACCCGTCGACGTGACGCTTGGCGGCCCGGGCGGTCTCGCCGGAGAGCCCCCAGCGCGGGTCGCCGACGCGTGAGGTCGGCGGGATGCCGAGGGTCACGCAGCCGCGGCGGTCCGAGGTCGACCCGCACACCCGGGCGTTGTCGTTGACCCGGCCGTCCGCGTCCACCTCGGGCCAGGTCATGCCGTTGCCGTTCTGGGCGGTGTCGACCACGAAGTGGACGCCCTTCACCCCGCGCTCGCGCAGGATCCGCACCAGCTCGGCACCGTAGGCGACGCTCTGGGCCGTGCCGACGTAGTGGGTCGCGTTGAGCGCGAACCCGCGGGCGTCCTCGATCCCGTTGGCGAGCAGCAGGTCGGCGGCCTGGGACGCCCGCGGCACCCCCACCTGCGGCGTGCTGCTCCAGTCCGCGGCCCCGGCGTCGAGGTAGACGCTGGTGTTCGGCTGCGCCGCGAAGGCGCGGACCGCGTGCTTGATGAGGGCGCTGGTGACCGCACGGTTCGAGCACCACCAGAACGGCAGGTCCGGCTGCAGGACCACGGCGGCGTGCTGGCGACCCAGCGCCCGCGCCGCG
Organism: Nocardioides pymetrozini; assembly: GCF_046058985.1. NCBI lineage: Bacteria > Bacillati > Actinomycetota > Actinomycetes > Propionibacteriales > Nocardioidaceae > Nocardioides > Nocardioides pymetrozini. The sequence goes on along the minus strand of NZ_CP175556.1, from coordinate 3,208,520 downwards.
TTGGAGATCCAGCGCCGGTAGGCGTCCTGGGCGCTCGGGGACGGAGTGCGGCCGCACACCGCGTGCTCCCACGGGTCCATCCGGAAGATCGCGAGCTGGACGAGGGTCTTGCGGTCGCCACCCGAGGCGTTCGCGACGTACTCCTCGACGACGGACCCGATCTGCTCGGGGGAGCCGCTCCAGGTGCCGAGCCACAGGGCCTTGGGGCGCAGCGCGATCCGGCCCAGCAGCTGCCTGCTCTCCCCGCCGGCCGCCTCGTAGGCGTTCCAGGTGTGCTCGAGCCGGCCCCGGTAGACGCCCCACCGGCGCTCCGCGAGGGGGTTGCGGGGGTTCTGCTGGTGGGCGGGCTGCGCGCGCTGCCACACCTCCTTGTCGCGGTGGTACGGCCGCGCGGTCCGGGTCGGGCTGGGCGGGGCGACGGGCGGCGTCGGCGTGGCCGCCGGCGCGGTCGGCGTCGGCGTCGCGACGGCCTCGCTGCTCGACGCCGCGGGCGTCGGCTCCGCGGCCGGCTCGCCCGAGCCGCCGCAGGCGGCCAGCGTCAGGAGCGCGGTCGCGGTCAGGAGGAGGGCGCGGGCACGGCGGAGGGCACGGCGGCAGGAGCTGGTCGGCATCGCCGCGAGGCTAACCCGGACGTGGGTCCGCCCAGAAGTCGCGGCGCGACCTAGACTGGAACCTGTTCCTGTTTCCCGCCCGGTCCCTGGAGGTCCCCATGCCCTCGCTGCGCTGCCCCTGCGACACCACCCTGCGCGCCGACACCGACGACGAGCTGGTCGCGAAGGTGCAGGAGCACCTCGCGGCGGAGCACCCCGGACGGGAGTACAGCCGCGAGGAGATCCTGTTCATGGCCCTGTGAGCGGCGGGTCATCCGATCCGGGGCAGCTGCGATGCCTTGCCGGTGAACGCGGGCGCGCGCTTCTCGAGGAACGCCGCGACGCCCTCCTTGCCGTCGGCCACCGACGTCCAGAACATGGCGAGGGAGTCGCTGAGGTGTGCCTCGAGGGGGTCGGCGGCCGCGCTGTTGCGGTAGAGCAGCTGCTTGGCGAGCCCGAGCGCGACCGGCGAGCGGTCGCGGACGAACGAGCGCGCCAGGTCGTAGGCCGCCGGCAGTAGGTCGTCGGGCTCGTGCAGGCTGCGCACCAGACGACCGGCGAGTGCCTGGTCGGCGGTCAGGATCTCCGCGGAGTACACCCACTCCAGCGCCTGCTGGATCCCGACGATGCGTGGGAGGAACCACGACGAGCAGGCCTCCGGCACGATCCCGAGGCGGCCGAAGACGAAGCCGATCCGCGCCTTCGTCGACGCCAGCCGGATGTCCATGGCCAGGGTCATCGTCGCGCCGATGCCCACCGCGGGCCCGTTGATCGCCGCGATGACCGGCTTCGGCAGGGCATGGATCGCCAGCGTCACCTTCCCGCCGGTGTCGCGGACGCCGTCGGCGTACGGCGGCTGGTCGTAGGCCGCGCGGAACTCCTCGGGCGTGGGGGAGAGGCTCTCGTCGAGCCCGAAGACGTTGCCCTCGGCCGAGAGGTCCATGCCGGCGCAGAACGCCCGCCCGGCGCCGGTCACGACCACGGCGCGCACCGCGTCCTCCCGCGCCTCGTTGGTGAAGACCTCGAGCAGCTCGCGCGCCATGGTGAGGTCGAAGGCGTTGAGCGCGTCGGGCCGGTGCAGCGTCAGCGTGGCGATGCCGTCGTCGTCGACGTGCCAGGTCAGGGTGTCGTACACGGTGTCCTCCGGGGAGTCGTGGGGGCGCTAGTCGTCGGCCAGGCCGGTGGCCGTGCAGAGATCCTTGGTGATCTCCTCGGTCCGGTCCTCCGCGATCCTGCCGAAGAGCCGCCGCGCCCGCTCGGCGTCCCACGTGGTGTCGGCCCGCGCGACCGGAACGGTGCACGACTTCTCCACCTTGGTCATGGCGAGCGCCCAGCGCCCGGCGTCCACGGGACCGGAGGTCTCGCCGAAGCGGAAGAAGTCCGGGACCGAGCCGTTGAGCCGCCACCAGCGGACCGGGTTGAGCACCGACCACGGGGAGAGCACCTTGTCGCCGACCGCGGCGATGACCTCGCGCTGCTGCTGGACCCGCGCCAGGTCCGAGATCGGGCTGTGCTTGCGCGCCCGCGAGTAGGCCAGCGCGGTCGCGCCGTCGACCTCCTGGCAGCCCTTCTTCACGTTCAGCCCGGAGTCCTTGTCCTTGATCCGCTTCTTCGGGCAGATCTCGATGCCGCCGACGGCGTCGACCACGCCCACCAGGCCGCCGAAGCCGATCTCGACGTACTGGTCGACGTGCAGGCCGGTCGCCTTCTCCAGCGTCTGGACGAGCAGCGGCGTGCCGCCCTTGGCGTACGCCGAGTTGACCTTGCCGACGCCGAAGCCCGGGATGTCCAGCGGCGAGTCGCGCGGGATGGACACCAGGGTGGTCGGGCCGTCGCCGGTGTGCAGGAGCAGGATCGTGTCGGTCAGCTCCGACTCCGCGTCCCCGGTGTGCAGCCGCTTGCGCTCGGCAGGGGACAGGCCCGCGCGCGAGTCGCTGCCGACCAGCAGGTAGGTCGTGCCGGGCTGCTCGGCCGGTCGGTCGCCCGAGGGCTCGAAGTCGACCTTGTCGACGCGGTTCCACGCGACGAGCGGCACGGCCACCAGGTAGACCAGCCAGAGCACGAGGGCCAGGAGCACCAGCCGCAGGTAGGTGCGCGGCCGGGACCAGCGCCCGCGCCGGGCGCCGCGGGGAGGCGCGGGCGGGGGCGGCTGTGGGCCCGCGGGACGTGGTCCCACAGGATCGGGACGGCCGGCGTACGGCTCGGCGGGGGGACGCCGCTGGACCGGGATCCTGCGGGTCGGCTCGGGGTCGGAGCCGCCCGGTGAGCCGGATCCGTAGACCCAGTCGAAGCCGTCTCCGTCGTCCCCCGACTTGTTGCCGCGCCCTGCCATGGTCCAGACGCTACCGTCAGCGGCGTGACTGAGATCGTCGCGGCACGCACGCCGTCGTACTCCCGCATCGAGCTGGCCACCCTGACCTCGCGCGCCCAGGCCAACCTGCTCGGCAACATCCACGGCGGCGAGGTGGTCAAGCTCGCCGACTCCACGGCCGGGGTCGTGGCACAGCGGCACAGCGGCGGTCCGGCGGTCACGGCGGCCCTCGACGAGATGGCCTTCCTCGAGCCGGTGCGCGTCGGCGACATCATCCGGACCTTCGGCCAGGTCAACTGGGTCGGCACCTCGTCGATGGAGATCGGCGTCCGGATCGAGACCGAGCCGTGGGACGCCGCCGGCGAGGTGCTGCACGTCGGGTCGGCCTACTTCGTCTTCGTCGCCGTCGACGGAGCCGGTCGCGGCCGCCCCGTCCCCGCGCTCGAGCCCGAGACCGAGGAGGACCGTCGCCGGCTGCGGGAGGCCGAGATCCGCCGTGCGCACCGGCTCGCCCGGCGCCGGGAGATCGAGGCGGGGCGGGTCACCCCCTGAGCGCCCCGCCGACCTCCGCGATCGCCCCGGCCACGGCGTCGACCGCCGCCGGTCGCGGGGGCGCCCCGTAGGTCGAGAGCTGGACCCGGCGATGGGCGCTCAGCGGGCTCCGTACGACGTCGCGGTGCTGGTGGGCGCGCAGGGCCAGTCCCGGGAGCACGGTCACACCGAGCCCGCTCGCGACGAGTGACTGGACCGCGACGTAGTCGTCGCTGGCGAAGGCGATCGTCGGCGTGAAGCCGGCGTCCGCGCAGAGCGAGAGCAGCTCGCGACGGCAGCGCTCGCAGCCGGTGATCCAGTCCGAGCCCGCGTACGCGTCGAGCGCGACGGGGCCCGCCGCCGGCGCGCCCGCCGCAGCGGTCACCAGGTGCAGCGGGTCGTCGAGCACCGGGACCGAGGTGACCTGCTCCGGCTCCGGCTGGTCGGGATAGGCGAAGGTCAGGGCGAGGTCGACGCGGCCGGCGCGCAGCAGCTCGTAGGCCTCGGGCGGCTCGGCCTCGACGAGGTCGAGGCGGATGCCCGGGTGGCGGCCGGCGAGCAGGGCGATGGCGTCCGGCACGAGCGTGGCGGCGCCCGACGGGAAGGCGGCGAGCCGGACCCGGCCCGACTGCAGGCTCGTCGCCGCGGCGAGCTCGGCCTCGGCACGGGCCAGCAGGCCGAGGATCTCCTCGCCGCGCCGGGCCAGGCGCTCGCCCTCCGGGGTGAGCCGGATCCCGCGGCCGACCCGCTGGAGCAGCACGCTGCCGGTCTCGGCCTCGAGCCGGCGCAGGTGGTGCGAGATCGTCGGCTGGCCGTAGTGCAGCTGGGCCGCGGCGCCCGAGACCGAGCCCGTGCGATGGACGGCGACGAGGGCCTCGAGGCGGCGCAGGTCGATCATGCTGGCAGGATAATGATCGAGAGCATCGATGGAAAGGCTCGAAAAGAACTATTGGACCGATGGGTGGTCCACCGCGGACGATGGACCCATGCCCGGCCGCCCCCTCACCGCCTCCTCGTCGGATCCCTCGTCCGACCCCGCAGCCGAGCTGACCTTCGAGGCGGTGCTCGCCGCCGCGGAGATCGTGCGGACGGAGCTGGCGCCGAGCCCGCTGCAGGCCCACCCGCTGCTCGACCGCGCCCTCGGGCGCCCCGTGCTGGTCAAGCACGAGAACGTGCTGCCCACCGGGGCCTTCAAGGTCCGTGGCGGCGTCCACCTCGCGGCACGGCTCACCGACGCCGAGCGGGCGCACGGCCTGGTGACCTGCTCCACGGGCAACCACGCCCAGTCGGTCGCGTACGGCGCCCGGCTGGCCGGCGTCCGCGCGACCGTCGTGATGCCCGCCAGCGCGCCCGCGGCCAAGCGGGACGCCGTCCGCGCCCTCGGTGCCGAGGTGGTCCTCGTGGGCGCCAGTCTCGGCGAGGCGGCCGAGCACGCCCGGGCCCGTGCCGCGCAGACGGGCGCCTCGTTCGTCTGTCCGACGGACCCGCGCATCGTGCTGGGCCATGCGACGGCCTATCTCGAGCTCTTCGGTCAGGCGGCCGACGCCGGCGCCGAGCTGAGCGCGCTCTTCGTCCCGGTCGGCAGCGGCACCGGCGCGGCGGGCGCCTGCCTCGTGCGCGACGTCCTCGCGCCGGACTGCCGCGTCGTCGGCGTGCAGTCCGCGGCGGCCCCCGCCGGCTGGCGGTCCTGGCGCAGCGGGGCGATCGAGACCGCGCCCGCGACCACACGTGCGGCCGGGCTCGCCACGACCACCGGCTATCCGCGCACCCAGGCGGTGCTGCGCGAGCGGCTCGACGAGTTCGTGCTCGTCGACGACGACGCCATCGACGACGCCGCCCGCCTGCTCGCGACCTGCGCCCACACCCTCGCCGAGGGAGCCGGCGCCGCGTCCCTGGCCGGGGCGCTCGCCCGTCGGATGGACGGCCTCGTCGCCGTCGTCTGCACCGGTGCGAACGCGTCCGCCGACGAGATCGCCCGCCTCGCCGGATCGGTCGCCGCGGCCTGAGCCGTCGGCGCGTCGTCACCCGCGTGACAGGTGGGACTGGTGATACTGGGCGGGTGCCTCAGCCCGGACCCAGCGACGCGCGCATCGCCGTCGACGAGCGAGCTGCCCGGGTGCGCTTCCGCCGGGCGTTGACGCTGATGGCGTTCACGCTCGTCGTCCCGGGCTCCGCGCAGCTGATCGCGGGCAACCGGGCCGTCGGCCTGCTCGCCGTACGGGTCTGGCTCGCCTCCCTCGGCACCCTGCTCGTCGTCGGCGTCTGGAGCTGGCTCGACAACGGCTTCGCGCTGTCCCTCGCGTTCAGCCCGACCGCCATGCTCGTCATCCGCCTCTACCTCATCCTCGGCGCCCTCGGCTGGGCCGCGCTGTTCGTCGACGCCTGGCGGATCGGCCAGCCGCTGAGCCTCCGGCTGCCGCACCGCCGTGCCGTCGTCGGCGTCAACGGGGTGCTGTGCTTCTCCGTCGCCGGCACCCTGCTCTTCGGCTCCCACCTCGCCGCCGCCCAGCGGGAGTGGCTGACGATGTTCGCCGACGGTGACCTCGGCACCGCGCACCAGGGCCGCTACAACATCCTGCTCATCGGCGGCGACTCCGGCTCGGACCGCTGGGGCCTGCGCACCGACTCGATGACGGTCGCCTCCGTCGACGCCACCACCGGTCGCACCGTGATGATCGGCCTGCCCCGCAACATGCAGAACTTCCCGTTCCGCGAGGGCAGCGTGATGGACGAGCACTTCCCCAAGGGCTTCGACTGCGACGACTGCTATCTCAACGGCGTCAGCACCTGGGTCGGCGACCACACCGAGCTCTTCCCCGACTCCGAGACGCCGGGCATCGACGCCACCGTGATGGCGGTCGAGGGCATCACCGGCCTCGACATCAACTACTGGGTGATGGTCAACATGCGCGGCTTCGAGCGCCTGGTGGACGCCTTCGGCGGGGTCACCCTCAACGTGCGCCAGCGGATCCCCGTCGGCGGCCTGGGCAAGGACGTCACCGGCTACATCGAGCCGGGGCGGCGCAAGCTCAACGGCCACGACGCCCTCTGGTACGCCCGGGCCCGTGAGGGCTCCGACGACTACTCGCGCATGGCGCGCCAGAAGTGCGTCTTCTCCGCGCTCGCCTCGCAGGTCAGCCCGAAGCAGGCACTCACCAACTTCCAGGAGATCGCACGGGCCTCCAGTGCGATGATCAAGACCGACATCCCGGGCGGCGCGCTGAGCGACTTCGTCGAGCTCGCGCTGCGTGCGCGGACCCAGAAGATCTCCTCGGTCTCCCTGGTGCCGCCGCGCATCGACACCGCGAACCCCGACATCGACCTGGTCCACCGGATGGTCGGCAAGGCGATCGACCGCGCCGAGGGCGACCTGAAGGCCGCGCGGCAGGCGGCGGACAAGGCGGCTGCCCACGCGGACGGCTCCGACCAGGCGGGTGACGCCGACCAGGCGGCCGGCTCCGGCGAGGACACGGCGCGGAGCGAGAAGTCCGGGAACGGCGCGGGAGCGGTCACCGGCGGCTCGCTCGGCTCCCGCAACGACGGCTACGTCGCCAACGAGACAGACGACGTCGCCGCCGCCTGCTGACGCCGCCCCGGTCGAGGACGCGGCGGGGGCCTCAGAGCGGCAGCGCGGCGACCACGGCGTCGTACGTCGCCCGGTCGGGGGCCGCGACCAGGCCGCCGGACAGCGCCTGCGGGCGCCACGGCGAGCCGTCGTGCTGGCCGATGACGCCGCCGGCCTCGGCCAGGATCAGGCCGCCGGGCAGGTGGTCCCACGGCATGCTGCGGCTGTAGAGCAGCGCCCGCGCGTCGCCGGCGATCAGGTGCGGGTAGTCGATGCCGCAGCAGGCCCAGGTCAGCTCCAGGGCGCCGAGGCCGTCGAGCTCGCGGCCCACCCAGGAGCGGCGCGCGGTCCGGAACGGGACGCCGTGGGGCGCGGTGGCGACGCTCAACCGCTCGCCGTTGTGCCAGGCCCCGCCGCCGCGCTCCGCGACGTACGACGCCGCGTGCTGCGGCTGCCAGATCCAGCCGCGGGTCACCTCGCCGCGCAGCACCTCGGCCACCATGACGGCGTGGTCGGGGGAGCCATGGACGAAGTTCTTGGTGCCGTCGACGGGGTCGACGGTGAAGGCGTGCTCGGCGTCGGCGAAGCGCTCCAGCAGGCCGGGATCGGCCGCCATCGCCTCCTCGCCCAGCACCAGCGCGTCCGGGTAGGCGGCCTGCAGGGCCGCCGTGATGAGCGCCTCGGACTCGTGGTCGGCGACCGTGACCAGGTCGCCGGGGTTCTTCTCCGCGACCTGCTCGTCGGCGAGCGCCCGGAAGCGGGGGTTGATCACCTCCGCGGCGACGTCCTGGAGCAGGGTCAGCACGGCGGCGGTGTCCACGGCGTCCACGGTAACGGGACCCTCGCGCGGGACGTCGGCGGCCCCGTGCTGTTGGCTAGCCCCATGCGCTTCACCGAGCACGAGCTGACCGCGGCACTCGCCGGGGCGGCCAAGGCCGTGCTGGCCGCGGACCGCCGCCTCCGCAAGCGCGGCGTCGACGTCGACACCGCCTGGGAGGAGATGGACCGCTACCAGCGGTTCAAGATCCTCGACGCCCTCGGCGACCAGGTGCTCCCGGTGCTCGTCGCCCTGCCGGACGTCGACGTCGCGCCCGGCACCCGTCCGACGTACGACGACCGGCAGGTCGCCGAGGTCGTGAGCGGCCTCGCGGGGCCCGGGCGCGGCCGGGTACGCCGCGCGGTCGAGGTCAAGGCCCGCACCGCCCTGGTCCAGGCGGCCCTCGCCGCCATCCCGCCGCGGCTCGACCCGGACGCGCTGCTGACCGACGAGTCGTGAGGTCGGCGGCGCGACAGCAGCGGCAACCCCGGCCAGTAGGGTCTGCTCCGTGCGCGTGCAGGCCGTGGTGGTGACCTTCAACCGGCTGGCGATGCTGCAGCGGCTCCTCGCGCGCCTGCTGGAGGTCCCGGGGCTCGAGCGGGTCCTCGTGGTCGACAACGCCTCGACCGACGGCACGGGGGAGTGGCTCGCCGGTCTCGGGGAGGCCCGCGTGGCCCATCGCAGCCTCGCGACCAACACCGGGGGCGCCGGCGGCTTCCACCACGGCCTGGAGTGGGCGGTGCGCGAGGGAGCGGACCTGGTGTGGCTGATGGACGACGACGGCCTGCCGGCTCCCGACTGCCTCGACCTGCTCCGCGCGCGGGTCGAGCGCGACGGGCTGGAGTTCTGCGGCCCCGCCGTCCTCGCCGAGCAGGACCCGGCGCGGCTCTGCTTCCCGATCCGCCTGCCCGGCGGCACCCGCGTCGTGCACGAGATGGCCGCCGCCGAGGCGGCTGCGACGGACGGGCTGATCGACGACGTGGTGATCCCGTTCAACGGGGTGCTGGTCATCCGGGAGCTGGTCGAGCGGATCGGGCTGCCCCGTGAGGAGTTCTTCATCTGGGGCGACGACGTGGAGTACCTGTGGCGCGCGCAGCGGGCCGGGGCCCGGATCGCCACGGTGGTCGAGGCCCACTTCCTCCACCCGGCGACCGACGACCTCGGCACGCCGATGATGTTCGGCCGCACGACCTACAACCACACGCCGAGCGAGCTCAAGCACTACTGCATGGCCCGCAACAACACGCTCAACCTGCGGGCCTACCGCGGGTGGGTGCACGTGCTGCTGTTCTGGCTCAAGACGGTGTGGTTCTACCTCTTCACCAAGCCGCAGCCGGCGCGCATCCCGCTCAGCGCCCGAGCGGCCGTCGCCGGGCTGCGCGGCGACTTCACCGGACACCGGAGATATCTACGGTGAGCACGGGGAAGCCGGGCAAGTCGGGGAGGCCCGAGCAGGTCGCGGTCGTCGTCGTCACCTACAACCGCGCCGACCTCCTCGAGCGGATGCTGGCCGGTCTCGCCGCCCTCGACCGGGCGCCGGATGCGGTGCTCGTCGTCAACAACGCCAGCACCGACCACACCCGCGAGGTGCTCGCGCGCAGCTCGCTGCCCGGGCTGGTGCCGATCCACACCACGGAGAACCTCGGCGGCGCGGGCGGCTTCCGGCTCGGCCTGCGGACCGCCCACGAGCGCGGGTACGACGTGATGTGGCTGATGGACGACGACGTGGTCCCCGCCCCCGACTGCCTGACCCGGCTGCTCGAGGCCGACGGCTCGTGCCTGATGGCGGTGCGCGAGGACCGCTCGGGAGCGCTCGTGGAGAAGGCGGCGCTGCGCTTCGACCTGCGCAACCCGCTCGCCATCCGGCCGAAGACGGCCAGCATCGACTCGACGTACCCGACGCGGGCGGCGATGCCCGCGACGGTCGAGGTCGAGAACGTCGCCTTCGAGGGCTTCCTGGTCCGCCGCGAGGTGGTCGACCGGATCGGTCTGCCGGACGCGTCCTTCTTCATCTTCTACGACGACGTGGACTTCGCGATCCGCGCCCGCCGCGCGGGCTTCGCCATCCGGGCGGTGCGGGACGCGGTGCTCGTGCGCCAGCTGGACTTCGACCAGCAGCACGACCTGGCGGGCTGGAAGGGGTACTACATGTACCGCAACCTGTTCGTCGTGCACTTCCGGTACGGCGAGAACCCGCTCGTGCGGCTCAAGCCGGTGCTGATCGCGCTCGGCGTGGTCCTGCTCAGTCCGCTGCGGGGTGGTCGGGCCGAGGCACGGAACGTGTCACGAGCGCTTCGGGATGGCTGGCGGATGCGCTCCCGCCCGGCTCGCTGACGACCGCCACGGGGTCGGGCACCAGGCGCGCCCGCAGGCCGACCCGGTTGCCGGTGGCGATGCCGGCGATCCACACCGCGAAGGCCCCGAGCGCGACACCGCCGATCACGTCGACGAAGAAGTGCCAGCCGAGGTAGACCGTCGCGAGGATCGTGAGGCCGAGGAAGACCCACGAGCTGATCCGCACCCAGCGGGGCAGGCGCACCAGCTCCACGATCAGGCAGATGGTGACCATGATGCCGACGTGCAGCGAGGCGAACGCGGCGATGGTCTGCAGCGTGCCGGCGCCGACCGGGTCGGCGAGCACGGCCACCCGGTCGCCCCACATGCTCTCCTGCAGCTTGCTGACATAGGTCTCCGGCAGGGCGGCGAAGGAGCTGCTGTCGGAGTAGATCGGCCCGACGGTGGGGAGCAGGACGTAGAGGACCGCGCCGAGTGCCCAGTCCACCGCCACCGCTGTGACATACCACTCACCGGCGCGGGTGTGCCGGGTCCAGACCAGGGCGATGGCGATCGACACGGGCACCAGCGCGATCCACACGATGTAGACGGCCGAGAAGAAGTGGGCGGCCAGACCGGTCCCGAACCAGGCGTGCAGCACCGCGGCCGGGTCGTGGCCGGCGAACAGGAAGCGGTCGAGGTCCGCGAGCGGGTCGTCGTAGATCTTCTCGTGCACGAAGGGCGCCATGCTCTTGACGTTGCGGAAGGCGGCGTAGCACAGGTACCAGGCGATGACGCCGTTGAGCGCGAACTTCCAGTGCGACAGCGGCCAGCGCTCGCGCAGCACGGTCCGGAACGCCGTGCGGGCCCGGCGCAGCCAGCCGCCGGCCGGCCGCCCCGCGGCGAGCAGGGTGCGCGGGACGACGTCGATCGCGATCGCTCCCAGCACGATCGCCGGGAAGCGGATGTAGCCCGGGATCAGGCTGTCGGGGTCCTGGATCGGGATGTCCTCGAGCAGCGAGAACACCACGGTGAGGACGGCCAGGCCGAGACCGGCGAGCCAGGCGAGGGCGAAGGAGGGAGCGCCGCGACCGGCCGTCTGGTGGGTGTACACCAGAACAGGATATTCGTCACGTCCCCCAACGGGCGAACAGGTTGCGACCGCGCGTCCGAATGGGGAACCGGTGCCGAGGTCCGTAAACTGACCGATCGTGTCTGTCACCTCGTCGAACCCCGACCTTCCCGATGTGGTCGTCGTCGGCTCCGGCTTCTTCGGCCTGACCATCGCCGAGCGCTGCGCCAACGACCTCGGCCTGAAGGTCCTGGTCATCGAGCGCCGCTCCCATCTCGGGGGCAACGCCTACAGCGAGCCCGAGCCCGAGACCGGGATCGAGGTGCACAAGTACGGCGCGCACCTGTTCCACACGAGCAACGAGCGGGTGTGGGAGTACGTCAACCGCTTCACGTCCTTCACCGGCTACCAGCACCGGGTCTACAGCACCCACGACGGCCAGGTGTACCCGCTGCCGATCAACCTCGGCACCATCAACCAGTTCTTCGACGCCGCCTACACGCCGGCCGAGGCCCGCGCTCTCATCAAGGAGCAGGCCGCCGAGCTCGGTGACAAGGAGCCGGCGAACTTCGTCGAGAAGGGCATCTCGCTGATCGGCCGCCCGCTCTACGAGGCGTTCATCGCCCACTACACGGCCAAGCAGTGGCAGACCGCGCCGGAGGAGCTCTCCGCGGACATCATCTCGCGGCTGCCGGTGCGCTACACCTACGACAACCGCTACTTCAACGACAAGTACGAGGGCCTGCCGACCGACGGCTACGCCGCCTGGCTGGCCAGGATGGCCGACCATCCCCACATCGAGGTCGTCCTCGACACCGACTTCCTCGCCGACGGGGTGGCGGAGCGGTACAAGGGCAAGGTCCCGATCGTCTACACCGGCCCCGTGGACGAGTACTTCGGCAACCGGGAGGGGCGCCTGTCCTGGCGCACCGTCGACCTGGTGCCCGAGGTCCTCGAGGTCGACGACTTCCAGGGCTGCTCGGTGATGAACTACCCCGACCCGGACGTGCCGTACACCCGGATCCACGAGTTCAAGCACTTCCACCCCGAGCGCAGCTATCCCGAGGGCAAGACGGTCATCGTCCGCGAGTACAGCCGCTTCGCCGAGGACACCGACGAGCCCTACTACCCGGTGAACACCGCGGACGACCGCGCCAAGCTGCTGAAGTACCGCGATCTCGCGGAGCGCGAGCCGATGGTCCTCTTCGGCGGCCGCCTCGGCACCTACAAGTACCTCGACATGCACATGGCGATCGCCTCGGCGCTCTCGATGTACGACAACACGCTGCGGCCGCACTTCGCGGACGGGGCCGAGCTGAAGAGCGGCGGGGTCGACGCATGAGCACCTTCGAGCCCGGGGCGGCCACGGTCCAGCGGCTGCTCCAGCGGCAGATCCTGCCGCTCGACACGGACCCCGACGTCCTCCCGCTGTACCTCGACTGCGAGGAGCCCAACCTCGACGAGGACAAGTACGTCGTCGGCGGCTCGCGTGCCGCCAAGGAGCTCAACAACGCCTCGATCCGGCAGAAGACCTCCACAGGCCGTGTCGTCCGCCCCGACCAGGTCCTGTCCCGCACGGCGGTCCTCGTCCCGTCGGGGGAGAAGGTGTCCTTCGGCACCTACTTCAACGCGTTCCCGGCCAGCTACTGGCGCCGCTGGAGCGTGGTCACGGCGGTGACGCTGACCGTCACCGTGCGCGGCTCCGGAGCGACCGTCATCGTCAACAAGTCGATGGCCAACGGGCGCCAGCAGAAGGTGGACAGCGGCGTCACCGAGGCGGAGGGGCCGACCACCCTCACCTTCGAGCTCACCCTCGGTCCGTTCATCGACGGCGGCTGGTACTGGTACGACGTCGTGGCCGGTCACGGCGACGTGACGGTGGAGTCGGCCGAGTGGACCGCCGCGGTCCCGGCCGACCGCGCCGAGCACGGCACCGTCGACCTCGCGATCACGACCATGAACCGCCCGGACTTCTGCGCCAAGCTGCTCGCCCAGCTCGGCACGCAGGAGCTGCTGCCCTATCTCGACACCGTCTTCGTGATGGAGCAGGGCACCCAGCTGGTCCGCGACAGCGAGTTCTTCCCCGGCGCCGAGGAGGGACTCGGCGGCCGGCTGCGCGTGCTCCAGCAGGGCAACCTCGGCGGGTCCGGCGGCTACGCCCGGGGTCAGCTCGAGTCGGTCCGCAAGGGCACCGCGACCTACGCGATGATGATGGACGACGACGTCGTCTGCGAGCCCGAGGGCATCATCCGCGCGGTCACCTTCGGCGACCTCGCCCGGCGTCCCACGATCGTCGGCGGCCACATGTTCAGCCTCTACGCCAAGAGCCGCCTGCACAGCTTCGGCGAGATCGTCCAGCCCTACCGCTTCTGGTGGATGTCGCCGCGGGACGGCTTCCAGGACTGGGACTTCGGCGCCCGCAACCTGCGCTCGGCGCGCTGGCTGCACAAGCGCCAGGACGTCGACTTCAACGGCTGGTTCATGTGCATGATCCCGCGCCAGGTGCTCGAGGAGATCGGCCTGTCGCTGCCGCTGTTCATCAAGTGGGACGACTCCGAGTACGGCCTGCGGGCCAAGTCCGCCGGCGTACCGACGGTCACCTTCCCGGGTGCCGCGGTCTGGCACGTCCCGTGGACGGACAAGAACGACGCACTCGACTGGCAGGCCTACTTCCACCAGCGCAACCGGTTCGTGGCCGCCCTGCTGCACTCGAACTACCCGCGCGGCGGCCGGCTCCTGCAGGAGAGCTTCGCCTTCGACCTGGCCCACCTGGTCTCCATGCAGTACTCCACGGTCGAGCTGCGTCTCCAGGCGCTCGAGGACGTCCTCGCCGGCCCGCACGGCCTGCACGCCATGCTCGGCACCCGACTGGGCGAGGTGAACGCCTTCCGCAAGCAGTTCACCGACGCCCAGCTGCACGCCGACCCCGACGACTTCCCGCCGGTGCGCCGCGAGAAGCCGCCGCGCAAGGGCAAGGACCTCAGCGACGTCCCCGGCCGGCTGTCCAAGATGGTCACCGCGGGCCTCGCGCCGATCCGCCAGCTCAAGAAGCCGCGGGAGCTCTCCCGGGAGTTCCCCGAGGTCGAGATCCGCGCGATGGACGCCAAGTGGTACCGCATCGCCAGCTTCGACTCGGCCGTCGTCTCGATGAACGACGGCACCTCCGCTGCGCTCTACCGGCGTGACCGGGAGCGCTACAAGGCGCTGGTGCGTCGTACCGTCCAGCTCCACCAGCGCTTCCGCCGCGACTGGGACGAGATCGCCGCCCAGTACCGGGCCGCTCTCGGCGACATCACCTCCCCGGAGACCTGGGAGAAGACCTTCGCCCCGTGGACCGAGGGGGAGGACCGATGACGGCCGCCGAGGTCGACGAGGCGAGCCTGCCACCGCTGCGGCCGCCGTCCGCCGACAACGGCCTGCTGGGCGTCCTGCGTCAGCGCTACCTCCTCAAGCTGCTGGTGCGCCGCGAGATCAGCGCCCGCTACCAGGGCTCCTTCCTGGGCCTGATCTGGTCCTACATCAACCCGCTGACGCAGTTCTGCATCTACTACTTCGTCGTCGGGTTCATCTTCAACCTGCACGCGGACATCCCGAACTTCGCGATCCACCTGTTCTCCGGCCTGATCGTGGTGCACTTCTTCACCGAGACCTTCGGTGCGGGCACCCGCTCCATCGCCCGCAACCGTGCTCTCGTCGTGAAGATGGCGATGCCGCGGGAGATGTTCCCCGTCGCGACCATGCTGGTCTCGCTCTACCACGTCGTCCCGCAGCTGGTGATCCTCGCGATCGCCTCGGCGCTGTCCGGATGGACGCCGGAGCCCGTCGACCTGCTCGCGCTGCTGCTCGGGCTCCTCATCTGCGGCACCCTCGGCCTGGCCGGTGCCCTCTTCTTCAGCGCCGCGAACGTCTTCTTCCGCGACTTCGGCAACATCGTCAGCGTCTTCAACAACTTCGTGCGCTGGGGCGTGCCGATGATGTACTCCTACGCGATGGTCGACGAGCGCTTCGGCCGCTTCGCCCAGTACTACCTCTACAACCCGCTCGCCGACGCCGTCCTGCTCTTCCAGCGGGCCTTCTGGGTCGGCACGGTCGAGGACCCCGAGCACAAGGCGGTCGCGGCGATGCCCGACCACCTGCTGCTCAACGGCGCGATCATCGTGGGCATCTCCCTCCTGCTGCTCGCTGCCGCCCAGTACGTGTTCAGCCGACTCGAGAACAAGATCCCGGAGCGCCTCTGATGGCCGCGTCGATCGTGGTGGAGAACGCCACCAAGCTCTTCACCCTGCGCTACCACCGCACCTTCAAGGAGGTCGCGGTCGCCAAGGCCAAGGGACGCCAGACGACCGAGACCTTCAAGGCCGTGGACGACGTCTCGTTCACCGTCGAGCAGGGCGAGTCGGTCGGCATCATGGGCCTCAACGGCTCCGGCAAGTCGACGCTGCTCAAGATGATCAACGGCGTCATGCGCCCCGACGAGGGCAGCATCCTCACCCGCGGCCGGATCGCCGGCCTGATCGCCACCGGCGCCGGCTTCCACAACCAGCTGACCGGGCGCGAGAACCTCTTCCTCAACGCCGCGATCCTCGGCATGACCGAGGCCGAGGTGCGCCGCAAGTTCGACGACATCGTGGAGTTCGCCGACCTCGGCTCCACCCTCGACGGCCCGGTCGGGCACTACTCCTCCGGCCAGAAGGCGCGCCTCGGCTTCGCCATCGCCATCCACGTCGACTCCGACATCTTCCTGGCCGACGAGGTGCTCGCCGTCGGCGACAAGCCCTTCCGCGTCAAGTGCATGAAGAAGATGCGCGAGATCCGCAACAGCGGAGACCGCACGCTCTTCTACGTCAGCCACTCACCCGAGTCCGTCATCAAGATGTGCAACCGGGTCCTCGTCCTCGAGAAGGGGCGCCTCGGCTTCGACGGCGACCCCGAGGCCGCGGTCCACTACCTGCACTACGACGAGGGCGACGACCTCGACGACGAGCTCGCCAACGACATCTAGGACTGCGCGAGCGCGTCGCTCGTTCCTCGCTCCCTACGCTCCGCCGCCCTCGCTTCCCGCGACGGCCGGCGGACGGGCGCCGCAGGTGCTGACGGCGCACCGCTCTGACCGGCGGGCGGGCGCCGCAGGGGCCGGATGGCGCACCGGTCGGCGGCGATGTCGGGGTGCCGTCGGCGTGGGTGGAAGGTGCTCGCTTCGGTGGGGGAGGGGCGCCGACGGCGGGGTCCCCGCTCCGAGCCGCCGACCGGTGCGCCGGGAGGCGCCGGAGGCGCCCGTCCGGCGACCCCGAAACAGGCTTGGATAGCCGCTCCCTCGGCCGGTTGACAAATTTCCAAGTGATCGGCGTGTCGAGTGGAAATTACATGATTGTAGTTACTCACGATCTCTTCCCAGGCGGCTGTGACGCATGTGAAAGTTGCTACTCGTGTGACAACTTCCCCGCACACACGTCTGGAGCAAAGCCATGTCGCCGTACCCCACGGAGATCCCCGAACACACGCGTCGGAGCCGGTTCGTCACCCTGTGTCAGCAGGCGCTGGCGCTCGCGGTGGTCGTCGCCGTCCTGACGCCCGCCGCGCGCACCGTCACCATGGAGGTACGGCCGGCCGAGCCCGGCGCCGGAGCCGGCGCCGTGACGCTGCAGGCGGCCACCGCCCCCGTCACCGTGCCGACCGAGGCCGTCGACCCCACGGTCTCGGAGTACGCCCTGACCGCCTCGCCCAAGGGCGTCAGCGGCCGGGTGACCCTGCGCGGCAGCGTGAAGGAGCTGCCCGAGGGTGGTGACGAGGTCACCAGCGAGCCGCTGCCCGTCGAGGGGTACGGCACCGTCGGCGTGACCTGGGCGCACGGCGCCGAGGTCGAGGAGGACGCCATCACCGTGTCCGTGCGGACCCGCACCGGCGACACCTGGAGCGACTGGACCGCCGCGGAGTACCACGACGAGCACGGCCCGGACCCGGCCAGCGCCGAGGCCCAGCGCTCGCGCCCCGGCACCGAGGCCGTCCTCGTCGGCGACGTCGACCAGGTCCAGGTGCAGGTCGAGACGACCTCGACGGCTCCGGCCGACCTCAAGGTCGCCGTGATCGACCCGGGTACGCCGACCGCCACCGCCCAGCAGTCGCCGTCCATCGACACGGCGGCCGCCGGCGAGGGCGAGGCACCGGCCCAGCGCGCCACCCAGGAGACGTCCGACGGGGCGATCGCGCTGCAGGCCGCGACCACGGGACCGCCGCAGCCGCAGATCTACTCGCGGGCCCAGTGGGGCGCCGACGAGCGGCTCCGGGACGCCAGCTCGCTGCGCTACGGCTCGATCAGCGCGGGCTTCGTGCACCACACCGTGAACGCCAACGACTACCAGCCCAGCGACGTCCCCGGCATCCTGCGCGGGATCTACGCCTACCACGTGAAGACCCGCGGCTGGAGCGACATCGGCTACAACTTCCTCGTCGACCGGTTCGGCCGGATCTGGGAGGGCCGCGCCGGCGGCGTCGACAAGCCGGTCGTGGGCGCGCACACGCTCGGGTACAACGACTACTCGTTCGCGATGTCGGCGATCGGGAACTTCGAGACCGCGCAGCCGACCCCGGAGCTGCTCAACGCGTACGGCGCCCTGTTCGCCTGGAAGCTCTCGCTCTCCGGCGTGAGCGCCTCCTCGCCGAGCCAGCGGGTCGGCAAGGGCACCTTCGCCGCGATCAGCGGCCACCGCGACGCCGGCAAGACGGCGTGCCCGGGCAAGTACCTCTATGCCCAGCTGCCGACGATCCGGGCGATGGCCGCCCAGGCGCAGCAGGGCGCGCTGCTCGGCCAGCTGAACGGCAACTACATCGGCTCGGCCAACCCCGACATCGTCGTCCGCAGCGAGAAGAAGGGCCGCCTCGTCCTGCACGACATCGACAAGGTCGGCGGGTCCTGGCGGATCGCGGCCACGGTGAAGACCAACGTCTACGCGCCCTGGGCCAAGCAGCTGCTGCGGGTGGGCGACTGGGACGGCGACGGCATCAACGACCTGATGGCCATCCGCAAGAGCGACAAGTCCGCCGTGCTCTACCGCGGTGCGGGCGGCGGCATGTTCCAGCCCGCGCAGGTGCTGCCCCGGACCTTCGGCGGCGTGAAGATGCTGGCCGCGGTCGGCGACGTCACCGGCGACAAGCTCCCGGACCTGATGGGCCAGCCCAAGGGCGGTCAGATGCAGGTCTACCCGGGCGCGGGAGCCGCCGGCTTCCAGGCCCCCGTCGCCGCGGCGGGCTCGGTGCCCGGCAAGCGGCTGCTGCCGGTGGGTCGCTGGAACAAGGACGGGGCGCCCGACGCGCTGGTCAGCAACGGGTCCGCGCTGACGCTCTACACCGGCATCCTGCCGGGTGGCTGGTCGGGGGCGAAGTCGATGAAGTCGGGGGCCTCGGGCTACGACTGGGTGATCGGTCTCGGCCCGATGGCCAGCGGCGGCAAGGTCGTCATCGTCCGCAACAAGACCACCCGCGCGGTCTACGCGCTGGAGAAGGTCAAGGCCAAGAAGCTCGGTGCGCCGGTGCTGCTGAAGAAGCGCAAGAAGTTCGACCTCGCGGGATAGCCCCGCGACCCGATCCGTCCTGGTCGCTCAGGCGGGGAAGCGGGCCGTGGCGTGCTCGGCGACGTACGTCGCCTCGAGCCGCTCCGGCTCGGCCCGAGCGACCAGGACGAGCGAGCCGCCCGCGTGGAGCGGCTCGCACAGGATCGCCGGCTCCGCCACGGGGTCGGCGACCGCGAGCAGGCGGCCGTCGCCGACCAGACCGGCGGCGGCCGCCTCGCTCCACAGCTCCGCCTGGGTCAGCAGGCGACCGGCCCGGTCGACGGCGAGGTCGTCGGCCTGGGGCGGGTCCCACGCCTGGAAGGCGTCCGGCTGGGACCAGATGTCGACGCCGATGTCGGTGACCCCCGCGGGGACGGGCTCGGCGAAGCGGACGCCGAGCGGCAGCAGGGCGCCGGCCAGGACCGCCAGGTCACCGCTGCGCGGCGCCCAGGAGGGGAGGGTGGTCGGGCCGCACACGACGGCGGCGAGGTCGGCGTCATCGGGGTCGGCGACCACCAGGCCGCAGTTCCACGCTGCGCCGAGGAAGACCGTGCCGAGCCAGTGCGGCGGCAGGTCCACGGCGATCCGGTCCCCGCGCTCGAGGCCGAGCTCGTCCACGAGCAGCGAGCTCGCCTTGGCCACCCAGTTCGCCCAGGTCGTCACCGACAGCTCGACCCGCTCGCCGCTCTCGTGGTCGTAGTAGGTCACCAGTGGCTGGCCGGGGTCGCGGCGCAGCCGCTCGGCCAGCACGGCGGGGAAGGTGGTGGGGGAGGTCACGACCCCGAGCCTAGGTCGGGGTCAGGGTGAGCGGGGCCGTAGGGTGCGGGCCATGGTCATCGACGAGATCCCGGGCTTCTGGGCCGTGGTCCCCGCCGGCGGGGCCGGTACGCGCCTGTGGCCGCTGTCGCGCTCCGGCTCCCCGAAGTTCCTCCACGACCTGACCGGCGCCGGGCAGTCGCTGCTCGAGCAGACCCAGCGCCGGCTCGCCCCGCTGGTCGGCGACCGGCTGCTCGTGGTCACCGGTGAGGCGCACCGGGCGGCCGTGCGAGAGCAGCTCACCATGCTGCCACCGGACGGGGTGATCGCGGAGCCGTCGGCCCGCGACTCGATGGCCGCCATCGGTCTCGCCGCCGCGCTCCTCGAGCGCCGCGGCGCGGAGGTGATGGGGTCGTTCGCGGCCGACCACGTGATCGCCGATCCCGACGGCTTCGCGGCCGCGGTGACCGAGGCCGTGGCCGCCGCCCGCGACGGCTGGCTGGTCACGATCGGGATCCAGCCGACCTTCGCCTCCTCGGCGTTCGGCTACATCCGTGAGGGTGAGCCGCTGCCGGGCCACCCCTCGGCCCGGATGGTGGCGGCGTTCGTGGAGAAGCCGTCGGTGTCGGTGGCCGAGGAGTACCTCGCGACCGGCGAGTACCGCTGGAACGCGGGCATGTTCGTCGTGCGCCCGACCGTCCTCCTGGACCTGCTGGCCGCGCAGGACCCCGAGTTCACCGCCACGCTGCGCGCCATCGCGGCGGAGCCGGAGCGCCTGGCCGAGCTGTGGGAGCGGCTGCCCCGCATCGCGATCGACCACGCGGTGGCCGAGCCGGCCGCGGCCGCCGGCCGGGTCGTCACCATCCCCGGCGGCTTCCGCTGGGACGACATCGGCGACTTCGACTCGCTCGCCGGCCTGCTCGGCGACGACGACGCGTGCAGCGTCCTCGGCGACCGTGCGCTCACCCAGCTGATCGGCGCCAGCGGCATCGTCGTCCCCGGCTCCGGACGCACGGTCGCGGTCGTCGGCCTCGACGACGTCGTCGTGGTCGACACCCCCGACGCCCTCCTCGTCACCACCCGCGCCCGCGCGCAGGAGGTCAAGAACGTCGTCGCCGCCCTCAAGGAGAGAGGCCGCACGGACCTGCTCTGAGTCCATGGGGCCGAGCGTGTCGGATATCGAGCCACGCTGCCGGCCACGCGGTCGAGGTCCGCTCGGTGCGAGGCCGCCTGGCGGCGGCCACCGGTTGCCAGGACAACCAGCGCACTCGGCTCGCTCGCTCTCCTTCCGTGCCGGTCATCGCGGGAAGCGAGGGCGACGGAGCGCAGGGAGCGAGGGACGAGCGACCGGAGCGGAGGAGCCGAGCTTCCGGCGAGCCGGCCGCCTGGCCGCCAGGAGACCCTGCGGTCAGCGAACCTCGACTGCGAGCGCGGCAGCGCGGCGCGAGGAACGAGCGACGCGCTCGCGCAGTCCCACTCAGTACGCGTAGGGCTCCGGCGCGTCGGTGAAGGGGTACTTGTCCATGAACTTCTCCAGGGCGGCGCCGCTCACCTCGGAGCAGTACTGCCACGCGCCGTACTGAGGCGTGTTGCCCTCGGCGTCGGGGGTGGCGTCGCGGTCGACCCGCCAGTGCGTGAAGGCGATGTGCTGGCCCTTGGGGAACGACTTGCCGGTCTCCTTGACGTCGGCCTTGGTCCAGGGGGCGACCTTGAACTTGAGCCGCTGGTTGGTGTCGTTGGCGTCCATGATCTTGGCGATGGCACGCATGGCCGAGACCTGGTCGGCGTCGTCGGCGGCGGTGGTGTCGTACCAGAGGATCGTGTAGCCGTGCTCGCTGTTGTGGATCAGCTGCTCGAGCTCGGGCCGGGAGTCGGCGGTGTAGAAGCGGTCGCCGATCGGGGCGGGGGCGACGCCGGCGACGTTCCAGTGCGCACCGAAGGCCGGCGGGGCGTCGGTGTAGTCGACCTGCTGGCCCTCCGGCACGTGCTCGCCACTGCCGGTCGCCTCCTTCTCGGTGATCTCACCGCAGACGCTGGCCGCGGCGCCGATCTCGCCGACGCTCTTGCCCTTCCACTTCTGGTCGTTGACCATGTCGCGGACCTTCGGGTAGAGCGCGGCACCGACGATCACGAGGGCGACCACGACGCACACGCCCACGATGGCCATGCCCTGACGCTTGTCGGCACGCTTCTGCTTGCGCCGGATGTCGTCGATGACTTGGCGGCGATCCGACTTCTCGGACTTGCTGGACTTGGCCACGTGCGGGGTACCTCGTCTTGGTCGTGAAGGGCATGCGTCAGCACGCTCCGTGCGGCGAACGCGGTGAGTCTACGGAGTCGCCGGTCGAAACCGCAGGTCGGTGTCCGCCGGGCCCGCCTCGATGCTCTGCCAGCCGTGGGCGAAGGCGACGATGTCGGCGGCCGCGCGCCGCTCCGGTCCCGTCCGTACGTCGGCCGGGTCGGCGACCCGCGCGACGATCCCCGCCCGGCCCAGCGCGGCGGCGAGCTCGTCCGCGGTGACGGGGCTGCCGAAGGGAGTGCGTGCCGCCGGGCGCGCGGCGACCGCCTGGATGACGGCCTCGCGGGCCCCGTAGCCGAAGAGGTCGGCGCCGTCGGCGCGGATCAGCGCGCGGGCGCCGGGGCCGTGCTCGCCGGGGGAGAGGACCAGGTCGCCGCGCCCGCGCAGGACGGCGCAGGGCCGGGCGCCGAGCTTGCCCTGGGCGAGCTCGACGGCGGCGGCGATCTCGTCGGCGACGGCGGGTGCGGTGACCGCGAGCTCGTTGCCGTGGGCGTCGACGCGGCCCGCGAAGGACTCGAGCACGGCGAGGCCGGCGGCACCGATGGCGATGTCGGTCTGGCCTTCGCGCCACGGGCGACCGGCGGTGTCGGTGACGACCACGCCCACGTTGACGCGGCGGCGCTCGGCGACCGCGGCGCGCAGCCGCCGGGCGGAGGCGTCGGGGTCCTCGGGCAGCAGGACGACCGACCCCTGCTCGACGTTCGACGCGTCGACGCCCGCGGCCGCCATGGTGAGGCCCAGTCGGTTGCGGACGATCCGGGTCGCGCCGCGCCGGGCGACGAGGCGCTCGGTCTCCGCGTCGATCCAGGCCTCACGGTCGCCCTGCACGACCCGGCCCTCGGCCTTGCTGACGACCTTGCTGGTGACCACGAGGATGTCGCCGTCGACGAGCGCGTCGGGGGCGAGTGCCGCCAGCAGTGCCCCGGCGAGGTCGTCGCCGGGACGGATCTCCGGTACGCCGTCGGGGGCGGTCACGTGCAGTGCCATCAGTCCACCAAGCCGATCGCGGCCGCGGCCATCGCCGCCGTGGCGTCGTGGTCGGTCATCATCAGCGGGACGGCGGCGCTGGCGATGCCGGCCGCCTCGAGCCGCGCCACCTGGCCGGCGTCGCGCTCGTCGACGAGCCACCCGTCGAGGACGCCGCCGGCCGACCGGGCGCCGTAGTTGAGGCCGACGCCGGCGGCGCTGACCTCGACGCCGATCGCGGTCAGCATCTGCCTGGCCATGCCGCGCACGTGGGTGTCGCCGACGATCGGCGACAGGCCGACCACCTTCGCCGGGGTGGCGCGGACGGCGTCGCGGATGCCGGGGACGCCGAGGATGGTGCCGACCGAGACGACCGGGTTCGACGGTGGCAGGACGACCAGGTCGGCCTCGGCGATGGCCTCGACCACGCCCGGCGCGGGGGCCGAGCGGTCGAGGCCGACGAAGACGACCTGCTCGGCCGGGACCTCGGCGCGCAGGCGCACCCAGTACTCCTGGAAGTGGACGACCCGGCGGCCGCTGGGGCTGTCGGCGTCGGCCACGGCGACATGGGTCTCCACGCGGTCGTCGGTCATCGGCAGCAGGGTCAGCGCGTCGCCGTACCGCGGGCTGAGCCAGCGCCGGCACAGCGCCTGGGTGACCTGGGAGAGCGGATAGCCGGCATCGAGCATCTGGGTGCGCACCAGGTGCGTCGCGATGTCGCGGTCACCGAGCCCGAACCAGGTCGGCTCGACGCCGTACGCCGCCAGCTCCTCCTTGGCGCTCCACGTCTCGGCGCGGCGGCCCCAGCCCCGGTCGAGGTCGATGCCGTCGCCCAGGGTGTACATGACGGTGTCGAGGTCCGGGCAGACCTTCAGCCCGTGGACCCACCAGTCGTCGGCGTTGTTGGCGATGACCGTGACGTGGGCGTTCGCGGCCACACCCGGTAGGGTTCCGGCGGCGATGCCGTGGAGCAGGCCCTGCAGGAACCGGGCTCCGCCCATGCCGCCCGAGAGGACGGCCAGCTTCTGCGTGGGGCGGCCTGCGGATCCACCGGCTGCCGCGTCAGGTGTCGATTCCACGGGGGACAACTGTGCCGTGCGCCGACAAGCGCAGCGTGCGCGGGGTTGCCTATAGCAGACTCGACCTTGACTGTTCGGGTATGACACGTATGTAATTCCAGAGATGTCGTTCGGGGCATCGGGTCGAGACGTAAGGGGCGAAATCGTGAGGGAACTGTTCCTGGTCGAAGCAGATTCCGACGAGCTGGGGTGGCAGGAGCGGGCGTTGTGCGCGCAGACCGACCCCGAGGCTTTCTTCCCGGAGAAGGGAGGATCGACGCGCGAGGCCAAGAAGGTCTGCCAGACCTGCGAGGTGCGTGTCGAGTGCCTCGAGGCCGCGCTGGGCAACGACGAGCGCTTCGGCATCTGGGGCGGCATGTCGGAGCGCGAGCGTCGCAAGCTGAAGAAGCGAGCCGTCTGAGCAGAGCCTGTGCACTGACGGTTCGCCCCCTTCGCACCGTCGGTCGTAGGGTCTGACCTCGTGTCGCAACAACCCGAGGTGGCTGTCCTCCTGGTCAGCCACGACGGCGCCTCCTGGCTGCCGGCGGTCCTCGACGGCCTGCTCGCGCAGAGCCCGCCCCCCACGCGCGTGGTGGCCGTCGACACCGGCAGCAAGGACGGCAGTGCCGACCTGGTCCGGGCCGCGCTCGCCGACCGGCTGCCCCTGGACCTGCGTGTCCTGCCGGGAGGGACCGGCTTCCCCGACGCGGTCGCGGACGGGCTCGCCACGCTCGCTCGGTCGCCGGGCGGACGCCCCGAGTGGGTCTGGATCCTCCATGACGACGCCAATCCCGCTCCCGGCGCGCTCGCCGCGCTGCTCGCCGCGGCCGCGGAGCGGCCCGACGCCGACATCCTCGGCCCCAAGCTGCGCGAGTGGCCGTCCCTGCGGCGCCTGCTCGAGCTCGGCGTCACCATCAGCGGGACCGGCCGGCGCGAGACCGGCCTGGAGCGTGGCGAGTACGACCAGGGCCAGCACGACGAGGTCCGCGAGGTCCTTGCCGTCAACTCCGCCGGGATGCTGGTGCGTCGCGAGGTGCTCGAGGAGCTCGGTGGGTTCGACGCGGCGCTGCCGATCTTCGGCAACGACATCGACCTCGGCTGGCGCGCCGCCGCCGCCGGGCGGACCACGATCGTCGTCCCCTCGGCCGTGGTCTTCCACGCCGAGGCGGCGCACCGCGGGATCCGTCGTACGCCGCTGACCGGGCGGCACACCCACTTCCAGGAGCGCCGCGCCGCGCTGTTCACGCTGCTCGCCAACGCGCGCGGCGCGACCCTCCCGCTGCAGGTGGTGCGCCTCGCGCTCGGCTCGGTGCTGCGGATGCTCGGTCTGTTCTGCGTGCGGGCGGTGGGGGAGGCGCTCGACGAGCTGGCCGCCCTCGTCTCGGTGCTCCGTCATCCCGGCCAGATCCGCGCGGCCCGCCGGAGCCGGCGCGCGGCGGGGACGCGAGCCCCCGACCGGGCCCGGGTGCGTCGCCTGCTCGCGCCGTGGTGGCTGCCGTACCGGCACGGGCTCGACTTCGTCGGCGACCTGGTCGCCGCGGCGACCAACCAGGCGGCGGACGTCGCCGAGCGGCGGCGGGTCGCGGCCGCGGAGCGCGACGCCGCGGTCGCACCTCCCCCCGCCCGCCATCGCGACGAGGAGGAGGAGTTCGCCGACACCGGGATCGTGGTGCGCTTCCTCACCAACCCCGTGGCGGTGGCCACGGCGGTCACGGTGCTCGCGCTGCTCGTCGGCGTGCGCGATGTCGTGGGCGGCGTCGCCGGGGGTGCGCTGTCGCCCACGCCGGCGAGCGCGGGCGACTGGTGGTCGCTGTACCTCGAGGGCCATCACGCCATCGGCTTCGGCACCGACGTGCCGGCGCCGCCGTACGTCCTGCCGCTGGCGGTGCTCGCCCTCCCGATCGGCCCGGCCCTGCTGATGTCGCTGCTGATGGCCCTCGCCGCGCCCCTCGGTCTGTGGGGTGCGTGGCGGTTCCTGCGGGTCGTGGGGCGTCTCGTGACTCCGTACGGCGCCCCGCGGTGGCTGCTCCTGTGGGGCTCGGTCAGCTGGGCGCTCGTGCCGCTGGTCGCGGGGGCCTGGGGCGGGGGCCGCTGGGGGATCGTGGTCGCCGCCGCGGTGCTGCCCTGGATGGCGCACGCCGCGCTCGGCTTCGCCGACCCCGACGCGGCCCACCGGTGGCGGGCGGGCTGGCGCACCGGCCTCGCCCTCGCGCTGCTCACCGCCGTCGCGCCGCCGACGTGGCTGTTGACGGCCGTGCTCGTGGGCGTGCTGCTCGGCTGCGCCGTACGGCTGCTGCCGGGCGAGGTGCGGGACCGCTCGGTGTGGGGCCCGCCGGTCGCGGCGCTGGCCGTACCGCTCCTGGTCCTGGTGCCCTGGTGGCTGCCGGCCCTCGTCGAGGGCGGCCTCGCGGGCACGGTGCTCGACATCGGCCGGTGGCCCACGGCGTCGACCTCCGGATGGGACCTGCTGGCGGGACGGCTGGGCGGGCTGGGCGCTCCGGCCGCCGTCGGACTGGTGCTGCCGGTCCTCGCGCTGCTCGCCCTGGTGCCGCGGGCGACGCGCATCCCCGTCATCGTGTGCTGGCTGGTCGCCGCCGTCAGCACCGTGGTCGCCGTGCCGCTGGCGCTCACCACCGTGGACGTCGCCGGTCCTGGGGAGCAGCAGCCCGGCCTCGGCGCCGTGCTGCTGGTGCTGCAGGGCGCCTGGATCACGGCGACCCTCCTCGGTGGCCTGTCGCTGCACCACCTCGGTGACCAGGCGAAGCCCGCGCAGGCGGCGCTCGCCCTCGCCGGCGCGGTCGGCGTGGTCGCGCCGCTCGTCGGTCTGGTCTGGTTCGCGGGCTGGGGGGCCGAGGAGCTTCGCGACCCGCCGGAGTCCGACGTCCCGGTGTACATGGCGCAGCGGGCGGAGCGCGCCGAGCAGGACGGCGTGCTCGTGCTGCGCGGCAGCATGGACACCGGCCTGCGCTACGACGTGCACCGCGGCGACGGGCCCACCGTGGGCGAGGACGAGATCGCCGCGCTGACCTCCGAGGACGCCGACGTGACCGCGACCATCCGCTCGCTCGTGACCGCCCCGGACCCGGACGCGGCGGCCCGCCTGTCCGACCTCGGCATCCTCTACATCGTCCAGGCCGCCCCCGCGGACGGCGCGGTCGCGGCCAGCCTGGACGCGACCTCCGGTCTCGTCCAGGCCAGCTCCGAGCGCGGCACCCGGGCGTGGCAGGTCAGCCCGGAGCCGGGACCGCTGCCCGGCGACGCCGCCTGGCTGCGCTGGCTCCTGCTGCTCGTGCAGGCCGCTTCGGTCGTCGTCCTGGTCGTGCTCGCCCTCCCGCCGCTGCGAAGGAACCGCGATGAGTGAGTCCCAGCCCGGATCCGCCGGCCGCCGCGCGTCCGTCGTACGCCGCCGGCGGGTCGACATCCTCGTGGCGCTGGCGATCGTGCTGCCCGCCGTGGTGGCGCTGTGCGTCGGCGCCATCGGCGGCCAGGAGAGCCCGGTGGCGGGTCCTCGCCCGCCGGCGACGGCCGAGCTCACCTCCGCGACCGTGGTCTGCCCGGGCGGCACCACCGCGGACGGCGCGATCCGCGTCGGTCGCACGCCCGGGGTCGCCGGCGGACCACTGTCCGTGCTCACCGCCGCGCCCGGCGATGCTGCCCTGGACCCGGCGCCCCCGCTGACCGCCGCCAGCGGGTCCACGGCAGTCGTGCCCGGCAGCGCCGGACCGGTCGTCCTCGACGGCGAGGACGCGGCGGCGCCCGGCATCACCGCGGGCCGCGACGACCCACTGGCCGCGCCGGAGTGCCGGCCTCCGTCGTACGACGAGTGGCTGGTCGGGCTCGGCGCCACCGCCCGCTATGCCACGACCCTCGAGATCGTCAACCCCGACGAGGGCGAGGCCGTGGTCGACCTCGCCCTCCAGGACGAGGGTGGCCCGGTCGAGGAGCCCGCACTGCGCGGCATCCAGGTGCCCGGGCACGGCGTGCAGCGTATCGACCTCGCCGCCTCGGCCCCGCGGCGCGAGATCACCGCCGCCCACGTGACGGTCACGCGCGGCCGGGTGACCGTCACCGCGCGTACCACTCGGGACCAGCTCGGCGCCGGTCGCGCCACGACCGACTTCCTCCCCGCGCAGCCCGACCCGGCGACCGAGAACCTGATCCTGGGCCTGCCCGCCGGCGCCGGCAACCCGACCCTCGTCGTGGCCAACCCCGGCGACGACGAGGTGCGGGCCGAGGTGCGACTGGTGACGGCCGAGTCCACCTTCACCCCCACCGGCGCGCCCGATGTCGCCGTCCCGCCCCACGCGCTGCGGGAGGTCGACCTCGGCGCCCTCCTCGCGGGCGAGAGCGCCGCCGGCGTCGTCGGCGTCGTCGTCGAGTCCGCGGACCCGGTGGTGGCCTCGGTCCGCCTGGTCTCCCGCAAGGACCTCGTCCTGCTCGCCCCGGCGGTTGCGGTCCGCGAGCCGACCGCGGCGGTGCTGCCGCCCGGGGAGAAGAGCCTGCTGCTGGGCGACGCGCTGCGCACCGGCGTCGTCCACGTGACGTCGTACGACGCCGACGGGGCCGTGCTGCGCGAGGACAAGGCGGAGGTCGCGCCCGACCGCGCCTCCGCGCTCGCCCTGCCCCCGGAGGCGGTCCTCGTCGCCGTGGAGCCGCGCAACACGCGGATCGCCGGGGTGGTCTCGATGCCGGCCGGGGGACCGCAGCCGGGGCTCGCGACGCTGCGCCTGCGGCCGGCCGAGACCCGGTCCCGGATCCCCGTCGTCGCGCCGGACTGACGGGTCCGCCCGTCGTCAGTCGTCGTCGTCCGAGGGATAGCGCGGGTCAACCTGGCTCGGCTCGATGCCGAGCAGCTCGGCGACCTGCTCGACGACGACCGTCAGTACGATCGCCTCCAGGTCGGCGCGGTCGGCCGCGCGGTGCTCGAGCGGGCGCCGGAAGACCACGAGCCGGGTCGGCGTCGTGCCCGAGCCGCGCACGAGCGACGACAGCGGCACCCGGCCCGAGTCCCAGTCGTCCGGCAGCTGCGGGGCGTCCTCGACGGCGTACTCCACGAGGCCGAGGTGGTCCGACCAGCGCTCGTCGATCGCGGTCACGACGTCGAGCATGATCCGGTCGAAGGTCTCGCGGCGGCTGCGCGGCAGCGGCGGCCGATGGCCGCTGTCCGCGAGGGGCAGGACCGCGGGCCCGCGCATGCCGCGCCCACGCCGGTCGCGGCGCCGGCGGGGCGACAAGGAGGACTCCACGATCAGCGAGCCTATCCGCCCGGCGTCGCACGGGGCGGTAGCGTCTGCGCCGTGACGGTGAGCGCTGCGCAGAGCCTGCGGACGTGTTCGCGCACGGCCTGTGGCCGGCGCGCGGTGGCCACGCTGACCTACGTGTACGCCGACTCGACGGCCGTGCTCGGCCCCCTGGCCACCTACGCCGAGCCCCACGCCTACGACCTGTGCGACGTCCACAGCGAGCGGCTCTCCGCGCCGCGCGGCTGGGAGGTCGTCCGGCTCGCGCTGGGCACCCAGCAGCAGGGGCCGAGCAACGACGACCTGCTCGCGCTCGCCGACGCCGTCCGCGAGGCGGCCCGCCCGGTGCGCCGCGAGCCCGCCGACCAGGCGCGCGAGCCCGGGCGCGAGGTGGCCCGCAAGGGCCATCTCCGGATGATCACCACCGACTGACGCCGGCCCCACGGGGGGCGCTAGGGTCGCGGTCATGGCCAGTGGCACGACGTCCCCTGACAACCTGAGCAAGGTCTTCAAGGCCTACGACGTACGCGGCATCGTGGGTGAGCAGCTCGACGAGGAGCTCGCCCGCGCCACGGGAGCGGCGTACGTCGACGTGCTGGGCGTCGACGCCCTGGTGGTCGGCTACGACATGAGGCCCAGCTCGCCGTCGCTCGCCGGTGCCTTCGCCGACGGCGCCACGTCCGCGGGCGCCGACGTGACGATGATCGGCCTGGCCTCCACCGACCAGCTGTACTTCGCCTCGGGGCACCTCGAGCTCCCCGGCGCGATGTTCACCGCGAGCCACAACCCGGCCCAGTACAACGGGATCAAGCTGTGCCGCGCCCTCGCGCAGCCGGTCGGCATGGAGAGCGGGCTCGCGGAGATCCGCGACCGGGTCGCCGCGGGCACGCCGGTGGTCGGCGCGCGGACCGGGTCCATCAGCTCCCATGACGTGCTGCAGGCCTATGCCGCCCACCTCCTCGCGCTGGCTCCGGTCGCCGGCCGCCGGCTCAAGGTGGTCGTCGACGCCGGCAACGGCATGGCCGGGCACACGGCGCCGGCCGTCTTCGGCCGGCTCGCCGGCCAGGTCGAGATGGTGCCGCTGTACTTCGAGCTCGACGGCACCTTCCCCAACCACGAGGCGAACCCGATCGAGGCCGAGAACCTGGTCGACCTGCAGAAGGCGGTCATCGCCGAGCGCGCGGACATCGGCCTGGCGTTCGACGGCGATGCGGACCGGTGCTTCCTCGTCGACGAGCGCGGCGAGCTGGTCTCGCCCTCGACGCTCACCGCCCTGATCGCCGCCCGCGAGCTCGCCAAGGAGCCCGGCGCGACGGTGATCCACAACCTGATCACCTCGCGCGCGGTGCCCGAGATCGTGACGGAGCTCGGCGGCACGCCGGTGCGCACCCGGGTGGGTCACTCCTTCATCAAGGCCACGATGGCCGAGACCGACGCCATCTTCGGCGGCGAGCACAGTGGGCACTTCTACTTCCGCGACTTCTGGCGCGCGGACTCCGGGATGCTCGCCGCGCTGCACGCCATGGCTGCCCTCGCCGAGACCGACCGACCGCTGTCCGACCTGCTCGCGGACTACGCCCGCTATCCGCTCAGCGGCGAGATCAACAGCACCGTCGCCGACCAGGCCGCGGTGCTCGCGCGGCTCGAGGAGACCTATGGCGGCCAGGACGACGTCACCATCGACAAGCTCGACGGTCTGAGCGTCAGCCATCCCGACTGGGCGTTCAACGTGCGCGCCTCGAACACCGAGCCGCTGCTGCGGCTCAATGCCGAAGGAAAGGACGAGCCCACCATGGCCCGAGTTCGCGACGAGGTCCTCGCCACCATCCGGAGCGGCAAGTGAGCGCGGCGGAGCAGGCCGGCATCTCCCCGGAGCTGCTGGCGATCATCGTGTGCCCCGCCTGCAAGGGCGAGCTCGCACTGACGCCGGCCGGTGACCTGGTGGAGCTGGTGTGCGGCGGCTGCGGCCTCGCCTATCCGGTCCGCGACGGCATCCCGGTCCTGCTGGTCGACGAGGCGCGCAAGCCGGCCTGAGCCGGGACGGAGCAGGAGGCGGTCCGATGGTCTGGTTCGACGAGTCCCGGCTGGACGACGAGGCCGCGCTGGCCGGTGCCGACCTGCGGCTGCGGACGCTGGCCGAGTCCGGTGCGCGCGTACGACGAGAGCTCGACGGCTCCGCCGAGGCGATCGCCGAGGCTGTCTCCCGGGCGGCCGAGAGCCGTCCGCGCGCGGTGATCGCCGCGGGCCCGGACTCCCGGCTGCTGCGGGCGGTCCTCGAGCCCTTCTGCCCCGTGCCGTTCGTGGCCTGGCCCTCGCCGGCCCTGCCGGGCTGGGCGGGCAGCCTGGACCTCGTCGTCGTCCTGGCGCCCGGGGGAGCCGATGCCGGGACCGCCCTCGCGGTGGCCGAGGCGGCGCGCCGCGGCTGCCAGCTCGTGGTCGCGGCCCCGCCGGACTCGGTCGTGGCCGAGCATGCGACGGGCCGGTGGACCACGCTGCTGCCGACCAGCACGGGCGACCAGCTCGCGACGGCGGTCGCGATGCTGTCCTTCCTGGACCAGGTCCATCTGGGACCCACCACCGAGCCCGAGGCCGTCGCCGAGGCGCTGGACGCCGTGGCCATCTCCTGCTCGCCGCACCGCGACATCTCGATCAACCCCGCGAAGGTGCTCGCCATCTCCCTCGCCGACGCCGCTCCACTCGTCTGGGGCGGATCGGTCCTCGCCGCGCGGGCGGCGCGCCGGATCGCGGAGTCGATCCGGCGCACGTCCGGGCGCACCGCGCTCGCCGGCGACGCCGAGCACCTCCTCCCCGTCGTGGAGGCCGCGCGCCCACGCAACGTCTTCGCCGACCCTGTCGCCGACGGCACGAGCGACCGGCGCCCGGTGCTGGTGATCCTCGACGACGGCGTCGACGACCCCGTCGTACGGCACCAGCGGCAGCGGCTCGAGGACGCCGCGCGCAACCGGGACGTCCGGATCGAGCACGTCGCGACGGAGGCGTCGGGCGACGTGGCGCGCTACGCCTCCCTCCTGCTCAGCGGCACCTACGCGGCCGAGTACCTCCGCCTGGGCCTCGTCGAGGACTGACCCACCCGCACCTGCGCACACCAGCTCTGCCCGGTCCCGGACTCTCCGGCGCGGGTTGTCAGACACGTGGTCTTCACCCGGCCGGTTCGGGTACCAAGGTGTGATGGCAACTCGGGATCCGTGGCTCGACAACGCGAAGATGGGCCTCATCGTCCTCGTCGTGGTCGGCCACATGCTCGCGCTGCTGCCGGAGGACGGTCCGGGCGGGCAGCTCTACGACTTCGTGTACCTGTGGCACATGCCCGCCTTCGTCTTCCTCTCCGGATACCTGTCCCGGGGCTTCGGGTACGGCGCGGCGCGGCTGTGGCAGCTCGTCACGATGCTGCTGGTGCCCTATGTCGTCTTCGAGGGCGCCCTCGCCTGGTTCCGGATCAACGTCGGCCACGAGCGGGTGGACCAGGTATGGACCGACCCGCACTTCCCGATGTGGTACCTCCTCGCGCTCGTCGCCTGGCGGCTGGTCACCCCGCTGTTCCGGTCGATGGGGGCCGGTCTCGCGGTCGCGGTCGCCGTCGCTCTGTGCGTGGCCGGCGGCTTCCTGCAGGGCAGCTGGATGTGGTGGATGGACGCGCCGCGGATCCTCGGCTTCCTGCCGTTCTTCGTGCTCGGGCTCAAGGCGACGCCGGAGGCGCTCGAGTGGCTGCGTGGGCGGTTCCCGGTCCTGCTCGGCGTCGTCGTCCTCGGCGTCCTGGCCGTGCTGGCTGCCCACCTGCCGGAGTGGACCGAGCGGGCCCACCTCTACTACCGGCCCTACGAGCTGCTCGAGCAGCCGGTCGCCGGCGCGATGGTGACCCGGGTGCTGCTGCTCGCCGTCGGCGCCGCGGGCGCGCTCGCCTGGCTGGCCCTCGTGCCGCGCGTCGAGGGGTGGTTCACCCGGATGGGTGCCGCGACGATGGTGGTCTACCTGTTCCACGGCTTCGCCGTGAAGGAGCTGGAGTTCCTGGGCTTCGTCGAGTGGGCGCGGGACCGCCCCTGGCTCGGTCTCGCGGCGGCCGTCGGCAGTGGTGTCGCGATCGCGCTCGTGCTGGCGGCGCCTCCCGTGCGCCGGGTGCTGACGAAGGTCGTCGACCCGTTCGACGTCGCGCACCGTCGCGTGCGCGAGGCGGTCCACCTGACCACCGTCGTCCAGCAGCAGGAGACCGTCCACCCGGCCGAGCGCGTGTCGGCGGGCCGGTAGCCTGGGCCCATGCCCCACCGCCTGTCCCTCGTCGCGGCCCGAACGGCCTTCCTGTCGTGAGCGCCGGCCTCTTCGGTCTCCTCGACGACGTCGCCGCCATCGCCAAGATGGCCGCCGCCTCGATCGACGACGTCGGCGCCGCGGCCGGCAGGGCGACGACCAAGGCGGCGGGCGTGGTCGTCGACGACACCGCGGTGACGCCCCAGTACGTCCACGGGGTGGCCGCCGAGCGCGAGCTGCCCATCGTCAAGCAGATCGCGATCGGCTCGATCCGCAACAAGCTGCTGATCATCCTGCCGGCGGCCCTGCTGCTCAGCGAGTTCCTGCCCGACCTGCTCCCGATCATCCTCATGGTGGGCGGCACCTTCCTGGCCTACGAGGGCGCGCACAAGGTGTGGCACCTGCTGGCCAAGCACGACGAGCACGACGTGCCCGCGACGGTGATCAGCCCCGAGGCCGAGCGGCAGATGGTGTCGGGCGCCATCCGCACCGACCTGATCCTGTCGGCCGAGATCATGGTCATCGCCCTCGACGAGGTCGCCGACGAGAGCTTCTGGTCGCGACTCGCGATCCTCGTCGTCGTCGCGTTCGCGATCACGGTCGCCGTCTACGGCGTCGTCGCCCTCATCGTGAAGATGGACGACACCGGGCTGCTGCTGGCGCAGCGGCGCTCCGCGTTCGCGCAGCGGCTGGGTCGGGGCCTGGTCGCCGCGATGCCGCGGCTGCTGACCGTGATCTCGCTCGTCGGCACCGTGGCGATGCTGTGGGTCGGCGGGCACATCCTGCTCGTCAACGTGCACGAGGTCGGCTGGTGGGACGCGCCGTACACCTGGGTGCACGACATCGAGCACGACATCGAGCACGCCGTCCACGGCTTCCTCGGGGGTGTCCTCGCCTGGCTGGCCAACACCGGGATCTCCGCCGTCATCGGCCTCGTCGTGGGTGCGGTCGTGGTGGTCGTGGTCTCCATGCTGCCGTTCGGCGGCGACAAGGACCCGGTGGAGCGCTACGACGAGGGCGAGTCCGCCGCGCACTGACGCTCCGCGTGCCGGGTCAGCCGCCGAGACAGTCGCCGGACCCGGAGTAGCACGGGACGTAGCCGCGGTCCGGCGGCGACGGAGCGGGCTCGCGCAGCTCCCGCAGGTCGATCGACGGCACGGCGAAGACGAGGGCCGTGGCCACCGCCGACAGCGCGACGAGGCCGTGCCACAGCAGCGCCGAGCGTGCGCGACGTCGTACCGCGAGCGCCAGGGACGCCACCACGGCGAGGCCCAGCGCCGACACCAGCAGCCGGTAGGCCAGGACCTCGCCCCCGGTCGGACCGGGGCACAGGCCGCCGAGGCAGAAGTACACGCCGAAGCCGTGCCAGGCGGTCGCGAGGGTCAGCAGGACGGCGCAGGTCGACGCCGCGACCTCGAGGAGGCCGGCGGGTCGGGGACGCTCGGTGCGGGGGCGCAGCATGGCCCCAGACTCGTGGCCGTCGGGAGCCCGCGCATGAGCACGCCGACCCATCCTCGCGATGATTCCCCGGCGCTCGTGCCGCGCTTGTAGGGTGGTCCACGTCATGCGCGGGAGATCCCGACGATGCGCAGATGCGCCGCAGGACCCAGCTGTCACACGACACTCGAACCTCGAGGATCACTCATGGACTACAAGGTTGCTGACCTGAGCCTGGCCGAGTTCGGCCGCAAGGAGATCGAGCTCGCCGAGCACGAGATGCCCGGCCTGATGGCGATGCGCGCCCGCTACGGCGCCGACCAGCCGCTCAAGGGCGCCCGGATCGCCGGCTCCCTGCACATGACCATCCAGACCGCCGTGCTGATCGAGACGCTCACCGCTCTCGGCGCCGACGTCCGCTGGGCCACCTGCAACATCTTCTCGACGCAGGACCACGCCGCCGCCGCGGTCGTCGTCGGCAAGGACGGCACCGTCGACGCTCCCGCCGGCACCCCCGTCTTCGCCTGGAAGGGCGAGACGCTGGCCGAGTACTGGGACGAGGCGGAGAAGGTCTTCGACTTCACCGACGCCGACGGCAACCGGATCGGGCCGAACATGCTGCTCGACGACGGCGGTGACATCACCCTGCTCGTGCACAAGGGCGTCGAGTTCGAGAAGGCCGGCGCCGTGCCCGGCCAGGACTCCACCGACAACGAGGAGTTCAAGGAGGTCCTCCGGGTCCTCGCGCGCTCCCTCGAGAACGACCCGCAGCGTTGGACCAACATCGCCAACGGCATCAAGGGCGTCACCGAGGAGACCACCACGGGTGTGCTCCGCCTCTACGACCGCTTCAAGGAGGGCTCGCTCCTCTTCCCGGCGATCAACGTCAACGACTCGGTCACCAAGTCGAAGTTCGACAACAAGTACGGCTGCCGCCACTCGCTCATCGACGGCATCAACCGCGGCACCGACGTGATGATCGCCGGCAAGACGGCCGTCGTGTGCGGCTACGGCGACGTCGGCAAGGGCTCCGCGGAGTCGCTGCGCGGCCAGGGCGCCCGCGTGATCATCACCGAGATCGACCCGATCTGCGCGCTCCAGGCCGCGATGGACGGCTACGAGGTCAAGCGCCTCGAGTCGGTCGTCGAGACCGCTGACATCTTCATCACCACGACGGGCAACTTCGACATCATCCGCGTCGAGCACTTCGAGAAGATGAAGCACCAGGCGATCGTCGGCAACATCGGCCACTTCGACAACGAGATCGACATGGCCGGCCTCGCGAAGATCCCCGGCATCGTCAAGGACGAGATCAAGCCCCAGGTCCACCAGTGGATCTTCCCCGACGGCAAGAAGGTCATCGTCCTCTCCGAGGGCCGCCTGCTGAACCTCGGCAACGCGACCGGCCACCCGTCGTTCGTGATGTCGAACTCCTTCACCAACCAGGTCCTCGCGCAGATCGAGCTCTTCACCAAGCTCGACGAGTACCCCATCGGCGTCTACGTGCTGCCCAAGCACCTCGACGAGGAGGTCGCCCGCCTGCACCTCGACGCCATCGGCGTCGAGCTCACCGAGCTCACCCAGGCGCAGGCCGACTACCTCGGCGTCCCCGTCGGCGGACCGTTCAAGTCGGAGCACTACCGCTACTGAGTTGGTCGGCGCGAGCGCGTCGCAGGTCGTGCGTGCCGCACGGTCCTCGCTGGGCGTCCGGCTGCTGGGCGGCCGGACCTTCACCGGCTGACGCTCGTCGCTCACGGGCCTCGCATCCACCTGGGTGCGGGGCCCGTGGCGTCTGCCCGCCTAAGATTGCGCGCGTGACTCCGCCCGCCAGCGCGCCGTACCCGACCAAGGGACGCGTCCTCGTCGTCGACGACGACGCGCCGCTGGCGGAGATGCTGGGCATCGTGCTGGGGCAGGAGGGCTTCGAGAGCCGGGTCTGCCCGCGCGGCGACCAGGCGCTGGCGGCCTTCCGCGACTACCGGCCCGACCTGGTGCTGCTCGACCTGATGCTGCCGGGCAAGGACGGCATCGACGTGTGCAAGGAGATCCGCGCCGAGTCCGGTGTGCCGATCGTCATGCTCACGGCCAAGGGCGACACCGTCGACGTGGTCGTCGGGCTCGAGTCCGGGGCCGACGACTACGTCGTCAAGCCGTTCAAGCCCAAGGAGCTCGTCGCGCGGATCCGGGCCCGGGTCCGCCGCACCGAGACGGTGCCGCAGGAGACCCTCGCGATCCGGGACGTCGAGATCGACGTCGCCGGGCACGCCGTCACGCGCGGCGGCCAGGAGATCTCGCTGACCCCGCTCGAGTTCGACCTGCTGCTGTGCCTGGCCCGCAAGCCCGGGCAGGTGTTCACCCGCCAGGTCCTGCTCGAGGAGGTGTGGGGCTACCAGCACGCCGCCGACACGCGCCTCGTCAACGTCCACGTGCAGCGGCTGCGCTCCAAGGTCGAGCACGATCCCGAGCACCCCGAGATCGTGCTGACGGTGCGCGGAGTCGGCTACAAGGCCGGATCCGCGTAGTGACCACCAGGCCCGCGGGGGCCGGGATCGGCCGGCGGGTGCTCGACGGCCTGCGCGCGTGCTGGGCATGGGTCGCGCCCCGGCTGCGGCGGGGCCTGACCTTCTGGCGCCGCTCGATCCAGGCCCGGGTCGTGGTCAGCACGGTGGTCCTGTCCGCGGTCGTCATCAGCGGCGTCGGATGGATCCTGCTCCAGCAGACGCGCGACGGCCTGCTGCGCCACCGGGTGGAGCTCGTCCTGGGGGAGGTCGACGCCGAGGTCACCGACGCGGAGGTCCGGCTCGAGGCGGCGTCGGGCCGTGAGGTCAATGCCAGCGGACAGCAGCAGCGCGACCTGGTCGACCCGATCATCGAGCGCGGCGACAGCCGCGGGTACGCCGTCGTGCTGGCCGGACCCGAGGGCGCCGACCGACCGCTGCGGACCGGCGGCGGCGAGTACACCAGCGGTCTGGACCTGGTCAGCATCCCCGCCTCCCTCGAGGAGCACTTCGACGCGCCGAGCCGCGCCACGGCGTGGACCTACACCGAGATCGTCCGGACCCGCGGCACCGGCGCCGACGCCCGGACCACCCGCGAGCCGGGCATCGTCGTGGGCTCGCAGGTCCAGCTGCCCTCGGACGGGCAGACCTACACGCTCTACTTCCTCTTCCCGCTCACCGAGGAGCAGGAGACGCTCAGCCTCGTCACGCGCGCCCTCCTGACCGCCGCCGGCCTGCTCCTCGCGCTCGTCGCCGGGCTGACCTGGCTGGTGACCCGACAGGTGGTGAGCCCGATCCGGATGGCCCGCCGGGTGGCCGAGCGGCTCGCCGCCGGACGCCTCCAGGAGCGGCTGCAGGTCAGCGGAGAGGACGACATCGCCCGGCTGGCGTACTCCTTCAACCAGATGGCCACCAGCCTCCAGCGCCAGATCCGCCAGCTGGAGGAGCTGAGCTGGGTGCAGCGCCGCTTCGTCTCCGACGTCTCGCACGAGCTGCGTACGCCGCTCACCACCGTCCGGATGGCCTCCGACGTGCTGCACGACGCCCGGGCCGCTTTCGACCCGGCCACGGCGCGCTCCGCCGAGCTGATGCAGGCCGAGCTCGACCGCTTCGAGAACCTGCTCGTCGACCTGCTCGAGATCAGCCGCTTCGACGCCGGCGCGGCGGTCCTGGCGACGGAGAACGTCAACCTCGGCGACCTGGTCCGGCGGGTCGTCGACGCCGCGCGCCCGCTGGCCGACCAGCGGGGGATCCGGGTCCGCGTG
This sequence comes from Nocardioides pymetrozini, assembly GCF_046058985.1. Classification (NCBI taxonomy): domain Bacteria; kingdom Bacillati; phylum Actinomycetota; class Actinomycetes; order Propionibacteriales; family Nocardioidaceae; genus Nocardioides; species Nocardioides pymetrozini. Next base: position 3,170,031 of record NZ_CP175556.1, on the reverse strand, counting down.
GAGGAGCCCACCGAGGCGGTGCGCGCCGACGTCGACGTCCGCCGGATCGAGCGGATCGTGCGCAACCTCGTGACCAACGCCATCGACCACGCGATGGCCGACGACCCCACCGAGGCCGTGCTGGTGCGCCTCGCCTCCGACGACGAGTCGGCGGCGATCACGGTGCGCGACCACGGCGTGGGCCTCGCGCCGGGGGAGGCCTCGATGGTGTTCAACCGCTTCTGGCGCTCCGACCCGGCCCGCACCCGCACCAGCGGAGGCACCGGCCTGGGGCTCGCGATCGCCCAGGAGGACGCGCACCTGCACGGCGGCTGGCTCCAGGCCTGGGGCCGGACCGGGCAGGGTGCCCAGTTCCGGCTCACCGTGCCCCGCCACGCCGGTGGGACGCTGCGGCACAGCCCGCTGCCGCTCGTGCCCGACGACGCCGCGTCGAGCGACGCGGCGGTTGTGGTCGGCGACGTCGTCCCCGCACCCCAGGAGGAGCGATGACCCACCCTGTCGCCCGTCGCGGGCTCGTGGCCGTCCTGGCCGTCCTGGCGCTCGCACTGTCCGGATGCGTCGCGCTGCCGACGTCGGGACCGGTCGTCCAGACCCGCGGCACCGACCACGCCGACACCCGGCGCGCCAGCGACATCGACGCCCGCCCGCCCGACCCCGGAGCGTCCCGTACCGAGGTCGTCGCCGGCTTCCTCGACGCGATGACCGCCTGGCCCGTGCAGACCAGCGTCGCCAAGGAGTACCTCACCGACGAGGCCGCGGCGGGCTGGGACCCCGAGCAGGAGACCATCATCTACAGCGACTCGCTCCCCGTGCGCGAGCAGGCGGGGACCGTCTCGGTCCAGCTCGCCTCCGCCGACCGGCTCGACGCGGTCGGCGCATGGCGGGGCGCGGCGACCGCCGAGGAGCTCTCCTTGGACTTCCGGGTCACCATCGAGGACGGCGAGTACCGCATCGCCGACCCGATCGACGCGCTCGTCGTACCCGCCTCGTGGTTCCGCCAGCGCTACCGGCAGGTCTCGCTCTACTACTTCGACCCCCTCGCCCAGATCCTGGTCCCGGAGCCGGTCTTCGTGCCCGAGGGCGACCAGCTCGCCACCAGCCTGGTCTCGGGCCTGCTCACCGGACCGCCGCCGCTCGCGCAGGGGGTCGTCCGCTCCTTCCTGCCGGCGGGGCTCAGCGTCGGCCTCTCGGTGCCGGTCGACGACGACGGCATCGCCGACATCGCGCTCGTCGGGGAGGGGGCGGTCACCTCGCCCAAGGAGGCCGAGCTGATGCTGGCCCAGCTGGCCTGGACGCTGCGGCAGGACCCGTCCGTCACCGCACTGCGCGTGAGTGTCGACGGCGCGGACCTCCCGCTGCCCGACGGGGTCTCGGAGTACTCCGTGGACGCGGCCGCCAGCTACGGCCCGGCCGGACCGGGCGGCGGCAGGGCGCTCCACGGGCTGGCGCAGGGACGCCTGGTCGGCGGCACCGTCGACGGCGAGCTGGAGCCGGTGACGGGGGCCTTCGGCGACGAGGGCGCAGGGCTCGTCGCGGTCGCGGTCACACCGGACAGCGAGTGGGCCGCGGCGGTCGACCTCGGCGGCCGGCGGGTACGCCGGGCGCCCGTGCGCGAGACGACCTCCCAGCCGACGCCGCAGACCCTCCTCACCGGTGGCGCCTACGCCCGTCCGACGTGGGACAACGCGGGCCGGCTCTGGGTCCTGGAGCGTCGCGGCGCCGACGCCGTCGTGTGGCTCGTCGAGGACGACCGGGTGCGCCCCGTCCGCGTGCCCGGCATCACGGGCACGCGTGCCCGCGAGCTCGTCGTGAGCCGCGACGGCACCCGCCTGGTCGGCGTCGTGCGCACCCCGGACGGGGACCGGGTGGTAGGCGCTCGGGTCATGGTCGGCACCGACGGCGAGGTGCGCGCCCGCCGGCCCTTCGTCGTGCGCCCGCCCGAGGGCAGCCGGGTCGCCGACCTCGCCTGGGCCGGCCCGATCCGGGTCGCGCTGCTCACGAGGACCGCTCCGGACAGTCCCTTCGAGGTCGACGTGGTCGCGGCCGACGGAGCCACGGTGGGCGTCGAGCCGCTGTCCACCATCGTCACGGGCAAGGTCCTCGGCCTCGCCGCCTCGCCCGTCGAGGACGCGCCGATGTTCGCGGTGTACGCCGACCGCTACGTCGACCTGGTCCGCCAGGAGAGCCACGACGCCGGCCCCGCCGGGCTGACGCAGCTCGACTACGCGGGCTGACGCGCACGGTCCACAGGCCGCGGACGCCCGCTTGCCGCGCCCCGGCCGCCCTGCTGAGGTGGGGGCGATGGGAACGCTGCCCCTCCTCGGCGACGGCTTCGTCGACCTGGTCCTCGGCTCTCGCTGCGTCGGATGCGAGCGACCGGGGCGGCCGCTGTGCCCGGACTGCCGCGCGACCCAGCCGGCGGAGGCCGCGCCCCGGTGGCCGACGCCCTGTCCGGCCGGCCTCGTGCCGCCGTACGCGGTCGGGGAGTACGACGGCCTGCTGCGCGCGCTCGTCCTGGCTCACAAGGAGCGCCGTGTGCTCGCGCTCGCCGCGCCGTTGGGGGCCCTCCTCGCCGTCTCGGTCCGGACCGCCGCCGCCGAGGCCGGCCGGCACGGCCCGATCGTGCTGGTGCCGGTGCCCTCCCGCGCGGCGAGCGTGCGCCAGCGGGGACAGGACCCCACCCTCGCCATGACCCGGGCAGCGAGCCGCGCCCTCGGTGGCCACGCGCGCACGGCCCGTCTGCTCCGGCTCCGCCCCGGCGTCGTCGACCAGTCCGGGCTCGACGCCACCGCCCGAGCCGCCAACCTCGCCGGGTCGATGACCGTGCCCGCGGTCCTCGTACGACGCCTCGCCCGGCGCTGCCCGCACGCCCACGTCGTCGTCTGCGACGACGTCCTCACGACCGGCGCGACCCTGCGCGAGGCACAGCGGGCGCTCGAGGCCGCCGGGGTGCCGGTGCTCGCCGCCGCGGTCGTCGCCGCCACCCGCCGGCGCTCTCTGGGCGGCCGCGACGTGACCCGCCAGGTGCGCGGGACCTGAACTTGCGGCCAAGCCTTTCGTCCTCACCACTCACGGACTAACGTCTGGTCATGGAGTCCGCCCGGGTCCGTGGTTGCGTCGCCCAGGCCGGGCGCGAGCCCGACCGGGAGCGGCAAGCCGAGGCCAGTCGCAGGCGAAACGGTCCACGTAAGCCGGCCCCCGGGCCGGTGATCACGGTGCGGCTTAGTCGTAAGTCCTGCCTCGGACCGGACGTCAGATGCGTCCGTCTCCGGGAGAAGGCCGGTAGTGGCAACAAGCTGCGGAAGCCTCAGCAGGCGGGTGTGGGGACGAAGACCAGGTCGGCCGGGCGGGCTCCGCTGGCTCGTCGGCGCGAGCGTGTCGCGCGGGCGACACGCTGCCGCGCCGCGGTCGAGGTTCGCTGGGGTCCAGGTCTCCTGGCGGCCAGACGCTGCGAGCTGCTTGTCGGCGCGAGCCCCTCAAGACTTCTCTCCCCATGGCTGGTCGAGCATCGCGCCAGCACCCCTACGTCCTGCCCCGTGCGGCAGGAGAGCCCATCACGCCGAAATTCCCTTGGAGGTAACTGATGGATGTTGTGGTCACCGGACGGCACTGCGAGATCTCGGACCGGTTCCGGGCGCACGCCGCTGAGAAGCTCACGAAGCTGGAGAAGCACGATCACCGGATCATCCGGGTGCACGTGGAGGTGGACTGCGAGCCCAACCCGCGCCAGCACGACCAGGCGGTCCATGTGGAGCTGACGGCCTTCTCCAAGGGACCGGTCATCCGGGCGGAGGCCGCGGCGGACGACAAGATGGCCGCGCTCGACCTGGCGCTGGACAAGATGGCGGCCCAGATGCGCAAGGCCGCCGACCGGCGGCGGGTGCACCGCGGGCGTCGTACCCCCGTCTCCGTGGGCAAGGCGCTCTCCGGGGTGACCGCGACCGTGGTCGAGGAGGCCGAGGACGATGTCGCGATCGAGCGCCAGGTCGGCCCCATCACGGTCACCGGCGACGGACCGCTCGTGGTGCGCGAGAAGACCCACCCCGCCAGCCCGATGACCCTCGACCAGGCGCTCTACGAGATGGAGCTGGTCGGCCACGACTTCTACCTCTTCGTGGACAAGGAGAGCGAGCGTCCGGCCGTCGTCTACCGGCGCCGCGGCTACGACTACGGGGTCATCTCCTTGGACCTCGGCGCGGACACCGGAGGCGCCGAAGGCTGAGGCGGGGGAGACGGGGTACCGGTGCTGAGCCGAACTGGACCCGCACCCACACCGGAGGTCATGCCATGATGCCCAGGTGGCGGACGGGACTTCCCCGGCGACCGCGGCGGGGCAGCCCGTGAGCGAGCCGGTACGTGTGGTGGTGGTCGACGACCAGGAGCTGTTCCGGCGTGGGCTGACGATGCTGCTCGGCATCGAGGACGGCATCGAGGTCGTCGGCGAGGCCAGCAACGGCGTCGACGGGGTCGCGCTCGCGATCAGCAGCGTCCCGGACGTCGTCCTGCTGGACGTGCGCATGCCCCAGCAGTCGGGCATCGAGGCCTGCGTCGCCATCAAGGAGGCCGTCCCGATGACGAAGATCATCATGCTGACGATGTCCGACGACGAGGCCGACCTCTACGAGGCCGTCAAGAGCGGTGCCTCGGGCTACCTCCTCAAGGACTCCTCCATCGAGGAGGTGGCCCAGGGCATCCGCGTGGTCGCCGACGGCCAGTCGCTGATCAGCCCGTCGATGGCCGCCAAGCTCATCGACGAGTTCAAGACGATGTCCAAGCCCGAGCGCACCGCCGGCCCGGCCCTCAAGCTCACCGACCGTGAGCTCGAGGTGCTGCGGTTCGTGGCCCGGGGACTCAGCAACCGCGACGTCGCTGCGCAGCTGGCGATCAGCGAGAACACCGTGAAGAACCACGTCCGCAACATCCTCGAGAAGCTGCAGCTCCACTCGCGGATGGAGGCCGTCATGTACGCCGTGCGGGCCAAGCTGGTCGAGCTGGACTAGCCCTGCCGACGGTGTCGGCGGGCCTGCCTAGGCTCGGGGCGTGAGCAGCACCCAGTCCCTCTCACGCGCCCAGGCTCGCCGGATCGCGCTGGCGGCGCAGGGCTTCCTCGACCCGGCGCACGCCGTGCCGACCCTGCGCACGTTCGACCGCACGCTTGCGCGCACCGGCGTCCTCCAGGTCGACAGCGTCAACGTGCTGCAACGCGCGCACTTCATGCCGCTCTACTCCCGGATGGGTCCCTACGACGTCGACCTGCTGCGGCGGGCGGCGAGCGGGCGCAGCCGCCGGGTGGTGGAGTACTGGGCGCACGTCCAGGCCTTCATGCCCGTCGAGCTCTGGCCGGCGATGCGGCACCGGATGGACGACTACCGCGCCCGGCGCGGCAAGTGGTTCACCGTCGAGGAGGGCGACGGGCTCGAGGCGGCACTCCTCGCCGAGATCGCCGACCGGGGCGCCAGCACCGCCCGCGAGCTGGACGACGGGCTGCCGCGAGCGAAGGACCACTGGGGCTGGAACTGGTCACGCACCCGGCGGATGCTCGACCACCTCTACATGACCGGCGAGCTGGCGATCGCCGGGCGGAACAGCCAGTTCGAGATCCGCTACGACCTGCCCGAGCGGGTCCTGCCGGCGACGGTCCTGGCTGCTGCGCCCCTCACCGCCGCGGAGGCCCACGTCGAGCTCGTCCGTCGTGCCGCGCGCTCCCATGGCGTCGCGTCCGCCCAGTGCCTGGCCGACTACTACCGGATCCGGGTCGGCGAGGCACGCACGGCGATCGCCGAGCTCGTCGCGGCCGGCGAGCTCGAGCCGGTCACGGTCGAGGGCTGGCGGCGCCCGGCGTACCTGCACCGCGAGGCCCGGCTGCCGCGGCGGGTGGCTGCCCGCGCGCTGCTGAGCCCCTTCGACCCGGTCGTGTGGGAGCGAGACCGGGCGGAGGCGCTGTTCGACTTCTTCTACCGGATCGAGATCTACACGCCGGCCGCGCGGCGGGTGCACGGCTACTACGTGCTGCCCTTCCTCCTCGGCGACCGGATCGTCGGGCGGGTCGACCTCAAGGCGGACCGGCTCACGGGCCGCCTGCTCGTGCAGTCCGCCTGGTCCGAGCCGCACGCCCCGGCCGAGACCGCCGCCGAGCTCGCCCTCGAGCTCGAGCGGCTCGCCGGCTGGCTGGGGCTGACGCAGGTCGAGGTCGCCTCGAAGGGCGACCTCGCGCCTGCACTCCTCGCGGAGGTCAGCGCACCCGCAGCCTCCTGAGCAGGCGCAGCTGGGCGTTGCCGAGGCCCACGAACCTCTCCAGCGCCATGCCGGGCGGCGGCCCGAGCGGCATCAGCCGTTGGGTGGCCACCGTCTGCGACTCGGTGTACTTCCGGATGCCCTCGGCCCCGTGGCGTCGGCCGAGGCCGCTGTCGCCCATGCCCCCCATCCCGGCCTCGATCGACCCGGCGGCCGCGGCGGCCCCGTCGTTGACGTTGACCGAGCCCGCCCGGATCCGGGTGGCGAGCCGCTCCGCGGCGGCGGTGTCGCGCGACCAGATGCTCGCGGAGAGCCCGTAGCGCCCCTCGTTCGCCTTGGCGACGGCGTCCTCGTCGGTGGCGACCGGGTACAGCGAGATCACCGGTCCGAAGGTCTCCTCCAGGCACACCGGCATGTCCGCGGTGACGCCCTCGAGCACGGTCGGCTCGTGGACCAGGGGGCCGAGGTCGGGGCGTGCCCGGCCACCGGTCAGCACCGTGGCGCCCGCCGCCACGGCCGACGCGATGTGCGAGGTCACCGCCTCCAGCTGCGCCGGCGAGGCCAGGGACCCGACGTCGACGGTGTAGTCGTAGGTCTGCCCCAGCCGCAGCGCCTCCGTGGCGGCCACGAGGGCCGAGCGGAACTCGTCGTACACGTCCTCGTGCACGATCACCCGCTCGATGTGGATGCACATCTGCCCGGTGTTGGCGAAGGCCGCGGCGACACACCCGGCGGCGGCCTTCGGTACGTCGGCGTCGGCGAGGACCACGAGCGGGTTCTTGCCGCCGAGCTCCAAGGACGCGGCGATGAGCATCTCGCCCGCTCGGCGCCCCACCCGCCGGCCCGTCTGCGTGGACCCGGTGAAGCAGAGGTGGTCCACCCCGGTGCCGGGGGCGTCCGGCGCGCCGATGAGCGCGTCCCCGACCACCGACCCGGGACCGACGACGACGTGCCAGATGTCGCGGGGCAGCCCGGCCTCGGCCAGCAGCGCCCGGGTCCACAACAACGTCAGCGGCGTCTGCGAGTCGGCCTTGCTGACGACGCCGTTGCCCGCCAGGAGGGCGGGCAGGACGTCCCCGACCGCCAGGTAGAGCGGGTAGTTCCACGGCGAGATCACCCCGACCACGCCCTTCGGGACCCGGACCTCGCGGACCTTGGTCAGCCCGGGGATCGCGCCGCGGACCTTGTGGTCGACGAGGTAGCGGTGGCCGTGTCGGGCGTAGTGCCGGGCGATGGTGGCGACCTGGAGGATCTCCTGCCAGGCGCTGAACCTGGCCTTGCCCATCTCCCACTGGATCAGGTCGATGACCTCGTCCTGCCGCTCCAGGAGCAGGTCGTGGAAGCGCAGTACGACCTGGGCGCGGGTGCCCCACGGCAGCAGCGCCCAGCGGTGCTGGGCCTGGCGCGCACTGGCGACGGCATCGACGACGTCGTGGGCGCTGGAGACGGGCACCTCCGCGGTCGGCCGTCCGTCGTACGGCGCCACGGCGGTGCTGCTCGCCGTGCCGGCCGGGTCCCGGAAGACCCAGCGGCACCACTGCGCGATCCGCTCGTCGGTGACCCACCCCGGCCGGGCGGTGAGGGCCGGGGCAGGTGCGGCGAGCGTGCTCATGCGTAGAGCCTCTCCAGGACGTCGGCGTACTTGGCGTGGACGACGCGGCGCTTGAGCTTGAGCGTCGGGGTGAGCTCCTCGGACTCGGCGGTCCACTCGACCGGCAGCAGCTCCCAGGCCTTGACCTGCTCGGGCCGGGACAGCCGCTCGTTGGCGGCGTCGACCGCCTGCTGGGCGACCGCGAGCATCGCGGGGTGCTGAGCGAGCTCGGCGAGCGAGATGCCGGAGGGGATCCCCAGCTGGGCGGCGACCAGGGGAGCGATCTCGGCGTCGAGCGTGAGCACGGCGACGACGTACGGGCGACCCTCCCCGAACACCAGCGCGTGGCCGACGATCGGGCTCTCCTTGAGGTAGTTCTCGATGTTGGACGGCGCGATGTTCTTGCCGGACGAGGTGATGATCATCTCCTTCTTCCGGTCGACCACCTTGAGGAAGCCGTCGTCGTCCAGCTCGCCGATGTCGCCCGTGTGGACCCAGCCGTCGGCGTCGATCAGCGCGGCCGTCGCGTCCTCCTGCCGGTAGTAGCCCTGCGAGGCGACCGGGCCGCGGGCCAGGATCTCGCCGTCCTCCGCGAGGGTGATCTCGATGCCTGGCAGCGCTCGTCCCACCGTGCCGAGCCGGAACTGCTCCGGCCCGCAGGCGGTCACGGCGGCACAGGTCTCGGTCATCCCGTAGACGTCGTAGATGCGCATGCCCAGGCCGGCGAAGAAGCGCGCGACCTCCAGCGGCATCGGCGCCGCCGCCGAGGCCGCCCACTCGCAGCGGTCCAGGCCGAGGAGCGCCCGCAGGAGCGACAGCAGCCCGGCGTCGGCCGCCTGGAAGCGAGCCTCGAGCTCGGCGGACACCGTCCCGCCGGACTGCTGCGCCTCGACGTACTCCAGGCCGACGGCGAGGGCGCCCTCCACCTGGGCCTTGCGCTCCGGGTCGGTCTCGGCCGCGAGCTTGGCCGCGATGCCGGTCTTGATCTTCTCCCAGACCCGCGGCACCCCGAAGAAGCGCGTGGGACGCACCTCGCCGAGGGCCCCCAGGAGCAGCGCGGGGTCGGCGACCAGGTGGATATGGGCGCCGTTGACCTGAGGGATGTACATCCCGAGCGTCCGCTCGGCGATGTGGGCGAACGGCAGGTAGGAGATGAACTCGTTGTGCTGGGTCGGTGCGGCGACCCGCAGCGAGCAGGCGCACTCGTAGAGCACCGCATGGTGGGTCAGCACGACGCCCTTGGGGTTCCCGGTCGTGCCCGAGGTGTAGAGGATCGTCAGCGGGTCGTCCGGCGAGATCCCGGCCGTGCGGGCCTCGAGCTCCGCGCCGTGGGCGGTGCGCCAGTCGGCCCCGGCGGCGAGGAAGGCGTCCCAGGTGTGGAAGCGCTCGTCCTGCGCGGGCGGCTCGGCGTCGACCACGACGACGGCCCGGATCGAGGTGCTCTCCGCCAGCGCCCGCTCCCAGCGCGCGAGGTGGTCGGTGCTCTCGAGAACGACGACCGTGGGCTCGGCGTGCCCGGCGACGTAGGCGACCTGGTCGGGGGAGAGCGTGTTGTAGACCGACATCGAGACCGCTGCCGCGTGCACGGCGCCGAGGTCGGCGACGACGTGCTCGATCCGGTTGCTCGCCATCAGCGCCACCCGGTCGCCGGGCGCGACGCCGACGGACATCAGGGCGCCGGCGACGTCGAGCGCCCGCTCGCGCAGCTCGGTCCACGAGACCGTGCGCCAGCCGGGCGCGTAGCCGGCCGAGAGATCGATGCCCACCTTGTCGGAGTACGCCGGGGCCTCGCCCTCGGCGTCGACGGTGCGGGCAAGGGCGGCAGGCAGGGTCAGGCCGGCGATCTCCTCCTCGATCTCGGCGCGGACCGCCAGGGTGTCGGTGCTCATCGGGTCTTCCTCTCGGGTGGGGGTCACTGCTGGGGTACGTTCGCGGAGCCGCGGCCCTGGGTCCCGGCGGGCGGGTCGGTGCACCGCACGTGGGTCACGGGGGTCCGGCGGTCGAGGTCCTGGATGTCGCGCTGGACCGACCGGTCGTAGACGCAGTTCTTCAGCACGCGCGGGACGAGGAGCACGCGGCCGCTCCCGTCGCGGGTGCTGCCGGCCATGACGTCCGCCTGCAGCGGCACCCAGTCCAGCCAGTGGTGCAGACCGCGCAGGTGGCGGGCGGCCATGTCGGTGAGCGGCACGCCCTTGGCGAGCAGCCGGCGCAGCTGCGGCGACAGGTCGTGCCAGAAGCGCTGCAGGCGGGGGACCAGGTCGATGGCGGTGCTGACCGTACGACGGATGTCCGGGGCCGAGCCGGCGATGGCGGCCGTGATCCGCTCGAGGTCACGCGAGACCTGGCGGACCTCGGGATCCAGGTCGTGCAGGGTCGCCAGCGGGCGCTCGGCCTCGACGAGCAGCTCCGTCAGCCGGGGCTCGAGACGTCGCAGCATCGCGAAGGCGGTCTCGAACTCGATCGCGAGGGCGCGCAGGTCGACGTCCTCGTCGCTGTTGCCGAAGATCGCCGCGGTCTCGTCGGCGATGGTGCGGATGTCGGCGAGGTCCAGGCTGCCCATGAGCGACTGCGCGTGGGCCAGCACGTCGGGCACCGTCACCGGCACGCTGAGGTCGGCCACCGGCACCGTGGCGCCGTCGGCCAGGAAGGGGCCTCCAGCCGTCCTCGGCAGCACGTCGAGGTACTGCTCGCCCACGGCGGAGAGGTTGTGGACCTCCATCGCCGAGTCCACGGGGATGTCCACGTCCGCGTCGATCTCGAGCTCGGCGACGGCGCCCACGCCGGGCGCGTCCCCGAGCCGGACGGCGCTCACCTCCCCGATCCGCTGGCCGCGGTAGGTGACCACGGATCCCTCGTGGAGGCCCGCGGCCTGGGGCAGCTCGACACGGAGGCGCCGTGGGTCGTGGAAGAGCGACCCGCCGACCACCGTGTCGGCGACGTACAGCACGCCGAGCACGAGGATCACCAGGATCAGCGCCTGCGCGGTGCGGATCCGGCGTCGCCACATGCCGGCGCTGGAGACCCGCTCCGCCGCCCGGCGCGCCTTGTCGCTGAGCTCGACGCCCGGCCTCACTGCTGGCCTCCTCGGCGCGTCGGCGCACCGGGGATCGGACCGCCCTCGCCGCCGACGACGTGCACGAGGGCGTCGAGGTCCAGCAGGAAGGTCAGGTCGAAGTTCGCGTAGTCGCCGGGCGCGGCCTCGTCGCTGCCCGACGCGAACGCGATCAGGCCCTCCATCACCCCTTCGACGTCGCTCCTCCGGTCGAGCAGCGTCCGGACCACCGGACGCATGTCGTCGAGCTGGGCGAGGAGGTCCGCCCGGACCGCGCGGGTCAGCGGGGTGGCGACGACGTCGAAGCGGCTCAGCGACTCCATGGCGAGGACGAGGTCGTCGCGCTGCCGGTCCAGGGCCCGCACCAGGTCGGTCACGTCGGTCAGGGAGGAGGTGATCGCGGGCAGGTCGCGGGCGACGCGGGTCGTGAGCCGGTCGAGCGCCGCGGTGAGCCGGTCGAGCCGGGGCCACTGGCCGTTGAGGTCGGTCACGGCGACGTCGAGCCGGGCCAGCAGGCTCTGCACGCTCTCCGTGTTGTGGCTCAGGGCCACGTTGAGCTGGTCGATGATCGTCGAGATGTCCGCGAAGCTGCCGCCGGTCACCACGGTCGAGAGCGCGGAGAGCAGGTCGGTCACGTCGGGCGCCGTACCGGTGACGGTCGCCGGGAGCACCGCGCCCTCCGGCAGGACCTTCCCCTCCGCGCCCGGGAACACCTGGACGAACGCGGTGCCCATGGGCGAGGTCAGCCGGATCTCTGCGGTCGTCGTGTCGCGCAGCCGCACGGACGTCGACAGGGCGAGCTCGACCTCGGCCACGTAGTCGCCCGCCTCGATCGCGCTCACCTGGCCGACGGTCGCCCCGTCGAGCTTGACGGGGGCGTCGACCGGGAGGTTCAGGGCGTCGGCGAACTCGACGGTCAGCGGGTACGTCGGGCCGTCGACGAGCCCGGGCAGGGGGACGCTCTCCAGGCTGAGCCCGCAGGCGGCCGTCGTCGAGGCCAGGCCTACGAGCGTCGCCATGGCCGCCGCGAGGCGCCGGGAGGCAGGGACGCGGGTCACGGGAACCCCCCGGGGAGGCCGTCGTAGAGGCCGTCGAGGATCGGGTCCAGCAGGCCCGTCCCGGACGGGTTGAAGATCAGCCGGCACACGTCCGAGCCCACCTGGCCGGCGAGCGCCTGGCCGAACACCTGGCAGGTGTGGTCGCGGAAGGCGGCGGCGAAGGGACCGACACCGAAGGAGAACTGCACCCGCAGGCGGCCGAGGTCCCAGTCGTAGGCGCGCGCGAAGTTCTCCGCCATCGTCGGCATCGTGTCGAACGCCTCCTCCAGCGAGTCCTGGTGGCTCTGCACGGTGGCGACCACCTGCGCGAGCCCGGCCAGGTCGTCGCCGATCACGGCGCCGTTGTCGCGCAGGAAGCGGTTCATCAGCCGGGTCAGCTCGTCGAGGCTGCCGAGGGTCGCGGCCAGCTCGTCGGACTGGTCGGCGACCAGGGCCGTCGTGTCGGCCGTGGCGCGGGTGAAGCCGCGGATGGTCGCGTCGCGCTCGGCGAGGACGTCGACGAGCGCGCCGAGGTTGGCGGTGACCGCGGTCAGGTCCTCGTCCTTCGCGTTGAGCATCGCCAGCGCGTCCCGGCTCTCCGAGAGGGCACGGCGCAGGTGCGCACCGTTGCCCTCCAGCGTCGCGGCCGCCGTGTCCAACGCCTCGCCGATGCCCGCATGGCCGCCGTCCTCGGCGGCGTTGAGCGCCACCACCAGGTCGTCGATCGCCGCGGCGACCGCGTCGACGTTGGCGGGCGAGCGGGTGTGGGTCGCGGCGATGTGCGCGCCCGGACGCAGCCGCGGTCCGCCGGCGTAGGCGGGCCCGAGCTCGACGAACCGGTCGGTCACCAGCGAGCCCTGAAGGATCTGCGCTCCGGCGTCGCGGGGGAGCTCGGTGCCGCGTTCGAGGTGCATGACGACGCGCATCGTCGTGCCGTGGGGCTCCACGGCCACGATCTCGCCGACCGGCACGCCGAGATAGGTCACGTCGTTGCCGACGTAGACCCCGGTGGTGTCGGCGAAGTCGGCGGTCACGACCATGGCGTCGTCGTCGCCGCCGAGCCACCCGCCGAGGCGCACGCCGCCGAGGACCACCGCCACGAGCAGCACGCCCGTGCCGACCAGGAGCAGTCGGCGGCTGCTCATCGGCAGTCCTCCGCGACGACGAGGGCGCACACGAGGTCGTCGGGGAAGATCGCCCACGGTGCGTTGACGCCGAGCCAGGGGCCGTCGCCGGTGGCGTTGGTGAACACCCGCATCGTCGGACCCGCCAGCCGCATCGTCTCCTCGAGGTCGGCCGTGTGCTCCTCGAACACGCGCAGCACCGTGCGCAGGTCGCGCAGCATCGGTCGCAGGTGCGGTGCCGTCGTCCGCACCAGCCTCGTCATCCCGATGACGAAGCGGTGGGCGTCGTCCAGCAGGGCGCGCAACGTCTCGCGTCGCTCCTGCACCATCAGCATGACCTTGGCGCCGTTGCCCATGATGTCGTCCAGCTGCTCGGTCTGGGACAGGACAAGGTCGGTCACCGCCCGGGTGGAGGAGAGCAGGTCGTCGAGCTGCTGCTCGCGCCGGTTCGCGATGGCGGAGACTCCCGCGATGCCGTCCAGGGCGTCACGCAGCCGGCTGGGCTCGACGGCCAGGTCGGTGGCGAGGGTGTCGATCGCGCCCTGGATCCGCGCGAGGTCGAGTGCCTGGACCTGCGGTGTGCTCTCGAGCCAGAACTCCTCGATCGTGTACGGGTCGACCGCGCGCTCCACGGGGATCGTGCCCCCGTCCGCCAGAACCTCGCCCGCCCCCGGCGTCAGCGCCAGGAAGCGCTCGCCGAGGATGGAGAGGAGCTTCACCTGCACCGTGCTGTCCGCGGTGATGCCGAGCTCCGCGGGAGACCGGTCCAGGGAGAACGCGACGTCGACCTGGTCGCGCTCGGCCTCGACCGTGCGCACCTGGCCCACGGTGAGACCGGCCACGCGGACGTCGTCGCCGGCGGAGAGGCCGGCGGCGTGGCGCAGGCGGACGTGGTAGTCGGGGGCGGCGGCCAGGACGGTGCGCAGGCCCAGCAGCACGAGCCCGGCGAGTGCCCCCACGACCGCGAGGCGGACCGGCCAGGGAAGCCGCCGCCAGGGCGGGGTCCGGGTCCTCATCGGCACCTCGCGGTGTGCCGGTCGCCGGCGACGCCGAGGTCGACGGCCAGGGGGAGGCCCTTGATCCGAGCGACGTTCGTGCAGACGTAGACGTTGAGATAGCTCCCGTAGCCGAGGGTGCGCAGGTAGACCTGCAGCTGCTGGGGGAGCGCCGCGCCCGTCCGGGCGAGGAGGTCCTCGCGCTGCGCGAGCCAGCGCAGCCATGGCTGGCTGAGCGTCGAGACCTCCTCGAGACCTGGGCGGGCGTCCTCGACCAGCTGGGCTGTGGTGTCGGTGAGCCGGGCGATCGAGTCGAGGCTGGCGGCGATGCGGTCCCGGTCCTTCGCGAGGCCGGTCGTCAAGGAGTCCACGCCCTCGAGGAGTGCGCTGATCTCCTCGCGGTGCTCCTCGGTCGTCCTCAGCACCAGGTTCACGTTGTCGACGACCTGGGCGAGGGTGGCGTCGCGGTCGACCAGCCCGCCGGTGAGCTCCGCGGTCTGGTCGAGCAGGTGCTCCAGCGTGGGGCCCTGACCCTGCAGCACCTGCACGATGTTGGTCGCGAGCTGGTTGACGGCCGCCGGCTCGAGCAGGTCGAAGACCGGCTTGAAGGCGTTGAACATCGCGGTCAGGTCGAGCGCCGTGCGTGTGCGGCTCTCGGGGATGGTGGCGCCGTCGCGCAGCCGTGCGGCCTCGCCATCGCCGCCGGGACGACCGATGGCGACGTAGCGCTGGCCCATCAGGTTGAGGTAGTCGATGGACACGACGACGTCGTCGTGGAGGCGCTGGTCGGCGTCGACGGCGAGGGTGACCACGGCCATTCCGCGCTCGTCGCCCGTCCCCACGCGCGTGCCCGTGACCCGGCCGATCCGCACGCCCGCCATCCGCACGTCGTCCCCGACGCGCAGCCCGGTCGCGTCCCGGAAGAGCGCCGTCACCTCGATCGCGTCCCCCCGATGGGCGTGGGAGAGGGTGCCCGCGACCGTCGCGGTCAGCACCAGCGCGAGGGCGGTGAAGGCCACCACCCCGGCCAGCGGGCCCTTCACCCGGGCGAGGTCGCGCAGCTGCCGGCTCATCGCGAGCCTCCCGCGCACGGTCCGGCCAGTCCGCGGTACGCGGGACAGTCGCCCCCGTCGTACGCGTCGACGAGAGCGGGGGAGATGACGCCCTCCATCTGGATGTTGCCGCCCTTCACCGCGGCGGCGCCGTTGCGCAGGAGGGGCGGGACCTTCTCCAGCAGCCTCGCGAAGGCCGGGTGCCGCTCGGCGAACGCCTCGAGGGTCGCGGCGGTCGCGTTGAGCAGGCGCGCGACGTCGCCGCCGTGGGCCCGCAGGAACGCGGTGACCCCGTCCTCGCCGTCGAGCGTGTGGGGCACCGCCTGCAGCAGCGCCGCGGTCTCCTCCTGCCGCGCGGCCAGGGTCCGCGCCAGTGGGCGGCTGTTCTCGAGCGCCTGCACCAGCGCGGGCTCGATGTCGGCGGCCAGGTCGAGGTCGGCGGTGAGCAGGTCCAGGTCCCGTCGCAGCTGCGGCTGCAGGTCGGTCCATCGGGCGAGGAGGGCGTCGCCCTCGCGGACCATCCGACCCAGGTCGGCTCCCCGGCCGTCGAGCGCTGCGGCCAGCTGCGACAGCGCGACGTCCCACTGCGCCGGGTCGATCGCGGCGAGCAGCCGTTGGGTCGCGGTGAAGGTGTCCATCAGGCGCAGGGTCGGCGCGGACGTGTCGGCGGGCACGACGTCACCGTCGGTGAGATGGGCGTCGGCGGCGAGGTGCGTCGGGGCAGCGGCCGTCGCGGCGGGGACCAGGTCGACGTACTCGTTGCCGAAGAGCGTGCCGGGCAGGACCCGGGCGGCGACCGCGGCCGGGATCAGGCCGGCGTGCTCGCGCTGCACGAGCACCTCGGCACTGGGCCCGTCCCACCCGGCCGCGCCCCGCTCGGCGGTCGGGCGGACCTCGACCACCCGCCCCACACGGAGCCCGTTGAACTTCACGTCGGAGTTGATGCCGAGCGTGTCGCCGACGGTCGGGAGCTGGACGGTGAGCCGGACGTCGCCGCTGAGCACGCCGAGGGTCTTCAGGCCGAGGATGCCGAGGACGAGCGCGAGCAGCAGGCCGCCGACGAGCCCGACCGCGGCCAGGCGCAGGCGCAGGACCCCGGCATCGAGCCGGGTGTGCGGGAACAGCAGCTCGCTCATCCGGAGATCTGCACCTGCTGGTCGGCGCCCCAGAGGATGAGCGTGAGGATGATGTCGACGACCGTGAGCGCGATGATGCTCGACCGGATCGCCCGGCCGGTGGCGCGGCCGACGCCCTCCGGGCCGCCGGACGCGGTGAAGCCGTGGTAGCAGTGGATGAGGGTGACCACGGTCGTCAGGACCACGACCTTGATCCCCGAGTACACCACGTCGATGGGCGCGACGAAGGTCTGGAAGTAGTGGTCGTAGGTGCCTGCGGACTGGCCGTAGAAGGTGGTCACCATCAGGTCGGTCGCGACATAGGTGCCGACCAGGCCGACAAGGTAGAGCGGGAGCACCACGATCCAGGCGGCCACCAGCCGCGTGCTCACGAGGTAGGGGATCGGGTGGATCGCCATCGACTCCAGGGCGTCGATCTCCTCGCTGATCCGCATCGCACCGAGTCGTGAGGTGAAGCCGCACCCGATGCGCGCGGCGAAGCCGAGAGCGGCGACCATGGGGGCCAGCTCGCGGGTGTTGGCGTAGCCTGAGATGAAGCCGGTCAGCGGGGCCAGCCCGATCACGTCGAGCCCCTGGTAGCCCTCGAGCCCGACCTCCGTGCCGGTCAGCGTCGACAGCAGGAGGACGACGCCGACGACACCGCCGCCGACGATGAAGATGCCCGAGCCCAGGGTGACCTCGGCCAGGATGCGGGCGACCTCGCCGCGGTAGCGGGTCACGGCCAGGGGGAGGGCCGCGACCGCGCGCCAGGCCAGCACGAGCTGGAGCCCGATCCCCGCGAGCGGTCGCGTCACCGTCCGGTCGACGACCTCGAGCGGGTCGATCCCACGTGGCGCGGCGGAGGGCACCGCCGCCCGGGCCTGCGTCGGCGTCATCCGATCGGCCCTCCGGCGAAGGTGCTGTGGACCTGGGAGATCGCGAAGTTGGCGGCGAACAGGAGGATGAAGTTGGTGACGACCGAGCTGGTGACCGCCTCGCCCACGCCGGTGGGGCCCCGCTGCGCGCCGAGTCCCTTGTACGAAGCCACGACGGCGCAGATCACCGCGAAGATCGCGGCCTTGGTGAGGGAGAGCCACAGGTCGGAGAGCTGCGCGAGCGTCGTCACCGATGCCAGGTAGCTGCCCGGAGGGAGGTCCTGGAGCACGACGCTGATCGACAGCGTCGTGAGGATCGTGAAGAACATGACCACGCCGTTGAGGAGGATCGCGACGATCACGATCGCGACCATGCGGGGCACGACCAGCCGCTCCACCACGGGCAGCCCCATCACCTCCATGGCGTCGATCTCCTCGCGGATGCGACGGGCACCGAGGTCGGCGCAGATCGCGGAGCCGGCGACGCCGGAGAGCATCAGGGCCGTGATGATCGGCGAGGCCTGGCGCACCACCGCGAGCGTGTTGCCCGCACCGGTGAACGACACGGCGCCGACCTCCTGGGCCAGCACGCCGACCTGCAGCGCGAGGATGATCCCGAACGGGATGGACACGGCGAGCGCCGGCAGCGTGCAGACCCGGATCGCGTACCAGGTCTGCACCACGCTCTCCGCGACCGGGAAGCGCCCACCCGCGATCGACGAGGCGCCGGCCGCGAACACCTTCCGGGCGAAGCGCACCATCGCGAGCGCCTCGGCCACGGGCCGGGCCAGGGCCGGGAGGGGCCGCGGTGCGGTGTGGACCGGCATGGGCCTCCCCTCGACGAACGTGCCCGGGAGCGGGCACGATGACAGTAGAACTGTTACAGACGTACTGTCCACGCCGATGTGATCCACGTCAACCCCTGCCGACCGGCGCGCGTTGCATGCATCAAATGACAGTCGTACTGTGACAGTCATGAGCACTGCAGCGCGGGTCGACTCGGCGCCCGAGGCCGAGGACGGCGGGTCCTTGCGCACCATCGACGAGCTGGCCGCGGCCGCCGGGCTGACCGTGCGGACCACGCGCTACTACGCCAGCCTCGGCCTGCTGCCGCCGCCGGCCCGCCGCGGCCGCATGGCGTGGTACGACGACACGCACCTGGCCCGCCTGGAGATGATCCGGGCGCTCCAGGGACACGGCTTCACGCTGCAGGCGATCGAGAGATATCTCGCCTCGCTCCCGGCCGACGCGGGGGTCGAGGACCTCGCCGTGCAGCGGGCGATGCTCACGTCGTGGACGGTGGGGGAGCCGCAGGAGCTGACCCGGCGTCAGCTCGACCAGCACGCCGGCCGCAAGCTCACCGACGAGGAGGTGACGCTGATCGAGGAGTTCGGCCTGCTGCGCCGGGCCGCGGACGATCGCGGCACGGTGCGCTACACGCCGGTCCACGGCTTCGACGTGGCCGTCGAGCTGCTGCAGGTCGACATCCCGGTCGCCGGCATGCGGGCGGCCGGCGACGCCATCGAGCGGCACATGACCGCCCTCGCCGAGGAGCTGACCGCGGTGCTGCACGACGAGGTCGTCGAGCCGTGGCGCCGGGAGCGCGCGCACCACTCGCGCGAGGACGCCGAGCAGCTCGAGGCGACGATCAGCACCCTGCGCAGGCTGACCCTCGACGCCATCGTGCGCGGCTTCCAGCGCTCCGCCAACAAGGTCATCGCCCGGTCGCTGGACCGACGCTGAGGACGATGGCCTAGGGTCGCGCACGTGACCCAACGCACTCTCGTCCTCCTCAAGCCCGACGCGGTCCGCCGCGGCCTGGTCGGCACCGTGCTGGCGCGCTTCGAGGCCAAGGGGCTGAGCATCGTCGCCATGGAGCACCGCCACATCGACGCCGAGATGGCCGATGCCCACTACGCCGAGCACGTCGAGCGCGACTTCTACCCGCCGCTGCGCGCCTTCGTGACCAGCGGCCCGCTCGTGGCCCTCGTGCTCGAGGGCGACGAGGCGATCGAGGTCGTCCGCGCGCTCAACGGCGCCACCGACGGACGCAAGGCCGCTCCCGGCACCATCCGCGGTGACCTGTCGCTGTCCAACCGGGAGAACCTGGTCCACGGCTCGGACTCGCCGGAGTCCGCGGCGCGCGAGATCGCGCTCTGGTTCCCGGGCCTGGCCTGACGGGCCGGCCGGCCCTGCCCCTCGGGCGGCCGGTGCTACTGAGACGCGCCGCGCCGCTCCGGCGAGCCTGCGCGATGGCACGCTCCTCGTTCCTTACGCTCGCAAGCGGAGGCTGACGGATCGTGCGCTCGCCGGCCTCCCCGGCGTACTTCTCCGCCAGGGGGAGCGGGCCGGCTTCCCCGACGCGCGCGGACGGACCTGTCGCTCGACCGGTCCGGTGACGTCTTGCGAGGAAGCGTGAGGGCGAACTCCATCATCGGCCGCGACATGGCCGTCGACCTCGGCACCGCCAACACGCTCGTCTACGTCCGCCGCCGCGGCGTCCTCCTCGACGAGCCGAGCGTGGTCGCCCTCGACGACAGCACCGGCGAGGTGATCGCGGTCGGCCACCAGGCCAAGCAGATGCTGGGCCGGACGCCGGACAGCATCACCGCCCTGCGCCCGCTGCGCGACGGGGTGATCGCCGACTTCGAGGCGACCGAGCAGATGCTGCGCCACTTCATCGCGCGCGTGCACAACAGGCGCTCGTTCGCCAAGCCCCGCATGGTCATCTGCGTCCCGAGCTCGATCACGCCGGTCGAGCAGCGCGCGGTCAAGGAGGCCGGCTACCAGGCCGGCGCCCGCCGCGTGTACGTCGTCGAGGAGCCCATGGCCGCGGCCATCGGCGCGGGCCTGCCCGTGCACGAGGCGACCGGGAACATGATCGTCGACGTCGGCGGGGGGACGACGGAGGTCGCCGTGATCTCCCTCGGCGGCATCGTCACCTCCCTGTCGATCCGCACGGCCGGCGACGACCTCGACGCAGCCATCGTCGCGTGGATGAAGAAGGAGCACGGCGTCATGCTCGGCGAGCGCACCGCCGAGGACGTGAAGATCACGCTCGGCTCGGCGTTCCCGCGTCCGGGCGAGCCGCACGGCGAGGTCCGCGGCCGCGATCTCGTCACCGGCCTGCCGCGCACGGTCGAGGTCAGCAGCGCGGACATCCGGCACGCGCTGGAGGAGCCACTGCACGCCATCGTCGACGCCGTCCGGGTCACGCTGGACCAGACCCCGCCCGAGCTGGCCGGGGACATCATGGACCGCGGCATCGTGCTGACCGGCGGGGGCGCGCTGCTGCGCGGCCTCGACGAGCGCATCCGCCACGAGACGGGCATGCCCGTCCACGTCGCCGAGGACCCGCTGGTCTCGGTGGCGATGGGTGCGGGCCGCTGCGTCGAGGAGTTCGAGGCCCTCCAGCAGGTGCTCGTCACCAACCAGCGGCGGTTCTGAGCGACCATGGCCCTCGACACCCGACCGCCCACCAGCCGGCCGAGCGCCGTACGCCGCACCGGCGCCTCGCGCGACCCCGAGCGCGACGCGGGCCGCCCGCCCCGCTCGCTCGTCGTCGCTCTCGTCCTGGCCTGCGCGGCGCTCATGGTCGTCGACAAGGCCGGCGGGGACGGCTCGCCCGTCGACCCGGTCCGCCGTGTGGTCGGCGAGGTGGTCGGCCCGGTCCAGGCGGGCGTCTCCACGGTGGTGCGGCCCCTGGTGGACCTTCCGGACGCCCTGCGCACCAACGGCTCCCTGCGCGAGGACGTCGCGCGGCTGGAGGCCGAGAACGCCGACCTGAGCGGTCGGCTGGCGAAGGCCGGCTACGACGAGCACCGCCTCGCACAGCTCGAGGGGCTGCGGGCCATGGCGGGCGACGTCGGCTACGCGCTGGTGCCTGCCCGGGTGATCGCGATCGGACCCGCGCAGTCGTTCTCCAGCACGGTCACCCTCGACGCCGGCTCCGACGCCGGCCTGCGCCCGGACATGACCGTGGTCGCCGGCGAGGGCCTGGTCGGCCGGATCACCGCCGTGACCGCGCACACCGCCACCGTCCTGCTCATCGTCGACGACACCTCCTCGGTCGGCGGCCGGATCGGCGACAACATGGAGCTGGGCTTCGTCCACGGCCGCGGCAGCCTCGGCACCGACGACCGGCTCGAGATGGAGCTGGCCGACCGCAAGGTCGTGCCGAAGGTCGGGCAGCAGATCGTCACCTGGGGAAGCGAGGGCGGCTCGCCGTACATCGCGGGCGTCCCGATCGGCACCGTCGGCAAGGTCTACGAGTCCCTGCGCGAGACCGCCTACCGGGCCGTCATCACTCCGGGCGTCGACTTCACCGCCCTCGACCTGGTCGGCGTCGTGGTGCCCTCCGGCACCCCGGGCCGCGTCATCGAGGCCGACGGGAGCCTCCGGTGAACCGCCGCGGCCGCCTCACCGCCGTGCTGCTCGCGGTCCTGGTGGCGCTGCTGCTCCAGGTCACCGTGCTCCCGCACTTCGCGTGGGACGTCGGCGGGCTCGGCGTCGTTCCCGACCTGGTGCTGCTGGCGGTCGTCGCGACCGCTCTCGCCACGGACGCCCGCTTCGCCACGCTCACCGGCTTCTGGGCCGGGCTGCTCCTCGACATCGCGCCACCGGCGGACCACGTCGCCGGACGCTGGGCGCTGGCGCTGATGGCCGTGGGGTACGTCGTCGGCCGGCTGGTCCACGACCACGCCGGGGACGCGGCGGCCGGAAGCCGCTTCGCCCGGGAGGGCGTGCGCCGTCCGCCCCTGTTCCTCGCGCTCGCCGCGGCCGCCGGCGGCTCCTTCGTCGGCACGTCGCTCTTCGCGCTCACGGGGGTGCTGCTGCGCGACTCCGGCGCCAGCGTCGGCGACCTGCTGCCGGTCGCGCTGGTGGCGCTGGTCCTCGACGTGGTGGCCGCGCTGGTGGTCCTCCCGGCAGCGCTGTGGCTGTTCGGCCGCACCACGGGCGACGCCGTGCCGCGCCCCGCGGCGCGCCCGACCCAGCGGATGCGGGCCCGGACGTGAGCGCCGGGGCGTCCCACCGCAGCCGGCTCCGGCTGATCGTCATCCAGACCCTCGTCTTCTCGCTGCTCGGCACGCTCGGCGTGCGGCTCTACTACCTGCAGGTCGTCTCCGGCGAGCGCTACCAGGGAAAGGCGGCGTCGCAGTCGGTGCGCGAGATCGTGGTCCAGCCGCAGCGCGGCCTGATCGTCGACGCGATGGGCCGCCCACTGGTGACCAACCGGCTCTCCTGGGTGGTCTCGATGGACCGCACCCTGCTGGGCAAGATGTCGCCCGGCGACCGCGCCGAGCTGGTGCGCCGCACCAGCGACGCGATCGGCCTCGACGTCGCCGCGATCGAGGCCAAGCTGCTCCTGTGCGGCGACGCGGGCGCCGTGGCCGGCGAGTGCTGGAACGGCTCGCCCTACCAGCCGGTGCCCGTAGCGCTCGACGTGAAGGAGGGCGCGGCACTGCGGATCCTCGAGCAGCCGGAGGACTTCCCCGGTGTGGTCGTGGACCAGCAGAGCGTGCGGCAGTACCCCTCGCCGTACGGCATCAACGCGGCGCACGTGCTGGGCTATCTCAGCCCGATCACCAAGGACGAGCTGGAGTCGGCGGAGGACGCGGGGGACAGCTCGGTCAACGGCGCCTCCGTGGTCGGCCGCGCCGGCGTCGAGAAGGAGTACGACGAGTGGCTGCGCGGGCAGCCGGGCTACGACCAGGTGGCCGTCGACTCCAAGGGCCGGGTCCGCGACGACGTGTCGGGGCTCGAGGCGCAGCCCGGGGACACGCTCGTCACCTCGATCGACGCGAAGGTGCAGAGCGTGGTCGAGGAGCAGCTCGCGGCGATGATCGCCAAGCAGCGCAGCACCCGCGACCCCGTCACCAAGCGCAACTTCGAGGCCGACTCCGGTGCCGCCGTGGTGATGGAGGCGAAGACCGGGCGGATCGTCGCGATGGCCAGCCAGCCGACGTACGACCCGTCGCTGTGGGTCGGCGGCATCACCGACAAGCAGCTCGAGCGGCTCTACTCCGAGGCAGCGGGCACGCCCCTGCTGGCGCGCGCCTTCCAGGGCCAGTTCGCCCCGGGCTCGACCTGGAAGCCGTTCATGACCGTCGGGGCGCTCACGCACGGGTACTCGCCCGCCACGGTCCTGGGCTGCCCGTCGGCGGTGCAGATCGGCAACCGTGCGTTCCACAACCACGAGTCGTCGGCGTACGGCTCGATCACGTTCGCCCGCGCGCTCGAGGTCTCCTGCAACACCTTCTTCTTCCAGGTGGGCATGAAGTTCTGGCAGACGCTGGGCTCGGATCCCGACGACGTGGACGCCAAGGACCCGCTCGTGGAGCAGGCGGAGCGGTTCGGCTTCGGCGAGCGCACCGGCGTCGACCTGCCGGGCGAGGCCTCGGGCCGCGTGGCCGACCGGAAGTGGAAGCGCGCCTACTACGAGTCGATGAAGGACTACTACTGCGGCATCGCCGACAAGCCGCAGGACGACAAGACCTCCGACTTCGTCTACAAGTTCGCGCGCGAGTTCTGCGTCGAGGGCTGGAAGTACCGGCTCCCGGACGCCGCCAACTTCGCCATCGGCCAGGGCGACACCATCGTCACGCCGCTCCAGCTGGCCCGCGGATACGCCGCGATCGCCAACGGCGGCACGTTGTGGGAGCCCCGGGTCGGCAAGGCCATCGTCGCCCCGGACGGCGAGGTGATCCGGGAGATCGAGCCGAAGCGGGAGCGCAAGCTGAAGATCCCCGCCTCGGTGCTGAGGTACGTCGACGAGGCCCTCCAGGGGGTCGCCACCCGCGGCACCATGAACTGGAAGCTCCAGGGCTTCCCGCTCGACCGGGTGAGGATCCGTGCCAAGACCGGCTCCGCGGAGGTCTACGGCAAGCAGTCGACCGGCTGGGTCGCGTCGTACTCCGAGGACTACGTGGTCGTCATGATGATGAGCCAGGGCGGCACCGGGTCCGGCTCCACCGGTGACGGCATCCGCGCCATCTGGGAGGCGCTCTACGGCGTCGAGGGTGACCAGGTGAAGCCGGACAAGGCCGCCATCCCCGGCGTCACGCCGCCGGCCCAGCTGCCGACCTTCGGTGAGGACGGCTCGATCCTGCCCCCCGCCCGGGCGAAGGGGGAGGACCGATGAGCAACCGGATCCAGGCCAGCACCCGCCGTACGACGGCCTCGCGCCGGGTCGGGCGGCTGCAGTGGGGCGATCTCGACCTGGCTCTCCTCGGCGCCGTGCTCGCGCTCTCGCTGCTCGGCTGCCTGCTGATCTGGTCGGCGACCCTCGAGCGGGACGACCTGACCGGCGGTGACACCCGGGCCTTCGTGGTGAAGCAGGTCGTCAACGTGGTGATCGGCCTCGGCCTGATGGCGCTCGTGGTCGCGACCGACCACCGATGGGTGCGTATCCTCGCGCCGGTCGGCTACCTGCTCGCCGTGGTGGGCCTGGTCCTGGTGCTCGTGATGGGCACCACGGTCAACGGGTCGCGCTCCTGGTTGATGATCGGCGGGCTGTCCCTGCAGCCCTCGGAGCTGGCGAAGCTCGCGGTCGTCGTCGGCATGGCCCTCGTCGTCGCCGAGCGGAGCGAGGGCCGCTGGCGGGACCGGGTCGGCACGGGCGACGTGCTCCTCATGCTGCTGGTCGCCGGCATACCCGCCGTGCTCATCCTGGCCCAGCCGGACCTCGGCACCATGCTCGTGCTCACCGCGACCGTCTTCGGCGTCATCGCCGCCTCGGGCGCGCACCGTCGCTGGCTGGGCGTCCTGGCAGGTGGCGGGACTCTCGCCGCCGTACTCGCCGTCTCCAGCGGGATGCTCAAGGAGTACCAGGTCGACCGCTTCCTCGCGTTCACCAACCCCGCCCTCGACCCTCGCGGAGCGGGGTACAACGTGGAGCAGGCCCGGATCGCCGTGGGCAACGGCGGCCTCTTCGGACAGGGACTGTTCCAGGGCTCGCAGACCCAGTCCGGCTTCGTGCCGGAGCAGCACACGGACTTCGTGTTCACCGTCGCTGGCGAGGAGCTCGGCCTGGCCGGGGCGGCGCTGGTCGTCGTCCTCCTGGGCGTCGTGCTCTGGCGCGCCCTGCGCATCGCCACCCGCACCGACGACGTCTTCGGCCGGATCGCCGCGGCCGGCATCGCCTGCTGGTTCGGCTTCCAGGCCTTCCAGAACATCGGCATGTGCCTCGGCATCATGCCCGTGACCGGCGTCCCGCTGCCGTTCGTGTCCTACGGCGGCTCGTCGATGTTCGCGGGCATGCTCGCCGTCGGCCTGCTGCAGAACATCCACCTGCGGGCGCTGTCGGCGCCGGCGTCGAGGCTGGCGCCGATGGAGCGGGTGCTGGTGCGCGGCTAGCGCTGCCCACGTGCTGATGTCCCCGCGCGAGGGGGGTTCGCGCGGGGTGTGGGGCGGGGTGGCTACTCGTCGGGCGGGTCTGCGGTGTGAATCGGGTGGGTGCCGCGGTGGTCGACGCGGAAGGCGTGGCCGTTCGGGCTGGTCCACACATAGGTGCCCGGGGTCGGGGTGTCGTAGCGCCAGGCTGAGTGGGTCTTGGCGCGGTGGTGGCGTCGGCAGAGGGGGACCTCGTTGCAGGGGCAGGTCACCCCGCCGCGGCCGTGCGGGACGGCATGGTCCACATCGCACTTGGTGGCGGGGCGCGTGCAGTGCGGGAAGCGGCAGGTGTGATCCCTGAGGGCGACGGCTCGCTTGTGGCGGTCGGGGACCTCGTAGCTCGTGACCGGGATGTACTCGGCCAGGTCGATGACGGGGCGGACGGTGATGGTGGTGTCGTGGGCCTGCAGCCATTCCCGGATCTGCTCGGAGGAGATCGGGCAGCCGCCCTGTTCCCACCGACCGACCGGGTTGTCTCCGGTGAGGGTGGTGTCGGTGATGTGGACGTTGAGCTCGACCTTCCGCCCGGGCACGGTCGCGACGACCTCGCCGGTGTCGGGGTCAGGGATGAGGAGATCGAGGGCGAGGTCGGCACGAGCGAGCTCCGCGGCGGCCTTGGAGCGGCGTACGTCGAGCGAGGACTGGTCGCCGAGCCGGCCGAGGACCTCGGCACGGCGTGCGACCGCGAGGTTGAGGTCGTGCCCGTCCGCAGCGTCCAACAGTCCGGACACCGTCACGAGGCCGTGGTCGTCGACGTGGGGGTCGATGTCGAACCGTCGACCGTCGGCGGCCTTGGCTCGTTCGGCTTCGGCGGTGGCGGGGTCGAACCGCAGCACGGCTTCGGTGATGAGCCGGTCGAGCTGGGCCCAGCCGACACCGGTGGCGTCGAACAGCTGCCGGTCCACAAAGGCAGCGGCTTCGGAGTTGAGGCCGTGGGTGCGTTCGGCGATCCGCTCCGCGCGCCACGGCGCCAGACGCCCGGCGACCACCGCGTCGTACACGTGCGGTAGGCGCCAGGCGCACTCGATCACCCGCCCGACGTACGCCCGCCCTCCATCGGGTGAGCGGCCGAGCACCGCGATCAGCTCCATGAGCGCGAACTCCGACACCAACGGTGCACCCTCGCCGGCGATCGGAACCCCGGTGTCGAGGTAGCCCTCCGTGATCGTCGCCGCACCCTCCGGACCGGTCACGACGTGGCGGCTGGCCCACTCCACGATCCCGACCCACTCCCGGACAACCAGGGCTTCACGGTCCTGGACACCCGCACGCAGCTCGGACAGCAGCACTGCTGTCGAACGAGCCGTGGTCCCGAGATCCATGACTGGATTCTCCCACCGACCTACGACACAACGAACGGGAGAAAACCCGCCTGGGGACAGGCGAAACCCGTCCGGCAGGGTGTGAACAACCACTGCACCATGACGTGACGAAAGTCGGACCGACACGACCGCAACCACAGGGGTCAGACGGGCAGAGACCTGACGCCCAAATGCGGCGTTCAGCCAACCAGCTCAACCACAGCGGCGCGCAACCACGCCAATCGAAAAATCAGACCTGGCACCCAGCAAACCCGGAAGGCACACAACACCCAACCCGCGGGTCAGAACCGACCACTCGACGGGTCAGAACCGACGACTCGACGGGTCAGAACCGACGACTCGACGGGTTAGAACCGACGACTCAACCCCCACCTCGGGGCAGCGTCGCCCGCAGCCCCCGCGACGTAGGGGCACGGCGTCCAGCCAGCCACCCCGCCGGGGCATCGACCACGCATCCGGCAAGATGGTGCCGTGCTGACCGCCCGCCGAGCCCCGCGCCGCCGCGTGGCGATCTCGGCGGCGCTGGGCGGTGCGGAGAGCGTCACGGCGCTCGTCCTGGCGCACGGTGCGGCGGGAGGCGAGGTGCCGTCGGCCTGGTGGCTCGCGGCCTTCGGTCTGCTCGTGTACGCCGCCGGTGGCCTCGTGCTCCGCCACCGGGCGAGCATCCGCGTGGTGCTGCCCGCGCTGCTCGCGGCGCAGGTGGTCGGTCACGGCTGGCTGGTGGCGCTGTCCCCGGCGGGCCATCCCGGCCATGAGCACGCGACGTCGGCCTTCCTCGGCCTGACGCCGGGCATGGTCGCCGCGCACCTCGCCGCCGCCGCGGTGACCGGCCTCATGTGGGGGCTGCGGCGCCGTGCGGTCGAGGTGCTGCTGCGCTGGACCGACCCGGGCGTCGTACCGCTGCCGGGCCCGCGCGCGCTGCGTCCCAGCGCGCCGCGTCCGACGCGGAGCGGCCGCGAGCACCGTGCCCTCGCGCCGACCCGCGGGCCTCCGGCCAGCGCCCTCGCGATCGCCTGACTCCCCAGCCGGAGGCAGGCCGTTCGCGCTGCCGTCCGTCACGAGTCAACCGATCCGAAAGAGACATTCCATGCAGATCCGTCGCTTCACCCTGCCCACTCTCGGCGCCAGCGCCGCACTGGGCACCTCCCTGGGCATCGTCGCCCTGACCGCCAGCGCGGCGAGCGCGCACGTCACGGTCACGCCGAACACCACCGCCGCCGGCGACTACGCCGTCCTCACCTTCAGCGTGGGTCACGGCTGCGAGGGCTCGCCGACGACGAAGCTCGCCATCCAGATGCCCGAGGAGATCCCGCAGGTCACTCCCACGGTCAACCCCGGCTGGACGATCGAGAAGGTGAGCGAGGAGCTCGCCGAGCCGGCCACCGACGCCCATGGGAACGAGATCACCGAGCGGGTCGCCGAGGTCGTCTACACGGCCAAGACGCCGCTCCAGGACGGCTACCGGGACACGGTCGAGCTGTCCGTCCAGCTGCCCGACGCCGCGGGGGAGACCCTTGCCTTCCCGGTGATCCAGACCTGCCAGCAGGGCGAGACCGGCTGGACCGAGACCGCCGCCGAGGGACAGGACCCCGAGGAGCTCGAGAGCCCGGCTCCGGTCCTCACCGTCACCGAGGCGACCGGCGAGGACGGCCATGGCGCGTCCGAGGAGAAGGCCGACGGTGCGAGCGCGTCCGCGGACGACGCCAGTGCCGACGCGGACGACGACGGTGATGGCAACGGGCTCGCCGTCGGCGGCCTCGTCGCCGGTGTCGCCGGCCTCGCGCTCGGGGGTCTCGCCCTCGCCCGCAGCGGCAAGCGGGCCTGAGCCGTGCGGCGTGTGCCGGCGTACCTGCTCGCCGTCCTGGTCGCCGCCCTGGCGGTGGTCGGGCCGGCGGGTCCGGCGTCGGCGCACGCCACCCTCGTCAGCACCGACCCCGCCGAGGGGTCGGTGCTGCCCGAGGCGCCGGGCGAGGTGACCTTCACCTTCGACGAGCCCGTGCAGCTCGTGCCCGACGGCCTCCTCGCCTTCGACGCCGAAGGCCGGCGCGTCGACGTCGAGCCCTCCGCCAAGGGGGTCGACGTCACCGGCGAGCTCCCGGGCGACCTCGACGACGGGACGTACGTGGTCACCTGGCGCGTCGTCTCGGCCGACGGCCACCCCATCGCCGGCTCCCTCACCTTCCACGTGGGTGCGCCCAGCCCGAAGGTGGTCCCGCCCCAGACTGGTCCGGCCGATCCCGGGGCGGTGCCGCTCGTGCAGGGTGTCGTCCACGGCGTCGACTACGCCGCGCTGCTGCTCACGGGCGGGCTCGTGGTCTTCGTCGGGTGGACGGCGCGGGGAGTGCGCCTGTCCGACGAGGTACGACGGCGCCTGGTCCGCGTGCTGCGCGGCAGCGCGCTCGTGGCGGTGGCCGCGGCGGCGCTCGCCGTCCCGCTCGCGGGTGCCTACCAGCTGGGCTCCGGTCTGGGCGGCGTGCTCGACCCCGCGTCCCTCGACCCGGGCCTGGTGCAGGACGACCTGCAGGTGCTGGGGCTCCAGGCCCTCGGCCTGGGCATCGCCTGGCGGGCCGCGAGTGCGGGCCGGTCGTCACTGGCGGCCGACCTGGCGACGGCACTGGCCGTGTGGTCGCCGGCCCTCGTGGGACACACCCGCGCCTACGAGCCCACCCTGCTGCTCGTCGTGACCGACGCGCTCCACCTCAGTGCCGGTGCGGTGTGGCTGGGTGGCCTCGCGGGCCTCGCGCTGGCGCTTCCGTCGTTGGCGGGGCGGCCGAAGGACGCCGCGCGCCTGCTGACCCGGTTCTCGACCGTGGGGGCAGGCCTGCTGGCGGCTCTCGCGCTGACGGGAGTCCTCCTCGGGTGGCGGATCGCCGGGTCGTGGGAGCGCCTGTTCGGGGAGACCTGGGGGCGGCTGCTGCTGGTGAAGGTGGCGGTGGTGCTGGCGGTCGTCGCGGTCGCGGCGTTCAACCGCTTCCGGCTGGTGCCGCGGGTGGCGGGCGACGGCGGGCACGACCAGCGGCGAGCCGCGGCCGGGCTGGTCCGCCGTACCGTGCTCGCGGAGGCGTTCCTGCTCGTCGCCGTGCTCGCGATCACCGGCTTCCTCACGCAGAAGCCACCCGGTGGCGAGGCGCCCGGCCAGGCCCAGACGGCGGACACCGGGGTGGTGACGGGTGTCGCCGACGACGACCTCAAGGTGCTGGCCGTCCTCGACCCCGGGCCGGGCCTGCAGCGGAGGCTGATCGTGCAGGTGCAGGACCTCGCGGGCGACCCCCTCGACCTGCACGCCGCACCGGCCGTGGCGCTGCGCTCGGACAGCGTCGACCTCGGCGAGGTGCCGGTCGTGCCGAGCGGCGCGGGGACCTACGTCGCGGACGTCGTCTTCCCGCACACCGGCGCCTGGAAGCTGCAGGTGAGCATCCGGGTCGACTCGTTCACCAGCCCCGTGACGACCGTCGACCTCACGGTGCGCTGACGGCGCCCCAGGCGGTGAACCGCAGCTCGAGGCCGGGATCGGCGCGCACCTTGACCGGGCGGTCCTGCTCGTCGAGCCAGACGTCGACGTCGAGGGAGTCGGGCAGCAGCGTCGCCACCCCGTCGGGGAGGGCGATCCCGGCGAGTGCCGCGGCGGGGTCGAGGGTCGTCTCGTAGTGCTCGGCGGCCACCCCGTCGACCTGCTCGCTGCCGACGTGGACGAGACCCTCGGGCAGGGCGAGCCCCTCGACGGCGCGGGCGATGACGCTGGTGTCGTCGATGGTGAGCTCCCGCGGCGGGACGCCCGCGAAGGTCGCAGTCACCGTCACGCTGCCCGCGGAGCGCAGGGCGTCGGCGACCTCGCCCAGTACGACGTCCGCCGCGCGGGTCCCGCTCGGCGCCGGTGTGCCGGCGCCGGGGGCGTCGGCGCTGGGCGTCTCGGCGGGGGAGGAGGCCCCTGCCGAGGCGGCGCGGCGCGCGTCGCCTCCACCGTCGTCGCTGCACCCGGCGAGCAGCAGCGCGGCGCTCATCAGGACAGCGAGCGGTCCTCCACGACGAGGCGACATCGGTGTCATGGCGGTCTCCTCAGACTCCGGGGGCGATGACCGGTGCGGTCACCGCGAGCTGGTGCAGCAGCCCGTCGACGCGTACCTGCAGGAACAGGCGGTAGTCGCCGGGCTCGGTGAAGACGGTGTGGAAGGTGAGCACCGTGCCGTCCGCCTCGACCTCGGGCGCGCCGTACGGGTGCACGTGGACGAAGCCGCGCGAGTCGGCGGCGAAGCCGGTCAGGTGCGCGCTGGCGCCGAGGTAGCTGCCGAGGGTGACGGGCTCGCCGTTCGTGTCGGTGACCCGCAGCCGCAGCCGGCCGTTGGGTCCGACCTCCGCGTCGGCGAGCAGACGGGCGCGCACGACGCCGTCGTCGCCCACGCGGGCGGCCTCGCCCCGTGGCACGTCGACGGGGGTCCAGTCGCCCTCCACCGACAGCGTGGTGCCGAGCACGAGCGGTCGCGAGGCGCCCGCGGGGATGAACTCCGCCACCACCCGCCAGCGCCCGGGCGAGCCGAGGTCGACCCGCGCGGTCCAGGTGCCGTCGTCGGCCAGCTGTGGGTGCAGGTGGCGGAACTCGGCCAGGTCGTCGCGCACGACGTACAGGTGCAGGAGCTTGGTCTGCTCCTCGGTGTAGTCCGTCAACGGGGCCCCGGCCGGGTCGAGGATCCGGAAGGACACGTCGCCGGTGCCGTCCGGGCCGGGCAGGCGCACGCCGACCATCCGGTAGCCCTCCACCTCCGCGGCCGTGCCGTCGCCGACGGGGTTCCCGACCGGCTGGGCGCCCGTCCCGCCGTCCTCGGCGGGCTTGAGGACGATGCGGTCGGGCTCGGCGTCGGCCGGGTCGTCGCCCGAGCACCCGGCGAGCGAGAGGACGAGGAGCGGCGCGGCCAGCGCGGCGAGCAGGGCACGGCGCCGGCTCACGGGGCCACCGTCAGCAGCAGGAAGGCCGCGAAGAGCAGCAGGTGGACGATGCCGTTGAGCGGCTTGGCGCGACCGGGGACGACGGTGAGGATCCCGACCGTGGCGGACATCGCGAGGAGCACCAGCTGCAGCGGCTCCAGGCCGAGCGCGAGCTCGCCCTCCAGCCAGATGGAGGCCACGGCGATCGCCGGGATGGTCAGCCCGATCGACGCCATCGCCGAGCCGTAGGCGAGGTTGAGGCTGATCTGCACGCGCTCCCGGGCGGCTGCGCGGACGGCGGCGATGGTCTCGGGCAGCAGCACCAGCATCGCGATCACGACGCCGACCACGGCATGCGGGAAGCCGAACCAGTCGACGGCGTCCTCGATCGAGTACGACTCGACCTTCGCGAGCCCGACGACCGTGACCAGCGAGAGCACGAGCAGCAGCAGGCTGCGCCGGGTCTCGCTCGCGCTCGGCGGGTCCGCGTGGTCGTCGCCGTCGGCGTCGTTGGTCGCCGTCCAGCCGCCGGGCGTCGACGTCGTCCCGGGCAGGAAGAAGTCGCGATGGCGGACCGTCTGCGTGAACACGAACGAGCCGTAGAGGACCAGCGAGGCGAGGGCGGCGAAGGTCAGCTGCTCGCCGGTCAGCATCGGTCCGGACTCGCTCACCGTGAACGTCGGGACGACGAGGGTCAGGCCGGCGAGGGTGATCACCGTGGCGAGGGCGGAGCCGGTGCCCTCGGGGTTGAAGACCGCCAGGTGGTGCCGGACCGCGCCGACGACGAGCGCGAGGCCGACGATGCCGTTGACGGTGATCATGACCGCCGCGAACACCGTGTCGCGGGCCAGTGTCGAGGTCTCGCCGCTGCCGGAGACCATCAGCATCACGATCAGGCCGACCTCGATGACGGTCACCGCGACCGCGAGGAGCAGGGAGCCGAAGGGCTCGCCGACCTTGTGCGCCACCACCTCGGCGTGGTGGACCGCGGCGAGCACGGCGCCGACCAGGGCCACCCCGATCAGGCTGGCCGCGAGCGGGCCCGGGTGGGTGCCCCAGCTGATCGCGAGCACGACCGCCGCCAGCGGCGGCGTGAACACCGTCCACCCGAGACGTCCTGAGGTGGAGGCACTCATGGGCCCAACCCTACGGGGAGCGCCCAGCGACGATGACGCTCGGACCGGGGTGCCCTCGTAGAATCGGGGACATGTCCGTCGAGTCCGTCTTCCCCCGGCTGGAGCCGCACCTGCTCTCGGTGTCCAAGCCGATCCAGTACGTCGGCGGCGAGCTCAACATGGTCTCCAAGGACTGGGACGCCGCCGAGGTCCGCTGGGTGCTGATGTACCCCGACGCCTACGAGGTCGGCCTGCCCAACCAGGGCGTCCAGATCCTCTACGAGGTGCTCAACGAGCGGGAGTGGATCCTCGCCGAGCGCACCTACGCGGTGTGGCCGGACATGGAGAGGGTGCTGCGCGAGCAGCAGATCC
This sequence comes from Nocardioides pymetrozini, assembly GCF_046058985.1. Lineage (NCBI taxonomy): Bacteria > Bacillati > Actinomycetota > Actinomycetes > Propionibacteriales > Nocardioidaceae > Nocardioides > Nocardioides pymetrozini. Next base: position 3,136,836 of record NZ_CP175556.1, on the reverse strand, counting down.
CGCAGTTCACCGTCGACAACCACCGTCCGGTCGGGGCCTTCGACCTGTTCGGCGTGAGCTTCTCCACCGAGCTCGGCTACACCAACCTGCTCACCGCCCTCGACCTCGCCGGCATCCCGCTGCACGCGGTCGACCGCGACGAGTCGCATCCCGTCGTCATCGCCGGCGGGCACGCCGCCTTCAACCCCGAGCCGATCGCGGACTTCGTCGACGCCGCCGTGCTGGGCGACGGCGAGGAGGTCGTGCTCAAGATCTCCGAGGTCGTGCGCGAGTGGAAGGGCGAGGGGCGTCCCGGCGGACGGCTCGAGCTGCTGCGCCGGCTGGCCGTGTCCGGCTCGGTGTACGTGCCGCGCTTCTACGACGTGTCGTACGACGACAGCGGCGCCATCGCGGCCGTCGTACCGAACCACCCGGAGGCGCCGGACCGGGTCCGCAAGCACACCCTGATGGACCTCGACCAGTGGCCCTACCCGCGCAACCCGCTGGTGCCCCTGGCCGAGACGGTGCACGAGCGGTTCAGTGTCGAGATCTTCCGCGGCTGCACCCGCGGCTGCCGGTTCTGCCAGGCCGGGATGATCACCCGCCCGGTGCGGGAGCGGTCCATCGAGACCATCGGCGCGATGGTGGAGAACGGCATCCGCAAGACCGGCTTCGAGGAGGTCGGGCTGCTCTCGCTCAGCTCGGCCGACCACACCGAGATCGGCGACGTCGCCTCCGGTCTGGCCGACCGCTACGAGGGCTCGAACGTCTCCCTCTCGCTGCCGTCCACCCGTGTCGACGCCTTCAACATCACCCTGGCCAACGAGTTCTCCCGCAACGGCCGTCGCTCCGGGCTGACCTTCGCGCCCGAGGGTGGCAGCGAGCGGATGCGCAAGGTCATCAACAAGATGGTCACCGAGGACGACCTGATCCGCACGGTCGCGACGGCGTACTCCCACGGCTGGCGCCAGGTGAAGCTCTACTTCATGTGCGGCCTCCCGACGGAGACCGACGAGGACGTGCTGCAGATCGCCGAGCTCGCCAAGCGGGTGATCGCCACGGGCCGGGAGGTCTCGGGGCGCAACGACATCCGCTGCACGGTCTCGATCGGCGGCTTCGTGCCCAAGCCGCACACCCCGTTCCAGTGGGCGGCCCAGCTCGACGTCGAGACGACGGACGAGCGGCTGCGGCTGCTGCGGGACACGGTGCGCGCGGACAAGAAGTACGGCCGGGCGATCGGCTTCCGCTACCACGACGGCCAGCCCGGCATCATCGAGGGACTGCTCTCCCGCGGTGACCGCCGCGTCGGCCGGATCATCGAGCAGGTCTGGCGCGACGGCGGCCGCTTCGACGGCTGGTCGGAGCATTTCTCCTACGAGCGCTGGGTGGCCTCGGCGGAGCGCGCGCTCGCCGGCACGGGCGTCGACCTCGACTGGTACACCACGCGCGAGCGCGGGTACGACGAGGTGCTGCCCTGGGACCACCTCGACTCCGGTCTCGACAAGGACTGGCTGTGGGCCGACTGGGAGGACGCGCTGGCCGTCGCCGACGGGTCCTCCGACGTCGAGGTCGAGGACTGCCGCTGGACGCCGTGCTACGACTGCGGCGTGTGCCCGGAGATGGGGACCGAGATCCAGATCGGGCCCACCGGGCAGCGGCTGCTGCCGCTCAGCGTAGTCTGAGCGGCACCGCTCACGCCGACTCCTGCTCCGCGCGGTCGGCGAGGCGCCCGGTCAGGTCCTCGCCGTCGCTGCGCTCGACGTAGCAGAAGAAGGCGTCGCCGCTCTCGGGCTCGTCCTCGTCGAAGGAGTCCGTCTCGACGCGGACGTCGTAGTCGCCCGACCGGATGGCCGCGGCGTAGTCGGGGGCGAGGCCCGGCAGCCCGTGGCAGAACTCGGCCACGGAGACGTCGTCGAAGACGCCGAGCAGGTCGGCGTCGAAGGTGCCGGTCCAGATCACCTCGCCGGCGTGCGGGTCGACGCACGAGGCTTTGATGGGGTCGCCGAGGAAGTCGACGTCGATGCACTGGCCGACCCGCGCCTCGTCCTCCCAGACGGTCCGGCTGCCCATGACGCCCGCGAAGACGACGAAGCCGATGGCGGCGAGCAGCACGAGCAGCCCGACCACCAGCCCCGTGACGGCAGCCCACCGGCCCGACCGGCGCACACCGCTGGTGCGGACGATGCCGGCGATGCCGAGCCCGATCCCCACCGGGGCCGCGCAGCAGGTCAGCGAGCAGACGAGAGCGGCGATCGAGAGCCCGTCGTAGGGCGCCCGTACGGCGCCGGGCACGCTGGCGCCGTACGGGTTCGGTCCGGGCTGGTACGGCGGGTAGTCGCCGCCGTAGGGGTTCGTCATCGGGTCGACCGACCGGTCAGAGGATCGGCTCGGTGAGCTCGTCCTCGCCCTCGACGTAGCAGACGAGGTGGTCGCCGACGCCGATGTCCTCGGGGTCCTCGATGACCGCCTTGTACTGCAGCCCGCTGACCTCGTTGAGCTTGGCCATGTCCTCGTCGCTCACGAGCGAGGCGCAGAAGCCGGCCATGTCGCCCTTCACGGTGTCCACGTTCTCGTCGGTGACCTCGGTGGTGCCGACGATCTCGCCGTCGTGCTCCTCGGAGCACTTCTTCTCCCGCATGATGACGGCGTCACCCTCCTCGTCGATGTCGACGCACTGGCCGACCTCCGCGTCGTCGAGCGGCACGAGGGACTCGGCGAAGATGAAGACGGCGGCGCCGACGACCGCGGAGGTGATCGACATGAGCAGACCGATCACGATGCCGGCGATCGCGAGGCCGCGGCCCTTGCGCTGTCCGCCCTTGGTGCGCGAGAGGCCGACGAAGCCGAGGATCACCCCGACCGGCGCCAGGCAGCACAGCAGGCTGGTGACGAGCGCCGCGATCGAGATCCCGTCCGTCTTCGGGGGCATCGGGTCCGAGCCGCCCGGGAAGGATCCGGGCGGGCCGTAGCCGCTACCGGCTCCCGAGGCGTACGGCGACGGCGGCGCGGGCGGCGCGGGGGGCTGGCCGTAGGGGCTCTGGCCCGTGGGGGGCTGGCCGTACGGGTTCGCGCCGGAGGGGTTCTGGCCGGAGGGGTTCTGGCCGGAGGGGTTCTGACCGTAGGGATCGCTCACCGGCGACACCCTAGTGGCCCGGTCGCCAGCGGGGTGACCGATTGCGCCTGCGGTACTGTTCTGCGGCACCAGCGAACCCCCTTCGTGAGGACGAGATGACCGACCAGCACGGGCCGGAAGCGTGGCGCGAGCGCGTGTTCGCGGCCGACCAGGAGCTGCTCGCCCGCCACGCCGAGCTGGTGGCGGTCGACAACGTGATCGGACTCGAGGCCACGGTCGCGCGTCTGCAGCACGACCTCAAGAGGTCGCGGGCCCGGGTCAAGGAGCTGCAGGACGTGGTGCGCGCCCGGGACGAGGAGATCGCGGCGCTGCGGTCCTCGCGCACCTGGCGTGCGGGTCGTGCGCTCGTGCGCCCGTTCTCGAGGCTGCGAGGATGACGACGACGCCCCACTTCTCCGTCGTCACACCGGTCCAGGACCATGCGCCAGCCCTGCTCGTCGCGACCGTGGAGTCGGTCCTGGCCCAGACCTTCGAGGACTGGGAGCTGCTGCTGGTCGACGACGCCTCCACGAGCCCCGAGACGCTACGCACGCTGCGTGCCCTGGCCGAGCGCGACCGCCGTGTCACGGTGGTGGAGCGATCCAGTGACGGCTCCACCGTGGCCGCGACCAACGACGGGATCGCCGAGGCCGAAGGCGCCTTCCTCGCCTTCCTCGACCACGGCGACCTCCTCGCTCCGGACGCGCTCGCGGCCAACGCCCGGCGTATCGCGGAGCACGACGACGTCGACTACCTCTACTCGGACGAGGACCGGATCCGGGAGACGGGGCGCTTCGCCGACCCCTTCCACAAGCCCGACTGGTCTCCCGAGCGGCTGCGCAGCCAGAACTACTGCAACCACCTCTCGGTCGTGCGCACGTCGCTCGTGCGGGAGCTGGGGGGTCTCCGGACGGGCTTCGAGGGTGCGCAGGACCACGACCTCGTGCTGCGCGTGACGGAGCGGGCACGCCGCATCGTGCACATCCCGAAGGTCCTCTACCACTGGCGGATGGTGCCCGGCCCGGCCGCGGGGGAGCGGACCGCGCAGCCGTACGCCCTGGAGGCGGGACGCAAGGCGGTCCAGGAGCATCTCGACCGGGTGGGGATCGCGGGCGCCGTGGAGGTGGTCGGCCCGGGCCGGTACCGCACCCGCCGGGTCCTTCCGCCGCAGCGGCGCGTCAGCATCGTGATCCCGACCCGGGGCTCGTCCTCGTATGTGTGGGGTCGCCGTGAGCCTCTCGTGACCCGCGCCGTGAGCTCTGCGCTCGCGGCCACACGCCACGACAACCTCGAGATTGTCGTGGTGTACGACGCCGACACGCCCGAGCCGGTCCTCGCACGGCTCCACGACCTCGTCGGCGACCGGTTGGTCCTCGTCCCCTACGACGAGCCCTTCAACTACAGCCACAAGGTGAACCTCGGCGTGCTCGCCTCGACGGGCGACCGCCTGCTCATCCTCAACGACGACGTCCAGGTCCGCAGCGAGCAGTGGGTCGAGGAGCTCATCGCTCCGCTGGAGCAGCCGGACGTCGGCATGACCGGGGCGCGTCTCCTCTACTCGAGCACCGCCGTGCAGCACGTCGGCCTGGCCTTCTCCCACGGTCGCTACATCCATCCGTACAAGAAGAGCCCCGCCGACGTACTCGGTGGCTGGGCGATGACGCCGGTCGTCGACCGCGAGGTCAGCGGTGTCACGGGCGCATGCGTCGGCCTCCGGCGCGAGGTCTACCTCGAGGTCGGCGGTCACACCGAGCTGCTGCGCGAGGACTACAACGACGTCGACCTCAGCTACAAGCTGTCCGCAGCCGGCTACCGGATCCTCTATCTGGCCCACTGCGAGCTCTTCCACTTCGAGTCGCAGACCCGAGACGCGATCCCCAACCCCGACGACACCCGGTTCATGCGGCGTCGATGGGGCGTCCCGTGGCGCGACCGCTACACGCCCGTCTACCCCAACCTGCCCCGGCCAGAGGATCGTGACATCGCCTTGACCAGACCTGTGCCCACCGTCGGTGGCCGACCATGACGACGGCCGGAGATGCCCCCACGAACGAGGGTCCGCGCCGACGGTCGGCCGAACGCGTGGCTGGACGGGTCTTGCGGCGGATCGCCGATGAGGGCGCCCGCTCGTCGAGCACGCTCGCCAAGATCGCGGGGCGTCCGCTCCGGCGCCTCCTCGACGCGCAGGATGCGCGGCTCGAGCTCGTGGCCCGTGGGCTCGTGGAGATCGGCGGGATCGTCGACCAGGACCGACGCCATGCCCAGGAGCGTCTCCGTGCGCTCAAGACCCGGATCAAAGACCTCGAGCGGCGCGTTGACGCGGTGGCGACCGCCCACGACCGGATCGACGAGCTGGCTCGCCGCCTCGACGTCACCGATGGCGCGGTCGCGCGGTTGGACACCGAGCAGCAGGCGACGCCGTTCGTCGCTCCCGGGACCCGCGTCCGTGCGGTGCTCGACGGCGGCAGGGAGGTCCTCGCGCTCGGAGCCGACCGTGAGGCGGCATATGCGGACTTCGAGGACACCTACCGGGGGAGCGAGGCGTTCGTGCGGGAGCGCCTCGCGTCGTACGTCTCGATCGTCGGCGACGGGCCGGTCCTCGACCTGGGGTGCGGCAGAGGCGAGTTCCTCGAGCTGATGGAGGCCGCGGCCGTTCCGGCCCGCGGCATCGACCTCGACGAGAGCATGGCGGCCCGGGCACGGGCGAAGGGTCTCGACGTGGTCACGGGTGACGGTCTGGCCGCCCTCCGCGACACGGAACCGGGCACGCTCGGCGCCGTCACGTCGTTCCAGGTCATCGAGCACATCCCCGTCTCCGCGGTCCGCGAGCTGTTCCTCGGCGCGGCGGCCGCGTTGCGGCCCGGCGGAGTGCTGGTCGCCGAGACCGTCAACCCCCACTCGCCCGCGGCGCTGAAGACCTTCTGGCTGGACCTCACCCATGTCCGGCCGTTGTTCCCCGAGTCGCTGCTCTTCCTGGCCCGGGAGACCGGTTTCGACGAGGCATGGATCCACCTGCCCCAGGGCTCGGGGGATCTCGACCGTGACCTGCGTCTCTGCGGCGAGTACGCGCTGGTCGCCCGCAAGGGCTGAGGACCCGCCACGCGGAGTTTTGGGCAGATTTGCCCGCATCGGCGCCGACACCTACCGTGACGGTCGTGCCGTCGGTGTCCATCGTCATCCCTGCCTTTCGGAACGCCCGGTTCATCGACGAGACGGTCGACTCCGCCCTCGCGCAGACCTATGAGGACCTCGAAGTCGTCATCGCGGACCACAGCTCGGACGACGGCACCTGGGAACTGCTCCAGCGCTATGCCGACCATCCGCGTGTGCGCCTGCTGCGCACCCCGGCGGGCGGTGGCGCGCCGGCGAACTGGAACGCCGTGACCCATGCCGCCACCGGCACCTATCTCAAGCTGCTGTGCGGAGACGACCTGATCGCGCCGACCTGCGTGGAGAAGCAGGTCGCGGCCCTGCAGGCGCACCCGACGGCGGTCGCCGCGGCCGCTCGCCGCGACCTGATCGACCCGGCGGGCGACGTGCTGCTCGCGGGCCGGGGCATCGATCCGTTGAGCGGCCTGGTCCCCGGACCGGAGGCGATTCGCGCGCTGGTGCGTGCCGGGACCAACCTGCTGGGGGAGCCGGGGTGCGTGCTGATCCGTCGTGAGGTCCTGGAGCGCGTCGGTGGGTGGCTCGCGCCTTATCCCTATCTGATCGACCAGTTCACGTACATGAGTGTGCTCGAGCACGGCGACCTCGTCGCGCTGCCCGAGACGCTCGCCAGCTTCCGCGTGAGCGACACGCAGTGGAGCGTGCGGCTCGCTTCCGAGCAGAGCCGCCAGGCAGCCGGCACCCACCGCCACTTCCGCGAGCGCCTGCCGGAGACCGTCACTCGCGGCGACGTGGCGCTGGGCAATGCGCGGGCCCGGATGACCGCCCTCATGCGACGTGCTGCCTACGTCGTCTGGCGCAAGCGCATGAAGGCGTCGGCATGAGGGTGCGCGTCGACTCGGCACGACTCGTCGGCCTCGGCTACTACGCCGCCCAGGCACTCCTGTCCGGGTTGCTCGCGTACCGCATCCTCGGCTTCGCCGGGCGGCGCTTCGACGTCCCGCTGGTCTACCGCAGCGACGCCCTCGCGGGCGGCTCCCAGATCAAGGCGACGCTCGAGACCGGGTGGTACGAGACCAACCCTCGCCTCGGCGCGCCGTACGAGCAGAACCTGCACGACTTCCCGGTGGCCGACAACCTCCAGTTCGCTCTCGCGAAGGTCTTCGGGCTGTTCACCGACCACTGGGCGACGGTGTACAACGCCTCCTATCTCGTCACCTTCCCCCTGACGGCCGTCGCGGCCACGTGGTTCCTGAGGGTCGTGGGAGTCGGTCGCGCGGGCGCGTTCTTCTTCGGACTCCTCTACGCCTTCACCCCCTACCACTTCTTCCACGGCCAGCCGCACCTCGCGCTGTCGATCCTGTTCGTCGTACCGCTCTTCGCGGCCCTCGTGTACAAGGTGCTCGACGAGCAGCCCATCTGGCGACGGCGCGACGACACGCGATGGTTCAATCCCGTCGGCCATCTGACCGGAACGACGCTCGGGACGCTGGCGATCATCGCGCTGGTCGGCTCGTCGAGCTCGTACTACTCGGTGTTCGGTCTCATCCTGATGACCTTGGCGATCCTGGTGAGTGCGTTCCGGCGCCGGTTCGCGCTGGTGGGCCACGGCGCCGTCGCCATGGCGGTTCTCATCGTCGTGATGCTCGCCAACATGGCGCCCGACATCCTCTACCAGCGCTCCGAGGGCGCCAGTCCAGCGGCGTTCGGGCGGGAGCCGCTGGAGTCGGAGCTGTACGCCTTCAAGCTCGCCGGCTTGGTCCTGCCCGTGCCGTGGCACCGGATCGTCTCCTTCGCGGAGTTCCGCTCCGAGTACAACGCCACCTTCCCGCTGCCGTCGGAGAGCCCGGCCCTCGGTGCTGTCGCGGCCGTCGGATTCCTCTTCCTCCTTCTGCTGCCTCTCGTCGTCGCGGTGGTCCGCCGCCGTCTCGATGAGGACGGCCCGTTCGGGCGAGCGCAGCGGAGGCTGTCCATGCTCGCGATCGTCGCCTTCCTGTGCGGCACCGTCGGCGGCTTCGGAACCCTCTTCGCCCTGTTCGTCTCTGCCGACATCAGAGCCTGGAACCGGATCATCGTCTACCTCGCGTTGTTCTCACTGGCGTCTGTCGCCCTCCTGGTCGACGGGGGAGTGCGGTGGCTCGCGGCGCGGCGCGGCGGGCTGGGCGCGGCGCCGCAGCGAGTGCTGTCGGTCGGCGTGTGCGGTGCCGTCGCGCTGGTCGGCCTGTACGACGCGACGCCCCCGCGGTCATGGAACGCCGACCCGGCGGTGCTGCGCGCGTGGGACAACGACGCTGACTATGTCGCCCGTGTCGAGGCGCGGATGCCGGCGGAGGCCAGCATCTTCGAGCTGCCCGTGATGGCCTTTCCCGAGTCCGAGCCGATCCATCGGATGGAGGACTACCAGGCGATCCGGCCGTACCTGCACTCGACCGACCTGCGCTGGAGCTATGGCGGGGTGAAGGGCCGTCCCCTCGCGGACTGGCAGGCGAGCCTCGCCGGCATGAGCACGCCGGCGTTGGTCACGGCTCTGGCCGCCGCGGAGTTCACCGGCCTCCACGTCGACCGCTTCGGCTACTCCCGGAAGTCGTTCACCCAGCTGGAGGCCGACCTCCAACGGCTGCTCGGCGCACCGCTGGTCAGTCGCAACAAGCGGTTCCAGTTCTACGACCTGCGCGACTTCGCCGCCGCGGCCGAGGACGCCTACGGCAGCAGGACTTGGGACGAGCTCGGTGAGCACCTCATCGAGGTCCCGCACTTCTACTGGCAGCCCGGGTTCGAGAACCCTGGCCGTCCGGACGAGAAGGGACGACTTCGACTCATCGGCTCGGAGCCGACGCCCGACGGGCTGATCGACAACCCGGGTGATGCCCGGACGATGCGTTTCTCGTTCCGCGTCGGAGCGGTCGGCGTCGAGCCGCCGACGTCGACCACGATCACGTGGCCCGACGGGAGCGAGCAGGTCGTGGGCGTCGACGCCGAGGGAACCGAGGTCGAGAGGGAGGTCGTCGTCCCGCCCGGACAGTCCCGGCTCCGGCTGACCGGGGCACCGGGCGCGCTGAGCGTCAACCTCTTCGACTTCGCCATGGTGGACCCCGTCGTCGCCGATCTCGAGCTCCGCGGCCCCTCCGCCGAGCTGGCCGGCTCGTCCGGCCGCGCCGATCGGTCCGGCAGGCGGGCCGGCTGATAGCGTTCCGCGGGTGAGCAACGCACAGACGGGGACGGATGCGGGGTCCCCTCCGGTGCACACGGTGTCGGTCGTCGTCCCTGTCTACCAGGGTGAGCGCACCCTCGCCTCCCTCCTCGCAGAGATCGAGCCCTACTGCACCGAGCAGGTGACCGAGGCGGGACACCGCTACGTCGTGACCGAGATCCTGCTCGCCTACGACAACGGCCCCGACGGCTCGGCCGCCGTCATTCGCGACCTCGCCGAGAAGTCGGACAAGGTCCGGCCGGTCTGGCTCAGCCGCAACTTCGGCCAGCATGCCGCGACCCTCGCCGGCATGGCGTCCTCGGGTGGGGACTGGATCGTCACCATGGACGAGGACGGCCAACACGATCCGGCCTACATCCCGGCGATGCTGGACGTCGCGATGCGGGAGCGTGCCGGTGTCGTCTATGCCAAGCCCGTCAACGCCGCGCCGCACGGGCTCCTTCGCAACCTCGCCTCGAAGGGCGCGAAGCGCGTGGTCGACGTGCTCGGCGGCGGGCAGGACATCTCGACCTTCCAAAGCTACCGCCTCGTCCTCGGCGAGATGGGTCGCAGCGTCGCGGCGTACGCGGGAGCCGGTGTCTATCTGGACGTGGCCCTCTCCTGGGTCAACGGCCGCATCGCGCAGTGCCCGATCGAGCTGCGTCAGGAGGGCGACCGGCCGTCGGGATACTCGACTCGGACGCTGCTGTCCCACTTCTGGCGACTGGTCCTGACCTCGGGGACGCGTGGCCTGCGTGCCGTCGCCCTGCTCGGTGCCCTGTTCGGCGTGCTCGGACTGGCCTTCGCGGTCTACGCGGTCGTCGGCAGCATCGTCGGTGGCATCTCCGCACCGGGCTGGACGTCGACGGTGGTCCTGATCTCCCTGGGAACCGGCGCGATCCTGTTCTCGCTGGGCGTGATCGCGGAGTATCTCGGCTCCGTGGTGGGGATGGCGATGGGCCGCCCGCTCTACCTCATCAGCCACGATCCGAACGAGGGCCCCCTCGGTCGCCAGCTCCCAGCCGACGCGGCGGCGCGCGAGTCGTGACCTCCGCCCCCCTGACCTGGGTGCTCGGCGCGGGTGGGCTGCTCGGCGGTGCGGTCGTGCCTGCGCTCCGGCAGGCGGCGACGCCGGTGTGGACGCCTCCGGAGTCGATGCGGTGGGGGACCTCGACGAGCGCCGAGCAGATCGCCTCCCTCGCGCAGCGCTTCCTCGACGCGGCCGCCCGGCATGGACGGGGATGGCAGGTGGTGTGGTGCGCCGGCGCTGGGGTGACCAGCACGGGGCAGGCGTCGCTCGATGCGGAGGTCCAGGCCTTCCGGTCGCTGCTGTCCGCGCTTGCTCCGGGGGCGAAGGCGATGTCCGGCGCGCTCTTCTTGGCGTCGTCCGCGGGCGGCGTCTACGCGGGATCGTCCGGATCTCCCCGTGACGAGCTCACCGAACCGCGGCCGCTCGCGCCCTACGGGCACGCCAAGCTGGCCCTCGAGGCCGCGGCGGCGGAGTTCAGCGAGAGCTCCGGCGTTCCTGTGCTCATCGGACGCCTGTCGAACCTCTACGGGCCTGGACAGAACCTCGCCAAGCCCCAAGGCCTGGTCTCCCACATCGCGCGGGCGCACCTGCTGGGGCAGCCCATCTCGATCTACGTGCCTCTCGACACGATGCGCGACTATCTCTACGTCACCGACGCCGCCCGGCTGGTCGTCGACGGCATGGACCGCCTGCGTCAGCCTGGCCAGGCACGACGGGGAGCCGTCATCAAGGTCTTCGCCTCCCACCAGTCCGTGACCGTGGGCTTCCTGGTGTCCGAGTTCCGGCGCGTCACCCGGCGGAAGCCACGCGTGGTCTACGGCGCGTCCAGTGCCGCGGCCTACCAGGCCCGCGACCTGCGCCTGCGCAGCGTCGTGTGGCCCGAGCTCGACAGCACTCCCGTCGTGCCGCTGCCCGTCGGCATGGGCCGCGTCATCCAGGCCATGACCGACGCGCTGCGGCTGGGCGAGCTGACCTGAGCTGACGTGACTGTCCGCGGACCGGCCTGAGCGCTCTCAGCCGCGTACGACGGAGCGCAGGCGTCGCGCTGCTCGGCGAGCCGCACCGCTCGGGGCCTGCTGCTTGGCCGGCGCCGGAGTGGTGCGGCGCCGGAAGGCCTCCGACGACCAGACCTCCTCCAGCCTGGCGCGGGCCGCCCGAGCGAGCGCGTCGTTGGAGAACTCCTCGGCGATGGTCTTCGCGGCGAGCTCGCCGCGCTCGCTGGCCTCTGCCGGGTTGTCCCTGACGTGCCTCATCAGTCGAGCGGCCTCGTCGAGGTCGGGCTCGGCCCACTGCGCCGTCGTCGGATAGGGATCCGCGCCGGCCGGGACGCTCACCTTGGCATAGGGGACGAGATAGGAGTTCTCAGGGCGAGTGAACTCGAGATTGCCCGAGTAGCCGGTCGCGATGACGGGCTTGCCGATGGCCATCATCTCGGCGAGGGTCTGGCCGAACCCCTCGGAGCGGTGCAGGCTGACGTAGCAGTCGGCGCGGTGCATCAGGTAGTCGAGCTCGGGTCGGCTGAGGTAGCGGTCGATGAGCACGATGTCGGGGCGCCCAGCCGCCGCGTAGCGCAGCTGCTCCTGGTCCTGCTGGCGCTTGCTCCCGTTGATGGCCTTGATGACCAGTCGCGCCTGGCCGGGCTCCGGATAGGCACGGAGATAGGCCTCCACGAGGCCGGCCGGGTTCTTGCGCTCGAAGACGCTCAGGTAGTCGAAGACGAACAGGTAGGTGAAGACGTCGTCGGCCGGTGCCTCGTCGAGGGCGGTGTCGCTGAACGTGGGGGCGTGTGCGGGATGGGGCACGACGACGACCGGACGGTCCGTGTGGGGTGCGATCGCCGCACGGTTGAACTCGCTGCACACCCAGATCTCGTCGAGGAGGCGCGCCGACTTCTGCATCCGCTTGGGGAAGTCGTCGAGCTCCCAGAACCACAGGCCGATGCGGTACCGGTTCTTGAGATAGGCAGCGCCGGCGTCCTTGGTGAACCGGCCGAGCTGGTCGGCGTTCACACAGATCAGCGCGGTGTCGTTGCGGAGACCGGGCGACGGCTGCCGGTCCTCCCAAGGCGCTCCGAGGCGGCTGAGCGTCCGCGTGTAGGTCGTCGTCGAGACCGGCACCCCGGCCCGCTCCAGGCTGGTGATGAACTGGCGTCCGGACTCGCCGAGTCCCAGGTCCGCCGTCAGATAGCCGGCGACCTCCACGCCATGGCGCGGAGTCGCGCCCGCGACCGGTTCGGCCGGGCGGCTCAGGAGGGCGCTGCGCCCAGGAGCGGCGGCGATCCGTCGTCCTGCGTCCAACCTTGCCTGCGGCACCGTGCCCTTGCGGACACCGAACTCCTCGACCCATGCGAGGAATCCGTCGACCCGACCGTTGCGCACCTCCGGGTAGGCACGCTTCAGGTCCACCCGGCCCAGGTACAGCTCTTCGAGATAGCGCGTCAGCCAGGGCAGCCGGCCTCCGGCGGCGGGAGTGTCCAGCCACTCCTGCAGGGACAGGCCCTGGTCCTGGCCGATCGCCAGGTCGCTCTTCTCTCCGTTGTCGATCGCGACGAGCTCGGTGCGGACCAGCCGCTTGGCGAGCGCGTCGAGGACGACCCCGTCCAGTGTCGAGAAGGGCGGCTTGAAGTCGGTCTGCCGCTGGACGAAGCCGTGCTTGCGCAGCCGCTCGCCGTAGCCGTCGCACAGCTCGCGGAGCAGGGGGTCCTCGCTCAGCTTCAAGCGCGGCTTCGCCCCCTGGTGCTTGCTCAGGAGATGAGGCTTCTGCGGGGAGTAGCCCGAGTAGTGGATGAAGGTCGGGGGCCGCCCCGAGATCAGGATGCGCCCGTCCTCGCCGCGGGTCAGGGGGCGGGTCGCCAGGTTCCAGTACGCGGCGTTCCACGACGGGTCCTTGACGATAACGTGGTCGAACAGGCCGGGCACGAGGTCGATGAACCGCTGGTCCGTGAAGAACCCGTTGGCCACGTCGACAACGGCGTCCGAGCGGAGCCGGGTCCGCCACCAGTCGAGCATGGCCCGGCCGTCGTCGGTGTTGCCGACACCGACGAAGCCCAGGTTGTAGGTGCCCGACAGCATGATCGCCTGCTCGCTCGGGGCGCCGCCGTCGCGAGGCATCGGCTCGGTCAGGTGCGGGGTCAGCACGATCGAGTGCTCCCGCGCGAGCCCCGGAAGCTCGTCGATCGCACGCTCGATCGAGATGTCCGGGTCGAAGTAGACGGCGTGGTCGTAGCCACGGTCGAGAAGCGACAGCAAGGACCATGGCTTGACTGCCGTTGCGAGCTCGATCAGCTCATAGATGGCGGTCATCCGCTCGAGGTCCGCCGGGTCCAGCCCGATCTCGTCCAGCATGAGCACGTCGGCGCCGTCCATCGTGGGCCGCTCGCTGGTCGGATCGTCGATGAGCACGACGTCGAAGGTGCCCTCCGGGTGGTGTCGCCGGAAGGAGTCGACCAGGACCTGCGCCTGGGCCAGATAGTTCCGCGCCACGATCGTGCACGCGTGCATCACAGTCATTTATCCGTCCCGAGAGAGTGGTTGATGGTCGATCGATGCTCCGGCTGCACGCGCATGATCATACGGCGGCGGGCGCGGCTACCATCGCGGGTATGCAGGACACCACGGCTGCCGACTACACGGCGCGACTTCGCGCGAAGCAGGATGTCTGGTGGAAGCGTGCCTTGCACGTCCAGGCCCCTTACCAATGGAACATCCGCAGGCAGGGCCTCGGCCGCACACTGGAGATCGGGTGCGGGATCGGCCGCAACCTGGCGACGCTGTCGGCCGGCTCCGTCGGCGTCGATCACAACGTCGAGTCGATCGAGGAGGCGCGGTCCCGCGGCTATGCGGCGCTGACGGTCGAGGAGTGGGAGCGCTCCGACCTCCGCGTGCCCGACGCCTTCGACGGCTTCCTGGTCGCCCACGTGATCGAGCACATGGATGGCGAGCAGGCACGGGCGATGATGAACGACTACCTGCCCTACCTCCGGCCCGGGGGCCGGGTCCTCTTCGTCTGCCCGCAGGAGCGGGGCTACGACAGCGACCCGACGCACGTGGAGTTCGTCGACGGCGAGGCACTGTGCGCCCTGGCCGTGGACGTCGGGCTGGTCCCGCAGAAGTCCTTCAGCTTCCCCTTCCCGCGGTTCACCGGCAAGGCGTTCATCTACAACGAGTTCTGCGTGGTCGCGACGAAGCCCGTGCACTCCTGACGGGCGCCAGTTCGCCCGTCCGCAGGCCAGGCTCGTAATCTCCACGCGTGAGTCGTCAGCAGCCCGAACAGCAGGCACCGCCGGTCCAGCGGATCAGGATCCGGTACGCCAAGCGCGGCCGGCTGCGCTTCACCAGCCACCGCGACGTCAGCCGCGCCATCGAGCGGGCCGTCGTGCGGGCGGGGATCCCGATGGCGTACTCGTCGGGCTTCCACCCGCACCCGCGGATCTCCTACGCCGGGGCGTCGCCGACCGGGGCGGCCAGCGAGTCGGAGTACGTCGAGCTGGGGCTCGCCGAGGTGCGCGAGCCCGTCGCGGTGGGGGAGGCACTGGACGCCGTCCTGCCCGACGGGCTCGACGTGGTCGCGGCGGTCGACGCGGCGTCGTCGGCGGCCGGCTCGCTGTCGGACCTGCTCACCGCGAGCCATTGGCTGATCGACCTCGGGTCGACCCCGGTGGAGCTGGCGCAGCAGGCGGTCGCGGCCTTCCTGGCGACCGACTCGGTCACGGTCGAGCGGATGACCAAGAAGGGGCTGCGCAGCTTCGACTGCCGCGCCGCGGTGGTCCGGCTGACCGTGACCCCCGAGGGTGACCTCGACCTGGTGCTGGAGCACACCGTGCCCGCCGTACGCCCCGACGACGTGGTCACCGGCCTGCGGGAGGCGAGTGGGCTCGAGGTTCCCGCGACCGGCCTGCTGACCCGGGTCGCGCAGGGCGTCCTCGACCGGGCGAGCGGTGCCATCGGCGATCCTCTGGCGACCCGCTGACGCGGCGGAGATGCCGGCCGGGCGGGGGCCGTGTGCGATACTCGCCACAGATTTCCACCCGCGCGCGTCCCACAGGACAGCGTGCGGCGAGATCGACGACGTTCTCGCCGGACGGCAGGTGACTGACCGCCCGGCACGGTGGAGACGGACCACCGCCCGACGCGACGCGCACGGCGACCGCGGCAGGCGAGCGGCCCGCCTCCGGCGACGCACGAACCGCGGAGGGTGTCGTCCCACGAAGGCTTGTGGCGCCGCCCCGTGCGCGCGCCGATGACACCCCGGGAACGTGAGCGGTCCCGGGCGGAGGAGTAGCGCCATGACCGACGCGCCCACGAACACCCCGAACGAGAGCCCCGCCGAGGCGCCCGCCCCCGCGGAGGCCGCGGAGAAGCCCGCCAAGCCGGCGAAGAAGGCCGCCGCGAAGAAGACGGCCGCCAAGAAGGCCCCGGCGAAGAAGGCCGCCGCCAAGAAGACCGCGGCCAAGAAGGCCCCGGCGAAGAAGGCCGCCGCCAAGAAGACCGCGGCCAAGAAGACGGCGAGCAGGGCCAAGGCCAAGGCGGAGGCCGCGCCGACCTCCGAGCAGCTCGAGCTGGCGACCGACGTGGCGCCCGCGCTCACCCCCGACGCCGCGCCAGAGGTGAGCGCCGAGGAGGCGAGGACCATCGCCGCCGCGCCCTCGACCGCGGTGCTCTTCCAGGCGCCCGTGGCGACGGCGACCCCGGCGACGGAGCCTGCCGAGGAGGACGACGAGGCCGGTGAGGCCCTCACCGCCGAGGCCGCGGCGACCGGGGAGGACTCCGGCGAGCGGTCCGGCGGGGCCGAGGCGACGACCGAGGACGCGGCCGAGGAGACCGCCGACGAGAACGCCGAGGAGAACGCCGAGGAGAACGCCGACGACGTGACCGCGACGGACGCCGAGGCCGCGGACCAGGCCACGGGCGAGGACGCCGCGGACGAGACCGACGGCGACGAGGACGCCGACGAGGCGGGCTCCGGCTCGGGCAACGCCCGCCGTCGCCGTCGCCGGGGCGGCCGCCGTCGTCGTAAGCCCTCGACCGGCGCCGACGGGGCCGAGGACGCGGACGGCGCCAGCGGCGAGGACGCCGACGGCGCCGAGGCTGCTCCCGCCACCGGGACCGGCGACGCGGCCGAGTCCGCGGACACCGCCGGTGACGGCGAGGAGTCCGAGGACGGCGAGGGTGCCTCGTCCGGGGGCTCCACCTCCTCGCGCCGGCGCCGCCGACGCCGTCGCGCCGGTGAGGGCGGCGACACCGAGGGCGACGACCCGGAGAACACCGTCACGCGAGTCCGCAAGCCGCGCTCGCCCGAGGACGAGATCACGGCCGTGTCGGGCTCGACCCGCCTCGAGGCCAAGAAGCAGCGCCGTCGCGAGGGCCGCGAGGCCGGTCGCCGCCGCGCTCCCATCGTCAGCGAGGCGGAGTTCCTCGCGCGCCGCGAGTCGGTCGAGCGGGTGATGGCCGTCCGGCAGCGCAAGGACCTCACCCAGATCGCCGTCCTCGAGGACAAGGTCCTCGTCGAGCACTATGTCGCCCGCGAGTCACAGACCTCGCTCATCGGCAACGTCTACCTCGGCCGCGTGCAGAACGTGCTGCCCTCGATGGAGGCGGCGTTCATCGACATCGGCAAGGGGCGCAACGCGGTGCTCTACGCCGGCGAGGTCAACTGGAGCTCGCTCGGCCACAAGGACGGCGAGCCCCGCAAGATCGAGTCCGTCCTGCAGTCCGGCCAGACCGTCCTCGTCCAGGTCACCAAGGACCCGATCGGCCACAAGGGCGCCCGGCTCACCAGCCAGGTCAGCCTCGCCGGCCGGTTCCTGGTGTACGTCCCCGACGGCACCACCTCCGGCATCTCGCGCAAGCTCCCCGACACGGAGCGCTCGCGCCTGAAGAACCTGCTCAAGGAGATCGTTCCCGACACCGCGGGCGTGATCGTGCGCACCGCCGCCGAGGGCGCCTCGGAGGAGGAGCTGACCCGCGACGTCGAGCGGCTCAAGGCGCGGTGGGAGGAGATCGAGGCCAAGGTCGCCAAGGGCAACGCGCCGCAGCTTCTCTACGGCGAGCCGGACCTCACGCTCAAGGTGGTCCGCGACCTGTTCACCGAGGACTTCGCCAAGCTGGTCATCCAGGGCGACGACGCGTGGGCGATGGTCAAGGAGTACGTCGAGCAGGTCGCCCCCGACCTCTCCGAGCGCCTCGAGCGTCACGAGCCGGGGGACGGCGTGGCCGACCTGTTCTCGACGTACCGGATCGACGAGCAGATCGCGAAGGGCCTGGACCGCAAGGTCTGGCTGCCCTCGGGCGGCTCGCTCATCATCGACCGCACCGAGGCGATGACCGTCGTCGACGTCAACACCGGGAAGTTCACCGGCTCCGGCGGCAACCTCGAGGAGACGGTCACCAAGAACAACCTGGAGGCCGCCGAGGAGATCGTGCGCCAGCTGCGGCTGCGCGACATCGGCGGGATCATCGTCGTCGACTTCATCGACATGGTGCTCGAGTCGAACCGCGACCTCGTGCTGCGCCGGCTCGTGGAGTGCCTCGGCCGCGACCGCACCCGCCACCAGGTCGCCGAGGTCACCTCGCTCGGCCTGGTGCAGATGACCCGCAAGCGGATCGGCACCGGTCTGCTCGAGGCGTTCAGCGAGACCTGCAGCCACTGCCAGGGCCGCGGCATCGTGGTCCACGACCTGCCCGTCGAGCCCAAGCGCGGCGGCGGGGAGCAGGACGAGCCCCGTCGCGCCAGCCGGCGCCGCAAGGGCAAGGGCGGGGGGCAGGCCGAGGCCGCAGCCGAGGCGCCCAAGGCGGTCCCGACCCCGAAGGACGTCGCCGCCATGGCCAAGCATCCGGACGAGCACGCCGACGAGCAGCCCGCCAAGCAGCCCGCCGAGCAGCCCGCCGAGCAGCCCGCGGAGCAGCCGGTGGCCGAGCCGACGCCCGAGCCCCAGCCCGAGCCGACCCCCGAGCCCCAGCCCGAGCCGACCCCTGAGCCGACCCCTGAGCTCGCGCCGACGCCCGAGCCCGAGCCCGAGCCCGAGCCGGAGCCTGTGGTGGCGGTGGCGACGACCACCGTGGTGACCCGGACCCGCCGTCGCTCGGCCAGCCGCCCGGCGGGACCGCCGACCACGGAGGGCGCGGTCGAGGAGGCCCCGACGCCCGCCGAGGAGCCGCCGGCCGAGGAGCCGCACGTCGAGCACGTGCCGGTCAAGCGCAAGGGCGGCTCGCGCAAGCGGTAGTCGCGTGCCGGGCCGGACTCCGACGCCGTGGTTTTGGTGGATCCGGCCCGGCTGCGTAACATTGTTCGTCGGTGCGCCGCCGAGGCGTTCCGTTCTGCTGGCACCCGGCATCGCGCGACGTAGCTCGCGACGTGGGATCCGCAGTGTGCCGTAGACCCAGACGTTGAACCAGAAGGAGCCCGGTGGTGTACGCGATCGTGCGCGCAGGCGCGAAGCAGGAGAAGGTCGCTGTCGGCGACGTCATCGAGATCGACAAGGTCGCCACGCCCGCGGGCGAGACGCTGACCCTCCCGGTCGTGCTCGCCGTGGACGGCGACAAGGTCACCAGCACCGGCCTCGACAAGGCCGCGGTGACGGTCGAGGTCCTCGGCGCCACCAAGGGCCCGAAGATCATCATCCAGAAGTACAAGAACAAGACCGGCTACAAGAAGCGCCAGGGTCACCGCCAGAAGTACACCCAGGTCAAGGTCACCGACATCAAGCTCTGAGTCCCCACCGGGCTCGACACACTCCGAAGGACTGAAACATGGCACACAAGAAGGGCGCGGCGTCCACCAAGAACGGCCGCGACTCCAACGCCCAGCGCCTCGGCGTGAAGCGCTTCGGCGGCCAGCTCGTCAACGCCGGCGAGATCATCGTCCGTCAGCGCGGCACCCACTTCCACCCGGGCTCCGGCGTCGGTCGCGGCGGCGACGACACCCTGTTCGCGCTGGTCCCCGGCGCGGTCGAGTTCGGCAAGAAGCGCGGCCGCAAGGTCGTCAACATCGTCCCGGGAGAGTGAGCTGACGCTTCGCTGATCACGAGGTCGAGCGCACGCCGCCGACCCACCCGAGGATTCGAAGGGCGTCCCCGTCGGGGCGCCCTTCGTCCATTTGGTTCGAGGCTCGCGCCTCGACCACCGTAGGAGAGACTGAACCCATGGCCGTGCCCAGCTTCGTCGACCGTGTCGTCCTCTTCGTGGCCGCCGGCCGCGGAGGGAACGGCGTCGCGTCGGTCCATCGCGAGAAGTTCAAGCCGCTCGGCGGTCCCGACGGCGGGAACGGCGGTCCGGGCGGCTCGGTCATCCTGCGGGTCGACCCCGACGTCACCACCCTGCTCGACTACCACCACAGCCCGCGCCGCAAGGCCGAGCACGGCGGCCACGGCGCCGGCGACCGCCGCAACGGGGCGCACGGCGCCGACCTGGTGCTGCCGGTCCCGGCGGGCACGGTCGTCAAGCAGCGCAACGGCGAGGTGATCGCCGACCTGGTCACGCCGGGCGCGGAGCTGGTCGTCGCCCAGGGCGGCCGTGGTGGGCTCGGCAACGCGGCCCTGGCGTCGAAGTCCCGCAAGGCGCCCGGATTCGCCCTGCTCGGTGAGCCCGGCGACGAGCTCGAGGTCGTCCTCGAGCTCAAGGTGGTCGCCGACATTGGGCTGGTGGGCTATCCCAGCGCCGGAAAGTCCAGCCTGATCGCCGCGATCTCCCGGGCGCGGCCCAAGATCGCCGACTACCCGTTCACCACGCTTGTGCCGAACCTCGGCGTCGTCACCGCAGGCGAGACGGTGTTCACCGTCGCCGACGTGCCCGGGCTGATCGAGGGCGCCGCCGAGGGCAGGGGTCTCGGCCACGACTTCCTGCGCCACATCGAGCGCTGCGCGGCGATCGTGCACGTCCTCGACACCGCCACCCTCGAGCCCGGCCGCAACCCGGTGGACGACCTCGAGGTGATCGAGGACGAGCTGCGCCGGTACGGCGGCCTCGAGGACCGCCCCCGCCTGGTCGCCCTCAACAAGGTCGACGTCCCCGACGGCCGCGGCATCGCCGAGCTGGTCGTGCAGGAGCTGCGCGAGCGCGGCCTGCGCGTCTTCGAGATCTCGGCCGTCTCGGGAGAGGGCACCCGCGAGCTGATCTTCGCCATGGCCGAGATCGTGGCCGAGGCGCGGCGCGCGAAGGCGTCCGAGATCCCCGCGCGGATCGTCGTACGGCCCAAGGCCGTGGACGACGACGGCTTCACCGTCAAGCGCACCGGCGCCGGCTGGCGGGTCAGCGGCACCAAGCCCGAGCGCTGGGTGCGCCAGACCGACTTCAGCAACGACGAGGCCGTCGGCTACCTCGCCGACCGCCTCAACCGCCTGGGGGTGGAGGCGAAGCTGCTCGCCCTGGGCGCGGAGGAGGGCGACGCCGTCCTGATCGGGCCCGCCGACGACTCGGTGGTCTTCGACTTCCGGCCGGGCATCGACGCCGGCGCCGAGAACCTGTCGCGGCGCGGCGAGGACGACCGCTTCCACGAGGACCGCCCGGCGGCCGCGCGCCGCCGCGAGATCCAGGAGCGCATGGGCGAGCGGGCCGAGGGCGAGACCCGGGCCGACGTGGCGCGGCGCCTCGACCAGCCCGACGTCTACGGCCCGAGCTCCTACGAGATCGGATCGGAGGAGGACCCGGACGCGAGGCCGGTGGCCATCGACCCGGACGACGACTGGCTGGAGGACGACCCCGGTGAGTGAGCGCGCCCTGGTGACGGCGGCCCGCAGGATCGTGGTCAAGGTCGGCTCGTCGTCGCTGACCACCGCGTCGGGCGGCATCGACCCGGACCGGATGAGCGCGCTCGTCGACGTCCTCGCCGGCGCCCGCGCCCGCGGTGCGGAGGTCGTGCTCGTCTCCTCGGGCGCGATCGCGGCCGGCCTGGCCCCGCTGGGCCTCAAGCGGCGCCCTCGCGGGCTCGCCGCACAGCAGGCCGCGGCCAGTGTCGGCCAGGGTCTGCTCGTGCACCGCTACACCGAGGAGCTGGCGCGCCACGGACTGATCGCCGGACAGGTCCTGCTCACGCTCGACGACGTCACGCGGCGCTCCCACTACCGCAACGCGCACCAGACCTTCGCCCAGCTCCTCGAGCTCGGGGTGATCCCGATCGTCAACGAGAACGACACCGTCGCCACCACCGAGATCCGCTTCGGCGACAACGACCGGCTGGCGGCGCTCGTCGCCCACCTGGTCCACGCCGACCTCCTGGTCCTGCTCTCCGACGTGGACGGCCTGTACGACGGCCCGCCCTCCCGCCCCGGAGCGCGGATGATCGCGGACGTCCGTGGTGCCGAGGACCTCGATGACGTGGTCGTCGGATCGGTGGGGGCCGCCGGCGTCGGGACGGGCGGCATGGTGACCAAGGTCGACGCCGCCGCCATCGCGACCGGCTCCGGGATCCCCGTGGTGCTCACCTCGGCGGACCGCGCCGGCGAGGCGTTGGCGGGCAAGCCGGTCGGGACCCTGTTCCACCCCACCGGCAAGCGGCGTCCCACCCGGCTGCTGTGGCTGCGGCACGCCACCGAGGCCAAGGGGGCGCTGGTCCTCGACGCCGGCGCGGTGCGCGCCGTCGCGGAGCGCCGCGCCTCGCTCCTGGCGGCGGGCGTCACCGGCGTCCAGGGCGACTTCAGCGCGGGCGACCCCGTCGACCTCCTCGGTCCCGACGGCCGCGTGGTCGCCCGCGGCCTGGTGAACTTCGACGCCGGGGAGATCCCGTCCCTGCTCGGCCGGTCCTCGAAGGAGCTCAAGCGCGAGCTGGGCGCCGCCTACGAGCGCGAGGTCATCCACCGCGACGATCTCGTCGTCCTCTAGCGTCCGTCATCCCCGACGAGGTGTGAGAGAAGGGGGTACGAGGTGTGAGAAAAGGCGCTGCCCAACACGCTCGCGCCCCCACGTCTCACCCCTCGCGCCCCCACTTCTCACACCTCGCGCGCGCAGTGGGCCCCGGCGGTTGGTCGTCGCCGACGGCGGCGCCGTAACCTGGAGACCTCATGAGCCACTCCCGGACGGTCTACCTCGACCACGCCGCGACGACGCCGATGTGCGATGTCGCGGTCGAGGCGATGACCGCCCACCTGCGCGAGGTCGGGAACGCGAGCTCCCTGCACGCGTCCGGGCGTCGCGCCCGCCGGATCGTCGAGGAGTCGCGCGAGACCGTCGCGCAGGCGCTGGGCGCCCGCCCCGCGGAGGTCGTGTTCACCTCCGGCGGCACCGAGGCCGACAACCTGGCCGTGAAGGGCCTCTACTGGTCGCGGCGCGACGCCGACCCGCGGCGCACCCGGATCCTCGCCACCGCGGTGGAGCACCATGCGGTGCTCGACGCGCTGGCCTGGCTCGAGGAGCACGAGGGGGCCCAGGTCGAGCTGCTGCCGGTCGACCGCGACGGCCGGCTCGAGGTCGAGGCCCTGCGCGCGAGCGTGGAGCGCGACCCCGGCTCGGTCGCCCTGGTGACGGTGATGTGGGCCAACAACGAGGTCGGCACGCTGCAGCCGGTCACCGAGGCCGTCGCCATCGCGCGGCCGCACGCGATCCCCGTCCACACCGATGCCGTCCAGGCGGTCGGCGCCACCCCGGTCGACTTCGCGGCCGCCGGCGTCGACGCGCTGTCGCTGTCGGGACACAAGGTCGGCGGTCCGCAGGGCGTGGGCGCGCTCGTCGTACGACGCGAGGTCGAGCTGGCCGCGCTCGTGCACGGCGGCGGCCAGGAGCGCGACGTGCGCAGCGGGACGCTCGACGTCCCAGCCATCGCCGGGTTCGCCGCCGCGGTCGAGCTGGCCGTCAAGCAGCAGGTCGAGCACGCCACCCGGATCGCCGAGCTGCGCGACGACCTGGTGCGCGCGGTACGCGCCGCCGTTCCGGACGCGGTGCTCAACGGCGACCCCCGCGACCGCCTGCCCGGCAACGCCCACCTGAGCTTCCCCGGCTGCGAGGGTGACTCGCTGCTCATGCTCCTCGACGCGCGCGGCATCGAGTGCTCCACCGGGTCGGCCTGCTCGGCAGGGGTGCCGCAGCCCTCGCACGTTCTGCTCGCGATGGGGCGCAGCAGCGACGAGGCGCGCAGCTCCCTGCGCTTCAGCCTCGGTCACACCAGCACCCCCGCCGACGTCGAGGCGCTCGCCGCGGCGATCGGCCCGTGCGTCGAGCGCGCCCGCGCGGCGCGCGCGTGAGCCGGAGCCACCGGTGAAGGTCGTCGCCGCGATGTCCGGGGGAGTGGACTCCGCCGTCGCAGCCGCCCGGGCCGCCGAGGCCGGGCACGAGGTCACCGGCATCCATCTCGCGCTGTCGCGCAACCCCGCGTCGTACCGCAGCGGCGCGCGCGGCTGCTGCACGATCGAGGACGCCAACGACGCCCGGCGGGCGGCGGACGTCATCGGCATCCCGTTCTACGTCTGGGACCTGTCCGACCGCTTCCACGCCGACGTGGTCGAGGACTTCATGGACACCTACGCGGCGGGGCAGACGCCGAACCCCTGCCTGCGCTGCAATGAGAAGATCAAGTTCGCCGCGGTCCTGGACCGGGCGCTGGGTCTCGGGTTCGACGCGGTCGCCACCGGCCACTACGCGACCGTGCGCACCTCGGCGAGCGGCGACGTCGAGCTGCACCGGGCGGCCGACGCGGCCAAGGACCAGTCGTACGTCCTGGGCGTCCTGGACGAGACGCAGCTGCGCCATTCGCTGTTCCCCCTGGGCGACACCACCAAGGACCGGGTCCGCGCCGAGGCCGCGGCGCGCGGGCTGCTGGTCGCCGACAAGCCGGACAGTCACGACATCTGCTTCGTCGCCGACGGCGACAACGCCGGATGGCTGCGCGAGAAGCTCGGCGACCGCGCGCCCAACCACGGCGGCGAGATCCGCGACGAGGCGACCGGCGAGGTCCTCGGCCGCCACGAGGGCACCTACCGGTTCACGATCGGCCAGCGCAAGGGCCTGCGCCTCGGGCGTCCCGCCCCCGACGGGCGTCCCCGCTACGTGCTCGACATCGAGCCCGTCTCCGGGACGGTCGTCGTCGGGCCACGCGAGCGGCTGGCCGTCGACCGTGTCGAGGGCGACCGGGTCCGCTGGTGCGGGCGCCCGCTCGCCGCCGGCACCGTCCTCGACGGTGACGGCGTCACCGTCCAGCTGCGCGCGCACGGCGCCGAGCACCGTGCCCTCGTCCGTGTCGGCCCCGACGAGCTGCACGTCGACCTGCTCGACCCCGCGGACGGCATCGCGCCCGGCCAGGCCGTCGTCGTGTACGACGGCACGCGGGTCGTCGGCTCGGCGACGATCGTCCGGACCCGGCGGGTGGCTGCGTGACCGCCCCGCTGAGGGCCACCGGGATCGGCTCCTTCCCGGGCGACTCGCAGCGCGACTACGACGAGGCGCTCGCCGTCGTCCTCGGGGAGCTGGCCGCCGACGAGCGGGGGCTGCCCTTCGTGCCGGAGGTCCCCGGCCGCGGGCCGACGGCCGGGATGACCGGACGCACCCTCGGGCTGGTCACCGAGCTCGACGCCGACCTCCAGCCGGAGGGATGGCGACTGACCGGCACCTCGGGTGCCCCCGCGCTCGACCAGCGTCGTGCGCGCAGCCTCCTTGCCCAGGACCTCGACGGCCTGGAGGAGCGCGCGAGCGGCCACACCGGTGCCTTCAAGGTGCAGGTCACCGGGCCGTGGACCTTGGCGGCGAGCGTCGAGCGGCCACGCGGGGACAAGGTGCTGGCCGACCACGGCGCCCGCCGTGAGCTCGCCCAGGCCCTGGCCCTCGCGGTGACCGACCACGTCGCCGACCTGCGCCGCCGGCTGCCCGCCGCCGGGGAGCTGGTCGTGCAGATCGACGAGCCCGCGCTGCCGGCCGTCCTGGCCGGCGCCGTCCCCACGGCCTCGGGGTTCGGCCGGCACCGGACCGTCCACCCGCCCGAGGCGAGCGAGACCCTCGCCGGGGTGGTCGCCGCCGCCGCCGAGGCGGGCGCGACGCCGTGGGTGCACTGCTGTGCCGCCGGCGTCCCGATCGGGCTGCTGCGCGGCGCCGGCGCTCGCGGCGTGATGGTCGACCTCGACCTGCTCGACGCCGACGGGCACGACGCGGCGGCGGAGGCGCTCGAGGCGGGCGACACGGTGGCGCTCGGGATCGTGCCGACCACCGGGGAGGTGCCGTCCGAGGGGCAGGTCGTGGAGCGGGTGCTGCGCTGGCTCGACATGCTCGGGCTCGACCCGGAGGCCGTCGCCGGCGGCCTCGTCGTGACGCCGGCCTGCGGCCTGGCCGGGAGCGCCGCCGAGCGGGCGCGCCGGGTCACCGAGCTCCTGCGATCGGTGGCGCGCTCGCTGGGCTGAGCGCGTCGTACGACTGGGCGGCGGCCGGCGGGGTACCGACCGGGCTCCCGACCAAGGAGCAACGAATGCCCGACCTGACCGGCAAGCGCGTCGCCATCATCACCGGCGACCACGTCGAGGAGCCCGAGCTCGTGGGACCCCGCGACCGCCTGCGGGAGGCCGGCGCCGAGGTCCTCGTCCTCTCCCGCGACGGCGCGCCGGTCCAGGCGGTCGAGGGGGACGTCGAGCCGACGCGGCGGATCGAGGTCGACGGCGCCTACGAGGACCTGGACGCCGACGCGATCGACGCCCTGGTCGTCCCGGGCGGCACCGTCAACGCCGACCGGCTGCGCACCGACGAGCGGGCGCAGACCCTGGCGCGCAAGGTCGCGGGATCGGGCAAGCCACTGGCCGTCATCTGTCACGGGCCGTGGCTGCTGGTCTCGTCCGGCCTCGTCGACGGCTTCCGGCTGACCAGCTGGCCCAGCCTGCAAGACGACATCCGCAACGCCGGTGGGCACTGGGTCGACGCCGAGGTGGTCGTGGACCGCAACCTGGTGACCAGCCGCAAGCCCGACGACGTACCGGCCTTCGTCGAGGCGCTCGCTCGGCTGCTCGCCGCCGGTTGAGACGGACCGAGGGCCCGCCGGAGGATCGCTCCGGCGGGCCCTCGGGTCGTCCCGGGACGTCGGGATCAGCCGACGTGCACGCCCTCGGGGGCGTCGGTCGCCAGCTCGGTGTGCTTGACGTTGAGGAACGCCCAGATCACCGCGGACGCCGCCAGCATCAGGAGCGAGGCCACCAGGAAGGCGTGGGTCGCGCCCTCGGGGAAGCTCGAGCCGAAGATCGCGGCCTCGAGGAAGCTGAGGTCGGTGCCGGGCACCGCCGCGTTCGGGTCGCCGCCGCCGGCGACGATCGCCTCCGCCATCGGGCCCGCGACCTCGCTGGCCTGGTTGTTGGAGAAGTGGAGCGCCACGGTGCTCAGGGTCGCGAGACCGAGCGCGCCGCCCACCTGCTGCATGGTGTTGAGCACACCCGAGCCGATGCCGGAGTCCTCACTCCGCACGTGGTGCACGGCGGTGAGGGTCATCGGCACGAACACCATGCCCATGCCGAAGGACATCAGGACGATGAACGGGAAGACGTGCGCCCAGTAGTTGATGTCCGCGCCGCCGTCGGCCAGCGCGCCCAGCACCGCCTTCGGGGACTCGTCGACCGGGATCCGCGAGAACATGAAGAGCGCCGCGGCCGCCAGCAGGGTGCCGGTGCCCGCGAGGTAGCGGGCGTCGATCCGGGAGACCAGGTTGGACGCGAGGCCCGCGCCGAAGACGATGCCGAACGAGAACGGCAGGAACGCGAAGCCGGCCTCGAGCGGGCCGAAGCCCATGATCTGCTGGATGAACAGGCTCAGGAAGTAGAACATCGCGAACATCGCGGCCGGGGCGATCATCATCGCCGCGAAGCTGGTCGCCCGCGTGCGGTTGGCGAAGATCCGGATCGGCAGCAGCGGGTGGGCGACGCGCGACTCGATGACCGCGAACGCGACGAGGAGCACGACACCTGCCACCAGGGAGGTGATGGTCTGCGCGTGGTCCCAGCCGTAGGCCTCCTCGCCGGCGCGCGAGAGTCCGAACACGATGCCGAGCAGGCCGAGGGTGCCGGTGATGGCGCCGGGGATGTCCATCTCGCCGGGGTGGGACTCGGACTCCGCCAGGACGCGGGGAGCGAGGAAGGCGGCCACGAGGCCGATCGGGACGTTGATGAGGAAGGTCAGCCGCCACCCGTCGACGTCGATGCCGAGGAAGGAGTCGAGGCCGGTGAGCCAGCCGCCGAGGATCAGGCCGATCGCCGCGCCGACGCCGGACATCGTCGCGTACGCCGCCATCGCCCGGTTGCGCTGCGGGCCGGCCGGGAAGGTCGTGGTGATCAGGGCCAGCGCCGCGGGCGCCGCCATGGCCGCACCGATGCCCTGGAGGGCACGGGAGGCGAGCAGCAGTCCCTCGCTCGTCGCGAGACCGCCGAGGAGGGAGGCCACGGCGAAGGTGGCCAGGCCGAGCATGAACAGGCGGCGGCGGCCGTACAGGTCGCCGAGACGGCCGCCGAGCAGCAGCAGCCCGCCGAACGCGAGGGCGTAGCCGGTCACGATCCAGGTGAGGTTGGCCTGCGAGATGGACAGGTCGGCACCGATGTAGGGCAGCGCGATGTTGGCGATGGTGGCGTCGAGCACCACCATCAGCTGCGCGGTGAGGATCAGCACGAGCGCGAGCCCGGCGTGCTTGGTGGGAGTGGTCACCTCGGCGTCTGCGGACGAGGTCGTCTCCGCAGGGTCGAGTGATTCGACGTTGGTCATGGTGTTCCTTCGTGTGGGTGGAGAGGAGAGGGTGGAGCGGTCAGCCGCGGGTGGCGGCGGGAATGATCACCTGGTCGACCACGCGGGCGATCAGGTCGGGTGTCGGCTGCTCGCCGAGGAGGAACATGCGGTGCAGCACGATGCCGGGCAGCGCCGCGGTGAGGATGTCGAGGTCGAGGTCCTCGCGCAGCTCGCCGCGCTGGCGGGCCCGCTCGTACACCTCCCGCCCGACGGCGACCTTGGGGGCGATGAACCGCTCCCGGAAGGCCGCGGCGAACTGCGGGTCACGCCCGATCGCGGTGACCACGCTGCCGAGCAGCGAGGTCTGGTGGCGGTCGGTGAGGCCACCGGTCCCGCAGAACATGCTGAGCAGGTCCTCGCGCAGGCTTCCCGTGTCCGGGGGCGCCTGCAGGGGGGTCTTCTCCGACATCAGGGCGTCGATGACGAGGGCGGCCTTGCCCTCCCACTTGCGGTAGAGGGTCGCCTTCGACGCCTTGGCCTGGGCGGCGACGGCATCCATGGTCAGCCGGTCGTAGCCGACCTCGACGAGCACGGCCAGGGCCGCGTCGAGGATCTCCTGCTCGCGGTCGCCCTCGACGCGGGGTCGGGTGGGCGCCTCGGGGGAGCTCGGCTTGCGGGGGGACACGGGGCCTCCGGGGATCGGGTCGGATGAAACGAAACGGTTCCGTTCTGAATAGATAATACGGAACGGTTTCGTTTCGTCAACTTCATTTCTCGGGGATCGATTCCCGACCCTGCCGCAGACCGCCGACACCGTGTCGGAGCGACAGGGAAGAATGCGGTCCATGAGCGACGCCGCCGACCTCCCCGTCGTCCCGCCCGAGGCCCGCGACGAGCACGCCACGCTCGTCGACGAGGTGGAGGAGGCCCGCTGGCGCTACTACGTCCTCGACCAGCCGACCCTCTCCGACGCCGACTTCGACGCGCGGATGCGGCGGCTGGAGCAGCTGGAGGAGGAGTACGCCGAGCTCCGGACGCCGGACTCGCCCACCCAGAAGGTCGGGGGAGCGGTGTCGACGGAGTTCACCGCGGTCGACCATCTCCAGCGGATGGAGAGCCTCGACAACGCCTTCTCCTTCGAGGAGCTGGGCGCCTGGTACGCCCGCCTGTCCCGCGACGGCATCGCCGACCCCGCCCTGCTGTGCGAGCTCAAGGTCGACGGCCTGGCCATCAACCTGCTCTACGAGCAGGGACGTCTGGTCCGGGCGCTGACGCGCGGCGACGGGCGGACCGGCGAGGACGTCACGCCCAACGTGCGGACCATCGACTCGGTCCCTCACCGGCTGACCGGCACCGACGAGTTCCCGGTGCCCGCTCTGGTGGAGGTGCGCGGCGAGGTGTTCTTGCCCGTCGAGGCCTTCGAGGCGCTCAACGTGGCGATGACCGAGGCCGGCAAGCCCGCGTTCGCCAACCCGCGCAACGCCGCCGCCGGGTCGCTGCGCCAGAAGGACCCGCGGGTCACCGCCACCCGCGCCCTCGGGATGGTCTGCCACGGCATCGGCGCACGCGAGGGCTTCGAGCCCACCGCCCAGTCGGAGGCCTACCGGGCGCTCGCGGCGTGGGGCCTGCCCGTCTCCGAGCGGGTCGAGGTGGTGCCGACGCTCGCCGACGTCGAGGGCTACATCGCCCACGCCGGGGAGCACCGCCACAGCCTGGTGCCCTACGAGATCGACGGCGTCGTGGTGAAGGTCGACGACGTCGCCCTCCAGCGGCGGCTCGGCTCGACCAGCCGCGCGCCCCGCTGGGCGATCGCGTACAAGTACCCGCCCGAGGAGGTCAACACCCTGCTCAAGGACATCCGGGTCAACACCGGGCGCACCGGCCGTGTGACGCCGTACGGCGTCATGGAGCCGGTGCGCGTCGCGGGCTCGACCGTCGAGATGGCCACCCTCCACAACGCGCACGAGGTGCGCCGCAAGGACGTGCGGCCGGGCGACACCGTCGTGCTGCGCAAGGCCGGCGACGTGATCCCGGAGATCGTCGGGCCGGTGCTGCCGCTGCGGCCCGAGGGCCTCGCGGAGTGGGAGATGCCGACCCACTGCCCGGCGTGCGGCACCGAGCTGGTCCAGCAGAAGGAGGGCGACAAGGACCTGCGCTGCCCCAACCACGAGCACTGCCCCGCGCAGGTCCGCGAGCGCGTCTTCCATGTCGCCGGGCGCGGCGCGTTCGACATCGAGGGCCTGGGCTACGAGGCGGCCGTCGCGCTGCTCGAGGCCGGGGCGATCGCCAACGAGGGCGACATCTTCGACCTCGACGCCGCGCGCCTGCTCACCGCCCCGCTCTTCACGCGCGCGCCCAAGAAGGGGGAGGAGGGCCCCCAGCTCAGCGCCAACGGCGAGAAGCTCCTCGCCCACCTGGCCGAGCGCAAGCAGGTCCCGCTGTGGCGGGTCCTCGTCGCCCTCTCCATCCGCCACGTCGGGCCCACCGCGGCCCGTGCCCTGGCCACCGAGTTCGGCTCGATGGCCGCGATCCGGGGGGCCTCGGAGGCCGAGCTGGCCGCCGCCGAGGGCGTCGGCCCGACCATCGCCGCCGCCGTCATCGAGTGGTTCGGCGTCCCGTGGCACACCGCGATCGTCGACAAGTGGGAGGCCGCCGGCGTCGCGATGGCCGACGAGCGCGACGAGAGCGTGCCGCGCACCCTCGAGGGCCTCACCATCGTCGTCACCGGCTCGTTGCAGGACTTCTCCCGCGACTCGGCGAAGGAGGCGATCCTGTCCCGCGGCGGCAAGGCCGCCGGGTCGGTCTCGAAGAAGACCGACTTCGTGGTGGTGGGCGAGAACGCCGGCTCCAAGGCCGACAAGGCCGAGCAGCTGAAGATCCCGGTGCTCGACGAGGACGGCTTCAAGGCGCTGCTGCAGAACGGTCCGCCCGCCCCCGCCGAGGCACAATGACCGCATGAGGCGCTGGGTCCCCGTCGTGCTGCTCGCGCTGCTCGGCACCGCCTGCTCGAGCACCGGCGAGCGCGGCGGAGAGCGGGACGGGGCGCCGCCGCGTCCGGAGCCGAGCGTCTCGGCCGCACCCACCGCGGGCTCGCCCACTGCCGCGCAGCCCGCCGTGCCCCACCCGGTGTCACTGCCCGCGCTGGCGCGCAAGCAGTTCGACGGCGGTCGGCTGCGTCTCGGCGAGGAGGTGGCCCGCACCGCCGGCCACCGGCAGTACGCCGTCACCTACCGCGGCGGTGGGCTCACCCTGTCCGGGCGGCTCGCCGTCCCCGAGGGCCCGGGGCCGTTCCCCGCGGTCGTGCTCGCGCACGGCTACATCGACCCCGCGGCGTACGTGAACGGCCAGGGGATGACGCGCGAGCGCGCGTGGTTCGGCGAGCACGGCTACATCGCCCTCCACGTCGACTACCGCGGCCACGCCGGCTCCGACCCCGACGCCAGCCGCGGCCTCGACATGAGGCTCGGCTACACCGAGGACGTCGTGAACGCCGTCCACGCGCTGCGCTCGTGGGACGGCCCGGTCGACGACGAGCGGGTCGCCCTCGTCGGCCGCTCGATGGGCGGGGGCGTCGTCTACAACGCGCTCGCGGTGCAGCCCGGCCTGGTCGACGCGGCGGTGGTGTTCGCCCCGGTCAGCTCGGATGCCGTCGACAACTTCGAGCGCTGGATCCGCCCCGACCCCGGCCGCAGCACTGCCGCCCGCCGCATCCTGCGCGCGTACGGCGAGCCCAGCGAGCAGCCGGACTTCTGGGCCGGGATCAGCGCCCGGACCTACTTCCGCGACATCACCGAGCCGGTGCTCATCCATCACGGGACCTCCGACGACTCCTGCCCGATCCGCTGGAGCCGCGCCACCGCCCGGCTGATGGAGCGCGCCGGTGTCGACGTGACGATGCGGACCTACCCGGGCGAGGAGCACGCCTTCGGCCCGCAGTGGGGCCGGTCGATGGAGCGGACCGGCCGGTTCCTGCGCCGCCACCTCTCCTGAGGCGAGCCCGGCCGGCGCGGCCGACGGGTCAGAGCGAGGCGAGCCAGGTGTCGGCGGACACCGCGTCCGGCAGCCGCGCGACCTCGAGGCCCGGATGCGCGAGGCGCGCGCCCTCGACCCACCCCTGGTCCGGCTCGCGGGCGTCCGGGCGGATCCGGCGCAGCGTGCGCCGCACCCGGCCGGCGAAGGACGCGGCCTCGAGGTCCACCTGGACCAGGAGCTCGGCGCGCTCCAGCAGGACCGGCCGCGCCCACGCGTCCTCGGCGGTCGTCACCCATCCGCCGAAGGCCGCGAGCCGGGCCACCTCGGCCGGCCCGGACAGGTCGGCGAGCGGGACCAGCGGCACGTCGAGGGCGCCCGCCAGGCGCCGCAGGAAGCCGGTCAGCGCGTCGCCCGGCGTACCGGCGACCACCACGCGCTCCGGGAGCCGGCGTGGGGCGGGGGCAGGGACGTGCACCCGGCGAAGTCTAGGGACCGGATCGCCACCTAGAATCGCCGGCATGTCTCAACTCACCCGCGACGAGGTGGCCCACCTGGCCGACCTCGCCCGGATCGACCTCGACGACGCCGAGCTGGACCACCTGGCCCCCCAGCTCAACGTCATCCTCGAGGCGGTCGCGTCCATCAGCGGTGTGGCCGGCGACGACGTGCCGCCGACCTCGCACCCGATCCCGCTCACCAACGTCTTCCGCGAGGACGTCGTCGTGCCCGGCCTCACCGCCGAGCAGGCGCTGTCCGGCGCGCCGGAGGCCGAGGAGCAGCGGTTCCGGGTCCCGCGGATCCTGGGGGACGAGCAGTGAGTGAGCGAACCGACCAGGCGGCCGAGCTGATCAGGAAGACCGCCGCCGAGCTGGCCGACCTGCTGGCCGCGGGCGAGACGACCTCCGTGGAGGTCACCCAGGCGCACCTCGACCGGATCGCCGCCGTCGACGGCGACGCCGAGTCCGGCGTCCACGCCTTCCTCCACGTCGACGCCGAGGGCGCGCTGGCGCAGGCGGCAGCGTCCGACGCGCGCCGCGCGGCGGGGGAGACCCGCCACCTCCTCGACGGCGTCCCGATCGCGGTCAAGGACGTGCTCGCGACGCAGGGCCTGCCCACGACGTGCGGCTCGAAGATCCTCGAGGGCTGGGTCCCGCCGTACGACGCGACCGTGGTCGCCAAGATCAAGGCCGCCGGCCTGCCGATCCTGGGCAAGACCAACATGGACGAGTTCGCCATGGGCTCCTCGACCGAGCACTCGGCGTACGGCCCGACCCGCAACCCGTGGGACCAGTCACGGATCCCGGGCGGCTCCGGCGGCGGCTCGGCCGCTGCGGTGGCCGCCTTCGAGGCGCCGCTGGCCCTCGGCACCGACACCGGCGGCTCGATCCGCCAGCCCGGCGCGGTCACCGGCACCGTCGGCGTGAAGCCGACCTACGGCGGGGTGTCCCGCTACGGCCTCGTCGCGCTCGCCAACAGCCTCGACCAGGTCGGCCCGGTCACCCGGACCGTCCTCGACTCCGCCCTGCTGCACGAGCTGATCGGCGGCCACGACCCGCTCGACTCGACGTCGGTCGACACTCCCGTCGGCGGCTTCGTGGACGCCGCGCGCCAGGGCGCGGCGGGCGACCTCGCCGGCCTCAAGGTGGGCGTCATCAAGGAGCTGGCCGGCGACGGCTGGCAGCCGGGCGTGATGGAGCGCTTCGCCGAGACCGTCGCGCTGCTCGAGGACCTGGGCGCGGAGGTCACCGAGGTCTCGTGCCCGACCTTCGTGCACGCGATGGCGACCTACTACCTGATCCTGCCGGCCGAGTGCTCCTCCAACCTCGCCAAGTTCGACGCCATGCGCTACGGCCTGCGCGTCGTGCCTCAGGGCGACCCGAGCGCCGAGGCGGTCATGAAGGCCACCCGCGACGCCGGCTTCGGCGACGAGGTCAAGCGCCGGATCATGATCGGCACCTACGCCCTGTCGAGCGGCTACTACGACGCCTACTACGGCCAGGCGCAGAAGGTCCGCACGCTGATCTCCCGCGACTTCGCCGCGGCGTTCGAGGACGTCGACGTCCTGGTGTCGCCGACCTCGCCGACCACGGCCTTCCCCCTGGGGGAGAAGCTCGACGACCCGCTGGCGATGTACCTGCAGGATCTCGCGACGATCCCGGCCAACCTGGCCGGCGTACCGGGCATCTCGGTGCCCGCCGGCCTCGCCGAGGAGGACGGCCTGCCGGTCGGCTTCCAGGTGCTGGCGCCGGCGCTCGCCGACGAGCGGCTCTACCGCGTCGGCGCCGCCGTCGAGGCGGCCCTGACCTCCCGGTGGGGCGGTCCGATCCTGGCCAAGGCGCCGGAGCTGGAGGGTGGACGATGACCGAGGTGCTCGTTCCGTTCGACGAGGTCGTCGCCACGTACGACCCGGCCCTCGGCCTCGAGGTGCACGTCGAGCTCAACACCAACACGAAGATGTTCTGCGGCTGCCCGACGGAGTTCGGCGCCGCGCCCAACAGTCAGGTCTGCCCGACCTGCCTGGGCCTGCCGGGCGCGATGCCGGTCGTCAACGGCAAGGCCGTCGAGTCGGCGATCCGGATCGGGCTGGCGCTGAACTGCTCGATCGCGGAGTGGTGCCGGTTCGCCCGGAAGAACTACTTCTACCCGGACATGCCGAAGAACTTCCAGACCTCCCAGTACGACGAGCCGATCGCCTTCGACGGCTGGCTCGACGTCGAGGTGGACGGGGAGACCTTCCGGATCGAGATCGAGCGCGCCCACATGGAGGAGGACACCGGCAAGTCCACCCACGTCGGCGGGGCGACCGGCCGCATCCACGGCGCGGACTACTCGCTCGTGGACTACAACCGGGCCGGGATCCCTCTGATCGAGATCGTGACCCGGCCGATCCTGGTGCCGGCCGAGAAGGCGCCGGCGGTCGCCCGTGCGTACGTCGCCCAGCTCCGCGACCTGATCGTCGCCCTCGGCGTCTCCGACGCGCGGATGGACCAGGGGTCGATCCGCGCGGACGTGAACCTGTCCCTCGCCCCCAAGGGGGCGGGCGTGCTGGGCACGCGCTCGGAGACGAAGAACGTCAACTCGCTGCGCTCGGTCGAGCGGGCGGTGCGCTTCGAGATGTCCCGGCACGCCGGCATCCTGGACGCGGGCGGCTCGGTGCTGCAGGAGACCCGGCACTTCCACGAGGACACCGGGACGACGTCCTCGGGACGCGAGAAGTCCGACGCCGAGGACTACCGGTACTTCCCGGAGCCCGACCTCGTCCCCGTCGCCCCGTCGCGGGAGTGGGTCGAGGAGCTGCGCGGCACCCTGCCCGAGAACCCGACCCAGCGCCGGGCGCGGCTGCAGGCGGAGTACGGCTTCTCCGACCTCGAGATGCGCGACGTCTGGGCCGCGGGAGCGCTCCCGCTGATCGAGGCCACGGTCGCCGAGGGCACCGCGCCGCAGTCGGCCCGCAAGTGGTGGGTGGCCGAGCTGCTGCGCCGCGCCAACGACGCCGGCGTCGAGCTGGCCGAGGTCGGCGTGACGCCGCAGCAGGTCGCCGAGGTGCAGGCCCTGGTCGACGCGAAGACGATCAACGACAAGCTCGCGCGCCAGGTCTTCGACGGCCTGATCGCCGGCGAGGGCACCCCCGCGGAGATCATCGAGAAGCGCGGCCTGGCCCTGGTCTCCGACGACGGCCCGCTGCTCGCCGCGATCGACGAAGCGCTGGCCGCCCAGCCGGACATCGCCGACAAGATCCGCGGGGGCAACCACGCCGCCGCCGGCGCGATCATCGGCGCGGTCATGAAGGCCACCCGCGGCCAGGCCGACGCCGCCCGCGTGCGGGAGCTGATCCTGGAGAAGCTGGCCTGACGGCGAGCACCGCAGCTGTAACTGCCTGTTCGCGCTGCTACCTGACCTGTAGACGGGTCAGGTAGCGACAAGAACAGTTAGTTACAGCTGCGGAGTGCGCACCACGTGCGGCCGGATGCGGGCCAGGGCGGGCGGCAGAGGTACGCTGCCCCGGACACATCGACAACACGCCCGTGGTGGGGGAAGCCGGTCGAATCCCGGCGCTGACCCGCAACCGTGGACCGCCCCTCGGGGGAGCGGTGAGCCGGAGCACCCGCCGCAGCGCGTCCTGACACAACGCTGTCGCGGAGAGCAGCGGGTCAGCGGCACAGGACCACCTGGGCCCGCCCGCCGCCTGCAGCGGGAAGGCCCCACATGTCCCCTCGTTCGCTCGTACGCCGCTCGGTCGCGGCCGTCGCCGGCACCGCCGTCGCCGCCGGAGGACTGCTGGCCTTCTCCCCGGCTCCGGCCGCGCAGGCCGCCGACCCGACTGCCCAGAACGCGGGGTTGGCCTGGCTGGGCAAGCAGTTCGACGGCGCGAACCTGATCGCCGGGGATGTCACCTCCACGATCGAGTACGCGCTGTCCGCCACGGCGCTCGGTGCGACACCCGACGCCCGCGCCAAGCTCGGTGTCGATGCGGCACTCGAGAGCTATGTGGAGAAGGGCGACCAGAACGTCGCGATGGCGGCGATCTTCTACGAGACGGTCGGGGCCGACCCGACCGACACGCCGGCGGGCAATCTGATCGTGAAGCTCGAGGCAGCCATCGACGACACGACCGGCGAGCTCACGACCTACCCGTACACCTACGGCCAAGCGCTCGCCGTCCAGGCTCTCCGCGGCTCGGAGGCCGCCACAGAGACGGACAAGGCCTACGACTTCCTGGTCGGGAAGCAGCGGTGCGCGGACGGTGGCTTCGGGTGGGGCGCGACCGACGACCCGGCCACCTGCACCTCGTCCAGCGACGAGACCTCTCTCGGCATCCGCGCGATCAGTGGCATGGCCGGCTCGGAGGACGTCGTCGCCAGCGCCTCGGCATGGTTGGCTGGCCAACACCGCAACGGAGCGTTCGGGTACATCAGCTGGGTCGCGCCCTACGACTTCGTTGAGAGCGCCAACAGCACCGGGCTCGCCGCGGAGGCCCTGCGCCTGGCCGGCAGGACCGAGGCCGCGGCGAGCGCCGCCGCGTGGGTGCAGCGCCACCAGACAGTCGGCACGGCGTGCGACGGAAAGCTCTCGGTCGAGAAGGGTGCGATTCCCGCGGATGTGTCCTACGTGAGCGAGGGCAGGACGTTCGGGATCACCGCGGAGACGAGGTCCAGCTGGACGCTCGCGACCGCCCAGGCGGTCCGCGCGCTCCCGTCCGCGACCTCCGCCGCCGGTGCTCCGTCACTCAGCGTGCCGGCCTTCGTCCACGTCTCCGATCTGTTCGACGTGCGCGCGTCGGGCCTGGCGCCGAGTGGGAACGCCTGCGTGACTCTGGGCGGCTCGTCGGCGTGGGTCCAGGGCGGCAGCGCTTCCTTGAAGGCTCCTGCGGGCACCGGACGCCACCTGGTCACCCTGACCACGATCGGCGGCTCGGTCACGGCCACGGTGCACGCCCTCGCCGCGACCACGCTCAAGGTCAAGGCGCCCTCGACGGTGAAGGCCAAGAAGAAGGCCACGATCAAGGTCAAGCGGCTCGCGGCGGGCGAGTCCGTGACCGTGAAGATCGGCAAGAAGAAGGCCACCGGCACGGCCAACGCCCAGGGCGTGGCCACGGTGAAGGTCAAGGTCACCAAGCGCGGCAAGGCCAAGGTCAAGGTCAAGGGCCAGTTCCCCGACCGTCGGGGCAAGGCCACGATCCGGGTCGTCTGATGACGCTCCACGCGACGTTCCGCACGGCGGCCGCGACGATCCTCGTCGCGGGCGCCGTGGCGCTCCTTCCCCAGGGGCCGGCGCGTGCAGCGGCCTGCGGCGGCTCGACCGGCGTGTCGGTCGTCGTCGACTCCAACGAGCTCGGCGCGGGCATCAGCTCGGGCTGCGACCCGCACGTCGGCGACGACGTGGCGGCGAAGAACTTCGCCGACGCCGGCTACGCGCTGGAGTACAGCAAGGCCGCCGGCATGAGCGGCTTCGTCTGCAAGGTCAACGGCAACCCGAGCAACGGCGACTGCACCGAGACCGACTCCTACTGGAGTCTGTGGTGGTCCGACGGGAAGAGCGGCACCTGGACCTACGCCAACCGCGGCGTGGCCAGCCTGCGCATTCCCGACGGCGGCTATGTCGCCTTCTCCTGGCACAAGGGCAGCGGCCAGGCCGCGCCCCCGGACGTCGCCCCGACCCCGCGCGTGGTCGAGGCGAAGCCGACCCCCACCGCGAGCCCGACCCGGTCGACGGCCACGAAGAAGTCGCCCGCGGGGAAGAAGCCCACCCCGAGCGCGCCGGCCGCGACGAGCACGACGACCGCGAGCGTGACCCCGACCGCCACCCCGACCCCGAGCGGTACGCCGACGCCGACCGAGGCCGCGACCTCGACGGCCCCGACCGACGTCCCGAGCCAGACCTCGACCACTGGCCTGCCGTCGATCGACGAGATCACCGAGGGACCGGAGGCCACGGCCGCCGACGTGGACGCAGCGGACGGCGACGGCGGGTTCCCGGCGTGGCTGGGCGTCGGACTGGTCGTCCTCGTGCTGGGCGCGGCCGCCGCCGTACCCGTGCTCCGGCGCCGCCAGGGCTGACCCACGTGACGGGCGCAGGACGATGAGGCTGCCGCGGGATCTCCATCCCGTGGCCTGGTGGGCCTGGGCCGTGGGCCTGGCGGTCGCGGCGTCCTGCACGACCAACCCGATCCTGCTCGGGGTGCTGCTGGGCGTCATCACCCTCGTCGTCCTCACCTGCCGCTCCGACCAGCCGTGGGCGCGCTCGTTCCGTCTCTACGTCTGGCTCGGTGTGGTCGTCGTGCTGGTGCGGATCCTGTTCCGCCTGCTGCTCGGCGGCGACGTCCCGGGACATGTGCTGCTCACGCTGCCGAGCATTCCCCTGCCGGACTGGGCGGCGGGGATCTCGCTGCTGGGACCGTTCACCCGCGAGGAGCTGCTGGCGGCGACCTACGAGGGCCTGCGCCTGGCGACGCTGCTCGTCGCGGTCGGCGCCGCCAACGCGCTGGCCAACCCGAAGCGGCTGATGAAGTCGCTGCCGCCCGCGCTCTACGAGATCGGCACGGCGATGACGGTGGCGATCAGCGTCGTCCCCCAGCTCGCCGACAGCGCCCGCCGGGTGCGCGCCGCGCAGCAGCTGCGCGGTGGGCCGCAGGGACGGCTCCGCCGGATCCGCGGCGTACGACGGCTGCTGGTCCCGATCCTCGAGGACTCCTTCGACCGCTCCCTCGCCCTGGCCGCCGGGATGGATGCCCGCGGGTACGGCCGCTCAGGGGAGCTCACCACCCCGCAGCGGCGGATCACCGGCGCGCTGATCATCGCGGGCCTGGTCGGCGTCTGCGTCGGCGTCTACGCCTTCCTCGACAGCACCGCTCCCCGGGTGCTGGCGCTGCCGATGCTCGGGCTCGGGCTGCTCGTCGCGCTCGGCGGCTTCGCGACAGCGGGGCGCCGGGTGCAGCGCACCCGCTACCGGCCGGACCGCTGGCAGCTGCCCGAGCTGGTCGTCGCCGCCTCCGGTGTCGCCTCGGGGGCAGGGATGTGGGCGACGCAGCGCTGGGAGCCGCTGGTCGCCCACCCGAGCGTCGTGGTCCGCCCCGGGCTCTCGCTGCTCGCCCTGGCCGCCGTCCTCGTCGCGGTCGCCCCGGTCTGGGCCGCCCCGCCGCCGGTGACCGCCCAGCGCCGCGAGGAGGCGATGGCCTGATGCTGGAGCTGCGCGGGATCACCCTCCGCTACGACGCGGACGACGACGCCCCGCCGACCTCCGTCCTCGACGGGGTCGACCTCACGGTCGCCGACGGCGAGCTCGCCGTCCTCGCCGGACCGACGGGCGCGGGGAAGTCGACGCTGCTCGGCGTCGTCGCCGGCCTGGTGCCGTCCTACTCCGGGGGCACGCTCACCGGCGAGGTCCTCCTCGACGGCGCCAGCATCGTCGCGCGGCCGGCGCGCGAGCGGGCCCACGCCATCGGGTACGTCGGCCAGAACCCGGCCGCCTGGTTCGTCACCGACACGGTCGAGGAGGAGCTCGCCTTCGGGATGGAGCAGCTCGGCATCGCCGCGCCGACGATGCGCCGGCGCGTGGAGGAGACCCTCGACCTGCTCGGCATCGCGGACCTGCGGCACCGCGACCTGCGGACGCTCTCCGGCGGCCAGCAGCAGCGGGTCGCCATCGGGGCGGTGCTGACCACCCACCCGCGGCTGCTGGTGCTCGACGAGCCGACCTCGGCCCTCGACCCGACGGCCGCCGAGGACGTGCTGGCCACCCTGACCCGGCTGGTGCACGACCTCGGCGTCTCCGTCCTCGTCGCCGAGCACCGCCTCGAGCGCGTGGTCCCCTTCGCCGACCGGATGTGCCTGCTGGGTGCCGACCCGGACCGGCCGGGGGCGCTCACCGTCGGCGACCCGGCGGAGGTGCTCCGCACGTCCCCGATCGCACCGCCGCTCGTCGAACTCGGTCGTCTCGCGCGCTGGGACCCCCTTCCGCTGACCGTCCGCGACGCCCGGCGCCGCGCGCCCGCGCTGCGGGCGCTGCTCGGTGAGCCGCCACGCCGCGAGGAGCCGCGTCCCGACGCGCCGGTGGTCGACGTACGACGACTGGTGCTCGGGCACGGCCGGACGCCGGTGCTGCGGGAGGTCGACCTGACCCTGCGGCCGGGCACGGTCACCGCGCTCATGGGCCGCAACGGAGCGGGGAAGTCGACCCTGCTGTGGGCGCTCCAGGGCCGGCACGCCGCCGCGTCGGGGACCGTCCGGGTCGCCGGCGTCGACCCCGCGGGCCTCAAGCCCGACCAGCGGCGCGCGACGACCGGCCTGGTCCCGCAGAGCCCGACCGACCTGCTCTACCTCGAGACGGTGGAGGGGGAGTGCGAGGCGGCCGACGCCTCGGCGCGCGCGGAGGCGGGCACCTGCCGGTCCCTCCTCGACCGGCTGGCTCCCGGCATCGCGCCCGAGCGCCACCCGCGGGACCTCTCCGAGGGCCAGCGCCTCGCCCTCGCCGTCGCGATCGTGCTCACTGCGCGCCCGCCGGTGCTGCTGCTCGACGAGCCCACCCGCGGCCTCGACTACCCGGCGAAGCGGGCGCTCGCCGGTCTGCTCCGCGAGCTGGCCCACGGCCCGGACGGCCACCGCACGGTCCTCGTCGCCACCCACGACGTGGAGTTCGTCGCCCAGGTCGCCGACGACGTCGTGGTCCTCGCCGAGGGCGAGGTGGTCTCGGCCGGACCGGTCGTGCCGACGGTCGCGGAGTCGCCCGCCTTCGCCCCGCAGGTCACCAAGGTCCTCGGCGCCGGATGGCTCGGCGTCGACGACGTGGCCGCACGCCTCCCCACCGAGGTCCGGCCGTGAGCCGGTCCGCCGCAGCGCCCGAGCGGCCCCGCACCGTCGCCGTACCGCTGCGGCTCCGGTCGGGCGTGGTCCTCGCGGTCACGTCGGTCATCGGCCTGCTGATGCTGGCCTGGCCGCTGCTCCTCGAGGTCGACCCGGGCGCGGAGCGCGTGGACCCGCCGTTCCTGTTCCTGCTCCTGCTGCCGGTGATCCTCGGCGTGGTCCTCGCCGAGCTGAGCGAGGGCGGGATGGACGCCCGGGTGCTCGCGGTGCTGGGGGTCCTCAGCGCGGTCAACGCGGTGCTGCGGCTGGTCAGCGCCGGCACGGCGGGCCTGGAGCTGGTGTTCTTCCTGCTGATCCTGGGCGGGCGCGTGTTCGGCGCCGGCTTCGGGTTCGTGCTCGGCTGCACCTCCCTGTTCGCCTCGGCGCTGATGACGGCCGGCGTCGGGCCCTGGCTGCCGTTCCAGATGCTCGTC
Source organism: Nocardioides pymetrozini (assembly GCF_046058985.1). Classification (NCBI taxonomy): domain Bacteria; kingdom Bacillati; phylum Actinomycetota; class Actinomycetes; order Propionibacteriales; family Nocardioidaceae; genus Nocardioides; species Nocardioides pymetrozini. Next base: position 3,095,073 of record NZ_CP175556.1, on the reverse strand, counting down.
GCCGCGTGGGTCGGGATGGGAGCCGGGCTGCTGCCGCGCGGCGTGCGGGGACGCGGCGAGATCGCCCTGCTGGCCGCGTACGGCGTCGTCTCCGCCTACCTCTACGGGCTGCTGATGAACCTGCAGGGCTGGCCCTTCATCGCCGGGATCCAGCTGCCCGGGCAGGACTCGTCCGAGCTGTCCTATGTGCCGGGCGCCGCGGTGCTCGACAACCTGCACCACTTCCTCGTCTACACGCTGCTGACCTCGACCGGCGGCTGGGACACCGGGCGTGCGGTCACCAACCTGCTCGCGATCCTGCTCCTCGGTCCGGCGGTGCTGGCGACCCTGCGGCGGGCGGCGCGGCGCGCACGGATCGAGTCGCCGTAGCGGCTGTTCGCGACGCGCGGATCACGGCTCGACGAGCAGGATCCGGTCGTCCTCGGCGGCAGGGGTGCCCCTGCCGTCCTCGTTGCTGGTCGTGAGCCACAGGCGGCCGTCCGGGGCCCGGGCGACGGTGCGCAGCCGGCCGTACTCGCTCGCGGCGTCGCCCTCCGGTGCGAAGTACGCCGCCGGGTCGCTCACCTGGCCGTCGGCGACCTTGATCCGCCAGAGCCGCTCGCCGTTCAGCGCGGCCATCCACAGGTACGTCCCGGCGAAGGCGAGACCGGAGGGCGATGCCTCGTCGGTCGACCAGGTGAGCTCGGGCCGGGTGTACTTCGCCGGACCGCCCGCGCCCTCGACGACGGGCCAGCCGTAGTCCGCGCCCGGGACGATCCGGTTGAGCTCGTCGGCCCGACTGTCTCCGAACTCCGAGGCCCACAGCAGGCCCTTGTCGTCGAACGCGAGGCCCTGGACGTTGCGGTGTCCCCAGGACCACACCGCGGTGCCGAAGGGGTTGCCGGGAGCCGGCTCGCCGTCGGCGGTGATCCGGAGGATCTTGCCGGCCATCGAGTCGCGGTCGCGCGCCAGCTGGTCGTCCCCGGTCTCGCCCGTGGAGACGTAGAGGAAGCCGTCGGGGCCGAACGCCAGCCGGCCCCCGTCGTGGATGCGGCCGCTGGGGATGCCGGTCAGGACGGGCTCGGTCGCGCCGAGCTCGTCGCCGTCGAGGCGCGCACGGACGACCCGGTTGTCCTCGTCGGTGCACACGTAGAAGTAGAGGAGCCCGTCGGAGGCGAAGGACGGCGAGACCGCCACGCCGAGCAGGCCCGCCTCCCCGCCGGGGGCGGTCTCCGGGATGCGGCCGACCTCGACGACCTCCCCCTGCTTCCCGGTCGTCTTGCCGTCGCCGCCGACGGCGGGCGGCGTCACGAGCAGCACGCGCCCGCTGTCGCGCTCGGTCACGACCCCCCGGCCGTCGGGCAGGAAGTCCACGCCCCACGGTGTGGCGAGGTCGCTCGCCACGGTCGCGACGACGTCGGGGACGCCGTCGATGGTGAAGATGACCTCGCCGTCGACGACCGAGCCCGTCGGGGCCGCCGTCGCGGTGCCCCGCACGTCGACCGTGCTCACATTCCCGCCCTGCCCGCACCCGGCAGCCAGCAGGCCGGCCACGGCCAGTGCGGCGACTCCGGCGGTGCTGCGCGCGACGCGGCTCACGCGAGCTGCTCCAGGAACTCCAGCAGCAGGGCGTGGACCCGCTCGGGCTGCTCGAGCTGCACGAAGTGGGAGCCGCGCAGCTCGGCGTACGTGCTCTGCCGGCCGCGCTCGACCAGCCGCCGCGACGCGCTCGCCATGTCGCGCGCACCGGCGAGGACGTCCCAGGTGGCGGCGACGAACATGGTCGGTACGTCGATCCGGCTCAGCCGGACCCGTGGGTGCCGCGAGGTGCTGATGGCGAGATGGGCGTACCAGTCGACCGGGGTGGTCACGAACTCCTTCAGGCCGCGGGCCGCGGCCTCGGGGTCGGGGACCGGGAACATGAACCCGGTGCGGCCGAGCAGCCGCACGGTCGAGGCGTTCACGGGCAGCCGCCGCGCGAGCGGGTTGAGGGCCCAGCCGGCGTGGCGGGCGACGCGGCAGGCGTTGACCGTCACGGTGCGGGCGACCAGCCGCGGCAGGTGCAGGGGACCGAGCATGGTGGCGAAGGTGTCGCCGGGGACACCGCACATGGCGAAGATGCCGCGCACCCGCTCCGGATGCCGGTAGGTCAGCTCGAAGGCGGTGTTGACGCCCATCGACCAGCCCATGAGGACGGCGCTGTCGATGCCGAAGTGGTCCATGACCGACAGCCCGTCCTGGACGAAGTGCTCGATCTCGACGTGCTTGGGGTCGCGCGGCCGCTCCGAGCCACCGACGCCGCGGTGGTTCCACGACACGACCCGCACCCCGCAGTCGGGGTCGAGCAGCCAGGGCCACAGGTAGGCGTTCGTGCCGAGCCCGTTGCAGAGCACGACCGTCGGACCGTCGATCGCCCCGTCCGGGTCGTTCGTCCAGGCGCGGACGTGCGTCCCGTCGTCGGACAGGATGTCGCGGAAGGCGATCGACGCGGACCGGACGCGCTGCTCGGGCCGGGGAGCGGAGGTCGACATGGCGCCGATTCTGCCGGACCGGCTCCCCGGGGCAGGGGACGTCAGGCGTGGAGCGAGACGGAGCCTCCTGCGAGGTCGTCGCGGGCAGGGGTACGGCGGGCGTCGGCGCGGGCCGCGAGGAAGGCCTCGACGTCCTCGCGCTCGGCGCGTCGCTGGGTGCACGCGGTGAGCGCGACCATGGCGTTGCGGCGGGCCTGCTGCTGCAGCGCGGCCGACCACGTGTGGGCGAGACGGGTCACGGTGGCGGGCAGTGACATCGGGTGTCGGCTCCGGGTGGGGGATGGGGGGAGCTCCGACCCTACGACCGCCGACGGAGGACCGAGGTCACGTCGGGGTGACATCTGGGTGAACCTCGGCGCGGGTCGCGCGGGTCGCGCCCACGCTGGCCACCACGACGCAGCCGATCGCGACCCACTGCACCGGCGCCAGGGCCTCGCCGACGACGACGAGTCCGGCGAGCGCGGCCGCGGCGGGCTCGATGCTCATGAGCACGCCGAAGGTCGCGGTAGGGAGCGTGCGCAGCGCCGCGAGCTCGGCGCTGTACGGGATCACCGAGCTCAGCAGCCCGACGGCCGCCCCGAGCAGCAGGACGCGCTGGTCGACCAGGTCCGCGCCGTCCACGGTGAGCAGGAGCGGGGTCAGCAGCACCACCGCGACGAGGCTGGCGACCCCGAGACCGTCGATGCCCTCCCAGCGCCGACCGGTCGCCGCGCTGGACAGGATGTAGCCGGCCCACGCCGCCCCGGCGAGGACGGCGTACGCGACGCCGACGGGATCGAGGTGGCCGCGCTCGAAGCCGAGCAGGAGGACCCCGAGGGCTGCCAGCGCGACCCAGCCGAGATCGCGCGGGCGGCGGAAGCCGACGGCGGCGAGGACCAGGGGGCCGATGAACTCGATGGTGACGGCGACGCCGATCGGGATCCGCGAGAACGACTGGTAGATGCCCCAGTTCATCGCGCCGAGGCAGGCGCCGTACCGTGCCGCGACCAGCCAGTCCTCGCGGCTCCGGCCGCGCAGCCGCGGCCGTGCCCAGAGCAGGAGCACCAGCGCGCTGGTCGCCAGGCGCAGCCAGACCACGCCGTTGGGGGAGAGGTCGTCGAAGAGCAGCTTCGCGAAGCCCGCGCCCAGCTGCACCGACCCGATGCCCAGCAGGACCAGCCCGATCGCCACGCCGAGCGGCGGGCCGTGGCGGGGCGTCGTGTGCACGGCCCCAAGGTAGGACCCGCCGCGCGGATGCGACGAACCGCCGGCCCCCCACTGGCCGGCGGTCCGCCGCAGCTGTAACTACCTGTTCGTGTCACTGCCCTACCGGTCTACGGGTCAGGTAGCAGCATGAACAGGTAGTTACAGCTCCTCACCCCTCCCGGAGCGGGCCGGTCACTTCGCCACGACGAGACCGTCGATGGAGACCTTGCGCCCGTCCCTGCTGGTGACCTTGATCGTGAGCGTGCCCGTCTGGACGCCGGCGAAGTCGGCCAGCGGTACGGCGACCTGGCTGCCCTTGCCCTTGAGGCTGATCCGCTTGAGGAGGCTGCCGTTCCAGGTGACCTTGACCTTGCCGCCCTTCGCGGCCTTGGCGACGACCAGCTCGAGGTGGCGGGCGTGGATGCCGGCGAGCGTGAGCTTGCGCCCCTTCCGCTTGGTGGTGGTCACCGTGTCGTTGAACGCCCCGGCCGCGGCGCGGTGCTTCCACTTCTTGCCGGTCAGCGCCGTGTCGTCGAGCGGGACGGTGGTGCAGCGCTCCTCGGAGCGGAAGCCGAGGTTGTTGGCCTTGTCCGTGCCCTGGACCTGGAAGCAGTGGGTGCTGCCGAACGCCCCGGCGAACGGCTGGGACGTGGTCGTGACGTTGTTCGCGATGACCTGCTGCGGGCCGAAGCCGGCGTTCCAGGCCGCGGTGCGCGCCATGACGTCGGTGCTCTTGACGCCGGACAGGGCGTCGCCCACCTGCCACGAGACGGGGAACGACGGCGAGCCGACCCGGGCGCCGGGACCGGTCACGGCCGCGGTCGGGCCCGCGACGTCGAGGAAGTCGGCCTCGACGTAGGAGTTGAACCCGTTCGCCACGACGCCCGCGGCGACCACATTGCCCTCACGGTCCATGTCGGCGGCGAAGGCGCTGTTGGTGGCGCCCGCGTCGTACTCCGAGAAGAGCAGGACCGGGTTCGTGCGGTGGCGCAGGGTCAGCCGGTCGCCGCTGTTGTGCACCACGACCTGTGCCGCGCGGTCAGAGACCAGGCTGAGGTGCGGCAGCTGCACGATCGTGCTCGGGTCCGCGACGCTCGGGGCGCCGAAGTCCTGCTCGGGCTTCGCCAGCGCGGCGCGGATCGCGTAGCCGTTGTTCTCGAACGCCGTCCAGGTCGCCTGCATGGTGCCGTTCGGGCTGATCGCCAGGTGGCGGTGGACCGCGGTGACGCCGGGCGCGGAGAGCGCCTCCGCGGAGCCGAGGGCCCCGGTCACGCCGACCCGCGTCACCACGGCGCGCGTGCCGTCGACCTCCTTGCCGCCGGCCATGACCGCGCCGCGGCCGTCGTCGCCGAGCACGGCCTCCGAGTCCAGGGCGGTCTCGCCGGCCCACTCCACGGGCTTCGGGCCGAGCCAGCCGAGGGCTGCGGTACGCCGGGTGACCATGGTCCGCGTGCCGTTGGCGGTGTCGCGGTAGGACAGCAGGACCTGGCCCGCCGGGTTGGCGTCCAGCGAGGGCGCGAAGGTGTGGAAGCCGAAGGCGTCCATCACGGGCGCGCTGCCCTTCGGCCACGAGGTGGTCCGCACCCGGTTGGTGCCCTGCTTCTCCGCCTCGTAGGCGACGTGGACCCGGCCGGCGCCGTCGATGTCGGCGTCGAGCGAGACCACGGTCTCGATGTCGACCGCCGGGCTGAGCAGCGTCGAGCCGTCCCAGCTGCCGTTGCCGAGGTAGCGGGTGCCGCGCACCTTCTCCTCGCCGCCGGTGGTCTGGTTCCACACGACCGCGAGGTCGCCCGCGTCGTTGGCGACGGCCTGGACGTCGTGGGCGTTCGTCACGGCCGCGACCGTCACCTGCTGGGGTGCGCTCCACACGCCGTCCGTGGCGATGGCGGCGTACACGCGGGTGCCGCCGACGACCTCGCGGGTCCAGGCCGCGAGCGCGTCGCCGGAGCCGAAGGCGGCGACGTCGACCGAGGTCGGCTCGTTGCCGAAGTTGCTGATGTTGCCGCCGTTGACGCCGCCGACGGCGCCGGCCGGGCTGCCGGTCAGGCCGAGGGTGCCGACTGCGAGTGCCGCGGTCGTCAGCCCGAGGAGGTGGGTGCGGAGGGTCCTGGTCATCGTCGTGCTCCCTAAGGGTGGCCGGGCGGGGCCCGGGGTTCGTCGTCCGTCGGGGGTAGGAGCGCGGCGTCGGATGGACCTTGCAGAAAACCCGCGCAGGAAGTCGGGAGAAATTCCGAGCCGCTCGGCGATGACTTCCGGGCGTGGTCCGGGTCACAGTGGGGAGGGCCGGCGGCGCGAAGGAGGAGCGATGACCACGATCCTGATGGTGGGCACCCGCAAGGGGCTGTGGGTGGGGCGGTCGGAGGACCGCGAGCACTGGGAGCTCACCGGTCCGCATCACGACATGGAGGAGGTCTACTCCTGTCTCGTCGACACCCGCGGCCCGCGGCCGCGGCTCTTCGCCGGCGCCTCCTCCAGCTGGCTCGGCCCGCAGCTGAGGTGGTCCGACGACCTGGGGGAGACCTGGCAGGAGACCCCGAACGGTGCCGTCCGGTTCCCGGAGGGCGCCGGCGCGACCGTCGAACGGATCTGGCAGGTCGTGCCGGGCACGCAGGAGGGCGTGCTGCACGCGGGCACCGAGCCGGGCGCGGTCTTCACCTCCACCGACGGCGGCGCGAGCTTCCGCCTCGAGGAGGGGCTCTGGAACCACCCGCACCGTGCGGAGTGGGGCGCCGGCTTCGGTGGGCAGGCGTTCCACACCGTGCTCCCGCATCCGACCGACCCGTCCTCCCTGACCGTCGCGATCTCCACCGGCGGCGTCTACCGCACCGTCGACGGCGGCGCGACCTGGGAGCCGCGCAACCGGGGCATCCGCGCCGACTTCCTCCCGGAGGACCAGCGCTACCCCGAGTTCGGGCAGTGCGTGCACAAGGTCACCCGGCACCCGTCGCGACCGGAGCGCCTCTACGCGCAGAACCACGGCGGCGTCTACCGCTCCGACGACGAGGGCGGCTCCTGGACCTCGATCGGGGACGACCTGCCGAGCGACTTCGGCTTCCCGATCGTCGTCCACCCGCATCGACCCGACACCATCTGGGTGTTCCCGCTCGGCGGCGGCGACCGGCGCTACCCGCCCGACGCCGCGGCCCGCGTGTGGCGCTCCGACGACGCGGGGGAGTCGTGGACGGCGTACGACGAGGGCCTGCCGGACGCCTTCTACGTCGGCGTGATGCGCGACGCGATGTGCGTCGACTCGCACGACCCGGCCGGCCTCTACTTCGGCGCGCGCAACGGCTCGGTGTGGGCCTCCGCCGACGACGGAGAGAGCTGGCGGCAGATCGCGGCCGACCTCCCCGACGTGATGTCCGTCAAGGTCGGGGTCGCCTGAGCGACGGCGAGCCTCCCGGGGCCTGGGATACCCCGCACGGGCCGCCGGGGCCCCGACTAACCTGTGCGCATGACCGATGCCCCCGACATCAAGCCCCGCTCGCGCGACGTCACCGACGGCCTGGAGAAGGCCGCGGCCCGTGGCATGCTCCGCGCGGTAGGCATGGGGGACGAGGACTTCGCGAAGCCGCAGATCGGCGTGGCCTCGAGCTGGAACGAGATCACGCCCTGCAACCTGTCGCTGGACCGGCTGGCCAAGGCCGTCAAGAACGGCGTGCACGCCGGCGGCGGCTACCCCCTCGAGTTCGGCACGATCTCGGTGTCCGACGGGATCTCCATGGGCCACGAGGGGATGCACTTCTCGCTGGTGAGCCGCGAGGTCATCGCCGACTCCGTCGAGGTCGTGATGAGCGCCGAGCGCCTCGACGGCTCGGTGCTGCTCGCCGGCTGCGACAAGTCCCTGCCCGGGATGCTGATGGCCGCCGCCCGGCTCGACCTCGCCAGCGTCTTCCTCTACGCCGGCTCGACGATGCCCGGCAGCGTGGACGGCCGCGACGTCACGATCATCGACGCCTTCGAGGCCGTCGGCGCGTGCCTCGCCGGCAAGATCACCCGCGAGGAGGTCGACCGCATCGAGCGGGCGATCTGCCCGGGTGAGGGCGCCTGCGGCGGCATGTACACCGCCAACACCATGGCGGCCGTCGGCGAGGCGCTGGGGATGTCCCTGCCCGGGTCCGCGGCGCCGCCGGCGGTCGACCGACGCCGCGACGGCTACGCCCACAAGTCGGGCCAGGCCGTCGTCGAGCTGCTCCGCAAGGGCATCACCGCGCGCCAGATCATGACCAAGGAGGCCTTCGAGAACGCCATCACCGTCGTCATGGCCCTCGGCGGCTCGACCAACGCCGTGCTCCACCTGCTGGCGATCGCCCGCGAGGCCGAGGTCGACCTGACGCTCGACGACTTCAACCGGATCGGCGACAAGGTGCCGCACCTTGCCGACCTCAAGCCGTACGGCAAGTACGTCATGAACGACGTCGACAAGATCGGCGGCATCCCCGTCGTGATGAAGGCGCTCCTCGACGCCGGTCTGATGCACGGCGACTGCCTGACCGTCACCGGCAAGACGATGGCGGAGAACCTGGCCGACATCGACCCGCCCGAGCTCGACGACGACGTGATCCACAAGCTCGACCGGCCGATCCACAAGACCGGCGGGCTCACCATCCTCAAGGGCAGCCTGGCTCCGGAGGGCGCGGTCGTGAAGACCGCGGGCTTCGACGACTCGGTCTTCCGCGGCACCGCGCGCGTCTTCGACGGGGAGCGCGCCGCGCTCGATGCGCTCGCCGAGGGCCGGATCGTGGCCGGCGACGTCGTCGTCATCCGCTACGAGGGGCCCAAGGGTGGCCCCGGGATGCGGGAGATGCTCGCCATCACCGGAGCGATCAAGGGAGCCGGGCTCGGCAAGGATGTCCTGCTGATCACCGACGGTCGCTTCTCCGGCGGCACGACAGGCCTCTGCGTGGGACACATCGCCCCGGAGGCGGTCGACGCCGGCCCGATCGCGTTCGTGCGCGATGGCGACCCGATCGTGCTCGACGTGCTGAACCGCTCGCTCGAGGTCGAGATCGACGACATCGAGGCGCGCAAGGTCGGCTGGGCACCGCTGCCGCCGAAGTACACCCGCGGCGTGCTGGGCAAGTACGCCGCGACGGTCCGTTCGGCCGCGCACGGCGCGGTCACCAGCTGAGTCGATGGCCAAGGTCCACGAGCGGGTCGACGGACGGCTCCGGCGGTTCGTCGACGCCCAGCGGCTCTTCTTCGTGGCGACCGCGCCGCTCGCCGAGGACGGCCGCGTCAACGTCTCCCCGCGCGGCATCCCCGGCACCTTCGGGATGCTCGACGAGACGACCTTCGCCTGGGTCGACGGCACGGGCAGCGGCAGCGAGACCATCGCCCACCTGCGCGAGAACGGCCGGATCACCGTCATGTTCTGTGCCTTCGAGGGCCCGCCCAACATCGTGCGCTTCCACGGCCGCGGCCGGGTCGTGACGGTGTACGACGAGGGCTACGCCGCGATGGCCGCGCGCTTCGGCGACCTGCCCGGAGCCCGGGCCGTGATCGTCGTCGACATCGACCGGATCTCCGACGCGTGCGGCTGGGGCGTCCCGCTGATGGAGTACGCCGGGGAGCGCGAGATGCTGCAGCCCTACTTCGAGCGCCGCGGCGTCGAGGGCTCGGCCGACTACCGGCGCCGCAAGAACCGCGCGAGCATCGACGGGCTGCCGGCCTTCGACTTCGACCCGCTGAAGGAGTGGTCGACCCTCGAGGGCCTCGGCCGGATCCGCACACGGCTCGCCGCGCAGATCGACGGCTGGTCCACCCCGGTCTCGCACGCCGTCGCGCTCGACGGGGAGATCGGCCACGTCAACCGTCCCGGCGACCAGCACGGCCTGCCGGCCGTCGTCCTCGCGACGGTGCTCAAGCACGACGGCAGCACCGCGACGCTCGAGATGACCCGCCACCAGCTGGACGAGGCGATCGGCGCCCTCGCCCCGGCCGCCACGTGCACCGAGGTCGAGCACCCCAACCTCGCCGCCTGGCGCGCCGTGCGCGACCGGCACGACGAGCGCGGCGGAGCGATCAGCGCGGTCTTCGTCCGGGACGGCGCCGACCCGGTCACGTCCCCGACCGACGCCGCGCTGCGCAGGCGCTGGTGAGCGTCCTGGACCGGCTCGCTGCCGCCTTCCTGGGCGCGGGCCTCGTGATGCTGGTGGTCCTGGCGGCCACTCCCGCACAGGAGCCGGGCGGCGCGGCGCTCAGCTCGACGCACGTCGCCGAGCATGTGGGGGAGGCGCCCGCGGACGGTGCCGCGGAGGAGCACGCATCGGCCGGCGTTCCGCGCTGGCGCTCCGAGCGCGCCCTGCCGGACAGGGGCATGCTCATCGCCTACTACGGCAGCCCCGGCACCGGCGCGCTCGGCGTCCTCGGGGAGACCTCGCCTGCCCAGGCCTTCCGACGCCTGCAGCGGGCGGCCGCCCCGTTCGAGCGGCCCGGACGCCCCGTGCGCCCGGTGTTCGAGCTCATCGTCAGCATCGCGGACGCCCATCCGGGCAAGGACGGCGACTTCAGCCACGACGTGCGCAAGCGCGACGTGCGCCGGTACGTCGACGCCGCGCGCGAGCTCGGCGCACTCCTGGTCCTCGACATCCAGACGGGCCGCTCGGACTTCCTCGAGGTCGCGCAGCGCTGGTCGTGGGCGCTGGAGCAGCCGCACGTGGGCCTGGCGATCGACCCGGAGTGGCGGATGCGCCGACACGAGGTCCCCGGCCGCGTGATCGGCGGTGTCGGGGCGGGGGAGATCAACCGCACGAGCGCCTGGCTGTCCGAGCTCGTCCTCGAGCACGACCTGCCGGAGAAGGTGTTCGTCGTCCACCAGTTCCGCAGCTCGATGGTGCGGCACATCGGCCGGGTGAAGGCGCGCGACGGGCTCCAGCTGGTCCAGCACGTCGACGGCTTCGGCACGCGCGGGCAGAAGCTCGACACCTACCGCGCCGTCGCCCGTCCGGACCTGTTCGCGATGGGCTTCAAGCTGTTCTACGACGAGGACGTCCACCGGATGGGTGCCCGGGCGGTCCACCAGATCCGACCCCGCGTCCGCTTCGTGTCCTTCCAGTGACGGGTGAGGCGAACCATGGGTGACCGTGACGAGCACGGCCGGCGCGTCGGCACCCCGGTGCCGGGCTGGGAGCCGCGGCCCTGGCCGGAGCCGGTCCGGCTCGAGGGGAGCCACGTCCACGTCGAGCCGCTGACCTCGGCGCGCTACGCCGAGCTGTTCGCCGCGACCTGCGGGCCCGACGACGCCGACCTGTGGGCCTACCGGCCGATCCCGATGCCGGCCTCCCTGCCGGAGCTGTGGATGCACCTCGCCGCCCACCTGGACGACCCGGGGATCGTCACCTTCGCGCTCGTCCCCCAGGAGGGACCGGCGGCGGGTACGGCGGCCGGCATCGCGTCGTACATGAGGATCGAGCCGGCCCACGGCCAGATCGAGGTCGCCGGGGTGCTGTTCGGTCGCTCACTCCAGCGCACGCGCGCGGCCACCGAGGCGATCCACCTGCTGATGGGACACGCCTTCGACGATCTCGGCTACCGGCGCTTCGAGTGGAAGTGCGACAGCCTCAACAAGCCGTCCCGGCGGGCGGCGCTGCGCCTCGGCTTCACGGAGGAGGGGCGCTTCCGCAACCACATGGTCGTCCAGGGCCGCAACCGCGACACCGACTGGTTCTCGGTGACCGACGCCGAGTGGCCCGTGGTGCGCGCCGCCCACCGGCGGTGGCTCGACCCGGCGAACTTCGACGACGAGGGCCGCCAGCGCACCGCGCTCGGAGCGTCGACCCGCTAGCGGGGTCGGTGTCCGCGGGCGGTGCTTGACTCGACCCATGGACCAGCGGATCAGCTTCATCACCCTCGCGGTGGAGGACCTCGACGCCACCCGCCGCTTCTACCGCGACGGCCTGGGCTGGAGCCCGGAGCTCGACGTGCCCGGCGAGGTGCTGATGTTCCGGGCCGGCGAGCATCTCCTGCTCTCGCTGTGGGACCGGCGCCACTTCGAGGCCGAGGTCGGCGCGACCATGAGCGGGCCGGGCGTCGCGCCGGTGACGATCGCGCACAACATGCCCACGCCCGCCGGTGTCGACGAGGTGCTGGCGGCGGCCCGGGCCGCCGGCGCCCCCGTCGTCCACGAGGCCGCGCAGCGCGACTGGGGCGGCTACTCCGGATACTTCGCCGACCCCGACGGCTATCGCTGGGAGGTTGCGTTCAACCCCGGTCCGGTGGGCCGGCTCGTCCTGCCCTGAGCGCGCCGGACCTCGCGGGGAGCGCGGACCAATGACGTATCCTGAGACCGGCGTCTTGCCATCTGAGACGTTGTGCGACACTGGTTCGACGGCACGACGTGGGGCGGCTACGGTGATTCCATGCATGACCTGCTTCTCGTACGCACCGGACGCGCCGGCTGAGCCTGACCAGGACAACACGTCAGTCACCGCCAGCGCGTCCACCCCTCGTTGCCCAGCAACCGAGGGGTTTTTTGTTGAGTACGACCCACAGTTCAGCCCCACCACAGCAGACAAGGAACGACTCGGATGAGTGAGCAGCAGGGCTCGGGCGCCGACTCCCCGGCAGCGGGCATCACCGGAGCGCAGAGCCTGGTCCGGTCGCTCGAGGCGGCCGGGGTCACCGACATCTTCGGCATCCCGGGCGGCGCGATCCTCCCGGCCTACGACCCGCTGATGGACAGCAGCATCCGTCACATCCTGGTCCGGCACGAGCAGGGCGCCGGCCACGCCGCGCAGGGCTACGCGGCCGCGTCCGGCAAGGTCGGCGTGTGCATGGCCACGTCGGGTCCGGGAGCCACCAACCTGGTGACGCCTCTCGCCGACGCGCACATGGACTCGCTCCCGATGGTCGCGATCACGGGCCAGGTCGGCGCATCGCTGATCGGCACCGACGCCTTCCAGGAGGCCGACATCCGCGGCATCACGATGCCGATCACCAAGCACAGCTTCCTGGTGACCGACCCGGCGGAGATCCCGACCAAGATCGCGGAGGCCTTCCACATCGCCTCGACCGGGCGTCCCGGACCGGTCCTGGTCGACGTCACCAAGTCCGCCCTGCAGTCGACGACCGACTTCCGGTGGCCCACCGAGCTCAACCTGCCGGGCTACCGTCCGGTGACCCGCCCGCACGCCAAGCAGATCCGTGAGGCCGCCCGGCTCATCCTCGAGTCGCGCAAGCCGGTCCTGTACGTCGGCGGCGGGACCATCCGCTCCGGCGCCGCCAAGGAGCTGCGCGCCCTCGCCGAGCTCACCGGCATCCCCGTCGTCACGACGCTGATGGCCCGGGGCGCGTTCCCGGACAGCCACCCCCAGCACCTCGGCATGCCCGGCATGCACGGCACCGTCGCCGCGGTGGCCGCCCTGCAGAAGAGCGACCTGATCATCAGCCTCGGCGCGCGCTTCGACGACCGTGTGACCGGCAACCTCGACTCCTTCGCGCCCGGCGCGAAGGTGATCCACGCCGACATCGACCCCGCCGAGATCGGGAAGAACCGCTTCGCCGACGTCCCGATCGTGGGCGACGTGCGCGAGGTCCTCGTCGACCTGGTCACGGCCCTGCGCACCGAGCAGGAGGCGGGCAACACCGGCGACTACGAGGGCTGGGTCGCGTTCTGCGCCGGGGTGAAGAAGAAGTACCCGCTCGGCTACGACCAGCCGACCGACGGCGGCCTCGCTCCGCAGTACGTCCTCGAGCGGCTCGGCGCCATCTCCGGTCCCGACACGATCTACACCGCCGGCGTCGGCCAGCACCAGATGTGGGCAGCCCACTTCGTCGGCTACGAGCGCCCCAACACCTGGATCAACTCCGGGGGCCTCGGGACCATGGGCTTCTCCGTGCCGGCCGCGATGGGCGCCAAGGTCGCGATGCCCGACCAGACCGTGTGGTCGGTCGACGGCGACGGCTGCTTCCAGATGACCAACCAGGAGCTCGCCACCTGCGCGATCAACAACATCCCCATCAAGGTCGCGGTCATCAACAACGAGTCGCTCGGCATGGTGCGGCAGTGGCAGACGCTGTTCTACAACTCCCGCTACTCCAACACCGACCTGCACTCCAAGCGGATCCCGGACTTCGTCAAGCTCGCCGACGCCTACGGCTGCGTGGGGCTGGCGTGCGAGTCGCCCGCCGACGTGGACGCCACGATCCGCAAGGCGATGGAGATCGACGACGTGCCCGTGGTCGTCGACTTCCGGGTGCACCGCGACGCCATGGTCTGGCCGATGGTCGCCGCCGGCACGAGCAACGACGACATCAAGTACGCGCGCGACCTCGCGCCCCAGTTCGACGAGGATGACCTGTAGCCATGGCCAAGCACACCCTGTCCGTCCTCGTCGAGGACAAGCCCGGCGTCCTGGCGCGCATCTCCGCCCTCTTCAGCCGGCGGGGGTTCAACATCGAGTCCCTCGCCGTCGGCCCGACCGAGCACCCGGAGATCTCCCGGATGACGATCGTCGTCAACGTCGAGTCCTCCCCGCTGGAGCAGGTCACCAAGCAGCTCAACAAGCTCGTCGAGGTCATCAAGATCGTCGAGCTCGACCCGTCCGCGTCCGTCAACCGCGAGCTGGTCCTGGTCAAGGTCGGCGCCACCGCGGAGAACCGCGGCGAGGTGCTCGACATCGTCCAGCTCTTCCGGGCGAAGGTGATCGACGTGGCCGCGGACGCGATCACGATGCAGATCGTCGGGAACGACGGGAAGATCGCCGACTTCCTGCGCGTGCTGGAGCCCTTCGGGATCCGCGAGCTCGTGCAGTCCGGCATGGTGGCCATCGGCCGCGGGCCGCGCTCGATCTCCGAGCGCACCAAGCCCGTCGCCGTACCGGTGCCGCCTGCCGCCCACGCCTGAGTCAACCCCACCACCGAGGTCGCGGGCTCGCTGCGCCCGCACCTCAACCACCGAGATATAAGGAGAAGCCCGACGTGGCTGAGATCTACTACGACGACGACGCCGACCTGTCCCTCATCCAGGGCAAGCACGTCGCCGTCATCGGTTACGGCAGCCAGGGCCACGCCCACGCGCTGAACCTGCGCGACTCCGGCGTGGACGTCCGCGTCGGCCTCAAGGAGGGTTCCAAGAGCCGCGCCAAGGCGGAGGAGGAGGGTCTGCGGGTCCTCACCCCGCGCGAGGCGGCGGAGGAGGCCGACGTCATCGTCATCCTCGCCCCCGACCAGGTGCAGCGGCACCTGTACGCCGACGACATCGCGCCGGCGCTCGCCGAGGGCGACACCCTCGTGTTCGGGCACGGCTTCAACATCCGCTTCGGCTACATCCAGCCGCCGGCGGGCGTGGACGTCATCCTCGTCGCGCCGAAGGCCCCCGGCCACACCGTGCGCCGCGAATACGTCGCGGGCCGCGGCATCCCGGACATCATCGCGGTCGAGCAGGACGCCTCGGGCAAGGCCTGGGACCTCGCGAAGTCCTACGCGAAGGGGATCGGCGGCACCCGTGCCGGCGTCATCAAGACCACCTTCACCGAGGAGACCGAGACCGACCTCTTCGGCGAGCAGGCCGTGCTCTGCGGTGGCGTCTCGCAGCTGATCCAGTACGGCTACGAGACCCTCACCGAGGCCGGCTACCAGGGCGAGATCGCCTACTTCGAGGTCCTCCACGAGCTCAAGCTCATCGTCGACCTGATGTGGGAGGGCGGCATCGCCAAGCAGCGCTGGTCGGTCTCCGACACCGCCGAGTACGGCGACTACGTCTCCGGCCCGCGCGTCATCGACCCGCGCGTCAAGGAGAACATGCAGGCGGTCCTCGCCGACATCCGCAGCGGTGCGTTCGCCGAGCGCTTCATCGCCGACCAGGACGCCGGCGCGCCGGAGTTCCAGGCGCTGCGGGAGAAGGGCGCCCAGCACCCGATCGAGGCCGTCGGCAAGACCCTGCGCTCGCACTTCTCGTGGGCGCACACCGACGACGACTACACCGAGGGCTCGGCCGCGCGCTGATCTCGCACGACGAGGCGCCCCGGAGCCATCCACGGAGCTGGGGCGCCTCGTCGCTGCCCGCGGGACGTCGACACTGCGTGATCGGTCCGCGACCGGGCGGTGAACCCCCGCTGCACTTCATACCGGTATGGGCAGGTGCCCGTCAACGCCCGTCCTGCCCGCCGCTGCCTGTCACCGGTCCTCCCCGCGCCGGTCCCGCCCGGTCTCCCGCCCCGCGCGGGGCGGTCGGCTCAGGTGCCGGTCGAGGTGGTGGAGGAGGTCGCGCGCGCTCTGCTCGGTGACGAGCAGGCGGGGCCGCGCCGCCTCGAGCGCCTCGATGACGATCCAGGTCTCGCGCTCTCCGACATAGCGCCCCGTCCTGATGCAGAGCTCGAGCGGCCGGATGGTCGCGTTCAGCGGCACGTCGTCGCCCGCGCCGGCTCGCGCGGTGAAGATCGTCGCCTCGCTCTGGTGGTAGCGATCCTCGGGATGGTCGTCCTCGCAGTGGGTGCGGGCGCACCACCGCGGGCACTTCTCGTCCAGCCAGCTCGGCACTCCCGTGTCCACCATCGCCCTCCTCGGCCTCGTCATCCGAACCTAGGAGAGGGGTCAGACGCGAACCCCCATCGATGCCCGCCTTGTCCACAACCGCTCACGCTCCCGATAGCCATACTCGTATGGTCGCAGCAAGATGGGCATACGGGAATGATGGGGCCATGGCGGGTCGGGCTGTGGACGGATGGGCCGCGTACGGACGGCAGCTGGGAGTCAACCTGCAGCGCGCCCGGATGGCTGCCGGCCTGAGCCAGGAGCGCGTCGCCCATCTCGCCGGGATCGCGAGCTACACGTACCAGAAGTTCGAGAAGGGCGAGTCGCGTCCCGGCACGCCCATGAACCCCCAGCTGCTCACCCTGCTCGCCCTGAGCCAGGTGCTCGACACGCCCCTGGTCGACCTGCTGCCCGACACCCAGCCCGACGTGCTCGGTCCCTCCTGACCCGGCGCGGCCGACGAGTCGCCCCGCCGCTGTCAGCCGCTGAGCACGAGCAGCACCGCCCCCGCACCGACCAGCGCGACGCCGCCCCACTGGAGCCCGGAGAGCCGCTCGCCGAGGAAGGTCACCCCGAAGATCGCGACCAGGATGACGCTGAGCTTGTCGACCGGAGCGACCAGGGACGCGTCACCGACCTTGAGCGCCCGGAAGTAGCAGATCCACGACGCGCCTGTGGCGAGGCCGGACAGCACGAGGAACACCCAGGTCCGGGCTCCGATGTCGGTGGGCGCATGGAGCTTGCCCAACGTCAGCAGGATCAGCCCGAGGGTCACGAGGATGACGACGGTGCGGATGAGGGTCGCGACGTCGGAGTCGATGTCCTTGACCCCCACCTTCGCGAAGATCGCCGTCAGGGCTGCGAACACCGCGGACAGCAGGGCCCAGAACCACCATGCCGAGGTCAGCTCCATCCTCGGATCCTCGCACTCCCGGGGCCGGATACGCCGGCGACCCGGCGCGTCCGTCCCCATGGGGTCGGGACGCACCGGGTCGGTGCGGGGCGGGCGCCACCTCGTCGGCGGACCTACTTGACCTCGGAGCGCAGCAGCGCGCGGGTGCCCACCAGGAGCGGCAGCACCAGCCAGATCACCGACGTGACCCCGAGCTGGGCCCACATCTCACCGGTCATGTCGTTGTCGAACAGCCGCATCGTCGCCCAGTTGTGGTCGATCCAGGCGCCGTTCTCCGACCACCACTCCTGCGTGCTGGCGAGCGCGCTGGAGACGCCCGGAAGCACCAGGGAGTACACGAAGTAGGAGACGATCGCGGCCGGCGAGTTGCGCAGCACCACGCCGAGCATGAAGCCCATCAGCATCCCGATCTCGTTGGCCAAGATGATCTGGGCGAACTCGCCGACCTCGACGTTCCAGGTCGGGTCGACCCCGGCGATCGCCGTACCGACGACGTTGCCGAGCGCGCCGACGCCGGCGGCGACGAGCATCGAGACCGCGCCGATGAGGACCGTCAGGAGTCCCTTGGCCGCCAGCACCCGGCGTCGGCTCGGCACCAGGGTGAAGGTGGTCAGCGCCGTGCGCTGGCTCCACTCGCTGGAGACGGCGAGGATCGCGACGAGGGGAAGGATGACCGCCATCGGGAACCCGACGGCCGAGGCGAAGGTCTCGTAGGTCAGCTCGTCACGCGGCGCGAAGATGACCGTCGCACCGGTGGCGATGACGGCGAGCAGGACGATGCTCGCCATCAGCCAGAAGCCCGAGCGGGTGTCGAACATCTTGCGCAGCTCGACCGAGACGATGCGGCGGAACGGGGTGCGCTCCGGCGTCGTACGGGGAGTGCCGGTGGTGGTCGTGGTCGTGGTCGCGGGGGTCGGGGCGACGGTGGTGGCGGTCATGCCGCTGCTCCTTGCTGGGTGGAGGTGCTGGTGTTGTCGACGGCGTCACGCTGGCTCTCGGCCGTGAGGGCCAGGAACATCTCCTCGAGCCCGGCCCCGTCGGCCGCGCGCAGCTCGGTGAGCGCGATGCCGGCGGCGAAGGCGACCTGGCCCACGCGGCCGAGGTCGGCCTCGGCGAGCACGGCGCCGCCGGAGGTCGGCCGCGCGGCGATGCCGTCGGCGACGAGTGCGGCGGCGAGGGCGACCCCGTCGGCCGCCCGGACGAGCGTGCCGGCTCCGGCCAGCAGCTCGTCCTTGGTGCCCTGGGCGACGATCCGGCCGTTGCCGATGACGACGAGGTCGTCGGCGATGACCTCGATCTCGTGCAGCAGGTGCGAGGACAGCAGCACGGTGCCGCCCTGGTCGGCGAAGTCGCGCAGCAGGTCGCGCATCCACCGGATCCCGGCGGGATCGAGGCCGTTGGCCGGCTCGTCGAGGATGAGGACCTCCGGGTCGCCGAGCAGGGCGGTCCCGATGCCGAGCCGCTGGCGCATGCCGAGCGAGTAGTTGCGGACCCGGCGGCTCGCCTCGTCCGGTGTGAGGCTGACCCGCTCCAGCATCGCGTCCACCCGAGTGCGGGGCAGGCCCATCGTGAGAGCTGCGATGGTGAGGATCTCGCGGCCGGTGCGACCGGCGTGCTGCGCGGAGGCGTCCAGCAGGACGCCGACCTCGCGGCCGGGGTCGGGGAGGTCGGCGAACCGGCGTCCGAGCACGCGGACCTCGCCGGAGCCGGGAGCGGTGAGGCCGACCATCACGCGCATGGTGGTCGACTTGCCGGCTCCGTTGGGACCGAGGAAGCCGGTCACCCGGCCAGGCTGCGCGGTGAAGGACACGTCGTCGACGGCGGTGAAGCTGCCGTAGGACTTGGAGAGGGACTCGACTGTGATCATGGCGGCAAGCCTGTCGCCGTCGGCTCCTCCCGCGCTTCGGGCACAACCCCGGAGCCGTCCCTGAGCCGACCCTGAGGTGCTTCGGGGTCGCGCGGCCGGGAAGGTTCCCGGCCCGGAGCCGGTTGGGCTCACATGCGGATCGAGATCTGGGCCGACGTCGTGTGCCCGTGGTGCTACATCGGCAAGCGACGACTGGAGAGGGCGCTCGACGCCTTCGAGCACCGCGATGCGGTCGAGGTCGTGTACCGCTCCTACGAGCTGGACCCGTTCGCGCCCGAGGTCGGGACGGAGACCACCGTGCAGGTGCTGGGCCGGAAGTTCGGGGCCGACGAGCCGCAGACCCGGGCGATGATGGCGCGGGCCGACGAGGTCGCGGCCGGCGAGGGCCTCCAGTTCGCCCACGCCGACGCTCTCCACGCACGAACCCTCACCGCCCACCGGCTGCTGCACCTCGCCAAGGAGGCGGGCGCGCAGGAGGCGCTGCTCGAGGAGATCCTGGCGGCGTACTTCACCCGCGGCGAGTCGCTCGGCGACCACGACGTGCTGCGCCGGGCAGCGGCGGCCGTGGGCCTGGACCCGGCGCGGGTCGAGGAGGTGCTCGCGGGCCAGGAGTACCGCGACGCGGTCATGGCCGACGTCGCGCAGGCGCGCGCCTACGGCTCCGACGGGGTGCCGTTCTTCGTCATCGACGGGCGCTTCGGCATCTCCGGCGCCCAGCCGACGGAGCTCTTCGCCCAGGCTCTCGACCAGGCGTGGTCGAGCCGCGAGAGCGCCTGAGCGCCGTCCTACGGCAGCAACAGGACGACGGTCTCGGCGACGCAGGCGGGCTTCGCCTCGTCCTCGATCTCCACGGTGTGGTGCACCGTGAGCTGCTTGCCGCTGGGGACGTCGACGACCGTCCCCATCCGCACGTGCAGGCGGATCCGCTTCCCGACGCGCAGCGGTGCGGGGAAGCGGACCTTGTTGACGCCGTAGTTGAGCTTGGCGCCCGGGGTGCGCAGCGTGAACACCTGGCTGCCGAGCCAGGGCACCAGCGCCAGCGTGAGGTAGCCGTGGGCGATCGTGCCGCCGAAGGGGCCGTCCTTGGCGCGCTCCAGGTCGACGTGGATCCACTGGTGGTCACCGGTCGCGTCGGCGAACTGGTTGACCCGTCGTTGGTCGATCGTCACCCAGTCGCTGGTCCCGAGGTCGGTCCCGGCCGCCTCGGCCAGCTCGTCGAACGTCGTGAACACCCGCATGGCCTGACTCCCTCGTCGTACCCGTCCTCTGACATCTCGACCTTAGGGCCCGGGCGGCGCCGGTGCGAGTAGGCTGGCCACCACGCACAGCGTCGTGCCGCACGTCCCCACCCGCACATCCGGTAAAGGTTGCCCGCTGTGACTGCCCCGACCGCACGTCCTGTCGTCCTCATCGCCGAAGAGCTGAGCCCCGCCACCGTCGAGGCGCTGGGCCCGGACTTCGAGATCCGCCACTGCAACGGTGCGGACCGAGCCGAGCTCCTTCCCGCGCTCGCGGACGTGGACGCGGTCCTGGTGCGCTCCGCCACCAAGGTGGACGCCGAGGCGCTCGCCGCCGCGCCCCGGCTCAAGGTCGTCGCGCGCGCCGGGGTCGGCCTCGACAACGTCGACGTCAGGGCCGCCACGCAGTCGGGGGTGATGGTCGTCAACGCCCCGACGTCCAACATCATCTCCGCCGCCGAGCTGGCGGTCGCGCTCATGCTCGCCGCGGCGCGCCACGTCTCCCCGGCCCATGCCGCGCTGCGGGCCGGGGAGTGGAAGAGGTCGAAGTACACCGGCATCGAGCTGTTCGAGAAGACCGTGGGCATCGTCGGCCTGGGCAGGATCGGCGTGCTGGTCGCCCAGCGTCTCGCGGCCTTCGGCATGAACGTCATCGCCTACGACCCCTACGTCCAGGCCGGCCGCGCCGCCCAGGTCGGCGTCCGCCTCGTCGACCTCGACACCCTCATGGCCGAGTCGGACTTCATGTCGGTGCACCTGCCCAAGACCGCCGAGACCATCGGTCTCATCGATGCCGACGCGCTCGCGAAGGCGAAGCCGTCGCTCGTGCTGGTCAACGCCGCGCGCGGCGGCATCGTCGACGAGGCCGCCCTGTTCGACGCGCTCAAGACCGGGCGGATCGCGGCGGCGGGCCTCGACGTGTTCGCCAAGGAGCCGTGCACCGACAGCCCGCTGTTCGAGCTCGACAACGTCGTGGCCACCCCGCACCTGGGAGCCTCGACCGACGAGGCGCAGGAGAAGGCCGGCATCGCGGTCGCGAAGTCGGTGCGCCTCGCGCTCTCCGGTGAGCTGGTCCCCGACGCCGTCAACGTGCAGGGCGGTGTGATCGCGGAGGACGTCCGGCCCGGCATCCCGCTCACGGAGAAGCTCGGCCAGGTGTTCACCGCGATCGCCGGCGAGGTCGCCCAGCAGCTCGACGTGGAGGTCAGCGGCGAGATCGCCGACCACGACGTGAAGGTGCTCGAGCTGGCCGCCCTCAAGGGCGTCTTCAGTGCCGTCGTCGAGGACCAGGTCTCCTATGTGAACGCCCCGCTGCTCGCGGCAGAGCGCGGTGTCGCCGTACGGCTCGTGCTGGACGGCGAGAGCGGCGACCACCGCAACCTCATCACGCTGCGGGGGACGCTCGCCGACGGCACGCAGGTCTCCGTCAGCGGGACGCTCGTGGGGATGGCCCAGCGCGAGCGGCTGGTGGAGGTCAACGGCTATATCGTCGACATCGAGCCCACCGAGCACCTGGCCTTCTTCACCTACGTCGACCGGCCGGGCATGGTCGGCACCGTCGGCCAGATCCTCGGTGAGGCGCAGGTCAACATCGCCGGCATGCAGGTCTCCCGAGAGACCAAGGGCGGCGAGGCCCTGGTCGCCCTGTCCGTCGACTCCGCCATCCCGCCCGACGCGCTCACCCAGATCGAAGCCGCCATCGAAGCGACCTCGATCCGCGCGGTGGATCTGGTCGGTGGTTGAGTCGTCACTTCCGACCCGCCGAGTTGCCGCTTGTGACCGGTCGAGATGACGAAAAGTGTCCCGAGCCCGCGAGGGGTGGTGACTCGGCGGGTCGAAAGTGACGACTCGAAGGGTCGGAAGTGACGACTCGAAGGGTCGGAAGTGACGACTCAACGGATCAGGCCACCAGCACCGGGTCCGATCCGGGTACGGCGGGGCGGCGGCCGGCGCGGCCGGAGGTGACGACGGTCCAGGCGTCGGCGATCCGGCGTACGGCCTCGACCAGCTGGGGCGCGGCGATCGCGTAGGGAAGGCGGACGTAGCGGTCCAGGCCGCCCTCCGGGGCGAACGAGGGTCCGGGCGCCAGCAGGACGCCGTGCCGCTCGGCCTCGGTCGACAGCGCCGTCGCCCCGGCGACGGGGAGGTGGCACCACAGCGCCATGCCGCCGGTCGGCGGACGGAACTCCCAGTCGGGCAGGTGCTCGGCGAGCGCACCGGCGAGCGCGTCGCGCTGCTCGCGCAGCCGGGCGCGCTGGCCACGCAGCACCGCCTCGAGATCGCCGGTCAGCAGCCGGGTGAGCACCAGCTGCTCGAGGACGGGTACGCCGAGGTCGAGCCCGACCCGGGCCCGGGTGAGCCGGTCGACGAGGGCGTGGGGCGCCCGGATCCAGCCCAGGCGCAGACCTCCCCAGATGCACTTGCTGGCGCTGCCCACGCACACCGCGTCCCTGGCGAGCGAGGCGAAGGGCGTGCCGGCCACCTCGTCGTCGAGGGGGAGGAGGTGGTGCGCCTCGTCGACCACCGCGACCGCACCGTGGCGCGCGAGCAGGTCGGCGTACCGCTCGCGGTCCGGCTCGGACATCACCAGCCCGGTCGGGTTGTGGAAGTCCGGCATCACGTGGACCAGCCGCGGTCGGTGGCGCGCCACGGTCGCGGTCACGGCGTCGAGGTCCCAGCCGTGCGGGTCGAGCGCGATCGTCGTCAGCCGTCCACCGCCGGCCCTGAGCGCCTGGACGGCGTTGGGGTACGTCGGCGACTCCATCAACACCCGGTCCCGCGGGCCGGCGAGCGCGCTGCCGACGACGGCCGTCGCGGCGAGGGCGCCCGGCGTCACCAGGATCTGCTCGGGTGCGGTCGGCAGCCCGCGCGCGTCGTACGTCGCCGCGATCGCGGCCTGCAGGTCGGGCATGCCCGCGGGGAAGTAGCCGTGGCCGCCGAGGTGGGCGGGCAGGTCGGCGGCCGCCTCGGCATAGACCGCGGCGATGCCGGGGGGAGCGGTCGCGGCCGCGCACACCAGGTCGATCACCCCGTTGCCGACGTCGCTGGGCCACAGGGCCCGGTCCAGGGCGCGGGTGCGCCCGCCGGGCAGCCGGGTGAAGGTGCCCGCGCCCTGCCGGGCCTGCGCGTAGGAGGAGTCCCGGAGGACGGCGTACGCCCGGGTCACGGTCGTGCGCGAGACGCCCAGCGCCTCGGTGAGATCCCGCTCGCTGGGCAGCCGGGTGCCATAGCCGATCCGGCCGTCGCCGATGAGCTCGCGCAGGGCGTCGGCCAGCCCGACGTACGCCGGTGAGCGGTCGAACCCGGCGACGAGGGTGGCGAGCCGGGCGGCGGTGAGCGCGGTGGACTGCTCCATGAAGGCCATTGGAACACGATTGGCTATTTCGGGACAGTCCAATCTCGGTCACGCTGGTGGCATGTCGATCGCCGCGCCCACTCCTCGCGTCGCCGCCCAGCTGGCCGATCTCGGCCCGATCGCGCAGCTGCGCGCCGGCCGCCTGCCCCGCCGCCTGGTCCAGCTGTACGTCGGCCTGTGGCTCTACGGCGTCAGCCTGGCGCTGATGGTGCTCGGCGACATCGGCCTGGCGCCGTGGGACGTGCTGCACTCCGGCTTCATCCGCCACGTGCCGATCACGCTCGGCCAGGCGGTGGTGCTGTTCAGCTTCGTCGTGCTCGTGCTGTGGATCCCCCTGCGCGAGAAGCCCGGGCTCGGCACGATCTCCAACGCCGTGGTCGTCGGGCTCGCCGCGGACGCCACCCTGGCGATGTTCGACGCTCCCGACGGGATCCTCGCGCGGGTCGCGCTCATGGCCGGGGGCATCGTGCTGTGCGGGCTCGCCACCGCGCTCTACATCGGCGCCCAGCTGGGTCGCGGGCCCCGCGACGGGCTGATGACGGGGCTGGCTCGCCGTACCGGACTGTCGATCCGGCTGGTCCGCACCGTCCTCGAGGTCACCGTCGTCGCCGTCGGCCTCGCGCTCGGTGGCATCCTCGGCGTCGGCACGGTCGCGTACGCCCTCACGATCGGTCCGATCGCGCAGTGGATGATGCCGTGGTTCCTGGTCGAGCTGCCCGCGCCCGCCCCGTCCCTGGGTGGGAACCCTGAACCCGACCCTGATTTGCTCTCCTGACCCTGCATGCGCGGAGGGTTCGCTGGATAGGCTCGGCTCCATGACCACCGACGGTTCCCAGGCTGCCGCTCCCGAGCCCACCCCGCTCGCACCCCCCGAGCCCGTCATCACGCTGACCGCACCGGAGGCTCCGGCCCCGGTGGTGGAGACCCAGGCGCCCAAGATGGCGCCCCAGGTCGAGGCGGCGATGGTGCCCGAGCTCGACGCGAAGGTCGACAGCTTCCTGGCGTCGCTGACCGCCACCAAGGCGGGGAGCCCGGAGTTCGCCAAGCAGGCCGAGAACGTCCGCACCATGGGAGATGCCGACATCCGCAAGGCGGCGGAGACGTCCAACCGGATGCTCGACCGCCCCGTCAACGCGCTCAAGACCGGTGGCATCGCGCAGGGCTCGAACGTCGGCAAGACGCTGCTCGAGCTGCGCCGTACCGTCGAGGACCTCGACCCCGGCCAGGCGACCGGGGTGAAGAAGTGGTGGGACAAGCTGCCCTTCAACGACAAGATCGAGGACTACTTCCGCAAGTACCAGTCGTCGCAGAGCCAGCTCAACGGCATCCTGCACTCGCTGCGCAGCGGGCAGGACGAGCTGACCCGCGACAACGTCGCCCTCAACCTGGAGAAGACCAACCTCTGGGCGGTCATGGGTCGGCTCAACCAGTACATCTACGTCGCGGAGAAGCTGGACGCGAGGCTCTCGGCCAAGATCGCCGAGCTCGAGCTCAGCGACCCCGACACCGCGAAGACGCTGTCCCAGGACGTCCTCTTCTACGTCCGCCAGAAGCACCAGGACCTGCTCACCCAGCTGGCGGTGTCGATCCAGGCCTATCTCGCCATCGACATCATCATCAAGAACAACATCGAGCTCATCAAGGGCGTCGACCGGGCGACCACGACGACGATCTCCGCCCTGCGGACGGCGGTCATCGTCGCGCAGGCGCTGAGCAACCAGAAGCTCGTACTGGACCAGATCACCGCGCTCAACACGACGACCTCGGCGATGATCCAGCGCACCTCGGAGATGCTCAAGGAGAACTCCGCGGCCATCCAGGAGCAGGCCGCCTCCTCCACGATCGGCATGGAGCAGCTGCAGGCGGCGTTCGCCAACATCTACGCCACGATGGACTCCATCGACGAGTTCAAGCTCAAGGCGCTCGACACCATGTCCACGACGATCGGCGTGCTGGAGACCGAGGTCCAGAAGTCGAAGGCCTATCTCGAGCGGGTGCAGCAGCATGACGCGCGCAATGCGGCCGGCACCCTGGACATCGGCTAGGTCGAGGAGCGCAGGGGACAGGGCAGATTCCGGGTGGGGCTGAAGTCGTGGTGGCGCAGGAACCGGGCGGGCGCCGACCAGGAGCCGGCGTACGTCGTGCCGCCGGCGCCGACTGAGCAGGACATCCGTGCCGCCCTCAACCAGGTCAACGCCATGCTGACCGAGGGCAACGCGCCGCCGGTCGTGGTGTCGCGGGTCGTGCGGATCTCGCGCACCATCAACCAGACGCTGCCGCGGCTGAGCCAGCTGGGGCTCGGCAGCGAGGAGAGCTACTCGGTCGTGGCGACCGCGACCGACTACCTCCCTGAGGCCCTGCAGTCGTACCTGCGGCTGCCGCGCGACTGGGCGGACACCCGGCCCATCGACGGACCGAAGACCGCGCTCATGGTGCTGATCGAGGCGCTCGAGCTGCTCGGCGTGACGATGGACCAGATCCTCGACGCCGCCAACCGCGCGGACGCGCAGGCGCTGATCGCGCACAGCCGCTTCCTCGACGCCAAGTTCGGCCACTCCTCCTCGGGCGGCCCCGACCTCACGCTGGGAACACCATGAAGCTCACCGACGCCCTCGACGCCCTCGTCGCCGCGGCCCGCGAGGCCGGTCTCGACGAGTCTGCCGCCCGCGCCGAGGGCGAGGCGGTGGCCGCCACTGTCTCCGAGCGCTCCCGGGGCGCCTTCGTCGACTGGTGCGAGCAGACCGGACGAGCCCGCTCGGCGGAGGAGCACATGCTGGCGGCGAAGCGCGGCAACCGCTTCCGCGCGGGCCCGACGCCGCTGATGTCCCAGCTGCTGCTCGAGAGGTCGGCGGCGTCGGCGCAGTACGCCGGCGCGCTGGCCGACGTCGCCCTCGCCGGGTCGCGGCTGGGCGAGCCGGGTCCGGACGCGATCGGCGCCGCCACCACCGTCACCACGGCCCAGCTCGGCGGGGGATCGGCGGGTCTCGCCCCGTCGGCCGGCTCCCCGGGCGCCTTCGACCTTCCCGCTCGACAGCCGGTCCCGGGCCTCGGCGACCAGATGCTCGACCAGGTCCGCCGGGTGGGGGAGCAGGTACGACGCCAGCTGGGCGCGCTCGATCGGGCGGGCGGTTTCGAGGCTCGGTCGCGGGGCGACCTCGCACCTCAACCACCGTCCGAGCTCGCACCTCGACGACCGACCGAGCTCGCGCCCCAGCCACCGAGCGCCGACGGCGTGCAGACGCAGGCGGCGGAGCCGGAGACGCCCGCCGAGGAGCCGGTGAGGGAGTCCGAGCCGACCAAGACCGTCGAGGAGCTGCTCGCCGAGCTCGACGGCCTGATCGGGCTGGCCAACGTGAAGGGTGAGATCCACCGCCAGGCCGCGGTACTGCGCGTCGAGGGCCTGCGCAAGAAGGTCGGGCTGGAGAGCCCGACCATCACCCGTCATCTCGTCTTCAACGGCAACCCCGGGACCGGCAAGACCACCGTCGCCCGCCTGGTCGCCGGCATCTACCGCGCGCTCGGGCTGCTCACGAAGGGGCAGCTGGTCGAGGTCGACCGCTCCGAGCTGGTCGCGGGCTATCTCGGCCAGACCGCGGCGAAGACCGCCGAGGTGGTGAAGTCCGCCGAGGGCGGCGTGCTGTTCATCGACGAGGCGTACTCGCTCTCCGGCGACCAGTACGGCAAGGAGGCCATCGACACCCTCGTCAAGGAGATGGAGGACAAACGCGACGACCTCGTCGTGATCGTCGCCGGATATCCCCTTCCGATGGCGATCTTCATCTCCGAGAACCCGGGCCTGGAGAGCCGCTTCCGCACGACCATCGACTTCGCGGACTACACCGACGACGAGCTGGTGGCGATCTTCGCCTCGATGGTCGAGGGCGCCGACTACGACGCGGGCGAGCCCGTGCTGACCCGGCTGCGCGAGATCCTCGCCGCGACCGAGCGTGGCCCGTCCTTCGGCAACGCGCGCTTCGTGCGCAATCTGATGGAGGCCGCGATCGGCCACCACGCCTGGCGGCTGCGGGAGGTCGCCGAGCCGACGGTCGAGCAGCTGCGGACCCTGGAGCCCGACGACCTGGTCGTCGACCCCAACGAGCAGCCCGCCGCCGAGGGCGGGGACGCCGGCGAGGGCGGGGACGCCGGCGAGGAGGCTGGCAGCGAGGCTGAGGTCACCCCGCCCGCCGACGCAGCCCCGCAGCAGCCGGTCGACCCCTTCGGTGACGACGCCACGGTCGCCCGCACGCCGGTGACCGCCGAGGATGAGGAGCAGCCGTGAGCCAGACCGCCACCCAACAGGCCGCTCCGCCGCCCCCGACCGCCGCCGCTGCCCCCGCGCACGCCGCTCCGGCCCCGGGCGCCGCTGCCCAGGCCGACCCGGCGTTCGTCGACACGCCCGCCCTGCTCAACCGTTGGCAGCTCATCGGCATGAGCGTGACCATCCTCTTCGGCATCCTCAGCGCGCTGGTGCAGTTCGTCAGCTGGCAGGCCGACGGGCGGGCGGCGGACGACACCGAGCAGCTGGTGCGGACCCAGGAGATCAAGACCTCGCTGCTGCGTGCCGACGCGCTGGCGACCAACGCCTTCCTCAAGGGTGGTCTGGAGGAGCCAGAGCAGCGTCGGGAGTACGACGAGGCGATCGACGGCGTGTTGACCGACATCGCCGACGCGGCCGAGGCGCAGCCCGCTGACCGGAAGGCCCTCGCGGCACTCAACGTCGAGGTGACCGAGTACGCCACCGCCGTCGCCCAGGCACGGGACAACAACAGGCAGAACTACCCGATCGGCGCCGAGTACCTCAGCGGCGCCGATGTCGAGCTGCGCGCCACGGCGCTGCCGATCCTCGACGAGCTGGTCGACGCCAACCAGCAGCGCGCGGAGGACGCCATGTCCGGGCAGCACCCCTTCTGGCTGCTCCTGCTCGGCGTCGCGACGCTGGTGGCTCTCGTCTGGCTCAACCGGGAGCTGGCGCGCCACTTCCGGCGGCGCGTCAACAAGGGCCTCGCCATCGCTGCTGTCATCGTCCTCGCCGTCACGCTGGTGACGATGATCGGCGCCTGGATCCGAGACAGCTCCAACGACAGCCTGCGCGACGGCGAGTTCGCCACCGCGGTCGCCGAGGCCGACGCGCGCACGGCCGGCAACGACGCCAAGGCCAAGGAGAGCCTGCGCCTGATCAAGCGGGGCTCGGGGGCGACATACGAGGAACGCTGGAAGGAGTCCGCGGACGCCGTCATGTCGTCCGGCACCCGCGCCAAGACGTCCTGGCTCGCCTACAAGGACGTGCACGACCAGATCGTCGCGCTCGACGACCAGGGCAGGTGGGGGGAGGCCCGCGACATGGCCATCGAGCAGAGCGGAGAGGCCTTCGAGCCCTTCGACGAGGCGACCCGCGCGGCGGTGGAGGAGAACGGTGCCCTCGCCACCGAGGCGCTGCGCAGCGGGCGCTGGCTCGCGCTCGTGGTCAGTGCGCTGACGCTGGGCCTCGGAGTCACGGCCGCCGTGGCGGTCTCCCGAGGAATCGGCGAGCGACGGAGGGAGTTCTCATGAGGCGGGTCCGACTCACGATCGCGACGCTGGTCGCCTCGGCGGCCATGCTGGCGGGGTGCGGCTACGACGCCACCCCGCTGCCGAAGCCGGAGGAGGAGGCGTCGGCGGCACCGCCGGCTGCCGCGACACCCGTGGAGTGCGACAACGCCACCCAGTCCTACGCGCCGAGCAGCGACAGGGGCGCCGCGGTCAAGCAGCTCATCAACAAGGACCGGCTCGTGGTCGGCGTCTCCGGCGACACCTACAAGATGGGCTTCACCGACCCGACCGACGCCACCCTCAAGGGCTTCGACATCGAGTTCGCCGAGGCGATCGCCAAGGCGCTCGGCGTCACCTTGGACCTGCGCGTGATCTCCGCGGCCCAGCGGATCGAGATGCTCGACGCGGGGGAGATCGACATGGTCGCCCGGAACATGACGGTGAACTGCGATCGCTGGGCCCAGGTCGCCTTCTCCTCCGTCTACTACAACGCCACGCAGAAGGTGCTGGTGGGCACCGACGACGCCGCGGACTACACCGGTCCGGCGAGCCTGGCCGGCAAGCGGGTCTGCGCGCCCGCGGCCACGACCAGCGTCGCCAACATCAAGAAGATCGAGCCCGACGTGATCGCCGTCGAGGCGGCCAACCACACCGGCTGCCTGATCAAGTTCCAAAACAGCGAGGTCGACGCCATCACCGGTGACGACACCGTGCTCGCCGGGCTGGCCGCCCAGGACCCCTACACCGCGGTGCCCCAGCAGGAGAAGCTCACCGACGAGCCCTACGGGCTTGCCTTCAACAAGGGAGACGTCGCCCTTGTCCGGTTCGCCAACTCCGTGCTCGACCAGATGCGGTCCGACGGGCGGTGGACCGCGATCTACGACGAGTGGCTCAAGCCCACGCTCAAGGTCGACGCCACACCCCCCGCTCCCTCCTACGGCCGGTGAGCGTGCCCGCCACCATGACGACCACGGCGCCCACCGCCCCCGGCAAGCTCGGGGACGCGCTGGACCCTGCCGCGATCCAGGCCTACCTGGGCGAGCTCGACACCTGGCTCCGGGTCCGCCGCTCCGAGCTCGACGAGCTCGACCAGGCCGCGCTCGCGGTCGGCCGCGGCGGCGAGCTCGCGGGCGACATGTCGTTGGCCCTCGCGCTGTGGAAGGCGATCTCCGACCGCTACCAGCTGGTCTTCGCGACCTGGGACGGCGGGCGGGTGCTGCAGCAGGAGCGCGAGCGGATCTCGGCGCTGATCTGGGGCCGCCTCGACGGCGCCACCGAGCTGCCGGGCGGACTGGCGGTATCGCTGCCCGAGGCCGGCCGGCTCTGCGACGCGCTGACCGGGCAGCTGCGCAACCGGCTGGCGCTGGTGCCGGGCGCGGACGCGCAGGCCGCGCAGATCCGCGAGCTGCGGGCACAGCTCGAGCGGATCCGCGACCAGGTCGGCCTCGAGCCCGCCTTGACCCGCGACGACGCCGTGCACCGGCTCGCCGACCTGATGTCGCGCCTGGAGGCCATCACCGCGAAGGCCGAGCGCGGGGGCGACGTCGGCGGCATGCTCGGGCCGCTCGTCGCCGAGGCGACGACCTTCGAGCGCGATCTCATCGTCGGCAACGCCCGGCGCCGCGACGCCCGGGACCAGGTGATCTCCGCGCGCGAGCTCCGCGCCGACCTGGCCGAGCGCGCGACTGCCCTGCAGAAGCTGGCGCAGACCTGCGTGGCGACGGTCGAGCCCGCGCCGCGCTACGCCGTGCCCGACGTCGAGGCGCTCGGCCCCGTCCCGGTCACTCCCGACGCGATCGGGCCCTATCGCGAGCGGCTGGGCCGGGTCTCCCAGGCCCTCGAGGTCGCCCAGCACGCCTACGCAGCGGCGCTGGACGAGCACACGCAGCTGGTCGCGCTGCTGGACGCCTATGTCGCGAAGGCCCGGGCCGCCGGGGTCGCCGACCACCCCGACCTCGTCGCGAGCGAGCAGTCCGCGCGCGGCCTCCTCGAGCGCCGCCCGACGCCGATGGCGGTCGCGCGGCAGCTCGTCACGACGTACCAGACCTGGCTGACGAAGGAGACGAGCCCATGAGCCAAGGTGCCTGCACCCAGCCCGGCTGCACCGGCAGCATCCTCGACGGCTACTGCGATGTGTGCGGGATGCCCGGCGATGCGCCCGCCGCGGTCCACTCGCCCGTCGGGGACACCGCCACCGTCAAGGCTCCCATCGCAGCGGCCGTCGCCTCGGGCAACCCCGCCAGCGTCGCCGCCTCGACCTGCCAGCAGCCCGGCTGCACGGGCACGATCCTCGACGGCTACTGCGACGTGTGCGGTACGCCGGCCGTGCCGGGCGCGCGCGTCGCCGAGGCCGCCGCGATCGCCGAGTCCCAGCCCCTGTCGGGCCGGGAGGGCACCTCGGCGACGGCGGCCAGCCGCGTGCAGTCCGCGGCTATCGGGTCCAAGCGGGCCGGTGCGAGCGGGACCTCGTCCACCCGACGAACCCGCACGGGGTCGCAGCGGATGCGCAGCGCGCGCATCGGAGCGGGGCTGACCGTCGTGCCGCCCGCCCCGCCGGTGGACGCCGCGAAGGCGATCATGGCGAACCCGCAGGTGCCCGAGGACAAGCGCACCTGCTCCAAGTGCGGCAACGCCGTCGGCCGCAGCATCGACGGCCAGCCGGGACGCAGCGAGGGCTTCTGCCCGAACTGCGGCCAGCAGTTCTCCTTCACGCCGAAGCTCCAGCAGGGCGACCTCGTGGCGGGCCAGTACGAGGTCGCCGGCGCGCTCGCCCACGGCGGCCTCGGCTGGATCTACCTGGCGCGCGACCGCAACGTCTCGAACCGCTGGGTCGTGCTCAAGGGCCTGCTCAACTCCGGCGATCCCGACGCGCTCGCCGCCGCGATCGCCGAGCAGCAGTTCCTGGCGCAGGTCGAGCACCCGCTGATCGTCGAGATCTACAACTTCGTGACGCACGAGGGCGCCGGCTACATCGTCATGGAGTACGTCGGCGGGAAGTCGCTCAAGCAGATCCTCAAGCAGCGGATGGCGGCGAACAACGGGGTGTACGACCCGCTGCCCGTCGACCAGGCGCTGGCCTACATCCTCGAGCTGCTGCCCGCGTTCCAGTACCTGCACGACCTCGGGCTGGTCTACTGCGACTTCAAGCCGGACAACATGATCCAGGTCGGCGACGCGATGAAGCTCATCGACCTCGGCGGCGTGCGCCGCATCGACGACGAGGAGTCGGCGATCTACGGCACGGTCGGCTACCAGGCGCCCGAGGTCGCCGAGGTCGGGCCGTCGGTCGCCTCCGACATCTACACGATCGGGCGCACGCTGGTCGTGCTGTGCATGGAGTTCCGGGGCTACCAGGGCACCTACCTGCACAGCCTGCCGCCGGTCGACGCGACCCCGCTGTTCCAGGAGTTCGACTCGCTCTACCAGCTCATCGCCAAGTGCTGCGCACCGGACCCGGCGGACCGGTTCGCCTCGGTGGACGAGATGCGCACCCAGGTGCTCGGGGTGCTGCGCGAGGTCGTGGCTCGCAAGCGTCAGGGGACCGCGACGACGTCGGCTGCCTCGGTCCTCTTCGAGTCGCCTGCCACGGCGCGCCCGATCACCGAGTGGAGCCAGCTGCCCGACCTGCGGACCGACACCACGGATGCGCAGTACGGCTGGCTGAGCACGATCGCCGACGAGGACCCCGCCCAGCGGCTCAAGGACCTGGAGTCCGCGCCCGAGGACACCGCCGAGGTGTGGCTCGCCCGTGCCCGCGCCGCGCTCGACCTCGGTGAGCCGGTCCTGGCGCGCAGCCACGCCCAGCGGCTGCTCACCGACGACCCGTGGGAGTGGCGGGCGCTGTGGATCGAGGGGCTCGCCGCGGTGCAGGCGGGGGACTGGGAGACCGCCAAGGCGTCGTTCAACGCCGTCTACCAGCAGGTGCCCGGCGAGCTCGCGCCGAAGCTGGCCCTGGCGTTCGCGTGCGAGCGCGGCGGCCTGCCCGAGGTGGCCGAGGGGCTCTATCTCGTCTGCGCCTCGACCGACGCGGCGTACGTCCCGCCCGCGGCCTTCGGCATGGCGCGGGTGCGCGCGGCGCGCGGAGATGCGGCCGGCGCCGTCGCGGCCCTGGACCTCGTCCCCACGACGAGCCGGGGCTACACCGAGAGCCGGCAGCAGCGCGCCGAGGTGCTCCTCTCCGGAGGCGTACAGGACATCGCGGTGCTGGACCAGGCCATGCGGACCATCGAGGCCTCCAGCGTGGACCAGCAGACCCGCCAGCGGTTCACGGTCCGGATCCTCAACGAGGCACTGCCGGTCGTCAGCAACGGCGGCGTCCCCGCCGGGGCCCGGATCGGAGCCGTCGAGGCGACCGAGGCGGGCGTGCGCGACGGTCTCGAGAACGCCCTGCGGATGCTCGCCCGCGACGCCGTCGACCTCAAGGAGCGGGTGAGCCTGGTCAACCAGGCCAACGCCGTCCGGAACTGGAGCCTCACGTGACCTGTTCGTCCTGCGGAGCCGCGCTCGCCCCGGGTGCCCGCTTCTGCGAGAACTGCGGCGCACAGGTCGGTGCGGCGGCGGGTCCCCACGAGGCTCCGGCGGCTCCGGCGGCGTCCACCGGCGACCCGCTCGGCGACGCGCCGATCAGCGCGCCCACCCGCAAGCCCTCCGGCTCCCTGCCGGACCCGCCGGCCCCGGCCACCCGACGTCCCTGCGTCGAGTGCGGAGGAGAGGTCGGCCCCGACCTCTACTGCCTGGAGTGCGGCACCAAGGCGCCCAGCGAGCGCGACCACTTCCGTGAGCAGCCGGCGTCCTGGGTGGCGGGGGTGTGCGACAAGGCCATCGGCAAGAGCCGCAACGAGGACGCGATGGCGCTGCTCGCCAGCCCGGAGCCCGGCTCGCGCGCGGTGCTCATCGTGATGGACGGGGTGTCCAACTCCGTCGACTCCGACGTCGCCTCGCTCGCCGGGGCCCGGGCGGCGCGCGAGGTGCTGCGGATGCCGCTGCCGTCGGGGATGGGGACGCCGGAGAGCCGCGACGCCGCCGTCCGCAAGGTGTTCACCGACGCCGCGGCCGCCGCCAACACCGCGATCATCGCGGTGACCGACCCGGACTCGACCAACCCCGCGTCCGCCACCTTCTCCGCCGCCGTCCTGGAGGGCCGGCGGATCGCCTGGGCCAACATCGGGGACTCGCGCTCCTACTGGCTGCCCGACACGGGGACGCCGGTCCAGCTCTCCGTGGACGACTCGGTCGCCCAGGCCCAGATCACCGCGGGCGTCGCGCGCGAGGTCGCGGAGACCGGCCCGCAGGCGCACGCGATCACCAAGTGGCTGGGCCGCGACTCCGAGGACCCCACCCCGACGGTGGGCGCCGTGGAGGTGACCGAGAGCGGCTGGCTGCTGGTCTGCTCCGACGGCCTGTGGAACTACGCCTCCGAGCCCGAGGCCCTGGCGGCGCAGGTGCGGGCCGCCGCCACCGACGACCCGGCGGACCTGGCCCTGGCGCTCGTCGCGTTCGCGAACGCCGCCGGCGGGCACGACAACATCACCGCCGCCCTGGCCCGGGTCGAGCTCGCCGGGCTCGGGCACAATGACCAGATCCCGACCCCCGCACCGGCGGGCACCCCAGGAGGAGAGCCGAGCGATGGCTGAGTTCAGCGCCGCCGTCTACCAGAACGAGTTCCTGCCCGACGGCGGGACCGACGTCAACGCGATCGTCACCATCACCTGCAAGGGGGCCGGCACGGCCGGCCGGTCCGGGGCGGGCAGCGCGGGCGAGATCATCATCGTCGACACCTCCGGCTCGATGGGTCCGGCCACCATGGCGGCGGCCAAGGAGGGCGCCCAGGCCGCGCTCGCGGAGATCGTCGACGGCACCTACTTCGCGGTGATCGCCGGCGCCGACCGGGCGATGCTCGCCTACCCGCCGGTGTCCAGCGGCCCGGGCATGGTCCCGATGGACGCCCGCGCCCGTCAGGAGGCGTCGGCGGCGATCGACCGGTTCGTGGGCAGTGGGGGCACGGCGATCAGCACCTGGCTCGACCTCGCCGGGCAGCTGTTCGCGTCGGTCCCCGAGGTGACGCAGCGCCACGTGCTGCTGCTGACCGACGGCGAGAACCGGGAGCGTCCCGGCCGGCTCGACGAGGCGATCAACCGGGCGACGGGCTACTTCCAGGCGGACTGCCGCGGCGCCGGCACCGACTGGCAGGTCGCCGAGATCCGCCGGATCGCGCAGGCCCTGCTCGGCACGGTGGACATCATCCCCAGCCCGGCGCAGATGAAGGCCCAGTTCCAGGAGATCATGCGCAACGCCATGGCGCGCGGCGTCGCGGACGCCTCGCTGCGGGTGTGGACGCCCCAGGGTGCCGAGGTCCTCTTCGTGCGCCAGGTCTCGCCGACGGTCGAGGACCTCACCCACCGGCGTACGCCGGTCAACCCGCTCACCGGCGACTACCCGACCGGAGCCTGGTCGGACGAGTCGCGCGACTACCACGTCGCGGTCCGGGTCCCGGCGAAGGCGATCGGCCAGGAGCAGCTCGCCGCGCGCGTGCAGCTCGCCCTCGGCAGCGACGTGGTCGCCCAGGGCCTGGTGAAGGCGACGTGGTCGAACAACTCCGAGCTGACCACCCGCATCGACCAGCAGGTCGCCCACTACACCGGCCAGGCCGAGCTCGCCCAGGCCATCCAGGAGGGCCTGGCGGCCAAGGCCGCGGGTGATGAGGCCACCGCCACGACCAAGCTGGGCCGCGCCGTGCAGCTCGCCGCCGAGACCGGCAACGACGAGGCGACCTCCAAGCTGCGCAAGGTCGTCGACGTCGACAACGAGGAGACCGGCACCGTCCGGCTCAAGCGGGCCGTCGACAAGGCCGACGAGATGGCCCTCGACACCGCCTCGACCAAGACGACCAGGATCCGCAAGGAGCCCACGTCATGAGCACCTGCCCGTCCGGGCACGAGTCGTCCTCGGACGACTACTGCGACGTCTGCGGGCTCCCGATCCCGGCCGGCGGCGCGGCGGCCCCGCCCGACGCGGAGCCGGCGCCGCCGCCGGCTCCCGCCCCGGAGCAGACGACCGCGCAGTCGACGGCGCAGTCGACGGCGGAGTGCCCGAACTGCCAGGCGGCCAACCCCCCGAACGCGCTGTTCTGCGAGGCCTGCGGCTACGACTTCACGACCGGGTCGATGCCGCGCCCGATCACGCCGTCGGTCCTGGACCTCGCTGCCCCCGGCGCGCCGTCGGCCACGCCGTCGGCGACCGACGAGCCCGGAACGGCGGACGCGGGCAGCGCGGCGGCGTCGATCGCACCGCCGCTCGCGGACGCCTGGGTGGCCGAGGTCTGGATCGACCCCGACTGGTACGCCGACCAGGAGTCGACCGACCCGCTCCCGTCGGCGGGCGTGCCGACCGTCGTACCGTTGCGGACGACGTCGGTCCTGGTCGGTCGCACCTCCCGCAGCCGAGGCATCCATCCCGACATCGACCTCGGCTCCGACAACGGGATCAGCCGCCGTCACTGCCAGCTCACGACCGACGGCACCCGCTGGTGGGTCGAGGACCTGGGGTCCTCGAACGGCACCTATCTCGGCTCCGCGACAGGTCCGCTGCCCAAGGACCCCGTCCCGACGGGGGAGAAGCGGGAGATCGCGCCGGACGCACGGGTCTATCTCGGCGCGTGGACCCGGATCGTGATCCGGCGGGCCCAACCCGGCGAGGTCTGACGCGGACGTCCCCCTCCCGAGCGGCCGTCGTCTGCGAGCATGCGTCCATGGCGATCAAGGACCAGGTCATCCTCATCACCGGCGGCGCCCGCGGGATCGGGCTCGAGACGGCCAAGGCGCTCGCCGCCCGCGGCGCCCGGGTGGTCCTGACCGATCTCGACAGCCCCGCCCTGGAGGAGGCCGTGGCCGCGATCGGGACCGACCGCTGCGAGGGCATCGTCGCCGACGTGTGCGACCTCGCGGCGATGGAGGCGGCGGTGGCCACGACGCTGGAGCGCTTCGGGCGCCTCGACACGGTGCTGGCCAACGCCGGCATCGCCAGCTACGGCTCGGTGCTGGCCATCGACCCGGCCGCCTTCCAGCGCACGATCGACATCAACGTCGTCGGCGTCTTCAACACCGCCCGGGCGTCCATCCCGGCCCTCGAGCAGAGCAAGGGCTATCTACTCGTGGTGTCCTCGCTGGCCGCCTTCGCCGCGGCGCCCGGCCTCGCGGCGTACAACGCCAGCAAGGCCGGTGTCGAGCACTTCGCGAACGCGCTGCGGCTCGAGGTCGCCCACCTGGGCATCGCCGTCGGGTCCGCCCACATGTCGTGGATCGACACCCCGCTCGTGCAGGACGCGAAGAGCGACCTTCCGGCGTTCCGGGAGATGCTGAGCAAGCTCCCGCCGCCGCTCAACCGGACCACCGGCGTCGAGGCGTGCGTCAAGGCGTTCGTCAGGGGTGTGGACAAGCGCTCGCGGCACGTCTACTGCCCGGGCTGGGTCCGCGGCGCCGGGCTGAACCGCAATGTCATCAACTCCGCCGCCGGCAACCGGCCCATCCTCAAGATGGTGCCCGACCTGCTGCCGCGGATGGACGCCCAGGTCCGCGCGCTCGGCCGGTCGACGAGCGCGCGCAACGTGGCCAACGACGAGCGGGCCGCGCGGGGGGACGGCTGAGCGGGCTGTCTCAGCGGCGCGTGGCGATCAGCGCCGACGCATCCGGCGCCACCATCACCTCGACGGTGGTGAACCGCTCGTCGGTCAGCCACTCCTCGCGCAGGGTGTCGACCCGGCCGCCGGTGATCGGCGGCCACATCTCGCAGGGCACGAAGTCGTCGAGGACGACGATCCCGCCCGGCTCGACGAGGTCGGCGATCTTGTCCACCCCGACCGCCGCGGGGTCGCCGGAGTCGAGGAACAGCAGTGCGAACGGCCCCTTGTCCATCAGCGTGGACCAGTCGGCGGCGAGGACGTCGACCAGCGGGTCGTCGTCGAAGATCTCGGTCGCGGCCGCGGCGAGCTTGGGGTTGAGCTCCGCGGTGAGGATCCGCGCCTTGTCGTTGCGGACGCCGGAGCGCAGCCACGCCGTGCCCACCCCGCACCCGGTGCCGAACTCAGCCATCGTTCCCTCCCGCGTCGCGGCCAGGGCGGCCAGGAGGCGTCCCGTCTCGTTGCGGCAGAAGGACACGTAGCCGGCGCGCCGGGACACGTCGAAAGCGCGGTGGACCACGTCGGGCAGCTCGGGAGGCGCGCTCATGACTCGAGTCTCACCCCTGCGACCAAGGACCGGGACCGAGATCTCGGATCGTGGATCGCCCGCCGTCGCGCCCGCATCGTGGACGAAACCGGGACACCGGCCGGCCCGCTGTCGTAGAGTCCTCCCATCATGCGGAGCGCTCTTCTCGTAATCGTGCGCCGCGGCGAGGCCTGAGAGAGGCCACCTCGCCGCGGTGACTGCGGCGTTCCCCGATACCGCGTCGGGCTTCTCGATCCAACCGAAGTCCTGGCGCATCTCCGATCCGCACCGCGGCGGGCCCACCGGCCGGCACAGCGCGATCCGCACCCCCGTCGCAGTCGAGCACCCGTGAGACCCACGAGCTGACGCCCACCCGCCGCGGTGGGAGAGCACAGGACCGACAGCAGCACCCGTCCGGCACCCGTCCTCCAGCTCATGAGAGAAACAGCGATGTTCACCACCTCCACCCGCCCCGGCGCCCAGTACCGCGACTCACGGGAGTGGGGACCGGCCAAGCACGATCCCGAGCACCCCTTCCACGTGGCCCACTTCGACCCGGCCGTCACCGCGACTGACCTGCGAGACGGTGACGAGGCGCTCCCGGACGACAACTAGGTTTTCGTCCCATGACCGACTCCTCTGCCCCCGCCGCCTCCGTCACCACCGGACAGGTCGCCCTGGGCGTCATCCCCGGCGACGGCATCGGCCCCGAGGTGACCGCCGAGGCCCTCAAGGTGCTCGAGGTCGCGGCGCCGGCGGACCTGAAGTTCGCGCAGACCAGCTACGACCTCGGCGCCGAGCGCTACCTGCGCACGGGCGAGGTGCTGCCCGACAGCGTGCTGGAGGAGATCCGCGGCCAGGACGCGCTGCTGCTCGGCGCCGTCGGCGGGAAGCCCAACGACCCGAACCTGCCCCCGGGCATCCTCGAGCGCGGCCTGCTGCTCAAGCTCCGCTTCGAGCTCGACCACTACGTCAACCTGCGCCCCTCGCGCATCTACCCGGGCTCGGTGTCGCCGCTGTCCGACGAGGTGCTGAGCAAGGGCGAGGTCGACTTCGTCGTCGTCCGCGAGGGCACCGAGGGCCCCTACACCGGCAACGGCGGCGCGCTGCGCGTCGGCACCCCGGCCGAGGTTGCGACCGAGGTCTCGGTGAACACCGCGTACGGCGTGGAGCGGGTCATCCGCGACGCCTTCGAGCGCGCCCGCAGGCGCCCGCGCAAGAAGCTCACCCTCGTCCACAAGACCAACGTGCTCGTGCACGCCGGCCAGGTGTGGTGGCGGCTCTTCCAGCAGGTGGCCGCGGAGTATCCCGACGTCACGACGGACTACAGCCACATCGACGCGGTGATGATCTACCTGACCACGGACCCGCAGCGCTTCGACGTCATCGTCACCGACAACCTCTTCGGCGACATCGTGACCGACCTGGCCGCGGCCATCAGCGGCGGCATCGGCCTGGCGGCCTCCGGCAACGTCAACCCCGACCGGACCGCGCCCTCGATGTTCGAGCCCGTGCACGGCTCGGCGCCCGACATCGCCGGTCAGCTCGTCGCCGACCCGACCGCGGCCATCCTGTCCGGAGCGCTGCTCCTGGACCACCTCGGCCACCCCGAGGCCGCCGCCCGGATCGAGGCGGCGGTGCTCGCCGACCTCGAGGCGCGCACCCCCGGCCAGCAGCGCCGTACGCCGGAGGTGGGCGACGCCATCGCGGCACGAGTAGCCGGCTGAGTCCGCGCCGGGGCGCCTCGCCCCGGACGCGGGCACACGGCCCACTCCCGACCCGCGTTAACGAGGACTAACCTGATGACCATGCAGATCACCACCACGCTCTCTGCGAACCCCACCGACGACGCCCGACTGGCCGAGATCCTGGCCAACCCGGGCTTCGGGGTGAACTTCTCCGACCACATGTTCACCGTCGAGTGGACACCGGAGCGAGGCTGGTACGACGCCCGCATCACGCCGTACGGACCCGTCACGCTCGACCCGGCCGCGGCGGTGCTGCACTACGCGCAGGAGACCTTCGAGGGGATGAAGGCCTACCGCCACGACGACGACTCGCTGTGGCTGTTCCGGCCCGAGGCCAACGCCGAGCGGATGAAGCGCTCCAGCCACCGGCTCGCGCTTCCCGTGCTCGAGGTGCCCGACTTCATCCAGGCCGTCGAGGAGCTGGTGAAGGTCGACGCGCGCTTCGTCCCGGGCAACCCCGACGGCGGCGAGAAG
Source organism: Nocardioides pymetrozini (assembly GCF_046058985.1). NCBI lineage: Bacteria > Bacillati > Actinomycetota > Actinomycetes > Propionibacteriales > Nocardioidaceae > Nocardioides > Nocardioides pymetrozini. The sequence continues at coordinate 3,054,580 of NZ_CP175556.1, read as the reverse complement.
AGCCTCTACCTGCGGCCGTTCATGTTCGCCTCCGAGAAGTTCCTCGGTGTGCGCCCGGCCCAGCACGTCACCTTCATGGTGATCGCCAGCCCGGCCGGCGCCTACTTCAAGGGCGGCGTCAAGCCGGTCACCCTGTGGCTGACCGAGGAGTACACCCGCGCCGGTCGCGGCGGGATGGGCGCGGCCAAGACCGGCGGCAACTACGCCTCGTCGCTGGTCGCGCAGCAGGAGGCCTATGCCCAGGGCTGCGACCAGGTGGTCTTCCTCGACGCCCAGGAGGGCAGGTACGTCGAGGAGCTCGGCGGGATGAACATGTACTTCGTCTTCGACGACGGCTCCATCGTCACCCCGGAGACCGGCACCATCCTCGAGGGGATCACCCGGTCCTCGATCATCGAGCTCGCGGGGAAGATGGGCCACCAGGTCACCGAGCGGAAGTTCGGCATCGACGAGTGGCGCGAGGGCGTCGCCAGCGGCCGCATCACCGAGATCTTCGCCTGCGGCACCGCCGCGGTCGTCACCCCCGTCGGCTCGCTGAAGTACGCCGGCGGCGAGACCCCGGCGCCGGCGAGCCAGGATCTGACCATGCGCATCCGCGAGGCCCTGGTCGGGGTCCAGCTGGGTCGCGCCGAGGACACCTTCGGGTGGATGCGCCGCATCGACTGAGGCGGGCGCGTCGTACCGGCGAGCCGCACCGAGGCGCCTCATCGCCGAGCTCGACGCGCGCGGGTAGCCTCGCTTCGTGACGATCCGCCCGGACAGCAGCAGCGCCCCCACGCGCGTGGGGCGCTACACGCTGCTGACCAAGCTCGGCGAGGGCGGGATGGGCATCGTGCACCTCGCCCAGGGCCCGGACCGGCAGCGGGTCGCGCTGAAGGTGCTGCGCCCGCAGGTGGTCGGGGACCAAGAGGCCCGCAGCCGGCTGGCGCGCGAGGTCGGCTCGCTGACCCGGGTGCGCAGCCCGTGGGTCGCGGAGATGCTCGACGCCGACCCGTGGGCCGAGGTGCCCTACGTGGTCACCCGCTACGTCCCTGGCTTCTCGCTGCACGAGCACGTCGCCACCGAAGGCCCGGTGAGCGGGCGGGACCTGCTGTGGCTGGCCGGCTGCCTCGCCGAGGGCCTCGCCGCGGTGCACGGCGCGGGCGTCCTGCACCGCGACGTGAAGCCCGGCAACGTCCTCATGGAGGGCCGCACGCCCATCCTCATCGACTTCGGCCTCGCCCGCGTCGCCGACGACATCCGGCTCACCCAGACCGGCTGGCTGCTCGGCACGCCGGGCTACCTGGCCCCGGAGATCCTGTACGGCGACGACGCGACCCCCGCCGCCGACGTGCATGCGTGGGCGGCGACCGTCGCGTACGCCGCCAGCGGCCGGCCGCCGTACGGACGCGGGCCGGCGATGGCGGTGATGGACCGCACCCGCCGCGGCCAGCACGACCTCGCCGGCATCGAGAGCCCGCTGGCGGAGGTCCTGGCCGCGGCGCTCGACCCGGAGCCCCTGGAGCGCCCCCTCCTCGAGGAGCTGCTGGCCTGGCTGCGCCCGCAGAGCACGCGCCCCGAGCTCGCGCCGGTGCCGCCGCCGGGGGCGCTGTTCCCCGCGCCGGTCTCGGCGGCCGACGACTTCACGCTCCCGCTGGCCCTGGCGGCGCAGGGCGGTGCGCCTGCCCCGGCCGGGCCGGCCACGCCGCCGACGGTGCCGGAGCCCGCCCCGGGCACCCAGGTGCTGCCCACGGCGCTCGAGCCGCCCGCGCCCGTTCCGCCGACGACCGCGGGTCCGACCGCGCCTGTGCCCCCGAGCCCGCCGCCCAGCCCGCCGCCGAGTGCCGCGCCGGACGCCGCGCTGGCGCGGATGGAGGAGGAGTTCGACCAGGCCTGGGGCGCGGACCCGGCATGGGCGCCGCCGCCGAAGGCGCCGCTCGGCGAGCGGGTCCGGCGCTGGACGGCGTTGGGCGCGGGTGCCGTGGCCCTGGGCGCCGGCTTCGCCGCAGCCCCGTGGATGGCGGGCGCGGTCGTCGTGCTCGCCGTCTGGCTGCTCCGGGCCGGCTCGCTGGCGACCTCCGCGGTCGCGAGCCGCCGTACCGTGCGCGGCGCCAGGTGGTACGACGGCCTGCGCTGGGTCTCGACCAGCCCGTGGCACCTGGTCCGCGCGGTGACCGGGACGGTGGTGCTCGTGTCCTGGAGTGCCGGTCTCGGCGCGGCGGCCGGGCTGCTGGGCTACGCGCTGGCGCTGGAGGTCCCCAGCACCCTGATGGCGTGCGGGGCGACCCTGGGTGTCGCGCTGTGGTCGGGTCCGGGCAGCAGCCGGTTCCGCTCGCCGGTGTCCCGACTCGTGGTGCCGCTGTGCCGGCGTCCGGTGCCCTGGCTGCTGACCTGCGCCCTCCTGCTGGCGCTCGCCGGCGGGCTGGGCGCGCTCGTGGCGGGCAACGGCGTCAGCTGGGCGCCGTGGGCGGACGGCCCGTTTGGACTCTGAGCCCCCCGGGCCCCCATCCGTGGCACACTGAGGCTCGTGAGCACCATCTCCACCCCGTGCCCGACCCTGAGCACGATCATTAGTTAGCGCGTCCGACCGCCGTCGGACGCGCCAGCCTCTCGTTGCCGAGGGGCTTTTGTTTTGCCCGGACCCAGCCAGCGAGAGACCGATGACCCAGCAGAGCGAACCCCTGGACCTGCACGGCGCCTTCCACGTCTACGACACCACGCTGCGTGACGGCATGCAGCAGGAGGGCCTCAACCCGACGGTGGCGGACAAGCTCGCGATCGCCCGGCACCTCGACGGCCTGGGCGTGGGCTACATCGAGGGCGGCTGGCCCGGTGCGAACCCGAAGGACACCGAGTTCTTCCGCCGTGCCGCGCTCGAGCTGGACCTGCGGCACGCGCGCCTCGCGGCGTTCGGGTCGACCCGCCGCGCGAGCCTGGTGGCTGCGGACGACCCGCAGGTGGCGGCACTGCGCGACAGCGGCGCGGGCGTGGTGACCCTGGTCGCCAAGTCGCACCCCGGCCACGTGGAGAAGGCGCTGCGCACCACGCTGGAGGAGAACCTCGCGATGGTGCGCGACACGGTCAGCCACCTGCGCGCGGAGGGCCAGCAGGTCTTCCTCGACGCCGAGCACTTCTTCGACGGCTACCGCCTCGACCGGTCCTACGCGTTGGAGGTGCTCCGCACGGCGTACGACGCCGGCGCGGAGGTGGTCGCGCTGTGCGACACCAACGGCGGCATGCTGCCGGGCTGGGTGTCCGACGTGGTGCACGACGTCATCGAGAGCGCCCAGGTCCGCGTCGGCATCCACTGCCACAACGACACCGGCTGCGCCGTCGCGAACACGCTCGCCGCGGTCGAGGCCGGCGCGACCCACGTCCAGGGCTGCATCAACGGCTACGGCGAGCGCACCGGCAACGCGGACCTGGTCAACGTGGTGGCCAACCTCGAGCTCAAGCTGGACCGGCAGGTCCTGCCGCCCGGCCTGCTGACCGAGGCCACGCGGATCGCGCACGCCGTCGCCGAGGTGACCAACGTGCCGCCCGCATCGCGGCAGCCGTACGTCGGCGCGTCGGCCTTCGCCCACAAGGCCGGCCTGCACGCCAGCGCGATCAAGGTCGACCCGGACCTGTACCAGCACATGGACCCCGCCGGAGTCGGCAACGACATGCGGCTCCTCGTCTCGGACATGGCGGGCCGCGCCACCATCGAGCTCAAGGGCAAGGAGCTGGGCTTCGACCTCTCCGAGCGCCCCGATCTGGTCACCCGGGTCACCGCGCGGGTCAAGGAGCTCGAGCTGCGTGGGTACACCTACGAGGCCGCCGACGCCTCCTTCGAGCTGCTGCTCGCCGAGGAGGTCGACGGCCGGCGGCCGTCGTACTTCGAGATCGAGAGCTGGCGGGTGATCACCGAGACGCTGACCCACGCACAGCCGGGGGAGGAGGCGGTGTCGGAGGCGACCGTCAAGCTGTCCGCGGCGGGCGTGCGCTACGTCGTCACCGGTGAGGGCAACGGTCCCGTCAACGCTCTCGACCAGGCGCTGCGCTCGGCGATCGAGCAGGCCTATCCGGAGATCGCGAAGTTCGAGCTGATCGACTTCAAGGTCCGCATCCTCGACCAGGGGCACGGCACCGACGCGATCACCCGGGTGCTCATCGAGACCACCGACGGGGCGTCGTCCTGGGTGACGGTCGGGGTGGGGGCGAACGTCATCGAGGCGTCCTGGGAGGCGCTGGTCGACAGCCTCACCTATGGTCTGCTGCGCCACCACCGGGACTGACCACGCGGCCGACCAGCTCGGTCCAGCCGGCGAGGACCTGCTCCTCGCTCATCCCTCCGTGCTCGATCTGCTGACGCAGGACCGGCACGCTCAGCGGCGCGATGAGCGCCGTCGCGAGATAGCGGAGGTTGCCCTCGACCCCGAGCTCGCCCAACAGCAGGCGCACGTGCAGCGCGGCGAACCCGAGCACGGCGTAGTTCTCGCCCCAGGTCCGCCCGGCGGCCTCGATGAGGGCTCCCTGGTCGAGGTGCAGGCGCAGCCGCGAGGCCCCGAAGGCGAGCAGGCGGTCCATGGGCGGCGCACCCGGACCCAGCGGGGGAGGCCCGCTGATGACGCCCGCCTGCCACTCGGCCTCGCGATGGTCGAGGAGCGAGGCCATCAGCCCCTCTCTGCTCCCGAAGCGCCGGAAGACGGTGCCCTTGCCCACCCCGGCCCGGCTCGCGACGGCGTCCATCGTGAGCGCGTCCACGCCGCAGCCCGCCATGAGCTCGGCGGCGGCGTCCAGCAGCGCCTCACGGTTGCGGGCCGCGTCGCGTCGTACGACGGGGGCGCTGGACAGCAGGGGGAGGTCCTTCGACATGGTGGGCTCAGCGTAGGAGGGGGCACCGACCTTGGACGAAGAAACTGTCTCTTGGACGATGATCCTTCTTCGTCCCAGCGTGAGTTTCACCGGCCGGCCGGTGAAACTGTCCCCAGGCCGGGAATGAAAACGGACCACGGTCCGTTTCGACCGTCATGACTGACACCACCACCACCCGCGTCGCCGTCCTCGTCGGAAGCCTCCGGGCCGACTCCCTGAACCGCAAGCTCGCCGAGATCCTGCGCGACGAGGCGCCCGAGGGCGTCACGCTCGACATCGTCGAGGGCCTCGACCAGGTGCCGTTCTACAACGAGGACATCGATGGTGAGAACGCTCCCGCGGCCGCTGCGGCGCTGCGCGAGCGGGTCGCCGCCGCCGACCGCGTCCTCGCGGTCACCCCGGAGTACAACGGCACGATGCCGGCCGTGCTCAACAACGCCATCGACTGGATCTCGCGCCCGTACGGCGCCGGTGCGGTCGTCGGCAAGCCGTTCGGCGTCATCGGCGCCACGCCCACGCCGTACGGCGGCAAGTGGGCCCACGGCGACACTGCCCGCTCGGCCGGGATCGCCGGCGCCGTCGTGGTCGAGGACGTGACCGTCTCGCAGCCGGCGGTCGATGTGGACCCCACCACCGACCCCGAGGTGCGCGCCAAGCTGCTGGGCGCGCTGAGCACCCTGGTCGAGTTCACCCCTGCCGTCACCGCCGCCTGAGCCCCAGGCGCGCGCCCACCTCGCACCGGCCGCTGCCGTACCCCTCCGGGGGTGCGGCAGCGGTCGTTTTGGTGACTGGTCATTACCAGTAACAGCGTGTGACAACAAGAGTTGACCTTCTGGTGATGGTTTGACTGGATGGGCCCGGCGGATGTGGCTCGGGACACACCGTCGCTCGACCCGATCCGGGCCTCCCGCCCCCTGCTCCCAGGAGAACTGCCTCATGTCCCTGCTCCCGTCCCGTCGTCTCCGCCGCGGCCTGGTCGCCGCGACCGCCGCCCTCGCGCCGCTGCTGACCCTCACGCCGCCCGCGCACGCGGAGGAGGCGCACCCCTTCGAGGTGTTCCGCAACTGCCCCGCGGCGCAGCTGGTCGCCGAGGCCGACAGCGACGCGACCACGTCCTGCGTGACGGCGGCGGTCACGGGGGGCACCTTCGTGATCGGCAAGGGCACGGTCCCCGTCACGGCCGAGTCCCTGCTCTCGCTGGGCATGGCGACCGTCGCGGGCAAGGAGAAGACCTTCGGCGTCCCCGGGAAGGTGTTCACCTCGAGCCCGATGCAGGTGCCCGGCGGGCTGCTCGGCGTCCCCGGCCTGGAGCGGCTGCTGCCGGGCCTGACCGACGTCACCGCTACCGTGGAGCTGGCCACCACCGAGCTGCCCCAGGTCGACATCCTGGCGTCGATCTACGGCGGCGAGGTGGTCGCGCTGCCCATCAAGATCCGGCTCAAGAACGCGCTGCTCGGCGGCAACTGCTACATCGGCTCCAACGCCGACCCGATCGTGCTGCACCTGACCACCGAGAAGACGGGGACCTTCACCTTCGTCCCGGTCGGGGAGTCCGGCAGCCTGATCCACGCCAGCGGCGGTGTCGTCGTCGACCGGTCCTTCGCCGTGCCGGCGGCCACGGGCTGCGGCCTGGGCGGCCTGCTCAACGGCGTGGTCAACGCGCGCCAGGGCCTCCCGTCGCCCGCGGGCAAGAACAGCGCGGTGCTCGAGCAGGAGGCCTACCTGGGCGGGCCGGCCTCGCAGGTCCTCGCCTACCAGCAGGGCTGAGCGCCCCCGCGCTCGACGGAGCCCGGCGATTCTCGGCGATCTCGACGGATAGGGTCGGGTCGTGGCCGAACTCCACGACCTGACCGCCCTCGAGCAGGGAGCGCTGATCCGCTCCGGCGAGATCAGCCCCGTCGAGCTCACCGAGCACTATCTCGACCGACACGAGCGCGCCGCCGACGGCTTCCAGGAGTACGTCGACGGCGCGTTCGCGTACCGCGACCCCGACGGCGCGCGACGCCGCGCGCGCGAGGTCGCGGCCGTCGGGCCGGTGGGGGAGGGCGCCTCGCCGCTGGCCGGCGTACCGACCGCCATCAAGGACCTCAACCTGACGCGCGGGGTGCCGACCGCCTTCGGCTCGCCGGTCTTCGCGGGCTACGTCCCGGAGGTCTCCGACGCCGTCACGCTGGCGATCGAGGACGCCGGGATGGTGAGCCTGGGCAAGACCAGCACGCCCGAGTTCGGCTCGCCCTGCTACACCGAGCCCGAGGGGCGAGCGCCGGCCGTGACCCCGTGGGACACGACGCGGATGGCCGGCGGATCGTCCGGTGGGGCCGCGGCCGCCGTCGCCGCGGGGCTGGTGCCGGTCGCGCCGGGCTCCGACGGCGGCGGGTCGATCCGGATCCCCGCCTCCTGCTGCGGGCTGGTCGGCCTCAAGCCGACCCGCGGTCGGATCAGCGGCTTCCCGATGTACGGCGACCCGGTCGGCCTGGCCGTGGCCGGCCCGGTCGCGCGCACCGTGGCCGACGCGGCCGCGTTGCTCGACGTGCTCGCCGGCCGCCGTCCCGGCGACCCGACCTGGGCGCCCGAGCCCGCCGGGACCTTCCTCGACGCCACCCGACGCGACCCCGGACGACTGCGCGTCGCCTGCTTCGACGCCCCGGTGATCGCCGACGCCGAGGTGCACCCCGAGGTGCGACGGGCGTACGACGACGCGACCCGGCTGCTCGCCTCGCTCGGCCACGGCGTGGAGGACATCTCCGTCCCGCTGCCGCCGGAGGCCGTCGGGGTGTTCGAGACCTGCTGGGCCGTGCTCACCGCCCTGTCGACGGCGCCGCTCGCGCCGGCGCAACGCCAACAGATCCGCCCGCTCACCCGCTGGCTCGGCGAGCGGGGCGAGGCCGTCTCCGGCCCGGAGTTCGGCTTGGCGATCGGGGCGATGCGTCGCTACGCGGCCGACGCGCTGGTCGCGCTGGCGCCGTACGACATCGTGCTCACGCCGACCCTCGCCGCGCCACCGCTGCCGGTCGGCGCGATCCGCGACGACGCCGACCCCGCGGCCGACTTCGAGGCGCAGAAGCGCTTCACCCCCTGGACCTCGGCGTGGAACGTGACCGGCATGCCCGCGATCTCGCTGCCCCTGCACCAGACTCCTGAGGGGCTCCCCGTGGGCGTCATGCTCGCCGCTCGGCCTGCCGAGGAGGAGCTCCTGCTCTCGCTCGCTGCCCAGGTCGAGGCGGCCGCTCCCTGGAAGGACCGCCGCCCGCCGCTGTGGTGACGAGATGCGAGCTGGGACAGTGCCCGCAGCTCACACCTCGCGTGCCCACAGCTCACACCTCGCGCCCCCACAGCTCACACCTCGCGGAACCACTGGGGGGCTGCCGCGCGGAAGTCCTCGGGCGACAGCGAGCCGGCTCCTTCCGGGACGACGGCGAGGAGGGCTACGCCGGTGACGCGCGGGAGGTCCGCGAGGTTGCAGGTCTCGGCCAGGCCGGGCACGTCGGGCCAGGAGCCGACCACCAGTCCGGCGGGCTCGACCTGCGCCGCGCGCAGCGCGGTGACGGTGAGCTCGGTGTGGTTGAGCGTGCCGAGGCCGGCGCGGGTGACCACGACGACCTCGACGGGGGAGGAGACCACCCCGTCGACGCGGCGCCGGAGCGCGAAGGTCAGGTCGCGGGCCAGGTCGAGCAGGGTGCCGCCCTCCGCGTCCAGGCGGACGAGCAGCCCACCCGCGCCCTCGACCAGCACCAGGTCGTAGCCCTCCTGCCCGGCGCGACAGGTGTCGGTGGTCCCGGCGAGCAGCGCGCGTACCCGACGGACGTGCTCGCGCACCGTCGGGAGGGCGACGCCCTGGCGGCGGGCGGCGGTGTCCGGGGCGAGGGGCTCGTCGAGACCCACGAGCTGGAGCGCGTCGACGCCGGCCAGGTCGCGCACGGTGGCGACGTCGGGGACGTCCGGGGCGGTACCGCCGATGCCGGTCTGCACCGGCTTCACGACGAGCACCCGCTCGCCGGCCGCGGCCGCGCGCGCGGCGAGGGCGGCGGTCGCGATGGTCTTGCCGACGCCGGTATCGGTGCCGGTCACGACCACGACGCGGCTCACTGGTGCTCCTTCACGAGCGCGGCGAGCGTGGCGACGGCCTCAGCCCAGTCGTCGTCGGCGACCCCGGCCGTGACCGTGATGCGCAGTCGCGAGATGCCGTCGGGCACCGAGGGCGGGCGGAAGCAGCCGACCCGCAGGCCGGCCGCGAGCGCTGCCGCCTGGGCCGCGACCGCCGCCCGGGGCGAGGACATCGGGACCGAGAGCACGGCACCGGCCGGTGCCGCGACGCCGAGGGTGTCGGCGAGCGCCGCGACCCGGTCCCGTACGACGGCGCCGAGCTCGGGTCGCTCCCGGACCGCCCGCAGCGCGGCGAGCGCCCCCGCGGTCGCGGCCGGCGCCAGGCCGGTGTCGAAGATGAAGGGCCGGGCCCGGTTGACCAGGTGCTCGCGCAGGGCGGCCGAGCCGAGGACCGCACCGCCCTGCGCGCCCAGGGCCTTCGAGAGCGTCGCGGTGACGACGACGTGGGGGCGCCCGGCGAGTCCGAGCGTCGCGACCAGGCCCGGCCCGTGCACTCCCAGGCCGTGCGCCTCGTCGACGACCAGCAGAGCGTCGTACTCCTCGCAGAGCGCGGCCAGCTCCGCGAGCGGGGCGGCGTCGCCGAGCACCGAGTACACCGACTCGACGAGCACCATCGCCCGCTCCCCGGCTGCCGCCGCCTCCGCCAGCCCGGTGCGGACGGCCGCCACGTCGCTGTGCGGTACGACGCTCAGCCGGGCGCGGGAGAGCCGAACGGCGTCGACGAGGGAGGCGTGGATGTGTGCGTCGGAGAGCACCCGGGTCGCACGGTCCGCCAGCGCGGTGACGACCGCGAGGTTGGCGTGGTAGCCGGTCGAGAGGACCAGCGCCGCCGGCTGTCCGAGGTAGGACGCGAGCTCGGTCTCGAGCTCGTCATGGAGGGTGAGGGTGCCGGACACCAGGCGCGAGGCGCTCGCGCTCGCGCCCCAGTGCAGTGCCGCGTCGGCCGCTGCTCGGCGCACGGCGGGATCGCGGGCCAGCCCGAGATAGTCGTTCCCCGCGAGGTCGATCGCCGCGTCGTCGGCCGCGCGTGGGCGGAGCCGGCGGGTCAGTCCGGCGGCCTCCCGCTGCTCGGCCTGCGCCGACAGCCAGCTCTCCCAGGTGCTCATCCGGCGCGCACCGCCGCCCCGATCCCTGCGACGAGCCGGTCGAGCTCGGCGTCGTCGATGACATAGGGCGGCATGGCGTAGACCAGGTCCCGGAAGGGCCGCAGCCACACGCCCGCCGCCAGCGCCGCGGCGGTGGCGGCGACCACGTCGACGGAGTGGTCGAGCTGCACCACGCCGACCGCGCCGACCGTCCGGACGTCGCGGACGCCCGGCAGCGCGCGCAGGGGCGCCAGCCCGGACGCGAGCGCCTCGCCGATCGCCCCGACGCGCGCCCCCCAGTCGCTCGCCAGCAGCAGGTCGATCGAGGCGCTCGCGACCGCGCAGGCCAGCGGGTTGCCCATGAAGGTGGGACCGTGCATGAGCACACCGGCCTCGCTCCCCGAGATGCCGCGGGCCACCGCGTCGGTCGTCAGCACGGCCGCGAGCGTGAGATAGCCGCCGGTGAGCGCCTTGCCGAGACAGACGACGTCGGGCGTCACCAGCTCGCTGACGAAGAGGTGCCCGGTCCGGCCGAAGCCGGTCGCGATCTCGTCGAACACCAGGACCAGCCCGTGCTCGTCGGCGACCTCGCGCAGCACGCGCAGGCAGGCGACGGGATAGGGCCACATGCCGCCCGCGCCCTGCAGGAGCGGCTCGACGACGATGCCGGCCAGCTCGTGCGCGTGCCGGGCCGCCAGGTCGCGCACCGCGTCGGCCCAGGCGGCGATCTCGGCCGCGGCGGCGTCGTACGACGGGGGCTGCTGCGCGAAGACCTGCGCCGGCAGCAGCCCGGACCACAGCGCGTGCATGCCGCCGACCGGGTCGGTGATGCTCATGCAGTCGAAGGTGTCGCCGTGGTAGCCGCCGAGGACGGTGAGCATCCGGGTGCGCTCGGGGCGACCCACGCCGCGCTGGTACTGCAGGACCATCTTCATCGCGACCTCGACGCTCACCGACCCGGAGTCTGCCAGGAAGACGCGCTCGAGCGGCGCCGGAGTGATGTCCACCAGGCGCCGGCCGAGCTCGACGGCCGGCTCGTGGGTGAGCCCGCCGAACATGACGTGGCTGAACCGGTCGGCCTGGCGCGCCAGCGCGGCGTCGAGGGCCGGGTGCCGGTAGCCGTGGATCGCGGACCACCACGAGGACATCCCGTCGACGACCCAGTCGCCGTCGACCTCGAGCAGGCAGCCGCGGGCGTCGGTGACCAGCCGGACCGGCGCGGGGTCGGTCATCGACGTGTAGGGGTGCCACAGGTGCTCGCGGTCGAAGGCGAGCAGGGCCGCCGTCGTGGCCGCGGGCGGAGAGGTGGTGGGCATGGGCGGGTGCTCAGGCGTTCGCGGCGACCTCGGTACCGGCGCCCCGGCGGCGGATCGCCGGCTCGCGGGTCGCGCAGCCGCCGCACCCGTCGCCGCAGCCGGTCTCGGCGGAGGAGCCGCAGGGCGTGGTGGCGTGCGCCCGGTGGGTGACTCCCGCCTCGTGCGCCGCGATCAGCTCGTCGAACGCGCTCTGGTCGAGCCCGAGGATGGTGAAGCCGTTGTCGCGCAGCATGTGCAGGTCGGCGAGCGCGTCCTGGCCCTCGGAGGTGAGGTAGTCGCCCAGGAAGATCGAGTTGGCGACCTGGAGCGCCATGGCCTGAAGGCTGCGCAGGTGCATCTCGCGGCCGCCCGCGATCCGGATCTCCTTGTCGGGGCACACGAAGCGGGCCATCGCCAGGATCTTCACGCAGCGCAGCGGGGAGAGCTCCCAGGTGTTCTGGTACGGCGTGCCGTCGAAGGGCATCAGGAAGTTGACCGGGATCGAGTCGGTGTCGAGCGCCTTGAGAGCGAAGAGCGCCTCCACGAGCTGCTCGTCGGTCTCGCCCAGACCGGCGATCAGGCCCGAGCACGGAGACAGCCCGGCGTCCTTCGCCTTGCCGATGGTGTCCACCCGGTCGGCGTAGGTGTGGGTCTGGACGATGTGGTCGTGGTGGGACTCCGCGGTGTTGATGTTGTGGTTGTAGGCGTCGACGCCGGCCGCCTTGAGGCGGGCGGCCTGGCCGTCCTTGAGCAGGCCGAGGCACGCGCAGACCTCGACGCCGTCGTACTCGTCCTTGAGGGCCTCGGTCATCTCCACGACCTTGTCGATGTCGCGCTCGGAGGGGCCGCGACCCGACGAGACCATGCAGACGCGGGTCGCGCCGCCCCGCAGCCCGGCGCCGGCCTGCTTGAGGGTCTCCTCCTTGGAGAGCCAGGAGTACTTGAGGATCGGCGCCTGGGAGCCCATGGCCTGTGAGCAGTAGTTGCAGTTCTCCGGGCACAGGCCGGACTTGAGGTTGACGAGGTAGTTGACCTTGACCGTGGCGCCGAAGTGCGCCCGGCGCAGGCGCCCCGCGGCCGCGACGACCGCCATCGTCTCCGCGTCCGGCGCCCGGAGCACGGCGAGAGCGTCGGCCTCGGAGGCCGCGCCCCCGTCGAGGATGCGGCTGGCCAGGTGGTCGAAGTCGGTCGCGGTCATGGTGCTCCTCGTGAGATCTCGCCGAGCCTAACTGAACAGTGTTCAGTTCGCCAGGATAGCCGTGATCCGCGGGAGGGGGAGCCGCGTGCCCGAGGAACGGACGCGGCCGCCGATCAGTCGTCGCCCAGGCCGCGGGCGTGCAGGGCGTCGCCGGTGGCCCGGGCGTGCGCCACGACCCGGATCACCAGGGGAGTCAGGTAGGCCCGGGGGCTGCGCTCGAGGCCGCGTGCGCGGGCCGCGTCACGGGTCTCGCCGGCGATGGCGAGCGTCAGCGGGATGCCTCGGATCATGAGCGAGAACGCCAGGGCGACCAGCTCCGGCCGGACGCCGACGCGCCGGAACGGCCCCAGCCAGCGCGTGATCGCGTCGATCATCCGCTCCACGGACGTCGTCGTGGTGAACACGGTGGCGAGGAGGACGAGCGCCACCAGCGCGCCGACGACGACGAAGGCGTGCTCTCCGCCGCGCTGCCAGGTCTGGTACGCCGCCAGCAGCGCCATCGCGACCACGACGCCCCGCAGGGCACGTGCGGCGCGGCCCAGGCGGACCCCGGCGACGGCGCAGCCGAGCACGGCCAGGACGAGCAGGGTGCCGGTCGTGGCGACGCCGCGGAACGCCACCGCGACGACGCTGAGCACCAGCAGTCCCAGGAGCTTGGCTCCCACCGGCAGCCGGTGGAAGACGGTGCTGCCGGGCTGGTAGTCCCCGAGCGGGCTCGAGGTCACCGGGCGCTCGCCCGGTAGTGGGCGACCACGTCGTCGGCCGCGCCGTCGGCCACGACCTCCCCGTCGTCGACGAGCAGCACCCGCTCGCAGCGCAGCGCGAGGTCGAGGTCGTGGGTGGCCAGCACCAGCTGCTGGGGGAGGCCGAAGAGGAGGTCGCCGATCCTGCGCGCGTTGCGCAGGTCGAGCAGGGTCGTCGGCTCGTCGGCGACCAGGACGGCCGGGTCGGTGGCGAGCACGCCCGCCAGTGCCAGCAGCTGCCGCTGCCCGCCGGACAGCGTGTGCACGCTGCGGTCGGCCAGCTCCGCGAGCCCGTACGACGCCAGCACCTCCCGTGCCGCCCGCGCACGCTCCTCGCGACCGCGCACCTGGTGGCGCAGGGAGAGCGCGACGTCCTCGACGACCGTGGGCATGACGAGCTGTGCGCTCGGGTCGGTGAAGACGAAGCCGACCCGTCGGCGTACCTCCCTGCCCTTCTTGGCGACGTCGAGGCCGTCCACCGTGACCCGGCCCGATGACGGCTCGACGAGGCCGTTCACGAGCCGGGCGAGGGTCGACTTGCCGCTGCCGTTGGGCCCGATGAGGGCGATCCGCCGCTCGGTCAGGTCGAGCGTCGTCTCCCGCAGGACGGTGACCTCGGGCTGGGGTCCGCCCGGCGTCGCCGCGCGGACCACGACGCGGTCGAGCTCGATCCGGCTCACGCGGGCCTCAGGCCGACTGGGCGGCCGGCTCGTCGGTGGTCGCGGCGGCGCGGCGGGCAGCCAGGTCGGGGAAGGCGCGGTGGACGGCCGTGGCGATGAGCGCCATCACCACGTTCTTGGCGATGTCGCCGGGGAAGTAGGCCGCGTCGAAGCTGAACGCCTCCTTGAGGCTGAGGTCCGCGCGCCAGGCCAGGTTGAGCGGGCCGAGGGTGTGCACGACGACGAAGCTGCTCAGCAGGCCGCAGGTGAAGACGAGCGTGAACTGCGTCGCGTGCTGGCGGTTGCGGTAGACGAGATAGCCGCACAGTGCCGCCGCGATCGGGAAGGCGACGAGATAGCCGGCGGTCACCCCGGTGTAGTGGGAGATGCCCGACGCGCCGCCGGAGTAGATCGGCAGCACCAGGCCCGCCACGAGGTAGAGCAGCACGGAGAGGAAGCCGCGCACCGGGCCGAGGACGGCGCCGGCGAGAAGCACGCCGAAGGTCTGCAGCGAGTACGGCACGCCGATGCCCGTCTTGATGTCGGGCAGGATGGCGCAGACCGCGATCAGCGCGGCGAAGCCGGCGATCAGCGCCACGTCGGTGGTGGGGGTACGGCGGTTCATCGGGTCACTCTCGGTCCGGGGGAGCGCGGCACGCGCAGTTGAACGGTGTTCAGGTTAGGCTGGCGGGCGGGACGCGGTCAAAGGCGGATCGACGAGGGAGCGAGGGAGCGGCAGTGCGGTACCGACGGGACGACGTGGTCGCGCGCGCGATCGAGGTGCTCGACGCCCATGGGCTCGAGGCCCTCTCGATGCGCCGGCTGGCCGGAGACCTCGGTGTCCAGCCCGGGGCGCTCTATCACCACTTCACGAACAAGGACGCCCTCCTCGCGGCGATCGCCGACGAGATCCTGCGCCGCGGCCGCCGGCCCGCCGAGATCATGGCCTGGGACGCGGAGGTGCACCTGCTGTGCCTGGGCCTGCGCGACGCCATGCGCCGCCACCGGGACGGCGCCCTCCTCATCGGCCGGGTGAGCCGGTCCGACGCCGAGGGCCTCGAGCGGCCGCTGCGCGCCGCGCTCGAGCGTGCGGGTGCCGAGGAGCGGCTGGCGTGCGTCGGCGCCCGCACGCTGGTCCGCTTCGTGCTGGCGCACGAGGACGACGAGGACGGGGACTTCGCCCTCGGGCTGGGCCTGCTGCTCGACGGGCTGCGTGCACGGCTGGCCTGACGGCGGCCGGGGGCAGGGAGGCGACGCCTCTCGTTATCGTGGTGGTAACGACGAGGAGGCAGTGTGGACGACATGGCATCGACGATCCAGAAGCCCGTCACGGTGGTGCTCTTCGGTGCGACGGGGGACCTCTCCCGTCGCAAGCTGCTGCCGGGGATGCTCCATCTCTTCGAGACCGGTCTGCTGCCCCAGCTGCAGATCATCGGCACCTCGCTCGACGAGCACACCACCGAGTCGTTCGTGGAGTTCGTGCACGAGGCGGTGATGGAGTTCTCCGGCGACGACGGCGACATGGCGGCGTGGCCCGAGTTCTCCAAGCTCCTGCACTGGGCGCCCGGCGCCGAGGGGCCGGCCGGGCTGCGCGCCGCCGTCGAGAAGGCCGAGGCGGACTGGTCCGGCGACCGGGTGCGGCTGCACTACCTCAGCGTCCCGCCCAAGGCGGCGCTGTCGGTCGTGCGGACCCTCGACGAGGCGGGGCTGGCGGAGGGCAGCCGGATCATCATGGAGAAGCCCTTCGGGGTCGATCTGGTCACGGCGAAGGCGCTCAACGCCGAGCTGCACAAGACCTTCGACGAGTCGCAGATCTACCGGATCGACCACTTCCTCGGGAAGGAGGCCGCGCAGAACATCCTCGCCTTCCGCTTCGCCAACGGCCTGTTCGAGCCGATCTGGCACCGCAACAACATCGACCACGTGCAGATCGACGTACCGGAGGAGCTCGGCCTCGAGCAGCGCGCCAACTTCTACGAGTCCACCGGTGCCTACAAGGACATGGTGGTCACCCACCTCTTCCAGGTCCTCGCGTTCACCGCGATGGAGCCGCCGACCTCGCTGCACCCGGACGCCATCAACGAGGAGAAGAACAAGGTCTTCCGCTCGATGATGCCGATCGACCCGGCCAACGTGGTGCGCGGGCAGTACCAGGGCTATCGGGACATCGACGGGGTCGCACCCGAGTCCGAGACCGAGACCTTCATCGCCCTGAAGTGCTTCATCGACAACTGGCGCTGGGCGGGCGTGCCGTTCTACCTGCGCACCGGCAAGCGGATGGCCGAGGGCGCGCGGATCATCTCGATCGCGTTCAAGGAGCCGCCGCGCTCGATGTTCCCGAAGAACTCGGGCGTCGGTGACCACGGCCCCGACCACCTGACCTTCGACCTGGCTGACAAGGCCAAGATGTCGCTGTCCTTCTACGGCAAGCGACCCGGGCCCGGCATGAAGCTCGACAAGCTCTCCATGCAGTTCGCGATGGGCGACACCACCTGGGCCGGCTCGGTCCTGGAGGCCTACGAGCGGCTGATCTACGACGCCGCCCGCGGCGACCAGACCCTGTTCACCTCCGCGGAGGGCATCGAGCGGCTGTGGGAGGTCTCGCAGCCCCTGCTCGACAACCCGCCCGTCGTCCGGCCGTACCGCCAGGGCAGCTGGGGACCGAACCAGATCCACCAGCTCGTCGCGCCGTACGCCTGGCGGCTGCCGTTCGAGCGCCAGTGGCGCAACCCCAACGCTCTGGGCGGCTGAGCCGGGGCCTGCTCGTCGGTCTGCTGGCCGAGCCGGCGATCGGCCTCCTCGCCTCCGCCCCGGCGCATCCGGATCCCACGTCGCGGTGTCGCGTGGCTCAGGCGGCGCGGGGTCGGGCGGGGTGGTAGGTGATCCCGGTTTGGTGGAGGTGGTCGAGGGTGTGGCGGGGTGGTGGGGTCCAGACGGGTTGGCGGGTGGTGGGGTCGAGGTGGACGGCCCAGGGGGTCTGGTGGATGAGGGTGTGGTGGTGGCGGCAGAGCATGACGAGGTTGTCGATGCTGGTGGTGCCGCCGTCGGCCCAGTGGGTGATGTGGTGGGCGTCGCAGGCCAGGGGCATGCGGGTGCAGCCGGGGAAGGCGCAGTGCCGGTCGCGGGCGACCAGGGCGGTCCACAGGGCGGGGGTGACCAGGCGTTGGGTGCGGCCGACGTCGAGGACCTGGCCCTGGCCGCCGAGGACGGCGGAGAGGATGTCGGCGTCGCAGGCGAGGCGTCGTACGGCGGTGGCGGAGAGCCGGGCGCCGGTGGGGGTGCGACCGGGGCGGGCCAGGCCGGCGTCGAGGACCTTCTGGCGCAGTGAGTCGTGGTCGATGAGCACCATCACGCGGGGGCGGGTGCCGTGGTCGCGGGGCAGGTCGGGAAGGGTGGTGAGCCGTTCACAGGCGTCCACGAGGGCGTCCCACAGGCGGGCTCCGGCGTCGCGGGGGTCGCGGCCGGTGTGCGCGCACCCCGGGGTCAGGCACGCGGCGCTGGTCGCGACACCGTCCTCGTCGAACAGCGGAGCACCCGCCGGGCGGGCGGTCCCGCCGCATGACCCGGGCTCGGTGGTGACAGGCGCGGCGAGGGGGTGCAGGGTGGCCTTGATCCGCTCGACGTCCTCGACGCTGCCGTAGCCCTTGACCCGGACCCCGCCGAGCCCGTCGGGGGCGAAGGAGAGGTGGCGGGCGTGGTGGGCGGCTCGTTCGGTCTTGGCCTTCTCCTTCTCGGCGTTGAGGAGGGCGGCGTCGGGGTCGAGCTCGCGCACGATGTCGGTGAACGCGGTCTGCAGGTCGGAGGCGTCGTGACCGTGGGTCGCGACGAGGTCGAGCATCGCGGTGGCAACCTGGGTGCGGAACTCTTGGACGCGGGGCAGGGTGTGCACCCTCCCCGCGATCACGCGGGCCTGGGGCAGCGTGACCCGTCCCTCCTCCAGCGCGGTCTGCACGGCGGGCAGGTCGCGCAGCTGCTCGGCGGCACGGACCAGCCCACCACCGCTGCCCTTGTGGCCGCCGGTGAGGTGGGTCAGGAAGTCCTTGGTCGAGGCCCAGCCCAGCTCGCGCAGCGCGTCGGTGTCCTCGAGGCGGGCGATGCCCCGCAGCAGTGCGGCGTCGAGGAACGCCCGCGCCGCGGTGACCGCCTGCACCCCGGCCACGGTCGCGGGTCCGTCGAGGGCGTCCCAGTCGCTGCCGGCCAGCTCCGCGGCGCCCTCGCACACGGCCGTGGCCGTCTCGAGCGCCCCGGGAGAAGTCATGCGCTCATCCTATCGAACACCTGTTCGAATTGTCAAGCATCCCTCGGCCGGGGCTCCGGCGCGGCCGAGCGACCTCAACTGCCCGAACGAGTCTCCTCGGAGCCGGGCAGCGGCCGAGGGGCAGTGCTCCCGAGCCTCGCCAGGAGGTCGATCACCTCCCGGCGGCTCGGTGCCGTCTCCGGGTGGAGGAGGAAGCCCTCGACGACGAAGACGCCCACCTGGGTCGACGCGCGCAGTGACTCCTCGGGCACCCCGAGGCGGCGGAACCCGTGAGCGAGCATCTCCTCGGCGAGCCTGTGGAAGTCGGTGTGCCATGCGTCGACGGCCGGCGCGATCGCGGTCCGGGCGTGGACCACCGTGACGAGGCGGCTGTAGCGCTCCAGGCGCTCGACGGCCCACAGCAGCTGGTCCTCCCAGGGGTCGCCGACGTGCTGGGCTGCGTCGGAGAGCTCTGCGGCCAGCACGCGGTCGAGGACGGCGACCAGGAGCGCGTCCTTGTCCGCGAAGTACCAGTAGATCGTGTTGGTCGCGACGCCGGCGGCCGCGGCGATGGCCGTCATGGGCGTCTCGTCGTAGCCCGTCCGGGTGAACAGCTCCGCGGCGGCGGCGACGATCTCGGCACGCTTCTCCTCACGCTTCTGAGGCCGGCGGTTGCGAGGCATGCGTCACCTTATCTTGACTGCCATTCAAGACCGCGCCTACCGTCTCTTGGACGGCGATCAAGATCCGACGCCCGCACCTCGAGGAGCCCTCATGGCACGCACGCCCGACCAGTTCACCTGGACGGAGGAGTCGTTCCTCTCCGAGGGGGTCGCCTGCGCGGCCAGGGTCTACCGGCCGGCTTCCATCCCCAGCGCCGGCGCGCCGGTGGTCGTGATGGGCCACGGGTTCGGAGGGGTCCGCGCACTGCGGCTGTACGCCTACGCGGAGCGCTTCGCCGCCGCGGGCTACCTGGTGCTCGTCTTCGACTACCGCGGCTTCGGCGACAGCGCCGGGACGCCCCGCCAGATCCTCGACATCTCGATGCAGCAAGGGGACTGGCTAGCGGCGCTCGCGTTCGCGCGCCGGCTGCCGCAGGCCGACGACCAGCGGATCGTGGCGTGGGGCACCTCGTTCGGCGGCGGACACGTGATCAGCGTCGCGGGCGAGGGCGAGCCGCTGGCGGCGATCATCGCGCAGGTGCCGCACGTCAGCGGACCTGCTGCGGTACGGGCCACTGGCCTTCGTGCGAGCCTGCGGGTCGCGCCGCTCGGCATCCGCGACCACGTCGCTGCCCTGCTCGGGAGAGACCCCGTCTACGTCGAGTGCGCCGCCGCCCCCGGTGAACCGGGGGCGATGACCAGTCCGGACGCGCTGCCCGGCATGAACAGGCTGATGGCCGAGTCCGGGCTTGCGCGGGACGACTACCCGACCTACGTCGCCGCCCGCATCGTCCTCAAGATCGGCTTGTACTCGCCGAAGCGACGAGCCCCCGCGATCACCTGCCCGGCGCTCGTCCAGATCGCCGAGCACGACACGATCACGCCGCGCAGGGTCGCCGAGGCGGCGGCAGCGCGCATGGCTCACCCCACGGTGAAGGTCTACCCCTGCGGGCACTTCGATCCCTACGTCGAGCCGTTCTTCAGCCAGGTCGTCGCCGACCAGCTCGCCTTCCTGCGACAGCACGTGCCGGTCAGCGCTGTCTGACCGAGAGCCGCCCGCCGGCCCGACCTAGTCGATGACCCCCGCCTCCCGGGCCAGCCGCACGGCGTGCACCCGGTTCGTCGCGTGCAGCTTCCGCATGGCGTTCTTGAGATAGGACTTCACGGTGCTCTCCACCAGCCCGAGGGAGGCCGCGACCTCGCGGTTGCTCTGGCCGAGAGCGACCTGGGCGAGGACGTCGATCTCGCGCGCGGCGAGGCCGGTCGGCACCGTCGGCGTGCGGCGCGGGGCGGGCGCGGCGGCGGGGGAGCGGCCCTGCTCGACCTTGCTGCGGACCTCCTCGAGCCGGGCGCGCAGCGCGTCGTCCTCGACGAGCGCGGCGAGGTCGGCGAGCTCGTCGGAGATGTCGCGCAGGTCGGCGCGGGTGAGCTGGACCTCGGCCGGCGCGGCGGGCGCCGACACCCGGCCGAGCCCGCGCAGCTGGCCGAGCCGGCGGCGCACCTCGTCGTCGACGGCGATCTCGCGCTCGAGGCGCCGCACGAGCGGCAGGAAGGCGTCGTACCAGACGTCGCCGAGCACGACCTGGGCGCGGTGGCCGAGGTAGACGACCATCCGCGGCACCCGGTCGACCACGATCGGGAGGGCGGTCACGGTCTCCAGCTGCTCGGCACGCACCGGGCCGTCGTACTGGTGGGTGATGCCGCGGGCGTCGTAGTAGTTGGTGACCGAGACCGGGCGGCCCATCAGCAGTGCCTTGCCGCCGAGGCCGTGGCCCGAGCGGACGCGGAGCCCCTGCAGGGCGCGGGTGTGAGCGCTGTGCAGGCCGGTGATGTCGAGCGCGTTCCCGTTGTCGATCACCGGACCGCCGAACGCCATGTCGCTGTGCCCCGTCGCTCGGAATGCGGCGAGGGTGCGCAGCAGCCGACCGCCGTCGGTCGGCGCCTCCTGGACGAGGTCGGGGGACATGCCCTCCACGGTAGGTGACTGCGGTCACACGCGGCAACGAAGGCACCCTCCTTGGGAGGTAGCACCTCCTTCGAGGGGTTCGGCCCGGCTGTGGTCCGGCTCACACTCCGGCGATCGACCGAAACCCGAGGAGTGGATGTCCATGTCCGAACGACCGACCCCGATGCGTCGGGTCGCCTTCGCCAGCTGCGCGGGCACGACCATCGAGTTCTACGACTTCTTCATCTACGGGACCGCCGCGGCGCTGGTGTTCCCGACGGTGTTCTTCCCCGCCCTGGGCGACTCCGCCGCGAGCGTGGCTTCCTTCGCCACCTTCGCCGTGGCGTTCATCGCCCGCCCGCTCGGCGCGATCGGGTTCGGGCACTTCGGTGACCGGCTCGGCCGCAAGAGGACGCTGATCAGCACGCTGCTGCTGATGGGTGCCGCGACGGTCGCCATCGGCCTGCTCCCCGGCGCTGCGACGATCGGCGTGACCGCGCCGATCCTGCTGGTCGTGCTCCGCTTCCTGCAGGGCCTGGCCGTCGGCGGCGAGTGGGCGGGTGCGACGCTGCTCGCCGCGGAGTACGCCCCGGCGCACAAGCGGGGCCTGTACGGCGCCTTCCCGCAGCTCGGCCCCGCCCTCGCGTTCGCACTGTCCAGCGGCACCTTCCTCCTGGTCAACCGGGTCGTGGGCGACACCAGCCCGGCCTTCCTCGACTGGGGATGGCGGGTCCCGTTCATCGCCAGCGCGCTGCTGGTCGCCATCGGCCTCTACGTGCGGCTGAAGGTCGAGGAGACCCCGATGTTCCAGGAGAACGCCCGCACCCGCGCCTCCACCCAGGGACCGCTGGCTGCGGCACTGCGCCACCAGTGGAAGGAGATCCTGCTCGGCGGCGGCTCGCTGGCGATGCTCTTCGCGTTCTTCTACGTCGGCACGGCGTTCCTCACCTCGTACGGCACGACCGCGATCGGCCTCTCCCGCGCGACGGTGCTCACCATCGGCGTGTGCGCCGCGGTCGTGTTCGGCACCGTCACCCTGCTCTCGGCCGTCTACAGCGACCGGATCGGGCGGCGCAAGGTCGTCCTCGGCTCGTGCATCATCGCCGTCCCCTGGGGCTTCGCGCTCTTCCCGATCCTCGACCGCGGGACGGGTACGGCGTTCGCTATCGGCCTGTTCGGCACCCTGGCCATCTTCGCCATGTCCTACGGGCCGGCCGGCGCGATGCTGCCGGAGATGTTCCGCACCGAGTACCGCTACACGGGTGCCGGCATGGCCTACAACCTCGCCGGCGTGATCGGCGGCGGCACCGCGCCGTATCTCGCGTCCGACTTCGCCGAGGCCGGCAACACCGAGGCGATCGGCTGGATGCTGGCGGCGTTCGCGCTCGGCAGCGTCGTGTGCGTCCTGCTCATGCAGGAGACGCGGCACCGCGCGATGGCGCCGAGCGCTCAGGACGCCGACGCGGCGAGCCTGGCCGGCGCGAAGGCGTAGTCCTCCAAGGGGAAGCGGGTGGCCTCGCGCGTCGCGCTCAACGTCGAGGTCGGACGCAGGAGCACCGCCTCCCCGTGCTGGTTGAAGTAGTAGCTCCGCGCGGTCGCGCAGCTGCCCGCGTTGAACACGGAGTTGCCGAGGAGGCCGGTCATCCGGTCCAGGAACCGCTGGTTGGCCTCCTCGGTGACCTCCACGACGTCCGCGTCGCGCTTCCGCATGGCGCGCAGCAGCCGCCCGATGTGGGCCATCTGGGTCTCGATCGTCGTGAAGTACGACAGGCCCGAGTACGAGTAGGGGCTGTTGAGCGAGAAGAAGTTGGGGAACTTCGGCACGCTGATGCCCTCGTAGGCGGAGAAGCGGGTCTCGCGCCACCACTGCCCGAGATTGCGGCCCTCGCGGCCCACGACCTCGATGGCCGGGAAGTTCGCCTCCCACAGGTTGAAGCCGGTCGCGAGGACGAGGACGTCGAGGTCGACCCGGCGGCCGTCGGCGGTGACGATGCCGGCGGCGTCGACGTGGTCGATCGAGGTGGTCTCCAGGTCGACGTGCGGCTGGGTGAACGTGGGGTAGTAGGTGTTGCTGAAGGTCGGCCGCTTGCAGCCGAAGTCGTAGTCGGGGGTCAGCTTCGCGCGCAGCTCCGGGTCCCGCACCTGGCGGCGGAGGTGGGCCTCGCAGACCCGCTTGCCGAGCGCGTTGGCCCACGGCAGGTCGCGGAAGTGCAGGACGCCGGCGACCATCAGCACCTCGAGGATGGAGGTCCCGACGAGTCGGGTGGCGCGCTGCGTCAGCGGGATCCTCGCGAAGGCGCCGCGGACGACGCCCGGCACCGGGCCGTCCAGCTTCGGGCTGACGTAGATCGGGGTGCGCTGGTAGACCGTGAGGTGCCCGGCGACCTTCGCCAGCTCCGGGATGAGCTGCACGGCGGTGGCGCCCGTGCCGATGATCCCGACCCGCTTGCCGGCGAGGTCGACGTCGTCGTCCCAGCGGGTCGTGTGCATGACCGTCCCGGCGAACTCCTCCACGCCGGGGATGTCGGGGAGCCGGGGCTGCGACAGGAAGCCGGTCGCGGTGAGGAGGAAGCGTCCGCGGACGACCTCGCCCCCTTCGACAGCCACCTCCCAGCTGCTCGTCTCCTCGTCCCACCGGGCGCCCTCGACGACCGCTCCGAAGCGCATCAGCCGGCGCAGGTCGTACTTGTCCGCGACGTGCTCGGCGTACCGCTTCAGCTCCGGGCCCGGCGCGAACAGCCGCGACCAGTGGGGGTTGGGCTCGAAGGAGTAGGAGTACGTCGAGCTCGGGATGTCGACCGCGAGGCCGGGATAGCGGTTGACGTGCCAGGTGCCGCCGAGGTCGTCCTCGCGCTCGAGGACCACGAGGTCGTCGAAGCCCTGGCGGCGAAGCTCGATCGCGGCTCCCATGCCGCCGAAGCCGGCGCCGACGATGACGGCGTCGTGGAGATGGGGCGTGGGGACGGTCATCGGGCGGTCCTCTCGGTGGCGGCGCTCTCGAGGCGCTGCGTGTACGCGGAGCGTGCGGAGTCGTCGGCGCGCAGCGCGCGGTCGTCGCGCAGGGCCCTGCGCAACCGGTCCAGCGCGCCGGTCGGCATCAGCGAGGTGGCGGTGGCCAGCGCCCCGACGTACCGCGGCACGGCGATCTCCGCCTCGCGCGTGCGGACCGAGGCGACCACGGCCTCGGCGATCCGCTGGGGGCTGACCTTCGGGATCGGTCTCATGTCCAGTCCGGAGGCGAGATCGGTGTCGACGGCGGACGGCAGCACGGCGCTCAGGGTGACGCCGTGCGGTGCCATCTCCAGGCGGGTGGCGGCGGTCAGGCCGACCACCGCGAACTTGCTGGCGTTGTAGACGGCGAGCCCCGGGATCGGGAACTTGCCCGCGAGCGACGCGACGTTGACGACGTGGCCGCGGCGGCGCTCGACCATGCCGGGCAGCACTCGCCGCATGCCGTGCAGCACGCCGTGGACGTTGACCTCCATCATCAGCCGGTCCAGCGCGGGATCCATCTCCAGGAAGGCTCCGTTCGGCATCACGCCCGCGTTGTTCACCAGGACGTCGACCGGGCCGTGCTCGGCCTCGGCAGCCGTCACGAAGGCGTCGTACGACGCCGGGTCGGCCACGTCGAGAGGGTGGGCCGAGGCGCCGGTCTCCTGAGCGGTGGCGCTCCCCAGGTCGAGGTCGAGGTCGCCGAGCGAGACCCGCGCTCCCCGAGCGAGGAAGGCCTCGACGGTGGCGCGGCCGATGCCGCGCGCGCCGCCGGTGACCAGCACGTGCGCGCCCGCCAGGTCGATGGTCGGGGGACGGGTCATCGGATGACCTCCTGGTGGTCGGGTGCGCCGTCGAGGCGCTGGGCGACGAGAGTGGGAGCGGTGCGCGCGGCGGTCGAGCGGACCTTCGGGGCACGGGAGCCGTCCATGAAGTTGGCGCCCATCGCGTCCAGGTCGGCCGGCGTGGGCTCGATGCGGACGACGCGGGCGCCCGCGGCATGGAGGACGGCCACCTCCCGGTCGAGCCGGCGGGTCATCGGCCGCCGGAGCAGCCGCTCGACCCGTGATGCGCCGCGTGCGCGGGCCCCGCCCAGGCTGGACATCGGCGCGACGACGACGACCTCGTGGATGCTGCCGTCGGCGACCTGGGGGAGCAGCAGGTCGGCGGACGTCGGCGACACGGCGCCCCCGTCGAGGAACGCACGCCCCGCGATCCGCACGGGCGGGAACCAGCCGGGGATCGCCCAGGACGCGGCGATCGCCTGTCCCAGCGTTGCTCTCGGCGCGTCGGCGCGGCCGAGCGCGAACCGCTCGCCGGTGCGGGCGTCCGCCGCGACCAGCCAGGTGCGCGGGTGCGCGACCCAGGAGGTGCCGGGCTCAGCCAGCCGGTCGCCGAGGTCGAGGAGCCATCGCGGGTCGTCACCGCCGCGCGGCAGCAGCCCGGCGAGCCCGGCGAGCAGGTCTGCCCGTCCGCTGAGTGCGGCCCGGGTCAGGCCCAGTGCCGGCAGCCCCGGCCGGGGAAGCGGCGGAAGCGCTCGGGGCGGCTCGCCGAGGTCGTCCTGCAGGGCAGCGGCAGGCATCCCTGCGCCGAGGCGGGCGACGAGCTCGGCGCCGGCCGACGTACCGACCAGGACGTCGGCGGTGCCGGGGACCCAGCCCTGCCGCTCGAGCTCGGCGAGGACGGCGGCGGACCAGGCGAAGCCCAGGGTGCCGCCACACCCGACGACCAGTGCACGCCCCATGCGGCCCCCTGTCGAACGAAACGGAATGAGATGTCAGTTCCGGAACGTATCGTCACTCATCCCGATCTGCAATAGGCTCCGTGGTCATGACGGCCACGACGGAGGGAGCGACGCAGCGGCCCTCGCGCCTGGAGCGGCGCAAGGCCGAGACCCGGCGCGAGATCATCGACGCCGCGTTCACCTGCTTCGCCGAGAGGGGCTACCACGCGACCGGGATCGCCGACATCGCTGCGCGACTCGGCATCGGGCACGGGACCTTCTACCGCTACTTCGAGAACAAGCGCGACATCGTCGAGCACGTCATCACCGAGACCGTCGACAAGATCGTGGCCACGCTGGGTGCGGAGAACGCCCCCGAGGCCGTGACGACGCTCGAGGGCTATCGCGCCCAGACCGAGCGCATCGGTGCAGCCCTGGCGCGGATCTTCAGCGAGGACCCGCGGGTGCCTCAGCTGCTGCTGTCGGCCGCGGGCATCGACGACGCCATGCGGGAGCGGATGCTCGACCTCTTCGACATGACGACGCCACTGACCGCCGCCTATCTCGAGCACGGCGTCCGCCTGGGCTACCTGCGCGCCGACCTCGACATCGAGCCGACCGCGCAGTCGATCAACGGGATGATCCTCGGCTCGGTCCTGGCCGGGCTGCGCGACCCCGCGCCCGAGCGCCAGGCCCGGCTGAGCGCCGCGATCCGTGCCGTCATGTACGACGGCATCGCCGCGCGCTGAGTGGACCTGGCCGCCCGCTGCAAGGTCTCGTCGATGGCGGGATCGGACATGCCGTCGGCCAGAGCCCTGGCGAACCCTGGTCAGGCGCGGAGTCAAAGTCTATAAAGTCAGTCGAGAAACATCGGACCGACTGAATCGGGGGACGCCGGATGATCGAGATCGCCGGACTGACCAAGTCCTACGGGGCGACCACCGTCCTCGACGGCATCGACCTGAGCGTGGGCCAGGGGAGGATCGCCGCAGTGGTCGGCCCGAGTGGCGCCGGCAAGAGCACCCTGGCCCGCTGCGTCAACCTGCTCGAGCAGCCGACCAGCGGCACCATCGCGGTCGCCGGGCAGGACCTCACCCGGCTCTCCCGCCGCGACCTGCGCCTGGCCCGACGCCAGATCGGCACCGTCTTCCAGTCGGCCAACCTGCTGCGCCGGCTCACCGCCGCCCAGAACGTCGCGCTCCCCATGCGGCACGCCGGGCTGCCCGAGGCCGAGATCCGGCGCCGGGTGGCGGAGCTGCTCGAGCGGGTGGGCATGCTGCACCGCGCCAACCACTATCCGTCGCAGCTCTCCGGCGGCCAGCGTCAGCGGGTCGGCATCGCCCGCGGACTGGCGCTCGGTCCCTCGGTGCTGCTGGCCGACGAGGCGACGTCCGGGCTCGACCCGGACAGCACGCGTGCCATCCTCGACCTGCTGACCGAGCTGCGCGACGACCTCGGCCTGACGGTGCTCGTGATCACCCACGAGATGGACGTCGTGCGGGCCATCGCCGACCAGGTCGCCCAGCTCGACCACGGCCGGATCGTCGAGCAGGGACCTGTCGCGGACGTCGTACGACGCTCCGACTCGGGCCTCTCCCGCGCCCTGCTGTCGATGCCTCCGGTGGCCGCCGTCGAGCGGCTGCGGACCTGGAACGTCCGCTACGAGGGCGGCGACGTCTCGCCCGTCTGGCTGGCCCAGGCCGGCCGCGAGCTCGACGCCGACATCGCGGTCCTCGCGGCGCTGGTCGAGGCGGTGGGGGAGTCGCGCGTGGGCCGGCTGGCTCTCGGCATCGACCCGCAGCTCGACGAGCGCCGTGTCGTCGAGGTGCTCTCCCGGCACGGCGTCGTCGCCGAGCCGACCGAGCGGCCGCTGCTGCGGGCCGTCCCGGACGCGGGCGCGGCATGATCGCCCTCCTCGGCACGCCGTGGCCCGACGTACCGGACCTGCTGGTCCCCGCGATCGGCGAGACCCTCCGGATGGTCGCGATCGTGATGGCGGTCGTCGTCCTCGTCGGCGGTCCGCTCGGCGTCCTCATCTTCAACACCTCGCCGCTCGGGCTCACCCCGCACCATCTCGTGCACGTGTCGATCAGCTGGATCGCCAACCTCGGCCGCTCGCTGCCCTTCCTCGTCCTGATGGCGGCGGTGATCCCGGTGACCAAGCTCGTCTTCGGCACGACCATCGGCTTCCGCGCGGCGCTCATCCCCATGTCCATCGCCGGGATCGCGTTCTTCGCCCGGTTGACCGAGAACGCCGTGCGCGAGGTCCCGCGCGAGCTCCTCGACGTCGGGCTCGCGGGCGGCAGCAGCAAGCGCCAGATCGTGACGTCGATCCAGCTCAAGGAGGCGCTGCCCGGCCTCACTGCCGGGCTCACCCTCAACGTGATCGCGATGATCGAGTACTCCGCGATCGCCGGCGCCATCGGCGCGGGCGGCATCGGCTACCTCGCGGTCAACTACGGCTACCGGCGCTTCGACGACAACATCATGGTCGCCTGCATCGTGCTGCTCGTCGCGCTGGTCCAGCTCATCCAGTTCTCCGGTGACCGGATCGTCCGGGCCCTCACCCACTAGGCAAGGAAACCGCCATGTCCACGACCCAGCAGCCCCGGCGCCGTACTCCCGACCCCTCGGACGCCGCCGACGCCATCGACCTCGAGCGCTCGCCTCGCCGTTGGCTCCTTCCCGGTCTCGCCCTCGTCGTCGTCCTCGCGCTCGCCGCCTTCCTCGTGCTGCGGCTGACCGGCGGGAACGACGAGAAGGCCGTCGAGGGCAGCCACTTCGGCAACGACTTCCAGATCGCCTACCAGGCCAGCAGTGCCTCCGAGAAGGCCTTCCTCGACTACCTGAACGAGGAGATCGCTCCCGACTACGGGGTCACCATCGAAGGTGTCGGCATCGAGGACGGCAACCAGCTCGACCAGGCCACCGCGGACGGCAAGTTCATCGCGAACATCTACCAGCACAAGCACTGGCTCAAGCAGGTCACCGAATCCACCGGCATGGAGCTGACGGCCCTCGGCGAGGTGTTCCAGTGGTCGTACTCGGTGTACTCGACGAAGCACGCCTCCCTCGACGACCTGCCGAAGGGCGCGACCATCGCACTCCTCAACGACCCCGCCAACACCGCCCAGGCCCTGTGGATCCTCGAGCGTGCCGGGAAGCTCACCTTCAAGGACGGCGTCGACCCGTGGGCCGCCACCGAGCAGGACATCGCCGAGAACCTCGGCGGCTACCGGTTCACCTACATGGAGTACGGCGCCGGTCCCCGCACCCTCGACTCCGTCGACGCGGTCATCGACTACAACATGTCCTTCGTCGACGCCGGGACGCCCGAGAAGTACCGGATCTACGAGCCGGACGCCCCCAAGGAGTTCGCCGGCCAGCTGGTCGTCGGCACCGCCTACCTCGACGACCCGCAGGTCGAGAAGCTCAAGAAGGTCTTCTTCGACGAGCGGGTCCAGCCCTATCTCGCCGAGAACGACGACCCGAGTCTGTCGGGTCAGCTGGCGCCGGTGTCGGCGGAGTAGGCCCCTCGGCCCGTCCCTGCGGACTTCCCCGCGCCCCTCTGCCCCCTCGGTGGGCGGAGGGGCGCGCTGGCAGGGAAGCGGACGGCCGAGCCGCGAGGACTCGACGCCTGCAAGGTGTTGTATGTAACCTTGATAGGTAGGGTTTATCACGTTCCTTGGGTAAAGGGTCCTCACATGTGGTTGGTCGCCGTCTTCGCTCTCGCCGGCGGGCTCGCGCAGCTCGTCGACGGCACGCTCGGCATGGGCTTCGGCGTCACGTCGGCCACCGTGCTCCTCGCGGTGGGCGTCGCGCCCGCCACCGCGAGTGCGGCGACCCACGCCGCCAAGCTGCCGACGACCTTCGTCTCCGGCATCTCGCACTGGCGCGCCGGCAACGTGGACAAGGCAGTGCTCGTGCGGGTCGCGCTGCCCGGCGCGGTCGGGGGATTCGTCGGCGCCGTCATCCTCACCTCGATCAGCCTGGAGGCGGCCAAGTCATCGATGGCGGTTCTGCTGCTGTTCTTCGGCTTCGTCATCCTCGCCCGCTTCGGCTTCGGTCTGCGGATCATCCCGACCCCGAAGTCCGGGCACACCGCCCGCTGGCTCTCGCCGATCGGGCTGCTCGGCGGCTTCGTGGACGCGACCGGCGGCGGGGGATGGGGGCCGGTCGTCACGCCCAGCCTGATGACCGTGACCAGCCACGAGCCCCGGCGGGTGGTCGGCACCACCAACGCCGCCGAGTTCGTCGTGGCCCTCTCGGTCTCGACCGGCTTCGTCACCGGCGCCGCGCACCAGGACATCCCGTGGCTTCCCGTGCTCGGCCTGGTCCTCGGCGGCGTGGTCGTCGCTCCCGTCGCGGCCCGCCTCGCCGGCCGGCTCCCGCACGCGCCCATGGGCGCGATGGTTGGCGGCCTGGTCATCCTGGTCAACGCCGTCACGGTCGTCGGGGCGCTGACCGACCTGCCGGGCTGGCTCGACCTCAGCCTCATCGTCGGCTGGTTGGCGCTGGTCAGCCGGATCGCCTGGTCGGCCTGGCTGCGCGAGCGTGTCGACCTGGCGGCGGCCCAGGAGCAGGAGCCGGTCGCCGCCTGAGGCCGGGCTCAGGCCTCCCAGTCGAGGGCGAGTTCCCCAGGCAGGTCTCGAGACGCGTGGGTGTCTGGTCCGGCGTGGTGCCGGTGACGCGGCGGGTGCCGGTCTGGTCGACCAGGTAGTGGGCCCCGTGGGGATCGCGCCCTAGGACGATCTGCACCCCCGGGGCTTCACCGGACCCACCGACGGGTCCACGTGGGCGTCGGGGTTGGTCAGGAGCGCAAACGCGGCCACCTTGCCCTCCACGACGGCCTGGAAGCGTGCCCACCCGAGACGTCCGTCGGCGACCTCCACCACCTCCCCGTCGACCCATCCGGCCTCCGGCGCCGACAGCTCACGGGTGGCCTCGGCGACGTGCCGGGCGTGGGTGCTGCGGACCCGGCCGGCCCGCACGCCGGCCCACGGCCTGGGCAGGCGGTGGTGCAGGTCGACGGCGTCGGCGATCAGCCGCTTCGCGCCGTACGGGCTGGTCTGAATCCGCGCGCCGAAGGTCGCGGCGGCATGCATCGGAGCCGTGATCGTCGACCTCGTCCGACGCCCCCTGGCGGGCCCGACCAGGCGCGGGCAGGAGAGCCCGCTATGGACGGGCGGTCGGCGACGAGGCCGGAGCTGACCCGCCCAGCAGACGCTCGCACTCCTCGACCAGCCTCGCCCGCAGCGGGGCCGCCCGCTCGGCGAACTCGCGCTGCGCCTCGACGTACGCGGCCTTGCCCTCGGGGGTTTCGATCCGCACCGGCTCGAAGCCCAGCTCCCGCAGGTCGTACGGCGCCGCGCGCATGTCGAGGGTGCGGATGTCCCAGGCGAGCTCGAAGCAGTCCGCGACGAGGTCGGAGCAGAGCAGGGGAGAGAGCCGGAAGGCGTGCTTGTAGAGGTCCATCCCCGCGTGCAGGCAGCCCGGCTGCTCGAACGCCGGCCGGTCGTCGCGGCCCGGACTCAGGGTGTTGAGCGGCCGCGCCGGCGGGGTGAAGAAGCGGTAGGCGTCGAAGTGCGAGCAGGCGATGCGGTGGCCCTCGACGACGTCGTCGGTGCCGCGCGGGCCGAGCCGGAGCGGCCAGTCGGCGTGGCGGGTCTCGTCCTCCTCGAGGCGGTAGACCATCGCCCACTCGTGCAGGCCGAAGCAGCCGAAGTGGGGGGAGCGGCCGGCGGTCGCGGTGAGCAGGCGGTGGGTCGACTCGACGAGGGGGCGCTGGGTGAGGAGGTAGGAGGGTGCGACGGTGACGGAGGTTTCGAGGCTCGTCGCTGGCGCTCCTCGCACCTCAACCACCGGGGCGATCTCGTAGCCCTTGAGGCCGGCATAGGACGCGGCGTCCTCCAGGGCGACCCCGAAGCCCGGATGCCAGCGGCGCAGCTGGGCGGGGCGGTAGGAGTAGTAGGTGAAGAGGAAGTCGAAGACCGGGTGCTTCACGTGCGCCTCGCGGCGGGCGAGGTGAGGGCCGACGTACGCGTCGATCCGCGCGGCGTGTGCGGTGGCCCGCTCGCGCCACTGCGCGTGCGGCAGCACCACCTCCTGCGCATTCACGACCGACCAGCCTAGGTCGATAGGCTCGCCGGGTGCGCATCGTCAGATTCACGACAGGCGAGGACCCGTCGTACGGCGTCCTGACCGGCGACCTCGACGAGTACGGCCAGCCGAGCGAGGACGCGGTCGTCGTGGCCCTCGCGGGCGACCCGCTCTACGTCGGGATCAAGCTCCTCGACAAGGAGCACCGGCTGGAGGACGTGCGCCTGCTGGCGCCGGTGCTGCCTCGCAGCAAGGTCGTCGGCATCGGGCGCAACTACGCGGCCCACGCGGCCGAGCTCGGCAACGACGTGCCCCGCGAGCCGCTGATGTTCCTCAAGCCGAACACGAGCGTGGTGGGCCCGGGCGACGCGATCCTCTATCCCCGCCAGACCGAGGACCTGCACTACGAGGGCGAGCTCGCCGTCGTCATCGGCCGGATCTGCCGTGACGTCCCGCCCGAGCAGGCCACCGACGTGATCCACGGGTACACGATCGCCAACGACGTCACCGCTCGCGACCTGCAGCGCTCCGACGGCCAGTTCACCCGGGCCAAGGGCTTCGACTCGTTCTGCCCCCTCGGGCCGTGGATCGAGACCGATCTCGACCCGCACGACTTCGCGCAGGGGCGGCGCGTGCAGACCTTCCTCAACGGCGACGTCGTCCAGGACGGCACGACCGCCGACATGGTCTTCGACGTGCCCGCCCTCGTCGCCCACGTCTCCAGCGTGATGACCCTGCTGCCCGGCGACGTCATCCTCACCGGCACCCCCGAGGGTGTCGGACCCATGCAGGTCGGCGACGAGGTGGAGATCTCGATCGACGGCCTCGGCACCCTCACGAACAAGGTGGAAGCACGCGCATGACGGTTTCGACAGGCTCAACCAGCGGCGTCCGAGTCCGCATGGCCCCCTCGCCGACGGGGAGTCCGCACGTCGGCATGATCCGCACCGCGCTGTTCAACTGGGCCTTCGCCCGTCACCACGGCGGCACCTTCGTGTTCCGGATCGAGGACACCGACAAGGAGCGCAGCACCGACGAGTCCCTGGACGCGATCTTGGACCTGATGCGCTGGCTCGGTCTCGACTGGGACGAGGGTCCGGGTGTGGGCGGTCCCTTCGCGCCGTACCGCCAGAGCGAGCGCGGCGACAAGTACGCCGACGCCCTGGCGAGGCTGAAGGAGAGCCGGTTCACCTACGACTGCTACTGCACCAACGAGGAGGCCGCCGCGCGCCGCAAGGCTGCCGGCTCGAAGGTGCAGGGCTACGACGGCTTCTGCCGCGAGCTGACCCAGGAGCAGGTCGACGCCTTCGTCGCCGAGGGTCGCCGGCCCGTCGTGCGCTTCCGGATGCCGGAGGGCTCGATCACCTGGAACGACCTGGTGCGCGGCGAGGTCACCTTCGAGACCGAGTTCGTCCCGGACTTCGCGCTCTGCCGCGCCAACGGCGACCCGCTCTACACGCTGGTGAACCCGGTCGACGACGCGCTCATGGAGATCACCCACGTGCTGCGCGGTGAGGACCTGCTGTCCTCCACCCCCCGCCAGATCGCCCTCTACGAGGCGCTCAAGGAGGTCGGCATCGCCACGGCGACGCCGGAGTTCGGCCACCTCCCCTATGTCATGGGGGAGGGCAACAAGAAGCTCTCCAAGCGCGACCCGGAGGCGCACGCACTGGCCTACCGCGACCAGGGCTACCTGCCCGAGGGCCTGCTCAACTACCTCGCGCTGCTGGGCTGGGCGATCGCCGCCGACCGCGACGTCTTCTCGCTCGAGGAGATGGTCGAGGCCTTCGACATCAAGGACGTCGTCGCCAACCCGGCACGCTTCGACATCAAGAAGTGCGACGCCATCAACACCGCCCACCTGCGCCTGCTCTCGGTCGAGGAGATCACCCACCGCGCCCTGCCGTTCCTCAAGCGCGACGGTGTCGTGAGCGACCCGGTGTCCGACGCGGACGCGCAGCTGCTGGAGCTGGCGATGCCGCTGGTCGCCGAGCGGATCAACAAGCTCACCGAGGCCAGCGACCTGCTGGCGTTCCTCTTCGTCGACGAGGACTCCTTCGAGGTCGACCCCGAGGACGCGGCCAAGCAGATCGGCGAGGCCGGCATCCCGGTCCTGCAGGCGTCGTACGACGCGCTCGCGGCGCTGCCCACCTGGTCGACCGAGGCGATCCAGACCGCCCTGCAAGCGGCTCTCGTCGACGGCCTCGGCCTCAAGCCGCGACTGGCGTTCGGCCCGGTGCGGGTGGCGGTGACCGGACGACGGATCTCCCCGCCGCTGTTCGAGTCGCTGGAGCTGCTCGGCCGTGAGCGCAGCCTCGGGCGCCTGCAGCGTGCCCTGGGCTGAGCCGCCCGGGTCCGCCGCGGCGGGCCTGCGGTACGACGAGCTGCACCGCCGGGGACCGGCCGGAGGCTGGCGGCCGTTCGCCGGCATCGCGCTGCTGGTGGCGCTGTTCTTCGCCTCGCAGCTCGCGCTCAGCGTCGTCGTCGTGCTCGTCCTGGTGCTCGGCGGCGACACGGCCGACCAGGCGCTCGACAAGCTGTCGGGAGACGAGGCGACGCCGTCGTTCCTGGCGCTGGTCAACCTGGGCTGGGCCGCGGCCATCCCCGCGGTCTGGCTGGTCGCGCGCGTCCTGCACTGGCAGACGCCCGGCTGGGTGACCTCGGTGGTCGGCGCCCTGCGCTGGCGCTGGCTGCTGACCTGTCTGGGCCTGACGCTGCTCTCGCTGCTGGTCACCGTCGGCGTCTCGAGCCTGCTGCCCGACCAGGGAGCGGGGAGCATCGACACCAACGGCGAGCTGAACCCATGGACGTCCGCGGTCCGTGACTTCCTGCTGGTGATCGTGCTCCTGACGCCCCTGCAGGCGGCCGGGGAGGAGTACGTGTTCCGCGGCTATCTCGCTCAGGCGTTCGGCGGGCTCACCCGCCGCCTGGGCTCACGGGTGAGCGCTGGGGTCGCCGTCGTCGTACCGGCACTGATGTTCGCGCTCGCGCACGGCCTCGGTCAGGACGCGCCGATCTTCTTCGACCGCTTCGCCTTCGGCCTGGTCGCCGGGACCCTGGTGATCCTCACCGGCGGCCTCGAGGCGGGCATCGCGATGCACGTGCTCAACAACTTCCTCGCGTTCGGCGTCGCCCTCGCGTTCAGCGACATGACGACCGCGCTGAACCCCACCGACGGCACCTGGTGGTCGATCCCCGTCACGCTCACGCAGTCGGTGAGCTATCTGCTGCTGGCCGTCTGGGCGGCCCGGCGGCTCGGCGTCGTGCATCGCACGGGACCCTCCGGAGGCGGGGCCATTTTGGAGCGCGAGCGCGCCGACGGGTAAGGTAGGTTCTCGGTTCGCCGGCCTCGGCCGGCGGGTCACAACCATGGGATATGGTGTAATTGGCAACACAGCTGATTCTGGTTCAGTCGTTCTAGGTTCGAGTCCTAGTATCCCAGCGAGGCTCTCGCGAGAGGCAGGTCGGGCCGCCACGATTTGGCTGGTCAGACAAAGAATCGCTAGAGTTCACGCCGTTGTCACGGAGAGATCCGGACAACAAAGCGCCCCCGTTGTGTAGCGGCCTAGCACGCCTGCCTCTCACGTAGGTAGCGCCGGTTCGAATCCGGTCGGGGGTACAGCTTCGGGCCCGGTCCTCGCGGACCGGGCCCGAGTGCGTTTTCCCGGTCGCTCCGGTTCACCCCGGCGTCGGCGCGGAGCCGCTCTCACGCTTGCCCGCGGCCGCCTTCTTGGCCGCCCGCGTCTTCGGCGGGGTCGGGTCGGTCCCGACGAGCGCGAACACCGGAGCGGTCACCCTCTCCAGGGCCGCCACGGCGTCGGCATGACGCTCGGCGAGGGTCGCGACGACGGCGGCCAGCTCGGCCTGCGCCTCCGCGAGCGTGTGGACCGTGTCGGCGAGCTCGCGCTGGCGCACGATGAAGTCCTGGAGCGGCTGGGCCGTCGCGCCGGCGAGGCCGGAGACCGCCCCCGCCATGCCCGCCACCGCGCCGGCGAGCTCGCCCACCTGCTTGGCGAGCTCCTCGGGCTGGGTGACCCCGGCGACCGCCGTGTCCCGTACGCCGCGCAGGACGTCCGTCGTGAGCTTGAGCGCGACCTGCTGGGACCGGGCGAGCAGGTCGAGGGGGTTGATCGGTGCGTCGGCCATGGGCACAGCGTCGCAGAAGCCCGCCCGAGCGGGGCACCGTGATGTCCGTTTTCCGCGAGAGACTGTCGGTGGCGCGAGGCAGGATGGGGACATGGACAGCACGGTGACGACGACCGCGGCGGCGGGGCAGCTCGACTTCGAGCACTGCTACACAGCCGTCCAGTCGCGCGACCGCCGCTTCGACGGCGTCTTCTACACGGCCGTCCGCTCGACCGGCATCTACTGCCGCCCGTCCTGCCCGGCCCGGACCCCCGCCTCGCGCAACGTCTCCTTCCACCGCACGGCCGCGGCCGCCCAGGCGGCGGGCTACCGCGCCTGCAAGCGCTGCCTGCCCGACGCGACGCCCGGCAGCCCGGACTGGAACGTCGCCGCGACCGTGGCCGGCCGCGCGATGCGGCTGATCGCCGACGGCGTCGTCGACCGGGAAGGCGTGGAGGGTCTGGCGGCGCGGCTCGGCTACACCTCGCGCCATCTCTCGCGGCTGCTGACCAGCGAGCTCGGTGCCGGACCGCTCGCGCTCGCCCGCACCCAGCGCGCCCAGACCGCCCGCGCCCTCGTCGAGAGCACGACGCTGTCGCTGGCCGACGTGGCGTTCGCCTCGGGCTTCTCGAGCGTGCGGCAGTTCAACGACACGATGCTGGAGGTGTACGACGCGACGCCGAGCCAGCTGCGCGGGCGCAGGGCGCGACCCGGCGGCCAGGTCGCGGGCGCGATCGACCTGCGGATCGCCGTACGCACGCCCTTCCGTGGCTCCTCGCTCCTGCGCTTCCTCGCGGACCGGGCGGTGCCCGGCATCGAGGTGGCCGAGGTCCGCCCCGACGGCAGCGGGACCTACGCCCGCACCCTCGACCTTCCGCACGGGCCTGGCGTCGCGCGGGTCGAGCTCGCCGACGTCGACGGCGTCGGATCGTCCTTCGTCCCGCTGCGGCTGGCGCTCGACGACCTCCGCGACACCACGGCGGCCCTGGCGCGGATGCGCGCGCTGCTCGACGCCGACGCCGACCCGGTCGCCGTCGACGGCCACCTGGCGGCCGACCCGGCGCTCGCGCCGCTGGTCGGGGCGCGGCCGGGGCTGCGGGTGCCGGGACACGTCGACGGCGCGGAGGTCGCAGTCCGCGCGGTCCTCGGCCAGCAGGTCACCGTCGTCGCCGCCCGCACCGCCGCCGCCCGGCTCGTGGCCGCGCACGGCCGTCCGGTGCGCACCTCGTTCGACGGTCTGACCCACCTGTTCCCGGATGCGGCGACGGTGGCGGCACTCGACCCCGAGGAGTTCCGGATGCCCCGCGCGCGCGGCCGTGCGCTCGTCGGGCTGTGCGCCGCGATCGCGTCGGGCGAGATCGTCCTGGACCGCGGCCCCGACCGCTCCGAGCTGCGGCGAGCGCTGCTGGCTCTCCCGGGCATCGGGCCGTGGACCGCCGACTACATCGCGCTCCGCGCGCTCGGCCACCCCGACATCTGGCTCCCCACCGACGTCGGCGTCCGCAACGCCCTGGCGCCGCGCGGCGCCGTCGACCCCGAGCGCTGGGCGCCGTGGCGCTCCTACGCCCTGCTGCACCTGTGGACCTCGCTGTCCGAACCGGAAGGATGAACAGACCATGTGGACCGTCATCGAGTCGCCCGTCGGGCCGCTGCGGATCATCGAGCAGGGCGGCGCGATCACCGCGATCGAGTTCTCGCCGTTCCGTGACGACACCGGCCGCCCCCGCGGCGACCGGGCCGACGACGCGCCCCTCCTGGTGGAGGCCGCGCGCCAGCTCCGCGAGTACTTCGACCGCGGGCGCACCACCTTCGACCTCCCGCTCGCGCCCGCCGGCAGCGCCTGGCAGCGCTCCGTGTGGG
This sequence comes from Nocardioides pymetrozini, assembly GCF_046058985.1. Classification (NCBI taxonomy): domain Bacteria; kingdom Bacillati; phylum Actinomycetota; class Actinomycetes; order Propionibacteriales; family Nocardioidaceae; genus Nocardioides; species Nocardioides pymetrozini. The sequence goes on along the minus strand of NZ_CP175556.1, from coordinate 3,017,018 downwards.
CACAGCTGGTCGCGATCGGGTACGGCGAGACCGCGTCGTACGGCCAGATCGCGCTGCGCCTGGGCAAGACCAACGCCGCCTCGCGCGCCGTCGGGCTGGCCAACGGCGCGAACCCGATCCCGATCGTGATCCCGTGTCATCGGGTGATCGGCGCCAACGGCACGCTCACCGGGTACGCCGGCGGGCTGGACCGCAAGCAGCTGCTGCTGTCGCTGGAGCAGCCGGCGCTGTTCTGAGGGTGCCGGGGTCGGATTCACCACGGGATGTAGGCGAGTCCGCGCTTCTGTAGTGGAACTCCGCTACAGAACTGCCTGTTCGCCTACATCCCGTGGTGAATCCGCCCCCCGCGGAGAGTGCGAGAGGGAGCCCCCGCCTACTCCGCCGCCGCCCGGCGCAGCGACTCCGAGAGCCGCTCGGCGGCCGCGAGGACGGCCGGCGCGTGCATGCGGCCGGGCTGGCGGGAGAGGCGCTCGAGGGGACCGGAGACCGAGACCGCGGCGATGACCTTGCCGCCGGGGGAGCGGACGGGGGCCGACACCGAGGCGACGCCCTGCTCGCGCTCGCCGACCGACTGGGCCCAGCCCCGGCGGCGGATGGCAGAGAGCTCGGCCGCGGAGAACGCGGAGTTCTGCAGTCCGCGGTGGATCCGCTCGGGGTCGTCCCAGGCCAGCAGCACCTGGGCGGCCGAGCCGGCGCGCATGGTGAGCTGCGAGCCGATCGGGATGGTGTCGCGCAGCCCGGAGGGGCGCTCGGCAGCGGCGACGCACACGCGGTGGTCGCCCTGGCGGCGCCACAGCTGGGCGGACTCGCCGGTGATGTCGCGCAGTCGCGCGAGGACGGGGCCGGCGGTCGCGAGGAGGCGGTCCTCGCCGGCCGCGGCGGAGAGCTCCGCCAACCGGGGGCCGAGGACGAACCTGCCCTGCATGTCGCGGGCGACGAGGCGGTGGTGCTCCAGGGCGACCGCCAACCGGTGCGCCGTCGGCCGGGCCAGGCCGGTGCCGGCCACCAGGCCGGCCAGGGTGGCCGGTCCGGACTCCAGTGCCGTCAGCACCAGGGCCGCCTTGTCGAGAACTCCGACGCCGCTCGAGTTGTCCATATGGCAATACTGCCGTCTCGGATCCTGGGATGCAAGAGTAGGCTCCATCACGGTCGACGGCAGTGGGTGCCGCCGACGACGACGAACGAGGAGGAGCCAGTCATGGGCAAGACCCTGGCGGAGAAGGTGTGGGACGAGCACGTCGTCCGGTCGACCCCGGGGGAGCCGGACCTCCTCTACATCGACCTCCACCTCATCCACGAGGTCACCAGCCCGCAGGCCTTCGACGGCCTGCGCCTGGCCGGTCGCACGGTGCGCCGCCCCGATCTCACCCTCGCGACCGAGGACCACAACGTCCCCACGCTCGACTGGGACAAGCCGATCGCCGACCCCGTGAGCAAGACGCAGGTCGACACCCTGCGCAAGAACGCCGAGGAGTTCGGGGTCCGCCTCCACCCGCTCGGCGACGTCGAGCAGGGCATCGTCCACGTGGTCGGCCCGCAGCTCGGCCTGACCCAGCCCGGCATGACCATCGTGTGCGGCGACTCCCACACCAGCACGCACGGCGCCTTCGGCGCGATCGCCTTCGGCATCGGTACGTCGGAGGTCGAGCACGTGCTCGCCACCCAGACCCTGCCGCAGGCCAAGCCGAAGACCATGGCCGTCACCGTCAACGGCAGCCTCCCCGAGGGGGTCACCGCGAAGGATCTCGTTCTCACGCTGATCGCCCACACCGGCACCGGCGGCGGCCAGGGCTACATCGTCGAGTACCGCGGCCAGGCCATCGAGGAGCTCTCGATGGAGGGCCGGATGACCGTGTGCAACATGTCGATCGAGTGGGGCGCCAAGGCCGGCATGATCGCCCCGGACGAGACGACCTTCGCCTACATCAAGGACAAGCCCGAGGCGCCGAAGGGCGCGGAGTGGGACGCCGCGGTCGCGCACTGGCGCACCCTGGTCACCGACGCCGACGCGACCTTCGACAAGGAGATCGTGCTCGACGCCTCGGAGATGACGCCGTTCGTCACGTGGGGGACCAACCCGGGCCAGGGCGTCGCGCTCGGTGCGAACGTCCCGAGTCCCGAAGACTTCGCCGACCCGAGCGACAGGCTGGCGACGGAGAAGGCCCTGGAGTACATGGGCCTCGAGGCCGGTACGCCGATGCGCGAGATCAAGGTCGACACGGTGTTCGTCGGCTCCTGCACCAACGGCCGCATCGAGGACCTGCGCCTGGCTGCGGAGATCCTCGAGGGCCACCGCGTGGCGGAGGGCACCCGCCTGCTCGTCGTACCGGGCTCGGTGCGGGTGCGGATGCAGGCCGAGCAGGAGGGTCTCCACGAGATCTTCATCGCCGCCGGCGCGGAGTGGCGCGGCGCGGGCTGCTCGATGTGCCTCGGCATGAACCCCGACCAGCTCACGCCCGGGGAGCGCAGCGCCTCCACCTCCAACCGCAACTTCGAGGGCCGTCAGGGCAAGGGCGGCCGCACGCATCTGGTGTCCGTGCCCGTCGCGGCCGCGACCGCGGTGCGCGGCACGCTGTCCTCGCCCGCCGATCTCGTGCCCGCCACGGTCTGAAAGGGAGCACCGACCATGGAGAAGTTCACCACCCACACCGGCGTCGGCGTGCCGCTGCGACGCAGCAACGTCGACACCGACCAGATCATCCCGGCCGTCTACCTCAAGCGCGTCACGCGCACCGGCTTCGAGGACGGGCTCTTCGCCGCATGGCGCAACGACCCCGAGTTCGTCCTCAACAAGCCCGCCTACAGCGCGGGCTCGGTGCTCGTCGCCGGACCCGACTTCGGCACCGGGTCCTCGCGTGAGCACGCCGTCTGGGCCCTGCAGAACTACGGGTTCAAGGTGGTGCTGTCCGCTCGCTTCGCTGACATCTTCCGCGGCAACTCGGGCAAGGCCGGGCTCGTCGCGGGTCAGCTGGACGAGGCGGTCGTCGAGGAGATCTGGCAGTACCTCGAGGCCAACCCCGGCGCGGAGATCACGGTCGACCTCGAAGCGCGCACCGTCCGGGCAGGAGAGATCGAGGCGAGCTTCCAGATCGACGACTACACGCGCTGGCGTCTGCTCGAGGGTCTCGACGACATCGGCATCACCCTAGGTCACGAGGCCGACATCTCGGCCTTCGAGAGTGGCCGGCCGGCGTGGAAGCCGGTCACCCAGCGCGCCTGAAAACCGCTCTACAACGGGCCGATCCGCGACATTCGCGGGTCGGCCCGTTGTGTTGCACGCATTCGCCGCGAACGCGCGTGCGGTGCCGTCGAAACCGGAATCGGGCTCGAATGGGCCGAAATAGCGCCGAAATCGGGAAAAAAGACGCACCAACTTCGGCGTGGTGATTGTGAGTGTGCCCACTAGTGCCTAGCGTTCCCATGAAAGGACGGCTGGGCGAGGGCTCGGCCGCAACAGCCCAAGGGACGCCCAGCGCGGCGTTTCGGAAGGACAGGTAGTGAACAAGTCTCAGTTGATCGACGCGCTGGCTGACCGGTTCGAGGGCAGCCGTAAGGACGCGGCTCACGCTCTCGACGCGGTTCTCGACACGATCACCCGTCAGGTCGCCAAGGGCGAGAAGGTTGCCATCACCGGCTTCGGCTCGTTCGAGAAGGCGGTCCGCAACGCTCGCTGGGTCCGCAACCCGCAGACCGGCGAGCGAGTGAAGACCAAGAAGAAGGCGGTTCCGAAGTTCAGCGCCGGCGCCGACCTCAAGAACGTCGTCTCCGGCGCGAAGAAGCTCGCGCCCCTGCCGAAGCCGGCCAAGAAGGCCGCAGCTCCGGCGAAGAAGGCCGCCGCAGCTGCTGCCGCCCCGGCCAAGAAGGCCGCCACCTCTGCTGCCAAGAAGGCTGCGGCGCCGGCGAAGAAGGCCGCTGCGACCGCCAAGAAGGCGGCTCCCGCGAAGAAGGCTCCTGCGGCGAAGAAGGCGCCGGCCAAGAAGGCTCCTGCGGCGAAGAAGGCGCCCGCGAAGAAGGCTCCTGCTGCGAAGAAGGCGCCGGCCAAGAAGGCTCCTGCGGCGAAGAAGGCTCCCGCGAAGAAGGCTCCTGCCGCGAAGAAGGCGCCGGCCAAGAAGACCGCGAAGAAGGCCTGACGCCGCCTTCGACGACACCGCACGGGCCGCACTCCTCGGGAGTGCGGCCCGTTCGTCATTGCGGGACGGGACCGATCGCACGCAGGACGTCGGACGTCGCCTCCCCCATGCCGAGGGAGATCGCGTCCGCGAGACTCCGAACGTCGTCGACGTCGCGGCGCAGCGTCGGGAGGTCTCCGACGAGCGGCTGCGCTCCCGCGGCCACGTGGGCTGCCGCAGAGTCGGCGCCGAAGCGCGGCGCGAAGTCGTCGTACGGCGCTGTGTAGAGGGTGGTTCCCGTTCCGTCGCCGTCGCGCACGAAGCATGCCCCGGGGAGGGAGGCCGCTTGGCCGAGCGCCGCGGCGAGGTCGGCGGGCACGAGGGCGGGCAGGTCGGCACACAGGGCGACCGGCCGCAGGTCGGGACGGCGGTCGCGGACGTGGGCCGCCGCATGGCGTAGGGCGGCGTTGAGGCCGGCGCCCGGGTCGTCGACGGCGTGCGCACCTCGCGCCGCGAGGGTCGCCGCGAACGCCGCGTCGTCGCTGACCACCAGCACCCCGGCCACGTCCTCGGTCCGCAGACAGGCGTCGACGACGTCCGTGGCGAACGCGGCCGCGAGCCGTGCCCGCTCGGCGTCTTGCAGGCTCGAAAGGCGCGACTTGCCGGTGCCCGGGGACTTCACCGGCACCAGCACGGCGAAGGAGCCGGGGCGCGTGAACACTCCCGCATCCTCGCAGGGCATCGCCGGCCCGATCGTCGTGCCCCCGGGGTGGACGGCGGGCGAGTCGGTAGCCTGCACTCTCGTGAGCGTTCGGAAGCTGCAGGAGAAGCGGGGCTGGGCCTTCAACATCGCCGTGCCCATCATCAAGCCGACGCTCCTGGCGACCACCCGGCGGGAGTGGATCGGGGGCGAGAACATCCCCGAGCGCGGCGGCTTCCTGATCGTCCTCAACCACATCTCCCACGTCGACCCGCTGACGGCGGCCCACCTCGTCTACGACCACGGGTACAAGCCCCGCTACCTGGCGAAGTCGGGCCTGTTCGACAACAAGGCACTCGGCTTCTTCCTGCGCAGCGCGGGCCAGATCCCCGTCAAGCGCGAGACCAAGGACGCGGTCGGCGCCTACTCGGCGGCCGTCGCCGCCGTGCGTGCCGGCCAGTGCGTCGTGGTGTACCCCGAGGCCACGATCACCCGCGACCCGGACATGTGGCCGATGAAGGGCAAGTCCGGTGCCGCGCGGATCGCACTCGAGACGGGCTGCCCGGTGATCCCCGTGGGCCAGTGGGGTGCCCACGAGATCCTGCCGCCGTACACGAAGCGTCCCCATGTCGTGCCGCGCCGCAAGGTCACCATGCGGGTCGGGCCGCCGGTGGAGCTCGACGACCTGCGTGCCCAGGAGCGCACCAGCGCCGTCGTCAACGAGGCGACGGCGCGGATCATGGCGGCGATCACCCACCAGCTCGAGCTGGTGCGCGGCGAGAAGGCACCCGGCGAGCGCTACGACATGGCCGTGCACGGCGACCGGTTCAAGAAGAAGAAGGCGGGCTGATGGGCAACAGGATCGCGGTGCTCGGCGCGGGCTCGTGGGGAACCGCGTTCTCCATCGTGCTCGCCGACGCCGGCAACGACGTCTGCATCTGGGCACGCCGCGAGGAGGTGGCCGCCTCGATCAACGAGCGTCACGAGAACGTCGACTACCTCGCGGGCATCGAGCTGCCCCGCGCCATCACGGCCACCCATGACCCCGAGCGGGCACTGGCCGGGGCCGACGTCGTCGTCCTCGCCGTGCCCTCGCAGTCGCTGCGCGACAACCTCCCGACCTTCCTGCCGTACGTCGACAAGGACGCCGTCCTCGTCTCGCTGATGAAGGGCGTCGAGCTCGGCACCCTCAAGCGGATGTCGGAGGTGATCGCAGAGGTCGGTGACATCGGCGAGCACCGCATCGCCGTCGTCAGCGGCCCCAACCTCGCGCGGGAGATCGCCCGTCGCGAGCCGGCCGCGTCGGTCGTCGCGTGCGCCGACGAGTCGGTCGCCACCATGCTCCAGGAGCGCGTCCACTCGCCCGCCTTCCGGCCGTACACGAGCGTCGACGTGCTCGGCTGCGAGTACGGCGGCGCCTACAAGAACGTCGTCGCGCTGTGCGTCGGCATGGCCGTGGGCCTGGGCTTCGGCGACAACACGACCGCCTCGCTGATCACCCGCGGCCTGGCCGAGACGGCGCGGCTGGCGATGAGCCTCGGCGCCAACCCCCTCACCCTCATGGGCCTCGCCGGCCTCGGCGACCTCGTCGCCACCTGCTCCTCGCCGCTGTCGCGCAACCGCACCTTCGGCGAGAAGCTCGGCCAGGGGATGACGGTGGAGGAGATCTACGCCTCCACCCGCCAGGTCGCCGAGGGCGCCAAGTCGTGCTCCTCGCTGCGGGCCCTCGCCGCCCGCGCCGGCATCGAGGCGCCCATCGTGGACGCCGTGGACGAGGTCGTGCAGGGCCGGCTGACCACGTCGCAGCTGATGGACGCCTTCATCTCGCGCGACACCAAGGCCGAGCTGAGCTGAGCTCGGCGGGGCGCGGGCTCAGGCGTCGATCCGGTCCAGCGCCTGCTTGAGATCGTGCCAGAGGTCCTCGACGTCCTCGATGCCGACGGACAGCCGGACGAGGCCCTCGGGGATCGTGGCGGGCTCGAGCTTCCACCGCCGCCGCCGCTCGAAGGTGGACTCCACGCCGCCGAGCGAGGTGGCGTGCACCCACAGCGAGGTCGCGCGGACCAGGAAGTCAGCGGCGTCGGCGCCACCGGCGAGGACGGGCGCGACGATGGCGCCGAAGCCCGGGTAGCGGACCTCGGCGACGGCCGGGTGGTCGGCGAGGCGGCGCGCTAGCTCGGTCGCGTTGGCCGCGGCCCGCTCCAGGCGCACGTGCAGCGTCCGCAGGCCGCGCAGCGCCAGCCACGCCTCGAACGGCCCGGGTACGGCGCCCGCGAGGTCGCGGCGGCCCTTGAGGGCGCCGTACACCTCGTCGTCCTGCACGACCAGCGCGCCCATGAGGACGTCACTGTGCCCGGCGATGTACTTGGTCGCCGAGTGCACCACGATGTCGGCGCCGAGGGCGAGCGGCTGCTGGAGCAGGGGAGTGGCGAAGGTGTTGTCGACCACCACGCGGATGCCGAGCTCGTGGGCCGCGGCGGCCAGCGCCGGGATGTCCGCGAGCTCCAAGGCCGGGTTCGTCGGCGACTCCAGCCACAGCAGCGCGCAGTCCTCGTCGGCCTCGAGCGCGGTGACCACGGCGGCCGTGTCGGTCGTGTCCACCAGGCTCGCGCGCAGCCTGCCGCGCGACTCCGCATCGGCGAGCGCCGCGACCGTGCCGTTGTAGGCGTGGTGGGGCGCGACCACGCTCCCGCCGTGGCCGACCAGGTCGAGGATCGTGGTCACCGCGGCCATCCCGGAGGCGAAGGCCAGCGCCCGTCCGCCCTCCAGGGCGCCGAGGGCCTCCTCGAACGCCGACCAGGTCGGGTTGCCGAACCGGCCGTACTCCAGCTCGCCCGTGGCGACGTACGTCGAGGTCAGCGTGACCGGCACGTTGAGCGGCTGGTCGGGCTCGCGCGGCGGGCGCCCGGCGGTCACCGCGAGGGTCGCGGGACGCAGCGCCGGGGCGCGCGAGGACGGGTCGTGCGCAGGAGCGGACATGTCCCAAAGGTAGGGTCATCGCCGATGAGCTCTCCCACCGGCCGCCGTATCCGCGTCGCTGTCGTCTTCGGCGGCCGCTCCAGCGAGCACGCCATCTCGTGCGTGACCGCGGGGAGCGTGCTGCAGGCCATCGACCGCGACAAGTACGAGGTCATCCCCATCGGCATCGCGACCGACGGCCGCTGGGTCCTGGAGGCCGACGACCCGCAGCGGCACCGCATCACCGGCCCCGGGCAGCTGCCCTCGGTCGACGGGGAGCGGGCCGCGGTCAGCCTGGCCCGCACGACCGGCGGCGCCGACCTCGTCGTCAGCGAGCCGGCCGCGACCCCCCGGGCGCTGGGCGAGGTCGACGTCGTCTTCCCGCTGCTGCACGGCCCCTGGGGGGAGGACGGCACGATCCAGGGCCTGTTCGAGATGTCGGACGTGCGCTACGTCGGCTCCGGGGTGCTCGCCTCCGCGGTCAGCATGGACAAGGCGTTCATGAAGGTCGTCCTCAAGGACGCCGGGCTGCCGGTGATGCCGAGCGAGACCGTCACCGCTCGGCAGTGGGAGGTCGACCCCCAGGGGGTCAGGGAGCGGGTCGGCGCGCTCGGCTACCCGCTGTTCGTCAAGCCCGCCCGCGGCGGCTCCAGCATCGGGATCGCCAAGGCGCACACACCGGACGAGATCGACGAGGCGATCGAGGGTGCGCTCGCGCACGACCCGAAGATCCTCGTGGAGGTCTCCGCCGAGGGCGCGCGCGAGGTCGAGTGCGGCGTCCTCGAGACGCTCGACGGGGGTGCCGAGACCAGCCTGCCCGCGGAGATCCGGATCACCGGCGAGCACGAGTTCTACGACTTCGAGGCCAAGTACCTCCCCGAGGAGCACACCGAGCTCGACGTCCCCGCCGTGCTGCCCGACGGGGTCGAGGCGCGGATGCGCGAGATGGCCGCGCAGGCCTTCCTCGCCGTCGGGTGCGAGGGTCTGGCACGCGTCGACTTCTTCCTGATGCCGGACGGCTCCCTGGTGGTCAACGAGCTCAACACGATGCCCGGGTTCACGCCGCTGTCGATGTTCCCGCGGATGTGGGCCGCCACCGGCATGGACTACGGCGCCCTGGTCGACCGGCTGCTGACCCTGGCGCTGCGGCGGGGGACCGGGCTGCGCTGACGCCGCGCTCCCGGGGAGCAGGACGGGGGCCAGGACGGGGGCCTGAGCGGGGGCCTGAGCGGGTCAGGCGCAGTCGTCGACGAGCGTCAGGTGCCGCTTGACGAGCGGGGCGAGCGCCGCCATCGCGGCGGGACCGGCGTTGGGCCGGTAGCGCGCCGGGATGCTGACCTCCACCCGCGGACGGTACCCGGCGGCAGTCAGCGTGAGGTCGAGCCCCTGGTCGTCGTACTGCTCGTCGGGGATGTAGTAGCCGACGCCGTCCGCGGACTCGCAGGCCGCCGTCAGGTCGAAGCCCTCCGGCCTCGCGACGCCGCAGCGGACCACGATCGCGGGATCGCCGTACGCCGCCGCGGGGGCGTCGGCCGGCTCGATGTCGACGCGCTCCTCGTCGGCGAGGGTGTCCGGCAGGTCGGCCGCGAAGGCGGCACAGGCCGCCCGGTCGGCGTCCGGGAGCTCGGGCACGTCCACCTCGACCGGGCCGGTGCAGCCCGCCAGCGCCAGCGGCAGGGCGAGGAGCGCCGCGAGCGGCCAGAGCCGCGAGCGGCCGTGACGAGGCACCGTCAGATGTGGACGACGGGGCAGGTCAGGGTGCGGGTGATGCCCTCGAGGTTCTGGACCTTCGAGACGACGAGCTTCCCGAGCTCGTCGACGTTGCGAGCCTCGGCGCGCACGATGACGTCGTAGGGACCGGTGACGTCCTCCGCCAGCGTGACGCCGGCGATCGCGCCCACCTCGCGGGCGACCTCGGCCGCCTTGCCGACGTCGGTCTGGATGAGGATGTAGGCCTGCACCACCATGGTCACGCTCCCGTCGGACGGTTTGTGGAACGCCTCAACCTACCGCGCCGTCGGCCCGCAGCAGAACTCGTGAGCCGCTCGCCCTACTCACGGGTACGTCTGGTGGGATGGGCCCATGGCTGACGCGATCGACCGGGACACGACGGTGGCGGACCTCGGCGAGTTCGGGCTGATCGGGAGGATCGCCGAGGTGGTCGCCACGACGGCGCCCGGTCAGGACGTCCTGGTCGGCCCGGGTGACGACGCCGCCGTGCTGCGGGTCCGCAAGGGGCACGTGGTCGTGTCGACCGACGTGATGGTCGAGGGCCGGCACTTCCGGCGCGACTGGGCCGAGGCGGTCGACGTCGGCCACCGCGCCGCCGCGCAGAACCTCTCCGACGTCAACGCCATGGGCGGACGCGCGCAGTGGCTCACCGTCGGTCTCGCCGCGCCGGCCGACCTGCCGGCCGAGTGGGCCCTCGACTTCACCCGCGGCTTCGCCGAGGAGTGCGCGGCCGTCGGCGCGGGCCTGGTCGGGGGCGACGTGACCCGGGCCGACCAGGTGGTCGTCTCCGTCACGGTGATCGGCGCCTGCACGGTCGCGCCCGTGCTCCGCTCCGGGGCGGCGCCGGGCGACGTGCTCGCCCTGTGCGGCCGCCAGGGCTGGGCCGCGGGCGGTCTCGCCGTCCTCGGCCGGGGCTTCCGGTCGCCCCGGGTGCTCGTCGAGGCCTACCGGCGCCCGGCCCCGCCCTACGACGCCGGGCCCGCGGCCGCCGAGGCCGGCGCGAGCGCGATGGTCGACGTCTCCGACGGGCTGCTCGCCGAGGCGCGGCACCTCGCCGAGGACTCGGGTGTGAGCATCGACGTGGAGACGAGCGCGTTCGAGGTCCCCGAGCCCCTGCTCGCCGTGGGCCAGGCCACCGGCGCCGACCCGCTGCAGTTCATCCTCGGCGGGGGAGACGACCACGCGCTCCTGGCGACCTTCCCGCCCGGCGTCGCCCTGCCGCAGGGATGGACCCGGATCGGCACGGTCGGCCCCGCCGGCGAGCTGTCCGTCACCGTCGACGGCGGCGCCTACGACGGCCCCACCGGCTGGACCCATTTCTGACGACCCGGCAGAAACAGGCTCCCGGGTGACGCCGACCCGGCAGGAAATGACACCGGGCGCTCGCTCCTGGCTGCATCTGGTGCCGGGTCGGTATCGATCTCGGGCCATCCTCTGCCGGGTCGGCCGAAAACGACACCGGCCCGCCGCGTCCGAGGACGGGCGGGCCGGTGGGAGAGCTCAGGTCAGCGGGAGACCTTGCCGGCCTTCAGGCAGCCGGTGCACACGTTCATGCGCTTCGGGGTGCCGTTGACGACCGCGCGGACGCGCTGGATGTTGGGGTTGAAGCGGCGCTTGGTGATCTTGCGCGACCACGGCCGGTTGTTGCCGAAGGTCGGCTTCTTGTCGCAGATGTCGCAGACGGCGGCCATGGTTGTCACTCCTGGGAGATTGCTCGGTTCTGAATCAGCACTACTAAGTTCGACACGCCCGCGCGCAGACGGCGGTTCGGGCAACCGGAAGAGAATAGCCGAACCCGCTGCGGACACCGAAATCGCCGGACGCCACGGCCCCTGCAATAGGGTGAGGCCGATGGACGAGCGGACGGCGCCCGGGGAGGGGCGGAGCAGCGTATCGCTGGTGTCCATCGTCCGGTTCGTCGACATCGCGGTCGACGCCCTGGCGGGAGCCCGCGAGGAGGTCGACGCGCTCAACGTCTACCCCGTGCCCGACGGCGACACCGGCACGAACATGTACCTCACCGTCGTCGCCGCCCGGGACGCGGTCCGCGCCGCCCTCGGCGAGCATGCCGACGCGCCCGAGCAGGTCGCGGACATCGACCTGCCCCTCGCGGCGATGGCGCGCGGCGCCCTCCTCGGCGCCCGGGGCAACTCCGGCGTGATCCTCAGCGAGATGCTCGGCGCGGTCGCCCGCCGGATCGCCGCCGCGAGCCCCGAGGAGCGCAACGCGGTCGTGATGGCCGAGGCGCTGCAGCAGGCGTCAGCGGCCAGCTACGCGGCTGTCGGGGAGCCGGTCGAGGGCACGATGCTGACCGTGATGCGTGCCGCCGCGGAGGCCGGCACCGCGGCCGCGACCCCCGCGGACGCGCGCAGCAGCGACGTCCTCACCGCCGCGGCCGCGGCCGCCCGCGAGGCGCTCGGACACACCCCCGAGCAGCTCGACGTGCTCGCCCAGGCCGGCGTCGTCGACGCCGGGGGGCGCGGGCTGTCGGTCATCCTCGACGCCGCGGAGACGGTGCTGACGGGACGCCGGCCGATCCCCGTCACCGCACCGCTGGGCAGCCACGTCATCCCGGTCCCGCACCTCGAGCCGCATGCGGACGAGCTGAGCGCCGAGGGGCCGGCGTACGAGGTGATGTACCTCCTGCGCACCGACACCGACACCGACGACGACACCGACGCCGGCGGCGTCGCCGCCGCCCTGCGCGAACGCCTCGGCCGGATCGGCGACTCCGTGGTCGTGGTCGGCCGGGACGGACTGTGGAACGTCCACGTCCACACCGACGACGTCGGCGCGGCGATCGAAGCCGGGCTGGAGGCCGGACGACCGCACCGGATCCGGGTCACCCACTTCGCCGAGCAGATCGCGGCGAAGGCCGCCCAGGCGCCCGAGCCGGGCGTCACGACCGCCGCCTCCGCTTCGCTGCCGCCGACCCAGCCCCCGCTGCCGGCCGCCGGCCGCCGGGTGGTCGCCGTGGCCGCGGGGCCCGGCCTGGCCGCGCTCTTCGAGGAGGCGGGCGCCGAGGTGGTCCTCGGCGGCCCGGGCCGCCGTCCGTCGACCGGCGAGCTGCTCGAGGCGATCACGGCCTGCGGTGCGCGTGAGGTCGTCGTGCTGCCCAACGACGAGCCGACGATCCGCGCGGCCCTGGCCGCCGCCAGCACCGCCGAGGCCGACCACGCCGGCCACGGGCTGCGGGTGGCGGTCATCCCGACCCACACCCAGGTCCAGGGCCTGGCCGCGGTCGCCGTCCACGAGCCCGGGCGGGCCTTCGACCAGGACGTGACCGAGATGACCGCGACCGCGCGGCACGTGCGCCACGGCGCGGTCACGATCGCCGCGCGCCAGGCGATGACGATGGCCGGACCCTGCGAGCCGGGGGACGCGCTGGGCGTGATCGCCGGCGACTTCGCGGTCGTCGGCGACGACCTCGGCGACGTCGCGCTCGTCGTACTCGACCGGTTGCTCGCGGCCGGCGGCGAGCTCGTCACGATCGTGAGCGGCGCGGACAGCGAGGGCCTCGCCGAGCGGGCGACCGCGTGGGTCGAGGAGGTCCACCCCCATGTCGACGTGGTGGTGTACGACGGGGGCCAGGAGCGCTACCCGCTGCTGATGTCCGTCGAATGAGAGCGAACCCGTGGCCATCACCCTCGACTCCCCGCTGACCGCCGTCCTCGGTGCCGCCCCGCCGGCCAAGCGCAAGCGGTTCACCGACGGCCTGGGCCTGCACACCGTCGGCGACCTGCTGCGCCATCTCCCGCGCCGCTATCTCGAGACGGGCTCGCTCAGCCGGGTCGACAACCTGCGCATCGGCCAGATGCTCTGCGTGGTCGGCGAGATCGCCGAGTGCGAGATCAAGTCCTACAAGGACCGGCGCACCCACCGGCCCGCCTACCGCGTCGAGGCGATCCTGCGCACGGGCGGCCCGCGGCTGAAGATGACCTTCTTCGCCAAGAACCAGGGCACTGCCGGGTGGCACGCCCGCCGGGTCGCGGTGGGCAACCGGGGCGTCTTCCTCGGCAGGGCGGACCGCTTCCGCGACCAGTGGCAGCTGGTGAACCCCGCGATGACGATCTTCGGCCTGGGCGACGCTGGCGACGACGGCGACGCGGGCGACGCGGGCGACGACGGCGTCCAGGACGTCCTCGACTTCGGCCCGCTGTACCCGATCTACCCGCTCACCAAGGGCGTCGAGACCTGGGATGTCGCACGAGCGGTGAAGTTCGCCCTCGAGGTGGTGGAGGAGATCCCCGAGCGGCTGCCCGACCGCGTCCGCCAGGAGTACGACGTCGTCGGGATCCGTCAGGCCTACGACGACGTGCATCGCCCGGAGACCCGGGACCAGGTGGCCGCCGCCCACCACCGCTTCCGCTTCGAGGAGGCGCTGGTCACCCAGCTCGTGCTCGGCCGGCGCCGACGGGCGGTCCGCGCACTCGGCGCGACCGTGCGCGACGGGGGAGCGGGTGCCCTGCTCCGCGCGTTCGACGCCCGCCTGCCGTTCGAGCTGACCGCCGGCCAGGTCGAGGTCGGCGGACAGATCGAGCAGGACCTGGCCCGGCCACATCCCATGAACCGCCTCCTGCAGGGCGAGGTCGGCTCCGGCAAGACCCTCGTCGCCCTGCGGGCGATGCTCCGGGTGGTCGACTCCGGCGGCCAGGCGGCCCTGCTGGCGCCGACCGAGGTGCTCGCCCAGCAGCACTACCGCTCCATCGTGACGATGCTCGGCGACCTCGCCCTGGGCGGCACGATCTTCGGCGCCGGCGAGGGCACCCGGGTCGAGCTGCTGACCGGGTCGATGAACAAGACCCAGCGCACCGGTCCGCTCTCGCGGATCGCGAGCGGCGAGGCCGGCATCGTCATCGGCACCCACGCCCTCCTGCAGGACCAGGTCCTCTTCGCCGACCTCGGGCTCGTCGTGGTCGACGAGCAGCATCGCTTCGGCGTCGAGCAGCGGGCCGCCCTCACCGACAAGGCCGCGGCACCACCCCATCTGCTCGTGATGACGGCGACGCCGATCCCGCGCACGGTCGCGATGACCGTCTTCGGCGACCTCGAGACCTCGACGCTGAGCGAGCTGCCCGCCGGCCGCGCGCCGATCCAGACGAACGTCGTCCCCCTCGCCGAGCAGCCGGGATGGATCGGACGCGTCTGGGAGCGGGTGCGCGAGGAGGTCGGCAAGGGCCATCAGGTGTACGTCGTGTGCCCCCGGATCTCCGGCGACGAGGCCGAGGCCGGACAGGTCGACGCCGTGGACCTGCCCGACGAGGACGAGCCGCTCGAGGTGGCCCGACCCCGCCCGCCCGCCGCGGCCGTGGAGGAGGTCGTGGGCCGCCTCGCCGAGGGACCGCTGGCCGGCCTGCGGATCGGCCGCCTGCACGGTCGCCTGCCCGCCGACGAGAAGGACGCGACCATGCGGGCCTTCGCCGACGGCGCGCTCGACGTCCTGGTGTCCACCACCGTCATCGAGGTCGGCGTCGACGTCCGCAACGCGACCGCCATGGTGATCCTCGATGCCGACCACTTCGGCGTCTCCCAGCTCCACCAGCTCCGCGGCCGGGTCGGCCGCGGAGGGCTGCCCGGCCTGTGTCTCCTGGTGAGCCACGCCGAGGCCGACACGCCCTCCCGCGAGCGGCTCGAGGCCGTCGCCTCGACCACCGACGGCTTCGTGCTGAGCAGGGTCGACCTGGAGATGCGCCGCGAGGGCGACGTCCTCGGCGCCTCGCAGGCCGGGGGCCGGTCCAGCCTGGAGAACCTGCGCGTGCTGCGCGACGAGGACACCATCGTCGCCGCCCGCGAGGCCGCCGAGAGCCTGCTGGAGGAGCGCGCCGACCTGGCGCACGCGCCCGGCCTGGCCGCCGCGGTCACGGAGCTCGAGCGGTCCCAGCAGGCCGAGTTCGTGGACAAGTCGTAGAGGATGCAGCGGTGACGAGGATCATCGCGGGCGTCGCCGGTGGCCGCCGCCTGCAGACCCCCAAGGGCGACCTGACCCGGCCCACGAGCGACCGGGTGCGGGAGGCGCTGTTCTCGGCGATCGAGGCGTGGGCGGGCTCGCTGCACGACCTGCGCTTCCTCGACCTCTACGCCGGCTCGGGCGCGATCGGGCTGGAGGCGTGGTCGCGGGGTGCGGCCGCGGTGACCCTGGTGGAGTCCGACCGCCGCACGGCCGACCTGGTCCGCGCGAACGCCCGAGCCGTCGGCTGCGAGGTCGCCGAGGTCGTCGCCCGCTCCGTCGCCGGCGTGCTCGCGGAGCCGGCCCGGGCGTCGTACGACGTGGTGTTCTCCGACCCGCCCTATCCCCTCGAGGAGGCCGGCCTGGCCGGCGACCTCGCGGCGCTGGTCGCCGGCGGGTGGCTGGCCGCGGGGGCGCTGGTGGTCGTGGAGCGCTCGCGGCGCAGCCCGGAGCCGACGTGGCCCGGCGGCCTGGAGCCGCTCGCCGGCAAGCGCCGCCTCAAGAAGTACGGCGAGACCAACCTGTGGTTCGCCGAGGCCACCGGGCCCGCTAGCCTCGCCCCATGACCCGCGCGGTGTGTCCCGGCTCCTTCGACCCGGTCACCAACGGCCACGTGGACATCTTCCGGCGGGCCTCGGCCCTCTTCGACGAGCTCGTGGTCGCCACCGGCACCAACATCTCCAAGTCGCGCCTGTTCGACCCCGAGGAGCGCCTGGAGATGCTCCGCGAGGCGTGCGCAGAGCTGCCGAACGTCACGGTGATGGGGTTCACGGGCCTGATCGTGGACTTCTGCCGGGAGATCGGCGCGGCGGCCATCGTCAAGGGCCTGCGTGGCGGCAACGACTACGAGTACGAGCTGCCGATGGCGCAGATGAACGCCCATCTCACCGGGGTGGAGACGGTGTTCGTCCCCACGACCGCGAGCCTCGGCTATGTCTCCTCCAGCCTGGTCAAGGAGGTGGCCTCCCTCGGGGGAGACGTCTCCGCGCTGGTGCCGCCGGCGGTGCAGGCGAGGCTGACCGCCAAGCTCGCCGGGCGGCAGGGCTGATTTGGTCGCCCTCCCCGCTCCCACTACGCTTGCTCTGATCTGTTGTGCCCGGACCTGGAAGTGAACCCCTGAACACCCTGGACCCGAGAGCGCCGCTCGTGCTCGACACTCGCGAGCTCGGACGCCGCCCGGGGTCCCAGCGTCAGGTGTCGCGGACAGTGCCGGCGCCAGCGGATCTGGGCATCGAAGTCCTCTCCGTCCCCGAGGGCGCGCCGGTCGAGCTCGACCTGCGCCTGGAGGCGGTCATGGAAGGCGTGCTCGTCACCGGGTCGGCCTCGGCCGACCTGGAGGGTGAGTGCGCGCGGTGCCTGGAGCCGATCCACGACACGTTCGAGGTGACGTTCCAGGAGCTGTTCGTCTACGACGACATCCGCGACGCCGAGGGAGCCGAGGAGGACGACGAGGTCAGCATGCTGCAGGACGACCTGGTCGACCTGGAGCCCCTGCTGCGGGATGCGGTGGTGCTCGCACTGCCGTTCCAGCCGCTGTGCCAGGACCACTGTCCCGGACTGTGCCCCGAGTGCGGGGTCCGGCTCGCGGACGAGCCCGACCACCGGCACGACGCAGCGATCGACCCGCGCTGGGCGGCGCTGACCGAGCTCAAGCAAGAACCCACGGACTGAAGAGGCGCCCACCCGGGCGCACCCGAACCAAGGAGAAGACAGTGGCTGTTCCGAAGCGGAAGATGTCGCGCAGCAACACGCGGCACCGTCGCTCGCAGTGGAAGGCTGTCGCCCCGGTGCTGGTCACCTGCGCCAACCCGGCGTGCGGTGCCAAGCACCTCCCGCACCGCGCGTGCGGCACGTGCGGCCAGTACGGCGCCCGCGCCGAGCGTCGCCAGGTTCTCTGAGCCGTCCGGTCGACCCCGGCCCGTCGAGTCAGGCCACCGGCATCACCAACTACGTCGAGCTGCGTCGAGCGCTCGGGGATCCCACGCTGGACCCCGAGCTGCTCGAGCGCGCGCTGACGCACCGCTCGTTCGCCTACGAGAACGGCGGGCTCCCGACCAACGAGCGGCTGGAGTTCCTCGGTGACTCCGTGCTCGGCGTGGTCGTGACCGAGACCCTCTACCTGGCCCACCCGGACCTCTCCGAGGGCCGGCTCGCCAAGCTGCGCGCCGCGGTGGTCAACGCCCGCGCGCTGGCCGGCGTCGCCCGCGCCATCGGTCTCGGCACCCACATCAAGCTGGGACGGGGCGAGGAGGCCACCGGTGGCCGGGACAAGGCGTCGATCCTGTCCGACACCGTCGAGGCGGTGATCGGCGCGATCCACCTCAGCGGTGGCATCGAGGTCTCCTCCGCCGTCGTCCACCGTCTCTTCGACCCGCTGATCGAGGCGGCGTCGGCGCTCGGGGCCGGCCTGGACTGGAAGACCTCGCTCCAGGAGCTGGCGGCCGACCAGTCGCTCGGCGTGCCGGAGTACGTCATCGAGGACGACGGTCCGGACCACATGAAGACCTTCACCGCCCAGGTCCGCGTCGGCGAGAAGCTCTACGGCAACGGCACCGGCCGCTCCAAGAAGGAGGCCGAGCAGGGCGCCGCCGAGACGGCGTACGGCGAGATCGCGAGCGCGCTCGGCCTCGACGGCGAGGGTCGCTCGTCCGTCGCCGGCGGCTGAGCGGTCCCGACGCCCGATGCCCGAGCTCCCCGAGGTCGAGGTCGTCCGTGCCGGCCTCGAGCGCCACGTCGCCGGCGCCACCATCGCCGCCGTCGAGGTGCTGCACGAGCGCCCCGTGCGCCGGCACCCGACCGGCGCCGCGGGCTTCGCGGCAGCACTGCTCGGCCGGCGGATCGAGGGCGCCCGCCGCCGCGGCAAGTACCTCTGGCTCCCACTCGACGACGGCAACGCGCTCCTCGGTCACCTCGGCATGAGCGGCCAGATGCTCGTGCAGACGCGGGACGCGCCCGCCGAGCGGCACCTGCGCGTGCGGTTCGCGCTCACCGGCACTCCGGATGGTCGAGGAGGTCGCGAAGCGACCGTCTCGAGACCCCGGGAGCTGCGCTTCGTCGACCAGCGCATGTTCGGTGGGCTCTCGGTGTCCGTCGGCGGTGCGGACCTGCCCACCGAGATCGCGCACATCGCGCGCGACCCGCTCGACCCCGAGTTCGACGACGCGGCGTTCGTGGCTCGCCTGCGCAGCCGTACCTCCGGCGTCAAGCGGCTGCTGCTCGACCAGGGCCTGATCTCGGGCGTGGGCAACATCTACGCCGACGAGGCGCTCTGGCGGAGCCGGCTGCACGGCGAGCGCCCGGGCAACCGGCTGACCCGCGCGCAGGCCGTCGAGCTCCTCGGACACGCGCGCGACGTCATGAACGAGGCGCTCGCCCAGGGCGGCACGTCCTTCGACGCGCTCTACGTCAACGTCAACGGCGAGTCGGGCTACTTCGACCGCTCGCTGCACGCCTACGGTCGCGCGGACGAGCCCTGCGACCGGTGCGGTACGCCGATCCGGCGGGTCGCGTTCATGAACCGGTCGTCGTACTACTGCCCGCGCTGCCAGACGGCTCCCCGCTCGGCGAGGTCGAGGGCGTAGGTGCCGGCGGGGGACTGGGGTCGCGGGGCACCCGGACGGTGATCCACCGCTTCACCGCGACGTGCGTCGCCGTCCGCAGGACCCGGACGAGGACCCGCACCCGGCCGGAGTACGACGACAGGTCGTGGCTCGCATGGCCCTCGGCGTCGAGCTGGCGGATCCCGATCCGCACCAGGCGTCCGTCCGCGGCCCTGCGACTGATCGTGACGGCGTCACCCGGCTCGGCGCCCACGACGCGGGCGGACACCACCGGTCCGGTCGAGCTCAGGGTCAGCACCGGCTGGACGCCGATGCGGCGGGGCCGCGACCGCAGGACGGAGCCGGCGACGTCCTCGCCGGCGGTCTCCGTGTCCTCGACGTCGACACGCACGCGGAACCAGGCGTTCTCCTCGAGTGGGCCGGTGGCGAAGGTGGCGGTGCCCTCGGCGTCGGTCGTCGCGGACGCGACCCGGCTCCAGCGCTCGCCGGCGTGCCGCCGGAGCAGCCAGACCTCCTGGCCGGGCACCGGCTCGCCGTCGCTCAGCACGACCCCGGTGACGCTGGCCTGACCGCCGCTCGTGACGCGCCGTGCCGAGGCGGTCACGGTCGCGCTCGTCGGCCGGGCCGCGGGATCTCCCGGCACGCCGCCGCTCGGGCCGCCGCCGGCACCGGGCGTAGCGGGAGCCGTCGCGCTCGGCGACGCCGCATCCGTCGCGCCCGTGGCGGCGCTCGGGGCGCCCGTCGGGAGGTCCGAGGGCGGCACGGGTCCGCTCGGGCTGGGCGTCGTGCCGGCCGGGGCGCCGCCGGCCGAGCTGCGCGCGGAGTCCGAGGCGGTCGCGTCCGAGGTGGGCGAGTCTCCGGTCGCCCGGGCGGACGCGCTCGCGTCGGGCTCGTCCCGACCCTCCGGGGCGGTCGCCGGCGGGGGAGCCGGCCGCGCGGGCGGGACCCCGACGCCGCCGAAGGCGTCGTGCGCGATGGACTGCACCGGGTGCGGC
This sequence comes from Nocardioides pymetrozini, assembly GCF_046058985.1. NCBI lineage: Bacteria > Bacillati > Actinomycetota > Actinomycetes > Propionibacteriales > Nocardioidaceae > Nocardioides > Nocardioides pymetrozini. The sequence goes on along the minus strand of NZ_CP175556.1, from coordinate 2,997,018 downwards.
AGACGCTGCGTGTACGCCGCGGCGGCCATCCCGCCGGTCAGGGTGACGCCCGCCAGCAGCGCGACGCCGCCGACGCCGACGCGGCCGGCGATGCGCCCGGCCACGCGGCCGTGTCCGCGGGCCGACGCCGAGCGTCGGTACGCCGCGACGAAGGACGCCTCCGCGGCGAGCTCCTCCGGAGTCCCGGGGGCGCGCAGGGCGCGCACCAGCGCCGAGTCCTCGAACTCCTCCAGTCCGTCGTGCTCCATGCTCACCTCACCCCCTCGCCGCTCGTGCCCGGTGTGTCCGGGCCAGCTTCTTCAGCGCCCGGTGGACGTTGACCGCCACGGTCCCGGGCTTCTTGTCCACGATGGCGGCGACCTCGGCCACTGACAGGCCGGCCACCACCCGCAGCATGACCATCTCGGCCTGGGGTGGGGGCAGGCTGGCGACCAGGCGGACGGCGGCCTCGGTGTCCACCCGCTCGAGGGCCGCGGCCTCGGCGCTGGGCGCCGTACCGATGTCGATGACCTCGGCGGTGGGCGTGCTGGGGCGGGCCGCGCGGGCGCGTCCGGCGTCGATCGCGCGGTGCCGGCCGAGGGTGAACAGCCAGGCGCGGAACTCCGAGGGGCCGCCGGAGAAGCGGGGCAGGTCGCGGATGACGTGCAGCCAGGTCTCGGCGGCGATGTCCTCGGCCGTGTCGCGGTCGCGCACGCGGAGATAGCGCAGCAGCGGGGGGTGGAGGAGGCGCCAGACCTCGGCGAACGCGCCCTCGTCGCCCTCGAGTGCCCGTGCCAGCGGCTCGCCGAGCGGATCGGCGGTGCGGTCGGGCTCCCGCGACGTCAGGACGACTCCTCGCTCGATGGTCAGGGCACGCACGGCAGGCGGCTCCGGCACGGGGCCGCTCAGCTCGCCCACCGCGATCGATCCTGACACACCACGGTGAGCGCGCCGGGAGGCCGATCCATTACACGCCGCGAGACGCCGTCGGCGTCTGCGGACCTCCTTCCCGGGTAGGGAGCGTGTAATCCCCCGCCCTCCCCATCCGCTGTGGTGGGTGTCATGTTCGACGACAGCCAAGGAGTACGAACCATGAACCCTCAGCTTCGGCGTACGGCGGGCGCACTCGCCCTCGTGACGGGCGGTGCCCTGTGGGCCACGACCGTCGTTCCCGGGACGGCCTACGCCGCCGACCCGCCGCTGTGCAACGGCAAGGCGGCGACCATCGTCGGCACCGACGCCGACGACAAGCTCGCCGGCACGAACGGTGACGACGTCGTCTTCCTCGCGAAGGGCAACGACACCTTCGACGGCGGCAAGGGCAACGACACCATCTGCGCCGGCGACGGCAACGACACCGTCGACGGCGGCGAGGGCGACGACTGGGTGGACGCCGGCGTCGGTGACGACAAGGTGAGCGTGCTCGACGGCGTGGACACGGTCCTCGGCGGGGACGGCGACGACACCATCACCAGCAGCGTGCCCGTCGCGAACATCCGCGGGGGCGCGGGCGACGACATCGCCTACGTCAGCTTCCTGACCAGCACCCTGCGGATGAACGCGGGCGACGACACCGTCGTCTTCGACCGCACCTCCGGCGAGCTCAAGGGTGGCAAGGGCGAGGACGGCTTCGTCACCGCGGCCGCGCAGCCCGGCAACGGCCCCCAGCAGGGGCTGAACACGGCGACCACCTCGCTGGTCCGGGGCGGCTCGAGCGTCGACGCGATCAGCTTCAAGCCGCTCACCACCGCCGTGCGTCTCGACGTGTCGGCCGGTCTCGCCAGCTGGGAGGGCGGCAACACCGTCCGGCTCAAGGGCCTGCAGGCCTACTCCGGCAGCAGCGCCAACGACACCCTGCTGGGCAGCGGGAGCGCGGAGACCATCCGCGGCAAGAGCGGCGACGACGTGATCCGCGGTCGCGGCGGCAACGACACGCTGCGCGGCGGTCCCGGCACCGACGTCGTCTACGGCGGCACCGGACGGGACAACTGCACCGGCGAGGTGCAGCACTCCTGCTGACCCCGCTGGCCTGCGCACCCTGCTGACCGGGTGCGCACCCCCCGAGCGTGTCGGGAGGGCCCGGTCCGCCGGGCCTTCCCCGTTGCGGCGACCGCGGCCTTCCCGACACTCAGCTCCCGCCTCACTACCCGCCTCCCCACCCGGCGCTCTCGCCCCGCTCCGTCTCCGGCGTCGTAGGTTTGACCCCGCCGCCCCGAAGTGGGACTCTTGGAGACGGCCCCCTCGGGCCGACACCCAGTCGAACCGGAAGGCTCAACTTCATGGCCAAGGCGCTGATCGGTCACCTGAACAGCGACCTCCGCGACCCCCGTCTCGCCGTCGAGAACGCTCGGCTGCGCAACCGGGTCGCTGAGCTGGAGTCCCTCGTCCTCCGCCTCTCCGAGGAGAACGACAAGCTGATGTCGGCCCGCGCGGCCGAGATCCTGACCGGCGACGCGGAGATGCAGCCGGCCTGACGCACGACTCCGACGACGGGCTCCGTCGTCGCCCCCCAGGTGCACCACGTTCGGACCACCTCGCCGTACGGCGTCGTGGTCCGTCGTCCTTTTTCGCCCCACGCGAGCAACCGCGGCGACGCCCGGCTGCCGGGATCCGTCGCCGGGGCGGGGTAGCCTGAGGCCTGCCGAGCTTCCCCCGCGTCGGACCCACTGCCCGACCCCGAAGGGAGACTGCGTGTATCTGAAGAGCCTGACCCTGAAAGGGTTCAAGTCCTTCGCGTCCGCGACCACCCTGCAGCTCGAGCCGGGCATCACCTGCATCGTCGGTCCGAACGGCTCCGGCAAGTCCAATGTCGTCGACGCCCTCGCCTGGGTGATGGGCGAGGCCAGCGCGAAGAGCCTGCGCGGCGGCAAGATGGACGACGTCATCTTCGCCGGCACCTCCGGCCGTCCCCCGCTGGGGCGGGCCGAGGTCGTGCTGACGATCGACAACTCCGACGGCGCGCTGCCGATCGAGTACTCCGAGGTCACCATCAGCCGGACCATGTTCCGCACCGGTGGCTCGGAGTACGCCATCAACGGCACCACGTGCCGGCTGCTCGACGTCCAGGAGCTGCTCAGCGACTCCGGGATCGGCCGCGAGATGCACGTGATCGTCGGGCAGGGCCAGCTCGACCAGATCCTGCACGCGACCCCCGAGGACCGCCGCGGCTTCATCGAGGAGGCCGCCGGCGTCCTCAAGCACCGCAAGCGCAAGGAGAAGGCGCTGCGCAAGCTCGACTCCACCGAGGGCAACCTCAACCGGCTCAACGACCTGCTCAGCGAGATCCGTCGCCAGCTCAAGCCGCTCGGGCGCCAGGCCGAGGTGGCCCGGCGGGCCGCGACCGTCCAGGCCGACGTCCGCGACGCCCGGGCGCGGCTCCTCGCCGACGACCTCGTGACCGCGCGGACGGCGCTCGAGCAGGAGCTCGCGGACGAGAGCGTGCTGCTCGCCCGGCGTGCCGAGGTGGAGCGCGCGATCGCTGCCGCGCGCGAGCAGGAGGCGACGCTGGAGGCAGCCCTGCGCGAGGACCTCCCGGCGCTGTCCGCCGCGCAGGAGACCCTGTCCTCGCTGACCGCCCTGCGCGAGCGCTTCCGGGGCACCCAGAGCCTGGCCGCCGAGCGGGTCCGCAACGCCGCGGGCGTCGCCGAGACCGAGGTCGAGCAGGGCCGTGACCCCGAGGAGATCGAGGCGGAGGCGGAGCGTCTGGCCGCCCACGAGGCGCAGATCGCCGGGCAGGTCGCGCAGCAGCAGACGGCGCTCGAGGAGGCCGTCGCCGCGCGTCGTGCCGCGGAGGACGCCGCGGCCGCCGAGGAGCGCCGCGTCGCCGGGCTGCTCCGCGCGGCGGCCGACCGCCGCGAGGGCCTGGCCCGGCTGCACGGCCAGGTCAACACCCTGCGCTCGCGGGCGCACGCCGCCGAGGAGGAGATCGGCCGGCTCGAGTCCGCGCGCGCCGACGCGCTGACCCGGGCCGAGCGCGCCCAGCGGGACTTCACCGCGCTCGAGACCAAGGTCGCCGGCCTCGACGCCGGCGAGGAGGGTCTCGACGCGGAGCACGAGGCCGCGGTCGCGGCCTTCGACGACATCGAGGAGCGCCTCGCCAAGGTCCGCGCGGAGGCCCAGCAGGCCGACCGCGACAAGGCGGGGCTCAGCGCGCGCAAGGAGGCCCTCGAGCTCGGCCTGGCCCGCAAGGACGGTGCCGGGGCGCTGCTCGCCGCCTCCGACGCCATCTCCGGCCTGCTCGGCTCCGTCGCTGCCCTGGTCACGGTGCGCAGCGGCTACGAGGGCGCCGTCGCGGCCGCCCTCGGCGCCGCGGCCGACGCGGTGGCCGTCACCGACGCCGACACCGCGGTCGCCGCGATCGACCATCTCAAGGCCGACGACCTCGGCCGCGCCGGGCTGCTGCTCGGCGGGGGAGAGGCCGAGTCCGCCGCCTCCTGGCCGGCGCTGCCGCCCGGCGCGGCGTACGCCGTCGACGTCGTGGAGTGCCCGGCGCAGGTCCGCCCCGCGCTCAACCGGCTGCTGCGCAAGACCGCGGTCGTCGACGACCTCGTCGCCGCGCGGTCGCTGGTCGCCGAGCTGGCCGACGTCGTCGCGGTCACCCGCGACGGCGACCTGCTCGGCGCCCACTTCGCCTCCGGCGGCTCGCACGCCACGCAGAGCCTGCTGGAGATCCAGGCCGCCGTCGACGAGGCCACCGAGGCCCTGGCCGAGGCCGTCGCCGCCGCCGAGCGGCTCGGCTTCGACCTGGCGCGGCTCGAGACCGAGCGCGCCGAGGCCAAGCAGCGCGTCGACGTGGCCCTGGCGCGGCTGCACGAGTCCGACGCCACGCTCGCGGCGGTCGCCGAGGAGCTGGGCCAGTACGGCTCGCTCGCGCGCGCGGCGCGCGCCGAGGCGGACCGGATGACCGAGGCCATCGCGCAGGCCGAGACCTCCCGCGAGCAGGCGCTCGTAGGCCTGGCCGAGCTCGAGCAGCGCCTCGCCGCCGCCGAGGAGGACACCGAGGAGGAGCCGGACACCACCGAGCAGGAGCGCCTCGTCGAGGCGACCCGAGCGGCCCGGCAGAGCGAGATGGAGGCGCGCCTCGCGCTGCGCACCTCCGAGGAGCGCGCCCGCGCCCTCCACGGGCGTGTCGACCAGATGCGCAAGGCCGCCGCCGCCGAGCGCCAGTCCCGCGCCCGTGCCGCCGAGCGTCGCGCGCGGCTGCTCGCCGAGGGCCGTGCCGGGCAGGCGGTCGCCAGCGCGGTGACCGTCGTCCTGGCTCGCCTGGAGAGCTCGATCCAGGAGGCCGCGCAGCGGCGGCAGTCCGTCGAGGACTCCCGCCGCGGTCGCGAGCAGGAGCTGATGGCCGTGCGCCAGTCGCTGCGCGAGCTCGACCGGGAGCACCACGAGCTGGTGAGCTCGGTGCACCGCGACGAGATGGCCCGCGCCCAGCAGCGGATGCGGATCGAGCAGATCGAGACCAAGGCGCTCGAGGAGCTCGGTCTGGAGCCCGACGCGCTGGTGGCCGAGTACGGCCCGGACCAGCCGATCCCCGTGCTGGAGCCGGACGGCGGGGAGGCCGCGGCCGACGGGGACGCGCAGGGTGGAGACGGCGAGCCGCCCGCCCCCCGCACCGTGCCCTTCGTCCGCGAGGAGCAGGTCAAGCGGCTCAGGAGCGCCGAGAAGGCGCTCGGCATGCTCGGCCGGGTGAACCCGCTCGCGCTGGAGGAGTTCACCGCGATGGAGGAGCGCCACCAGTTCCTCTCCGAGCAGCTGGAGGACCTCCGGGCCACCCGCAAGGACCTCCTCGACATCGTCAAGGACGTCGACGCCAAGGTCGAGCAGGTCTTCACCGAGGCGTACGCCGACGTGACCCGCGCCTTCGACCAGACCTTCGCGCGACTCTTCCCCGGCGGCGAGGGCCGGCTGGTCCTCACCGACCCCTCCGACATGCTCACCACCGGCATCGAGGTCGAGGCCCGCCCGCCCGGCAAGAAGGTCAAGCGGCTCTCGCTGCTCTCGGGCGGCGAGCGGTCGCTGGTCGCGGTCGCCTTCCTCGTCGCGCTGTTCAAGGCCCGCCCCTCGCCCTTCTACATCCTCGACGAGGTCGAGGCGCGCTCGACGACACCAACCTGGGGCGCCTCCTGGAGATCTACGAGGAGCTGCGCGAGAACTCCCAGCTGCTCGTCATCACCCACCAGAAGCGGACCATGGAGGTCGGCGACGCGCTCTACGGCGTCACCATGCGGGGCGACGGCGTCTCCGCGGTGATCAGCCAGCGGCTGCGCGAGGAGCCCGCATGACCCAGCCCGCGAGCGGCCCCGACCGCGCCCGGCCCGACCGGTCGTCGTACCGCGCGTGGCGGAGCGCGACGACCCGCTGGTCCGACGACGACGTCTACGGTCACCTCAACAACGCGCGCTACTTCGACCTCATCGACACCGCCGTCAACGCGCACCTGCACGAGGCGACGGGCACCGACATCCGCCGTCTCCCGGCGATCGGCGTGGTCGCGGAGGTCTCCTGCCGGTACTTCGCCGAGATGGGCTACCCGCGGCCGATCGACCTCGGCCTCGTCGTCGAGCGGCTCGGCCGCTCGTCCGTGATCTACCGGGTCGGCCTCTTCCAGGGCGACCCCGAGGGGGAGGGCGGGCTCGCCCGCGCGGAGGGCCGCTTCGTCCACGTGTACGTCGACAACACCGACCCCGCACGACCCTCGACCCCCATCCCGGACCTCATCCGCACCGCGCTCGCCCCGCTCTGTCCCCCCGAGGTGTGAGCTGTGGGGGCGCGAGGTGTGCGCTGTGGGGCCCCGCAGCTCACACCTCGCGCACCCACGGCGGCGGCGATGCCGGGTCTCTTGGAGCTGCGGTGCAAGATAGGCGCAGAGCGATCCCTACTCGGAGGAGTCGAACGTGCTTGTCGTGGCGCTGGCGGTGCTGCTGAGCCTCGTCGTCTCGGCCGTCGTGGCCCTCTATGTCGCCTACCCGCACCGCGGGGAGGAGATGCCGGTGGTCCCGTGGCTCGGCGAGGCGATGACCCGGGCGGTCGAGGCCGCTCCCGTGCTCGACGACGACGAGCGCGACCTGCAGCGCCTGCGCTGAGCACCCCGGAGCCGGATCGAGCCTCCGCTTTCGACCGGGCCGGGCCGACATGATGGGATGAGCCCCATGCAGGAGTGGCTCTACCTCGTCATCGGGATCGCGGTCGTCGGCATCCTCGCGATCGTCGGCTTCGTCGGCACCCGGGTCCGCCGTACCGGCACGCTGCCGAAGGGCTCCGCGACCGACGTCATCACCGCGCCGGTCGATACCGAGGTCCCGCCCACCGAGGAGCTCCCGGTCGAGGCGCCGGTCGAGGCGCCGGTCGAGGCGCCGGTCGAGGCGCCGGCCGAGCCGGCCGCTCCGACCCTGGACAGGCCGGAGAAGCCGGCCTCGCGTCTGGTCCGCCTGCGGCAGCGGCTCGCCGGCTCCAACGCGCTCGGCCGCGGCCTGCTCGGCCTGCTCAGTCGCGACCAGCTGGACGAGGACACCTGGGAGGCGATCGAAGACCTGCTCCTCGGCGCCGACATCGGCGTCGCGCCCACCCAGGAGCTGGTGGAGCGGCTGCGCACCCGGCTGCGGGTCGAGGGAGGCCAGGCGCCCGACGTGCGCGCCGTGCTCCGCGAGGAGCTGGTCGAGCTCGTCGACCCGACGATGGACCGCGCACTCCACGTCAGCGGGGAGGGCGACGACCCGGGTGTGGTGCTGGTCGTCGGCGTCAACGGCACCGGCAAGACCACCACCGTCGGCAAGCTCGCGCGGATCCTGGTCGCCGAGGAGCGTACGACGCTGCTCGCCGCCGCCGACACCTTCCGCGCCGCTGCCACCGAACAGCTCGCCACCTGGGGTGAGCGGGTCGGCGTCGAGGTCGTCCGCGGCCCCGAGGGGGGCGACCCGGCGAGCGTCGCGTTCGACGCCGTGAAGCAGGGCGTCGAGCGGGGTGTCGACACCGTCGTGGTCGACACGGCCGGCCGGCTGCAGAACAAGCAGGGCCTGATGGACGAGCTCGGCAAGGTCAAGCGGGTCATCGAGAAGCAGGCGCCGGTCACCGAGGTGCTGCTCGTCCTCGACGCCACCACCGGCCAGAACGGCCTGATCCAGGCCAAGGTGTTCTCCGAGGTCGTCGACGTCACCGGCATCGTGCTCACCAAGCTCGACGGCTCCGCCAAGGGCGGCATCGTGGTCGCCGTCCAGCGCCAGCTCGGGGTCCCGGTGAAGCTGGTCGGCCTCGGCGAGGGGCCCGACGACCTCGCGCCCTTCGACGCCGCGGCCTTCGTCGACGCCCTGCTCGGCTGAGCCTCGCCGTCGCCCGCCCCCGGCCTGCGTGCCGGGAAGGAGGCCGGCATTTCCGGCGGGTGTGGCGCACCTCTCGTCCCCGCGGGGGTTCACCGGCACGTAACCGCCGTGAGGCACCCGTTACGAGCCGGAAACATCGCGTCGCGTGAGGCGAAACCTGCGCGCCCGAATGTTCGGGGCATGGAAAACGGCTACTACACCTGGATGCTGGTGTCGGCCTCGCTCGTCCTGTTGATGACCGCCCCTGGCCTGGCGCTCTTCTACGGCGGCATGAGCCGGACCAAGTCAGTGCTCAACATGATGATGATGTCCTTCAGCGCCCTGGGCGTGGTCGGCATCGTGTATGCCCTGTGGGGGTGGTCGATGTCGTACAGCACGACCTTCGCCACCGCCGACGGCGCGACGGGCAAGGAGATCGGCAAGCTCTTCTCCAACCCGTTCACGCAGTTCGGGCTGGAGAGCACGGATCCCGCGAACTACGTCTTCGTCGCCTTCCAGCTGACCTTCGCGGTGATCACCGCCGCGCTGATCAGCGGTGCGGTGGCGGACCGGATGAAGTTCTCCGCGTGGCTGGTGTTCCTGCCGATCTGGGTGACGCTGTCGTACTTCCCGCTGGCGCACATGGTGTGGGGCGGCGGGTTCCTCAGCGGCGTGGAGAACGGGCTCGCGGACCTGCTCTTCTCGGGTGACGGCGCGGCCGAGGTGGCGCCGATCGACTACGCCGGCGGCACGGTGGTCCACATCAACGCCGGTGTCGCGGGCCTGGTGCTGGCGCTCCTGCTCGGCAAGCGGCTCGGGTTCGGCAAGGAGCCGATGAAGCCGCACAACCTGACCCTGACCATGATCGGCGCGGGCCTGCTCTGGTTCGGCTGGTTCGGCTTCAACGTCGGCTCGATCGTCAACCTCGACGCCTACACGACCGAGACCGGCCTGGTGTGGCTCAACACCACGCTCGCCACCTGCGCGGCGATGATGGGCTGGCTGCTCGTCGAGAAGATCCGCGACGGCCACGCGACCTCCCTCGGCGCGGCGTCCGGCGTCGTCGCCGGCCTGGTCGCCATCACGCCGGCCTGCGGCAACCTGGTGCCCTGGAGCTCGATCGTGCTGGGCCTCGTCGCCGGTGGCGTCTGCGCCCTGGCGGTCGGCCTCAAGTACCGCTTCGGGTACGACGACTCGCTGGACGTCGTGGGCGTCCACCTGGTCGGCGGCCTGGTCGGCACGGTCGGCGTCGGATTCCTGGCCTCCAACGAGGGGGGCCTGCTCACCGGCGGCGGCGCCAAGCAGCTGGTCGTCCAGGTCGCGGTCGCACTCTTCGCGATGATCTGGTCCGGCATCGCCACCCTGGTCGTCGCGCTGGCGGTCAAGGCGACCCTGGGCCTGCGGATCGTGGAGGAGGACGAGGTCGACGGGATCGACTTCGCCGAGCACGGCGAGGCGGCCTACGATCTCACCACCGGCGGCGGTGCCGCTCGTCGTACCTCGGTCCTGAGCCCGTCCACTCCTTCGGAGGTAAGCGCATGAAGCTGGTCACCGCGGTCATCAAGCCGCACAAGTGGGAGGACGTCCGGGAGGCGCTCGAGGCCTTCGGCGTCACCGGGATGACGGTCAGCGAGGTCAGCGGCTACGGCCGGCAGAAGGGCCACACCGAGGTCTACCGGGGAGCGGAGTACGACATCGCGCTCGTGCCCAAGATCCGGATCGAGATCGTGGTCGACGACGCCGACACCGCCGACATCGTCGGGATCATCACCAAGACGGCCCACACCGGCCGGATCGGCGACGGCAAGGTCTGGGTGAGCCCGGTCGAGTCGGTGGTGCGGGTCCGCACCGGCGACACGGACGCCGCCGCGCTCTAGGTCTCACCAGCCCCGCCCGGAGGTTTCGAGGCTCGCAAGCTCGCACCTCAACCACCGGGCAGCCCCGCCCGGAGGTTTCGAGGCTCGCAAGCTCGCACCTCAACCACCGAGCAGCCCCGCCCGGAGGTTTCGAGGCTCGCAAGCTCGCACCTCAACCACCGGGCAGCCCCGCCCGGAGGTTTCGAGGCTCGCACCTCGACCACCGGGCGGGGCTTCACCCGCGTGTAACCGCTGTCAGGAGACGTGTTACACGCGCGAAACAAAACCCCCGCACAGTGTGCGGATGCCCGATCTGCTGCTCGTCACCGCGGCCCCCGCGACGGCCGCCGGCGACACCGCCTGGCTCCTCGCCGCGGCCGCCCTGGTCCTGCTGATGGCGCCGGGTCTCGCCTTCTTCTACGGCGGCATGGTGCGCTCCAAGAGCGTCCTCAACATGATGATGATGGTCTTCGGCGCTCTCGCCGTCGTCATGGTCGTGTGGGTGCTCGTCGGCTACTCGCTGGCCTTCGGCGACGACCTCGGCGGCGGCCTCGTCGGCGACCCGAGCCAGTACGCCGGGTTCCGGGGGATGCTCGAGCCCGACCCGGAGGCGTCGTACCCGATCCCGCTCTTCGCCGCCTTCCAGGGCCTCTTCGCGGTGATCACGGTCGGCCTGGTCGCCGGCGCGATCGCGGACCGCACCCGGTTCGGGACCTGGCTGCTGTTCGCCGCGCTGTGGACCGTGCTCGTCTACGCCCCGGTCGCGCACTGGATCTTCGACTTCAGCTCCGGGGACCACGTGGGCGGCTGGATGGCCAACGAGCTCGGCGCGCTCGACTTCGCCGGCGGGACGGCCGTCGAGATCAACTCCGGCGCCGCCGGGCTCGCCGCGGCCCTCGTGCTCGGCCGCCGGGTGGGCTTCGGCCGGGAGCCGATGAAGCCGCACAACCTGACCCTGGTGATGGTGGGGGCCGGCCTGCTGTGGTTCGGCTGGTTCGGCTTCAACGCCGGCTCCGCCCTCGCGGCCGACCACACCGCCGCCATCGTCTTCGTCAACACCCTGCTCGCCGGCTGCACCGGTCTGCTGGCGTGGCTCGCGGTGGAGCGCTTCCGCGACGGCCACGCCACCTCCTTCGGCGCCGCGTCCGGCGTCGTGGCCGGCCTGGTGGCGATCACGCCGTCGTGCGGAGCGGTCACCCCGATCGGGGCGATGCTCGTCGGCCTCGCGGCGGGCTCGGTGTGCGCGCTGGCGGTCGGCCTCAAGCACACCCTCAGGTACGACGACTCCCTCGACGTCGTGGGCGTCCACCTCGTCGGCGGCCTGGTGGGGACGATCCTCATCGGTCTCCTCGCCTCCTCCTCCGTCGGCGCCGTCGACGGCCTCCTCTACGGCGGCGGAGTCGACCAGCTCGGCAAGCAGCTGGTTGCGGCGGGCGCGACCCTCGTGTACTCGTTCACCATGACCGCCGTGCTGGCCTGGGTCCTGGACCGCACCGTCGGCTTCCGCGTCGACCCCGAGCACGAGGTCGCGGGCGTCGACCTGGTCATCCACGCCGAGACCGCCTACGACCTGCACTCCGCCACGGGCGGCGCCCGTCCCCACGTCGCCGGTCAGGGATGACCGCAGCCGAGCGGGCGGCGCGCACGGACGCCGCCGACGCCCTCTGCCTCAGCGCGTACGACGCGGCGGCGGGCCCGGAGTCGGGGGTGGCCCTGGTGGCGGTCGGGGGCTACGGCCGGGGCGAGCTCGCGCCGTACTCGGACCTCGACGTGGTGCTGGTCGCCGACGAGGGGGTGGACGAGCGCCGCTGGACCGAGCTGGCGAGCCAGGTCTGGTATCCGCTGTGGGACTCCGGTGCGAAGCTCGACCATGCGGTGCGCACGCTGCCGGAGATGCTGACGGCGGCGGAGAACGACGTCCGCGTGGCGTCGGGCCTGCTCGACGTGCGCCATGTCGCGGGTGACCACAGCGTCGCCCTGCGGCTGCGCACGACCACGCTCACGCACTGGCGCCGCCAGGCCCGGGAGCGCCTCCCCGAGCTGCGCGAGCTGGTCCGCAGCCGGCACCGGCTGGTCGGGGAGCTGGCCCACCTCTCCCTGCCCGACGTGAAGGAGGCCGAGGGCGGCCTGCGCGACGCGACCGTGCTCAAGAGCCTCACCGCCACGTGGCTGGTCGACGTCCCCGCCGCCGACCTCGAGCGCTGCCGGCAGCAGCTCCTCGACGTGCGCGACCTGCTGCACACAGCGGCCGGACGGGCGAGCGACCGGATCGCACCGGAGCACTGGGCGCCCATCGCGCAGGGGCTGGAGCTGCCCGACGAGGCCGCCGCACAGCGCTACGTGCGCGAGCTGGGCCGTCGGGTCACCCATCTGTCGCGGCTGGCGTGGCGTCGTACCGACGACGCCCTGCGGCGCACCTCGGCCGCCCGTCCCCGCCGCCCGGAGCTGGAGCGGGTCGCCCCCGGCATCGCGCTCTCCCGGGGCGAGGTCGTGCTCGAGCGCACTGCGCGGCCCGCGGCCGACCCGGTGCTGCTGCTCCGCGCGGCGGCGGAGGCAGCCACCCGCGACGTGGTGCTCGCGCCCCCGACCGCCGCACGGCTGGTGCGGGAGTGCCCGCCGCTGCCGGACCCGTGGCCCGACGAGGCCCGCCAGCAGCTGGTCCGCCTGCTCGCGGCCGGCCCGGGGCTGCTGCCGGTGTGGGAGACCCTCGACGAGACCGGCGCTCTCGACCGGATCCTGCCGGAGTGGGAGCGCATCCGGCTGCTGCCCCACGCCTCGCCGATCCATCGCTTCACCGTGGACCGGCACGTCGTGGAGACGTGCGTGGAGGCGTCGGCGCTGATCCGGGAGGTGTCGCGTCCGGACGTGCTCGTCGTGGCGGCCCTCCTGCACGACATCGGGAAGGGCGAGCTGGTCGAGCACAGCGTCGCGGGCGCGCCGATCGCCCGGGCGATCGCGAGCCGGATGGGCTTCTCGACCGCCGACGCCGAGCTCATCGGCCAGCTGGTCCGCTGGCATCTGCTGCTGGCCGACATCGCCACCACGCGCGACCCGGACGATCCCGCCACGATCGACGCCCTGATCGAGCACGTCGGCACCGTGGAGGCGCTGGCGCTGCTGACCGCGCTGTCCGAGGCCGACGCGAAGGCGGCCGCTCCGAAGGCGTGGTCGTCGTGGCGGGCCGGTCTCGTGCTGGACCTCTCCCGCCGCGCCCGCGCCGCGCTGCAGCAGGGCAGCGTGCCGCCGGCGTTCGGCGTCGAGGAGCTCCCGATCCCCGACGGCGTCGCCGACGGGGAGGTCTCGATGGTCGTCGAGCCGGCCGCGGACGGCTCGCGGGTGACCGTCGTCGCTCTCGACCGGGTCGGCCTGCTCGCCGACGTCGCGGCCGTGTTCGCCCTGCGGCGGATCGCCGTGCGGGCGGCTCGGCTCTGGTCGCAGGGGGAGTACGCCGTGTCCGTCTGGGACGTCGCCGAGGCGGGGCTCGACCCGGGCGCGCTGCGCGACCAGCTGGACGCGATCACCTCGCGCCGGATCGACCCGGCCCAGCGCCTCGCCGCGCGCCAGGCGACCGGCGAGCTCGACCCCGCCGTCGTCGTCCGGCCCGAGGCCAGCGACCACGCGACGGTGATCGAGGTGCGCGCCGCGGACCGGCTCGGTGTGGTGCACCTGGTGAGCGCGGCCCTCGCGGACCTCGAGATGACGGTGCGCTCGGCCCACATCTCCACCCTCGGGCCGCAGGCCGTGGACGTCTTCTACGTCCAGGAGGCCGCCGCCGGCGCCCTCTCGGAGACGCGGGCGGCCGAGGCCGCCCACGCCGTCCGGAGGACGATCGGGTCCAGCTGATCAGGAGAGCGGAGAGACCACCTGGGTGGATGCCCCCGTCACCGGGTCGATCTCGTAGTAGTAGTGCGGCGAGCCGTCCCGGTTGGGCATGCTCGCGGGGTCGGGGCTGACGCCGAACGCGGTGCAGACCAGGGTGCCGTTGGGGTTGAGGTGCGCCTCGATCATCTCGGTGTTGCCCGGGAACCGCTTGGAGAACGGCAGCTGCGGCTTGTTGACGCAGGTCTCGGGCAGCATCAGGCCGTAGATGCCGCCGTGGGCGACGACGACGCCGGTGCCCCGGTCGTTGCGGTGCTCGCGCGCGTACTGGGTCCACCACCGGTCCCAGCGCTCCTTGACGTCGTAGTAGTCCTCGGTCCCGCCGAAGTCGTTACCGCGGGTGGAGGGGTCCGTGACCCAGCTGGCCATGATCCCGCCGGCCACCCGCTCGTCCTTGGAGACCAGCTCGACCTCGCGGATGTCCTCGTCCGCCAGCACCGGGACGTCGTGGTCGGCGGCCACGCCGTCCGCGGTCTGGTAGGTGCGGACCATGATCGAGGAGTCGACCGACGTGATGTCGTCGTCGTGGAGGAAGTCGACCAGCTTGGCGGCCTGCTGGATGCCGAGCGGCGACAGCTCCTCCTCGGGCACGGGGTAGGTGCTGTTGGCGTGCCGGACGAACAGGATGTCGTAGCCGGGCTTCGCGTGCTTGGGCTTCGGGTCGGCGTCGGCCTGCAGCCCGACGACGGCGGGCGTCGTGGCGAGGACGGCGATCGACGCGGCCAGCGCGGCGAGTCGGGTACGGCGGGTGGGCGACATGTGGGCCTCCGATGGGAGTGGGCGGGAGGCCCGAGCATCGGAACGCGGCGCCCGCGGGCGGGCACGGATCCCGGTCAGTGAGACCTGGCTCACGTCCCCGTGGGCCGGACGAGCGGGGTTGAGTCGTCAGTAGTGACCCGTCGAGTCGTCAGTTCCTACCCGTTGAGCGGTCAGCGGGAACGCGCTCCCCGACGACTCGGCGGGTCACTACCGACGACTCGGCGGGTCACTACTGACGACTCAACGGTCACACAGTCAGCAGCACCGGGCGCGCGGGTCGTGCTCCTTGGCGTCGGCGCGGTGGCGCTCCCACGCCCGCCGTGACATCGGCGGGGTGCCCTCCCGGCCGCAGCGCTCGACGTACTCGTCCCAGCGCGCCTCGCCGGTCGCCTCCCGGACGTACCACCGCAGGCCGCGCCAGGCGCGGACGAGCGGGGTCAGGACCTGGCCCGTCGGACCCACGGCGCTCATCGCGGGCTCCCTGTCAGCCGCGACTCCTCCCAGGCCCGCACGGCGGCCTTCTCCTCGGCCGTGGCGAAGAAGTCCGCCGGCGCGACGATCTGCGAGGGCACCGCCGGCACCTCGGTCGTCGGCAGACCGCCGGCCCGCAGGGCCCGGACCCAGACGACGACCGCGTTGGCGACCACCACGATGACGAGGATCGCGAAGGTGAGCTGCAGGACCCCGTTGGTGGTGGAGTTCGTGACCACCTGGTCCATCTGTCCGATGTCCTTCGCCGGCGCGAGGACCTCGCCGGCGTCGCGGGCGTCGCGATAGCGGTCGGCCTGGGCGAAGTACCCGATCGCCGGGTTGTCCGAGAACACCTTCTGCCAGCTCGCCGTCATCGTGGTGACGAGGTCCCACACCAGCGGCACCAGCGGCACCCATACCCACCGGGCCAAGCCATGCTTGAGCATCAGCGTGACGCACACGCACAGTGCGATCGCGGCGAGCAGCTGGTTGGAGATGCCGAACAGCGGGAAGAGCTGGTTGATCCCGCCGAGCGGGTCGGTGACGCCGACGTAGAGCATGTACCCCCACGCCGCCACGACGAGGGCACTGGCCGACCAGGCCGCGGGCCGCCAGGAGGTGTCGGCGTACCGGGGCCAGAGGTTGCCGATCGTGTCCTGCAGCATGAACCGGCCGACGCGGGTCCCAGCGTCGACGGCGGTGAGGATGAACAGCGCCTCGAACATGATCGCGAAGTGGTACCAGAACGCCGCGAGTCCGCCGCCGAAGGCGTCGGTGAAGATCTGGGAGATGCCGACCGCCAGGGTCGGGGCACCGCCCGTCCGCGAGATCAGGGTCGGCTCCTGGACCGCCGCCGCCGCCTGGGTGAGCGTGTCAGGGGAGAGAGTGAACCCGAGGCCGCCGACGAACTCCGCCGCACTGGCGGCCGTCCCACCCGTCGCGCCGGCGGGGCTGTTCATCGCGAAGTAGAGGCCCTGGTCGATCACGCAGGCCGCGATCAGCGCGCTGATGGCCACGAACGACTCCATCAGCATGCCGCCGTAGCCGATCATCCGGACGTGGCTCTCCTTCGCGATCATCTTCGGGGTGGTGCCCGAGGAGATCAGTGCGTGGAAGCCGGACAGCGCGCCGCAGGCGATCGTGATGAACACGAACGGGAAGAGCTCGCCGGCGAACACCGGCCCGTCGCCGTCGAGGGCGAAGCTCGTCACGTCCTCGTTGGCCAGGGCGGGCCGGGCGAGCAGCAGCCCGACCGCGAGCAGCACGATGACGCCGATCTTCATGAACGTCGACAGGTAGTCGCGCGGCGTCAGCAGCATCCAGACGGGCAGCACCGAGGCGACGAAGCCGTACACGATCAGGCAGATCGTGAGGGTCTCGTGGGACAGCGTCAGCGTGTCGCCGAGGCCGGTGTCGTCGACCCAGCCGCCCACGACGATCGCCAGCAGCAGCAGGGTGACGCCGATGGCGGTCGTCTCCGAGACCCGCCCCGGCCGCAGGTAGCGCAGGTAGAAGCCCATGAACAGCGCGATGGGGATGGTCAGGCCGATCGAGAAGACGCCCCACGGCGACTCGGCGAGCGCGTTGACCACCACGAGCGCGAGCACGGCGAGGATGATGATCATGATCGCGAAGACCGCGACCAGCGCGGCGACGCCGCCCACCGGACCGATCTCCTCGCGCACCATCTGGCCGAGGCTCTTGCCGTCGCGGCGCATCGAGAAGAAGAGCACCATCATGTCCTGCACGGCGCCGGCCAGGATCACGCCGACGATGATCCAGATCGTCCCGGGCAGGTAGCCCATCTGCGCGGCGAGCACGGGTCCGACGAGTGGTCCGGCCCCCGCGATCGCCGCGAAGTGGTGGCCGAACAGCACCCGGCGGTCGGTCACGTCGAAGTCCTGGCCGTTCTCCAGCCGCTCCGCGGGCGTGGCGCGCGAGTCGTCGACGCCGAGCACCCGGTGCGCGATGAAGCGCGCGTAGAAGCGGTAGGCGATCGCGTACGACGCCAGCGCGGCGAACAGGATCCACAGCGCGGAGACCTCCTCGCCGCGGGAGAGGGCGAGGACCGTCCAGCAGACCGCACCCACGAGCGCGATCGCACTCCAGAGCGCGATGCCCGCCGGGGTCATCCGGCGGCGGGGGCCGTCGGGTCGTCGTACAGGTGTGGTGGTTGCCATCGTGGATCCTCCTCGACCCGGTGGGGTGCCCCCGGTGGCACTCCCGACCACCGCGACGGGTGGACGGCACCCGCGCAGTACCCTCGCCACGTCCACCGCAGACGTCGGCCCCCAGGGCGCCGGCGGCTACGATCGATGTTCGAAGACTCCACTTCTACCGACGAATCCGACGAGGACGCAACGCTCTTGTTCGCCACACTTTCCGACCGCCTCACCGCGACCTTCAAGAACCTGCGCGGCAAGGGACGGCTCTCCGAGGCCGACATCGACGCGACCGCCCGCGAGATCCGGATCGCCCTGCTCGAGGCGGACGTCGCCCTGCCGGTGGTCAAGGAGTTCGTCGCCGCCGTCAAGGAGCGCGCCCGCGGCGAGGAGGTCAGCCAGGCGCTGAACCCCGCGCAGCAGGTCGTCAAGATCGTCAACGACGAGCTCGTCGCGATCCTCGGCGGGGAGACCCGGCGGCTGCGCTACGCCAAGTCCGGCCCCACCGTGATCATGCTCGCCGGCCTCCAGGGCGCCGGCAAGACCACGCTCGCGGCCAAGCTCGCGCTCTGGCTCAAGGAGCAGGGCAAGACGCCGATGCTCGTGGCCTGCGACCTCCAGCGGCCCAACGCCGTCCAGCAGCTCCAGGTCAACGGCGAGAAGGTCGGCGTCCCCGTCTTCGCGCCGGAGCCGGGCAACGGCGTCGGCGACCCGGTCTCGGTCGCGCAGGCCTCGATCGAGGAGGCCAAGCGCAAGCTCCACGACGTCGTCATCGTCGACACCGCCGGACGCCTCGGCGTCGACGCCGAGATGATGGCGCAGGCCGCCGGGATCCGCGACGCCGTCCAGCCCGACGAGGTCCTCTTCGTCGTCGACGCGATGATCGGCCAGGACGCCCTCGTCACGGCCCAGGCCTTCCTCGACGGAGTCGGGTACGACGGCGTCGTCCTCACCAAGCTCGACGGCGACGCCCGCGGCGGTGCCGCCCTCTCGATCCGCCAGGTCACCGGCCGGCCGGTCATGTTCGCCTCCTCCGGCGAGAAGATGACCGACTTCGACGTCTTCCACCCCGACCGGATGGCCTCGCGCATCCTCGACATGGGCGACGTCCTCACCCTGATCGAGCAGGCCGAGAAGGCCTTCGACCAGGACGAGGCGCTCAAGGCGGCGGAGAAGCTCACCCAGGGCGACTTCACGCTCGACGACTTCCTGGCGCAGATGCAGCAGCTGAAGAAGCTCGGCTCGATGCAGAAGATCCTCGGGATGCTGCCTGGCATGGGCCAGATCCGCGAGCAGCTCGAGAACTTCGACGAGCGCGAGATCGACCGCATCGAGGCCGTCATCCGCTCGATGACGCCGGCAGAGCGGGCCAACCCCAAGCTCATCGACGGCTCGCGCCGCGCCCGGATCGCCAAGGGCTCGGGCCGCTCCGTCTCGGACGTCAACAGCCTCGTCGACCGCTTCTTCGAGGCACGCAAGATGATGATGCAGATGGCCCGCGGTGGCGGGATGCCCGGCATGCCGGGGATGCCGGGGATGCCCGGCATGGGCGGCCCGGGCGGGGGCAAGCGGGCCAGCGCCAAGCAGAAGGCGAAGCAGGCCAAGGGCAAGGGCGCGCGCCGCTCGGGCAACCCCGCCAAGGCGGCCAAGGAGGCCGCCGCCGCGAAGGCCAAGGCAGCCGAGGCGAAGCCGAACCCCTTCGGCATCGGCCAGGACATCGACTACGAGGCGGCGGCGCAGAATCTCGAGCTGCCGAAGGACTTCTCGAAGTTCCTCAAGTAGGACACTCATATTGCGGTTTGGGACCAAACCGCGGGTTTTCGGGGCCGGGACGTGCGGTTCGTGACCAATCGACGGGGGTGAGGGATGGGCTCGGTCCTCATCGTCGACGGCGCCAACGTGGTCGGCGCGCGCCCGGACGGCTGGTGGAGGGACCGGGCGGGCGCGGCGGCCCGGCTGCACGAGCAGCTTCTCGTCGCGGACGTCGAGTACGACGCCGTGGTGCTCGTGCTGGAGGGCCAGGCGAAGGGCGGCGTCCGTGCCGGCCGCGACGCCCACGTCCGGACCGTCCACGCCCCGAAGGACGGCGACGCCACGATCGTCGCCGAGGCGCGCAAGGCCGCCGAGAAGGGCGACCGGGTCGTCGTGGTGACGGCGGACCGGGCGCTCGACGCGCGGGTGCACGGGGCGGGGGCCACCACGCTGTCGCCGACCTGGCTGCTGTCCCGGCTCTGACTCCGGGCACCGGACCGGCCGTGCCTCGAAAGGGGGCACCGGCGTGGCCGGAGGCGTTGGTAGCGTCGTCCGGGTGAGTGCACTGCGGTTCTCCGGACCGGTCCTGCCCGACGGCGAGGTGCGGGACGTCTACGTCCTCGACGGCCGGGTGACCTACGACGCGCCGGCCGGCGCGGAGTCGGCAGGGGAGGGCTGGATCGTGCCCGGCCTGGTCGACGCGCACAACCATCTCGGCCTCGACGACGGGGGAGCGGTCGACGACGCCGAGATCGAGCGGACCGCGATCCTCGACCGCGACAACGGGGTGCTGCTGACCCGCGACTGCGGCTCGCCGGCCGACACCCGATGGGTCCAGCAGCGCGACGACCTGCCTCGGCTGGTCCGCTGCGGCCGGCACGTCGCGCGGACTCGTCGCTACCTGCGCGACTACGGCGTCGAGGTCGAGCCGGACGGGCTGGTCGACGCCGTGGCCGAGCAGGCCCGGGCGGGCGATGGCTGGGTGAAGCTGGTGGGCGACTGGATCGCCCGCCACCGGGGCGACCTGGCGCCGTCGTTCCCCGCCGACGCCGTCGCCGCGGCGATCGAGGTCGCCCACGCCCAGGGGGCCAAGGTGACCGCCCACTGCTTCGGCGAGGCCTCCCTCGGCCCCTTGCTCGACGCCGGCATCGACTGCATCGAGCACGGCACCGGGCTCACCACCGAGCTCATCGAGCGGATGGTCGCGCAGGGTGTCGCGCTCGTGCCGACGGTCCTGCAGACCGACAAGTTCCCCGAGTTCGTCGCCGCCGCGCGCGACAGGTTCCCGGCGTACAGCGCGACGATGGAGACCCTCCACTCCCGCCGCCGCGAGGTCCTGATGAGTGCCTACGACGCGGGGGTCCCTCTCTACGTCGGCAGCGACGGAGGCGGCTCGGCTCGGCACGGCGTGCTCCACGAGGAGATCCTCGCCATGGCCGCGATGGGCCTGCCCAACGAGTACGTGCTCGGCGCCGCCTCGTGGCGAGGCCGCGCCTGGCTCGGCTGGAACCCCGGCCTCGACGAGGGCGACCCGGCCGACTTCGTCGTCTACCCGCGCAACCCGGTCGAGGACCTCTCGGTGCTCGCCCAGCCGTCCCGCGTGGTGCTGCGGGGCAGGGTCGTCGCCTGACCTACGGGCTGATTAGGGCGGGGCGGACACCGTCTGGCAGACTTGGCGGCTGAGTTCTGCGCCTTCCGGACCCTCTCAACCGGTGGGTGCAGCGCCCATGGAGTCCGGGCCCCGGTGTTTCCCCACCTGGTCGCTCGCGCCTCACCCACCACGAATTCCAAGGAGACACCACAAACGTGGCCGTCAAGATCCGTCTGAAGCGCCTGGGCAAGGTCCGGGTCCCGCAGTACCGCATCGTCATCGTCGACTCGCGCAAGAAGCGCGACGGCGCCGTGATCGAGGAGATCGGCAAGTACCACCCCAAGGAGGACCCGTCGTACATCGACGTCGTCTCCGAGCGGGCGCAGTACTGGCTGGGCGTCGGCGCGCAGCCGTCCGAGGCCGTCGAGGCGATCCTCAAGGTGACCGGTGACTGGCAGAAGTTCAAGGGCATCGACGGCGCCGAGGGCACCCTGAAGGTCAAGGAGCCCAAGCGCGACAAGCTCGAGATCTTCAACGAGGCCCTCAAGGAGGCCGCCAACGAGCCCAAGGGCGCCGCGGTGACCGCCAAGAAGTCCGAGAAGAAGGCCGACAAGGCCGAGGAGAAGGCCGACAAGTCCGAGGAGAAGGTCGAGGAGGCGCCGGCCGAGGCCGCCGCCGAGGAGACCCCCGCCGAGGCTCCGGCCGACGCGAACGCCGAGGCCTGAGCCGATGCTCGCCGACGCGCTGGAGCACCTCGTCCGCGGAGTGGTCGACCACCCCGACGACGTGGTCGTGCGCGACAAGCAGCTGCGGCGCGGCTCCGTGCTCGAGGTCCGGGTCCACCCCGACGACCTCGGCAAGGTGATCGGACGGAGCGGTCGCACGGCGACCGCCTTCCGGACCGTGATCTCCGCGATCGCCGGCAACAGCAGCACCCGGGTCGACTTCGTCGACACCGACCGCCGCTGAGCGGCAGCGACACCAGCGACACCAGCGACACCGTCCGAACGGGCGTCTCCCCGAGGGGAGGCGCCCGTTCGTCGTTCCCGGCGCCACCCCCTAATCTCTGAGACGTGGAGAGCATCGAGGTCGTGGTCGGGCGCATCGGCAAGCCGCACGGCATCCGGGGCGAGGTGACCGTCGACGTCCGCAGCGACGAGCCGGAGCGTCGCTACGCCGACGGCGCCGTCCTGCTGGTCGAGGCGCCCCGCGGCTCGGCCTTCGCCGCCCGCACCCTCACGGTCGCCGGCACCCGCTGGCACCAGGGCGTGCTGCTGGCGCGCTTCGCGGAGCTGCCCGACCGCACGGCGGCGGAGTCCGCGCGCGGAGTCGTGCTGCGCGCCGTCGTACCCGCCGACGAGTCGCCCGAGGACCCCGACGAGTTCTACGACCACCAGCTGGTCGGGCTGGCGGCCTACGACGTCGACGGCGCCCACCTCGGCGAGGTGGTCGGCCTGCTGCACGGTGCCCAGGACCTGCTGCGGATCCGCACCCTGGACCGCCGGGAGGCGCTGGTGCCGTTCGTGAGCGCGCTCGTGCCCGAGGTCGACATCACCGGCGGCCGGGTCGTCATCGCCGACCGCCCCGGCCTGGTCACCCCGTTCCCCGACGACCAGGACGACCAGGACGATCAGGACGACCAGGACGACGAGGGCGCGGGCGCGTGAGGCTGGACTACGTCTCGATCTTCCCCGACTTCTTCGCGCCCCTCGCGCTCTCGCTGCCCGGGAAGGCCGCGGCGAGCGGGCTGCTGGACGTGCGGGTGCACGACCTGAGGACGTGGACGCACGACCGGCACCGCACCGTCGACGACAGCCCGTACGGCGGCGGCGCCGGGATGGTGATGAGGCCCGAGCCGTGGGGCGAGGCCTTCGACGCACTCCTGCCCGACCGGCCGGCCCCGCCGGGCGAGAGCCGTCCGACCGTCGTCTTCACGACGCCGTCGGGGGAGCGCTTCGACCAGCGTCTCGCCGAGGAGCTCGCCAGCCGCGACCACCTCGTCTTCGCCTGCGGTCGCTACGAGGGCATCGACCAGCGTGTGGTCGACCACGCCCGGGAGCGCGCCGAGGTCCGCGAGATCAGCCTCGGCGACTACGTCCTCAACGGCGGTGAGGTCGCCGCGCTGGCCATCACCGAGGCCGTGGTGCGGCTCTTGCCGGGCTTCATGGGCAATGCCGCGTCCCTGGTGGAGGAGTCGCATGCCGAGAGCGGGCTCCTGGAGTATCCCGTCTACACCAAGCCCCCGCAGTGGCGCGGCCACGAGGTCCCCGCCGTCCTGCGCTCCGGCGACCACGCCAAGATCGCGGCCTGGCGCCACGAGCAGGCCGTCCGCCGGACCGCCGAGCGCCGACCGGACCTGCTCACTCCCTCCGTGCTCGACGACGGCACGCCGATCGTGCGCGCCGCCCCGGGCGACGCGGGGGAGCTGCTCACGCTGCAGCGGGCGTGCTGGGTCCAGGAGGCGCTCGCCAACGACATGCTCGACATCCCCGCACTGCACGAGTCCCTGGACGACGTGCGCACCTGGCTGGGGGAGTGGGACACCTGGGTCGTACGCCGCGCGGGCCGCCTCGTCGGGGCGGTCCGCGGCCGCCGGGAGCCCGGCACGGACGGCGAGGACGGCGACCTGTGGGACATCGGCCGGATCATGGTGGCCCCCGACCTGCAGGGCAGCGGTCTCGGCCGGGCCCTGCTCGAGCACATCCAGGCGGTGGCGCCGGCGGGCGTGACGTCGTACGTCCTGTTCACGGGGGCGGCCAGCGTGCGCAACCAGCAGATGTACAAGAAGGCCGGCTTCCGGCTGCGTCGCGACCTTCCGGCGCCCCCGGGAGCCGTCGTCCTCACCAAGCGCCGCCGCTGATTTCACCACCGCCCCGGCGTGTGGGAAGATCGTGGGTCGGTGTCGCGGACGCTTCTGCCACAGGGGAACCGCCGACCGTGACGCCGCTTTCCGTGACCACCATCAACCGCGGCTGACCTGTGCGCACTCGCGAGGAGAACCATGAGCAACCCGAGCCCCGCCCTGGTGACCGACCTGGGCAACGCCGCCAAGCGCGACGACGTCCCGGACTTCCGCGCCGGCGACACCGTCAAGGTCCACGTCAAGGTCATCGAGGGCAGCCGCTCCCGTGTCCAGATCTTCCAGGGCGTCGTGATCCGCGTCCACGGCTCCGGCATCGGCCGGACCTTCACGGTCCGCAAGGTGTCCTTCGGCGTCGGTGTCGAGCGGACCTTCCCGCTCCACTCGCCGATCTTCGAGCAGATCGAGATCGTGACCCGCGGTGACGTCCGCCGGGCGAAGCTGTACTACCTGCGCAACCTGCGCGGCAAGGCCGCCAAGATCAAGGAGCGTCGCGAGGCCTGAGCCTCCCACGCCCGCCACGAAGGCCCGACCGCTCCGGTCGGGCCTTCGTGCGTCCCGGCTGGGCCGCACTCCTAGACTCCTACCTCGTGACGACCGACGACACCGCCCCGGACTCCGCCGCCGAGGTCCCCGACCCCGCGGCGAGCGATCGGGTGGACTCCCGGTCCGCGCCGCCGAAGCGCAAGCACCTGCCGGTCTGGCAGGAGAGCATCCTGCTGCTCGCCGTGGCGCTGGGACTTGCGGTCGTCATCAAGGCGGTGTTCGTCCAGGCCTTCTACATCCCCTCGGAGTCGATGGAGCCGGGGCTGGTCAAGAACGACCGGATCCTGGTGCAGAAGGTGTCCTACTGGTTCGGCCGTACGCCGCAGCGCGGGGACGTCGTGGTGTTCGAGGACCCGGGCGAGTGGCTGGGACCGGCCGACAGCCAGGGCCCCACCGGCTTCGCCGGCCTGCTCTCCAAGGTGGGTCTCTACCCGACCGGCGGCCACCTGGTGAAGCGCGTCATCGGGACCGAGGGCGACGTGGTCGAGTGCTGCGACGAGCAGGGCCGGATCAAGGTCAACGGCAAGCCGATCGACGAGTCCTCCTATCTCAACGCCGACCCGGGCAAGTGCAACGCCGAGATCAACGACTGGATCAGCGCCCGCGACTCCGCGCTGTCACGGCCGTGCAGCTGGACGATCGGCCCGATCCCGGAGGGCAAGCTGCTCGTGCTGGGCGACAACCGCGCCCACTCGGCGGACTCCCGGGCCCACCTGTGCAGCCCCGAGGAGGACCCCTGCACCGAGAGCCCGTGGGTGGACACCGACCTGGTCGTCGGCAAGGTGTTCACCCTGATCTGGCCCCGCGACCGCTGGCGCTGGGTGAGCCGCCCCGAGACGTTCGAGGGCGTCCCGGACAGCCCGCCGGCCGACCTGCTGGAGAAGGCGAAGAAGGCCGACGCCGTCCCCGGGACGTAGTCGGAGGGAGGCAAGGGGCATGTCCACGCTGCCCAGGGGAGCGACAGTCCGCCGGGACGCGGGCATCTACGGCTACGAGCGCGCACTGCGCCGGCACGGGTTCGAGCCGATCGCGGGCGTCGACGAGGCCGGCCGCGGCGCGTGCGCCGGTCCGCTCGTCGCCGGCGCCGCGATCCTGCCCGCCGGCAAGGCCGGCATCGTCCCCGGCCTCGCCGACTCCAAGCTGCTGACGCCGGCCGCCCGCGAGCGCTGCTACGAGCAGGTCGTGAAGCGCGCCCTGGCGTGGTCGGTCGTCGTCATCCCGCACGACGAGTGCGACCGTCTCGGCATGCACGTCGCCAACGTGGAGGCGCTGCGGCGCGCGGTCGCCAAGCTGTCCCTGCCCGCCTCCTACGTGCTCACCGACGGGTTCCCCGTCGACGGTCTCGGCGTGCCGGGCCTCGCGGTCTGGAAGGGCGACCGGGTCGCGGCCTGCGTCGCCGCGGCGTCGGTGCTCGCGAAGGTGACCCGCGACCGGATCATGACCGACTTCCACGAGCAGTGGCCGGCGTACGACTTCAAGACCCACAAGGGCTACATCACCGCCACGCACAGCGCCGCCCTCGACGAGCACGGCCCTTCCCCGATCCATCGGATGAGGTTCGTCAACGTACGCCGCGCGGCCGGGCTCGAGCCGTTGCCGGTCGATCCCTAGTGGGTGGGGCTAGGGTGGCTGCGTGAGTGCCGAGGAGCTCGAGAAGTACGAGACCGAGCAGGAGCTGAACCTCTACCGGGAGTACCGGGACGTCGTCGGCATCTTCAAGTACGTCGTGGAGACCGACCGTCGGTTCTACCTGTGCAACTCGGTGGACGTGAAGGCCCGCTCCGAGGGCGGGGACGTCTTCTTCGAGGTGACGATCGCCGACGCCTGGGTGTGGGACATGTACCGCCCGGCCCGCTTCGCCAAGAACGTCAAGGTGCTGACGTTCAAGGACGTCAACGTCGAGGAGCTCGCCTCCTCCGACCTGGAGCTGCCGAAGTCCTGACGCGCGGGCCTCACTGGGTGAGGTGCAGGCCGTCCGGCGGTCGCCGCCACTCGCGGTCCAGGCCGTTGGTCACCTTGAGATGGGACTGCTCGCCGTTCATGTACAGCCCGTCGACGACGATCGAGCCGCTGGTGACGCCGTTGCCGGAGTTGCCGTTCGCGTACAGCATCGAGCTGATGGCGTAGACGGTCCCCTCGATGTCGGTCTGGCCGTTGCCCTGCACGTGGATCGGGCTGGTGTTGTTGCGGTCGTAGACGATGGCCAGGTCGTGGAAGCCCGGGGCGCCGGCGGTCAGGGTCAGCTCGTTGCCGTTCTTGGCGTCGAACATGCCGCCCGGCTCGCCGCCCGCCGCGCAGGCGCGGGGCGCGGTGCGGGTGCCGCACACGGCGTACAGGGTCACCTGGCTGCCGCGGAAGACCGTGTTGTTGCCCATCTCCCAGGTGCCGGTGAGGACGTAGAGGCCGGGCGCGAGCACGCAGGTCTCGTTGTTGCCGAAGACGCGCGCGCCGTAGATCCCGGGGCCGTCGGTGCAGGGGTTGGTCTTCGGTGCGCCCGAGAGCGGCGGCAGGGCCAGCGTGCCCAGCGGGTCGCCCATCTTCTGGGAGACCGTCTCGGCCTTCGGCTCGTAGTTGCCGGTGGCGCTGTTCTCGACCGTGATCTGGTGGCCGATGGCCTCGACATGCCCGTTCGGGCCTGTCGACACGCTGCCGTTGAAGTGGACGCTGCTCGCGGTCACGGTGGCGTCACCGTTGCCGAGCGTGTGCGGCCCGTCGCCGAGCACGCACAGCGAGCAGCGGAACACGACACCCGGGTCGAGCGTCGCGGTCGCCGACGCGGCGACGTCGATCTCGGCGACGCCCGCGAGACCGGCGAAGGCCGTCTTCAGGGTGCGCGTGGGAACCCGGACCCGGATCCGGCTCGGCCGCTCCGCCTGGTCGAAGGAGATGCAGGGCGTGGAGGGCACATAGGCCAGGTGGCCGGGGTCCGTGCAGGTCGCCCACGCGGTCGTCGTGACGCCGAAGTTCTCGGTCGCGTACGACGTCGCGGCGGCCACCGCGGCTGCGACGTCCGGCTCCCCGGCGTCGTCGTACAGGACGTTCCCCGCGGCCAGGGCCGAGGCGTCGGCTGCGTTCTGCGCCTGGCCCCGCACGTCGCGGGCCAGGCCGAGGTCGATGACGAAGGACGCCGCGACGAGGAGGATCACGGCGAACATCGACGTCAGCACCGCGACGGCCCCGCGCTCGTCGCGCACGCGCGCCCTCAGCCGCACCATGACCAGCTCTGCCCGTGCGGGGCCGTCTCCACGGCACTCGTCCCGGTCGGCTTCACGGCGTCCTCCTCGATGGACATCCGCAGGCTGGCGCGGACGTAGCCGCCGTTCGGCAGCGGCAGCATGCCGAAGTCGCTGCGCGAGCGCACGAGCACGCACACCCGCAGCACGTTGCCCCGGGTCCAGCCGTCGGGCGCGGAGACGTTCACGTAGACGTCCGCCGGCGCCGCCCCGATCATCTTCTCCGCGGTGCAGGTGATCGTGGGCCAGCCCGCGGGCGTCGTGCAGCCCGTGGACTTCTTGCCGACGACCGCCATGCGCGCGGTCTCTCGGACGCCCTGGTGGGCGTTGAGCGAGTCGTTGAAGTACAGGCCGTACTGCAGGATGCCGAAGACGATCACGAGCAGGAGCGTGCCGACGAGGGCGAACTCCACCGCCGCAGCGCCGCGCTCCGCGTCGTACCCGGAGCCGCGACGCGCGCTCGGTCGCCGCACAGCCATCTCACCCTCCCTGCCCGGGCCACGCGGTCCGGGCATCCCCGCTCCGATTGTCGGCGCTGCACGGGCCGCTTCATAGGGGGACGGGGCGAGAACACCCGCTTCTCGGGACATCCCGCCCGACCGCCCGGGTGGGGGTGGTCGCGGCGCACCATCCGCCTGCCCCGATCGGGTGGCGGGGTGCGGGACATAGTCCCTGTAGTCCGAACGGGCTATGCCCCGAGGTTCGTCCGAGTGGAATGGTGCGGGATCGGTTCCACGGCCCTCCCGGCGCCACTACTGTGACGGCAACGCCGCTCGGGGGCGTCTGGGAGCGATCCGGGGAGGCCGGCCGATGAGCCGTTGGGTGCTGGGGAGAGGCGTGCCGTCGGCACGCCGTGAGCGGGGAGCGGCCGCGGTCGAGTTCGCCCTGATCCTGCCCGTGCTGATGGTGATCGTCGTGGGGATCATCAACTACGGCGACATGCTCAGCGTCCGCCAGTCGGTCAGCCAGGCCGCCGCGGAGGGCGCGCGGGCCGCGGCCGTGTCCGGCGGCGACGCCGCCACGAAGAAGTCCGCCGCCGACAAGGCCGTCGCCGCGGCCCTCGCCGCACAGGGCCAGTCCTGCACGTCCGCCTGCACCACCACCATCGACAAGTGCGTGGGGGACGAGTCCAACGACTGCGCCACCGTGACCGTCGTGATCTCCTACTCCGGCGTGATCCCGGGCTTCGGGCTGGTGCTGCCCGACCGCCTCAAGTACACGGCCGTGGCGAGGGTGAGCTGAGGTGCGGCGCCGCAGACCCGACCAGCGCGGCGCGAGCGCGGTCGTGGTCGCCGTACTGATGGCGGGCGTTCTCGTCGTGTCCGCTGCCTTCGCCGTCGACCTCGGACAGCAGCGGGTGGTCCGACGCGACATGCAGGCCGTCGCCGACCTCGTCGCCCTCGACCTCGCCCGGACCCTGCAGGCGAAGCCCGTGTCCGCCTACTCGTCGGCCGAGCAGGCCCAGATGGACCAGGCGTTCGCCAAGAGCGTGCGGCGCAACACCAGCGCGCTGGGCGGAGCGCTCGACCCGACCAAGCCGGGCGAGGTGGACTGGCAGTTCGTCGTCCGTGACGGCGCGGGGTGGAAGAAGATCGACAAGTGGACCAGCGCCGCCGTTCCCGACGGCGTACGGGTGGTCGCGCACTCGGACACCGCCGCCGCCTTCGGCGGCATCACCGGGACCGCGCGGATGGAGGCCTCGCGGCCCGCCGTCGCGACGATGGAGCCGCAGCTGTGCTTCTCCGTCGGGACCAACCTGGTCGACCTGGACACCTCCTCGAACGTCGTCGTCCAGGCGCTGAAGAAGTTCGTCGGGATCGACCTGGTCACCCTGTCGCTGAGTGCGGTCGGCCCGTCGGGCATCGCGGACCTCAAGTCGGCCACGGTGCCTCTCGTCGGCCTGGCCGCGGCCCTCAACGTGGGCTCGGTGAACGCGCTGCTCACGACGCCGACGCCGATCTCGGTCGGACAGCTGCTGACCGCGATGGTGACCGTCCTCGACGGCCAGCGCAACGAGGACGGGTCGAAGGACCTCGCGGCCGCCAACGTCGCCGTCCTGCTGCGCGAGCTCCTCAAGGTCGACAAGCTCACGACTCCGACGGTGAAGGTCGCGGACATCCTGGCCGTCGCTCCCGGCACGGCCTCCGCGCTCGACGCGTCGATCAGCGTCGCGGACTTCCTCAACGTCTTCGCCTACGTCGCGGGCAAGAACGCGCTCGGAGTCACGGCGCCGATCTCGCTGCCGGGCATCGGCAACGCGGTGGCCGACGTCAAGGTGATCGAGATCCCGAGGCCGGCGTGCGCCCGCCCCAGCGACAACCCCAAGACGGTCGCGACCTCGGCACAGGTCCAGGCCTCGGCCGTGGTGGACCTGGCCGCCACGACCCTCGTGACGGACCTGCTGACGGGTCTGAACAACCTGCTCACCTCGCTGCTCGGCGGCCTCCTGTCGACCCGCGAGGAGCGGATCAAGCCGGGCTCCATGGCCGCCAGCCTCGTCGTGAAGGCGAACTCCGCGCAGCCGACGGCGTCGCTGAAGGTCCCCGGTGGGATCCGGTGCACCGACGCGGCGAACCAGAGCGCGACGCTCGACGTCACGACCAGCCTCGCGAACGTGACGGTCGACCTGCGGCTGCAGTACCAGGTCGAGCGGCGGACGCGGGCGACCATCCTCAGCCCGTGGAGTGCGTGGACCACGATCACGACCGTCAACTCCAACCTGCTCACGCTCGGGGCCAACCTCGGCGACTCCGGCAGCGTCCCGGTCGAGCTGGTCTTCCCCCCGCCGCCGGACAAGACGCTCCCGTCCGCGACCAAGTCGACCGCGCTCAGCCTGTCCCTCGCGGTGACGGCGGGGCAGGAGACGGCCATCGGCGGCATCGTCGGCTCGCTGCTGAACCCCGTGATGAGCCATCTGGTCAACCCGCTGGTGCCCCTGCTGAACAGCGGGCTGCTGCCGGCCGTGCGGACGCTGCTCGGCGCGCTCGGCGTCGAGCTGGGGCGGACCACCGTGATGGCGACCGGCCGGCCCGTCTGCCTGCCGCGCCTCGTGGGCTGAGACCCCACCGGCCCCACGGGTCACCCGGCGCGGCCTCCGTCGTCCCCAGCCGGGGCCGGGAGCACGCCCGTCCCCAGGGCGTCGTACGGAGGGGCGGCCGGGACCGCGAGCGCGGCGACCATCGGGGACATGACGACGACAGGACAGGCCCGCCGGGCGATCGGCGCGTACGGCGAGGACGTGGCGGCCCGCCACCTGAGCGGGCTCGGGATGAGCATCCTCGAGCGCAACTGGAGGTGCTCGGAGGGGGAGGTCGACATCCTGCTGCGTGACGGCGGGACCCTGGTGGTGTGCGAGGTGAAGACGCGCACCTCGCTGGACGTCGGGACGCCCCACGAGGCGATCACCGACGCCAAGCTCGACCGGCTGCGCCGGCTCGGGGAGCGGTGGGCACTGGAGCGGGGGATCAGCCCCGACGGCATCCGTGTCGACCTGGTGGCGGTCCTGCGGCCACGTCGCGGGCCGGCCGTCGTCGACCACGTGCGAGGGCTGTGCTGATGCCGTTCGCGACCGCCGCCTGTGTCGCCTTGGACGGTGCCGTGGGCCATCTCATCGACGTGCAGGCCGACGTGTCGGCCGGCCAGCCCACGGTCGTGGTCGTCGGGCGCGCTGACGCGCTCCTCCGGGAGGGCGTCGACCGGGTGCGGATGGCCGTCGTCAACAGCGACCTCCGCTGGCCGGCGTCCAAGCGCTGCACGGTCCTGTTCTCGCCCGCCGACCTGCGCAAGTCGGGCACCCACTTCGACCTCGCCATGGCGGTCAGCCTGCTGGCCGCCGACGGCCAGCTGGAGCACCCCTGGCTGCAGGGCACGGCGTTCGTCGGCGAGCTCACCCTGGCCGGCGGGCTGCGACCGGCGCTGGGCGTGCTGCCGATGGCGCTGGCGGCGGCGGCCGCCGGCATCCGCCGGATCTACGTTCCCGAGCCGCAGGCCGGTGAGGCGGCGATGGTGCCCGGACTCGAGGTCGTCGGCGTCCGCTCGCTCGGCCAGGCCGTGGCCGCGCTCAGCGGGGAGCCCCCGCCGGCGGCGCCACCCGTGGCCGCGGCCTCGGGACTGCGGCTGGTCACCTGGCGCGGCGAGGAGCGCCTCGACGACCTCGACCTCGCGGACCTGCGCGGCATGGAGGAGGAGAAGTACGCCGTCGAGGTGGCCGCGGCCGGTGGCCACCCGGTGCAGCTCTCGGGGCCCAAGGGGTGCGGCAAGACGAGCCTGGCCGAGCGGATCCCGACGATCCTCCCCGACCTCACGGCCGAGGAGTCGCTCGAGCTGACCGCACTCCACTCCCTGGCGGGAGTGCTCGACCCCGGGGCGGGCATGGTGGTGCGCCCGCCCTTCGCGGCGCCCCACCACGACGCGAGCAAGGCGAGCGTGATCGGGGGCGGGTCGGGACGCGTGCATCCGGGCGAGCTGAGCCGGGCCCACGGGGGTGTCCTCTTCATGGACGAGTTCCCCCTGTTCCGCTCCGACGTGATCGAGGCGCTGCGCCAGCCGCTCGAGAACGGCGACATCACCATCGCGCGGCGCGAGGAGTCGGTCACGCTGCCGGCCGGCGCGATCCTGGTGCTGGCGAGCAACCCGTGCCCCTGCGGCAACTGGACGCACAGCGCCCGCGCCAACCGCTGCACCTGCGCCGAGACCGTCCGGCGCGCCTACCGAGCGCGGATGTCCGGCCCGATCGTCGACCGGATCGACATCGTGCGCCACGTCCGGCCGCCCTCGCCGGCCAGCCACGACCCGTTCCGGGCTCCCGACACGTCTGCCGTGGTCCGACTCCGTGTGGCCGCCGCTCGCCAACGGCAGCGCGAGCGGTTCGACGGCAGACCCTGGCGGCTCAACGCCCACATCCCGAGTCCGCGCCTCAAGGACACCTGGCCGCTGCCCCCGGCGGCGCAGCGGCTCATCGACGCCGAGATGCTCACCGGACGGCTGAGCGCACGAGGCGCCGTCCGGGTGCACCGGCTGGCGTGGACGGTCGCCGACCTGCGCGCGGTGCGGACCGGACGCGAGGTCGAGCCGGACGTGGCCGAGGTGCACACGGCCCTGCGGCTGCGCTCCGGGCAGGACCTGGACCTGGCGATGTTCCGCGTGGACCCCGGCGCGGAGGGCGTCGCGTGACGTCGGACGCCGAACGGCTCGCTCGCGCCACCCTCAGCCTGGTCGCGGAGCCCGGCGACCTGCGCTGCCTCGGCCTGACCCGGGAGCTGGGCGGCCTGCGCTTCCTCGAGTTCCTCCGCGAGCAGCCGGACCTGCGTCCGGAGCTCACGGCGGCGTCCGGCCGGCTCGCGGCCGTCCGACCCGAGCGGGTCCTCGAGGCGGCCGCTCGGCGAGGGATCCGGTTCGTCGTCCCGGGTGACGAGGAGTGGCCCGCCTCTCTCGACGACCTCGCCGGTGCCGGGGCGCTGCACGCGCGCGGAGAGGTCCCGGTCGGCCTGTGGGTGCGGGGCCCGCTCCGTCTCGACCAGCTCGGCAGCCCGGTCGCCGTGGTGGGCTCGCGTTCGTCGACGGCGTACGGCGACCATATCGCCTCCGCCATGGCGGCCGTCCTGGGCGCGGCCGGCAGCACCGTGGTCTCGGGTGCCGCGCACGGCGTCGACTACGCCGCGCACCGCGGGGCCGTGAGTGCCGACGCTCCCACCGTCGCCGTGCTCGCCTGCGGCGTGGACCGGGCCTATCCCGCGGCCCACCAGCAGATGCTCGACCACCTGGCCGAGCACCACGCCGTCGTCTCCGAGGCCCCGCCCGGTGCTGCTCCCTTCCGGATCCGGTTCCTCGCGCGCAACCGGATCATCGCGGCGCTGACCCGGGGCACGGTGGTGGTGGAGGCCGCCGTGCGCAGCGGCGCCCTGAACACCGCCTCGTGGGCCGACCGGCTGCACCGCACGGTGATGGGCGTTCCCGGTCCGGTGTCCAGCGCCGCCTCCGCGGGCGTGCACGAGCTGATCCGCGTCGGCGGCGCCGCCCTGGTCACCAGCGGCGAGGACGTGCTCGAGCTCCTCGGCGCCGCCGGCGAGCACCTGGTCGACGTGCCGCGCGCGCCCAGCCGCCCTCGCGACCGCCTGAGCGTGCGTGCCCGCCAGGTCCTCGACGCGGTCCCGGTGTCCGCGCCGGCTCCGACCGCCTCGGTGGCCGTGGTGGCCGGGCTCGGCGCCGACGAGGTGGAGCGCCTCCTCGATGCCCTGGCCGTCGACGGACACGTCGAGCGCCTGCCGTCCGGGTGGCGGCTCGGGGAGATGGCGCGCTCTACGATCGACCCATGACCGCCGAGGGCCCGGACGCGCTGCCCGAGCCGCTCGCACGCACGCTCGGCGACTACGAGCGCCACCTCGTCGCCGAGCGCGATCTCGCGCCGCACACCGTGCGCGCCTACCTCGGCGACATCGGCGGCCTGCTCGAGCACGCGGGCCGGCTCGGGCTGGCGGAGGTGGGCGAGCTGGACCTGCGGGCCCTGCGCAGCTGGCTCGCCAAGCAGCAGACGCTGGGCCTGTCCCGTACGACGCTCGCGCGGCGCGCCACGGCGGCCCGGGTGTTCACCGCATGGCTGGCCCGGACCGGGCGCATCACCCACGACGTCGGCTCCGCCCTCGGGTCGCCGCGCCCCCACCGCACGCTGCCGGACGTGCTCCGGGTCGACGAGGCCACCCGGCTGATCGGGGCGGCGACCGAGCGGGCCGGCGACGGCAGCCCGCTCGGACTGCGTGACGTCGCCCTGCTGGAGCTGCTCTACGCGACCGGCATGCGGGTCGGGGAGCTGTGCGGTCTCGACGTCGACGACGTCGACCGCGCCCGCAACGTGGTCCGGGTCTTCGGCAAGGGCCGCAAGGAGCGGACCGTGCCCTTCGGCCAGCCCGCGGCCGCCGCCCTCGACCACTGGCTGGCCGCGGGGCGCCCGGAGCTCGCGCGCCCCGGTTCGGGCCCCGCGTTGTTCCTGGGAGCCCGCGGGGGCCGGATCGACCAACGCGCCGTCCGCACGCTGGTCCACCGCCGGCTGGCGGAGGTCCCCGGCGCGCCGGACCTGGGACCGCACGGCCTGCGGCACAGCGCGGCCACCCACCTGCTCGAGGGCGGAGCGGATCTCCGCTCGGTCCAGGAGCTGCTCGGCCACGCCTCGCTGGCCACCACGCAGCGCTACACCCACGTCACCACCGACCGGCTGCGCCGGGCCTACCAGCAGGCACACCCCAGGGCCTGACCTGCGGCGTCGGCAGGTCGCGCCACAGCGGGAGCAGGCGCACCGGTCCTGCGCCGACGAGCCGCAGCGGGTCGAGATAGACCTGTCCGGCGAGCCAGCCCCAGTGCAGACAGGCCTGCGGGAAGCAGTGGGAGCCCGCCAGCTCCAGCGAGCCGACCGCGTCGCCCGCGGCCAGCACGGTGCCGACGGCCACCGACGCGGCGACCGGCTCGTAGGTCGTGCGGGTCGTCCCGTGGCCGACGACCACCACGCCGCGCCCCGCGATCCGGCCGGCGAACACGACCCGGCCCGACAGCGCCGTGCGCACCGCCTGGCTGGGGCGGGCGGCGAGGTCCACGCCGCGGTGGCCGGTGCCGTAGGCGGAGTCCGGAGGGTCGAAGGGATGCACCACCGCGGGTCGGGGCGTGAGCGGCCAGACCCCGACCGGATCGGTCCCGGCCCCGGCGCGGGCAGGGGTGGACGGCGCCGCCAGGGTGAGAAGGCCGGCGAGCAGCGCGAGCAGGAGGGCCGCGAGCCGCCCTGCGGACGGTGTGCGACCGGAGGCGAGGTGCGTGACGGTCGAGGCCGTGGGACGGAGCGGGGATCGGGTCATGGGACGAGCGTGCGCGGAGTGCCGCCGAGGACCGAACCGGCAGGGTGCCTGCTGTGGACGAGGCGTGTCCGGACCGCGCCTGGGGAGAGTCCACGTCACGAATTGGTACCTCGAGCGCCTCACGCCGTACGCTGGGAGGCACCGGTCCGCCCTGGACCGGAATTCGCTCGTCCGCAGACCACGACGGCGCCCGCTCTCGCACGAGGCGGCGCCGATCGCCCGTGGGCGTCGATCCCTCAGTCCGCCAGACCCCCGGGTCCGACGGTCGGATCGCGCGCAGACGACAGGACCAACTGAAACAACAGGAGAAATCATGGCTGTCGTGACCATGCGCCAGCTCCTCGAGAGCGGCGTCCACTTCGGACACCAGACCCGTCGCTGGAACCCGAAGATGAAGCGATTCATCCTCACGGACCGCAACGGCATCTACATCATCGACCTGCAGCAGTCGCTGGCCTACATCGACCGCAGCTACGCCTTCGTCAAGGAGACCGTGGCCAAGGGCGGGACGATCATGTTCGTCGGCACCAAGAAGCAGGCCCAGGAGGCGATCGCCGAGCAGGCGACCCGCGTCGGCATGCCCTACGTCAACCAGCGCTGGCTGGGCGGCATGCTCACCAACTTCTCGACCGTGCACCAGCGGATCAACCGCCTCAAGGAGCTCGACGAGATCGACTTCGACGACGTCGCCGGCTCCGGTCGCACCAAGAAGGAGCTCCTGCAGATGAAGCGGGAGCGCGACAAGCTCGACAAGACCCTCGGCGGCATCCGCGAGATGTCGCGCGTCCCCTCCGCGGTGTGGATCGTCGACACCAACAAGGAGCACCTGGCGGTCGAGGAGGCGCGCAAGCTGCGCATCCCGATCATCGCGATCCTCGACTCCAACTGCGACCCGGACGACGTCGACTTCCCGATCCCGGGCAACGACGACGCCATCCGCGCGGTCGGCCTGCTGACCCGTGTGATCGCGGACGCCGCCGCCGATGGCCTCATGTCCCGCTCCGGCGCCGGCTCGTCGTCGAGCCCGGCCGCCGAGGAGCCGCTGGCCGAGTGGGAGCGCGAGCTCCTCGAGGGCGACGCGGAGAAGGTCGCCGTCGAGGCCACCGGTGGCGAGCCGACCGAGGACGCGCCCGCGTCCGAGGCGACCGGCGCGTCCACCGAGGCCGCCGACGCTCCGGCCGAGGAGACCCCCGCGGCCGACGCTCCGGCCGAGGCCTGAGCACCTCCACGTCCACCCTTCCGAGAGAACCGAAGAGGATCCATGGCATTCACTGCTGCTGACGTCAAGAAGCTCCGCGAGCTGACCAGCGCCGGCATGATGGACTGCAAGAAGGCGCTCGACGAGACCGACGGCGACTTCGACAAGGCCGTCGAGCTGCTCCGCGTGAAGGGCGCCGCCAAGGCGGCCGCCCGCGGCGCCGAGCGCGAGACCTCGGCGGGCCTCGTGGCCAACGCCGGTGGCGCGCTCATCGAGCTGAAGTCGGAGACCGACTTCGTCGCCAAGAACGACGAGTTCATCAAGGCCGCCCAGCAGATCGCCGAGGCGGTCGACGCGGGCAAGGCCACCGACACCGAGTCGGCCAAGGCGCTGCCGCTGGGCGACAGCACGGTCGGCGAGGTCGTCGAGCGGCTGGCCATCACCATCGGCGAGAAGATCGAGCTCGGCAACGTCGCGTACTTCGACGGCCCCGTCGCGGTCTACCTGCACAAGCGTGCGGCCGACCTCCCGCCGGCCGTCGGCGTCATCGTCGAGTACGAGGGCGACGAGGCCGCCGCGCGCGGCGCCGCCATGCAGGTGGCCGCTCTCAAGGCGCAGTACCTCACCCGGGACGAGGTCCCCGCGGACGTCGTTGCCGCGGAGAAGGACGTGCTGACCAAGAAGACGATCGAGGAGGGCAAGCCGGAGGCTGCCGTCGCCAAGATCGTCGAGGGTCGCCTGGGCGGCTTCTTCAAGGAGCTGGTGCTCCTGGAGCAGGAGTCGGTCTCGGAGTCGAAGAAGACGGTCAAGGCCGTCCTCGACGCCGCGGGCACGACCGTCAAGCGCTTCGCGCGCTTCGAGGTCGGCGCCTGATCGCCTGAGCGCAACCGCCGACGGCCGGTGGTCACCGCGAGGTGGCCACCGGCCGTCGGCTTTTCCCCTGTGCCCTGAGGCCGCAGCGGGTAGGTTGGTCGCGCCCGGCCGTCGTCCGATGCGTCGGGCCTGCGCCCTCGACCGCGGGAGCGCGATCTCGATGTCAGAAGCGGTGTCAGAAGGGGAGCGTCACGTGGGACTCATCCAGGCGGCCATCGGTGCGATCGGCGGCACACTCGCCGACCAGTGGGTCGACTTCTACGGCGTCCCGGACGGCGTGGGCTCGACCGTGGCGGTGTTCCCCGCCGTGGCCAAGGGGCAGAACGCCGGCCGCGGCAGCAACACCGACGGCTCCGACGGCGTCATCACCAACGGCTCGAAGATCGTCGTGCCCGAGGGCTACGGCCTGGTCCTCCTCGAGGACGGCGCCTTCACCGGATTCGCCGCCGAGCCGGGCGCGTACATCTGGAACTCCGACGAGCCGGCCTCGCAGTCGGTGTTCACCGGCGGCGGCCTGGTCGACTCGGTCATCAAGCAGAGCTGGGAGCGGTTCAAGCTCGGCGGCCGTCCGTCGGCGCAGCAGAACGCCGTGTTCGTCACGCTCAAGGAGCTCCCGAACAACAAGTTCGGCACCCAGTCGGAGATCTACTGGGACGATGCCTTCCTCAACACCCAGGTCGGGGCCATCACGCGCGGCACCTACACGCTCAAGATCACTGACCCGTTGACCTTCATCCGCAACTTCGTGCCCGCCGAGGTGATCAGCGGCCGCAGGGCCTTCGACTTCACCGACATCGACAACCCGGCGGGCGAGCAGCTGTTCAACGAGGTCGTGGGCTCCCTCGCGCCCGCGTTCTCGATGTACACCAACGACCCGGCCAAGGGGAACCGGATCGCCAAGCTCCAGCAGGACTCGGTCGGCTTCGCGCAGTCCCTCTCGGCCGCGGTCGAGCAGAACTACCACTGGCGCACGGACCGCGGCCTGGAGATCGTGAAGACGGCGATCATCTCCATCGAGTACGACGCCGCGACCCGCGAGCTGCTCAAGAACGTCCAGCGCGCCGACGCCCTGTCCGGATCGCGCGGCAACTCCAACCTGCAGGCGTCGGTCGCGGCGGGGATCGAGGCCGCGGGGGAGAACGCCGGCCCGGGAGGCCTGGTCGGGATGGGCATGGCCACCGGCGGGATGGGCCTGGGCGGCCTGCAGCAGCCCGCCACGCCCGCACAGCCCGCCACGCCCGCGCAGCCCGCCGCCCCCGCCGCCCCGGCGGAGTCCGCCGCCCCGGCGGCCGAGGACCCCGTGGCGGTGCTCAAGCGCGCCAAGGAGATGCTCGACGCCGGGCTCATCACGCAGGAGGACTACGACGCCGCGAAGGCCAAGGCGCTCGGGCTCTGACATGACGCAGGACCCCCCGGAGCCGCAGCAGCCCCCCTTCGACGGGCCGCCCCTGTCGCTGGAGGAGGAGCTGGCCGCGGCCAAGGCCGAGCCGGAGCCGGGCCCGAGCATCGAGACCGTCAACGAGTCGCTCCGGGACGGCCTCAACCGCTGCCCGAAGTGCGGGTCCACGGACGTCCGGCTGCGCGCCTCGACCGGCATGCTGGTGTGCCTGTTCTGCCGCAACGAGTGGCACGAGGCCCGGGTCGAGGAGGAGTTCGGCCTCGGCGAGGGCATCGACCAGCTCGAGGGCACCGTGGTCGCCAGCGGCGCCGCGGACATCCAGGCCGACGCCGCCGAGGTGCTCACCTTCAAGTGCGAGGCCTGTGGTGCGGAGGTCGTCGTCGACACGGCCCACGCCCTCAACGCCCGGTGCCACTGGTGCCGCCACACGCTCAACGTCAACCGGCAGATCCCCAATGGTGCCGTGCCCGACGCGGTGCTGCCCTTCCGGCTGCGGAAGGAGGAGGCGATCGAGAGCATCCGGGCCTTCGCGTCGAAGCGCCGGCTCTTCGCCCACAAGAGGTTCAAGAAGGAGTTCGTGCCCGAGAACGTCCTCGGCGTGTACCTGCCCTACCTGGTGATCGACGCCCGCGCCGACTCCCAGTACTGGGGTCACGGGGAGGTCGAGACCCGGCGCTGGACCGAGAAGCAGGGCGACAACCGGGTGACCTACTACGCCGCCGACGTCTACCAGGTGGCGCGCCAGGTCAGCTTCACCGTCGACGACCTGACCGTCGAGGGCTCCTCCGAGCGGGCCGCCTTCGGCAGCGAGAACACCAACAACATCGTCAACTCGATCCTGCCGTTCGACACCAAGAACGCCGTGCGGTGGAACGCCAGCTACCTGGTCGGGTTCACCAGCGAGAAGCGGGACCTCAACGTCGAGGCGATGAAGCCGGTCCTCGAGGACCAGCTGCTCTCCATCGGGCGGGCCCAGGTGCGCGGGTCGTTGGGCCGGTTCGACCGCGGCGTGCGCTGGGAGCAGGAGAAGGTCGACGTCGGCGGTTCCCGCTGGGTGTCGATGTACCTCCCGGTGTGGCTGTACTCCTACCGGCAGGAGAGCAACGGGATGCTCCACTACATCGCCGTCAACGCGCGCACGGGCGAGACGATGGGCAGCATCCCGGTGTCGCAGCCGAAGCTGCTGCTGGCTGCGTTCACCGTGGGCACCTTCCTCGAGGGCATCGCGGGCGCGATCCTGGTGGCGATGGCATGACCGCGGGCATGGTGATCCAGCTGGCCTCGGTGCTCGCCCAGGCGAGTGACGACGGTGCGATCTGGCTCCTCGCGGCCGGCCCCGCGGGCGGCATCGCGACGTACTGGGCGGTCTTCCGCTACTACCGCAACACCGACAAGTCCCACCACTTCGAGCGGGACACGATCATCGAGGCACAGCCGGTCCAGGGCGGCGAGGAGCGGGTCCACCACATCGACCGGACCCGCAGTTCCGGGATCGACGGCGCCAACGGCGACGACTTCCGCGTCCGCGTGCAGCGGGTTCGGTGAGGGGGAGCGGACGCGGTACCCTCGGTCCGCCCCATACGAACGACTGGAAGGACCCCGGTGGCCGGCTACAAGCGCGTCCTCCTGAAGCTCTCGGGTGAGGTGTTCGGCGGTGGCAAGGTCGGGGTCGACCCCGATGTCGTCCAGGCGCTCGCGCGGGAGGTGAAGGCCGTCGCCGACGCCGGCGTGCAGATCGCGGTCGTCACCGGCGGGGGCAACTTCTTCCGCGGCGCCGAGCTCCAGCAGCGCGGCATGGACCGGGTGCGTGCCGACTACATGGGCATGCTGGGCATCGTCATGAACTGCCTGGCCCTCCAGGACTTCCTCGAGAAGCAGGGCGTCGAGACGCGCGTCCAGACCGCCATCACGATGGGCCAGGTCGCCGAGCCCTACATCCCGCGCCGCGCCATCCGGCACATGGAGAAGGGCCGCGTGGTCATCTTCGGCGCCGGCATGGGCCTGCCCTACTTCTCCACCGACACCGTCGCGGTCCAGCGCGCGCTGGAGAGCAAGTGCGACGTCGTGCTGGTCGCCAAGAACGGCGTCGACGGCGTCTACAGCGCCGACCCCAACCTCGACCCGCACGCGACGAAGTACGACGAGCTCACCTACGACGAGGCGATCGCCCAGGGCCTGCGGATCATGGACCAGACCGCGTTCGCGCTGTGCGGGGAGAACAAGCTCCCGATGATCGTCTTCGGCATGGAGCCCGAGGGCAACATCCTGCGCGTCGTGCAGGGTGAGAGGATCGGCACGCGGGTCAGCGCGGGCTGAGGTCTCGCCAGATCGGCACAGGCCCGACCAACGGCACGAACGGCTCGACCAGCATCAGACGAAGGAGAACCCGGTGATCAACGACATCCTCGACGAGGCCGACCAGAAGATGGGCAAGTCGGTCGACGCGACCCGCGAGGAGTTCGCGGCGATCCGTGCCGGCCGGGCCCACCCCAGCATGTTCAGCAAGATCCTCGTGGACTACTACGGCACGCCCACCCCGCTGCAGCAGCTGGCGTCGTTCACGGCTCCCGAGGCGCGCATCATCATCGTGTCGCCGTACGACGTGGGCGCGCTCAACAACGTCGAGAAGGCGATCCGCGACTCCGACCTGGGCGTCAACCCGTCCAGCGACGGCAAGCAGCTGCGCTGCGTCTTCCCCGAGCTGACCGAGGAGCGCCGCAAGGAGTTCATCAAGCTCGCCAAGGAGAAGGCGGAGGGCGGCAAGGTCGCCGTGCGCCAGGTGCGCCAGAAGGCCAAGCAGGGACTCGAGCGGCTCGAGAAGGACGGCGAGGTCGGCAAGGACGACGTCACGGGTGCCGAGAAGCGCCTCGACGGGCTGACCAAGAAGCACACCGACGCGATCGACGAGCTGCTCAAGAACAAGGAAGCCGAGCTGCTCGAGGTCTGACCTCGACCCGCTCCCGCACCCGATGTCCTCGACCACTCCGTCGAACCCTGCCCCGAAGAAGGACCACGGCCGCGCCGGCCGCGACCTGAAGGCGGCGGTCGGCTCCGCGGTCGTGCTGCTCAGCGCGATCGCCGCCTCCCTGCTGTTCTGGAAGCCGGCCTTCATGGTGATCGTCGCGATCGCCGTCGTCGTCGCGGTCTGGGAGCTGCGCAAGGGGCTGCTCGCCAAGGACATCGACCTGCCGGAGCAGCCGCTCATGATCGGCGGCGTCGTGATGGTCGTCGTCGCCTACCTGTGGGGCTCCGCCGCGCTGGTCACAGCGACGGCCGTGAGCGCGCTCGTCATCATGCTGTGGCTGCTGCGCCGCGGCGTGGACGGCTACGTCAAGAACGCCACCGCGTCGGTCTTCGCGCTGGTCTACGTGCCCTTCCTCGGCTCGTTCGTGGCGCTCATGCTCGCCGAGGGCGGACGCGGCGGCGGCGGCCTCGACGACCCCGGCGTGAAGGGCATCGTCACCTTCATCCTGGTCACCATCGCCTCCGACATCGGCGGGTACGTCGCCGGGGTGCTCTTCGGCAAGCATCCGATGGCCCCGGTCATCTCGCCCAAGAAGTCCTGGGAGGGCTTCGCCGGCTCGACCCTGGCCACCGTCGGCGCGGGCGTCGCGCTGGTCGTCTACCTGCTCGACGGTGACTGGTGGATCGGGGTCGCACTCGGCCTGATCGCGGTCGTGATGGCCACCCTGGGCGACCTGTGCGAGTCGGTGATGAAGCGCGATCTCGGGATCAAGGACATGAGCCAGGTCATCCCCGGCCACGGCGGCCTGATGGACCGGCTCGACTCCCTGCTCGCCACGATCGCACCGATCTGGCTGCTGCTGCACTACGGCATCTTCACCTGAGCCGACGGCTTCGGCGGCCGGCCGCCACGGCCTCTCCCAGCAGTCCGACGGCCGCGGTGAGCTGCGCGTCGCTCAGGTACGGCGCGGGGCCGAGCCGCAGCCAGGAGCCCCTGCTGTCGGCGTGCACACCACGCTCGGCCAGCGCGGCACGCAGGTGTGCGGCGTACGGCGTGGAGAGGGCCAGGAACCCGCCGAAGCCCTCCGGCGGCGTCTCCCGGTCGCGGGTGACGACGTCCTCGGGCAGGTCGAGGTCGTCGAAGGCGGCCGCGAGCAGCCCGCGCTGGTGCAGCGAGATGGCGCGCAGTCGCGGGGGAGCCAGCCCCTGCTCGGCGAAGAAGTCCATCACCCGCGCGCCGCGGTAGTGGCTGGTGGGATCGTAGGTGGCCCCCGCGAAGGGGTCGCTCTCGTCGGCGAACCAGCCGGTCACGACCGGGCGCAGCGAGGTGGCGTGGGGAGGAAGGCGCAGGAAGCAGTTGCCCTCGCCGAGCTGGAGGTACTTGTAGCCGCCGCCGACGACCCAGGCGTCGTCGAGGCCCTCGGCCCGCAGCGACAGCGGGACGACGCCGAGCTGGTGGTAGGCGTCGACGAGGAGCTCGGCGCCGGACCGCGCGCAGGCCGCGGCGACGGTGTCCAGCCCGGGCACCCGCTGGGCGGTCTCG
Source organism: Nocardioides pymetrozini (assembly GCF_046058985.1). Classification (NCBI taxonomy): domain Bacteria; kingdom Bacillati; phylum Actinomycetota; class Actinomycetes; order Propionibacteriales; family Nocardioidaceae; genus Nocardioides; species Nocardioides pymetrozini. The sequence continues at coordinate 2,953,821 of NZ_CP175556.1, read as the reverse complement.
AACAGCACCGACGACACGATGACGGCCGCGGTGCGGTCGTCCACGGCCGCGGCCAGCCGCGCCCCGAGACTGGTGACCGGCCGCGCCGGGACGTCGACGACCTCGAGACCGGCCTGAGCGAGCCGGTCCAGCTGGCGCCGGGCCGAGTGGAACTCGCCGTCGGTGGTGACGATCCGCGGCCGGGTCCGCAGGTCGAGCGCGGACAGGAAGCGGACGAGCAGCTCGTGGGCGCTGGCGCCCAGGGTGAGCGCGCCGCCGGGGTCGTCCAGGAGCGCGCGGAAGCCGTCGCGGACGCGGTCCGCGCGGACCTGCGCGCGCGCCCACTTCGCGTCCACGGCGAGAGCCGCGTCGTCGTACGCGTCGAGGACGGCGTCGCGGGCGACGTCCGGCCACGCCTGGTGGGCGTGGCCGGTCAGCAGCAGCCGCTCGGAGACCCGGAACCGGGCGTAGTGCTCCGCCAGGCCGACCGGCGGCTCGACACTGTCGGCGCTCACCTCTCGCTCACATCTCGCTGCGGATCGCCCACAGGTCGGGGAAGAGCGCGCGGGTGACGGTGCTCCACAGGTAGCTGGCGCCCGAGGAGCCTCCCGTCCCGGGCTTCGCGCCGATGGTGCGCTCGACCATCTTCACGTGGCGGTAGCGCCACTCCTGCAGGCCCTCGTCGAGGTCCACGAGCCGCTCGGCGACCTGGGCCGCGCCGCCGTCGTCGGCGTACGCCGCCAGGAGCAGCCGCTGCACGTCGGGCGACGGCTCCCAGGGGGTCGTGAGGTCACGCTCGAGCGCGGCGGAGGGGACGTCGTAGCCCTGGGTGGCGAGATAGCGCAGGAAGGAGTCGAACACGGACGGACGCGCCATGGCGGCGGAGATCCGCTCGCGGTCCGGGCTGCCCGCGGGGTAGTGCTCGAAGACCCGCGGGTCGCGCCGGCCCAGGGTCGCCTCGAGCTCGCGGAACTGGGCGGACTGGAAGCCGCTCGACGCGTCGAGCCGCCCGCGGAAGCTGCCGAACTGGCGTGGCGTCATCGTCTCCAGCACGTCGACCTGCGCCACCGCCACCTTGAGGATGGCGAGCACCCGGCCGAGGGTGTGCAGGGCCCGCGGGGTGTCGCCCGCCTCGAGGCGCTGCTGCAGGCCCGCCATCTCATGAAGCATCTGCTTGAACCAGAGCTCGTAGACCTGGTGGATGACGATGAAGAGGAGCTCGTCGTGCTCGTCCGAGCGGGGGTGCTGCGCGGCGAGGACGTCGTCGAGGGCCAGATAGCTGCTGTAGGTCAAGGCGGGGTGCTGCCCGGGGGTCTGCGCGGGGGTCTGCGCGGGGGTCTGCTCGGGGGTCTGCTCGGTCACCGGCCTACTGTCACAGGTCCGCCCGCCCGGGTGCCAGTACGCGGGGCCCCCTCGCCGCGGTCGCCGCCCGCACGGCGCGGTCACCGCGCTGATAGCGGGTCCTCCGGGTCCGGCCGCTACGATCGCCCGGACATGAGTGAGGCAGACGACCGCGTGCGCGGCGACCTGGACGCGCCGGACGACAGGTCCCGGCGCCCCGACTGGTTCCACCGCGGGCACCCGGTGTTCTTCCCGCTCGCCGGCTTCTTCACCGGCATGGTGTCGGTCATCGTGATCCCCGGCCTGTACGCCGCGATCATCAAGTGGGTCGCCGGCTACCAGCGGGTGGAGGAGCTCTTCCCGTTCGTGCTCCTCATGTTCGTGGTCCCGCTCGGTCTCCTGGTGCCGCAGCACACCCGCCGGTTCGGCCGCTACATGCTGCTCGGCATGGTGACCACGGTGGTCGTGGTCGTGGGGGTCGGCGTCGCCGTGGTCTGGTTCCTGCTCAGCAAGGACACCTGACCGTCCGGCCGGGACGGTTCCGACGCGGGATTGGGTCCCGGCGCTCCCGGATGGGAGAATCGTGGGGATGCCCGACCAGCCCACGCAGTCCGACGCGCAGCCGCGCTCGCTTCCCCTCGTCCTCGCGGAGCCGCGAGGACGCAAGAAGCCACCCCGGCACCTCGCGGACCTGACGCCGGCCGAGCGCAAGGACCTGCTGGTCGAGATGGGCCTGCCCGGCTTCCGGGCCAAGCAGGTGGCGACCCACTACTTCTCCCGGCTGGTCGACGACCCGGAGCAGATGACCGACCTCCCGGCCGCGCAGCGCGCCGACCTGGTCGCGGCGCTGCTCCCGGACCTGATGACCCCGCTGCGCACGCTCGAGGCGGACAAGGGCACCACCCGCAAGACGCTGTGGAGGCTCTTCGACGGCGCCCTGGTCGAGTCCGTCCTGATGCGCTATCCCGGGCGCACCACGATGTGCGTCTCGAGCCAGGCCGGATGCGGCATGGCCTGCCCGTTCTGCGCCACCGGCCAGGGCGGCCTCCAGCGCAACATGTCGACCGCCGAGATCGTCGAGCAGGTTCTCGCCGGCGCTCGCGCGCTCGACCGCGACGAGGTGCCCGGCGGACGCGGTCGCGTCAACAACATCGTCTTCATGGGGATGGGCGAGCCGCTCGCCAACTACAAGGCCGTCATCGGGGCGGTACGCCGCCTCACCGAGCCGGCTCCCGACGGCTACGGGATGTCGGCGCGGGGCATCACCGTCTCCACCGTGGGCCTGGTGCCGCGGATCCGGCAGCTCGCCGACGAGGGGATCCCGGTCACCCTCGCGCTCAGCCTGCACGCCCCCGACGACGAGCTGCGCAACGAACTGGTGCCGATCAACACCCGCTTCTCCGTCGCCGAGACGGTCGACGCGGCGCACGGGTATTTCGAGAGGACCGGCCGCCGGGTGTCGATCGAGTACGCCATGATGCGCGGCATCAACGACCAGGCCTGGCGTGCCGACCTGCTCGCCGACGTCCTCAACGAGCGCGGGCACGGGTGGGTGCACGTCAACCTCATCCCGCTCAACCCCACTCCGGGCTCGAAGTGGACGGCCTCGGACCCCGCCGACGAGCGCGAGTTCGTCCGCCGGCTCGAGGCCAAGGGGGTGCCCACCACCGTGCGGGACACCCGCGGCCAGGAGATCGACGGCGCCTGCGGGCAGCTGGCGGCCGCACCCGCCGGCTGACCGTCGCCCCGCGGCTGCCGCAGCCCGGGTCCGGCTCAGGCCTGAGGGTCGGCCACCAGCAGCTCGACGTTGCGGTCGTCGAGGGTCCCGAGCCCGCCGTCGTGGTCGTGCCAGTCGTTGGCCGCGATCTCGCGCGCGAGCCCGGCGAGCCGCTCGGCGCTCTCGATGCCGGCTCCCGCCGACGCCGGGCCCGTGTGGTCGACCATCGTGGTGAAGATCGACAGGGTGCCGTCGCGGTTGTCGGCGATCTCGATGATCCGGGCCTGCTGCGGCCAGTCGATGTGGGAGGCGGTGGTGATCTCCCACAGGCCGCCGCCGCCCGGCCGGGGCCGCGGGGTGACCTTGTTGCGGTGGGTGTGGCCGTTGACCCAGGCGACGACCTGGGGGGCCGCGAGCAGCGCGTCGAGGACCTTGGCGCCGGTCACCCGGGTCTCGAGCGAGCCGCCGGTCGCGACGAGCGGGTTGCCCATCGTGTCGGAGGTGTGGTGGCTGAACACCAGGACGACCTTGTCGGTGGACTGGGCGAGCAGCGCGGTGAGCCAGGCGAACTGCGTCTTGTCGAGCGAGCCGTCGGCGTACCCGTTGGGGTTGACGGTGTCGAGCACGACGAAGCGGAACCGGCCCTGGTCGAAGTGGTAGTACGCCGTGCCCTGCTGCCGGTTGGTGCTCGTGAAGCCGTGGCCGAAGGGCGCTCCGCCGAGCGCGAAGTGCTGCTCGACGATCTGCCGTCGGGTGAGCAGGCGGCGGCCGAGGTCAGGGGTCACCGCCCGGACGCCGGCGTTGGTGACGCCGCTGAGCAGGTGCGTGAGCACGGCCGCGGGGTCGGTGGTGAGGTCCTGGAGGAGCTGGCCCGGGTCGAGGCCGAGCGGCGGGGAGACGATCTTCAGCGCGCCGAGCGCGATCAGGTTGAGCTGGAGGGTCGACGCGGGGAAGTTGCCCTGGGCGAGGCCGTCGTGGTTGCCGAACACCGAGTACCAGGGGATGGTGAGCCCCTCGGCGGTGAACGGCCGGCGCGCCGCGTCGAGCAGGCCGGGGACGACCGGGAAGCCGTACTCCGCGCGCGGGCGGTCGACGGGCTTGCCGAGGGGGTTGCCCTCCGGGTGCCAGTACGCCGGGTCGTAGGTCGCGCGGCTGCTGTCGGCCACGCCCTCCCAGGTGCCGAGGTTGCCCGAGTCGACCCGGATCGGGCCGCCGTTGAGGACGCCGATGTTCCAGCGGATCTCGTTGAGCTGGGAGTTGTCGGAGTTGTCGCCGGTCTGGATCGCGAGCGCGAACGGGGTGCCGGTCACCGGGCCGCTCCCGATCCGGTTGATGGCGCGGACCATCGAGTCGGCGACCTGTCCGGTGAGCATCTCCTGGGGCCGGTACGACGAGGTGAACAGGCCCGTCGACGGCAGCGGGCTGGGGTCGTCGAGGCGGTCGGTCCACTCCAGACGTAGGGGTGACTGGGCGTCGACGATGTGGATGTCGCTGAGCTGGACGAACGAGATCAGGCCCTGCCGACGGGTGGCGCGCCCGGCGTCGCTGAGGACGCCGAGGGCGGTGCGGGCGCGGTGCGGCTCGCCGGCGGCGGTGATCACGGGGCGGTAGCCGTGCGCTCCCGCCGGCCCCTGGACGAAGGTCTGGCCGAGGGTGGCCGGCGCGCCCGACGCGGTCTCGGCGGAGGCGGCGGAGCGCAGCACACCCGGGAGCGTGGTGGCCGCGGCGGCGAGCCCGCCGGCGGCGATGGCGTTGCGGATCAGGTTTCGGCGAGAGATCTCCACGAGTGGGCCAACGACGCGGGGGTGACCCGGGTCACGTCCGGACCTCCGTATGCCTGTCGTTCACGAAGGGGACGCCGGACACTTCCGCAACCGTGCCGGGCCGTTGCCGCGGGCTCCCTAGCGTCGGCACCATGAGTGAGCTCCGCGTCCTGGTGGTGGCCGAGTCCTTCCTCCCGCAGATCAACGGGGTGACCAACTCGGTCCGCCGGGTGCTCGAGCATCTCGCCGTGCAGGGACACCAGGCCGAGCTGGTGGCCCCGACCGGCCCCGACACCTACGCCGGCTTCCGCGTGCATCGTGCCCGCGGCGCCAACCTGCCGTTCTACCCGGACTTCCGGCTGGGACTGGAGACCCGGCGCCGGCTGCGCCAGCGGATGGTCCGGTTCCGACCCGACGTCGTGCACATCGCCTCACCCGCCACGCTGGGCTTCCAGGCGGCTCGTGCCGCGCAGGAGCTGGGCATCCCGACCGTGGCGATCTACCAGACCGACCTGGTCGGCTTCGCCGAGCGGTACGACGTCCCCGGGGGCGTGCGCGCGGCGGCGGGGCTGACCCGGCGCATCCACCAGCACGTGGACCGGACCCTCGCGCCGTCCACCGCCAGCATCGACCAGCTGCGCGCGCTCGGCGTGCCGGAGGTGCATCGCTGGGGGCGCGGGGTCGACCTCGTGGCCTTCCACCCGCGCCATCGGGACGAGACGCTGCGGCGACGGCTGGCTCCGGACGGACGCCTCCTCGTCGGGTACGTCGGGCGCCTCGCCGCGGAGAAGGAGCTCGACCTGCTCCAGCACGTCGCCGACGACCCCCGCTACGCGCTCGTCGTGGTCGGCGGAGGACCGGAGGAGCAGCGGCTGCGCGGCCTGCTCGGCTCCCGTGCCGCCTTCCTCGGGCTGTTGCACGGCGAGGACCTGAGCCGGGCCTATGCGTCCCTCGACGTCTTCGTCCACACCGGCCGCTACGAGACCTACTGCCAGTCGGCGCAGGAGGCGCTGGCCTCCGGTGTGCCGGTGGTCGCGCCGGCCGCGGGCGGACCGGTCGACGTCGTCGCGCACGGCGCGACCGGGCTGCTCTACCGCCCCGGCGACGGCGCGGACCTGGCGGCGGCGGTGGACCGGCTGGTGCGCGACGCCGACCTGCGTGGCCGGATGGCCGCGACCGCGCTGCGTGCGGTGCAGGAGCGGTCGTGGCACGCGACCAACGAGCAGCTCGTCGCGCACTACCGCGCCGTGCTCGGCCGGCGGGTCAGCGCGCGGGCTGCCTGACGAACAGCGCCGCGGCCTCCTCGACGGTGTCGACGAGGTGGACGTGGGCCTCCATCGCCCGGCCGCGGGCCAGTGACCGCAGGAGCGGCCACGCCGGCAGCTCCTCGGTCCAGTAGCGGCGTCCGACGAGCACCATCGGTGCGACGTCGTCCTCGGTCGCGTAGTAGTTCTCGCACGCGTCCTGGAAGATCTCCTGCACGGTGCCCCCGGCGCCCGGGAGGAACACGATCCCGGCGTCGCAGACCAGCAGCAGGATCGCCTCGCGCAGCGCGTTGCGGAAGTACTTCGCGATCGCCGTCGCGAACAGGTTCGGCGGCTCGTGGCCGTAGTGCCAGGTCGGGACGCCCAGGGACGGGCGCGGGTCCGGGACGAGGGCGCGCGCGTGGCGGGCGGCGGCTGCCCAGTCGTCGACCGACGGCCGGAAGGACGGTACGACGGCCAGCCGGCGCAGCGCCTCGGCGAGCGTCTCCGGGGGCGCGTACGCCATCCGCCCGCCGAGATTCGCCGCCTCCATCGCGCCCGGCCCACCCCCGGTCGTCACGACGTGCTCACGCCCGAGCAGGGCGCCGAGGCGCGCGGCGTCGTCGTAGGCCGGGGTGCCGCGGTCCGCGGCGTGCCCGCCCATCACGCCGACCAGGCTGCGTCCCTCGACCCAGGCGCCGAGCGCGGTGTCGACAGCCTGGTCGTGCAGGACCTCGGCCAATGCCTCGGCCGGACCCGAGGTGGCCTGGGCCCAGTGGTAGGCGCGGCTGTCGAGGGTGTCGGCGTACGCAGGGGCGTCGTAGAGCTCGTCGGGCGTGTAGAGCCGCGTGCGCGCGATGTCCAGACCGGCGACGTGGGCGCCGGCGACGAGCCCGGCCCCGGCCTCGAGGGCATGGTCGTCCTCGGTGCGGCAGCGCACGACGACGGCGCGGGTGCGGGGGCTCCTCACGGCCCGGACGCTACCGGAGTCCGGAGGGCGGACAGTCGTTCTGCAATAACTCTACTGACTCACTACAGTTATTCGGACAAGACACCCCCGACAGGAGCCCGCCGATGACCCACCGCCCCGAGACCCTGGCCGTGCACGCCGGCCAGGAGCAGGCCGACCCCGCCACGAACGCACGGGCCGTCCCGATCTACCAGACCACGTCCTATGTCTTCGACGACACCGACCACGCTGCGAAGCTGTTCGCGCTCGCCGAGCCGGGCAACATCTACACCCGGATCATGAACCCGACGCAGTCGGCGTTCGAGGAGCGCGTGGCCCAGCTCGAGGGCGGCGTGGGGGCCCTGGCGGTCGCCTCGGGCTCGGCGGCGATCACCTACGCGGTGCTCAACCTGACCTACGCCGGCGACAACATCGTGGCCATCTCGACGCTCTACGGCGGCACCTACGCCCTCTTCGCGCACACCCTGCCGCAGTACGGGATCGAGGTCCGCTTCGTCGACCCGAACCGGCCCGAGGACCTGGCCCAGCACGTCGACGAGAGGACCAAGCTGGTCTTCGCCGAGACCGTCGGCAACCCGAGGATCAACGTCGTCGACATCCGCGCGTGGGCCGACGCCGCCCACGCGGAGGGCCTGCCGCTGGTCGTCGACAACACCGTGACCACGCCGTACCTGGAGCGGGTCTTCGAGCACGGCGCCGACGTGTCGGTGCACTCCGCGACGAAGTACATCGGCGGGCACGGCACCTCGATCGGCGGCGTGATCGTCGACTCCGGCAACTTCGACTGGGCCGCGCACACCGAGCGGTTCCCGGGCCTCACCACCCCGGACGGCGCCTACCACGGCGTGGTCTGGACCGAGGCGGTCGGCAACCTGGCCTACATCATCCGGGCCCGCACGGTGCTGCTGCGCAACACCGGGGCCGCGATCGCTCCGCTCAACTCCTTCCTGTTCCTGCAGGGCCTGGAGACCCTGCACCTGCGCCTGGAGCGGCACAGCGAGAACGCGCTGGCGGTCGCGCGATATCTCCAGGGCCACGACGCGGTCGCCTGGGTGAGCTATCCGGGGCTGGAGAGCGACCCGTCGCACGCGCTGGCCAACCGGCTCTTCACCGGCAAGGGCTACGGCGGGCTGGTCTCGTTCGGGCTGAAGTCCGGGCGCGACGGCGGCCGCCGGTTCATCGAGGCCCTCGAGCTGTTCAGCCACCTGGTCAACATCGGCGACGCCAAGTCGCTGGCCGTGCACAACGCGACCACGACGCACTCGCAGCTCACGCCCGAGGAGCTCGAGGCGGCCGGCGTGCCCGAGGACCTGGTCCGGCTCTCGGTGGGCATCGAGAACGTCGACGACATCATCGCCGACCTCGAGCAGGCCCTGATCGCGGCCAAGTGAGCCTCGCCGGTCCCGCCACGGCCGGATCGGTCGGGCTCGTCCGCACCCGGCGGGCCGTGCTCACGCAGCACGGCCCGCTGGTGCTGGCCTCCGGTGCGGAGCTGTCCCACGTCGAGGTCGCCTACGAGACCTACGGCGCGCTCGCGCCCGCCCGCGACAACGCGGTGTTCGTGTGCCACGCCCTCACCGGCGACGCCCACGCCGCCGGCTGGCACCCCGGCGCGCGCCGGCCGGGGTGGTGGGACAACCTGGTCGGTCCCGGCAAGGCGGTCGACACCGACCGCTTCTTCGTGGTCTGCGCGAACCTGCTCGGCGGCTGCTCCGGCACGACCGGCCCGTCGTCGACCGACCCGCGGACCGGGCGGGCCTACGGACCGGACTTCCCGACCCTCGAGGTCGCCGACCTCGTCGCGGCCCACCGCGCCCTGCTCGACCGGCTCGGCATCGAGCGGCTGCACGCGGCCGTCGGCGGCTCGCTCGGCGGCATGCAGGTGCTGGAGTGGGCGCTCCAGGAGCCCGACCGGATCGACCGCGCCGTCGTCGTCGCCGCGAGCTCGCGGCTCACGACCGAGAACATCGCGTTCTCCGCGGTGGCCCGCGCCGCGATCCTCGAGGACCCCGACTTCCACGGCGGCCGGTACGCCGAGCACGGCGTCACGCCCCGCCACGGGCTCAAGGTCGCCCGGATGATGGCCCACATCACCTATGTCTCGGGGACGTCGCTCGACGCGAAGTTCGGGCACGTCCGGGACACGACCGGCACCGACAAGCGGCTGGAGGCCGACTTCGCGGTCGAGCACTACCTCCAGCACCAGGGCGAGAGCTTCCTCCAGCGCTTCGACGCGCTGTCCTATCTCCACCTGACCCGGCCGATGGACTACTTCGACCCGTTCGGCGCCCACCCGGACGTCGTACCGTCCACCCGCTTCGGGCTGGTGTCCTTCGACTCCGACTGGCGCTTCCCCACGGCCCACTCGCTGCGGATCCGCGACCACCTGCGCGCCCGCGGCGCGCAGGTGGACCACGTCGAGCTCGCGTCCCCGTGGGGACACGACTCCTTCCTGCTCGAGCCGCCCGGCTACCACGACCGGGTGCGCGCGCTCCTCGGGTGAGCGGCGCGGCCCGCCCTCAGAACGCCTGGGCCATCAGCTCCCCGAACAGGTCCTGCGGATCGACCTCCAGTCCGCGCCGCGCGAACCACGTGCACACGTTGGTGCAGTCGCGCAGCAGGAAGTCGAACCCCTGGACGTTGCCGACAAGGTCGACCAGCTGGGGCAGGTCGATGACGACCAGCCGCTCGCCGGCCGCCAGGATGTTGTACGGCGACAGGTCGCCGTGCACCAGCCCGGAACGCACGAGCGTCCCCATGGCCTCGCGCAGCTGGTCGTAGTAGGACGCGAGCAGCGCGGGCTCGGGCCGGGTCTGCGCCAGCCGGGGAGCGGTCTGCGGCCCGTCCGGACCGTCGACGGTGATCCACTCCATGAGGATCTCCGTGCCGTCGATCTGGACCGGATAGGGGACCGGCAGCCCGAGCGACCAGCAGCGGTTGAGCGCCGTCCACTCCGAGGCCGCCCACTCGCCGGCGGCGACCTCGCGGCCGAAGGTGCTCTTGCGCTTGATCGCCCGCTCGTCGCGGGAGCGCTTCATGCTGCGCCCCTCGGTGTAGGCGGCGGAGCGGTGGAAGGTGCGGTGCTCGGGGGAGCGGTAGCGCTTCGCGGCCATCACGACGCTCTGCTCGGGGTCGTGCGGGTCGGTGCGGTCGAGCAGGAAGACGTCGGCCTCCTTGCCGGTCTTCAGGATGCCGAGCTCGGTGTCGACCGCCCCCTGGGACGTGACGACCCAGTCGGGGCGCGGCTCGGGGCCGCGGGACAGTGGCTCGACGTCGAGCCAGGTGGACCAGCGCTGGCCGTCGTCGAGGTCGTCGTAGGCGGTGTACTCGAAGACGAAGCGGGGGTCGAGGTCGGTGGTGCTGTCGCTGAGGTCAGCGGTGGAGAGGTTCTCCTGGGACACGGTGGTTCCTCGGGGTCGAGAGGGTGCGGACTGAGGGCAGGCCGACGACAACGATCGACATGTCACGCTCCTCTCGACGGGCCCGCGGGCGCGCGGACGGGACGGGTCCAGCCTGCCGGGCGACGAAGCGGCTCCGCAACGCATTTACGGCGGCGTACATTGACCCGGTGCGCCGTCTCGTGGTCCTCCTCGCCCTGCTCCTGTGCCTGCCCGTGCTCGCGACGACCTCAGGGCTGCCCGCCGCGCGCGCCGACCGGTCCGACGCGGGCTCCGCGCTGGGGCCGGACCCGTACTGGCCCAAGGACGGCAACGGGGGCACGGACGCCCTGCACTACCGGATCAAGGTGCGCTACGACTTCGCCTCCGGACGGCTCACCGGCCGCACCGCCGTCACGATGGCCGCGAGCTCCGACCTGACCAGCTTCTCCCTCGACCTGTTGCTGCCCGCGACCTCGGTGCGGGTCGACGGGCGCCGAGCGAGGTTCCGCAAGGCGGGCCGTCACGAGCTGCGCGTGCGCCCGAAGGCCCCGATCGCCGCGGGGACGCGGTTCACCGTGGTCGTCAGGTACGCCGGCCGCCCCGCGTCCTACGGCTACGCCGGCGAGCGCAACTGGCTGGCGAGCCGCTCCGAGGTCGTCGCCATGAACCAGCCCCACATGGCGCCGTGGTGGTTCCCGTCCAACGACCACCCCAGCGACAAGGCGACCTTCGACGTCCGGGTCACCGTGCCCAAGGACCGGAAGGCGGTGAGCAACGGGGTCCGGGTCGGGCGCACCGTCAAGCGCGGCCTCGCCACCACCCACTGGCGGATGAGCGACCCGATGGCGACCTACCTGGCCTTCTTCGCCGCGGGCCGCTACGCCGTCGACACCGGCACCAGCGCGGCGGGCATCCCGTTCTACAACGCGGTCTCGAAGGGCATCGAGCCCCGGCAGCGTCGGCAGGTGCGCGCGATGCTGGCGCGCTCCGGCGCGATCACCGACTGGCTCCAGGGCCGGCTGGGTCCCTACCCCTTCGCCACGACCGGGGGACTCGTCACCGGCCTCGACGTGGGCTTCGCGCTGGAGAACCAGTCGCGGCCGACGTACGGACGGTGGATCTATCCCGGCGTGATGGTCCACGAGCTCGCCCACCAGTGGTTCGGCGACAGCGTCGCGGTCCGGCGTTGGCGCGACATCTGGCTCAACGAGGGCTTCGCGACCTACATGGAGGCCGACTACGCCGCGGCGCACGGTGGGGAGAGCGTGGACGCCTTCCTCGCGCGGATGTGGGCGCGCAACTGCCGCACGCCCAGCTCTGCGTTCTGGCGGCTCGACCTCTCGAACCCCGGTCGCGACAGCATCTTCGACGGCGCGGTCTACGACCGCGGAGCCATGGTGCTCGCCGCGCTGCGCAAGCGCATCGGCCCGGTCGACTTCGACGCCCTCCTGCGGCGGTGGGTCGCCGACCACCACGACGGCAACGCCACCGTGGAGCAGTTCGAGGCGCTCGCCGCGACCGTGTCGGGGGAGAGCCTCGGCGGGTTCTTCGGCGCCTGGCTGCGCGGGGGGACGATGCCGGCGGCCACGCAGGACAACGGGCTCGACGGGGTCACCTGTCCCTGAGCCGGGCGCGCCTCCCCGGCGACCCCCGGTGGCTTTGGTACCAATGTGGGGATCTGTGCCTCGAGGGGCACGCGCCGCACACGGATGGAGACGCCCGCACATGGACACCAAGAAGCTGGTCGCGCTCGTGGTGGTCGTGTTCCTCGGGTTCTGGATGTTCACCGACCCGGCCGGCCTCGCCGACACCTCCAAGTCGGCGGCGACCAACGGGTGGGACCTGACGACCCAGGCGTTCGACGGGGTCATCGACTTCGTCGGCGCGATGGACTGACCCGCGGACGCTGCCGGTCGCCATGTCCTTCGTCTCCGGCGTCGTCACCCGGCTCGGTGACCCGAGGATCGGCAAGCACCTCCTTCGCGAGGAGGGCGAGGTGGTCGTCGACGAGGTGACCCACCACTGGTTCGCCTACGTCCGCCCCGCGCTGGAGACCACGCTCGCGCTGGTCCTCCTGGTAGCAAGCTGGGTCGTCTCGGTGCACGTCGCCTGGCTGCTCATCGTGGTCGCCGTCGTCCTCTTGGTGCGGTCGGCCTGGATGGCGCTCGGGGTCCTCCGGGACCGCTTCGTCATCACGAACATGCGCGTCTTCCGCGTGCACGGAGTGCTCTCGCAGAGCCTGGCGACCATGCCCCTGAGCCGGATCCTCGACATCTCCGTGAAGAAGCCGCTGCACGGCCGGCTGCTCGGCTTCGGGCACTTCTGCTTCGAGTCGGCCGCCCAGGAACAGGGTCTGCGCGACATCCGCTACGTGGGGCGGCCCGACGAGCGAGACCTCGCCATCCAGCGCGTCGTCCAGCGGTCCGGCCTGCGCGGTCCCCGCGTCCCCAACTGAGCCTCGCGGGCCGCGGCTTCGTAGGATTGCGTCCATGACGCAGCAGCCGTTCTCCCGTCCCGGTGCGATCGACCTGTCCGCGCTGAAGCGCACGCCCCCGCCCGCCGCTGGCGGTGGCGCGTCGGGGTCCGCGGGGGGCGGCTCCGGCACCGGCGGTGGCTCGACCTCGGCGTACTCCGTCGCCGTGGACGAGGCGAACTTCCAGGCCGTGCTCGAGGCGTCGATGACCGCACCGGTGGTGCTGGTCTTCGCGTCGCCTTCGCAGTCCCCGGAGAGCGCCCAGCTCGCCCGCGACGTCGCGACGGTCGCCGACGAGTACGACGGCCGCTTCCTCGCCGCGACGATCGACGTGGACGCCGTCCCGCAGATCGCGCAGGCGATGCAGATCCCGCAGGTGCCGCTCATGCTGGTGCTCCTCGACGGGCGCCCGGCCACCCAGCCGATCCCCGGCGCCGCGCCGATCGACGACATCCGCGCACTGTTCAACCAGCTCGCCCAGCAGCTGACCGCGCAGGGCATCACGGGCCGGCACCAGCCCAACTCCTTCGGCGCCGCCGGCGGGGCCGAGGTCGCGGAGGGCGAGGAGCCCGAGGTCGACCCCCGCTATGCGCCGGCCCAGGACGCGCTCGCCGCGGGCGACATCGACCGGGCGGTCGCCGAGTACCAGAAGCTGGTCGACGGCAACCCCGCCGACCACGAGGCCGCCGCCGGCCTCGCGATGGCCAAGGTCCTCCAGCGCACCCAGGGCGTCGACCTCAACGCGGCGCGCGCCGCGGCCGCCGCGAACCCGGACGACGTGGACGCGCAGACCATGGTCGCCGACCTCGACATGCTCGGCGGCCACGTCGAGGACGCCTTCGCGCGCCTGGTCGAGCTGGTCCGTCGTACCTCGGGCAAGGAGCGGGACCGCGCGCGGGAGCACCTCATCGGCCTGTTCGGCGCCGTCGGCAACGACGACCCTCGGGTACTCAAGGGCCGGCAGGCCCTGGCGTCGGCGCTCTTCTGAGCGCGGGTCCGACTCCGGTGGTCGGCATGGGCTTCGGGCGCGGTGCCGGCTTCCTGCTCCGCGGCCTGCGGCTGTGGCGGGACCGGCCGCGGCTGATGCTCCTCGGCATCCTGCCCGCGCTCCTCGTCGCCGTCGCGGTCGCAGCGCTGCTCGTCGCCCTCCTGCTGTACGCCGACGACCTGATCGGCTGGGCGACGCCGTTCGCGGACGACTGGAACGACGCCGTGCGCGGACTGCTCCGCGGGGCGCTCTACCTCCTGGTGCTCGTGGGCGGCGCCATGCTCGCGGTCGTCACCTTCACCGGGCTGACGCTCGCCGTCGGCGACCCCTTCTACGAGAAGATCTGGAAGGAGGTCGAGCTCTCCCTCGGCGGGGACGTCCCCGACCACGGCGTCGGCTGGCTGCGCGGCGCGCTGGACGGCATCGTGCTGGTGCTGTTCGGCATGCTCACCGCGCTCGGCGTGTTCGCCGTCGGCCTGCTGCCCGTGGTCGGCTCCGTCGTGGGCGCGGTCCTCGGTCTGGTCGTCGCCGGCCGGCTGCTGGCCGGTGAGCTGGTCTCCCGCCCGCTCGAGGCCCGCGGGATGGACCGCGCGGCCCGTGCCGCCCTGATGCGCCGCCACCGCGGTGCCATGCTCGGCTTCGGCGTGTGCGTCCAGGCCTGCTTCCTGGTCCCCCTCGGCGGGATCCTGGTGATGCCCGCCGCCGTGGCCGGGGCGACGTACCTGGCTCGCGAGGCGCTGGAGTCCGCACCCCGCTGACTGCGGGACCGGGACCGTCTGGCGCGCCTCGTGTACCGCTGAGCAGGAGCTGGGCCGCCCTGCGCACGCGAGACCAGCACGATGGCGGCCGAGCCGCAGGGTGCGGCCGGGTGGAGGAGGCCGCGATGGGAACGCTGGACGGACGGGTGGCGCTGGTGACGGGCGCTGGGCAGGGCGTCGGGCAGGGCATCGCCCTGGCCCTGGCCGCCGAGGGGGCCGACATCGCGGTGGTCGGCCGGACGGCTGCGACCCTGGAGTCGACCTGCGCCCTCGTCCGGGAGCGCGGCGTCCGTGCCGAGGCGTTCGTCTGCGACATCGTCGAGACCGCCGCCATCCCCGGGACGGTGGCCGCCGTCGTCGACGCCCTGGGCGGGGTCGACATCCTGGTGAACAACGCGTACACGGGCGCCTTCGGTCCGCTGCTGACGCTCGACGACGACGCCGTGGCCCAGAGCTTCGCGTCCGGCCCGCTCGCGACGCTGGCCTTCATGAGGTCCTGTCATCCCCACCTGGCGGCGCGGGGGGACGGCCACATCGTCAACCTCGTCACCTCCGCGATGGTCCGCTGGGACCCTGCGACGTACGGCGTCTACGCGGCGGCCAAGCAGGCGGTCCGGGCGCTCACCCGGACCGCTGCCGTCGAGTGGGCACGCGACGGCATCCGCGCCAACAGCATCGCGCCGCACGCCCTGTCGCCCGGCCTGAGGCGCTGGACGGAGCGCCATCCCGAGGAGGCGGCGGAGTTCGTCGCCACCATCCCGATGGGCCGCATCGGCGACTGCGAGCTCGACATCGGTCGCGCGGTGGTCGCCCTGGTCGGCAGCGACCTGGGCTATCTCACCGGCGCCACCATCCCCCTCGACGGCGGCCAGGCGTTCTTCGGCTGACCCACGAGTCACACCTCGTCAGGAGTGGAAGGCGTCGAGGACGGCGCGGACGGCGGGGGAGTCGGCCATGGTCCGGCGGTGGAGGGCGTCGACGAGGCGGACCGGCTCCGGCTCCGCCACCGGTACGGCGACCAGGTCGGCGCCCAGCGCCGCCCGCCCCATCCGCGGGACCAGGGCGACCCCGAGCCCGGCGCGGACCAGCGCCAGGTGGGACTCGAACTCCCCGGAGACGTGGGCGATGCGCGGGGGACGGCCGGTGCCGTCGTACATCCGGGAGAGCCACTGGCGGCAGATCGTGCCCTCGGGAGTGGCGATCCAGTCGACGTCGACCAGGTCGTGCGGCGTGACCCGGCCGCGGCCGGCGAGCGGGTCGTCGCGGTGCACGATCAGGTCGGCCACGTCGCCTGGCAGGGCGGTCGCCGCCACGTGGTCGGGTACGGCGAGCGGCACGCCGCCCCAGCGGTGCACGATGCCGAGCTCGACCTGCCCGGTCGCGACGAGCTCGACGACGTCCCAGGGCTCCGCCTCGCGCAGCGTCAGCTCCAGCTGGGGATGCGCGTCCCTCAGGGTGCGGGCGATCGGGGCGACCAGGCCGCGCATGGCGGTGGAGAAGGCCGCCAGCCGGATCCGGCCGGCGACCACGCCGGCGCGCTGCTGCAAGCTGGCCTCGAGCTGCTCGAGGTCGGCGAGGACCTGCTCGCCGGAGTCCACGAGGTGCTGTCCGTGGCTGGTCAGCATGACGCCGCGACCCACCCGCTCGAGCAGGGGGACACCGGTCTGCCTCTCCAGGCGCTTGACCTGCTGGGAGATGGCGCTCGGGGTGTAGCCGGTCGCCGCGGCCGCGCCCACCACCGAGCCATGGGTGGCGACCGCACGCAGCCCGGCGAGGGCGTCGAGATCGATCATGCAGCAACGCTACATCCTTCAATGCAGTTCTATTCGCTGGTGCTTCACGGTCGTCGCGACGATGCTGGGGAGTGTGACCCGCCGCGACCAGTCCCTCGCTGCCCTGGTGGCCGTGATCTGGGGCTTCAACTTCGTCGTCATCGACTGGGGGATGGGCGAGGTGCCGCCGCTGCTCTTCCTCGCCGCCCGCTTCCTCGCGGTCGTCGTCCCCGCGGTCTTCCTGATCGCACCGCCACCCGTGCCGTGGCGCACGGTCGCGGCCGTGGGCACGTTCATGTCGCTGGGGCAGTTCGCCTTCCTCTACGTCTCCCTGGGCGCCGGCATGCCGCCGGGCCTGGCCGGCCTGGTCCTCCAGGCGCAGGTGGTGCTGACGATCCTCATCGCCGCCGGGGTGCTCCGCGAGCGCCCGACCCGGTACCAGCTGGCCGGCGTGGTGCTGGGTGTCGTCGGGCTCGCCGTCGTCGGCCTGGGCCGCGGCGGCCACGTGCCGGCCCTGGCGCTCGGACTGTGCCTGATGGCCGCGCTGATGTGGGCGATCGGCAATGTCGTCTCTCGGGCCTCGGGCGCCACCGGCGGCCTGTCGCTGACGGTCTGGTCGGCCCTCGTCGTCCCGGTCCCGCTGGTGCTGCTCTCGCTGCTCCTCGACGGGCCGGCCGCGATGGGAGACGGCATCGCGGCGTTCGGCTGGAAGGCCGCCCTCTCCACGCTCTACACCGCCGGGCTCGCCTCGCTGGTCGGCTACGGGATCTTCAACGGGCTGCTGTCCCGCAACCCCTCGGCCGCCGTCGTGCCGTGGATCCTGCTCGTGCCGCCCGTCGCGATCGGCTCCGCGTGGGCGCTGCTCGGCGAGACCCCGTCCGCAGGCGAGCTGGCGGGCGGCGCCGTGCTGGTCTCCGGCGTGCTCGTCGCCCAGCGGCGGGCGAGGGCGCGGGGGTCGCTCAGCGACCCGACTCCGTGTACGACGGCCCCGTCCCGGCCAGGCTCGCCAGCGCCGCACGTACCCGCCGGGCGGTGAAGTCGGCCGCGCGGTCGTCGACCTCGGCCAGGGTCAGGAACTCGGCGGTCTTGATCTCCCGGGCCTGCGGCACGATGCGCTGCAGGATCGAGGCGGGATGGACGCCGCCGTCGAAGACCAGGCACAGCGCGTCGTCCCAGCCGCCCCACGGTGGCAGCCAGTCGGTGAGCAGCAGGGGGCCCGCCTCGATGGTGAGGTCGAGCTCCTCCTCGACCTCGCGCGTGACGGCGACCCGCGGCGACTCGCCGACCTCGACCACGCCGCCGGGCAGGTCCCAGTCGGCCTTGTAGGTCAGGTTGCACATGAGGACCCGCGGCTCGGGACCGTCCGCGTCGCGCACCAGCATCTGGCCGATCCCGCGCTTGCGCGGCAGGAACGAGTTGAGCAGGGCGCGGAACCCTCCCGGCTCGTGCACCGGGGTGTCGTCCACGAGGCGGGCGTAGACGACCACGTCGCCCGTCCGCCCACGCTGCACGCCCTCGCGGCGCAGTCCCGACCAGGTGGCGATCCGCTGGGCCTCGGCGTCGTCGACGGCGACCTTGACCTCGACGCGGTCGTGGTCGGTCAGCGCGGCGGCGACCTGGCGCCGGACGACGTCGACGGCCGCCTGCCAGCCGCGGTCGGTCAGGTCCGAGGTCCAGGTCAGCCGCGCGATCCCGTCGTCGACCGTCGCGTGGCTGATCTCGGGCTCGGGCACGCCCTCACCCTAGCCGCCGGGGGCCGGGTCTCCGGCCGGTGCCCGGAGCCAGACGGTGGCCAGCGGCGGCACGACGAGGTCGGCGTACGCGGGGCTCCCGCCGGGAGCGCCGGACTCGAGCGGCCCGGCCTCGCGGGCACGGACCACGCCGAGGTTGCCGACGCCGCTGCCGCCGTACGCCGTGGCGTCGGTGTTGAGCAGCTCGACCCACTCGCCGGCGGCCGGCAGGCCGAGGCGGTAGTCGTGCGGGACCGCGGCGAAGTTCGTGACGCACACCAGGTCCGGCGTGCCGGGGTCGCCGGAGCGGCGGACGAAGGAGAACACGTTGTGCCCGGCGTCCTGGGCGTCGATCCAGGCGAAGCCCGCCGGGTCGTTGTCGAGCCGCCACAGTGCCGGCTCCTCGCGGTAGCGCGCGTTGAGGTCGCGCACGAACACGTGCATCCCGGCGTGGTCGGGCTTCTGCAGCAGCCACCAGTCGAGCTCGCGGGCCTCGGCCCACTCGGTCTCCTGGGCCAGCTCGATGCCCATCATGACCAGCTGCTTGCCGGGGTGGGCCCACATGTAGGCGAGATAGGCGCGCAGGGTCGCGAGCTGCTGCCAGCGGTCTCCGGGCATCTTGCGCAGCAGGGAGCCCTTGCCGTGCACCACCTCGTCGTGGCTGAGGGGGAGCACGTAGTTCTCGGAGAAGGCGTAGACGAGGGAGAAGGCCATCTCCCCGTGGTGGTAGGAGCGGTGCACGGGGTCGTGCGCGAGGTAGCGCAGGGTGTCGTGCATCCAGCCCATGTTCCACTTGAAGCCGAAGCCGAGCCCCCCGCCGGATGTGGCCCCGGTGACGCCCGGCCAGGCGGTCGACTCCTCGGCGATGGTCACGATCCCCGGGACCCGCTTGTACGCCGTGGCGTTGAGCTCCTGGAGGAACTGCACGGCCTCCAGGTGCTCGTGGCCCCCGTGCCGGTTGGGGCTCCACTCGCCGTCCTTGCGGCCGTAGTCGAGGTAGAGCATCGAGGCGACGCCGTCGACGCGCAGGCCGTCGACATGGAACTCCTCGAGCCAGTAGAGCGCGTTGGCGACCAGGAAGTTGCGGACCTCGGGGCGGCCGAAGTCGAAGATGTGGGAGCCCCACTCCGGGTGCCACCCGCGCCGCGGGTCGGGGTGCTCGTAGAGCGGAGTGCCGTCGAAGCGCACCAGCGCCCAGTCGTCGGTGGCGAAGTGGCCCGGCACCCAGTCCAGGATGACCGCGATGCCGGCCGCGTGGAGCGCGTCGACGAGCCGGCGGAAGCCGTCGGGGTCTCCGTAGCGCGCGTCGGGGGCGAAGTACGACGTCACGTGGTAGCCCCACGAGCCGCCGAAGGGGTGCTGCATGACCGGCATCAGCTCGACATGGGTGAAGCCGAGGTCGGCGAGATAGGCGGGCAGGTCCGCGGCCAGCTCGTCGTAGGACCAGAACGAGCCGTCGGGGTGCCGCTTCCACGAGCCGAGATGGAGCTCGTAGGTGGCCATCGGCTCGTTGACCGGCTGGCGTCCGGCGCGGGCGGCCATCCAGGCGTCGTCCTGCCACTCGTGGCTGCTGGCGAAGACGCGGGACGCGGTGGCGGGCGGTGCCTCGGCGTAGAACGCCATCGGGTCGGCCTTATGGCGCCACAGGCCGTCGGCCCCCTCCACGACGTACTTGTACGACGCACCCGAGCCGACGCCCGGCACGAACACCTCCCACAGGCCAGAGCCCACGGCGACCATCCGGTGGGCGTTGCCGTCCCAGCCGTTGAAGTCGCCGACGACGCTGACATTGCGGGCGTTGGGAGCCCAGACCACGAAGCTGGTGCCTGGCTCCGGATCCTCGTGGACGTGGGCACCGAGGACGTGCCACAGGAGCTCGTGTCGACCCTCCGCGATCAGGTGGAGGTCGATCTCCCCGAGGGTGGACGGGGTGGGACCGGGACGGGACGTGCTGCGCTCAGCGTGCGGCATCCATCCGAGTCTAACGCGTGGTGGATGATGCGCACGTGAGCGAACGCATCGGGTGGCGCTACGCCGTCCTCGTCCCGGCCGTCCTGGCGGCGCTGTCGATGATCGGTCCGTTCAGCATCGACACGCCGTTCCCGGCGTTCCCGGAGATGGGCCGCGACCTCGACGTCGACACCGGCGCGCTGCAGCTGGTGGTCACCGTCTACCTCGCCGCGTTCGCGCTGATGAGCGTCTTCCACGGCCCGATCTCCGACGCGGTGGGTCGCCGTCCGGTGATGGTGGCGGGGATCGCCGTCTACGTCCTCGCCTCTCTCGGCTGCGCCGTCGCCGACAGCCTGCCGCTGCTGCTCGGCTTCCGCGCCCTGCAGGGCCTCAGCGCGGGTGGCGCGACGATCGTCAGCCGCACCGTGATCCGTGACCTCTTCGAGGGCGCACAGGCGCAGCGGCTGATGAGCCGGGTCGCCATCATCTTCGGGATCGCGCCCGCGATCGGGCCCCTCCTCGGCGGCGCGCTGCTCCAGGTGGGGCCGTGGCCCCTGATCTTCGGCTTCCAGGCCGGGCTGGGCGTGCTGCTCGTGCTCGCCGTGGTGCTCCTGCTGCCCGAGACCCATCCGCGCGAGCGGCGGGTGCCGCTGCGCGTCGGCGCCGTGCTCGGCGGCCTGCTCGCGGTGGGCCGCGTCGGCGCCTTCCACCGGTTGGGCTGGGCGACCGCGCTCATCTTCGGCGCCCAGTTCCTCTACATCGGAGGCGCCGCGGTGTTCGTGGTCGACGTCCTCGGCCAGGGCGAGCTCGACTTCTGGAAGCTGTTCGTCCCGATGATCGGCTCGATGATGCTCGGCTCCTGGCTGTGCGGACGTGCCGCCGGGCGGATGTCAGCGCGGCGCCTCGTCTCGCTGGGCTGCACCACGTCCTTCGCGGGAGGCGTGCTCGGCGTGGTGGTCGCCGCCCTCGGCGCCGGCGACGAGATGCCGTGGGCCGTCCTCGGGGTCTCGCTCGTCGCCCTCGGCAACGGCGTTACCTACCCGACCCTCCAGCTGATGCTGCTCGACCGCTTCCCGACCCGCCGCGGCGCAGTCGTCTCCCTCGCCTCGTTCCTCGCGCTCGTGCTCAACGCGGTCACCGCGGTCGCCGTCGTCCCCCTTCTCGGGTCGGCCCTCGGCTTCGCGGTCGCCGCGCTGATCGGGGTGGGCGCCGGGCAGCTGTGCTGGGCCTGGCACTGCGCGCTCGAGGACCGGGACTGCGCCGTGGCCGGCGTCGGGGAGCGGGAGCCGGTGGAGCTGCTGTAGGACGACGGGGCGCCCGGACCCCGGGTCAGGCCCGCCAGGTCTGCCGCGGCGCGAAGCCGCTACGACGCAGCCAGTGCTCCGTGTAGACGATCCGGTCCGGCGTGATGACGGTCAGCGGGTCGGTCGGGGGAGCCGCGAGGGAGCGTCCGCGCTCGACGTGGTCCGCCTGCCAGCGCACCGCCTCCCAGTAGGCGTCCGCGTCGGCGTGGTCGCGCTCGACGGTCCGAGCGGTGCCGAAGAGCTGGGCACCGCGACTGCGGGCTTGGCCGACCAGCGGCGCCACGATCCCGACGGAGACGCGAGGGTCTCGGGCGAGGTTCCGCGACTTCGGGGAGGCGTTCCAGCTCGTGTAGAAGACCTCCATCCCGAGGCTGAAGTACCGCACCGGCGTCGCCGCGGGCGACCCGTCGGGGTTCACCGTCGCGATCACCGCGACGTTCTGGGTAGAGAGCAGGTGGAGGATGCGCTCCTCGAGCTGTTCGCGAGGCAGGGTGTTGTGGGGCGCCGGGCCCGCGAGCCATGGGTTCGTGAGAGGCATGCGCGATCGTCTCAGACGGCACTCCGCCCGCGACGGAGAGGGCCGCGGCCGAGCGGCGCGCCGCGCTACATGTCGACGCCGATGAACATCGGGTCGCCGCCCTCGCCGGACAGCCGGCCCAGCTCGATGCAGCTGCCGGGCAGCAGCTCGCAGTCGTAGACGGTGCGGTCGGCGGTCGCGACGAGGATGGAGCCGTCGGTGTCCACGGCGTACCAGCCGACACCGGACTCCATGGTGCGGGGACCGACGGCGAGCACGACCGGCTCGTCCTCGGGGTGTGTCGGGCGCAGGGTGCTGCTCCAGTAGAGGACGTAGCGCCCGTCCAGGGTGAGCTGGGCGTCGATGGCGCCCTTGACGAGCGTGCGGTCACCGGGGTGGGCGGGAGCGGGGCCGGTGTGCAGCACCACGCCGTTGCGGACGTCGGCCACACGGGTCCTCGGCCCGGCGAAATCCCGCCACGCGTCGCTCTCCCACGACCAGGTGCGGGTCCCGGACGCGTCGCGCACGAACACCGCGCCCTGGTCGATCCCGTCGACGACCAGGTCGTCGCACCCGCCACAGGAGAGCGTCGTCGAGCCGGCGTCCTCGCCCGTCACCAGGTCGCGCACCGTGAGCGTCGCGACGCCGTCGCGCAGCGTCGCCCACGCCACGAGCCGGCCGTCGCGGTCGACCTTCGCGGTGGGGTGGAAGCCCTCGGGGCCGTCGAGGGGGCCGTCCACCAAGCGGGAGACGTCGCCGCGGGCGTCGAGCAGCATGGGGCGGCCCGCGTCGAAGAAGACGATGCCCTGCGGCGTCGCGACGGCGTCGGTGTCGAGATAGGTCAGGTCGCCGTAGTCGAAGGTCCGCCCGCCGAGATGGATCTCCACCCCCGGATCGGCGAACGCCCGGGCACCCGCACTGAAGTCCAGCGGCCCGACGGAGGCGTAGGCCGGGTCGCGCGCCGGCTCCCCGCCGTCCCCGCCGCGCACGACCGAGAGCGTGGCGCTGAGTCCGACCGCGGCCGCGACGACCGCGCACGCGCCGCCCAAGGCCGCCGTACGTCGCCGCCGACGCAGCCGACGTCCCGCCGCTCGGGCGGCCTCGAGGTCGGGCGGCGGCACCGGAAGGTCGTCCAGCCGCTCGGTGAGAAGGTCGCTCAGGTCGTTGCTCATGCGTCGTCTCCCGGGGTGAAGGCGCCACTGCGGCGCAGGCTGGCGAGGGCGGCCGAGGCCTGGGACTTGACCGTGCCGCGGGAGCACCCGAGCGCCTCGGCGATCTGCTGCTCGCTGAGGTCCTCGTAGTAGCGCAGCACGATCACGGCCCGCTGGCGCGGAGGCAGCGCGCGCACGGCGGCCCAGGTGCGGTCCCGCTCGGTCACCACCTCCTCGTGGTCGGCCACGACGATCCGGGTGTCCACCGACTCCTGGGGTCGCTCGCGCCGTGACCACGCCTTGCGGCGCAGGCCCAGGACCTCGTTGAGGACCATCCGCCGCAGGTACGCCTCGAGACGGTCGGCACGCCGGACCCGGCCCCACGACGCGTAGGCCCGCGCGAACGCCGCCTGCACGGCGTCCTCGGCGGTCGCGTCGTCGTCGGCGACGGCGCGCGCCACCCGGTACAGCCGTGGCCACTGCGCCGCGAACAGGTCGGCGTAGTCCTTCTCGTCGTCCACCAGCACCTCCTGGACGAAGGATGCCGGAGGCGGTGCGCTCCCGAGGGTCTCCATGACCCCTTGATGCGACTCGCGGCCCGATCGGTTGTGCGGCGGAGCGAGATGTCTCGACCCGAGCGCTACCTGACGGCGGTGGAGCGCTGGAAGGCCCACGCCGCGACCGCGAACAGGGCGGCGAAGCCGCCGCTCAGCCAGAGGACGTCCAGGGTCTGCCCGTCCTCGGCGAGGCCGGACGCGACGGCGACCGCGCCGGCGAGCAGGACCGCGGCGGCCGTCGCACCGAGCGCGACGGCCATGCCGTGCGCCCGCAGCCGGGCAAGGGCGGCACCGGCCGCGCCGACCAGCAGGGCGCCGACGTAGAGCAGGTCCGGCGGGCCGCCGTCGCCCACGATGCCGAGGGCGGCGATGCCGAAGGCGATGACGAGCGTGGTGCCGAGCGCGAGCGCCGCGCCGGCGGCGTACCAGGTCTTCGAGGGGCTCATGCCCCGCACGCTAGGCGCCCGGCGGGGCAGGAGGTGCACGGGAGATGTGCAGATCCCGTGCAGACGACAGCGAGCGGTCAGCCGGCGGTCAGTCGCGCCACGCCCGCCAGCGGGATCGGCAGCCAGGTCGGCCGGTTGCGCGCCTCGTAGACGCACTCGTAGACCGCCTTGTCGACCACGTATGCCGTCAGCAGGGCCCGGTCGGCGTCGCCGAGTCCGCCCTCACCGCAGTACGACGCCAGGAACGCCTTGCGGTTGCGACGGGCCCACTCGTCGGCCCGCACGCCGCGCTGGTGCAGGACGTCCGGATCCTCCTCGGGCATCGACTCAGCGACCGCGTGGGGCGCGTAGTCGAAGGAGCGCAACATGCCCGCCACGTCGCGCCACGGCGAGTCGGGCAGCAGCCGCTCGGTGAGGGGCTTGGCGGGCTCGCCCTCGAAGTCGACGAGCTTCCAGCCGAGCACGGTGCGCAGGGTCTGGCCCAGGTGCAGGTCGCCGTGGATCCGCTGGACGGGCACCTCCTCCAGCCGCGCCACGCCCGCGAAGACCGCGCGGGCCGCGTCGGCATACGCCGTCAGCGCCGGGACGACGTCGAGCGCGGCCGCGAGCCGGTCGCTCATCGCCGCGGCGAGCTCGTCGCCGGCGACGGTGGAGGTGGGGAAGGAGGCGCGCAGCTGGGCGTGCACGTCGCCGAGCGCCGTCCCCAGCCGGGCCGCCTCGCTGGCGAAGTCGCCGCCGACCTCCTCGGCATGCAGGTCGGCCTCCGCGAAGAGGTCGCGGACGCTGGCCAGGGCCAGGTCCCAGCCGTCGCTGGCCGTGCGCAGGAACTGCTGCAGCATGCCGAGCTGCAGCTCGTCGATCTCGATCCAGCCGTACAGCTGGGCGATGTGCGGGGAGCCGGCCTCGGTGAGCACCCGGTGCGTGGTGATGTCGGGGTTCTCGCCGGGGGTGACCCGGCGGAACAGCTTGAGCACCGAGTCCTCGCCGAAGAGCACCGAGGAGTTCGACTGCTCACCGCTGAACAGGCTCCCGACCGCGTCGACATCGAGGTCGTGGCCGGGCAGGCGGACGAACCCGGGGTGCTCGCCGAACGCGCGAAGGAACAGCGACATCGCGGTCCGGTCGTGCGCCGCGTCATAGGCGAGGCGGCCGGCCTCGTCGGGCCACCGGCCCACCTCGGCGTGGTCGAGGCGCTCCTGCGGCTCGTCGTACAGCGCGAGCGGGACCTGGTAGAGCTCGTGCTCGCCCGTGTCGTCGTAGGTCACCTCGACCAGGAGCAGCACCACCTCCGGCCCGGTCGGTCCCGGCGCCAGGCGGTCGAGCTCGCGGGTCCCGGTGACCGCGAACGCGCGGCCCTTGCCGCCGAACCAGCGGCTCCGCTCGAGGAAGGGGGCGAGGAGGGACGTCGTCACAGCACGGGCCTCCCTGTCGTCTCCGGATCCGTGAGCCGGAACCAGTAGAAGCCGTGCCCGCTGAGCGTCAGGAGATACGGGAGCTCCCCGATCCGGGGGAAGGGGACCCCGCCCAGCAGCTCCACCGGGACCCGCCCCTCGAACCTGCGCAGGTCGAGCTCGACGGGCTGGGGGAACCGGGAGAGGTTGTTCACGCACAGGATGACGTCCTCCTCGGCAGCCGCGTCCGCGGCGGTGGCGCCCGTGCCCGGCAGCTCGCGGACGTACGACAGCACGGTCGGGTTGGAGCCGCCCAGGTCGGTGAACGTGCCGAGCCCGAAGGCGTCGTGCTGGCGGCGGATGTGGATCATGCGGCGGGTCCAGTGCAGCAGCGAGGAGGGGTTCTCCAGCTGTGCCTCCACGTTGACGCTCTGGTAGCCGTAGACCGGGTCCTGGATGGCCGGCAGGTGCAGCTTGCCGGGCGTGGCCGAGGAGAACCCGGCGTTGCGGTCGGGCGTCCACTGCATGGGGGTGCGCACGCCGTCGCGGTCACCGAGCCAGATGTTGTCGCCCATGCCGATCTCGTCGCCGTAGTACAGCACCGGCGAGCCGGGCAGCGAGAGGAGCAGCGCGGTGAACAGCTCGATCTGGTTGGTGTCGTTGTCGAGAAGCGGAGCCAGCCGCCGCCGGATGCCGATGTTGGCCTTCATCCGGGGGTCCTTGGCGTACTCGCCCCACATGTAGTCGCGGTCCTCGTCGGTGACCATCTCCAGGGTGAGCTCGTCGTGGTTGCGCAGGAAGATGCCCCACTGGCAGCCGGCCGGGATGTCCGGCGTCTGCGCCATGATCTCCGAGATGGGGAAGCGCGACTCGCGTCGCACCGCCATGAAGATGCGCGGCATGACCGGGAAGTGGAAGGCCATGTGGCACTCGTCGCCCACCTCGGGGTCGCCGAAGTACTCCACCACGTCGGTCGGCCACTGGTTGGCCTCGCAGAGCAGGACCCGGCCCGGGTAGTTGTCGTCGACGAAGCGCCGGACCTTCTTGAGGAACTGATGGGTCTCGGGAAGGTTCTCCCCGTTGGTGCCGGGACGCTCGTAGAGGTAGGGCACCGCGTCGAGGCGGAAGCCGTCGAGGCCCATGTCGAGCCAGAACGCCATGGCCTCCAGCATCGCGTCGTGGACCTCGGGGTTGTCGAAGTTGAGGTCCGGCTGGTGGTGGAAGAAGCGGTGCCAGTAGTACTGCCCGCGGACCGGGTCCCAGGTCCAGTTGGACGGCTCGGTGTCGACGAAGATGATCCGCGCGTCCTCGTAGAGCTCGTCGGTGTCGGACCACACGTAGAAGTCGCCGTAGGGCCCGTCCGGGTCGCTGCGCGAGGCCTGGAACCACGGGTGCGCGTCGCTGGTGTGGTTCATGACGAAGTCGATGATCACCCGGATCCCGCGCTCGTGGGCGGCGTCGAGGAAGGCGTGGAAGTCGTCCACGGTGCCGCACTCGGGGAGGATGCCGGTGTAGTCGCTGACGTCGTAGCCGCCGTCGCGCAGGGGCGAGGTGAAGAACGGCGGCACCCACAGGCAGTCGACGCCGAGCCACTGCAGGTAGTCGAGCTTCTCGGTCAGCCCGCGGAAGTCGCCGGTGCCGTCGGCGTTGGAGTCGCGGAACGACCGGACGAGGACCTCGTAGAAGACCGCGGTGCGGAACCACTCCGGCTCGTCGTTGAGGACGACGCTCCTGCTGGTGGAGCCGGTCGGGGCTCCGGTCTCCCTGGGGTGGCTCATGCGGTTCCCTTCACGGTCAGGATGTGCGCCGGCTGTGCCGGATCGAGCCGGACGTAGTTGTGCTCGCCCCAGGTCCACTCGCTCCCGGTGAGCTCGTCGTGGACGGTGAACGACGTGCCCGGCTCGAGGCCGAGGGCGGCCAGGTCGAGGTGGACCATCGACTCGCGGGCCTGGTGCGGGTCGAGGCTGAGCACGACGACGACCCGGTCGTGCCCGGCCCCCGCGGCCGCGGTCTTGGACCAGCAGATCACGTGGTCGTCGTCGGCGGTGTGCAGCCGCAGGTTGCGCAGCAGCTGGAGCGCCGGGTGCGCCCGTCGGATCTCGTTGAGCCGGGTGATGTACGACGTCAGCCCGCTGCCGTTCGCAGTGCTGGCGGCGGCATCCCAGTCCCGCACCCGGATCTGGTACTTCTCCGAGTCGAGGTACTCCTCGCTGCCGGGCCGCACCGCGACGTGCTCGCCGAGCTCGTAGCCGGCGTACATGCCCCAGGTCGGGGAGGACATCGCGGCGAGCACGGCCCGGATCCGGAACGCGCCCGGACCGCCGTACTGCAGGAACTCGTGGAGGATGTCCGGGGTGTTGACGAAGAAGTTCGGCCGGATCCGGTGCGCGGACTCCTGCGAGACCTCGCGCAGGTAGTCCTCCACGTCGACCTTCTCGGTCCGCCAGGTGAAGTAGGTGTAGGACTGGTGGAAGCCGACCGCGCCGAGGGTCTGCAGCATCGGCGGCTTGGTGAACGCCTCGGCGAGGAAGAGCACGTCGGGATCGGTGCGCCGGACCTCGGCCAGCAGCCACTGCCAGAACGCGACCGGCTTGGTGTGCGGGTTGTCGACGCGGAAGATCCGCACCCCGTGGTCCATCCAGTGGCGCACGACGCGCAGCACCTCAGCCGAGATGCCGGCGGGGTCGTTGTCGAAGTTGACGGGATAGATGTCCTGGTACTTCTTCGGGGGGTTCTCCGCGTAGGCGATCGAGCCGTCGGCGCGCGTCGTGAACCACTCGGGGTGGGCCTCGACCCAGGGGTGGTCCGGGGCGCACTGCAGGGCCAGGTCGAGCGCCACCTCGAGGTCGAGCGCCTTGGCGGCCGCGACGAAGGCGTCGAAGTCCTTGATCGTGCCGAGGTCGGGGTGCACGGCGTCGTGGCCGCCGTCCTTGCTGCCGATCGCCCAGGGCGAGCCCTTCCAGTCCGGGGGAGTGGGCTCGCCCTCGGGAAGGACCGTGTTGTTGGGGCCCTTGCGGTTGACCTCGCCGATGGGGTGGATCGGCGGCAGGTAGACGACGTCGAAACCCATCGCCGCGACGGCGGGCAGCCGCTCGGCCGCGGTGCGGAAGGTGCCGCTGACCACCTCGCCCGTCTCGGGGTCGAAGCTCGCGCCCTCCGAGCGGGGGAACAGCTCGTACCAGCTGCCGAAGAGCGCTCGGGGCCGGTCGACGAACACGGGATAGGGACCGTCGACGGTGAGCAGGTCGCGCAGCGGGTGCGCCTCGAGCACCGCCTGCAGCTCGGGCGACTCGAGCTGGGCGAGTCGCGCCTCGGCCGGTCGCGCGGTGTCGCGGGCGGCGGCGAGCGCCGCCCGCACCGTGGTCTGCTCCGCCGCTGTGAGCCCGCCGCCCGCGAGCACGCGGTCCAGCAGCAGGGCGCCCTCGGCGAACATCAGCTCCACGTCGATGCCCGCGCGGACCTTGATGCCGGCGGCGTGCGCCCAGGTCGCGAGCGGGTCGGACCAGGCCTGCACCTCGAAGGTCCACGGGCCCTCCGCGTCCGCGCTGACCCAGGCCTCGTGGCGGTCCACGGTGAACCGGTCGAGGGGTGGGAGGGGGCGCATCCGCACCGGTGGTCGTCGGACGCCGTCCGGGCCGACCAGCACCACCTCGGCGCCGAGCCGGTCGTGGCCCTCGCGGAACACGGTGGCGCTCACGGGGAAGGGCTCGCCGAGGCTCGCCTTGACGGGGAGGCGCCCCTGGGGTGCCGAACCACTGGCACCGTCCGGGAGAACCGGATGGACGTCGATGACGGGGATGCGTCCGACCATGCATCGAACCTAGCGAGTCCCTAGTCAGACGTCAGGTCCCACACCTCCACGGTGTCGCCCACGGCGAGCGGATCGCCGTCCGCGGGAAGGTCGATCAGGGCGTCGGCGCCGGCGAACCAGCCGAGGAAGCCCGATCCCGGCGGACCCCACGGAGTGACGGTGCCCGTGGTGCGGTCCAGCCGGGCCCGGCGCAGCTGGCGCTTGCCGCGCAGCGGCTCGAGCGGCTCGGTGAGCGCGGCGCGGTGGACCGCGCGCTCGGCGCGCGGGTGGCCGACGACGCGCCGCAGTGCCGGCCGCACGAACACCTCCCACGAGGTGAGCGCACTCACCGGATTGCCTGGCAGGCAGATGACGGGGACGCCGCCGACGAGGCCCGACCCCTGCGGCATGCCCGGCTGCAGCGCGACCTTCACGAACGCCACGCCGCGCGGCCCCAGGCCGTCCTTGACGACCTCGTACGCGCCCGCGCTCACGCCTCCGGAGGTGAGCACCAGGTCGACCTCGCCGGCGGCGAGCTCGTCGTCGAGGAGAGTCAGGAAGGTCGCGACGTCGTCCTCGACCCACAGCTTGCGCACGGCCACGCCGCCGGCCTCCTCGACCGCCGCCGCGAGCAGGGCGCCGTTGGCGTCGCGGATCTGGCCGGAGCCCGGCACCGGGTCCTCGGCGAGCTCCGAGCCCGTCGACAGCACGAGCACCCGCGGCCGGCGGCGTACGACGACCTCCCGGACGCCGAGGGCCGCGAGGACGCCGACCTGCGCCGGCCCGAGCACGGAGCCCTCGGCCAGCACCTCCGCGCCGGCCGCGACGTCGGAGCCGGCGCGGCGCACGAAGCTGCCCGCGGCGCGGGCCGCGCGGATCTCCACGACCTCGGTCCCGCCGTCGGTCGCCTCCACCTCGACGACCGCGTCGGCACCCGCCGGCACGGCCGCGCCGGTCATGATCCGGCGGACGGTGCCGGGGGCGAGCTCGCCGACCGGCGCGCCGGCCGGGATGTCCTCGCCGACCGGCAGCCGCACCGGGCTGTCCGGCGTGGCGGCCGCGATCTCGGCGGCGCGCACGGCGTAGCCGTCCATGCCGGAGTTGTCGAACGAGGGCAGCGGCTCGGGCGCGGTGACGGTGGCAGCCAGCACCCGGCCGCGGGCGTGCTCGAGCGGGACGCGCTCGCTCGGCCAGGGGCGGTCCGGGCCGTAGCCGGTGGCGAGGAGGGCGGCGACATGGCGCTGGTGCTCGGCCACCGGCCGGAGGTCTGGCGTGCTCATCGCGGTCAGCCTAGGACGTACGACGGGCGAGGCGGCCCCCATGACTCCACCCCGCCCGTCTGCACCGGCACAACGGCGCCGGGACGCCCGGCGTTACGCGGGAACCGGCGTCGGCTTCCGTGCCGGCCTCGGTGCGGCGGCCCGCGACGCGCATTGGAACGTTCAAGTCGGATTGGCTACCGTCGTTCCATGCGTGCCATCCGGAGGTTCACGGTCCGCCCCGTCCTGCCCGACGCCCTCGCCTCGCTGGGTGAGCTCGCGGCCAACCTGCGCTGGTCCTGGCATCCGCCGACCCAGGCGCTCTTCGCCGACATCGACCCCGAGCTGTGGCAGGCCATCGGTCACGACCCGGTGCGCATGCTCGGCGAGGTGAGCGCGCAGCGCTGGAGCGAGCTGGTGGCCGACGAGGACTACGTGCGGCGGGTGGCCGAGGTGCGGGCCGACCTCACGGCGTACCTGACCCAGGACCGCTGGTACCAGCGCGCTCGGGCGGCCGAGCCCGAGCAGACCTGGCCGTCGTCCATCGCCTACTTCTCGCCCGAGTACGGCATCACGGCGGTGCTGCCGCAGTACTCCGGCGGTCTCGGCATCCTCGCCGGCGACCACCTCAAGGCCGCCAGCGACCTCGGCGTGCCCATCGTGGGCGTCGGGCTGCTCTATCGGCACGGCTACTTCAAGCAGGCGCTGTCGCGCGATGGCTGGCAGCAGGAGAGCTACCCGGTGCTCGACCCCGACGGCCTGCCGCTGTCGCTGCTGCACGAGCAGGACGGCTCGCGCGCCACCGTGGCGATCCGGATGCCCGACGGCCCCGACCTGCTGGCCCGGATCTTCGTCGCGTCGGTCGGCCGGGTGCCGCTGCTGCTGCTCGACACCGACGTCGAGGAGAACCCCGAGCCCTACCGCCTCGTCACCGACCGCCTCTACGGCGGCAACACCGAGCACCGGCTGCGCCAGGAGCTCCTCCTCGGCGTCGGCGGCGTCCGGGCGCTGCGCGCCTTCTCCCGGATCACCGGCGCACCCGAGCCCGAGGTTTTCCACACCAACGAGGGCCACGCCGGGTTCCTCGGCGTGGAGCGGATCCGCGAGCTCACGGCGAGCGGTGACGTCGACTTCGCGACCGCGCTCGAGATCGGGCGCACCTCGACGGTCTTCACCACCCACACGCCCGTGCCGGCGGGCATCGACCGCTTCCCCCGGACCTTGGTGGAGCAGTACCTCGGCGAGCACGGTGCCACCCCCGGCGTGCCGGTCGAGCAGGTGCTCGCGCTCGGCGCCGAGGACTACGAGGGTGGCGACGCCGGCGTGTTCAACATGGCGGTGATGGGCTTCCGGCTCGCCCAGCGCGCCAACGGGGTCTCCCAGCTCCACGGGCACGTCAGCCGGGGCATGTTCAACGGCCTGTGGCCCGCGTTCGACGAGGCCGAGGTGCCGATCACCTCGATCACCAACGGCGTGCACGCGCCGACCTGGGTCGCGCCCGAGGTCGCGGCGCTCGCCGAGGCGCAGGGCGCCGACTACGACGGCGACGACGCCGCCGCCTTCTGGGCCGCCTTCGACAAGGTGCCCGGGCCCGACGTGTGGCGCACCAAGCGGCTGCTGCGCGAGCGGCTGGTCGACGACGCCCGCCGTCGGCTGCGCAGGTCCTGGGAGAAGCGCGGCGCGGCCCCGGCCGAGCTGGGCTGGATCGACGAGGCGCTCGACCCCGACGTGCTGACGATCGGCTTCGCGCGGCGGGTGCCGTCGTACAAGCGGCTCACGCTGATGCTGCGCGACCCCGCGCGGCTCAAGGCGCTGCTCCTCCACCCCGAGCGCCCGGTGCAGCTGGTCGTCGCGGGAAAGGCGCACCCCGCCGACGACGGGGGCAAGCGGCTCATCCAGGAGCTCGTGCGCTTCGCGGACGCCGAGGACGTGCGCCATCGGATCGTCTTCCTGCCCAACTACGACATCGCGCTCGCGCAGCCGCTCTACCCGGGCTGTGACGTGTGGCTGAACAACCCGCTGCGTCCCTACGAGGCCTGCGGCACCTCCGGCATGAAGGCCGCGCTCAACGGCGGGCTGAACCTGTCGATCCTCGACGGCTGGTGGGACGAGTGGTACGAGCCGGAGTTCGGCTGGCCGATCCCGTCGGCCGACGGTCTGGAGGACTACTCCGACCGGCGCGACGACCTCGAGGCGGCGGCGCTCTACGACCTGATCGAGAACGAGGTCGCGCCGCGCTTCTACGACCACGACCACGAGGGCGTGCCGGCCGGCTGGATCGAGATGCTGCGCCACACCTGGGCCAACCTCGGCCCGAAGGTCCTCGCGACCCGGATGGTCCGCGACTACGTCGCGCAGCTCTACGCCCCGGCCGCTCGCAACGCCCGCGCCCTCGGCGCCGTCGAGAACGGCGCCCGCGAGCTCGCCGCCTGGAAGACCCACGTGCGCGGTGCCTGGCCCGGCGTGCGGGTCGAGCACGTCGAGGCGGAGGGCATCGGCGACGTCGCCGAGGTCGGCGCGGTCCTGCACGTGCGCTCCTATGTCGCGCTCGGCGAGCTCGCGCCGCAGGACGTCGAGGTTCAGCTCGTGCACGGCCGGGTCGACGCCGAGGACGAGATCGTCGCGGCCGGCGTCGTACCGCTCACCCTCGTGGAGTCGTACGACGGCGGGCGGCACCGCTTCGACGGCGACGTCGAGCTCGGCCGGTCGGGACCCTTCGGCTACACGGTGCGGGTCGTGCCCGCCCACCCGCTGCTCGTCGCGCCGGCGGAGCTGGGGGTCGTGGCGCTGGCGTGAGGTCGGGCTCCGGGGTTTGCGGATTCACCACGGGGTGTAGGTGAGTCCGCCATCGGCGGGGGTTGCGGATTCACCACGGGATGTAGGCGAACGCGCACTTCTGTAGTGGAACTCCGCGCGGGAGGCTCGGATTCGGCTACATCCCGTGGTGAATCCGACCCCGGCCCGCGCCCATTCACCTACATCCCGTGGTGAATCCGCCCCAGGCGCGCCCACCCCACCACCCGCCTACAACGCCTCCTGCATCACCACCACGCTCCGCCCACCGATCCGGACGACGGCCCCCGCGCCGAGCCCGGTGCCGACGGGCAGGTCCGGGTCGGTGGAGAGCACGACCGAGCCGGCGTGGACCCAGTCGTTGTCGGGCAGGTGCACCTCGACCGTCTCCGGCCCGGCGTGGAACCAGATCAGGAACGACGTGTCGATCTGCTGCTCGCCGCGAGGCCCGGGCTCGCGCAGCGGCTTGCCGGAGACGAACATCCCGATCGTGTGCAGCGACGCGTCGTGCCAGTCCTCGTCGGTCATCTCGCGTCCCGACGGGTGCAGCCAGGCGAGGTCCTTCGGCCCGCCGACGATCGCCGGCCGGCCCTCGAACCAGTGGCGCTGGCGCAGCGCGTGGTGCTCGCGGCGCAGCCGCAGGGCGGTCCGCGTGACCTCGTAGACGTCCAGCCACGCACCGGGCTCGCCGTCGGCGCGCCAGTCGACCCAGGAGATCTCGTTGTCCTGGCAGTACGCGTTGTTGTTGCCGCGCTGGGTCCGTCCCCGCTCGTCCCCGGCGGTGAGCATCGGCACTCCGTTGGACAGGCACAGCGTCGCCATCAGGTTCGCCGCCTGGCGGCGGCGGAGGGCGACGATCGCGGGGTCGTCCGTCTCGCCCTCGACCCCGTGGTTCCACGACCGGTTGTTGTCGGTCCCGTCGCGGTTGTCCTCGCCATTGGCCTCGTTGTGCTTGTGGTCGTAGGACACCAGGTCCCGCACGGTGAAGCCGTCGTGCGCGGTCACGAAGTTGACCGAGTTGTACGCCGAGCGGCCGTCGTCGGCGTACAGGTCGGAGGATCCCGCGAGCCGGGTGGCGACGGCGTGCGTGCCGTGGGCGTGCCCGCGCCAGAAGTCGCGGATCGTGTCGCGGTACTGGTCGTTCCACTCCACCCACGGCGGCGGCATCCCGCCGACGAGATAGCCGTCCATGGACACGTCCCACGGCTCGGCGATGAGCTTGACGTGCCGCAGGACCGGGTCCTGACCGATCGCGATGAGCAGCTTGCAGGCCATGTCGACGGGGATGCCGTCGGGCCCCGCCGTACGGGTGAGCGCCGACATCAGGTCGAAGCGGAATCCGTCGACGTGCATCTCGGTCACCCAGTAGCGCAGCGAGTCGAGGATCAGGCGCAGGGCGAACGGGTCGTCGGAGTTCACGGTGTTCCCGCAGCCGGTGACGTCCCAGTAGGTGTCGTCGTACCCGTCCGACGTGGGGACCCGCCGGTAGAACCCGCGGTCGTCGAGCCCTCGGAAGGAGTACGTCGGCCCGTCGGGACCGCCCTCGGCGGTGTGGTTGTAGACCACGTCGAGGATCACCTCGAGTCCGGCGGCGTGCAGCGAGCGCACCATCTGCTTGAACTCGGCGACCTGTCCGCCGCGGTCGCCCGTGGAGGAGTACGACGCGTCGGGGGCGAAGTAGCTGATCGGGTTGTAGCCCCAGTAGTTGACCGCACCCCGCTCCAGCAGGGCCGGCTCGGAGAAGAACTGCTGCACGGGGAGCAGCTCGACCGCGCTCACCCCGAGATCGCGCAGGTACTCGGTCACCACCGGGTGCCCGAGGCCCGCGTAGGTGCCGCGCAGGTGCTCGGGGATCCGGTCGTGGAGCTTCGTGAACCCCTTGACGTGCAGCTCGTAGAGCACCGTGTCGCGCCAGCGGCGTCGGATCGGGGCGTCGTCGCCCCAGTCGAAGGCGGGGTCGACGATGACGCTCTGGGCGGCCCCCTCGGTGCCGCTGACCGCCAGGCCGTAGGGGTCGAGCAGGAGCACCTCGCGGTCGAAGCGCAGCCCCTGCTCGGGATCCCAGGGTCCGTCGACACGGAAGCCGTAGCGGGTGCCGGGGGAGACGTCCGGGACCGCGCCGTGCCAGGTGCCCAGGGACTGCTCGGTGAGCGGCAGCCGGCGCTCGGCCTCGTCCGGCCCGTCGTACAGGCACAGCCAGACGGCGGTCGCGGCAGGGGCGAAGACCGCGAAGTTCGTCGACTCGGGCGACCAGGTCGCGCCGAGCGGCCAGTTGCGGCCCGGCCAGACCGGGGCTCGCTCTCCGAGGGTGCGCCAGAGGCCGGGGGTCACCCGGCCATTGTGCCCGGGCTGCCGGAAGCCGCCGCGACACGCCCGCCGGCGCGCCCAAAGGGCGGGTTCGGATGACCGCGCCGGTGCGGGCGCGGCAGAATGCGGGACGGGACCCAGGTCCTGGGGCCGGAGCCGAGACGAGAGGGAGCAGATGACTGCGGAGTTCGTACGCCTGGAGGTGGCCGACGGGGTCGGGACCATCCGGCTCGACCGGGCCAAGGCGATGAACGCGATCAGCATCCAGGTCCAGGACGAGCTGAGCCTCGCCGCCGCGGAGGCGACCGACCGCGGCGACGTCCGGGCCGTCGTCGTCTGGGGCGGGGAGAAGGTCTTCGCCGCGGGCAACGACGTCAAGGAGATGGCCGCCATGTCCTACACGGACATGGTCGACCGCGTCGAGAAGCTCCAGCACGCCGTCAACGCGGTCGCCCGGATCCCCAAGCCCGTCGTCGCGGCGGTCAACGGCTACGCCCTCGGCGGAGGATGCGAGCTCGCCCTCGCCGCCGACGTCCGCATCGCGGCCGACAACGCCGTCCTCGGCCAGCCCGAGGTCCTCCTCGGCATCATCCCCGGCGCCGGCGGCACGCAGCGGCTGCCCCGCCTCGTCGGGCCCAGCAGGGCCAAGGACCTGCTCTACACCGGGCGCTTCGTGAAGGCGGAGGAGGCGCTCGCGATCGGCCTGGTCGACCGGGTCGTCCCGGCGGGCGACGTGTACGCCGAGGCGGTGGCGTGGGCGGCGCGCTTCGCCACCGCCGCGCCGTACGCCCTGCGCGCGATCAAGGAGTCCGTCGACCGGGGCCTGGAGACCGACCTGGAGACCGGCCTGCAGATCGAGCGGCACAGCTTCGCGGCGATCTTCGCCACCGAGGACAGCCGCTCGGGCATGCGGTCCTTCATCGAGAACGGGCCTGGCAAGGCCACCTTCGAGGGGCGGTAGCAGTGAGCGACGACAGGTCCACCGACAGGTCCACCGACCGGGCCACCGACCGGGCCACCGACCGGGGGAGGGACGCCGACGGGGGTGCCCGCGGGGCGTCGCCGTCGACGCGGGCGCTGACCATCGCGCGCGTGCGGGACAACATCGCCCGCGTGGTGTGGATGGTGTGCATGGCTCTGGCCCTGGTCCTGGCCATCGCGGCGTTCACCTATGCGCTCGAGGCCAACGAGGACAACGGCCTGGTGACCCTGGCGCGCGACCTCGCCGACGCCTTCGACCTCGGCTTCTTCGACCTCGACAACCCGGTGAAGGCCTTCGAGGGCAAGAACGCCGAGGTGAAGACCGCGCTGTTCAACTACGGCCTCGCCTCGGTCGTCTACCTGGTGATCGGGCGCGTCCTCGAGCGGATCGTTCGCCCGTGACGGCCGGCCGGCTCCCCGGCGCGTCGTGACGGACGCCACGTGGACCGGCTCCCCGTCCGTAGTGACCGGGCGGTAGCCTGCGAGACGCTGTCCTCAGCGGACCAGAGCTGTTCCCTGCCCGGCCAC
The DNA here is from genome assembly GCF_046058985.1 of Nocardioides pymetrozini. Taxonomy (NCBI): domain Bacteria; kingdom Bacillati; phylum Actinomycetota; class Actinomycetes; order Propionibacteriales; family Nocardioidaceae; genus Nocardioides; species Nocardioides pymetrozini. Next base: position 2,916,732 of record NZ_CP175556.1, on the reverse strand, counting down.
GCGGCAGGGCTCACGTTGCACAGGAAGGGGCCGGTCCGGCCACCGCGGACGAGGAGATCACCGTCACCGCGCTCACCGTCGGCCCGGCCGAGGCCGAGGCCGCCGTCCGCAAGGCGCTGCAGATGGGCGCCGACAAGGCGGTCCACGTGCAGGACGACGCGATCGCCGGCTCCGACGCCGTCGCGACCTCGCTGGTCCTCGCCAAGGCGATCGAGAAGATCGGCGTCCCCGAGCTCATCGTGGGCGGTCTCGCGTCGACCGACGGCGGCATGAGCGTCGTCCCGGCGATGCTCGCCGAGCGCCTCGGCCTGCCGCAGGTCACCCTCGCTGCCGTCGTCGAGACCCAGGGCGACCAGGTCCGCATCAAGCGCGACGGCGACACCGCGACCGAGGTCATCGGCGGCACCCTGCCGCTCGTCCTCTCGGTCACCGACCAGTCCGGCGAGGCGCGCTACCCCTCCTTCAAGGGCATCATGGCCGCGAAGAAGAAGCCGCTCGAGGCGCTGACCCTCGCCGACATCGGCGTGGACGCCTCCGAGGTCGGCCTCGAGGCCGCCTGGACCAAGGTCGAGGCGACCTCGGCCCGCCCGCCGCGCACCGCCGGCGAGATCGTCAAGGACGAGGACGGCTCGGGCGCCACGGCGCTGGTCGACTTCCTCGCGTCCAAGAAGTTCATCTGAGGAGCGTTGATCCATGTCTGAAGTTCTCGTTCTGGTCGACCACGTCGACGGCGCGGTCCGCAAGCCCACCTACGAGCTCCTCGCGATCGCGAAGCGGATCGGCTCCCCGTCGGCCGTCTTCATCGGCGGCGCCGACAAGGCCGACGCCGCCGCGGAGGCCGTGAAGGGCTACGGCGCCGACAAGGTCTACGTCGTCGACGACGCGGAGATCAAGGGCTACCTGGTGGCCCCGAAGGCGGAGGTGCTGCAGCAGCTCGCCGAGAAGGCCGCGCCCGCCGCGATCCTGATCCCGGCCTCGGCCGAGGGCAAGGAGATCGCCGGGCGCCTCGCGATCAAGCTCTCCTCGGGCCTGATCACCGACGCCGTCGACGTGCAGGTGAACGGCGACGACATCGTCACCACCCAGTCGGTCTTCGCCGGCAACTTCACCGTCGACGCCAAGGTCGTCAAGGGCACCCCGATCATCGCGGTGAAGCCCAACGCGGCCGCTCCCGAGGAGGGTGCGGGCGCCGGAGAGGTGGAGCAGTTCGCGGCCACCATCTCCGACGCCGCCAAGACCGCGCAGATCGTCGCCGCGCAGCCGCGCCAGGCCACCGGTCGCCCCGAGCTGACGGAGGCCGCCATCGTCGTCTCGGGCGGTCGCGGCACCGGCGGTGACTTCACCGCGGTCGAGGCCCTCGCCGACGCGCTCGGCGCGGCGGTCGGCGCCTCGCGCGCCGCGGTCGACTCCGGCTGGAAGCCGCACACCTTCCAGGTCGGCCAGACCGGCAAGGTGGTCTCCCCGCAGCTGTACGTCGCCAACGGCATCTCCGGCGCCATCCAGCACCGCGCCGGCATGCAGACCTCGAAGACGATCGTGGCCGTCAACAAGGACGAGGAGGCCCCGATCTTCGAGCTCGTCGACTTCGGCGTGGTGGGCGACCTGCACGCCGTCCTCCCGAAGGTCACCGAGGAGATCGTCAAGCGCAAGGGCTGAGCCGAGGCCGAGCGTGTCGATGTCGCGTGACACGCAGCGGCCCGGTCCCGAGGCGCCCGCTCCCGCAAGGGGGCGGGCGCCTAGTGCTTTCCGTGACCGCGGGCGTCAGCCCGCGGACGGCTCCGCCGGCGTCGTGAGGATCCGCGCGGCGAGCCGCCGGACCAGGTCGGCCTCCCGGGGCCCGGGGGCCTGACCGGCCTGGAGCGGGCGTCGTACGACGGCGATCGGCAGCTCCGCCATCGCGAAGACGATCTCCTCCGGGCTGGCCGCGGTCTGGGCCGCCAGCCGGCGGACGCTGGCGCGCAGCTCGCGTCCGATCTGCTCGTCGGTCGTCGCCGCGGCGCGGGCCTCGGCCGGCCACTCGTCCGGACCGAAGGCGCGCATGCCCGCCAGCAGCACCTGAGCCTCGGCGAGGTTCTCCCGGCACCACTCCACGACCCAGACGGCGGTCGCGATGACGCTCTCGACCGTGGGATCGCCGAGCCGGACGCGGTAGGCGCCCGCGAAGCGCCGCGACGTCCGCAGCCACACGGCGGCCAGCAGGCTCGGCCGGTCGGCGAAGCGGTGGTACACCGAGCCGTTCGCGGCTCCCAGTGCGTCGGCGACGGCGCCGAGGGTGACCGCCCGCACGCCGCTCCGGGCGAACAGCGCGACCGCGGCGTCGACGAAGTCGTCGGTGGTGTGCTTGGCCGGCCTCCCCATGGAAGTGGAGTGTATGCTCCACTAATTATGGAGGAGTTGCTCCACAAAGGAGGCGCCATGTCCGGAACGCTCACGCCCGAGCGGCCGACCCTCGCGATGGCGGCCGGCGTGCTCGCCGCGCAGCCGTTCAACGACCTCGTCGGCGCCCGGATCACGCGCTTCGAGGAGGGCGAGGCGGTGCTGGAGCTCACGATCGAGGACCGGCACCGTCAGCAGCACGGGCTGGTCCACGGGGGCGTGCTCGCCTATCTCGTGGACAACGCCCTCACCTTCGCGTGTGGGACCGTCCTGGGGTCCCAGCTGGTCACCGGTGGACTGACGGTCACCTACCTCGCCGGCGCCCGCGCCGGGCTGCTGCGCGCGACGGCGCGGTGTGAACGCCCTCGCGGCCCGCCATGCGGTGGCGACGGTGACCGTGGACGAGGTCGCGCCCGACGGCTCCGCCCGCGCGTGCGCGGTCGGCCAGGGCACGGCGCGGGTCGTCGGTGCCGCTCCGGTTTAGTGAAGTAAGAACAGTGGTCTAGTGTTCTTTGCGTGAAGCGCGTCGCCACTGCCGTCCTCCTGCTGGCCGCCCTGCTCGTGGGTCCCGCCCCGAGCGCCTCGGCGGACGACACCTGGGTGCCCACCGCCGGCGCCGTCTTCAACGACCCGACGCGGGGCGTCAAGGCGCGCACCCGCGTCATCCGGGCCCGGTCGGTCCTGATCAGCAGCTCGAGCAACCTCGGCTACGGCGCCGCCGCAGGCCAGTGGAACGACGCGCTCACCCTGTACGGCGACGACGCGCTCTTCGGCGCCTGGGTCACCGTCTTCGACCAGCTCCGCCGCGACCGGCCCGTGCGTCCGCGCCACCTGGAGTACCGGGGCGGGGTCGTCGGCGTCGACTTCCAGCGCCCCGACGGCGACCCCGCCCGGCGGGTGGTCCTGCGGCGCGCCACCGGGGACCCCCAGCTCCAGCGGCTGCGGCGGGTCGAGTGCGCCGCGCCGGCCGGCTTCGGTGACGGCCAGGGGCACACGGTCGTCCGGGTCAACATGTACGCCTGGTACGCCGGACGCGGCGAGGCCCTCGCGCGCGAGCTGGCCTCGATGCGCGCCGAGGGCTGCGACATCGCGGTGGTCGGGTCGGTCGTCAGCGGCCCGGTCGTGCGGATCCTGCAGCGCGCCGGCATCCCCGTCCGGATCGCCGACTGGGACTGGGGCGAGAAGCTGTCGACGGCGGGCGACGAGATGGTCTTCGGTGCGCGGTGCTACGCCCACCTCAAGTACGTCACCGTCAACGGCACCTTCCGCGGGGCGGCCACCCGCGTGGTGTGGACCGGCTCGGAGAACTGGTCACCCCCGGGCCTGAGCAGCGACGAGGTCACCCTCGAGGTGCAGGACCCCACGGTGGTCGCCGCGTACGACGCGCAGTGGCAGCTGATGTACGGCAACCCTCGGATCAACCACCGGCCGGGCGTCCAGCCCAGGAGCCGTCCCTGCGCGTGACCCCGCCCGGTCCCTATCCTGGGACCATGACTGCCGAGGTCGAGGTCCGCGAGGTCGCCCAGCGCGCCCGGGTCGCCAGCCGCGCGCTGGCGCTCGCCACCCGCGCCCAGAAGGACGCCACCCTCCACGCGATGGCCGAGGCGCTCCTCGCCCGGGCGGACGAGATCCTCGCCGGCAACGCCGAGGACGTCGCCCGCGCCGAGACCGACGGCACGCCGCCCAACATCATCGACCGGCTCCGGCTCACGACCGAGCGCCTCGAGGCCATGGCCCAGGGCCTGCGCGACGTCGCGGGCCTGCCCGACCCCGTGGGCGAGGTGGTGCGCGGCAGCGTGCTCGCCAACGGCCTCGAGCTGCGGCAGGTCCGGGTCCCGTTCGGCGTCGTGGGCATGATCTACGAGGCGCGGCCCAATGTGACCGCCGACGCCGCCGGCATCTGCCTGAAGTCCGGCAACGCCGTCCTCCTGCGGGGCAGCTCGTCGGCGCGGTCGAGCAACGCCGCCATCGTCGGCGTCCTGCGCGACGCGGTCGCCGCCTCCGGCCTGGACGCCGACGTCGTGCAGCTCGTGCCGGGCGACACCCATGACAGCGTGAAGGCGCTGATGCGGGCCCGCGGTCACGTCGACGTCCTGATCCCGCGCGGGGGAGCGGGCCTGATCCAGTCGGTGGTCACCGAGTCCACGGTCCCCGTGATAGAGACCGGCGTGGGGAACTGCCACGTCTACGTCGACCGGGCCGCCGACCTCGACAAGGCGCTCGCGATCGTCCTCAACGCCAAGACCCACCGCACCAGCGTCTGCAACGCAGCGGAGTCGCTGCTGGTCCACGCCGACCTCGCCGAGGAGTTCCTGCCCCGCGTGGTCGCCGCGCTCCAGGGCGAAGGGGTCACGATCCACGGCGACGACGCCTTCGGCGCGCACCCGGGCGTCGTACCGGCCACGGAGGAGGACTGGGCCGCGGAGTACCTCTCCCTCGACCTCGCCGCGCGTGTCGTGCCCGACATCGACGCGGCGCTGGAGCACATCCGGGCCTGGTCGAGCGGTCACTCCGACGCGATCGTGACCGAGGACCAGGGCGCGGCGCGCCGCTTCGTCGCCGAGGTCGACTCAGCGGCCGTCCTCGTGAACGCCTCCACCCGGTTCACCGACGGCGGCGAGTTCGGCTTCGGGGCCGAGATCGGCATCAGCACCCAGAAGCTGCACGCCCGCGGGCCGATGGGACTGCCGGAGATGACCTCGACCAAGTACGTCGTCATCGGCGACGGCCACGTGCGCTGACGTCTCGGTCCCGCCGGACTCCAGGCGGGCAAGCCGCCACAGGCCCCACGCCATCGCGGCGAGCGCCGCTGCCGACGCCGCGGCCGACCCGACGGAGTGCTCGGCGACCTCGCCGAGCACCAGGTGGGCGAAGCCGAGCGCCAGCAGGCAGTTCACGACGTTGAGGACCGGCATCGAGGCGGACAGCCGGGCCGCCCGGTAGGCCAGCTGGTTGACCGCGACGCCGCCGACCCCGCACGCCACGAGCAGGCCGGGGAGCCGCCCGGCCTCGACGAGGACGGACATCAGCCCGAACAGGACGCCGGCAGCGCCGCCGAGCAGGAACGCGCGGCGGGTCGGCCGGGGATCGACCCCCGCGACGGCGAGGAGCAGGACCGCGACCAGGCCGCAGCCGGCCACTCCGGCCAGCAGGGCGCCGGGGTCGGGGCTGTGCCGGCTCTCGGTGGCCCGGGTCGCGAGGAGCAGGACCGCGATCGCTCCCGCGGTGACTGCGACCGCGACCAGCTCCGCACGTCCCGGGCGTGCGCGGGACAGCGCCGCGCGCAGCGGCACCGCGAGGACGATGCCGAGGATCGCGATCGGCTGGACCAGGCCGATCGGGCCGTGGTCGAGCGCGAGCACGTGGAAGGCGAAGCCCACCGGGCCCAGCGCCGCCGCCAGCAGGAGGGCGACCAGGGGTGCCCGGCGGGCCGCGAGATGCTGGGTCGAGGTCGACACCGCAGTCGTCGCCGCGCTCGCGAGCGCGAACACCACGGCCAGCCCGATCACGGTGGCGACGCTAGGAGCGGGAGATGGACGGCGGGTGAATCCCTGCGATGGGCAGGGGGTCGGGCATCGGTCCGGTTCCGGCGGGACGGTAGGTTTCGCGCCATGGCAGGCACCCCGGACCGCATCTACGCCGACCCGTCGGCCGAGCGGCTCTTCACGGGGGCGACGGTCATCACCTTCGTGCGCACGGTCATCACGCTGGTCATCGCGGTCTGGGCGGCGTACGAGGGCAGCCTCACCCTGATCGTCGTCGGGCTCGTCACCTACTGGGTCGGGGACAGCATCGACGGGGAGTGGGCGCGCTGGCGCGACTGCGAGACCCGGATGGGCGCGGTCGTCGACATGATGTGCGACCGGCTCAGCTGCGGCGTCCTGTACGTCGGGCTGATCTGGCTGCAGCCCGGAGGCTGGATCAGCGACGAGCCGATGACCTGGATCGGGATCCCCATCGCGATCTACCTCTTCGAGTTCATGGTCATCGACATGTACCTGTCGCTGGCCTTCCTCGCCTGGCCGATCCGCAGCCCCAACTACTTCCACGTCGTCGACCGCCGGATCTACCTGTGGAACTGGTCCCGGGTCGGCAAGGCCGCCAACTCCGGGGCCTTCGCGGTGATCCTGCTGGTCAGCGGCTGGGTCTGGCTCGGGACCCTCATCGCCGTCGGGCTGCTCGTGCTCAAGTGCGTCTCGCTGCGGTGGCTGCTCCAGCTGGGGCTCCCGGTGCCGACCCGCGGGGACGAGGTCGACGGAGCGCAGGCCGCATGATCCTGTGGCTGACGACGTTCGCCTTCAGCATCGCGTCCGCCCTCCTGCCGTTCCTGCCGATCGAGGTCTACATCGTGGGCGCCGGCACCGCCGAGCACGGCACGGCCGCTGCCGTGTCCCTCGGAGTGGCCGCCGGCGCGGGCGCCACGATCGGCAAGATCGTCTGGTACGAGGTGGCGCGCCGCGGGGCCGACTCCGCCTGGGCGCAGCGCAAGCTGTCCAAGCCGAAGATCAAGGCGTCCTACGAGAAGTGGGTCGCCCGGATGCAGGGCCGGCCCTGGTACGCCGCGGGGATCATGTTCGTCGCCGCCTCCGCCGGGATCCCCCCGCTGCTGGCGATGGCGGCGGTCGGTGGCCTGCTGAAGATGCCGATGTGGACGTTCATCCCCACCGTCTTCCTGGGCAGGACGCTGCGCTTCACGCTGCTCTTCCTCGGCGTCGACTTCGCGATCCACTGACCTGAGCGCGGCCGAGCTCGCCCCTGCGCGCCTCTCGGGCACGGCCGAGGCGGGGTTGGCGGCGCGGGTTGGATACGATGCCGCCATGCTCAGCCAGATCAGCCAGACCGCCCTCGCCGTCGTCCTCGCCGCCGAGGAGAGCGGCGAGCCCGCCGTGAACCCGTGGTTCATCGGCGGCGGCGTGCTGGCCTTCCTCCTCCTGCTGCTGCTCGGACTCGTCTGGTTCGGCGGCGGCCGCGAGCACAGCTGAGCCGGCCGTGTCGACGGTGAGCCGGTGACGGACGCGCCCCGCCGTACCCGGCTGGGGGTGATGGGCGGCACCTTCGACCCGATCCACCACGGCCACCTGGTGGCCGCCTCGGAGGTGCAGGGCTGGTTCGACCTGGACGAGGTCGTCTTCGTCCCCACCGGCCAGCCGTGGCAGAAGGCCGACCGGCAGGTCGCGCCCGCCGAGCACCGCTATCTCATGACCGTCATCGCGACGGCCGCCAACCCCCGGTTCACGGTCAGTCGGGTCGACATCGACCGCGGCGGGCCGACGTACACGACGGACACGCTGCGCGACCTGCGGGCGCAGCGGCCCGACGCCGACCTGTACTTCATCACCGGCGCGGACGCGCTGACCGACATCTTCAGCTGGCGCGACGTGGACGAGCTCTTCGAGCTCGCGCACTTCGTCGGCTGCACCCGCCCCGGCTCCGAGATGGACCCGGCCACGCTGGCCCGGATCCCGCACGACCGGGTCACCATGGTCGAGATCCCCGCGCTCTCGATCTCCTCCACCGACTGCCGGGAGCGGCAGCGGGCCGGCCAGCCGGTCTGGTATCTCGTCCCCGACGGCGTCGTCCAGTACATCACCAAGCACGGCCTCTACCCGGCCGCTCCCGCCCCGCGGGCCACCTCTCGAACGGAAGCTCCATGACCGCCACCGACCACGCCGTCCAGCTCGTGCACGCCGCCGCCCTGGCCGCAGCCGACAAGCTCGCGACCGACCAGCTGGCCTTCGACGTCAGCGAGCAGCTCGCCATCACCGACGCCTTCCTCCTGGCCAGCGGCGCCAACGACCGTCAGGTCCGCGCCATCGTCGAGGAGATCGAGGACAAGCTGCGCGAGCTCGACGCGAAGCCGATCCGCCGTGAGGGACACCGCGACGGGCGGTGGGTGCTGCTCGACTACGGCGACGTGGTGATCCACGTCCAGCACGCCGAGGAGCGCGAGTTCTACGCGCTCGAGCGACTGTGGCGCGACTGCCCGACCATCGACCTCCCGGCCGAGGTCCACGGCCCCGTCCCGCCCGCCGAGTGAGCGCCCGCGTGCCGGGCCGCCGCATCGTCCTGCTCCGGCACGGCCGGACCGCATGGAACGCCGAGAAGCGGATCCAGGGCCAGCTCGACGTCGAGCTCGACGCCACCGGGATCGAGCAGGCCCAGGCCGTGGCGCCGCTGGTCGCCGCGCTCGAGCCCGCCCTCGTCCGGTCCAGCGACCTGGCCCGGGCGCGGCTCACCGCCGAGACGGTGGCCAAGGTGGCCGGGCTGGAGCCGACGTACGACGAGCGGCTGCGCGAGTTCCGGCTCGGCGACTACCAGGGGCTCACGCACGCCGAGCTCGAGGCGCGCGACCCGGCGGCCTTCGGCCGCTTCCAGCGCGGCGAGTGGGACGAGATCCCGGGCGCCGAGGCGCCGGCCGCGGTGGCCGCGCGCTTCGCCGCCGCCGTCTCCGACCTGGCGGCGGCGCTGGGGCCGGGAGAGACCGGGGTCGCGGTCTCGCACGGCGCGGCCACCCGGTCGGGCCTGGTCGCCTTCCTCGGCTGGCCGCTCGAGCTCGCCCACGACCTGCGCGCCCTGGGCAACTGCGCGCGCGTGGTCCTGGAGGAGCGCTCCACCGGTCAGTGGGCGCTGGCGGCGTACAACATCTGAGCGGCCGGGCGACCCGGCCCGGTGATTCAGGTGCGAGCGAAGCGAGCCTGCCGGTGGTTGAGGTGCGAGCGAAGCGAGCCTGCCGGTGGTTGAGGTGCGAGCGAAGCGAGCCTCGAAACCCCACCCCGATTTCACCTCGCTGGGGTCCTTTGGCTAGTATTCCGGACGTCGCTTCGGCCTCCGGGTGGAAGCGATGACCCCGGGGGTGTGGCGCAGCTGGTAGCGCACCTGCATGGCATGCAGGGGGTCAGGGGTTCGAGTCCCCTCACCTCCACCGAGGTAGTTGCGAGAGAAGGCCGGATCCCCAGGATCCGGCCTTCTTCGTCCTGGAGCCCCTAGGCTCACCGCGTGACGAGCGCGCGCAGGACGGGCGAGGTGTCGTACTGGTGGTCCGAGCTCGGGATCCCGGAGCCGCAGGACCTGCTCGCGGGCGACGGCGAGGCGGACGTCGTGATCGTCGGCGCGGGCTACACGGGCCTCTGGACGGCGTACTACCTGTCCGACCTGCGGCCCGACCTCGACGTGCGGATCGTCGAGCAGCGCTTCGCGGGCTACGGTGCCTCGGGCCGAAACGGCGGCTGGCTCTCGGCGTCGGTGACGGGCGGGCTCGACGGCTACGCCCGGACCCATCCCCGCGCGGAGGTCGCGCGCTTCCAGCGCGCCATGAACGACGCCGTCGACGAGGTGGTCCGGGTCGCGGAGCGGCACGGCATCGACGCGGAGGTACGCCGAGGCGGCACCCTGCTGGTCGCCCGGAACGCCGCCCAGGCGACGCGCGCCCGCCAGGCCGCGGCCGCCGCCGAGCGCTGGCCGGAGACCGGCGCCCGCCTGCTCACCGCCGACGAGGCCGGCGCCAGGATCCGGGTCGCCGGTGCCCGCGTGGCGGTGTGGGAGCCGCACTGCGCGCGGATCCATCCGGCGAGGCTGGCCCGCGGGCTGGCCCGGGCGGTCCGTGAGCGCGGGGTCCGGATCCACGAGGGCACCACGGTCCGTGCGATCGCCGGCGGCCGGGTGGAGACCGACCGGGGGACGCTGCGGGCGCGCCACGTCGTCCGCGCGACGGAGGGCTTCACCGCCGCGCTGGCGGGGGAGCGGCGTACCTGGGTGCCGATGAACTCCTCGATGATCGTGACCGAGCCCCTGCCGGACGCGGCCTGGGCGGAGATCGGGTGGGCGCACTACGACACGCTCGAGGACTTCGCCCACGTCTACTCCTACGCGCAGCGCACTCCCGACGGCCGCATCGCGATCGGCGGCCGGGGCAACCCCTACCGCTTCGCCTCGCGCACCGACCTCGACGGCGACATCCCCGAGCGCACGGTGCGCCACCTACGGCAGGTGCTCTGCTCGTGGTTCCCGATGCTGCGCGAGGTCCCCATCGCGCACGCCTGGAGCGGGGTCCTCGGCGTGCCCCGCAACTGGCGGGCGACGGTCGCCTACGACGCGAGCAGTGGTCACGGCTGGGCAGGCGGGTACGTCGGCACCGGCGTCACCGCGACGAACCTCGCCGGGCGCACCCTGGCCGACCTGGTCGCGGGGGAGCGGACCGAGCGCACCACGCTGCCCTGGGTCGACCAGCGCGCCCGGTCGTGGGAGCCCGAGCCGCTGCGCTGGCTCGGCATCCACGGGCTGTACCGCGCCTACGGGCTCGCCGACCGGCTGGAGCAGCGAGGCGCACCCCGTACGTCTCGCATCGCGACACTGGCGAACCGCGTCAGCGGGCGGTAGCGGGACTCCGGATGTGACGTGCGTCAACAACACTGGACCTCAACTCTGGTTGAGGTCCTAGCCTGCGGCACGTGACGGGATCGCTCGCAGACCAGTTCAAGGCAGGCTTCCGCCGCCACGCCGCCGGCGTCGCCCTCGTCGTCGGTGAGACCGCGACCGGGCCGGTCGGCGCGACGGTGTCCAGCGTGGCGTCCGTCAGCGCGGACCCGGCGCTCCTGTCGTTCTCGCTGGCGCGAGCGAGCTCGGTGGGTCCCCAGCTGGTCGGCTGCGACCGCCTGTCGGTCTTCGTGCTGAGCGCCGACCAGGCCGATCTCGCCGCGGCGTACGCCGACCGTCGCGCCGAGCGCTTCACCGACGAGCAGGGATGGGCGCGCGACGAGCGCGGACTCGTGCTGCCCGGAGCCGTGGCGACCTTCCGCGGCCGTGCGGTGCGCGTGATCCCGGCCGGCGGGTCGTGGCTGGTGCTCCTCGAGGTCGACGAGGTCGAGCTCGGCCGCCCCGTCGCACCGTTGGTCCATCACGACCGCGAGTACTGGACGCCGGCACCGCTGCCGGAGGACCGCGTGCTGCCGCTGCTGCGCGCGGTCGAAGGCTGAGCCCCGAGCCGCGGGCCGGCCTCACGAGAGGACGAAAGGAACCGCCCATGCGACTGTTCGCGCGCACTGTCGAGGTGTCCGCCCACTGCGACCTGCCCTGCGGCGTCTACGACCCCGCCCAGGCCCGCATCGAGGCCGAGTCGATCAAGGCCGTGATCGCCAAGGCGCTCGACAGCGACGACCCCGACTTCCGCACCCGCGCCATCCTCATCAAGGAGCAGCGCTCCGAGCTGGTCAAGCACCACCTGTGGGTGCTGTGGACCGACTACTTCAAGCCCCCGCACTTCGAGGCCTACCCGCAGCTGCACACCCTGGTCAACGAGGCCACCAAGCTCGCCGGCGCCACCGGGACCAAGGGCACCCTCGACCCGGCCAAGGCCGACGAGCTGCTCGCCAAGATCGACGAGATCGCCGAGATCTTCTGGGCCACCAAGTAGGCCTGATCACAACGGACTAGTCCGCACGGCACACGGCCGGCCCCCGCTGGGCGGGGGCCGGCCGTGTTCCTGGTGGGGCAGGTCGGGGTATCGGCGATCAGCCGTCCGTCGGTCGTCCGCGGAACTGCGGGTCGACGTGCAGACGGTCGTGATCGGCGCCGTGGTCGGAGCCGTGGTCGGGACCGGGGGCGGCGGGGTCGGTCGTGTCGGCCGGCGGCGTGTGGTCGCTGCGGTCGGCGCTGGGGTCGACGCGCTCGCTGTCGTGGGCGACCTCCTCGTTGCGGCGGCGGTCGAGCACGAAGGCGCCGACGAGGCCCAGCGCGATGAACGCGGCGACGACGACGCCGAGGATGAGCCAGGCGGGTGACATGTCCATGCTCCGCCGGTACCCGCCCGGTGTCGGCTCAGTCACCGACACGCGGCCGCGAAGTCTTGACTGGTTCAAGAAAGATGGCATGCTGGGTCCCATGACCGCGCCCGACTTCCAGCAGCAGCTGCGGGACGTCGCGCTCCGGGTCACACGGCCCCGGCTCGCGGTCCTCGAGGCCGTGCACGCCCACCCCCACGCCGACACCGAGTCGGTCATCGCGGCGGCGCGGGCACTCCTGCCCGACGTCTCGCACCAGGCGGTGTACGACTCCCTGCACACCCTCACCGGCGCCGGCCTGGTGCGCAGCATCAAGCCCGCGGGCTCGGTGGCGCGCTACGAGACGCGCACCGGCGACAACCACCACCACGTCGTCTGCCGCACCTGCGGCTCCATCGCCGACGTGGACTGCGCGGTGGGGCACGTCCCCTGCCTGACCGCGTCCGACTCCCACGGCTTCGTCATCGACGAGGCCGAGGTCATCTACTGGGGCCAGTGCCCCGACTGTTCCGTCCGCCCTGACTGACCGTCACCCCCTGAAAGGTTGAGAATGACCGAGAACCCAGGCTGCCCCGTCGCCCACGACGGGGGCGGGAGCGAGAGCGAGAACCCGGCGCTGGACTCGCCCACCCCGAAGGCGCACCGCCCGCGGTCGAACAAGGACTGGTGGCCCAACCAGCTCGACCTCTCCGTGCTGCACGCCCACGCGCCGGCCGGCAACCCCCTGGGGGAGTCCTTCGACTACGCCGCGGAGTTCGCGAAGCTGGATGTCGAGGAGCTCAAGCGCGACATCACCGAGGTGCTGACCACCTCGCAGGACTGGTGGCCTGCGGACTTCGGCCACTACGGCGGCCTGATGATCCGCCTGAGCTGGCACGCCGCCGGCACCTACCGGATCTACGACGGCCGCGGCGGCGCCGGCGACGGCAGCCAGCGCTTCGCGCCGCTGAACAGCTGGCCCGACAACGGCAACCTCGACAAGGCGCGGCGCCTGCTGTGGCCGGTCAAGCAGAAGTACGGCCAGAAGATCTCGTGGGCCGACCTGCTGGTGCTCGCCGGGAACGTCGCGCTGGAGTCGATGGGTTTCAAGACCTTCGGCTTCGCGTTCGGTCGTGAGGACGTCTGGGAGCCCGAGGAGGTCTTCTGGGGTCCCGAGGACACCTGGCTCGGCGACGAGCGCTACAGCGGCGACCGGCAGCTCTCGGAGTCGCTCGGCGCCGTCCAGATGGGCCTGATCTACGTCAACCCGGAGGGCCCGAACGGCAACCCCGACCCGCTCGCGTCGGCGCGCGACATCCGCGACACGTTCGCGCGGATGGCGATGAACGACGAGGAGACCGTCGCGCTGATCGCCGGCGGCCACACCTTCGGCAAGACCCACGGCGCCGGACCGGCGGACCACGTCGGTCCCGAGCCGGAGGGCGCGCCCCTCGATGAGCAGGGCCTCGGCTGGCGCAGCACCTTCCGCAGCGGCAAGGGCGAGGACGCGATCACCTCGGGCCTCGAGGTCACCTGGACCGACAAGCCGACCCAGTGGAGCAACCGCTTCTTCGAGATCCTCTTCGGCTACGAGTGGGAGCTCACCGAGAGCCCCGCCGGCGCGAAGCAGTGGGTCGCCAAGGACGCCGAGGCGATCATCCCCGGCCCGGCCCCGGACTCGCCCAAGCGCAAGCCGACCATGCTGACCAGCGACCTCGCCCTGCGCTTCGACCCGGAGTACGAGAAGATCTCGCGCCGCTTCCTCGAGAACCCCGACCAGTTCGCCGACGCCTTCGCCAAGGCCTGGTACAAGCTGCTCCACCGCGACATGGGCCCGGTCTCGCGCTATCTCGGCCCGTGGGTGCCCGAGCCGCAGCTGTGGCAGGACCCGGTCCCGGCGGTCGACCACCCCCTCGTCGACGACCAGGACGTGGCCGCCCTCAAGGAGAAGGTCCTCGCCTCCGGTCTCGGCGTCGCCGAGCTGGTCTCCACCGCGTGGGCCTCGGCCGCGACCTTCCGCACCACCGACAAGCGCGGTGGCGCCAACGGCGCCCGGATCCGGCTCGCGCCCCAGAAGGACTGGGAGGCCAACCAGCCCGAGCAGCTCGCGACCGTCCTCGGCAGGCTCGAGGAGCTCCGGGCCGAGTTCAACGCGCAGGGCGAGAAGAAGATCTCGCTGGCCGACCTCATCGTCCTCGCCGGCTCGGCAGCGGTCGAGAAGGCGGCGAAGGACGGCGGCTTCGACGTGACGGTGCCGTTCCGCCCCGGACGCACGGACGCCACCCAGGAGCAGACCGACGTCGAGTCCTTCGCCGTCCTCGAGCCGCGGGCCGACGGCTTCCGCAGCTACGTCCGCGCCGGGGAGAAGCTGCCGCTGGAGACCCTCCTCCTCGACCGTGCCTACATGCTGGAGCTCTCCGCCCCGGAGATGACCGTGCTGCTCGGCGGCCTGCGCACGCTGGGGACCAACGTGGGGGGCACCTCCCACGGCGTCCTCACCGAGCGGCCCGGCGTACTGTCCACCGACTTCTTCACCAACCTGCTCGCGCCGGGCACGGTCGTGAAGGCGTCGGAGAACGAGGAGAACGTCTACGAGATCCGGGACGCCGCCACGGGTGAGGTCCGGTGGACCGCCACGGCGGCCGACCTGATCTTCGGCTCCAACTCGCAGCTGCGCGCCCTCGCCGAGGTCTACGCCAGCGCCGACGCCCGGGAGAAGTTCGCCGCGGACTTCGTCGCGGCCTGGACCAAGGTCATGGAGCTCGACCGCTTCGACCTGCGCTGACCGGCACGCACGGACCGCAGCGCTGAGCGGAGGCCGCCCCGAACGGGGCGGCCTCCGCGTCCTTTTCCGGGCGCCTCCGGGCGCCGTCCCCGCGGACGACCACGGGGAGGGCAGGATGTCCGCATGAGCGACGCACCCGACAACAGCACCATCGCGTACGTCCACGTGCCGGAGCGGCACCGCTACGAGATCCGCGACGGCGAGACGCTGGTCGGCTTCACGCAGTACCGGCTTCCGGACGAGGAGCACGTCGACTTCGTCCACACCGAGGTCGACGACGCGTACGGCGGCCGCGGCCTGGCCGGCGACCTCGTCGCGATGGCGCTCGCCGACGTCCGCGGCCAGGGCAAGCGGATCCACGCGCACTGCCCCTACGTCGCGCGGTGGATCACCAAGCACGAGGAGTTCGCCGACATCACCGACCCGGTCTGATGGGCGACACGCCCGCGGCCGGGGCCGAGCGGCGCCGCGACGTCTTCTTGGACAAGGCCCAGCCCGCGTCGTACCAGGCCGCGGCGGCGCTGGCCCTCGAGGTCGGTGCGGCGGCGGAGGCCGCGGGCCTCGACCGCCGGCTCGTCGAGCTGCTCAACATCCGGGTCTCCCAGATCAACGGGTGCGCCTACTGCCTCGACCTCCACCGCCGCCGCGCGGTGGAGGCCGGCGAGTCCGAGCGCCGGCTCGTGGTGCTCGACGCGTGGTCCGAGACGAGCCTGTTCAGCGAGCAGGAGCGTGCCGCCCTGCAGCTCGTCGAGTCGATCACCCGGCTGCCCGAGCCGGACGAGCGCCGCTACGCCGAGGACGAGGCCCGGGCCGTGCTCGGGGACGCCGCATACACCGCGGTCGCGTGGGTGGCGATCACGATGAACGCCTTCAACCGGATCTCGATCACCAGCCACCACCCGGTCCGGTAGCGCCGCCGCCCCCGGTTCACCCGGCCGCAACCTGTCCGCAGGGAGTGGTTCACGGGCGGCTGGTCGGGTGCACCCATGACCTCCGTGCGCCCCGAGAACCGCCCGCTGCTCGCCCTCGCCCCCGAGGGGAACCGGCACGGCTCGCGCTCTCACATGACCTGCCTCTTCCGCTGCGGCAACGCCTGCGACCAGCCCGAGCCGAACCCCACCGACCACGTCCGCATGCGCGACGAGATCGCGAAGGCCGTCGGCCGCCGCAGCTTCCTGCGCGGTGGCTCCCTGACCGCCGGCGCGCTCCTGGTGGGCGGCGTCGTCCAGTCCGGTGGGCTCGCCGCCGCCGCGACCCAGGCCCCGCGCCGTCCCGGCGCCCCGACCGGGCACGGCTCGCTCGGCCAGGCGGCCTTCACGCCGGTCGAGCCCAACAAGCGCGACGCCTTCGTCACCGCGAAGGGCTTCGACCACGACGTGGTCATCCGCTGGGGCGACCCGGTCGTCAAGGGCGCCCCGGAGTTCGACCCGCACGCCCAGTCGGTCGAGTCCGCGCGCCGACAGTTCGGCTACAACTGCGACTACGTCGGACTGCTGCCGCTGAACGACGACGAGGCCCTGCTCGTCGTGAACCACGAGTACACCGACGAGAACCTGATGTTCCCGACCGGCGCCTACACCGCCGACGAGATCAAGCGGATCGCCATCGCCAGCCACGGCATGTCCGTGGTGAAGGTGCGCCGCCACAAGCCGGCCGGCTCGTGGAAGCGCGCCGGCCTCGGCCACTCCGCCCAGAACCGCCGCATCCACGACGCCACCGTCTTCGAGCTCACCGGCCCCGTGGCCGGCGACCTGCGCGTGCGGACCACCGCCGACCCCGCGGGCAAGCACGTCCTCGGCACGTTCAACAACTGCGCCGGCGGCACCACGCCCTGGGGCACGGTGCTGTCGGGCGAGGAGAACTTCAACCAGTACTTCGACAAGGGTGCCGGCCTCGACAGCCGCTACGCCGCCCAGTACGCCCGCTACGGCATCAGCGGCTCGGGCAAGGGCTGGAGCAGCGTCGACCCGCGCTTCGACCTGTCGAAGGAGCCGCACGAGCCGCACCGCTTCGGGTGGATCGTCGAGATCGACCCCTACGACCCGACCTCGACGCCGCGCAAGCACACCATGCTCGGCCGCTTCAAGCACGAGGGCGCCAACATCGCCATCTCGGCGGCCGGCCACGCCGTGGCGTACATGGGCGACGACGAGCGCGGCGACTACCTCTACAAGTTCGTCTCGGCCGGCACCTACGACGCCAGCGGCACCAAGGCAGCGCGGGCGAAGAACCTCGAGCTCCTCACCAAGGGCACGCTGTACGTCGCCCGGCTGACCGGCGACGGGACCGAGGACGGCCAGTTCGACGGGACCGGCACCTGGATCCCGCTGACCTCGGACACCGAGTCCCACGTCCCCGGCATGTCGGTCGCCGACGTTCTGCTGTTCACCCGGCTCGCTGCTGACAAGGTCGCCCCGACCAAGATGGACCGCCCCGAGGACGTGGAGCCGAACCCGGTCAACGGCAAGGTCTACGCCGCGCTCACCAACAACTCCGACCGCGGGGTCAAGTACCCCACCGACGAGGCGAACCCGCTGGGCAGCTCGATGGTCCGGGCGAGCATCGGCGCGCCGCTGACCAGCGCCAAGGGCAACCGCAACGGCTACGTCCTGGAGCTGACCCCGGGCGGGGGCGACCACGCGGCGACGAGCTTCGTCTGGGACCTCTTCCTCGTCTGCGGCGACCCGGCCGCGCCGGAGACGTGGTTCGGCGGCTTCGACAAGGCGAAGGTCAGCCCGATCAGCTGCCCCGACAACGTCGCGTTCGACGCGGCCGGCAACCTGTGGATCTCCACGGACGGCAACGTGCTCGGTAGCAACGACGGCGTCTTCCGCGTCCCGGTGGCCGGGCCGAACCGCGGCCAGGTCCAGCAGTTCTGCACGGTGCCGAAGGGTGCCGAGGCGTGCGGCCCGCTGGTCACCGACGAGGACCGCTCGCTGTTCGTCGCGGTCCAGCACCCCGGCGAGATCGACGGCGCGACCTTCGAGAACCAGGCCAGCACCTGGCCGCACACCGACGCCTTCCCGCGGCCTTCGGTCGTGGTCGCCTTCGCGGCGCGCTGACCCGCCCGCAACGGGCTTCCGCAAGCACGCCGACCCGGCGCGAAGCTACGCCGAGTCGACGCCGACCCGGCAGAAGATCGACCGGTCCAGGTCATCTTCTGCCGGGTCGGCGCATGTTCGGGTCAGGTGATGGTCAGGCCGCCGTCGACGGCGAGGGTCTGGCCGGTGATGTAGCCCGCGGCGTCGGAGGCGAGGAAGACCAGGGTCGCGGCCAGCTCGCGGGCGTCGCCCTTGCGGCCGGCCGGGATCCGCTGCCTCTGCTGGTCGAGATAGCCGGGCGGGTACTCGTCGGTCATCTCGGAGGCGAAGAAGCCCGGCGCGATCGCGTTGACCCGGATCCCCTTGCGGCCGGTCCACTGCTGCGCGAGGTCCCGCGTCATCCCGATGACGCCGGCCTTCGACGCGGCGTACGCCGCCTGGGGGAGGCCCGCGGTCGTGATGCCGAGCACCGAGGAGATGTTGACGATGCTCGAGCCCGGCTCCATCACCCGTCCGCAGGCCTGCGCCATCCAGTAGCTGCCGTTGAGGTTGACGTCGATCACCTGGCGGAACTGCTCGGGCGTCTCCCGTGTGGCCGGTACGGCGGTCCCGACGCCCGCGTTGTTGACGAGGATGTCGACCCGGCCGAGCTCGGCGACGGTCGCGTCGACGAGCGCCTGGCACGACGCCGGGTCGGCGACGTCGGTGGCGACGCTGAGCGCGCGCCGGCCCGCGGCCTCGACGAGGGCGGCGGTGTCGGCGAGCCGGTCGACGCGGCGCGCGCCGAGCGCGACGTCCGCGCCGGCCTCGGCGAGGGCCCGGGCGAAGTCGACGCCCAGTCCGGAGCTGGCGCCGGTGACGACGGCGACCTTGCCGTCGAGTCGGAAGAGGTCGGTCACAGTCATGCGGGCACCGTAGCGCCCCGGGTGGGAGCGTCTCGAGAGCCCTCACTAAGGTCTGCCTAAGCTCGACCCTCAGGAGGACACCCGTGGAACCGGTCATCGAGCGCCCGCTCGCCGCGCTCTGGCAGCGCTACCGGCGCTTCCGCGGGCGGTTCGTGCTCGCCGTGGCGATGTCCACGCTCAACAAGGTCGCCGACGTGGTGCCCGAGCTGCTCATCGGCGCGGCGGTCGACGTGGTCGTCCGCGGTGCCGACTCGTTCGTGGGGGACCTGCTCGGCGTGGAGTCCCGACACGCGCAGCTGGGCTGGCTGGCGGTGATCAACCTGGTGGTGTGGCTGGTGGAGTCGGCCTCCGAGTACGCCGCCGACGTGCTCTGGCGGGGCCTGGCGCAGGGCATCGAGCACGACCTGCGGGTCGAGGCCTACGACCACGCCCAGCACCTGCACCTGGGCTGGCACGAGTCCCGCCCGCAGGGCTCGACGCTGGCAACCCTCAACGACGACGTCAACCAGCTCGAGCGGATGCTCGACATCGGCCTGCCGTCGATCCTGCAGACCGCGCTCAACGTGGTGCTCGTCGGCGCGGTCTTCGCGGCCGCGTCGTGGGAGCTGACCCTCTACGCCTTCCTCCCCATCCCCGTCATCGTCGTGGGCTCGCTGGCCTTCCAGCGCCGGCTCGAGCCGCTCTACGACCGCGTGCGCGAGCGCGTCGCCGACCTCTCCGGGGCGCTGAGCGCGAACCTGGCGGGCATCGCCACCATCAAGGCGTTCACCGCCGAGGAGCGCGAGCGCGACCGGATCGCGGCGGTCTCGACCGCCTACCGCGAGGCCAACCTCGTCGCCATCCGCTCCTCGGCCGCCTTCGTCCCCCTCGTGCGGATGGCGATCCTCGCGGGCTTCACCTGCACCCTGCTCCTCGGCGGCTGGGCCACCCTCGACGGGGAGCTGGAGCTGGGGCTGTACTCGGTGCTGGTGTTCATGACCCAGCGCCTGCTCTGGCCGCTGACGGCCGTCGCCGAGGTGCTCGACCTCTACCAGCGAGGGCGCGCGTCGACGGCCCGGATCCTGGCGCTGCTGGCCGAGCCCGTCGACGTACCGGCGGGGACGCGGGCGCTCGCGCGGCCGGTCCGGGGGCGGGTGGAGCTGCGCTCCGTGCGTGCCGGGTACGCCGACGGGCCCGACGTGCTGCACGACCTGGACCTCGTCGTCCCGGCGGGGGAGACCCACGCCATCGTCGGTCCGACCGGCGCCGGGAAGTCGTCCCTGCTGCGGCTGGTGCTCCGCTTCGACGACCCGCGAGCGGGACAGGTGCTGCTCGACGGCACGGACGTGCGCGAGCTCGACTGGGACTCGCTGCGCGGGTCGATGGGCTATGTCGCCCAGGACGTCTTCCTGTTCGGCGGGACGATCGCCGACAACATCGCGTACGGTCGCCCCGACGCCACCCGCGCCGACGTCGAGGCGGCCGCGGAGGCCGCGGCCGCCGCGGAGTTCATCGCACGGCTCGACGGGGGCTACGACGCCTGGGTGGGAGAGCGCGGGATCACCCTGTCGGGCGGCCAGCGCCAGCGGATCGCCCTGGCCCGCGCGCTCCTGCGCGATCCCGCCCTTCTCGTGCTCGACGAGGCGACCAGCGCCGTCGACAACGAGACCGAGGCGGCGATCCAGCAGTCCCTGCGCCGCGCGGGGGAGCGGTGTACGACGATCGTCGTCGCGCACCGGCTCTCCACGGTGCGTCATGCCCACCGGATCTGGGTCCTCGACGGCGGGCGGATCGCCGAGGCGGGCACGCACGACGAGCTGGTCGCCCGCGACGGCGCCTATGCGGCGCTGTGGCGGGTCCAGACCGGCGAGGCCGTGGGCTGACCGGCCGGCGGCGACGACTATCCTTTGGCCGTGAGTGAAACGGTCGCATCCTCCGAGGTCCACTACGACGTCCATGCCGTCGAGGAGAAGTGGCTTCCGGTCTGGGAGTCGCTCGACCCGTTCCGGGCCGACGACGCGGCCGTGACCTCGGGCGAGCGGGAGAAGCGCTACGCGCTGACGATGTTCCCCTACCCGAGCGGCGACCTCCACATGGGGCACGCCGAGGTCTTCGCGATCCACGACGTCCTGGCCCGCTACTGGCGCTTCCGCGGCTTCGAGGTGCTCAACCCGATGGGCTGGGACTCCTTCGGCCTGCCCGCCGAGAACGCCGCGATCAAGAACGACGAGCACCCCGCGACGTACACCTACGGCAACATCGAGACGCAGTTCGCCTCGATGAAGAGGTACGGCGTCAGCTTCGACTGGTCCCGCCGGCTGCACACCTCCGATCCGGCGTACTACAAGTGGACCCAGTGGCTGTTCCTGAAGCTGCGGGAGCAGGGCCTGGCCTACCGCAAGAACTCGCCGGTGAACTGGTGTCCCAACGACCAGACCGTGCTCGCCAACGAGCAGGTGCTGGCCGACGGCACCTGCGAGCGCTGCGGGGCCGAGGTCACCAAGAAGGAGCTGACGCAGTGGTACTTCAGGACCACCGCCTACGCCCAGGAGCTGTACGACGCGCTCGATGACCTGCAGGACAGCTGGATCCCCAAGGTCGTCAACGCCCAGCGGAACTGGATCGGCCGCTCCGAGGGCGCGCACGTCACCTTCGACATCGAGGGGCACGACGCCGTCACGGTCTTCACGACCCGTCCGGACACCCTGTGGGGCGCCACCTTCATGGTGGTCGCCGCGGACGCGAAGCTGGCGGCCGAGCTGGTCTCCGACGAGCAGCGCCCGGCCCTCGAGGACTACCTCGTCGAGGTCCGCAAGGCCTCGGACATCGACCGGCTCTCGACCGAGCGGCCGAAGACCGGCGTCTTCCTCGGCGTCCACGCGACGAACCCCGTGACCGGCGAGCAGATCCCCGTCTGGGCCTCCGACTACGTGCTCGCCGACTACGGCACGGGCGCGATCATGGCGGTGCCCGCGCACGACCAGCGCGACCTGGACTTCGCTCGCCAGATGGACCTCCCGGTACGACGCGTGGTCGACACGGGCGAGGAGAACCCCGAGGAGTCGGGGGTCGCGACCACCGGCAACGGCACCTACGTCAGCTCCGGGCCGCTGGACGGCCTCACGGACAAGGCCGAGGGCATCCGCAGGGCGATCGCGCTGCTGGAGGCCGACGGCCACGGCACCGGGACCGTCAACTTCCGCCTGCGTGACTGGCTGCTCTCCCGGCAGCGCTACTGGGGCGCGCCCATCCCGGTCATCCACTGCCCCGTCGACGGTGAGGTCCCGGTCCCGGAGGACCAGCTGCCGGTCGAGCTGCCCGAGCTGCGCGGCGCCGACCTGAAGCCGAAGGGCACCTCGCCTCTCGGCGCGGCGACCGAGTGGGTCAACGTCAGCTGCCCCACCTGCGGCGGGCCCGCGACCCGCGACACCGACACCATGGACACCTTCGTCGACTCGTCGTGGTACTTCTTCCGCTTCCTCTCGCCGCACGACGACGAGCAGGCCTTCGACCCCGCCCTGGCCAAGGCCTGGGGCCCGGTCGACTTCTACCTCGGAGGCTCCGAGCACGCGGTCCTGCACCTGCTCTACTCGCGCTTCTTCACCAAGGCGCTGCGCGACATGGGCCTGATCGACTGGGACGAGCCGTTCTCGGCGTACCTCTCGCAGGGCACGGTCATCAACAACGGCCACAAGATGAGCAAGTCGCTCGGCAACGGTGTGGCGCTCGGTGCCCAGCTGGAGGAGTTCGGCGTCGACGCCGTGCGCCTGACCCTGGTCTTCGCCAGTCCGCCGGAGGACAACATCGACTGGGCGGACGTCTCGCCGGCCGGCTCGGCCAAGTTCCTGCAGCGCGCCTGGCGCCTCGCGGGCGATGTCACCTCGGCGCCCGGGTCCGACCCGGGGACCGGCGACCTGGCCCTGCGCAAGGTCACGCACCGCACGATCAGCGAGGCCGAGCACCTGCTCGACTCCTACCGCTTCAACGTCGTGGTCGCGCGGATCATGGAGCTGGTCAACGCCACCCGCAAGGCCATCGACAACCCGCCGGAGAAGGGCGGGTGCGGCCCCGCGGACCCGGCCGTCCGGGAGGCGGTGGAGACCGTCGCGATCCTGCTCTCCCTGGTGGCGCCGTACACCGCGGAGGAGATGTGGGAGCGGCTCGGGCACCAGCCCTCCGTCGTCCAGGCCTCCTGGCCCGTGGCGGACCCCGCGCTCCTGGTCGAGGACGCCGTCACGGCCGTCGTCCAGATCCAGGGCAAGGTGCGTGGGCGGCTGGAGGTCGCGCCGGACATCAGCGAGGCCGACCTCGAGGCGGCCGCGCTGGCCGATCCCGCGGTGGTGCGGGCCATCGACGGCCGACCGGTGCGCAAGGTGGTCGTGCGGGCGCCGAAGCTCGTCAACATCGTCGTCTGACCCGACGGGCGGCTCCGACCGGTAGCCGTGGTGAGCCCTTGCGGGAAGCCTCTCCGAATGATTGACTGATCAGTCAAACAACTCGGAGGAGCAGCCATGGCCAGGGCGAGCGTCGAGGCGGAGCGCAAGGAGCAGATCCTCGCGGCCGCCTGCGAGGTGGTGTCGGAGATCGGGTTCAAGTCACTGCGGATCGCGGACGTTGCGAAGCGCGCCGGCACGAGCACCGGCACCGTGCACTACTACTTCGACACCAAGCGCGACCTGATGCACGCCGCCTTCGACTGGAACTTCACCCAGTCCCTCGGCCGCCGGCGCGAGATCCTCGAGAGCGACGCCTCGCCCAGCCAGCGGCTGCGCGACTTCGTCGAGTCCTACCTCCCGGAGGGGGACGAGACGATCAGCGCGTGGCACGTCTGGGCCGAGCTCTGGGTCGAAGCTCTCCACGACGCTGACCTGCAAGAGCTCAACGAACGCGTGTACGGCGAGTGGCGCCGCGCCGTCGCCGCGATCATCCGCGACGGGCAGGACGCGGGCGAGTTCCGCGACGGCGACCCGGTGATCTTCGCCAACGGCCTGATCGGGATGATCGACGGCCTCAGCCTCCAGGTGCTGCTGGGCTCGCGGAGCATGAGCGCGGACCGGATGCGCGCGGTCTGCGAGCAGGTCCTGGGCTGGTTCGTGCTGGCTCCCTGAGCCGCGGACGCGTCGCTCCAGAGGGGCCGGTGGCGATCGCCACCGGCCCCTCGCGGCATTCTTGACTCGCGGGTCAGAATTCTTCGGTGTTGCCCTTGACACACCCCTGTGGCGGCGATCACTCTGGTCATACATAACTGACGCACCAATCAACTTTGGATACCAGGGGTCACCATGAAGCGAGTTCTGACGGCGGGTGTAGCGATCACGGCAGTGATCGGGCTGGCGGGCTGCGGCGCCGCCGGCGGCAGCGAGGACCAGCTGACCGTCGTGATGTGGGGCGGCCAGGACCAGAAGACCCACGTCGCCGAGGCCATCCAGCCGTGGGCCGACGAGGCCGGCGTCACCCTCAAGCAGGACTCGCCCAGCGACTACGCGAAGTTCCGGGCGCAGGTCGAGTCCGGCAAGGTCAGCTGGGACGTCGTCGAGGTCGAGCCGAACTTCGCGCACACCGCGTGCGAGAAGGGCTGGGCCGAGAAGATCGACACCGAGATCGTCGACACCAGCGCCCTCAACCCCGAGGAGGTCACCGAGTGCGCGATCCCGGTCCTCGAGTACGCCTTCACCATCGGCTACAACACCGACACCTTCGCCGACGCGCACCCGACCTCGTGGGCCGAGTTCTTCGACACCCAGCGCTTCCCCGGCAAGCGCGGCTTCTGGAAGTACGCCACCGGCGCCATCTTCGAGGCCGCCCTGCTGGCCGACGGCGTGAAGCCCGACGAGCTCTACCCGCTCGACATCGACCGCGCGTTCAAGAAGCTCGACACCATCAAGGACGACATCGTCTTCTACGAGACCGGTGAGCAGCAGCAGCAGCTCGTGGCGTCGGGTGAGGCCCCGCTGGTCCAGGCCTGGAACGGCCGCATCTACTCCGCGGCCAAGGAGGGCCAGCCGGTCGCCAACGAGTGGAACGAGCACCTGCTGTCCTACGACCAGCTCGTCATCCCCAAGGGCGCCGAGAACGCGGAGAACGCCCAGGAGTGGATGCAGTGGTACGTCGAGCACCCGGAGGCGCAGGCCGGGTACTCCAACGCAACGGCGTACGGTCCGATCACCGAGGAGGCGCTCGAGCACGTCGACGCCGAGGTCCTCGCGGAGCTTCCCACCTCGCCCGCCAACGCCCCCAAGCGGGCCGCGATCATCGACTACGCCTGGTGGGCCGACAACTACGACGAGGTGTCCGAGCGGCTGAACGAATGGGCCGCCCAGTGAGCTCCACCGTCTCCGAGCCGGTCGCGCCAGCGGCCGGCACGACGCCCGGCGCCGGGGGCTCCCCGGCGCCGGCGCGGCGGCGGCCACGGATCTTCGACGGCTGGGGCCTGCTGGTCCTGCCGCTCGTGGCCTTCCTGCTGGTGGTCTTCGTCGCGCCCCTCGTCACGATCCTCGCGCGCAGCTTCACCGACCCCAGCACGGGCCTGGAGAACTACCGCGACTTCTTCGGCTCGCCGGTCTACCTCGACGTCCTCGGCAACACCTTCCGGATCTCCGGACTCGTCACCCTGGTCACCCTGCTGCTCGGGTTCCCGTACGCCTACCTGATGACGCTCGCGCCACCGTTGTGGCGTGGGGTGCTGCTGGTGGCGGTGCTCATCCCCTTCTGGACCAGCCTCCTGGTGCGCACCTTCGCCTGGGTGCTCATGCTCGGCGACACCGGCGTGGTCAACCAGCTCCTGATGTCGATCGGCCTGATCGACGAGCCGACCCAGCTGATCCGCAACCAGACCGGCGTCCTCGTCGGCATGGTCCAGGTGATGCTGCCCTACGCCGTGCTGCCGCTGTACGCGACGATGCGGCAGATCGACCGTCGGCTGGTCGACGCGGCCGAGGGTCTCGGAGCCCGGCCGATCTCGGCCTTCTGGCGGGTCTACGCCCCGCTGACGCTGCCCGGCGTCGCGGCGTCCTGCCTGCTCGTCTTCATCTCCTCGATCGGCTTCTACGTCACGCCGGCACTGCTCGGCGGGCCCAAGGACATGATGATCGGCGAGCTCATCGTCCAGCAGCTCTCGGCCGTGCTGCGCTGGGGCTTCGCCTCCGCGCTCGCCGTGATCCTGCTCCTGGTGACCGCCGCCCTGCTGCTGCTCGTCTCCCGCATCGTCAACATCGGCAAGTTCATGGGAGGCGAGCGATGAACCACCCCACGAAGCTCTCCGCTTCTCCCGCTTCGCTCCTCCAGCGAACAACTTCGAGGGGGCCCCGGGTGAACACCAAGCTCGTGTGCCGCGGCGGCCTGGTCGCCCTGGTCGTCCTCACGGCGCTCTACCTGGTCGCCCCGGTCTTCGTCGTCATCCCGACGTCGTTCAACGACAGCTCCTTCCTGGAGTTCCCGCCGAAGGCGTTCTCCACGCGCTGGTTCCAGGCCTACTTCGAGGACCCGGCGTGGATCAACGCCACCCTCAACTCGCTGCAGATCGGCGTGTGGGTGACGATCCTGTCGGTCGTCCTCGGTACGGCGGCCTCGCTGGCGATGGTCCGCGGCCGGTACCCGGTCAAGGCGCTGGTCAGCGGCCTGGTGCTCGCGCCGGTGCTGGTGCCGTACGTCATCATCGGACTCGCCGTCTATGCGGTCTTCCTCGAGCTCGGACTGACCCAGTCCATCCTCGGCTTCGTCCTCGTCCACACCGCGCTGGCCGTCCCGTTCGTGGTGATCAACGTCAGTGCGGCGCTGGTCAGCTTCGACGAGCGGCTCGAGATGGCGGCCATGAGCCTCGGCGCGAACCGGATCACCACCTTCCTCAAGGTGACCCTCCCGTGCATCGGGCCGAGCGTCGCAGCGGGCGCGCTGTTCGCCTTCATCACCTCCTTCGACGAGGTCGTGACCAGCGTCTTCCTCGCGGGGCCCGACGTCAGCACGCTCCCCGTGCAGATGTGGAGCGGCGTCCGGGTGCAGATCGACCCGACCGTGGCCGCGGTCAGCACCATGCTCCTGCTCGTCACCCTCGCCCTGTTCGCCTCGGCCGGCCTGGTGCGCCTCTTCCGCGCCCGTCGCCTCGCCAAGGCCGCCTGACTCCCCTCCACGCACGCAGCCACCACGCAGCATCGGAGCACTCCCATGGACACCACCACCAGCACGCTCGCCGCCACCGGCGTCGCCATCGACATCCGCAACGTCGTGAAGCGCTACAAGACGATGACCGCGGTCGACGACGTCTCGCTCACGATCGAGCCGGGGGAGTTCCTCACCCTGCTCGGCTCCAGCGGCTCGGGCAAGTCGACCCTGCTCAACATCATCGCCGGCTTCATCAGCGCCGACAGCGGCGCGATCGAGGTCGGCGGCCGGAACCTGACGAAGGTCCCGCCCTACCAGCGCGACCTCGGCATGGTCTTCCAGCACTACGCGCTCTTCCCGCACATGAGCGTGTGGGACAACGTCGCCTTCCCGCTGCGCCGGCGTCGCATCCCCAAGGCGCAGGTCGCCGAGCGGGTCCAGCGTGCGCTCGAGGTCGTGGAGCTCGGCCACCTCGGCAAGCGCCGGCCCGCCCAGCTGTCCGGCGGCCAGCAGCAGCGGGTGGCCTTGGCCCGCGCGATCGTCTTCCAGCCGCAGGCGCTGCTGATGGACGAGCCGCTGGGTGCGCTCGACAAGCGGCTGCGCGAGCAGCTCCAGCTCGAGATCAAGCGCCTGCACCGCGAGCTCGGCACGACCTTCGTCTTCGTCACCCACGACCAGGAGGAGGCACTGGCCATGTCCGACCGGATCGCCGTGCTGCGCGACGGCGCTCTGGTCCAGGTGGGCACACCCGTCGAGCTCTACGAGCGCCCGTCGAGCCGCTACACGGCGGAGTTCCTGGGCGAGTCGAACATCTTCACCGGCCGCAAGCACGGCGTCGACGAGGGCTCGGCGCTCGTCGTGCGGCCCGAGCACATCCGGCTGAGCGCCGCCGGCGCGGACCTGCCCGCGGGCCACAACGCCGTCGACGGCGTGGTGCGCGAGGTCGTCTACCTCGGCTCCGGGCTGCGCGTCGAGGTCGCCCTGCCCGACGGCCGCCACCTGATCACCCGCTCCGAGGTCCGTGGAGCCGTGAGCCCCAGCCCGGGCCTCCCGGTCGCCGCGCACTGGCACCCCGAGCACGCCCTGGTCGTCCGCGACGACACCGCCGCCTGACATCCACCCGAGCCACGAAGGAACGAGAGAGACCCCATGAGCCACACCATCAGCGACGGCATCGCACTCACCGAGGAGCAGCAGGAGTTCGTCGCGCTGGCGCGTGACTTCGCCGAGCGGGAGATCCGTCCGCGGGCCCGCGACGTCGACGAGGCCGACACCGAGTCGCCGCTCGACCTGTGGGCCAAGGCGGCGCAGATCGGCCTGGCGTCGTACATGCTTCCGGCCGAGTACGGCGGCGGTGGCATCACCGACCTCGTCACGCAGTGCCTGGTCCAGCAGGAGCTCTGCTACGGCGACGTCGGCATCGGCAACTTCCTCACCTCCAGCGCCTTCTTCGCCGGTCCGGTCGAGGCCCTCGGCAACGAGGAGCAGAAGAAGCGCTGGCTGACGCCCCTGACCGGCGACAACCCGCCGGTGACCGCGCTCGCCGTCACCGAGCCCGGCGTCGGCTCCGACTCCGCGGCCCTGCAGACCCGCGCGGTCCGGGAGGGCGACGAGTACGTCCTCAACGGCCAGAAGACCTGGATCTCCAACGCCCCCTACGCGAAGTGGATCATCGTCTTCGCGACCGTCGACCCGGCGCTGCGCTCGCGCGGCATCACTGCCTTCGTCGTCGACCGCGACCTGCCCGGCGTCACCATCGGCCAGCCGATGAAGAAGATGGGCCAGCGCGGCATCGCCAACGCCGAGGTCTTCCTCGAGGACGTCCGGGTGCCGCTCGAGGCCCGCCTCGGCGAGGAGGGCCAGGGCTTCTACGGCCTGATGCGGACCTTCGACGCCTCGCGCATCCTCATCGGCGCCGGCGCGACCGGCCTCTCGCGCGCCGCGCTCGACCAGGCCACCCAGTACGCCCGGGAGCGCACGCAGTTCGGGAAGCCGATCATCGAGCACCAGGCCGTCGCCTTCCGCCTGGCCGACATGGCCGCCAAGACCGACGTCTCGCACCTGGTCACCATGCGTGCCGCCCGGCTCTTCGACCAGGGCCAGATGACCGCCATGGAGTCGGCGATCGCCAAGCTCACCGCGTCGGAGAACACCTCGTGGGTCACCAACGCCGCGCTCTCCATCCACGGCGGCTGGGGCTACAGCCGGGAGTTCCTGCTGGAGAAGTGGGTGCGCGACGCCAAGCTCGAGGAGCTCGAGGAGGGCACCAGCGACATCCAGCGGCTGATCATCTCCCGGGCAGTCGCCGCGCGATGAGCCACGCCGACCTGTCCGTCTTCTCCGATCCGCGCTCGGTCGCGGTCGTCGGCGCCTCCGCCGACCCCGCGAAGTGGGGCTACTGGCTGGCCCGCGGCGCGCTCCGGGGTGCCTCGCGCCGAGAGGTGCACCTGGTCAACGCCAAGGGCGCGACGATCGAGGGGGTCGCCTCGGTGCGCTCGCTCGACGACCTGCCGGAGGCGCCCGAGCTGGTGGTGCTGTGCGCACCGGCCGCGAGCGTTCCCGAGGTCGTGGACCGCGCGCTCGCCCTGGGCACCCGCGGCTTCCTCGGCATCACCGCGGGAATCGACGCGGCGCAGGGCGAGCCCGGCCTCGAGCGCCGGCTGGCCGAGCGGATCCGGGCCGCCGGAGCGCGGCTGGTGGGACCCAACTGCCTCGGCATGTACGACGCGGCGACCGACCTCGAGCTGGCCTGGGGCACCTTCGCTCCCGGCCACCTCGCCGTGATCTCGCAGTCCGGCCAGCTCGGGCTGGAGCTCGCGGGCCTGGCCGCCCACGAGGGGCTCGGCGTCTCCCGTTTCGTGTCCGTCGGCAACCAGGTCGACGTCACCGCCGCCGAGCTGCTCGACGACCTGGTGACGCACGAGCAGACCCGCGCGGTCGTGCTCTACCTGGAGAGCTTCGCCGACGCGCGGGGCCTGGTCGCCACCATGGCCCGCCTGCGCGAGGCCGGCAAGCCCGTGGTCGTCCTGACGGTGGGTGCCAGCGAGGCGAGCCGCGCCGCGGCCCAGTCGCACACGGGCGCCCTGACCGCGGCGACCGACGTGGTCCGCGCTGCCTGCCGGGCCGCCGGCGCCTCGCTCGTGGACACGCCGGCCCAGGCGGTGGAGCTCGCCCACCTGCTGCTCGGTGGCCCGCTGCCGGCGGGCCGACGGGTCGCGATCGTGAGCGACAGCGGCGGCCAGGGCGCCATCGCGGCCGACACCTTCGCGCGGCACGCGCTCGACGTTCCGCGCCTGTCCGACGCCACCAGAGCCGCACTCGCCGCACTCCTTCCCGCCGCGGCCGCGGTCGCCAACCCGGTCGACCTGGCGGGTGCCGGCGAGCAGGACCTCTCGACGTACGCCCGTGTGGTGGACGTCCTCGCCGCGAGCGGCGAGGTGGACGCGGTCGTCCTGTCCGGATACTTCGGCTGCTACGGCGCCGACACGCCGGAGCTGGTCGAGCGGGAGCTGGAGGTCGTCGGGGCGCTCGCCGGCGTCGTCGGCGACCATCGGCGCCCGGTCGTGGTGCACAGCATGAGCCACGACTCGGTCGCCGTGCAGTCGATGCGCGAGCAGGCGGTGCCGACCCTGCACACGATCGACGCGGTCGCGCGCTCGCTCGAGCTGGCGACCACGATGGCCGAGGACGCCGGGCGGCCGGTGCCGCCCGCGGTCGCCGCGCCGACCGCCGAGACGGGCAAGGCACTGGACTATCTCGCCGGGCGCGACCGGCTCGCCGCGGCCGGGGTCGTCTACCCGGGTGCGGCTCCCGTGCGAACCGTCGAGGATCTCCGTGCCGCTCTGCAGCGGCTCGCGGCGCCGTACGTGCTGAAGGCCGGCTGGCTCGAGCACAAGACCGAGGTCGGCGGCGTCGCGGTCGGCCTCGCCGACGCGGACGCGGCGGAGGCGGCCTTCGTCGCCATGAGCGGTCGGCTGGGGGAGGGCGAGTACGTCCTGGAGGAGATGGACCAGCAGGCCGATACCGTCGAGCTGATCGTCGGCGCCCGCCGCGACAGCTCGTTCGGCCCGGTGGTGCTGGTCGGCCTCGGCGGCGTCCAGGCCGAGCTCTACCGGGACGTGCAGATCGCGCTCGCGCCGGTCTCCGAGACCGACGCCCGCGCGATGCTCGCGGCGCTGCGGGCCTACCCACTGCTCGACGGCTGGCGCGGTCGCCCCGCGGTCGACGTCGACGCCGCGGCGCGGGTCGTCGCGGCCGTGTCCCGGCTGCTGGCCGAGGAACCCGACCTCGTCGAGTGCGAGATCAACCCCCTGCGGGTCGGACCGGAGGGCGCCGTCGCCGTCGACGCGCTCGTCCTGGCCGCAGACCGGCCCAACGACGTGTCAGGAGACGACGCATGAGTGAGCTCGCGGGCAGGGTCGCGCTGGTGACCGGCGGTGACGTGCTCAGCGTCGACGGAGGACAGTGGCTGGGCAAGGTCGTCTACGCCCACCCCTCGAAGGGAGCAGGAGCATGACCGTGATGACAGGGGGAGAGGCGCTCGTGGCGGCGCTCGCCGCGCACGGCGTTGACGTCGCCTTCGGCATCCCCGGCACCCACAACCTGGAGATCTACCGGCACCTCGGTGCCCACGGCGTACGCCACGTCAGCACGCGCCACGAGCAGGGCGCCGGGTACGCCGCGGACGGCTATGCCCGGACCACCGGCCGCGTCGGCGTCGCGATCGTCACGAGTGGCCCTGCGCTGCTGAACGCCGCGACGGCGGTGGGGCAGGCCTACTCCGACTCGGTGCCGATCCTCGTCGTGTCGCCGGGGCTGCCCCTGCGCCATCCCGCGGCCGGCAACGGGCTGCTGCACGAGACGCGCGACCAGCAGGCGGTGATGGCGGCGGTCGCCGCCGCCAGCCTCCGTCCCACCAGCGTCGCCGAGATCCCGACCGCCGTGGCACAGGCCTTCTCGATCATGACGTCCGGTCGTCCCCGCCCGGTGCATCTCGAGGTGCCGCTCGACGTCCTGGCCGAGAGCGGCGAGGCGCCCGACGTCGAGCCGGTCGCCGCGGGGCCCCTGGCCCCGCCCGCCGCCGCCGTCGCGGCCGCCGCGGCGCTGTTGAGCGACGCCTCTGCACCGGTCCTCCTGGTCGGCGGAGGCGCGCGGACCGCCGCTGCGCAGGTCCGGGCGCTCGCCGAGCGCCTCGGCGCCCTGGTCGTGACGACCACGAACGGCAAGGGGACCCTGCCTGAGGACCACCCGCTCGCGCTGGGTGCCGGCATCCACCTGCCCGCCGTGCGCTCGCTGGTCGAGGAGGCCGACGTCGTCGTCGCGGTCGGCACCGAGCTGGCGCCCGCCGATCTCTGGTACGGCGCCCTGCCGGTGACCGGCAAGCTGGTCCGGGTCGACGTCGACCCGGTCGGCATGCTCACCAACGCCACGCCGACCGTCGCGGTCCTCGGCGACGCGGCGCTCGCGCTCGACGCGCTGCTGTCCGGCCTCGGCGCGGGCAGTCCGGCCGCGCTCGACGCCTCCGGCTGGCGCGAGCGGAAGGCCAAGGACGCGCAGGCCGAGGGCGCGGAGTGGCTCGACGTCGTCGCGGCGCTGGCCGCCGCCGTGCCGCGGGACGTGGTGATGGCGACCGACAACGCGATGGCCTGCTATCTCGGCACCCTCGCCGGCCTCGCGACGCACACGCCCGCGTCGTACCTCTTCCCGACCGGCTTCGGCACCCTCGGCTTCGGGCTGCCCGCCGGGATCGGCGCCAAGGTCGGCAACCCCGATCGGCCGGTCGTCGCGATGCTGGGCGACGGAGGCGTCATGTTCACCGTCGCGGAGCTGGCCACCGCGGCGGAGCTGGGGATCGCGCTCCCTGTCGTCGTCGTCGACAACTCCGGCTACGGCGAGATCCGCAACGAGATGGCCGAGCGGGGCGACCCGGTGCACGCGGTGACCTTCCCGGCCCCGGACTTCGCGGCCCTGGGGCGGGCCGTCGGCTGCCTCGGCGTCACCGTCGACCTCGGCGCCGACGGCACGCCGGCCGACCTCACCGCCGCTGTCCGCGACGCGCTCGCGGCCGAGCGACCCACCGTGATCCACGTCCGCATGCCCCACCCCCGTGAAGGAGTAGCCCGATGACCGCCCCGAGCAGCACCGACAGCCTGCTGGAGATCACCTGGACCGACCCGGTCACCGGGCGCAAGGGCTATGTCGTCATCGACACCCTCGTGCGCGGGCTCGCCAGCGGCGGGCTGAGGCTGCGCGAGGGCTGCTCGCTGGCGGAGGTGCGAGGGCTGGCACAGGGCATGACCCGCAAGGAGGCCCTCGTCTACGACCCCGCGGACCGCTATCTGCCGCTGGGCGGCGGCAAGGGCGGGATCGACATCGACCCGGCCGACCCCCAGGCCACCGAGGTGCTGCGACGCTTCCTCGCCGCGGTGCTCCCCGTGGTCCGCGAGCAGTGGAACACCGGCGAGGACTTCGGCCTGCGCCAGGAGACGATCGACAAGGTCGCCGCCGACCTCGGCCTGCCGTCGACCGTCGAGGCCGTCTTCGCGACCCTCGACGACGCGCCCGCCGCGCGGGAGCGGCTGGCCACTGCCTTCGCCGACCTGGTCGGCGGCATCTCGCTCGGAGACCTCGTCGGCGGCTACGGCGTCGCGCAGGCCTCGCTCGTCGCCGCGGAGCGGCAGGGCATCGCCCCGGGCGAGGCCACCGCGGTCGTCCAGGGCTTCGGCTCCATCGGCGGTGCGGCCGCCCGCTATCTCGCCGAGGCCGGCGTGAAGGTCGTCGCCGTCGCCGACCGCGAGGGCCTCATCCGCGACGACCGCGGCCTCGACGTCGAGGCGCTGCTCGCGGCGCGCAACGGCCTGGGCGTGATCGCGCGCGGCGCGCTGCCGGACGGCGTCGAGCTGGGTGACCGCGACGCATGGCTCGACGTGCCCTGCGACCTTCTCGTGCCGGCCGCGATGTCCTACGTGATCGGACCCGAGGACGCCGCGCGGGTGCGGGCGCGGATCGTCGTCGAGGGCGCCAACATGCCGACCCTGCCGGAGGCGGAGGCCGCCCTCGCCGCCCGCGGGATCCCCGTCGTACCGGACTTCCTCGCCAATGTCATGACCAACGCCTGGTGGTGGTGGGTCGTGTTCGGCGACGTCGCACCGACGGCTGAGTCGTCGTACGCCAAGATCCGCACGGTCATGCGGCGCCTCGTCACCGAGGTCGGCGACGCCGCCGACGCGTCCGGCCGGACGCTGCGCGCGTGCGCCCTCGAGCTCACGGCCCGCAACTCCGCGGCCCTGCAGGAGCGCTTCGGGGTCACGGGATGACCCACGGCCGCCTGTTCATCGGCGGCCGCTGGCAGGCGCCCTCCGACGGAGGGAGCCGCGAGGTCGAGAACCCCGCGACGGAGCAGGTGATCGCGCGGGTCGCCGAGGGTGGCCCGCGCGACGTCGAGCATGCCGTCGCCGCGGCCCGTGTCGCGTTCCCGTCGTGGTCGGCGACGCCGGTCGCCGACCGCGTCGTGCTCCTCGAGGGGTGGTACGCCGAGCTCCGTGCCGTCTCCGGGCAGCTGGTCGCGACCACCGTCGCCGAGGTCGGCGCGCCGGTCGCCGTCGCCCGCGAGGCGCATGTCGACCTCGGTCTCGCCGTCCTGCGCGGCTCTCTCGACGCTGCCGCGGAGGTGGCGTGGGAGGAGGAGGTCGGCCTCTCGCTGGTGCTGCGCGAGGCGGCCGGGGTGGCAGCGTGCATCACGCCGTGGAACTACCCCTTCTACCAGGTCCTCGCGAAGCTCGGCGGCGCCCTCGTCGCTGGCTGCACCGTCGTCCTCAAGCCGGCCGAGCTCACGCCGCTGTCGGCCTACCTGCTGGTCGAGGCGGCCGAGCGTGCGGGTCTCCCGGCGGGTGTCCTCAACCTGGTGACCGGTGCCGGTGCCGTCGTGGGCGAGGCGCTGGTCACCCACCCCGATGTCGACGTGGTGTCGTTCACCGGGTCCACGGCGGTCGGAGCGCGGATCACCGCGCTCGCGGCCCCGACGGTCAAGCGCGTGTGCCTGGAGCTCGGCGGCAAGTCCGCGAGCGTGGTGCTCGACGACGCCGACCTGGTCCGGGCCGTGACGTCCACCGTCGAGGCAGCCATGCTCAACTCGGGCCAGACGTGCAGCGCCTGGTCGCGCCTGCTGGTCCCGGCGCCGCGGCTGGCCGAGGCCGAGGAGATCGCGGCCGCCGTCGCGGCCGGTCTCGTGCTCGGCGACCCGCTCGCGGAGAGCACCCGGCTGGGCCCGGTGGTCTCCGCCGGCCAGCGCGCGACGGTCGCCGGCTTCGTCGACCGCGCCGTGTCCGCGGGGGCGCGGATCGTCGCGGGCGGCTCCGCGCCACCTCGCTCCCTGGGCCACTTCCATGCCGCCACCGTGCTCTCCGACGTCGCGCCCGACGCCGAGGTCGTGCGGGAGGAGGTCTTCGGTCCGGTCATGACCATCCAGGGCCATCGGTCCGACGACGACGCCGTCGCGCTCGCCAACGCGTCGTCGTACGGTCTGCACGGCGGTGTCTGGTCGGCCGACCCGGACCGGGCGCTGGCCCTCGCCCGGCGCCTGCGGACCGGGCAGGTCGACCTCAACGGCGCCGCGTTCAACCCGTCCGCGCCGTTCGGCGGCTACGGGCGCTCCGGCAACGGGCGCGAGCTCGGCCGGCACGGCATCGAGGAGTTCCTCGAGACCAAGTCGGTCCAGCGGTGACCGCGGTGGCGGCCGACGGCGTCCGGACCCGTCGTACCGCGGCGCTCGCGCTGGTCGGCGTCACGGCGGTGTGGGGCTCGACCTTCGGGCTCTCGAAGGACCTGATCGAGCGGCTCCCGGTCGCCGACTACCTCGGGCCGCGCTACCTGGTCGCCGGGACC
This sequence comes from Nocardioides pymetrozini, assembly GCF_046058985.1. Classification (NCBI taxonomy): domain Bacteria; kingdom Bacillati; phylum Actinomycetota; class Actinomycetes; order Propionibacteriales; family Nocardioidaceae; genus Nocardioides; species Nocardioides pymetrozini. The sequence continues at coordinate 2,880,911 of NZ_CP175556.1, read as the reverse complement.
GTGCTGCTGGCCGTCGCGCCGCGGCTGCTGCGCGGGCTGAGCCCGCACACCCTGCGGGTGGGCGTCGGCCTGGGGGTGCTCTACGCAGCGGCGCAGCTCCTGCAGTTCCATGGCCTCGCTCACACGGCGCCCACCGTGTCGGCGTTCGTGGTGGCCATGTACGTCGTGTTCACGCCACTGCTCGCCGCCGTCCTCCCCGGACGTCGGGTCGAGCCGGTGACCTGGCTGGCGGTGGCCGTGGCGACCGGCGGTGTGGCCGTGATGTCGCTGCGCGGCTGGGCGTTCGGAGCGGGCGAGGCGTTGACCCTGGTCGCCGCGGCGCTCTACGCCGTGCACATCCTCGCCCTCGGGCGCTGGGCGCGCGCCGACGAGGCGTTCGCGCTCACCTTCCTCCAGCTCGCGACGATGGGGGTGCTCCTCACCGCCGTCGGCGCGTCCGACGGTCTCACCCTCCCCGGAGCCGGTGACCTGCCGACCTTCGTCTACCTCGCCGTCTTCGCCGGCACCGTGACCCTGCTGGTGCAGACCTGGGCCCAGGGCCACATCGACTCCGGCCAGGCCGCAGTCCTCATGGTCCTGGAGCCGGTGTGGGCCGCGGTCTTCGGCGTGCTGCTCTGGCACGAGGGGCTCGGTCCGCGCACGCTCCTGGGCGGGGCGCTGGTCCTGGTGGCGATGCTCATGGTCGTCGCCCGCCCCGCCGCGGAGCCGCTGCCCGAGCCGCCGACCTCCCACGCCTGACCAAGGAGAGCCATGTACGACGTCCTCGTCGTCGGCGGAGGCATCGCCGGCACCTCGATCGGCCACGAGCTGGCCGCCCGCGGACGCGCGGTCTGCGTCCTCGAGGCCGAGCCCGAGCTGGCCCGGCACACGACGGGGCGCTCCGCGGCCACCTGGATCGGCGGCTACGGCCCGCCCGAGGTGCGGCGCCTGACGCTCGCGAGCCGGGCCTTCCTCGACGACCCCCCGATCGACGTCGCCGGCCCGCTGCTGACGCCGCTGCCCTGCCTGTACGTCGGCGGGCCCGACGCCGCGCCGGACGCGGCGGCCGGCGTCCTCGGCGTGGCCGTCGCCCCCGCCGAGGCCGAGCAGCTCAACCCGCTGCTGCGCCCGGGCTGGACGTCGGTCGCGGTCCTCGACGACACCGCCTGCGAGCTCGACGTCGCGGGCCTGCACCAGGGCTACGTCCGCGCGCTGCGGGCGGCCGGGGGAGAGGTGCGCCTCCGCGCCCGGGTCGTCGGCGCGACCCGCGCGGCCGGGTCATGGCGGCTGTCGCTGGCGTCCGGGGACGTGCTCGCGGCGCCGGTGGTCGTGGTCGCCGCGGGTGCGTGGGGCGACGAGGTCGGCCGCCTGCTCGGCTCGGCGGGAGTCGGCCTGGAACCGCGCCGGCGCACGATCTTCGGGTCGCCGGCCGTCGTACCGCTGACGGGGATGCCGTTCACCTGCGCCATCGACGGCGGCTGGTACGTCAAGGCCGAGGGCGGGCTCGCCCTCTGCTCGCCGGAGGACGCCGAGCCGCACGCACCGGGAGACCCGAGGCCCGACGAGCTCGAGATCGCCCGCACGATCGAGGCCGTCAACGAGGCGACCGTGCTCGGGCTGCGCAGCGTGCGCACCGCCTGGGCCGGCCTGCGCACCTTCGCCCCGGGCGGCGAGCCCGTCGCGCGCTACGACGACGACGTGGAGGGACTCTTCTGGTTCGTCGGCCAGGCCGGCTACGGCATCCAGATGGCGCCCGCCCTCGCCCGCGAGGCCGCCCAGCGCCTGGCCGAGGTGTGAGGAGTGGGGGCGCGAGGTGTGAGAAGTGGGCGCCTTCTTGGTCCGGCGTACGACGGGTGAGCCGCTAGCATCGGCGACGCCCGGGCTCCCCGGGCTGCTGGAGGCGAGGAGGGACCATGGCCGGCGACGTCGACTCGCGACGCCAGCGCATCATCGACGCGACCCTCGACGTGATCCGCGACCGCGGCCTGGCCGGCACCCGCACCCAGGAGATCGCGCGCCGCGCCGGGGTCAGCGCCGGGCTGCTGCTGTACCACTTCCAGACGCTCGACGGCGTGATCGCCGCCGCCATGCAGGAGTCCGAGGACCGCTACTACCGCAGCCTCGAGGACGAGGAGGCTGCGGGACGCCCGGCCGTGGAGCGGTTGCGGCTCCTCGTCGAGCGCTCGGGCGACGCGTCCGAGGTGATCTCCGCGTGGACCCTGTGGATGGAGTTCTGGGTGCGGGCGCTGCGCGACCCCGCGACCGCCCAGCTGTGCACGACCCTGGAGTCGCGGTGGCGCGCGGTGCTGCTCGACGTCATCGAGCAGGGGGTCCGGGAGGGCACCTTCACCACCCCGTCGCCGCGGGTTGCGACCGTCCGGCTGGCAGCGCTGCTGGACGGGCTCTCCGTCGCCGCGACGCTGGGGGACCGGGAGGTGCCGGTCGACGCGGTCCCGGACCTGTGGCTCGCGGCCGCCGCGCGCGAGCTGGAGTGTGACCCGGGGCTGCTGGGGGTCTGACAGCAGCCCCGGGCCGGCTCTCACCCCAGTGCGGCCAGCACCTCGGCGGCAGCGCGCTCGCCCGAGCGGATCGCGCCGTCGACGTAGCCGTTGCCGATCCCGGCCGTCTCCGTGCCCGCCCAGTGCAGCGGTCCGACCGGCTCGCGACGACCGGCGGCGTGCTCGGCCCAGGTCCCCGGCGACGGCACGGCCGCGTACGCCCCCTCGGCCCACGGGTCGTCGGACCAGAGCCGTTCCAGATAGCCCGTCGGCTCGCCGGCCTCCGGCCCCAGCACCCCCAGGACGTCGAGCACGGCCTTGCGCCGCGTCTCCGCCGGCTGCACCGACCAGGTCCGGTAGTCGTCGGCGTACACGAACGCCGCGATCACGCCGCACGCCTCGTCGGCGGGGGAGTTGTCGAAGGTGTACGCCACCGCGCTGCCGTCGTACGTCGTCACCTGGCCGGACAGGCCGCGCTCGCGCCAGAAGGGGCGCTCGTAGGTGACGTGCACCTTGGCGACATCGCCCATCGGGCTGCGCGCCAGCCACCGTCGGCGGGAGACCGGGAGCATCGGCGCGAAGGCGATCCGGGCCTGGGCGGGCGGCGTGGCGGTGACGATGGCGCGCCGCGCACGGACGGGGCCGCCGTCGGTCGCGAGCAGCACGCCGTCGTCGCTCCATTCGACACGGGTAACCGCCGTGCCGAGCCGGACGACGTCCCCGAGAGCGGCCGCGGCGGCCCGCGCCGGCGCGTCGGCTCCGTCGACGAGGCGACTGTCCTGGGCGCCGCCGCGGGTGCCGAGCAGCGGGCCCAGCCCACCTCCCGCGGCCACGTAGAAGAGCAGGTGGAAGAGGGACAGGTCGCGCGGCTCGCAGGCCCACAGCCCCTGGACGACCAGGCGCATCCGCCGACGCGCGTCGGGGGAGTCGGTCGCCGCGAGGAGCCAGTCCTCGACCGTGCGGGAGTCCCACGCGGCCAGGTCGGGGCAGGCCTCCGGGCGCTCGGGGTCGACCCGGGCGGCGAGCGCGTCGAGCCGCCCGACGAGGGCGTCGTACGCCGCGGAGTCGTGCTCGGCCGGATGGCTGCCACTGGTGTGGGGGAGCGGAGGCGAGCCGGGCCACAGCTCGAGGTGGGTGCCGGCGTCGTACGTCGGGAACCGCGCGCAGCCGAAGCGGTCGGCCCAGCGCAGGAACGCCGTCTGCGCGGGTCCGACCCACTGCCCGCCGTGGTCGATGCGGACGCCGTCCTCCTCGCGGGTCCAGACCCGGCCGCCGACCCGGTCGGCGGCCTCGAGGACCACCACCGAGCGTCCCGCGGCGGACAGCTCCAGCGCGGCGGCGAGACCGGCGTACCCGGCTCCGACGACCGCGACGTCGACGTGCTCCATGCATGGCTCCTTCGCTGGGGATCGCTCTTGACAGGTGTGAGCGCCGTCACGGATCCTATCCTGACTGAACACTCAGTCAAGAATCCAGGAGGACCGGATGGACGACGACATGCGCGCCGAGCTCGAGCGCCGGCTGGGGCTCATCGAGGACGCGGGTGGAGCGGAGGCGGCCCTCCCACCGCTGCCGCTCGCGGACCTGCTGGCGGCCGCTGTCGGGCTCGCCCTGGTGACGATCGCGCTGCTCTGGTGGGTGCTGTGAGCGCCCCCGCACGAGCCGCCGCGCCGGAGGAGGACGCGACGCTCAGCGAGCTGCCGCTCCTGCGCCGGGAGCGGATCTGGGGCTTCTGGGACTACTCCTCGGTCAACATCGGCCTCGCCATCGCCACCTGGGCCTTCCTCCAGGGCGGCGCCGTCGCCTACTACGTCGGGGCCGAGAAGGCGATCGCCAGCATCGTGATCGGCTACGGCGTCAGCGTCCTGCTCGTCTCGCTCGCGCCCTGCCTGCCCTGTGGCCGCTACGGCGTCGAGCAGTTCGTCTCGATGCGCAGCGTGCTGGGGGAGCGCGGAGCCCGGGTGCTCATGGTGGTCATGTCCGCGCTCCTGGCCGCGGCCTGGTCGGCGGTGCTGGCGATCATGTGCGGCCACGCGCTGGCGAATGTCGCCAACCAGGTCCTCGACACCGAGATCTCCTCCGGTGCCGGGATCGTCAGCGTCCTCGCCGTCCTGGCTCTCGCCGCGTCGTGGGTGATCGTCGCGCGCGGTCCCCGCTCGATCGAGCTGGTCAACCGCTTCGTGGCGCCCGGCCTCGTGGTGGTGACGCTCGTGATGCTCACTCTCGTGCTCACCCGCACCGGCTGGTCCGAGCTCGCGGCCACCCCCGCACTCGACCCGTGGGGCGACAGCCACCTCGACTTCATGCTCGCCGTCGAGCTCAACATCGCGGGCGGCTTCGCCTGGTGGCCCAATGTCGGCAACCTCGCGCGGCTCACCCGCACCACCCGCAGCGCCTTCTGGCCGAACGCCCTCGGGCTCTTCCTGGCCTCCGTCGTGGCCGCCATCGTGGGCGTCTTCGCCGCCCTGGCCCTCGGCTCCGAGGACCCCACGCTGTGGATGGTGCCGCTCGGCGGCGCCCTGCTCGGCGTGCTGGCCCTGGCGTTCGTGGGGATGGCGAACGTGACCAGCGTTGTCGCGCAGAGCTATGCCGCCCTGGTCGCGATCAAGGGCGGTGGCGGTGGCGCCGTACGCCGCATCCCGTGGGCGCTGCTCGCCGCGCTGATCCTGGCGCCGGCCGCGGTCCTGGTGTTCTTCCCCGAGGCGGTCTACGACAACTACGCGCGCTTCGTCTCCTGGGGCGCGATCGTGGTCGCCCCGCTGTGCGCGGTGCAGGTCGTCGACTTCTTCGTGCTGCGCCGCCAGCACCTCGACGTCCGGGCGCTCCACCTGCCGTACGCCGAGTCGCGCTACGGGTTCGTCCGTGGCTGGAACCCGGTCGCCGTGGCGGCGCTGCTGCTCGGCGCACTGACCTATGCCCTGCTGTTGAACCCGGTGACCTACGAGCCGGCGGGCTGGTTCCGCTACCTGACGGCGTCGCTCCCGGCGTTCGCGGTCGCCGGGCTGGCCCACTACGCCGGGACCCGGCTCGTGCTCGCCCGTCGGACGGAGTGGGGAGGCTATCGCCGGCCCATGCCCTAACCTCGGCGCCATGTCGATCGTCGTGGTCACCGACTCCACCTCGACCGTCCCGGTCGAGGTGGCCGAGGCCAGCGGGGTGCACGTGGTCCCGCTGCAGGTGGTCATCGACGACGACGTCTACGACGAGGGCGCCGAGGAGGTCACCCCCGAGCGGCTGGCGGTCGCGCTGAAGGAGAAGCGCGCCGTCAGCACCTCGCGCGCGGCGCCCGCCGTCTTCGCCGAGCTCTACACCCGGCTCGCGGACCAGGGCGCGACCGAGATCGTGTCGGTCCACCTGTCCGCGGAGGTGAGTGGCACCTACGAGTCGGCGCTGGTCGCCTCCCGCGAGGCGCCCGTCCCGGTGACCTGCGTCGACAGTCGTCAGGTGGGGGTCGCCACCGGGTACGCCGTCGAGTCGGCACTCGCGGTGATCGCGGCCGGCGGGACGGCGGCCCAGGCCGCCGAGGCCGCACGGCGGCGGGCCGCCTCGGCCACCTCGCTGTTCTACGTCCACACCCTGGAGTACCTGCGGCGCGGCGGTCGCGTGGGCGCCGCGGCCGCCGTGTTCGGCGGCGCGCTCGCGGTGAAGCCGCTGCTCGGCATCGTCGACGGCGTGATCTGCCCGCAGGAGAAGGTGCGCACCGCGGGCAAGGCCATCGCCCGGTTGGAGGCCTTGGCGGTGGAGGCGGCGGGGGAGCAGCGTGTCGAGGTCTGCGTCGCCCACCTGGCGGCGGAGGAGCGGGCGCGGGCGATGGCCGAGCGGCTCGGGGAGCAGCTCGGCGAGCAGGTCGTGCCGGCGCGCACCGGTGAGCCGGTGCGCTGTGTCGAGCTCGGCGGCGTCCTCGGAGCCCACGTCGGCCCGGGCATGCTGGCGATCTGCGTGGCGCCCGTGCTCTGAGCGGAGCGCCATGGTCGACGCAACCGTCCCGGGAGCGGCGACCGGGTGCGTCGTCCGTCCACAGGCGCCGGCGGCGTGCCGCTCGTCCACAGGCGGGCCCGCGGCCGGGGCGCCGTGGCGGCCCGCCTGCCTAGCGTGCCGGGCATGTCCGTACGACGCCCCGCCTCTCGTCACGACCCGAGCGCTGCCGAGGCCGCGGCTCGCCGGCTGGCCCTGATCGCCTCCGACCTGGGCGTCGCCGGCCCGCGCCCGCCCGCGCCGCTGGACCCGACCGCCCCTCGCGAGCCGGTCGAGCCGTGGTGGGCCGACCACACCCGGGTGGTCGCCTCCGCCCCCTCCGCCCCCTCCGCCCCCGTCGTGCCCCGTGCGGCCGGTGCGGCCCCGGCGCTGCCGCAGCCGGGCCGGCACGCCGCCCGGCGGTCCGCGGTGCGGTCGGGGCACGGCCCGGCGGCGGGGCGCGTCGTCGCCCGTCTGCCGAGTCTGGGGCTGCCCCAGCTCACGGTCGTGGCCATCGCCGTGGCGCTTGCCCTCGCGGTCACGACGTGGTGGGTCGTCCGCGACCGACCCGATCCGCTCCGACCCGTCTCGGCGGCGCCCGCCGCACCGCTCGTGACACCGGCCGGTGGCTCGGCGGCCTCCCGCTCCGACCCGACCGCGACGGCCGGTGGTGCCGGGGGCACCGGCGCGACGGCGACGGCGGAGACGGTGACCGTCGACGTGGCGGGCGAGGTGCGCCGACCGGGCATCGTGGTCCTCGACGCGGGTGCCCGGGTCACCGACGCGCTGGCGGCGGCCGGCGGTCCGCGCAAGGGTGTCGACCTGACCCCGCTCAACCTGGCGCGCGTGCTGGTCGACGGTGAGCAGGTGGTCGTCGGCGCGGCCGCCACCGGTCCGGGCGGCGCGGGCGGCGCGGGCGGCTCCGGCGCGAGTCGCTCGGGGGCAGCGGCCACCGGCACCGCCACCGGGCCGCTGGTCAACCTCAACACGGCAGGGGTGACCGAGCTCGAGTCGCTGCCCCAGGTCGGGCCGGTGACGGCGGAGGCGATCCTGGCCTGGCGCGAGGCACACGGCGGTTTCACCAGCGTGGAGGAGCTGCTCGAGGTCGACGGGATCGGGGAGAAGACGCTCGCCCAGATCACCCCGCACGTGACGGTGTGAGGTGGGGCTCCCGGCTCCCCCCGAGGGCCCCGACCTCCGGATGCCCGTCCTCGGCGCAGCCGCCTGGCTCGGCGCCCTCGCGGCCCAGGCCTCCGTCATGATCGGGGGCGGCGTGCTCGCGCTCGCCGCGGCCGCTGCGGCGTTGCTCGCCTGGCGGCTGCCGAGGGACGGCGCGCGGCTGCTGCTGGCCTGCTTCCTGGTCGCGGCCGCCGCGGTCGGGGGCACGATCCTGCGTCACGACGCGGTGCGTGGGTCCCCGCTCCGTGACCTCGCGACCGAGCGGGCCGTCGCCGAGGTCCTGGGCACGGTGGTGTCGGACCCACGGACGGTCGAGGGACGCGCGGGCCCCGTGGCGGTGGTCCGGCTCCGGGTCGAGGAGGTGACCGCCCGCGGCCACGGGGTGCGGGTCGGCGGCACGGTCGTCGTACTGGGGGAGCCCGCCTGGACCCGGGTCGAGCTCGGCGAGCGGGTGCGCACCCGAGGGCGGCTGGCCGCCGCCGACGACCCGGCGACGGCGGCGCTGCTGACCGGTGCCCGGGCTCCGATCCGGGTCCGGGGGCCAGACCCGTGGTGGCGTGCGTCGGGTGCGGTGCGTGCCTCGATCCGCAGGGCGGTCCAGCACCGCCCGCCCGAGCAGGCCGGACTGGTGCCGGCGCTCGTCGACGGTGACGACGCGGGTCTTCCGGACCAGGTGGAGGAGGACTTCCGGACCACGGGGCTCACCCACCTCACGGCGGTCAGCGGCACCAACCTGACCCTGGTCGTCGGGACCCTGCTCCTCCTGGCACGCGCTCTCGGCGTCCGCCGGCGCTGGCTGACGCTCGTCGGGCTGGCCGGGATCGTGGGCTTCGTGCTGCTCGCGCGGACCGAGCCGAGCGTGCTGAGGGCCGCCGTCATGGGCACGGTCGGGCTGTTCGCGTTCGGCCCCGACGGCCGGCGGCGCGGGGTGCGGGCCCTGGGGGTCGCGGTCGCCGGACTCGTGCTGGTGCAGCCCGACCTCGCCGTGGCGCCGGGGTTCGTGCTCTCGGTGCTCGCCACGGCGGGGATCGTCCTGCTCGGGCCGCCCCTTGCGGCGGCGCTCGGGCGGTGGCTGCCGTCGGGCCTGGCGGACGCGATCGCGGTGCCGACCGCGGCGCAGCTGGCGTGTACGCCGGTGGTGGCGGCACTCTCGGGCGAGGTCAGCCTGGTGGCGATCGCGGCCAACCTGCTCGCGGGGCCGGCGGTCGGACCGGCCACGGTCCTCGGCCTCGCCGGAGGGCTCGTCGGTCTGGCCTGGCCGGGAGCCGGGCGCCTGTGCGGGACGCTCGCCGGCTGGTGCGTCGGCTGGATCGTCGCGGTCGCCGAGCAGGGTGCCCGACTCCCCGGCGCGGCCGTCGCGTGGGGAACGGGCGCCGTCGCCATCGGCGCGCTCGTGGCGCTCTGCCTGGCACTCGGCCTCGCCCTGCCCCGGCTCGTGCGGCACCGGGCCACCGGCGTACTGCTGGCCGTGGTGCTGGTCGTCGTGGTCCTCGGCGGACCGGGCCGGCTGCGGTCCGTCGTCTCGGGCGGCTGGCCGCCGCCGGGCTGGGTGGTCGCGGCCTGCGACGTGGGCCAGGGCGACGCGCTGGCCGTCGCCGTGGGCCCGCGCGCTGCGATCGTGGTGGACGCCGGCCCGGACCAGCGGGCGGTCGAGGGGTGCCTGGACCGGCTCGGCGTCGACGAGGTGCCGCTGGTCGTGCTGACCCACTTCCACGCCGACCACGTCGACGGCCTGGCGGGCGTGCTGTCCGGGCGTCGGGTCGGCGGCATCGAGACCTCGCCGCTGGCGGACCCGCCCGGCGGCGTCGAGGTCGTGCGCCGAGCGGCGGCGCGGGCGGGCGTCGCGGTGGCGACGGCGCCGTACGGCGCCACCCGGCGCATCGGCCGAGCGACGGTACAGGTGCTTCATCCCGACCTGCCCGCGACCGTGGAGGGGCCGGGCGACGGCAGCGCCGCCAACGACGCCAGCGTGGTCCTGCTGGTCGAGGTGTCCGGTGTGCGCCTGCTGCTCACCGGGGACGTGGAGCCTCCGGGCCAGGCGCAGGTGGCGAGGCTGGTCGGTGGGCTCGACGTCGACGTGCTCAAGGTGCCCCATCACGGCAGCGCTCACCAGGACCTGGGCTGGCTGGTGTCCTTGCGCCCGGAGCTCGCCTTGGTCTCCGCGGGAGCCGACAACGACTACGGCCATCCGGCTCCCGCGGTCGTGCGCGCCCTCGAGGGCGCCGGGGCGGCGGTGGCGCGCACCGACCGCGACGGCGACATCGCGGTCGTGGCCGACGGGCCGGGCGGGGTCCGCCCCGTCACCCGGAGGTGACCCGGGACGGGCAGGCCGGGTGCCGGAGATCCGTGTCGAAGCCGTATGGGAGGGTGAGCACATGCGGGCCGAGGACGTGCTGGGTCGGGTCATCCTGGTCACCGGCAAGGAGGAGTTCCTGGGCGCCCGGACCGTCGAGGACGTCAAGGCGGTCGTGCGGGCGCACGACCCCGAGGCCGAGTTCGCGGATAGCCCGGCCGCCGACCTCACCCTGGCCGCGCTCGGCGAGATGGCCGCGCCGTCGCTGTTCTCCGCGGTCCGCTGCGTCGTGGTCCGGGGCCTGGAGAACCTCCCGGAGGAGTCGGTCGACGGCGTGCTCGGCTACGCCGCGGCGCCGGTCGAGGACGTCGCGCTCGTCCTGGTCCACGGCGGCGGCCAGAAGGGCAGCGGCGTGCTCACCAAGCTGCGCAAGCTGCCGGCGGTGACCGAGCACAAGTCCGAGGAGCTCCGGCCGTCGGACTACCCCGGCTTCGTCGCGGCCGAGGTGCGCCGTGGCGGCGCGAGCATCGAGCGCGAGGCCGCCGACGTCCTCATCGAGGCGATCGGCCGTGACCTGCGCTCACTGGCCGGCGCCGCCCACCAGCTCGCCAACGACTTCCCGGCCGAGCGCATCAGCGAGGCGCAGGTGCGCCGCTACTTCGGCGGCCGCGCGGAGGCGAAGTCCTTCGCGGTGGCCGACGCCGCGTTCGCGGGGCGCGACCGGGTCGCGCTGGAGGAGCTGCGATGGGCGCTCGACTCCGGGACGGCGGCCGTGCTGATCACCTCCGCCTTCGCCGGCAGTGCCCGCGGCCTGGCCCGGCTGGTCGGCGCGCCGCGTGGCATGCGCGACGCCGACCTCGCGCGCGAGGTCGGCGTGCCGCCGTGGAAGCTGCGCTCCCTGCGCGACCAGGCGCGCGGCTGGACCGACGCCGGACTGGCTCGCGCGATCCGCGCCGTCGCGCAGGCCGATGCGGACATCAAGGGTGCCGCCAGCGACGCGTCGTACGCCCTCGAACGCCTGGTGCTGACGGTGACCGCCCTCCGCCAGCGTTGAGTCGTCACTTCGTGACCGTCGAGTCGTCACTTCGTGACCGTCGAGTCGTCACTTCGTGACCGTCGAGTCGTCACTTCGTGACCGTCGAGTCGTCACTTCGTGACCGTCGAGTCGTCCCGTCATGACGGTCGCGTCTCCGCTCGTGCCGCGGAGACGCAAAGAACGGCGGTCGACGACCGCCGTTCTTCGGCAGCTCCACGAGGAGACGGGAGCTCGTTCGTGGCTCAGGACCAGAGCCAGCAGGGTGGTCTCAGAGAGAGGCGGCCTGCTTCGCGATCGACGACTTGCGGTTCGCGGCCTGGTTCTTGTGGATGACGCCCTTCGAGGCGGCCTTGTCGAGCTTCTTGCCGGCCTCGCGGGCCAGGGCGACGGCGTTGTCCTTGTCGCCGGCCTCGGCGGCCTCGCGGAACTTGCGGATCGCGGTCTTCAGGCCCGACTTGACGGCCTTGTTGCGCTCGTGACGCTTCTCGTTCTGCTTGTTGCGCTTGATCTGGCTCTTGATGTTCGCCACGGGGTACTCGCCTCTGTGTCAGGTGGGATGCTGGTTCTGGTCCGGTGCGCGCCTCGGTCGCCGTGCTCCTGACCGCTCCGGCCGGAGGGGCCGACGGGGCAGGTGGGAACGCGGAGACGCGACCAGCAAGGCTAACAGCGGGTCGATCCGGCGCCCAAATCGGGCAGGATGAGCCGCATGCGTGCTCCCTCCCAGCCGCGGTTCCCGCTCGGTGTGCTGTTCGTGCTGCCCACCATCGCCTTCTGGTTCCTGGTCATCAAGGGTGCCACGAGCGGCGACGAGGGCGAGGCCGGCCGGTATGCCGGGATGGCGTTCGCGATCGCGGGGGTCACCGTCGCGGTGTTCGCGTTCTTCAAGGTCCGCCAGGTCCGCGCCCGCAACGCCGACCGGCGCCGGGCGGTCCGCGACGGCGTCCGGACGACGGCGCGGATCGTGCGGACCCGGGTCCGCGGCCATCTCAACCAGGACCCGTACGTCGTGTTCGAGCTGGAGGTCCGGCCCGAGACGGGCGAGCCGTACCGGGTGACGGTCGACGAGCTGGTCTCCCAGCTGGCGATCCCGCGGATCCTGCCGGACACGGTCGTCGACGTGCACGTGCATCCCGACGACGACAGGTTCGTCGTGATCGACCCGGCTGCGCTCGGCCGCGACTGAGAGGCGCTCCGGCGCGCTCTCAGCGCCACCCGCGCCGTTCGCCCAGCCAGTCGTCGACGACATCGCGCTGCCAGGCCTGGGCCGCCCGCAGGTACGGCGACGTGGGCGGCACCGGCAGGTCGGCGCTGGCGGCGAAGTAGCCCAGGACCAGGGCGAGGACGACGTCGACGTGCTCAGCCGGCACGGTGGACAGCAGCGGGTGGGCGGCGATGTGCGCCTCGACGTCGAGGCCGTCGCCGCGCGGACCGATGAGGAGCAGCAGCGAGTCGAGCCAGGCGGCGCCGACGGTCGGCCAGCTCCAGTCGCACAGCAAGGCGCTGCCGTCGGGTCGGAGCAGGATGTTGTCGTCGCGGATGTCCGTGTGCACCAGGGTCCCGCCGGCGACGACCTCGGGGTAGCCCTCGGCCAGGGAGCGGATCTCCCGCGCGCGGGGATGGTCGAGGCGCTCCCACAGCGTGGGCCACGGCGCGAAGTCCTCGACGGCGCTGTCGGCGAGGCCGGTCGGGGCAGGTGTCAGCGTGCGCGCCATCTCCACGGCCATCGACGACGCCGCCGCCAGGTCGTCGGCCCGCCACGGCCGGTGCGGCGCCCGCGCGTCGACGTACTCGATGGCGAGCACGAACCAGTCCGCGACGTCCTCGCTCCACAGCAGCCGTGGAGCCGGTGCGGCGGCCGGCAGGGCCGCCAGCTTGCGTGCCTCCTCACGGTAGGCGTCCGCGACCGCCCGTTGGGCCCGGGTGGCCGCCGCCTTCACGAACGCCTGGGCGCCGTCGGCGCCGGTGAGCGTCGAGGCGAAGCCGGGGGTGAACCCCGCGTCCTGGGAGACGGCGGCGACGACCGGCGAGCCCAGCCGCCGTTCCACCGCGCGACGGACGGGCGGGGGCAGGTGCGCCCAGTCCAGCCGGCGGGCGGTGCGGCCGTGGGGGATGACGGTGGGGAACACGCGGCCCATCATGGCGCCTGCGCCGAAGGCGTCGCGGCCCGCGTCGAGGACCCGCGTACGACGAGGCGGCCGACCGGTCGGTCGGAGTGGTCCGGCGCCGGCCGGTCCTCCAGGCGGGCGACCAGGATCTCGACGGCCCGCCGCGCCAGCTCCTCGGGCTGCAGGTCGATCGACGAGATCGGCGGACGAGCAGACCGCAGGCTCTCGCCGTCGGACCCGGCCACGACGAGGACGTCCTCGGGCACCCGCAGTCCGCTTTCGGCGAGAGCGGAGACGAAGCCCGTCGCGTGGTTGCCGGTGAGGGCGTAGACGCCGTCGGGCGCAGGGCCGTCCTCGAGGAGCAGCGCCGCCGCGCGCCGCCCGCCCTCGTCGTCGAGCTCCTCGGGAACGTGCGCCAGGGACGGGGTCATCCGGCGCCGTCGCGCCCACCGCCGGTAGACCGCGGTCGTGCGCAGGTTCCACTCGTTGCGGTCGGTCCCGGTGACGAGGGCGATCCGGCGCGCGCCGGCGTCCCAGAGGTGGTCGAGGGCCAGCGTGGTGAGCCGGCCGGACTCGATGTCGACGTGGGGCGCCACGCCCGGGCCGTCCGCGGGCCGTCCGGGGATCTCGCCGATGGTGACGAAGGGGATGCCGGCGCGGGTGAGCATGGCGGCCAACGGGTCGTCGACGACCGGCTCGGCGACGATGAAGCCGTCGCTGGCGAGCGCCGCTCCGGCGGCGCGCGGCCCGGTGGGATCGGAGACCAGCATCAGGCCGAGTCCCTCGGCCAGCGAGGCGACGGCGGCGGCGCCGGCGAAGCGGGCGAAGTAGTCGACGTCGAAGAACAGGTCGGGCCGCAGCGCGTCGAGCTGGCGCGCGACGAGCGCGATCACCCCCAGCCGGTTGCGGCGCAGGCCCTGCGCGATCACGTCGGGGCGGTAGCCGAGGTCGTGCGCGGCGGCGCGCACCCGCTGCTGGGTCGTCGGCGCCACCGACCCGTTGCCGCTGAAGGTGTGGGAGACGGTGGTGACCGAGACGCCGGCGCGCGCGGCGACATCGCGGATGGTGGGACGGCGCGTGGTCACGGGGCGAGGCTAGGGTCTGCCAAACCGTTTTGGCCAGATCCGCCCCTGGCCTGGTCCAAATCGTTTTGGCTCTCTAGCGTGACGCCGGACACACACGACCCGCCGACTCCGGTCGGCGGGAGAACGGGGGAGCGATGGCCATCGACCAGACACCGACGCCCGGCGGCCTCGACGGCCCGGCGCGGGTTCTCGAGGAGGTCCTCCCCGGCCGGGTCGAGGCGCACGGGATCGACGTCATCCCCGACGAGGAGCGCCACGGCACCGCCCGCAGCCTCTTCGCCCTGTGGGTCGCCCCGAACGTCAGCTACCTGTCCTTCGTCGTCGGCGGCGTGCTCGTGGTGATGGGGCTCTCGCTCGCGCAGGCCGTCTCCGCCGTCGTCGTCGGCTCGCTCTTCTCGGTCGCCACCGGCATCGTGGCGGTCAGCGGGCCGGTCTCCGGCACGCCCAGCCAGGTCGCGACCCGGACCATGTACGGCGTGCGCGGCAACCGCGTCGCGATCGCCGTCAACGGCTGGTTCGTCTCGGTCTGCTACATCGCGCTGAACTGGATGACCGCGTCGGTGATCGGCTTCGCCCTCGTCGAGCGCCTCGGCCTGGCCGCGACCACCCCGGTCCAGATCGTCGTCGTCGTCGTGATCGCCACCGCGACGACCGTCGTCTCCGTGTACGGCCAGGGGCTGATCATGCGCCTCTACGGTCCGCTCTCCGCCGCCCTGGCCGTGGTCTTCCTCGTGGTGTCGGGCTTCGTGGTGTCCGAGGCGGACCTGTCCTACGCCCCGCCGGTCCCGCTGCACGGCGCGGACCTGTGGATCACCTGGGTCGCGGCGGTCACGCTCATCGCCGCGACGCCGCTGTCCTACACGATCAGCTCCGACTTCGCCCGCTACCTGCCGCGCGCGAGCAGCCCGGTGGCGGTCGCGACCTGGACGGCGCTCGGCAACGCCGTGCCAAACCTCGTCCTCCTCACGGTCGGCGCGCTCGCGGCCACCGTGACCGACCTGTCCGACCCCGAGACCGGACTGGAGGGCATCGTCCCCGGCGTGCTGATCAGCGTGTTCCTGGTGGCGATCATCGTGGGGATCCTCGCCAACAACGCGCTCACGACGTACAGCTCCGGACTGGCGCTGCAGGCCGTCGGCCTGCGGCTCAGCCGGGTGGCGTGCGTCGGGGTGACCGCGCTGGTCGGCGCCGCGATGACCCTCTACGCGCTCTTCGTGTTCGACTTCCTCGACACGGTCAGCAGCGGCCTGGTCCTGCTGGTCACCCTGGTCGGCCCGATCATGGCGATCTACGTGACCGACGTCCTGCTGCGCCGCAACCGGTACGACGGCGCCCTGCTCAGCGCGGACGGCCCCTCCTCGCCGTACTGGTACACCGGGGGCGTCAACCTCGCCGGCGCCATCGCCTGCCTCACCGCCTTCGGGGCGGCCCTGCTGTGCGCCAGCAACGAGGCCTTCATCGGGCCCGTCGCGCGCGCCCTCGGCGGGCTCGACCTCTCGCTGCCCGTCGGCATGCTCGGCGCCGCGGCGCTGTACGCCGGCCTGACCCGACTCCTCTACGGAAGGACCTCCGCATGACCGAGACCCTGCTGCTGCGCGGTGGCCGGATCTTCACGGCCGACCCCACGCGTCCCTGGGCCGAGTCCGTCCTCGTGGCTGGCGGGCGGATCCGGGCGCTCGACGTGGAGGCGCCCGCGGGCGCGCGGGTGGTGGAGCTCGAGGGCGCCTTCGTCCTGCCGGGCTTCGTCGACGCCCACACCCACCTGGTCGAGATGGGCGCCGCCGCGGAGGAGGTCCCGCTCGTCGATGCGGCGGACCTGGCGCAGATCCAGGAACGGGTCGCCGCGGCGGCGGCCGAGGGACGCGAGCGCATCATCGGCAACGGCTGGCTCTACCCGGCGCTCGGGGGGCGGTCGCCCCACCGGGCGCTGCTGGACAGCGTCGCGCCGGACGTACCCGTCTACCTCCAGGCCAACGACCTCCACTCCACGTGGGTCAACTCCGCCGCGCTGCGCGAGCTCGGGATCGACCGGAGCACGCCGGACCCGATCGGCGGGACCATCGAGCGCGACGCCGACGGCGAGGCCAGCGGGCTGCTGAGCGAGATGGCGGCGCTCGGGCTGGCGCGCTCCTTCCTCGCCGCCCAGGTGACCGACGCCGACCGCGACGCCTGGCTGCGAGCGGGGTGCGCGCGCTATCTCGCCGACGGCGTCACGACCGTGGTGGACATGGGGGTGGAGGCGCACGACCTGGCGGCCTTCGAGCGCGCGCTCGGCGCCGACGCCCTGCCGATGCGCGTCGTCGGCCATTGGCTGGTCAAGCCGGCCGCGACCGAGGCCGAGAACCTCGCGCAGGTCGCGGTCGCGGTCGAGCACGCCCGCCGCCTGGCCGGCGACCGGCTCCGCATCACCGGCATCAAGATCATGGCCGACGGCGTCATCGACAGCTGTACGGCGTCGATGGCGCGCCCCTACGCCGACGGCACCAACGCCGCCCCCATCTGGGACCGCGACGCGCTCACGCCCGTGGTCGTGGCGGCGGACGCCGCCGGCCTGCAGATCGCCGTCCACGCCATCGGCGACGAGGCCTCCGCGATCGCGCTCGACGCCTTGGAGGAGGCCATCCGGGTCAACGGCCCCCGGCCCCGCCGGCACCGCATGGAGCACCTGGAGGTCGTCTCCGAGGAGAGCATCGCTCGGCTCGCGCGGCTCGGGGTCGTGGCCTCGATGCAGCCGGTGCACGCCGACCCGGCGATCCAGGAGAACTGGCGCGCCCGGCTCGGGGACGACCGGGTCGAGCGCGGCTACCCGTGGCGTGAGATCACCGATGCAGGTGGCGTGCTGGCCTTCGGCACCGACGCCCCGACGGCGCCGCACCCACCGCTGCCCAACATGTACGTCGCCACGACTCGCCGCTCCGCGCTGGTCGAGGGGCTGCCTGCCAACACCCCGCACCTGGCGGTGCCGCTGGCCGAGGCGCTCACGCACGCCACCCGCGACGCGGCGTACGCCTCGCGGCTCGAGGACCTCGTCGGCACGATCGCACCCGGCCGGGCCGCCGACCTCGTCGTCCTGGCGCGCGACCCGTTCGCCACCGCGCCCGAGGACCTGCTGACCACCGAGGTGCTGCGCACCTTCGTGGCCGGTGTGGAGCAGGAGCGTCCGGCTCAGCGCGCCGCAGGGTCCAGCGTCCTGGTGTAGAGCGCGGCGCCGGCCACGTCGCGCAGCGTCACCGTCAGGCGGCCGGTGCGGCCCTCGACCTCGACCTCGCCGAAGAACTGGAAGCCCTGGGCCGGCGAGGTGTTGGCCGCGGGCGGCGCCGCCACGAAGTCGGCGACCGGTCCGAAGGTGCCGTCGAGAGCGTTGGGGCCGAAGGCGCCGGCGTTGAGCGGGCCCGAGACGAACTCCCAGAACGGGTCGAAGTCCTGGTAGGTGGCGCGGTCGGGGGAGTAGTGGTGGGCGGCGGTGTAGTGGACGTCGGCGGTCAGCCATACGTGGTTGCGGATGCCCGCACGGGAGAGCGCGGTGAGCACCCGGGCGATGTCGATCTCGCGTCCCAGCGGGGCTCCGGGGTCGCCCTGGGCGATGCCCTCCTGCGCCGTGGCGCCGTCCGGTACGACGAGCCCGAGCGGCAGGTCCGCGGCGATCACCTTCCACGTCGCGCGCGACCGCTCGAGCTCCCGGATCAGCCAGCGGGTCTGGACCTCGCCCAGCACCCCGCCGTCGCCGGCGGGCTCGCGGTCGCCGGTGTTCGGGTCCTTGTGCGTGCGCATGTCGAGCACGAACAGGTCCACGTGCTCGCCGAACCGGATCACCCGGTAGACGCGGCCCTCCGGGTCGGGTGAGATCGGCGCGACGGGCAGGTACTCGTGGAATGCCCGGCGGGCCCGGGCGGCCAGGACGTCGACGCGCTTCTCGGTGTAGCGAGGGTCCGCCAGGATCTCCCCGGGATACCAGTTGTTCGTGACCTCGTGGTCGTCCCACTGGCTGACCTGCGAGGTCTCGGCGAGGAACGCTCGCCAGTTGTCGGCCATCAGGTTGTAGCGGTACTGGCCGCGGAACTCGTCGAGGGTCTCGGCCACCTTCGTCTTCTCCGGGATGACCAGGTTCTGCCAGGTCGAGCCGTCCGGGAGGGGGACGCTCGCCTGGACCGGCCCGTCGGCGTACACGTTGTCCCCGCTGCAGAGGAAGAAGTCGGGCCGGCGGGCGCGCATCGCGTCGGCGATCCGGAAGCCGCCGTACGCCGGGTTCACGCCCCAGCCCTGCCCGGCGATGTCGCCCGACCAGAGGAAGCGGACGTCCTGGCCGCGTCCCGGGGCGGTGCGCAGGCGGCCGACGGCGGCCTCGCTGGCCGCGCGGTGGTCGTGCAGGTCGACGGCCCGGATCCGGTAGTGCAGGTCGACGCCGTCGGGCAGGTCGCCGAGGACGATCCGGCCGGTCAGGTCGGTGTCCGGCGTGACCACGGGTCCGCGCACCCGCCGCACGCGCCGGAACGAGGGGTCCCGGCTGATCTCGGCGACGAGCCGCGCCGGCCGGTCCGCCTTGGCCCACAGCACGCCCGAGCCTCGGCCGATGTCGCCTGACTGCACGCCGAGGGGCAGCACCGGCCGGTCGCGGCGGACCAGCAGGGGGGCGGCAGCCGAGCGGCCGGCGAGGAGCGCCGTGCCGCCGGCAGCGAGTCCGGAGAGACCGGCGCCACGCAGCAGCGTGCGTCGGGGCAGGGGAGCGGGCGGGTGCGCCGGGGCCGGGGTCATGCGACCCAACCTGGCGAAGACGGCGAACGCCTGGCCGGCGTCCAGGCGAGTCGATGGTGAACCGGGAGCGAACGGTTGGCGGGCGGTCGCGATGCGGGCTCGAGCGGTCTCGGTGCGGTCCGCTCGGACGTGGGTAGCCTCGCGGGCGTGAACGACCGGCCGCCCCGACAGCGCCTGATCCCGCGCTGGTGGACCGCCGTGGTGCTGCTCCTGCTGGTCGCCGGGGTCCTGGCCGGCGCGGTCATGACGCTCGTCTCCGATGGCGCTCTCGCCTGGTCGGGCGGCGGCCTGCTCGTCGCGAGCATCGCGCTGCTCGTGACGGCGTTCTCGGCGCTCCTCCGGCCCCGGCGCCGGGTGCCGCCGGAGGTCCTGGCCGACGGCACCCGGGTCTTTCGCGCCCCCGCGGTCACCGTGGCGGGTCTGCTCATCGCCTGGGCGATGCTCCTCGTGGTGGCCGCCGTCTGGGCGTGCCAGGTCGTGGCCGACGCCGGCCAGGTCGCGTCGCCCGGCGCCGCCCTGATGTCAGTCGTCGGCGCGGTCGCCTCGCTGCCCGACCTCGCCCGCCTCCTCACGGGGCGGCTGCACCGCTGGACGCTCGCCCTCGGACCGGAAGGGCTGAGCTACCGCGGGTACCGGACCTCGGTGACCGTGCCCTGGCGGGAGGTCACCGGGGCCGCTGTCCAGCCGCGTCATCCCGCCGGGGTCAGGGTCGGCCTGCGGGCCGGCCGGGACCCCCTCGTCGTCCCCATCACCGCGTTCGGCGTCGCGGCCGAGCAGCTGGTCGACGAGGTCCACCGGGCACGCAGGGCGGCCCGGCGGCGCTGAGCCCGGTCGCGGAGGCGGTCTGGATTCAGCGAACCCGAGCCGCTTTGGAAGAATGGGCGGATCATGTCAGCATCCGCCCCGCAGCCGGGCCGCACCGACCCCGCGATCATCCGCAACTTCTGCATCATCGCGCACATCGACCACGGCAAGTCGACCCTCGCCGACCGGATGCTGCAGCTGACGGGCGTCGTCGGCGAGCGCGAGGCCAAGGCGCAGTATCTCGACCGGATGGACATCGAGCGCGAGCGCGGCATCACCATCAAGAGCCAGGCCGTCCGGATGCCGTGGACGGTCACCGCGGACAACGAGGCGGGCGCCGAGCCGGGCACCTACGTCCTCAACATGATCGACACCCCGGGCCACGTGGACTTCACCTACGAGGTGTCCCGGTCGCTGCAGGCGTGCGAG
Organism: Nocardioides pymetrozini; assembly: GCF_046058985.1. Taxonomy (NCBI): domain Bacteria; kingdom Bacillati; phylum Actinomycetota; class Actinomycetes; order Propionibacteriales; family Nocardioidaceae; genus Nocardioides; species Nocardioides pymetrozini. The sequence continues at coordinate 2,860,797 of NZ_CP175556.1, read as the reverse complement.
GCGGCGATCCTCCTGGTGGACGCCGCCCAGGGGATCGAGGCCCAGACGCTGGCCAACCTCTACCTCGCCATGGGCGCCGACCTGCACATCATCCCGGTGCTCAACAAGATCGACCTGCCGAGCGCGAACGTCGAGAAGTACGCCACCGAGCTGGCCAACCTCGTCGGCTGCGAGCCCGAGGACGTCCTGCTGACCTCGGCGAAGACCGGTGTCGGCGTCCAGCGGCTGCTCGACGAGATCGTCAGGCAGGTTCCCGCGCCGGTGGGCGACGCCGACGCGCCCGCCCGGGCGCTGATCTTCGACTCCGTGTACGACACCTACCGCGGGGTGGTGACCTATGTCCGGGTCGTCGACGGCTCGCTGAAGCACCGCGACCGGATCAAGATGATGTCGACCGGAGCGGTGCACGAGATGCTCGAGGTCGGCGTGATCAGCCCGGAGCCGATGAAGGCGGCGGAGCTCGGCGTCGGCGAGACCGGCTACCTCATCACCGGGGTGAAGGACGTGCGCCAGTCCCGGGTCGGCGACACCGTCACCAGCCAGCACCACGGGGCCTCCGAGCCGCTCGGCGGCTACGCCCATCCCAACCCGATGGTGTACGCCGGGCTCTACCCGATCGACGGCGACCAGTACCCGGAGCTGCGCGACGCGCTCGAGAAGCTCCAGCTCAACGACGCCTCGCTCACCTACGAGCCGGAGACCTCGGGCGCTCTCGGCTTCGGCTTCCGCTGCGGCTTCCTCGGCCTGCTCCACATGGAGATCACCCGCGAGCGGCTCGAGCGCGAGTTCAACCTCGACCTCATCTCGACCGCCCCGAACGTGGTCTACGAGGTGCACATGGAGGACGGCACCGAGCACGTCGTCACCAACCCGAGCGAGTACCCGGACGGAAAGATCGCCGAGGTCCGCGAGCCGGTCGTGAACGCCACGATCCTCGCGCCCGCCGACTACATCGGCACGATCATGGAGCTGTGCCAGCACAAGCGCGGCACGCTGCTCGGCATGGACTACCTCTCCGAGGACCGCGTCGAGATGCGCTACACGCTGCCGATGGGCGAGATCGCCTTCGACTTCTTCGACCAGCTCAAGTCCAAGACCAAGGGCTACGCCTCGCTCAACTACGAGCGCTCCGGGGACCAGGCGGCCGACCTGGTCAAGGTCGACATCCTGCTGCAGGGCGAGCCGGTCGACGCCTTCTCCGCGATCGTGCACAAGGACGCGGCGTACTCCTACGGCGTGATGATGGCCGGCAAGCTCAAGGAGCTCATCCCGCGCCAGCAGTTCGAGGTGCCGATCCAGGCGGCCATCGGGGCGCGCGTGATCGCCCGGGAGAACATCCGCGCCATCCGCAAGGACGTGCTCGCCAAGTGCTACGGCGGTGACATCACCCGCAAGCGCAAGCTGCTCGAGAAGCAGAAGGAGGGCAAGAAGCGGATGAAGATGGTCGGCCGCGTCGAGGTGCCCCAGGAGGCGTTCGTGGCCGCGCTCTCGACCACCGGCCCGGCGGGCGACAAGCCGAAGAAGTAGTCCGGCGCGCGCTCGCGCCGGACCGGCCTCAGGGCTCCCAGACGGCCGCGTCGTGCGCGAACACGACGCGGCGCGGGTCGAAGGCGAGGATCCGCTCCAGCCACGGGCTCGGGCCGGGCAGCGGGTCCTCGTGGCCCAGCTCGCGCGCGCGGGCGGCCAGCACGTCCGCGGAGAAGGCCGACGCGGTGTCGTGCGCCTGCCCGGCGAGCACGACGGTGCCGTCCTCGCACACGACGGCGAGGGACTGGTGCCCCGCGACGTGACCGGGCGTCGGGACCACGTGCACGCCCGCGGCGATCTCGGCCTCACCGTCGAGCAGCTCGTAGCGAGCGCCGGCGAAGTCGACCAGGGGCGCCACGGTGTAGTCCGCGTCGCCGCGGGCCGTCGCCAGCTCGGTGCGCTGCGCGACGATCGGCGTCCCCGGGAAGCGCGGGTTCCCCCCGATGTGGTCGAAGTGCAGGTGGCAGTTCGCCACGACGGCGACGTCCGCAGGGTCGAGGCCGACGCTGTGCAGCGCCGCCTCGACGGGGACCCGGCGCGGCCGGTACCAGGCGTCCACCTCCGGCCCGGCCTCGCCCAGCCCGGTGTCGAGCAGCAGCACGCCGGTCGCCGTGCGGACGACGTAGCCGTACACCGCCTCCACCCGTGGCCGACCCGTCCCCGTCTCCTCGGCCGGACGCACGAAGGTCCCGAGGTCGACCCGCCGCACGTCGTCGATGCGCATGCCTCCACGCTAGCCGTCACCGCCGGCGTCCTACGGTGAGGTGGTGGCCCCGACGATCCCGGCTGAGCTCGACCGTCAGCGCGCGCTCGGCCCGGAGTGGGCAGCCTGGCTGGACCGGCTCCCCGGCCTCACGCGGTCGGTGCTCGACGCATGGGAGCTGACCCCCGAGGGCGATGCCTGGCACGGCTTCTGCTCGCTCGTCCTCCCCGTGCGGGGCAGCGACGGCACGCCCGCCGCCCTGAAGATCGGTCTCCCCGACGACGAGTCGGAGCACGAGCACCTGGCTCTGGGGCGCTGGGCCGGCCGCGGCGCCGTGCGGCTGCTGCGGGCCGACCCCGGCCGCCGGGCCCTGCTCCTCGAGCGGCTCGACCGCGTCGACCTGACCGAGACCTGGGACGTCGAGGCGTGCGAGATCGTCGCGCAGCGCTACGCCGACCTGCACGTGCCGCCGATGCCGCAGCTGCGCACGCAGGCGTCGTACGTCGAGCGCTGGGCGCAGGCGCTGGCCCGCGACGCCCGGGAGGTGCCGATCCCGCGGCGGCTCGTCGAGCAGGCGCTCTCCTCGGCCCGTGAGCTGCTCGCCGAGCCCGCGACCGCCGTCGTCCACGCCGACCTGCACTACGGCAACGTGCTCCGGGGCCGCCGCGACGACGAGGACACGTGGCTGGTCATCGACCCCAAGCCCGCCAACGGCGACCCGCACTACGAGCTCGAGCCGATGCTGCGCGACCGCTTCGAGGAGTACTCCGCGCCGGGGGCGCTCGGCTCGGTCCGGGACGGGATCCGGCGCCGCTTCCACACGCTGGTCGACACGGCGGGCTTCGAGGAGGAGCGCGCCCGCGACTGGGTCGTGGTGCGGTCGGTGCTCAACGCGCACTGGGCCCACGAGGACGCCGTCCGCGCCGGCCGGCCGCTCGACGCCGCCGAGCGCGAGCACGTCACCGCGTGCATCACGGTCGCGAAGGCCGTGCAGGACTAGGAAATCCGCAGGCCCGGCGGCGCCCGCGACGGTAGCCTCGCGCCATGCAGTTCGTGCGCACCATCAGTGTCGGCCGGCCCCGGGCCAAGGAGTGGGCGGCCCTCGGCAGGACGTCGATCGACAAGCGCCCCGTGGCCGGCCCGGTCGCCGTCCACGCCCTCGGCATCGAGGGCGACGAGGTCTCCGACACCCGCCACCACGGCGGCCCCGACCAGGCCGTCTACGCCTACGCCCGCGAGGACCTCGACTTCTGGGAGGCCGAGCTCGGCGTCGCGATCCGCGACGGCCAGTTCGGCGAGAACCTCACCACGGAGGGCATCGACCTCAACGCGCTGGAGATCGGCACCCGGCTGCGGATCGGGGAGCCCGGCGTCGGCGTGCTGCTCGAGGCGGTCTACGTGCGCACCCCCTGCAACGACTTCAAGGGCTGGATGGGGGAGAGCGGGTTCGACCCGCGCGCCTGGGTCAAGCGGTTCGCTGCTGCGGCCCGGCCCGGTCCCTACCTGCGCGTGCTGGAGACGGGGACCATCGCTCCGGGCGACGCGGTCACCCTCACGCACCGGCCGGGGCACGGGGTGACGGTCCGCGACATGTTCGTCGCGCTGAACACCGACCGGAGCCGGCTGCCGGAGCTGCTCGTGGTCGACGGGCTGCTGCCCAAGGTGCGGGCCAAGGCCGAGGATTTCGTCCAGAGGTCGGCCCGTTCGCTACCCCCGGCCGAGCCTGTGGCTTAGGTTACTGCTCAGTTACCCGCGGTCGCCGTGTCGCGGGTAGGTCGGTCTCGGACGAGCAGACGCAGGGAGCGCCATGCCCATCAACCACGACACGAGTTTCCTCGAGCACATGCCGAAGAACTGCGCGGTGCAGTTCCTCGAGCGCGTCGAGAAGAGCGCGGACCGGGAGGCCTTCCGGTTCCCGCGCGGCGACGCCTGGGAGTCGGTGACCTGGCGCCAGGCCGGCCACCGGGTCCGTCGCCTCGCGGCCGGGCTGCTGGCCCTCGGGCTCGAGTCCGAGCAGCGGGTCGGCATCGCCTCCTCCACCCGCTACGAGTGGATCCTCGCCGACCTCGCGATCATGTGCGCGGGCGGTGCGACCACGACCGTCTACCCGTCCACGGGCGGCGACGACACGGCGTACATCCTCAGCGACTCCGAGTGCCGCATCGTGTTCGCCGAGGACGAGGCCCAGCTCGCGAAGCTGCGCGACCACCAGGGCGAGCTCCCCGCCCTGACGAAGGTCGTCAGCTTCGACGAGAGTCTCGCCGGCGGCGCCGATGGGGACTGGGTGATCTCGCTCGACCAGCTCGCAGAGCTCGGTGACGCCCACCTGGCGGCCGACCCCGAAGCCGTCGACCGCGTCGCCGAGGGCATCGAGCCCGAGCACCTCGCGACCCTGATCTACACCTCCGGCACCACTGGCAAGCCCAAGGGCGTGCGCACGCTCCACCGGGCGTGGGTGTTCGAGGGCGAGGCGATCAAGGCCCAGGACATCCTCCACGAGGACGACCTGCAGTTCCTGTGGCTGCCGATGGCGCACTCGTTCGGCAAGGTCCTCCTCTCCACCCAGCTGGCCTGCGGCTTCGCGACCGCGATCGACGGCCGCGTCGACAAGATCGTCGACAACCTCGGCGTGGTGAAGCCGACCTTCATGGGCGCCGCGCCGCGGATCTTCGAGAAGGCCCACGCCCGGATCGTCACCATGCAGGCCGCGGAGGGTGGAGCCAAGGAGAAGATCTTCCTCAAGGCGTTCGAGGTCGGCCGCAAGGTCGACGAGCTCACGCTCGCCGGCAAGTCCGTGCCGCTGCCCCTCCGGATCCAGCACCGGCTCTTCGACAAGCTGGTGTTCAGCAAGGTCCGCGAGCGCTTCGGTGGCCGGGTGAAGTTCTTCATCTCCGGCTCGGCGGCGCTCAACGCCGACATCGCCGCGTGGTTCCACGCCGCCGGCATCCTCATCCTCGAGGGCTACGGCATGACCGAGAACGCCGCCGGCGCGACGGTCAACCACCCCGACGCGTACAAGCTCGGCACCGTCGGGCAGCCCTTCCCCGGCACCGAGGTGCGGATCGGGGACGGCGGCGAGGTCCAGCTCAAGGGCCCGCACGTGATGGCCGGCTACCACAACCGACCCGAGGCGACCGGCGACGCGATCACCCCCGACGGCTGGCTGCGCACCGGCGACAAGGGCGAGCTCGACGCCGACGGCTTCCTCAAGATCACCGGCCGGATCAAGGAGCTCTTCAAGACCTCCGGCGGCAAGTACATCGCCCCGCCGGCGATCGAGGCCAAGTTCAAGGCGATCTGCCCCTACGTCAGCCAGTTCATGGTCTTCGGCGCCGAGCGCAACTTCGTGTCCGCCCTGATCACCCTCGACCCCGACGCCATCGCCGGCTGGGCCGCGGAGAACGGCAAGGAGGGCAAGGACTACACCGCCCTCGTCAACGACGACGCCGTGCAGGCGATGGTGGGGGAGTACGTCGACCAGCTGAACACCCAGCTCAACCGCTGGGAGACGATCAAGAAGTGGAAGCTGCTCGACCACGACCTGAGCATCGAGTCCGGCGAGCTGACGCCGTCGCTGAAGGTGAAGCGGAACGTGGTCGAGGCGAACAACGCGGATCTGATCGCGAGCTTCTACGGCTGAGCGGGAAAAGACAGTTTCACCGGCCGGCCGGTGAAACTCACGCTTGGACGATGAAGTTTCATCGTCCAAGCGTGAGTTTTCTCGTCCAACCCCCGACGGTTTCTCCGGCCAGGCGCCTGCTGGGACACTGGGGCGGTGCCGTCCGCGCTGCCTGAAGGCGATCCCGTCCCGCCCGACGGCTCGCTCCCGCCCGAGGCGCTCGCCGAGGCCGGGCGCCGACCGTTCGGCTTCTACGTCCACGTCCCGTTCTGCCGGGCGCGCTGCGGTTACTGCGACTTCAACACCTACACCGCCGAGGAGCTCGGGCCCGGCGTCTCCCGGGCGTCGTACGCCGACCAGGCCGTCGCTGAGGTCCGGCTCGCCCGGCGCGTGCTGGGTGAGCGCGACCTGCCGGTCGGCACGGTCTTCCTCGGCGGCGGGACGCCCACCCTCCTGCCGCCGGAGGACCTCGGCCGGATCCTGCAGGCGATCGACCAGGAGTTCGGCCTGGCTCCGGGGGCCGAGGTCACCACGGAGGCCAACCCCGACTCGGTGGACCGCGGCTATCTCGAGCGGCTCCGCGCGGCCGGCTACAACCGGGTCTCGCTCGGCGTGCAGTCGGCGGTGCCGCACGTGCTCGCGGTGCTCGACCGGACCCACGACCCGCGGCGGGTGGCGGGCGTGGTTGAGGCCGCCCGGGCGGCGGGCTTCGCGCCCGCGGACGCTGGAAGCCTCAGCCTGGACCTGATCTACGGCACGCCGGGGGAGAGCGCCGCGGACTGGGAGGACACGCTGGACGCAGCGCTCGCGTGCGCGCCCGACCACGTCTCGGCGTACGCGCTGATCGTCGAGGACGGCACCGCGCTCGCCCGCCGCGTTCGCCGCGGCGAGCTGCCGATGCCCGACGACGACGACCTCGCGGACAAGTACGTCCAGGCCGAGGAGCGGCTGGTGGCGGCCGGGCTCGGCTGGTACGAGGTCTCGAACTGGTCGCGCGACGACGACTCCCGGTGCCGGCACAACCTGGGCTACTGGGCGGGGGACGACTGGTGGGGGATCGGGCCGGGCGCGCACTCGCACGTCGGCGGCGTGCGGTGGTGGAACGTCAAGCATCCCGTCGCGTACGCCGCCCGGCTGGCCGAGGGCGTCACGCCCGCGCACGCGCGGGAGCTGCTCGACGAGGAGACCCGCCGCGTGGAGCGCGTCCTCCTCGAGGTCCGGCTGCGCTCGGGGCTCCCGGTCGACGTCCTGGACGAGACGGGCCGGGCGGCGCTGCCCGGCCTGCTCGCCGACGGACTCGTGGAGGACCGCGCGGACCGGGTCGTCCTGACCCTGCGCGGCCGCCTGCTCGCCGACGGCGTGGTGCACCGCCTCCTGGCCTGAACCTGCACTAAATCTAGTGTTACACTCGACTTTATGCAGAAGTCGGGACCCGTCATCGGGTATGTGCCTGGTGCCTTCGACCTGTTCCACGTCGGGCACCTCAACGCGCTGCGCCAGGCGCGGCAGTGGTGCGACGTCCTCGTCGCCGGCGTGGTCGCCGACGAGGTGTGCCTCGCGACCAAGGGCGTGCTGCCGACCGTCCCGCTGAGCGAGCGGCTCGAGATCGTCGAGGCGATCGGCATCGTGGACGCCGTCTACGCCGAGAGCACGGCCGACAAGACCGACTCCTGGCGCGACGTCGGCTTCCACCGGATCTTCAAGGGCGACGACTGGCAGGGCACCGCGAAGGGCCGCCGGCTCGAGGAGCAGATGGCCGCCCTCGGCGTCGAGGTCACCTACTTCCCGTACACCCTGCAGACCTCCTCCACTGCCTTGCGCAAGGCGCTCGCCCATCGCGGAGCGTCGTGAGCATCGCGAGCGTCGCACGGGTGGAGGTCTCCGACGAGGGTCTCCTCGTGCCGCCCGGTGAGCGTCCGCTGGTGGTCGAGATCGACGGCCACTACGTCTGGTCGCTGACGCCGCGCCGCGACGGGCGTCCGGTGCCGGGCGGCGTCCACGTGCCCTGGCCGGCGGTGCTGCGGCCGCACCTGAGCGGCCGCGGTCGTGTCCGGGTGGCCGACGCCGCCGGCGACGCCGTGCTGTACGACGGGGAGGTCCGCCTCGGCGCGGGGGAGGGCCCGCTGGCCGTGGTCGACGCGGCCGGTCACCGGCTCAGCGTCGACAAGGTCGGCCACCTCGCCCGCTCGTTCGCCGCGACCGACGAGGCGGTGCGCGAGGAGATCCTGGCCGGCACCCGCCGCGCGATCGACGACCTGCAGGAGCACGCCGGCGTCGCGGCGTACCTCAACTACGGAGCCCTGCTCGGTGCGGTCCGCGAGGGCCGGATGCTCGCGCACGACTCCGACACCGACCTGTGCTACCTGTCCGAGCACGCCTCGCCGGCCGACATCGTCACCGAGTCCTACCGGATCACCCGCGCGATGCGCGCCCGCGGCTGGCGCGTGCTGCGGATGTCCGGCGGCGACGTGAAGCTGCTGCTGCCGCTGTCCGACGGCCGGTCCTGCCACATCGACGTCTTCGCCGCCTTCCACGTCGGCGACACCTTCTTCCAGCTGGGCAACCGCAGCGGCCGGCTGCCGCGCGAGGCGATCGAGCCGTTCTCCACGATCACCCTGCACGGGCACGCCTTCCCGGCCCCGCGTGACCCGGAGGCGATGCTCGCCTTCCTCTACGGGCCGCAGTGGCGCATCCCCGACCCGTCCTTCAAGTACGCCGACCCGGCCGCCGGCGTGCGCCGCCTGGACGGATGGCTCCGCGGCTTCCGCACCGAGATGGGCCGCTGGACCGAGTTCCACGACGGTCCGCGCCGCTCGGCCGTGCCCCGGACCCCGTCGTCCTTCGCCCGGTGGGTCGCCCCGCAGCTCGGCGACCTGCCCGTCGTCGACCTCGGAGCCGGCACGGGCCGCGACGCGCTGTGGCTGGCCGCCGGGGGCCGTCGGGTCACCGCCCTCGACTTTTCCCGCGGCAGCCTCGGGGTCCTGCGCCGACGGGCCCGGCGCGCCGAGATGGCGCTGCAGGTGGACCAGCTGATCCTCGGCGAGCTGCGCTCCACGCTCCTCCACGGCACCCGGCTGGCGCGCGACCCGCACCACCTCTACGCGCGCCACCTCGTCGGCTGCCTCGACGCCGCCGCGCTGGACCAGCTGTGGATCCTCGCCCGGATGGCCCTGCGCCCCGGCGGCGGACGGCTCTTCCTCGAGCTCGCCGTCGGTGAGCCGGACCCGCGCGACGGCCTGGTCCGTCGTACGCCGCTCGACCTCGTCCGCCACGGCATCGAGGCCGCGGGCGGCGTCGTCGAGCACCTCACCGTCGGACCCGGCGAGGACATGTTCGACCTGCCCGACCCGGCCGTGGGCCGGATCCGCGCCGCGTGGCCGGCGCCCGACACCCAGGAGTCCCGATGAGCACCACCGACCTGGCCCGCCGGGCCCGCCAGCGGATCCGGGAGCGCGCCGGCCTGCGCGAGCGGGTGCGCGCCCTCGAGGAGGAGGTGCAGGAGAACCGGCAGCTCAACCGCCGCATCGCCGAGCTCACCGACGTCGTCGCCGAGCTGCTGCTGCCCCTGCAGGCCCAGGACCGCCAGCGGGTCGACGACGTCCTCGACCGCTTCCGCGCGGGGCTCTGACGCCCGCCGATTGGTCACAGACCGCACGCCACCGGCCCGAAATGTCGCGGTTTGGTCCCAAACCGCATGTCTTGCTCAGCCGACGGTCACGAAGTCGATCAGCTCCTCGACCCGACCGAGCAGCGCCGGGTCGAGGTCCTGGAAGCCGCGGACGCCGCCGAGGATGTGCTTCCAGGCGCGGGCGATGTCGGCCTGGTCGCGGTGCGGCCAGCCCAGCTGCTGGCAGGTCCCCTTCTTCCAGTCGATGCCCTTGGGAACCTTCGGCCAGGCGGCGAAGCCGAGGCGCTCGGGCTTGACCGCCTGCCAGATGTCGATGAAGGGGTGCCCGACGATCAGCACGTCCTTGCCGACCGGCGACCTCATGATGGCCTGCGCGATCCGGCTCTCCTTCGAGCCCGGGACCAGGTGGTCGACGAGGACGCCGACCCGGCGGTTCGGCGCCGGCTTGAAGTCCCGCAGGTGGTCGGCGAGGTCGTCGACGCCACCGAGGTACTCCACCACGACGCCCTCGATCCGCAGGTCGTCGCCCCAGACCTTCTCGACGAGCTCGGCGTCGTGGCGACCCTCCACGAAGATCCGGCTGGCGCGCGCGACGCGCGCCTTCGCGTCATGGACCGCGATGGAGCCGCTGGCGGTGCGGGTCGGCCGGACCGGCCCGGCCTGGGTGATGGGCGCGGTGAGGATGACGGGCCGGCCCTCGAGCAGGAAGCCCGCGCCGAGGGGGAAGGTGCGTCGCTTGCCGTGACGGTCCTCGAGGGTGAGCGTGTGGAGGTCGCGGTCGACGGCGACGATCTCGCCGCACCAGTCGGTGGTGACCTCCTCGACGACCAGGCCGGGGTCGGCGGACGTCTCGACGGCACGTCCCCGCTTGGGGGCCTTCCAGTCTCCTGACAGTACGTCGGTCCCGTAGCGATCCACGGCGCAGAAGCCTAGGCCGGTCAGGCCAGGGGGAGCTGGCGGCGCGCCCGGGGGAGCTGGGCGTAGCCCCGCTCGACCGCCTGGCGCAGCACCTCGCGGGGGAAGGGCCAGTCCGACGAGTCGAGCGCGTCCTGGGGCGGGACGCCACGGCCGGCGAGCTCGCGGATCGTCTCGGCCACGGCTCGCAGGTCGTCGCACTGCCGTTCGACGAAGCCGCGGTCGACGACCGCGCCGTGGCCGGGCACCACGAGGGTGGCTGTCGTGGTGAGCCCGAGCAGGAGGTCGAGCGTCTGCGGCCACTCGAGGGGCCACGAGTCCTCGCCGAGCGCGGGCGGCGCCGACTCCTCGACCAGGTCACCGGCGAGCAGCACGTCGGCGTCGGGGACCCGGGCCACGAGGTCGCCCGCGGTGTGCCCCCGGCCGAGGTGGACCAGCTCCAGCTGACGGTTGCCGAGGTCGATGACCGCGGCGCTGGCGAAGGTCCGGTCGGCGGGCGGGGCCGCGGGGTCGGTCCGGGCCGCGGCCTCCTCCGTCGCGTACACCGGCAGCTGCCCGTAGCGCTCCCGGAAGGCGGCATTGCCCAGGACGTGGTCGAAGTGGTCGTGGGTGTTCACGAGCGCCACGACCGACCCTGCGCCGAGCCGCTCGACCGCGGCGATCGCCGCGCGCGCCTCGGCGTCGGTGGCGAGCGTGTCGACGACCACGAGGCCCCGCTCCCCGCCGACGACGGTCAGGTTGACGTCGTACGACGGCACACGACGGACCCACACCCGGTCCGCGACCTCGGAGAACGGCACCCGCTCACCGTAGCGGCGGGCGCGGCGCGGGATGGGGTGGGCTGGCTGTAACTGCCTGTTCTTGCTGCTACCTGACCCGTAGACCGGTACGCCAGTGACACGAACAGCTAGTTACAGCTCGGGGCGTGCACTGCCGGGGCGTCAGCAGAGCCCGGCATGCAGCTCCGCGCGGAGCAGGTCACCCAGCTGCTGGGCGGTGGTGGCGCGAGCGCCGAAGCGGAGCTTGGTGCGGTGCGCGCCGGTGGGGTCGACCCAGTCCAGGCTCACGCCGTCGGCGCGGAGGTCGGCCAGGTGGACGCCGAGGACGTCGCCGAGCCGGGTCTGCGTCATCGCCGCGACGGCGCGACGCAGCTCACCCTGGTGACACAGGTTGGCGTGCTCGGTCGAGCGCTGCAGGAAGCCTCGGTTGAGGTCGTGGGCGGGATCGGTGAAGGCGCCCAGCGGCACCCGGACGCGGGTCTCGGCGGGGGCGTCCGCCGGCGCGCTGCAGCGCTGGAGGAGTACGAAGTCGAGGTTCAGGCCGACCCGCATCCGCACCTCGTCGCAGCAGGTGCACTGCTCGAGCCCGAGCGCGTCGAGGCGTCCGGAGAGCGTCACGGTGGCGTCCCGGTCGGGGGAGTTCGTGGCACCCAGGCCGCTGCTGGCGGTGAGCAGGGCTCCGCGACCCTCGGCGGCGGCCTGGGCGAGGGGCGAGCCGGCGGGGCAGGTGAGGACCGGTCGGCCGCCGTGGTCCTGCATCTCGAGGAGGCCGTCGTCGATGTCGTCGATGCCGTCGACGACGAGCTGGACCTCATGCGGGCAGGCGAGGATGCTGCGCGCCGCGGCGGCGATGCGTCGTACGTCGAGACCGGGGTCGAGCGTCATGACCTCTCCTTCGTCCCGGCGAGGTGCCGGGCTCCTACGGAAGATTAGGTGAGCCTAACCTACCCGTCGCCGCCCGGGGAGGGAAGGGCGGCCCGCGGGTCCGGAGAATCGGTGGGGTCGGCGCTAGGATTGGCACTCCCCGCGGCGGAGTGCCAGGCCGGGGAGCCCGAAGGCGAGCGAGGAGGTGGGCATGCAGGAGGACCGCAGGCTTGCCGTGCTGCGTGCGATCGTCGAGGACTACGTCGCCACGGAGGAGCCGGTCGGCTCGAAGGCGCTGGTGGAGCGCCATCACCTCAACGTCTCGCCCGCGACGATCCGCAACGACATGGCCGCGCTCGAGGACGAGGGCTATCTCCACCAGCCCCACACCAGCGCCGGGCGGGTGCCCACCGACAAGGGCTACCGCCTCTTCGTCGACCGGCTGTCCACGGTCAAGCCGACCACATCGGCCGAGCGACGTGCCATCGCGAGCTTCCTCGAGGGTGCCGTCGACCTCGACGACGTCGTTCACCGCTCGGTGCGGCTGCTCGCCCAGCTGACCCGCCAGGTGGCCGTCGTGCAGTACCCCACGCTGTCGCGCTCGACCGTGCGCCACATCGAGGTCGTCGCGCTGACCCCGAGTCGGCTGCTGCTGGTGCTGATCCTCAGCTCCGGCCGTGTCGAGCAGCGCCTGGTCGAGCTCGACGCAGACATCGACGACGACGAGCTCGCCGGCCTGCGCTCGCGGATCAACCTCGCGGCCACCGGCGAGGTGATCGCCGACGCCGCCAGCGCGCTCCAGGCCCTGGTCCGGCAGGAGGACGGCACGCCGCCGAGCTCGTCCGCCTCCCCGGCCACCGTCGCCGTCGTCGACACACTGGTCGAGGCGATGAGCGACCACCGCTCCGACGAGCGCGTCGTCGTCGGCGGCACGGCCAACCTGGCCCGCTTCGGCGACAGCTTCGAGACCTCGGTGCGTCCGCTGCTCGAGGCGCTGGAGGAGCAGGTCGTCCTGCTCAAGCTGCTGGGCGAGGCCACCTCCGGTGGCGCGGTGACGGTCCGGATCGGCGCCGAGGGCCCGATCCAGGAGCTGGCCTCCACGAGCGTCGTCGCCACCGGCTACGGGCCCGACGACGCGCTGGCCGCACTGGGCATCGTGGGCCCGACCCGCATGGACTATCCCGGAACCATGGCTGCGGTGCGCGCCGTCGCGCGCTACGTCTCCCGCATCCTCGACGAGAGCTGAGAAGAAGAGAAGTGAGCCAGGACCCCTACGAGCTCCTCGGCGTCGACCGCGACGCCGACGCCGACGCCATCAAGAAGGCGTACCGCAAGCTCGCCCGCCAGCTGCATCCCGACGTCAACCCCGACCCGGAGAGCCAGGAGCGGTTCAAGCAGGTCACCGCCGCCTACGAGGTGCTGGCCGACCCGCAGAAGCGGGCGGCGTACGACCGCGGTGGCGACCCCTTCGGTGGCGGCTTCGGCGGACAGGGAGCGGGCTTCTCGTTCACCGACATCATGGACGCCTTCTTCGGCGGCAACCCGGGCGCCGCCGGCGGTCGGGGCCCGCGTCCGCGGACCCGCCGCGGCCAGGACGCGCTGATCCGGATCGAGGTCGAGCTCGCCGAGGCCGCGTTCGGCGTGTCCCGGGAGCTCAAGGTCGACACCGCGGTGCGGTGCACCACCTGCGGTGGCGAGGGTGCGGCGCCGGGCAGCCACCCGGTTCCGTGTGAGACCTGCCGCGGCGCGGGCGAGGTCGCCCACGTCCAGCGCTCGTTCCTGGGCGAGATCCGCACCCTGCGCCCCTGTGCCGCCTGCCGCGGCTTCGGCACGATCATCCCCGACCCCTGCCGGGAGTGCGCGGGCGACGGGCGGGTGCGCTCGCGCCGTACCCTGACCGTGAAGATCCCCGCGGGCGTCGACAACGGCACCCGGGTCCAGCTCAGCGAGCAGGGCGAGGTCGGACCGGGCGGCGGTCCCGCCGGAGACCTGTACGTCGAGATCCACGTCGCGCCGCACGAGGTGTTCGAGCGCCATGGCAGCGACCTGCACTGCACGGTCACGGTGCCGATGACCGCCGCCGCCCTCGGCACCACGATCACGCTGCCGACCCTCGAGGCCGACCTCGACCCGAGTGAGGACTCCGGCGTGGAGACGTCCTTCGAGCTCCAGGTCCCGCGGGGCACGCAGTCGGGACACCAGGTCGTGCTCCGCGGCCGAGGCGTCCCGGGCCTGCGCGGCGGACGGGGCGACCTCGCGGTCACCGTCGCCGTCGAGACCCCCACCCGCCTCGACCCGCGCCAGGAGGAGCTGCTGCGCGAGCTCGCCGCGATCCGCGGTGAGGAGCAGCCCTCCGGCGACGTCCGGCCGACGCACAAGTCGATGTTCGGTCGCCTGCGCGACGCGTTCACCGCACACTGAGCCTGCCCGGCCCATGACCCTGCCGCAGCACCTGGTGCCCGCGCTGGACGGCGTGCGGCCCGGGGACGCCGTCACCGTCGACGGGGACGAGGCGCACCACGCCGTCGTCGTACGACGGCTCCGGGTGGGCGAGCGGATCACGCTCGCCGACGGCCGGGGGCGCGTCGTCACCGGCGAGGTGAGTGCGACCGCCAAGCGCGCGTTCACGGTCGCGGTCGCCGCGGTCGAGGACCACCCCGAGCCGCGGCCGTCGGTGACCGTGGTCCAGGCCCTGCCGAAGGGGGAGCGCGGCGAGCTCGCGGTCGAGGTCCTCACCGAGATCGGCGTCGCCCGGATCGTGCCCTGGGCGGCGGCTCGCAGCGTCGCGGTCTGGAAGGGCGAGCGGGCCGTGAAGTCGCATGCGAGGTGGCAGGCCACCGCCCGCGAGGCCGCCAAGCAGGCGCGCCGGGCCTGGCATCCCGAGGTGCTCCCGCTCGCGACCACCGACGACGTCGCCGCGCTGGTGGGCGCCGCGGAGGTCGCCGTCGTGCTGCACGAGGACGCGAGCGAGCCCCTCGACGCGCTCGCGCTGCCCGCCGACGACGGCGACCTGCTCGTCGTCGTCGGGCCGGAGGGAGGGCTGACCGAGGAGGAGGTGGCGCGCCTCGTCGGCGCCGGCGCCGTGGCCGTCCGCCTGGGAGCCGAGGTGCTCCGCACCTCCACCGCCGGCGTCGCCGCCGTCGCCGCCCTGCTCTCCCGCACCCAGCGCTGGGGTGGCACGGCCTCCTAGGCGGCACTGGCGACCGGGCTGGCGATGGGGCCGGCGATGGGGCCGGCGACGGGCTGGCCGGGTTGATGGGGCTGGCCCGGGGGTGCTGGCTGGCGATTGGGCAGAGGCCGCACGTCGAGGCCCGGAATCTTCGCGGTTTGGGACCAAACCGTATACCGCTCAGTGCGCGAGCACAGCCTCCACCCGTCCGATCTCCTCTTCCAACCCGGCCCGCTCCGACCGGCTCAGCTCCCGCACCAGCTCGACGATCAGCACCCGACCCTCCTCGATCCGCCACAGCCCGGCGAACCAGCCGTCGACGTGGATCGACATGGCTTGCGCGCCGTTGAGTCCCATCCACAGCCGGCGGTGCTCGGGCGCCATCACCCGGTCGCGGGCGGCGTGGGAGAGCCACAGGTTGTCGTAGGTGCCGAAGAGGCGGACCGGTGCCGGCGCGTCCTCCTCGGCGACGGGCGCGTCCGTGACGTCGTACAGGACCTTGCCGTCCTCGTCCTCGTGGACCTCGAGGTCGTCCATCGCCTTGACCACGGGACCGAGGCGCGTGATCCCCGACCAGGCCGTCACGTCGGCCGCCGTGCCCGGCCCGAACGCGCGCAGGTAGCGCCGGACGAGCTCGGGGACGTCGGGCTCGGCGAGGGGGAGGCCGGTCCAGTGCTCGGCGAGGTCGTACACGACCGCCGTCGACCCCGTCGGCTTCCAGCAGCCGCGCGGCGGCAGCTGGGCGAGCACCTCGCTGACTCTCGCCACCTGGCCGAGCTGGGTCGCGGTGTACGACGGGAACCGCTCGGCCAGCGCCGCGCCGAGGCGGCGCTGGGGGAGCGGCCCGTCCGCCAGGAGCTCGTGCACGGCGGCAGAGAAGGCGTCACGGTCGACCTCGCGGGCGGTGCCGATGGTCTGGCTCGCCTTGAGCTCGCGCTCGCGGACCGGCGCTGCCCACACGGGCAGGGTCACCGCGTCCTCGGGCAGGTGCAGGTGCACGGTGTCGCGCAGGCTCAGCACCCGCACCAGGCGTCCGTCCTCGATCGCCGCGCTGACGTCGTACGGGTCGAGCTCGGTGAGCCGTGCGGCCAGGGACAGGTACGGCGGCAGCGCCTCCTGTGCCTGGAGGCCGACCAGGTGGCGCACCATGGCGTCGGGCGCCATCGCGACGCGCTCGAGCAGGTGCTGGCGCAGCAGGAGGGTCCGGTTCAGCCGGCGCCGCGAGTACCTCACCGCACCGTGATCCGCTTGGTGTCCTCGGTCGGGCCGCCGCCCTCGCCGCCGGACGGGTCGTCGGTGCGCGCCACGAAGGTGTAGGACCCGGGCGGCAGCCCGCTGACGTCCACCTCGGCCGTCCACGGGTAGAGCTTGTCGGCCCATCCCTCGGCGGTCGCGAAGCCCTCGACGACGACCTCGCCCGACGCGTCCAGGACCTCCCACGGGACGGTCGCCTCGAACGAGCTGGCGCGCCCGGTCGCGGTGAAGCCGTCGCCGACAGCGGTCCCCTCGGCGGGCTCGGTGACGTTGACGAGCGCCATGACGTCCAGCTCGGGCGCGGCGCGCAGCCCGTCGCCCACGGGGACCCCGAGCAGGGTCGCGGCCGGGGCGCCGTCGTAGGTCACCCGGATCGGGAGCCGCTCCCCGAGCGCCCCCTGGAGCGTGTAGACCAGCTGCTGGACGGCGAGCTCGGCTTGCTGCGCGTCCAGGGATCCGGCCTCCAGCCACCCGCCGTCGGCGAGCTGCACCTCGATCGCGCCGCCGGCCGTGGCCACCGACGCGAAGCGGCCGCGCGGCCACAGCGAGCGGTAGTCGGGGTCGACCGGGTCGCCGGTGGTGACGGCGGCAGCGGCCGCGACCAGCCGGTCGACCCCGGCCACCCGGGTGAACTCGCGGTACAGCCGGGGCCCCTGCGGCGTGTCGCCGACGTAGTACGCCGGGACGGCGGTTGCCCCGCCGTCGGTCGCACCCGTGGGCGGGTCCGTGGCCTGCGTCGCCGGCTCCTCCGACGCCGGGCCCGAGGAGGACGTCGGCTCGGGCGGCCCGGCCGAGGGCTCGTCGTCGCCGCAGCCGGCCAGCGCGCCCAGGGCGACGACTGCGCCGACGGCACCGGCGGCCGCGAAAATCCGGGGGGAGGTCATGCCCCGATCCTCCCCGATCGCGCGGACACCGGGCGGACGACGGCCCGTGCGCGTGTCGGCTCCCTGTCGCTCCCTGCCGGCTCCCGGTCGGCTCCTCTAGGGTTGCTGGCGTGACCGATCCCGACTGCCTGTTCTGCAAGATCGTGGCCGGCGACGTCCCGGCCGAGGTCGTCCACACCACCGAGCGCACGCTCGCCTTCCGCGACATCAACCCGCAGGCGCCGCTGCACGTCCTCGTCGTACCGCGCCACCACGAGCCGAACGCCGCGGCCTCCGCCGAGGCCGATGCGGCGGTGTTCGCCGAGATCGCGACCGCGGCGCGCTCGGTCGCCACCGGCGCGGGGTACGACGACTACCGCCTGGTCTTCAACACCGGCGCCGGCGTGGGACAGACGGTCTTCCACACGCACTGCCACGTGCTCGCCGGCCGGCCGATGGGCTGGCCCCCCGGCTGAGACTGTGGAGATCGGTCGAGCCTGGACGACGAAACTCACGCTTGGACGACGAAGTTTCATCGTCCCAGCGTGAGTTTCACCGGCCGGCCGGTGAAACTGTCTCCCCGCCCCAAACGAGTGGGCGCGACGCACCCCCGGCACGTACGATGGAGAGGCCTCATCGTCGTACCTGAAAGGCAGCCCGTCCGGGCATCCATGACCGACTCACCCAATCCCGTCACCGCCGCCGCGCAGCAGGCTCCGACCCGCCACACCGTGGTCGTGCCCAACAGCATCGACATGGTCACCCTGTTCGGTCCCGGCGACGAGCACCTCGGCATCATCGAGAAGCGGTTCGGCATCCAGGTCCACGTCCGGGGCAACCGGGTCACGCTCTCCGGCGACGTCCACGAGATCGAGGTGGCCGAGAAGCTGATCGACGAGCTCGTCGCCATCCTGCGCACCGGCCAGGGCATCACGCCCGAGGTCGTCGAGCGCGTGGAGGCGATGCTGCGCGTGCAGACCGCGACCTCCGAGCGCCCCGCCGACGTCCTGTCGCTGAACATCCTCAGCAACCGCGGGCGCTCCATCCGGCCCAAGACGCTCAACCAGAAGCGCTACGTCGAGACGATCGACAAGCACACGATCACCTTCGGCATCGGCCCCGCCGGCACCGGCAAGACCTACCTCGCCATGGCGAAGGCGGTCCAGGCCCTGCAGGCCAAGCAGGTCAACCGGATCATCCTCACCCGCCCGGCGGTCGAGGCGGGCGAGCGGCTCGGCTACCTGCCGGGCACGCTCAGCGAGAAGATCGACCCGTACCTGCGCCCGCTCTACGACGCCCTGCACGACATGCTCGACCCGGAGTCGATCCCCAAGCTGCTCGCGGCCGGGACGATCGAGGTGGCGCCGCTCGCGTACATGCGCGGGCGCAGCCTCAACGACTCCTTCATCATCCTCGACGAGGCGCAGAACACCACGCCCGAGCAGATGAAGATGTTCCTGACCAGGCTCGGCTTCGGCTCCAAGATCGTGGTGACCGGTGACGTGACGCAGGTCGACCTGCCCTCGGGAACAACCTCCGGACTGCGGATCGTCGAGGGCATCCTCGACGGCGTCGAGGACCTGGCGTTCGTGCGGCTCACCAGCCACGACGTCGTCCGGCACCAGCTGGTCGCGCGGATCGTGGCGGCGTACGACGACTTCGACGCCAAGAAGCAAGCCCAGAAGGCGGCGCAGAAGGATGCGCACAAGGACGCGCACAAGGATGCGCACAGGGCCAAGAAGGGCGAACGGTGAGCATCGAGATCCTCGACGAGTCCGGCAGCGGGCTCGACGTCAAGCACTTCTCGCGGCTCGCCCGCTTCGTGATGGACCAGATGCGGGTCCATCCGCTCGCCGAGCTGTGCATCAAGGCGGTCGACGAGGACACCATCGCCGAGCTCAACGAGAAGTGGATGGAGAAGGAGGGCCCGACCGACGTGCTCGCCTTCCCCATGGACGAGCTGCGTCCCGGCCTGGTGAACGAGGAGCCGGAGGAGGGCGTGCTCGGCGACCTGGTGCTGTGCCCCACCGTCGCGGAGCGCCAGGGCGAGGCGGCGGGCCACGGCACGCTGGCCGAGCTCGAGCTGCTCACCACCCACGGCATCCTGCACCTGTTGGGCTACGACCACGCCGAGCCCGAGGAGCACAAGGTCATGTTCGGGCTCCAAGACCAGCTGCTGGCCCAGTGGCGCGCCCACGTGGCCGCCTCCTGACGCCGGGCAGCCGGGGCAGCCGAGGATGATCGCCGACAGTCTGTGGCCGCTGGGTGCAGCGGCCGTCCTGGTGGTGCTCGCGGGCCTGTTCGCCGCGGCGGATGCGGCCCTGGCCGCGTTCTCGCGCGCCCGCGCGCAGGAGATGGTCGGGGAGGGCCGGGCCGGGGCCGGGCGCCTCGTCGCCGTCCTCGACGACGCGCCGCGTCACCTCAACACGGCACTGCTGCTGCAGCTGCTGTGCGAGATCGCGGCCATCGTCGTGGTGACCCTGTACGTCGACGACCGGCTCGACGCGTCCTGGTGGGGACGCGCGGCGGTGGCCATCGGGGTGATGCTGGTCGTGTCGTTCGTGGTGATCGGCGTGGCCCCGCGCACCATCGGCCGGCAGCACGCCGAGGCGGTGGCGCTGGGGAGCGCCTGGCCGCTGTCGGCCCTGACCGCGGTCCTCGGGCCGATCCCGCGGCTGCTGATCCTGGTCGGCAACGCGATCACTCCCGGGCGCGGCTTCCGAGAGGGGCCCTTCCAGACCGAGGCGGAGCTGCGCGAGCTGGTCGACATCGCGGAGGCGACCGAGCTGATCGAGGCCGACGAGCGCAAGATGATCCACTCGGTCTTCGAGTTCGGCGACACCACCGTGCGGGAGGTGATGGTGCCGCGCGGCGACGTGGTCTACATCGAGCACCACAAGAACCTGCGCCAGACCATGTCGCTGTTCCTGCGCTCGGGCTTCTCGCGGATGCCGGTGGTCGGGGAGAACCTCGACGACGTGCGCGGCATGGCCTATCTCAAGGACGTGGTCCGCCGCGACTTCGAGGCGCCCGACGTCGAGCTCACCCAGCGCGTCGAGGAGGTCATGCGCCCCGCCGTGTGGGTGCCGGAGTCGAAGCCGGTCGACGACCTGCTGCGCGAGATGCAGCTGCGCCGCCTCCACGTCGCGATCGTGGTCGACGAGTACGGCGGCACCGCGGGCCTGATCACCATCGAGGACCTGCTGGAGGAGATCGTCGGCGAGATCACCGACGAGTACGACGAGGCCGAGGTCGAGGTCGAGCGCGTCGGCGACGGCCGCGACGGCGAGGTCCGGGTGTCCTCGCGCTACCCGGTCGACGACCTCGACGAGATCTTCGGCTTCCCGATCGAGGAGGAGGACGTCGACTCGGTCGGCGGCCTGCTCGCCAAGCACCTGGGTCGGGTGCCGATCCCGGGCTCGGTCGTGGAGGCCCACGGCCTGCGCTTCGAGGCCGAACAGGCCGCCGGGCGGCGCAACAAGATCGGCACGGTGCTCATCTCCCGGGTGCCCGACGCCTCGCTGGACGAGGGCTGAGCGGGCTCGGCGGTTCGCCGGGGACGGATGCTGGTGGTGGCGGTGGCGGTGGTGGTGGCCGTGGTCGCGGATTCACCACGGGATGTAGGTCAAGCCCCACTTCTGTAGCGGAATTCCACCCGGGAAGCGCGGACTCGCCTACATCCCGTGGTGAATCCGCACCCGGCGCACCCGGCGCACCCGGCGCACCCGGCGCCCCCGGCGCCCCCGGGGGCGCACCCCGGGGTTCAGACCCCCGGGACGATCCGGATGTCCCGCTCGGCGCCGTCGCCGAGCGCGGCGAGGGCCTCCTGGTACGCCGGGGCGTCGTGGGCGGCGACGGCGGCGTCCACGCTGTCGAACTCGATGACCACGACCCGCTCCCGCAGCCCGGCCTCGTAGACCTGCTCCGGCAGCCCGCGGGCGAGGAAGCGGCCGCCGGCCTCGACGAGCGCCGGCCCGGCCAGCGCGGCGTAGGCCGCCATCTTCTCGTCGTCGCGCACGGCTCGGTAGTTGCTGATCCAGTAGGCAGGCATGGGGCTCATCCTGCCCGAGCCCCTTCCTGACAGGATGGAGCCATGTCCGAACTGTCCGCCGAGGACCGCAAGCTCGTCACCCTCGCCCGCGCCACCCGGGCGCGCATCCAGGCCGCGGAGGGCGCCGCCGTACGGGACGCCGACGGTCGCACGTACGCCGCCGCGACGGTCGACCTCCCGTCGCTGCGCCTCACCGCGGTGCAGGCCGTGGTCGCGATGGCCGTGGCCTCCGGGTCGACCGGCGTGGACGCGTGCGTGCTCCTGGGCGACGCGCAGGAGCTCACCGAGCCGGACGCCGCCGTGCTCGCCGACTTCGCCGGTGCGGCGGGCGTGGTCGTCCACCTCGGCGACGCCCGCGGCCACGTCGCTGCGACGCGGACCCAGGCGAGGTCCTGAGCCCCTCACCGGGAACAGGGCAGGGGGAAATCCGGTTGGCTCCCCAGGACCGCGACTGGTTGGCTGTCTGGTCGGGCGACCCGCTCGCCGATCTCCGCCCATCCCGTCGCGCGAGTGTCCCCGGACAGGAGTAATTTCGAACCATGGCAAAAGATGCCTGGGAGGAGCACGCGCGAGCCGTCCGACGGCTCGCCGACTCCTACGCGGCGATTCCCCCTGGTCAACCGGTGCGGCTCGCGAAGCGCACCACCAACCTGTTCCGCGCCCGGGCCGCGACGAGCGTGCCCGGCCTGGACGTCAGCGGGCTCGCCGGGGTGATCGAGGTGCTGACCGACAGCCCGGACGGCCCGGTCGCCGAGGTGCAGGGCATGTGCACCTACGAGGACCTGGTCGACGCGACCCTGCCGCACGGCCTGGTGCCCCATGTCGTGCCCCAGCTGCGCACGATCACCCTGGGCGGGGCGGTCACCGGACTGGGCATCGAGTCCACCAGCTTCCGGCTCGGCCTGCCGCACGAGTCGGTGCTCGAGATGGACGTCTTCACCGGGAGCGGGCAGGTCGTCACGACGCGCCCCGGCGACGACCTGTTCGACGCCTTCCCCAACTCCTACGGCTCGCTGGGCTACGCCACCCGGCTCCGGATCCGGCTCGCGCCCGTGCCGCCGTACGTCGCCCTGCGCCACCTGCGCTTCGACGACGCGGACCTGCTCGCCAAGACGGTCGCCGAGATCACCGCGACCCAGGAGCACGACGGCGAGCCGGTCCACGGCCTCGACGGCGTGTCCTTCGGGCCCGGCGAGCACGTGCTCACCCTCGCCCGGTGGACCGACGAGCCCGGGGCGACGTCGGACTACACCGGCCAGCAGATCTACTACCGCTCGCTGCAGTCCCGCGACCGCGACCGGCTGACCTTCCACGACTACCTGTGGCGCTGGGACACGGACTGGTTCTGGTGCTCGGGCGCCTTCGGCGCGCAGAACCCGCGGATCCGGCGGCTCTGGCCCCGCCGCTACCGGCGCTCCGACGTCTACATGCGCCTGCTCCACCTCGACCGCCGCTTCGGCATCGCCGACCGCCTGGACCGCCGGGCCGGACGCCCGCTGCGGGAGCGCGTCGTGCAGGACATCGAGGTCCCCGTCGAGCGGCTGGGGGAGTTCCTCGCCTGGTTCGACGAGGAGATCGGCATGCGGCCGGTGTGGCTGTGCCCCCTGGCCACCACGCGGCCCTGGCCCCTGTACCCCCTCGAGACCGGCAAGGTCTACGTCAACGTCGGCTTCTGGGGGACGGTCCACGTGGGCCCCGACGCCGTCGACGGCCCCCGCAACCGGGCGATCGAGGCCAAGGTCCACGAGCTCGGCGGCCACAAGTCGCTCTACTCCGACTCCTACTACGACAAGGCGAGCTTCGACGCGCTCTACAACACCGCCCGGCTCGAGGCGGTCAAGCGCGTCCACGACCCCGACGACCGACTGACAACCCTCTACGACAAGGCGGTGAGGAGCCGATGACGGCTCAGGCAGGACAGGGCATCGCGCCCACGCTCGCGTCCCTCTTCCCCGGGGGCCTGCCCCTGTGGCTCAAGGCCTACGACGGCTCCGTGGCCGGCGACCTCGACCTGCCCTACGGCATGGAGCTGGTCAGCGAGCGCGGGCTGTCCTACATCATGACCGCGCCGGGGGACCTCGGCCTGGCTCGCGCGTACGTCGCCGGCGACCTGGTCCTGCACGGCGCCCACCCGGGCGACCCGTACCCGGCGTTCTCCCTCCTCAAGGACCACACCGACTTCGGCCTCCCGGGCCCCCTGGAGCTGGTCGGGATGCTCCGCACGCTCGGCCTCAGCCACCTGGTGCCCCCGCCGCCCCCGCCCCAGGAGCACCTGCCCGCCTGGCGCCTGCGGCTCGAGGGCCTGCGCTCGCTCAGCTGGTGGGGACGGCACTCCCAGGAGCGCGACGCGGACGCGATCCACCACCACTACGACGTGTCGAACGCCTTCTACGAGCACGTCCTGGGGCCCTCCATGACCTACACCTGTGCGGTCTACCCCAACGACGAGGCCACCCTCGAGGAGGCACAGGAGCACAAGTACGACCTGATCTGCCGCAAGCTCGGCCTCGAGCCCGGGCAGCGCCTGCTCGACATCGGGTGCGGCTGGGGCGGCATGGTGCGCCACGCCGCGAAGCACTACGGCGTGCGGGTCATCGGCGTCACCCTCTCCCGCGAGCAGGCCACCTGGGCCCAGGAGGAGATCAAGAGGCAGGGTCTCGACGACCTGGCCGAGGTGCGTCACTGCGACTACCGCGACGTCGAGGAGGACGGCTTCGACGCGGTCAGCTCGATCGGCCTCACCGAGCACATCGGGATCGCCAACTACCCGGCGTACTTCTCCTTCATCGCCCGCAAGCTCAAGCCCCAGGGCCGGATGCTCAACCACTGCATCACGCGCCACGACAACGCCGAACGGCGCACGGGCGCGTTCATCGACCGCTACGTCTTCCCCGACGGCGAGCTCGCCGGCTCCGGGACGATCGTGCGCGCCGTCGAGGACGCCGGCCTGGAGGTCCAGCACCACGAGAACTTCCGGGTCCACTACGCGAAGACCCTCGCCGGCTGGTGCCGCAACCTCGCCGACAACTGGGACGCCTGCGTGGCGGAGACCGACGAGGGCACCGCCCGGGTGTGGGGCCTCTACATGGCTGGTTCGCGGATCGCCTTCGAGCGCAACGAGATCCAGCTCCACCACGTGCTGGCCACGCGGACCGACGACGGGGTGAGCGGCTACCCGCTGCGGCACGACTTCTGAGCGACGGCCAGCACGACGAGCCGGGACCTTGTCCCGGCTCGTCGCATTCCCGCCCGGTCTCGGTGCGCCCGGTGGGAGGGTGCTTCCCGGGGCGGTGCGCCCAACGCGCGCTGAGGGACACAGGGGCAGAGGGACATCATGGCGTTCGGTCGTGCGCTCACGCGCGCTGCAAGGACCGCGAGCGGGATCGCGGTGGTCGCCGTCGCCGTCGCGGGGGCACTGCCGGCCGTGACGGCCGCGCCGTCCGTCCCGGCGCGCAACGCCTGCACGATCAGTGGCACTCCCGGTCCCGACGTCCTGACCGGGACCCCGGCCCGCGACGTGATCTGCGGTCGGGGCGGTGACGACCGGATCTCGTCCGGGGCCGGCGACGACCTCGTCAGCGGAGGACCCGGAGACGACCTCGTCGACGGCGGGCCCGGCGACGACACCCTCTGGGGGAGTGCGGGCGACGACGTGCTGCGCGGTGACGGCGGCGCGGACCGGCTCTACGGCGGGCCCGGTGCAGACGTCCTGTCCGGCGGTGCCGGCGACGACGAGATCCGCGGTGGAGCGAGCGAGGACGACCTGCGCGGCGGTCGCGGTGACGACGCACTGTACGGCGGGCGCGGCGATGACCGTCTCGACGGTGGCCCCGGCGCCGACGGAGTCGGCTGCGGCCGCGGCATCGACACCGCCGTGCCCGGCTCGGGAGACCAGGTCAGGGCCAGCTGCGACGACCGGGACGGCCCGCCCCACCCTCCGCCCCCGGCACCCCCGGCGCCCGGAGGGCCGGTCGCCGTGGACGACACCGTGACCACCGACGAGGACACGCCGATCGACCTGCCCAGCACCGGCGCCGGCGGGCCGGCGGGCAATGACACCGACCCGGACGGCGACCCGCTCGCCGTCACGGCCGTCGCGGACCCGTTCGGCGGGACCGCCGAGCTGACCGGTGCCACGATCCGGTTCATCCCGACGGCCGACAGGTGCGGACCCGGTGCCGGACGCTTCGACTACACCGTCACGGACGGCACGGGGCGCACCGACGTCGGTCGCGTCACCGTCGACGTCACCTGCGTGGGCGACGACCCGGTCGCCGTGGACGACGCGGGCACCGTCCCGGAGGACGCGACGCCGACCGTGATCCCCGTCCTCGCCAACGATGTCGACGCCGATGACGAGCCGCTCGTCATCGCGAGCGTCACCCAGCCGGCCCACGGCGCGGTCGTCGTCACCGGCGGCGGCTCGGGCCTGACCTATGCACCCGCCGGCGACTACTGCACCACGCCGCCGGCATCGAGCGACACCTTCACCTACACGCTCACCCCCGGCGGCGCGACCGCCTCGGTGGCCATGAGTGTGACCTGCGTCGACGACGCGCCGATCGCGGTGGACGATGGCGCAGCTCTCGCGGAGGACGCTCCCGCCACGGCGATCGACGTCCTCGCCAACGACGTCGACGTGGACGGTGGCGGGCGGGAGGTCGCCTCCGTGACCCAGCCGGCCCACGGGACGGTCACCATCACCGGCGGCGGCACCGGCCTGACCTACGAGCCGGACGCCGACGCCTGTACCCCGCCCGGGACGCCCGACACCTTCGCCTACACCCTCGCGCCCGGCTCGGACACCGCCGTCGTGAGCGTGACCGTCACCTGTGCCGACGATGCCCCCGAGGCACGGGCGGACAGCACCGCCGTACCCGAGGACGCCGCCGCGACGCCGGTCGACGTCCTCGCCAACGACACCGACGCCGACGGCGACACCTTCACCATCGCCTCGACCAGCCAGCCCGGCCATGGGACGGTCACCATCACCGGGGGCGGCACCGGCCTGACGTACGCGCCGGCACCGGACTACTGCAACACACCTCCCGGCACGGCACCGGACACCTTCACCTACGCGCTCGCTCCCGGCGGCGACGAGGCGACCGTGAGCGTCACGGTGACCTGCGTCGCGGACGCCCCCGCTGCGGTCGACGACAGCGCGACAGTCTCGGAGGACAGCACGGCCGCGCCAGTGGCCGTACTGGCCAACGACGCCGACCCCGACGGCACCGGCCTGGAGATCACGAGCGTCACCCAGCCGTCGCACGGTGTCGTCGCGATCACCGGAGCAGGGACCGGGCTCACGTACGCCCCGGCCGCGAACTACTGCAACCTCCCCCCGGGGACGATGCTCGACACCTTCACCTACACCGTCACCGGCGGCTCGACGGCCACGGTCACGATGACGGTCACCTGCGTCGACGACCCGTCCACGGCCGTCGCCGACGTGATCACGATCGAGGAGGACAGCGGCGGCCCGCTCACCGTGCTAGCCAACGACCAGATCGGCGACAGCCCGCCGTCCGTCGTCTCGGTCACCCAGCCCACCCACGGCTCGGCCAGCACCAACGGCTCGACAGTCACCTACACGCCGGCGCCCGACTACTGCAACACGCCGCCGGCCCTCGAGCTCGACACCTTCGCCTACACCATCACGGGCGGCTCGACCGCGACCGTGACGGTGACGGTGACCTGCGTGAACGATGCGCCGAGCGCGGCGGACCTGACCCTTCCCGTCGGCTCGGCGGCCGTCGGCAACACCGTTCTCGTCGTCGACGACAGCACTGACGCGGCGCCGTCGGAGCCCGGCCCCCACAAGACCGTGAGCGGCGACCTCCTCGCCGGGGTGACGGATGTCGAGACGCCGGCCGCCGTCGCGGTCGTCGCCGGCACCTGGACCACCGGTCAGGGCGGCTCGGTCACCCTGCAGCCCGACGGCGACTTCGTCTACACGCCGCCGGTCGGCTGCGGCGGCGTCGACACCTTCACCTACACGGTGAGCGACCACGACCCGAGCGGCGCGCAGACCGGGACCGCCACCGTGACGGTGCCGGCGAGCGGCTGCGTCTGGTACGTCTCCAACGACGCCCCCGGCAACACCGGGACCTCGGCATCGCCCTTCGACACCCTCGCCCAGGCAGAGAGCGCCGCCGACGCCGGTGACACGATCTACCTGTACGCCGGCAACGACACCAGCACCGGCTACGACGCGGGCATCGTCCTCAAGTCCGGCCAGCGCCTCGTCGGCGAGGTCCGCGACCTCGTCGTGGACGGCGTCGTGCTGGCCGCGGGGGTCGCCGGCCGACGCCCGCTGCTCACCGCCTCCGGCGCGGACGTCGTCACCCTCGCCGCCGGCAACCTCGTGAGCGGACTCCGGCTCGAGCCGTCCGGCGCCGGCAGCGGCATCGCCGCCGGCACGGGCGACAGCGGCACGGTCGACGACATCCGGATCATCGACACCGGCGCCGCGGGCACCCAGCCCGCGTTCGAGGTCGACGGGCTCGCCACGGGCATCACGGTCGGCGACCTCATCGTCGACAGCTCCGCCGCCACCGGCCAGACCGCCGGGTCGGTCGGCGTTCGGCTCAACAGCGCCGGCCCGGTCACCTTCACCCCGGCCAGCACGGTCCGGATCACCACCACCGGGGCGCGCGGGCTCTCCGCGACCGGCACCGACCTCGGCACGAGCGCCTTCGACGCCATCACCGTGGCCGGATCGAGCAGCGGAGCGGTCGAGCTGGTCTCGACCACCGGCACGACCACGTTCGGCGATCTCGCCCTGACCACGACCGGCAGCACCGCTCCCGCGTTCCGTCTGCAGTCTGCGGGCACCGTCACCGTGCTGCCCGCCGCGACCGCCGACATCTCGGCGGTCGGTGGCCCGGCCGTCGACGTCAGCGCGACCGCCGGCCCCCAGCTCGCCTTCGACACCGTCACGTCCGCGTCCAGCAGCACCACCGGGGTGAGCCTGGACGGACTCGGGACCGGAACGTTCAGTGTCACCGGCGGCTCCATCGCGGGTGCACAGTCGACCGCGTTCGACGTCAACGGCGGCAGCGGCGCGATCACCTACCCCGGCGCGATCGGCGACGGCACGGGCGGGACCCTCGAGGTCACCGGCCGCTCGGGCGGCACCGTCACCCTCGGTGGGTCCCTCGCCGACTCCGCCGATGCCGGGGGTGGCATCACCCTGAGCGGCAACACCGGGGGAAGCACCGTCCTGACTGGCTCGACCAAGACCCTCCGCACGGGCACGAGCGCCGCCGTCTCGATGACCGCCAGCGACGGCCACGCCCTGAGCATCACCGGCGGCGGCCTCGGCGTCGTCACCACGAGCGGCGATGGCGTCCGGGCCACGTCCAGCGGCACGCTCTCCATCACCGGCGCCGGCAACACCATCGTCTCCGGCACGGGCCGCGCGCTGTGGCTCGCCGACACCGACATCTCCGGCGCTGGCGTGACGTTCGCGCGGATCGACTCGACCGGAGGCGCCGGCGGCATCCTCGTCGCCAACACCGGCAACGCCGGCTCACTCACCGTCACCGGCACGGGCGGCACCTGCACCGCCGCCGACACCAGTGGCTGCACCGGAGGCACGATCAGCGGCACCACCGGCCCCGACAGCGGAAGCACGACGCCCGACGGCGCGGGAGTCGTCCTCACGAACACCAAGGCCCCCTCCCTGACCCGGATGTGGATCCACGACCACAGCAACTACGGCGTCCGCGGCTCCGGAGTCGCGGGGCTGACCCTGTCCGGCACGGTCGTCAACGGCAGCAACGGCACGAACGACAGCTCGCCCTACGACGACTCGAGCATCCTGCTCGATGCGATGAGCGGCGCCGTGACGGTCACCGACAGCCATGTCAGCGGAGGCTACGAGGACAACCTGCGGGTCACCGGTGCCAGCGGCACTCTGGACGTCACGGTCGACCACGTCACCTTCGGCGTCTCCGGCAGCCGCCCGGGCAACGACGCCTTGGCGATCCAGAGCACGCTCACCGCCGGGACGCTGAAGGCGACCGTCACCGGCAGCACCTTCTCCAGCGCGGCCGGCGACCTGCTGTCGATCTACCACTCCGGCAACGGGACCGGTGAGCTCGACGTCACGGGGAACACCTTCGCCAACGCCCACCCCGCGGTCGCCACCGGCGGTGGAGGAGTGACCATCTACCAGGACGGACTGGCGGGCGGCACCACGATGAACCTCGCCGGCAACAGCCTGCGGGGCGCCGTGGGACCGGGCGTCCTGGTGGCCAAGGGGACGGGGCCGTCGCGGCAGAGGGGCACCTTCGCCAACAACACCATCGGTGCGGCCGGCGTCCCCAACTCGGGATCCGCCGAGAGTTCGGGGCTGAAGCTCCAACAGCTGGGGGGCGGGTCGACCGAGTGGTCGGTGACCGGCAACCAGGTCCGCGGCTACAACAACCACGGGATCGAGGTGCTCGCCGGGGGCGGAGCGTCTCCCCAGGGCGGCATCGTCAGCACCGTCGTCACCGGCAACACCATCGCCGAGCCGGGCACCACCGTCGGCACCCTCGTCGTGCCGAAGCAGGGGGTGCACTACAACGTCGGGACGTTCCCCGGTGACACCTTCGACGTCTGCGCCGACCTCCGGGCCAACATCCTGGCCGCCAGCGGTGCCGACGCCGTCCCGTCGGCCGCGTTCGACTACGACGTCCGGCTGCGTCAGCGCCAAGCCACGACGATCCGGATCCCGGGCTACTCCGGCGCCGCCAACGACGACACGGCCGTGCGGGCCTTCGTCGCGGCACAGAACGCCACCGGCTCGCCCGCGGTGACCACGTCCCAGACCGCTGGGACCGGGGGAGGCGGCTTCGTCGGCACGGCGTGCCCACCGCTGCCCGCACCCTGACGAGCACCCCGTCCAGCACCCCCACCAGCACCCGACCAGGAGTTCAGGAGCCACCGTGGCCGAGCCCTATCTCGCCGAGATCCGGCTGATGTCGTTCATCTACCCGCCCAAGGGCTGGGCACTGTGCAACGGCCAGCTGCTGCCGATCAACCAGAACCAGACACTGTTCGCTCTGCTCGGCACCGCCTACGGCGGCAACGGGCAGACGAACTTCGCCCTGCCCGACCTGCGCGGGCGGGTACCGGTCCACGAGGGCCCGGGCTACGGCCTCGGCCAGGCCGGCGGCGAGGAGTTCCACACGGTCACGATGGGCGAGCTGCCCGCCCACACCCACCAGGTCGGCGTGTCGACGCTCGCGACCGGCGGCACCGCCGGTCCGAGCGGTGCCTACCTGGGCGGCGCGAACAACGCCTACCGCCCCGGTGCGGCGTCGACCAGCCTGCATCCGGCGACGGTCAGCTCGGTGGGAGGCAGCCAGGCCCACGAGAACCGGCAGCCCTTCTTGACCCTGAGCTTCTGCATCGCGCTCCAGGGCATCTTCCCGACACAGAGCTAGGAGCGGACCGTGACACAGCCCTATCTCGGCGAGATCAGGATGTTCGGCGGGAGCTTCGCACCGAACGGCTGGCTCTTCTGCCAAGGACAGCAGCTGATGATCAGCGAGTACGACGCCCTCTACACCCTGATCGGCACCACCTACGGCGGCGACGGCCAGGAGACCTTCCACCTGCCCGACCTCCAGGGCCGCATCCCGATCCATCAGGTGACCGCGACGCCGGGAACGGCGTACCCGCTGGGTGAGGCGGCCGGCGTGGAGTCGGTGACCCTGACCAGCCAGCAGATCCCCGCGCACTCCCATCCGCTGACGGCGATCGGCGGCCAGCCCGGCACCCAGGTCAGTCCCGCCGGCAACCTTCCGGCGATGTCGCTCAGCGTGGTGCCCTATGTGAACGAGACGCCGACGGGGAACTTCCACGCCCAGGCGATCACGCCGGTCGGCGGCTCACAGCCCCACGAGAACATGCAGCCGTTCCTCTGCGTCAGCTTCATCATCTCCCTCTTCGGCATCTTCCCGAGCCAGACCTAGGACCTGCCCATGACCGACCAGTTCCTCGCGGAGATCCGCGTGTTCCCCTTCACCTTCGCGCCCACCGGGTGGGCGTTCTGCGACGGGCAGCTCCTGCCCATCTCGCAGAACACGGCGCTCTTCGCGCTGCTCGGCACGATGTACGGCGGCGACGGGAAGTCGACCTTCGCCCTCCCGAACCTGCAGGGCCGGGCGCCCCTGCAGCACGGCCACGGCGCGGGCCTCACACCGCGGGTCATCGGGGAGCAGTCCGGAAGCGCCCAGGTGACCCTGCTGCAGTCCGAGATCCCGGCGCACAGCCACGTCCTGCGCGCCGACGTCGTCGACGTCGCGGACACCAGTGTTCCCAACCCGAACGCCGCGTTCGGCCTCTCCTCCGGAGGCACGCTCTACCAGGCGTCCGCGAACGCCCAGCTCGACCCGACGGCCCTCGCGGTCGCGGGCGGCTCGCTGCCCCACAACAACATGCAGCCCTACCTGCCGCTGAACTTCTGCATCGCCCTGCAGGGCATCTTCCCGCAGCGGCCATGAGCGTGGAGACCGGCGTGCCCGTCCGGCTGCGGACCGCCACGCCACGACGTCACGGCACCACCCGAGGAGCACGCCGATGAGCGAACTGACCCGCCGCACCGTTCTCGGTGCCTCCGCCACCGGCGTCGTCGTGGCCGCCGTCGGCCTGCCGTCGCCTGCGGCCGCTCTTCCCGCGCCCGTCGCGGAGGCCGCTCCTCGGTCCACGGCCAAGCGCACGCTCTACCGACGGCGCCGCTTCACACCCCATCGGGGCGAGCGCTTCGTCGTCAGCGGGCCGGGAATGCGGATGCGGATGAAGCTGGTCCGGGTGAGCAACCTGCCGGCGGCCGCCAAGGGGTCGGAGCGCAGCTTCGCGCTCACCTTCCGGGCACCGCGACCGGGTGTCGACCAGGGCACCTTCCAGATCCGCCGGCGCCGGTTCAAGGCCACGTCGCTGTTCCTGGTGGCGACCGACGACACCCGGCGGACCTACCGCGCGGTCGTGAACAACCGCTGACTGGGTGTCCGGTCGTCGGCGCCACTAGCCTGGGCGCGTGAGCACCCGGGCCCAGCAGTACGACGCCACGGTCCTCGACCGTGAGCAGGTGACCCCGCACCTGGTGCGGCTGACGCTCGACGTCCCCGGATTCGCCTCGACCGGCATCGCCGACGAGTGGGTCGGTCTGGTCGTGCCCGGCCAGTTCCAGAGCCGCTACTACACCGTGCGCTCGTTCGAGGCCGGGCGGATGGTGCTCGACGTGGTCGTGCACGAGGTCGGCCTGGTCACGGAGTGGGCCTCGGGCACTGCCGGCGACGTCGTCGGCCAGCAGGTCGCGCTCACCGAGGCCAAGGGCTCGTTCCTGCCGCCCGACGACGCGCAGTGGCTGCTCCTCGTCGGCGACCTCACCGCCCTGCCGGCGATGGCGCGGATCGCGGCCGAGCACGGCGACCGGCTGCCGGTGCGCATCCACGCCGAGGTGCCCGCCGACTCCCGCATCGACGGCTACTTCCCGGCCTCCGCCGAGGTCAGCTGGCTGCCGCTCAGCGGCGAGAGCCGCCTCGCCGAGGTCGTGGAGGACCTGGACTGGCCGGCGGGCGCGGGCTACTTCTGGATGGCGGGAGAGTCCGCGCAGATGCGCGCGATCCGCAAGCACCTGATGCGCGAGCGCCGGCTCCCGAGCACCCACTACGACGTGATGGGCTACTGGCGATCGGTGGCCAAGCGACAGCCACGTGCTGTCGACCCGGGGCCGATCTGGCGCGCCGGCAAGGCCGCCGGGAAGTCCGACGAGGAGATCTGGGCCGACTACGACGCCGCGCAGGCGGACAGTGCCGGAGCCACCGAATGACGAGGGAAGTCGTGCAGTGAACGAGCAGCAGCAGCCGGACGAGGCCGAGGTCGAGGACCAGCTCGACGACGAGCTCGACGACGAGGACGAGCTCGACGACGAGGACGAGTTCGACGAGGACTTCGGCGCGCTGCCCCCGCCGGCGGCGCCGGTGTTCGGCCTGGGCGACGTGCCCGAGGGCTACCGCAGCGGCTTCGCCTGCTTCGTCGGGCGCCCCAACGTCGGGAAGTCGACGCTGACCAACGCGCTGGTCGGGCAGAAGATCGTGATCACCTCCGACAAGCCCCAGACGACCCGGACGGTCGTGCGGGGGATCGTGCACCGGCCGGACGGCCAGCTGGTCCTTGTCGACACGCCAGGCCTGCACCGGCCGCGCACCCTGCTGGGGGAGCGGCTCAACGACCTGGTGAGGACCACGTGGGCCGAGGTCGACGTGGTCGCGGTCTGCTTCCCGGCCGACGAGAGGATCGGCCCCGGAGACACCTTCCTCGTCAACGAGCTGGCCAAGGTCCGCCGTACCACCAAGATCGCGGTGGTCACCAAGACCGACCTCGCCACGCCGGACCGGATCGCCGAGCACCTGCTGGACATCGTCGAGCTGGGCCGCGCGACCGGCACGGAGTGGGCCGAGATCGTGCCCGTCTCCTCCGTCGGCGGCGACCAGATCCCGCTGCTGGGTGACCTGCTCGTCGGGCTGATGCCGGAGGGCCCGCCGCTCTACCCCGACGGCGACCTCACCGACGCGCCCGAGGAGGTCCTGGCGGCCGAGCTGATCCGCGAGGCCGCGCTCGACGGCGTGCGCGACGAGCTGCCGCACTCGATCGCCGTCGTGGTCGAGGAGATGGGTCTACGCGAGGGCCGGCCCGAGGACAAGCCGCTGCTCGACATCCACGCCAACCTGTACGTCGAGCGCGACTCCCAGAAGGGGATCGTGATCGGCAAGAAGGGCGCCCGTCTGCGCGAGGTCGGCACCGCGGCCCGGAAGCAGATCGAGGCGCTGCTGGGCACCCCGGTCTACCTCGACCTGCACGTCAAGATCGCCAAGGACTGGCAGCGCGACCCTCGGCAGCTGCGCAAGCTGGGGTTCTAGTCCGCGGTCCAGCAGCGGCCGAACTTCTGGCCCATGGCCCACTGCTCCTTGGTGGGCCACTCGTAGCCCCACTTGAACGTGAGCGGGTCCTCGGCGGCGTCGGCCGCGGCGTCCTCGCAGCGCGTGCGGCCGGCGGCCTGGACCTTCTTCGCGCCCGGGTAGTCGCGCTCCTCGAAGGCGACCACCTCGATCGCGCGCCAGGAGTGCTTGCTCGAGCAGCGCACCCGCTCGAACTTGGGGGAGTCGGGGGCCGCCGTGCCGCACATCGCGTACCGGTCCGGCAGCGCGTTGCCGGCGAGGACCCCCTTGAGGTCGCCGTCGAGGTCGGCCAGCTTCGCGGCGCCGTCGAGGAGCACGGCGTCGCAGCGGTACCACGCGGCGCCGGCGTCCGACTGCTCGACGGTGGGGGTGAACCAGATCGAGCGGATCATGCTCAGCCGCAGGCTCGTCAGCGAGCCGCCCACGTGGTCCAGCAGCTGAGCGGGGCACGCCGAGGACACCTGGGCCTGGACCCGCTCCGAGTCGACCGCCAGGAGGTGACCGTCGACCACGGCGTCGATGGTGCCGACTGCGAAGGTGACGCTGGTGTGCGGCTGCGCGCAGTCGACCGGCTCGACCTTCGAGGTCGGCGCGACGGCGGCGTCGTACGGCAGGGCGTAGCAGGCGCCGGCGGCGGGCCTCGGCTCGGGGGCCGCCGCGGTGGTCTGCGTCGACGGGACCTCCCGCGGCTCCTTCGCGCCGTCGTCGCCGCCGCTGCAGGCGGCGAGACCGGTCAGCGCGAGAAGGCCCGCCGCCGCGGCGAGCGCCCGGCGTGGTCCGGCGCTCAATCTGGTCGTCACGTCACCCACTCGTCACTCACTCGTCCTCGCCCAGCACACCGAGCGGCGGATCCCGGCGTCCCACTCGGGCTTGTGGAAGAAGGTGAACCCGTACTCGAACTCCGCCGGGTAGTTCAGCCAGGCCTTGACCGAGGTGGAGCAGAACGAGCGGGTCCGGCTCTCCATGACCCGGTCGCCGGGGTACTCGTCGTCGGGCTGTCCGATCTTCACCGTGGTGACCGCACGCCAGTCGTGCTTCTGCGAGCAGGGCACCTTCTCGCCCTCGGCGACGGAGGGTCCGCGGGCGCAGCTGAGCCAGACGTCCGGCGGGCGTCCGGACAGCATTCCCTTGGCGGTCTCCGGCAGGGGGCGGTACGACGTGCTGGCCGCGCTGCCGCCGAGGACGTCGCAGCGGTACCAGCGCGCGCCCTTCTTCCACGCCTTCTCCGAGGGGCGGAACCAGGCCCAGCTCAGGGTCGTGCGGAGCACGAGGCTCTCGTCGGCGCCGACGAACTCGGCGAACGCCGCGGAGCAGGTGGTGTAGGCGAACCGCCCCAGCGCAGGGTCGTCGTAGTCCGCGTCGTCGAACTCCTCGGGCAGCTCGCCGGTCGCGAAGGTCTCCGCGGTGTGCTCCTCGGCGCAGGGGACGGTGCGGGTGGCATTGGACGTCAGCGCCACGTCCTCGGGCGTGAGCACGCGACATGCGCCGTTCGCCGGGACCTCGAGGGAGTCGACCAGGTCGTCGTCGGTGTTGCTGCCCTGCTTCTCCGCGCCGCAGGCCGCCAGGACCGGGGCGAGCAGTGCCAGCGCGACCAGCACGGCGGCACGGTGCAGCACGCGATCCAGCCCCTCTCGTGTCGCCCTCCGGCGGGCCTCGGGTCAGTCGGTCAGAAGTGCGGCGATCGTAGCGCCCAGCGCATAGGCCGCCTCCAGCGACGCGTCGTCGAGGTCGCCGAGGACGCCCAGGACGTCGTACCCCTGGCGCCAGCCGAGCGCGCCCACGATCGACTGCACCGACCGCTCCGCCCCGGTCAGGTCGTAGCGTCCGTGCAGCCACAGGCCGTACGGACGGCCCGCGGTCTGTCCCGCGCCGTCGGACGGGGCGCCGGTCGGGTCCAGTGCGCCACCGACGGCGAGGAAGGTCGAGTCGAAGAAGTGCTTCAGTGCTCCGCTCATGTACCCGAAGTTGGCGGTGGTGCCCAGCACGTAGCCGTCGGCGGTCAGGACGTCGTCGGCGCTGGCCTCGAGCGCCGGGCGGACGACGACCTCGATCCCGTCCGGCCCGGCGCCCGCCTGGACATCGTCGTCGCCCGCGCCCGCGACGACCCGCTCGAGCAGGGCCTGCATCGAGCGGCTGGGTGAGTGGTGCACGACGAGGAGGCGGGCCACCCCACCAGGCTAGGCGGTGACCAGGAAGCGCTCCCAGGACCGGTGGGTGCCGGCCAGGGCGAGCACCTCGTCGAGCACGCCGATCCCGGCACTGCCCGTGACGACGCCGGGGGCGTCCTCGGGCACGCCGGCGACGGTCAGCGCGCGGACGCCCTCGCCCCATGCGCCGATGACCTTCGCGTGCCGGTAGGCCTCCTCGAGGAGCAGGACCACCCGCGGGTCGAGGGTCGCCGTCCGCGCCGCACCGGCCTTCGCGTCCCGGGTGGGCACTGCGTCGGGGGCCGCGACAGGGGATCCGGCGAGCAGGAGGGCGTCGAACTCGACCGACCGCGCGGTGGCGAAGGTGCGCTGGACAGCCAGCCCGCCGACCGTGCCGCCGTGCGGTGCGATGACCAGCGGCACCATCCCCGCCGCGAGCACGGCCGACCGGACCTCGGCGACGTCGTCGAGGTCGCCGTCGGGGTCGACGACGATGCCGACCATCCGGCCGTCGGGAGGCCAGGGGCCGCCGGCGAGCTGCGAGAGCGCCGGGCTCGGGGTCACCGCCGCGAGCTCGCCTGCCGGATCCGGAGCCGGCAGGCCGAGGGCGGTCGCGACCTCGGCGCACAGGCGGCTGTCGATGTTCGCCAGCGCCTGGAGCTGGCGCTCCTTGATCGCCTGCTCGTAGCACTTGCCCAGCTCGAAGCTGTAGGCGCGGATGATG
The DNA here is from genome assembly GCF_046058985.1 of Nocardioides pymetrozini. Taxonomy (NCBI): domain Bacteria; kingdom Bacillati; phylum Actinomycetota; class Actinomycetes; order Propionibacteriales; family Nocardioidaceae; genus Nocardioides; species Nocardioides pymetrozini. Next base: position 2,823,601 of record NZ_CP175556.1, on the reverse strand, counting down.
TGCTCCTGCTCGACCGGGCTCATGCTCTGCCAGAACAGGCGCGGCTGGGTGAAGTGGTCGTCGAACGACGCCGGCTGCGCCCGGACCTTGGTCCCGGCGACGTTGCGGGCCGCGTCGACGAAGGCTCGGGACTGCTCGTCGGACAGGTCGGCACCTGCCATGAACGGGCAGCCCCCGTCGAGGGAGTTGGGATGGTACGGCGCCACGCCGGCGTGGACCGCGTGCTGGTGGAAGCCGTCGCGGAGCATGTCGTTGACCGGCGCGTGCGTCCGGTTGACCGGGATCTGGTTGAAGTTCGGCCCGCCGAGCCGGGTGAGCTGCGTGTCGACGTACGAGAAGAGCCGCGCCTGGATGAGCGGGTCGTCGGTGACGTCGATCCCGGGGACCAGGTGACCGACGTGGAAGGCGACCTGCTCGGTCTCGGCGAAGAAGTTCGTGGGATTGCGGTCCAGGACCATCCGGCCGATCGGCTGCACCGGAGCGAGCTCCTCGGGCACGATCTTGGTCGGGTCGAGCAGGTCGATGCCCTCGAACGTCTGCTCCTCGGTGTCCTCGAAGACCTGGATGCCCAGCTCCCACTCGGGATGGGCACCGGACTCGATCGCGTCGGCGAGGTCACGGCGGTGGAAGTCGGGGTCGAGCCCGCCGAGCAGCTGGGCCTCCTCCCAGGTGAGGGAGTGGATCCCGAGGCGGGGCTTCCAGTGGAACTTCACCAGTGACGTCTCCCCGGCGGCGTTGACGAGCCGGAAGGTGTGGACCCCGAAGCCCTCCATCATCCGGTACGAGCGGGGGATGCCGCGGTCGGACATGTTCCACAGGGTGTGGTGCTGGGCCTCGGTGTGGAGGGAGACGAAGTCCCAGAAGGTGTCGTGCGCGCTCTGCGCCTGGGGGATCTCCCGGTCGGGGTGCGGCTTGCCCGCGTGGACGATGTCCGGGAACTTGATGCCGTCCTGGATGAAGAAGACCGGGATGTTGTTGCCGACCAGGTCCCACACGCCTTCGTCGGTGTAGAACTTCGTGGCGAAGCCGCGGGTGTCGCGGACGGTGTCGGCCGACCCGCGCGACCCGAGGACCGTGGAGAAGCGCACGAAGACCGGTGTGCGCTTGCCCTTGGCGAACAGCCCGGCCAGGCAGACCGGCTCCGCCGTCCCGTAGCCCTCGAAGTATCCGTGGGCCCCGGCGCCGCGGGCGTGGACGACCCGCTCGGGGATGCGCTCGTGGTCGAAGTGGGTGATCTTCTCCCGAAGGTGGTGGTCCTGGAGCAGGGTCGGACCCCGCTCGCCGGCCTTGAGGGAGTGGTCGGTGTCGCGCAGCCGGGTCCCCGTCGACGTGGTCAGCCAGCGGCCCTGCTGGCCCGCCGCGCGGGGGTCGGCCCCGGTCGGGGCGCCGGTGGCGGTCCGGGTGTCGGGCGCGGACTGGTCGGGCTTCGGCGGGAGGGGGTCGACCGGCTCGGTCGGCTCGGCGAGGCTCGGCGGAGCGGCGGCGGGAGCGCCGGGGATCTCGGGGGCGGTCACGGCGGCTGCCTTGTCGGCGACGCTCTCCGCGGCGTCGGCCACCTTCTCGAGAGCGTCCTTGGCGACCTGCTTCGGGTCCATGGGGTTCCTTCCGGGGTGGGGGCGTCCCCGCGTGGTACCCGTGCGACCCACGCCGAGACCGGTCGCTGGTAGAGTGGCCGCGTCATGATGCGAGCCCTCCTTCTTAGCGGCCGCAGCGAGGTCTGACCTGCCGGACCCCCTCGCTGCGGAGTGAGTCGCGCGCCCGGCGCCCTTCGACCACATCGAACCCGAGGAAGTCATGACCACCAACGCACGGCCGAGCGTCACCGTCCCCCGCCAGCAGGCCAGCCGGATGCCGTTCCACCGCTACACCGCCTTCGAGCCGGTCACCGTGCCGGACCGCACCTGGCCGGACCAGAAGATCACCCGCGCCCCTCGGTGGCTGTCCACCGACCTGCGCGACGGCAACCAGGCGCTCATCGACCCGATGAGCCCCTCGCGCAAGATGAAGATGTTCGAGCTCCTGGTGAGGATGGGCTACAAGGAGATCGAGATCGGGTTCCCGGCCGCGAGCCAGACCGACTTCGACTTCGTGCGCCAGCTCGTCGTCGAGGACCGGATCCCCGACGACGTACGCGTCTCGGTGCTGACCCAGGCGCGCGAGGACCTGATCTCCCGCACCGTCGAGTCGCTCGTCGGCGCCGACAAGGCGACCGTCCACCTCTACAACGCCACGGCGCCGCTCTTCCAGCGCGTCGTCTTCGGCGTCACCGAGGCCGAGTGCATCGCGATCGCGACCCGCGGCACGGAGTGGGTCATGAAGTACGCCGAGCAGCTCCTGCCGGGCACCGACTTCGGCTACCAGTACAGCCCGGAGATCTTCACCCAGACCCCCACCGACTTCGCCCTCGAGGTCTGTGAGCGGGTCTCGGACGTCTGGCAGCCCGAGGAGGGCCGCGAGATCATCCTCAACCTGCCGGCGACCGTCGAGATGTCGACGCCGAACACCTACGCCGACCAGATCGAGTACTTCTCCCGCGCGCTGACGCGTCGCGCTCACTCCGTGATCAGCCTGCACCCGCACAACGACCGGGGCACGGCGGTCGCCGCCACGGAGCTCGCGCTGATGGCGGGCGCCGACCGGGTCGAGGGCTGCCTGTTCGGCCACGGTGAGCGCACCGGCAACGTCGACCTGGTCACCCTCGGCATGAACCTGTTCAGCCAGGGCATCGACCCGCAGGTCGACTTCTCCGAGATCGACGAGATCCGCCGCACCGTCGAGTACTGCACGCAGCTGCCCGTCCACCCGCGCCACCCGTGGGCGGGCGACCTGGTCTACACCGCCTTCTCCGGCTCGCACCAGGACGCGATCAAGAAGGGCCTGGAGGACCTCGACCGGATCGCCGCCGAGCAGGGCAAGCCGGTCGGCGAGATCCCGTGGGAGGCGCCCTACCTGCCGATCGACCCCAAGGACGTCGGCCGCACCTACGAGGCGGTCATCCGGGTGAACAGCCAGTCCGGCAAGGGCGGCGTCGCCTACGTCCTCAAGGCCGAGCACAGCCTCGACCTGCCGCGCCGCGCCCAGATCGAGTTCAGCCGGGTCATCCAGCAGCGCACCGACGCGCAGGGCGGAGAGGTCACCCCCGAGGACATCTGGACGATCTTCCGCGCGGAGTACCTCGACCGCGAGGAGCCCTACAGCCTCGTGTCCTTCTCGTCGGTCACCAGCGAGGACGGCGACGACCGCCAGGAGGTGCGCCTGGTGGTCCGCGGCGAGGAGCAGACGTTCACCGGCATGGGCAACGGCCCGGTCGCCGCGTTCGTGGACGGGATGCGTCAGGCCGGCGCGGACATCCGCGTCCTCGACTACGCCGAGCACGCCCTCTCCTCGGGTGGCGACGCGCTCGCCGCGGCGTACGTCGAGTGCGAGATCGCGGGCGAGATCGTGTGGGGCATCGGCATCCACCACAACATCGTCACGGCCTCGCTCCGCGCGGTCGTCTGCGCCGCCAACCGTGCGCGGGCGACCACCATCCCCGCCGCTCCGGTCGAGCCGATCGGCTGACGGGGAGCTCGGTGGTCGAGGTGCGAGCGCAGCGAGCCGCAGGACTCGGTGGTTGAGGTGCGAGCGCAGCGAGCCTCGAAACCCGCCCTCGCCTCCGAGCAGGTCGGCCGGTTCTTCGTCGAGGGCCGGCGTGGTCGCGACCGACTCGAGTTCACCGAGTACGGCGCCGGCGACGCCTGGGTCGTGCTCCTGCCGCCGCTGCTCGTGCCGCGGCGGGTGCACGACCGCACGGCGCGGATGCTCGCCTCGAACGGCCTGCACGTGCTGGCGCTCGACCCGCTCGGCCACGGCGGGTCGGACCGGCCGGCCGACCCGCTGTCGTACTCCGTCAGGGCGTTCGCCGAGCAGGTCGTCGCGCTGCTGGACCACGTGGGTGCCGGGCGCGCTGTCGTCGGCGGCAGTGCGCTCGGCGCCAATGTCGCCCTCGAGGTGGCCGTACTCGCTCCGGAGCGGGTGGCCGGCCTGGTCCTCGACGGACCCGTCCTGGAGAACGCGCTCGGCGCCCAGCTCTCGCTGCTGAGCCCGGTGCTGGCGACCGCGCGCTACGCGCCCTTCGCGGTGACGGCGCTGCGGCTGGCCACGCGGCCGGTCCCGCGCCGGGCGGTCCCGGAGTGGGTGCGCCTGGCGCTGGAGACCGTCGACGCCCGGCCCGGGCCGGTGGCGGCGGTCGTTCACGGCGTCCTCTTCGGCCGGTTCGCCCCGTCCTCGGCGGAACGTGCGTCGGTGACGGCGCCGGCGCTCGTCCTGGCCCGGACCCTGGACCCGTTCCATCCCGCGGGGGACGCCGAGACGGTCGCCGAGGAGATCCCCGGCGCCGTCCTCGAGCGCACCGAGGCGCCGCTGGAGTGGCGGCGCCGACCCGAGCGGCTCGACCTCGTGGTCACCCGCTTCGCGCGGGAGTGCACGCGGCCGGCCCGACGGGCGCGGCGTACCCGTTCGTCCTGAATCGCCCACGGGCGCGGCGGCCCGGACGTAGGGTCCGCCCATGAGACGCCTGCGACACCTGCTCCCGACCGCCGGCCTGACCCTCGGCCTGACCGCGACCCTTCTCGTCGGCTCCGGGGGCGTCGCCGCGGCGCAGACCTGGACCCACACGGACGCCACCGGTGACGTCCTCGACCTCACGCTGTCGGACCACGACGTCGTGGGGGCCGCCCCCGCTCCGGACCGCGCCGAGGGCGACGTCCACACCGTCGTGGTGAAGCACACCCGAGGCAAGGTGAAGGTCCGGACGGCGATGCGTGCCCTGCCTGCGGCTCGCGGCTGGGTCACCGTCGGTCACATCGTGACGCCGCACGGCAGGTACGAGGCCCGGGCGATCTTCCTGGTCGAGGGTGGGCGCTCGCTCTTCCTCGTCCGCAAGCCGGGCCGGAAGGAGTCGCTGGCACGCTGCAGCGGGCTGCGCGGCGTCTTCGACCGCACCGGCGGGACGGTGAGCCTCCGGGTGCCGCGGTCGTGCCTCGGCAACCCGCGCTGGGTGCGGGTCAACGTGTCCGTCTACGACTGGAACGGCGACTTCAGCACCTATGCCGATGACGCCATGGACCCCGCCGGCTGGGAGCAGCAGGTGCTCTCGCCGAAGCTGCGCCGCGGCTGAGCGGGACATCCCCGGGCTCCACCGGGGTGGCGGTGGGCGTCGCCGTCCCCGAGGCCGCACAATGGAGGGGTGCCGCTCTACCGTGACGAGGCGATCGTCCTGCGCACCCGCAAGCTGGGTGAGGCGGATCGCATCGTCACGCTCCTGACCCGCGAGCACGGCGTGGTCCGTGCCGTGGCCAAGGGCGTGCGCCGGACGACCTCGCGCTGGGGCTCGCGGCTCGAGCCGTTCACCCATGTCGACCTCCAGCTCGCCGAGGGGCGCAACCTCGACACGATCACGCAGGCCGAGACCCGCAATGCGTACGCCGCGCCGCTGGGCGCCGACTACGACCGGTACACCGCCGGCACCGCGATGCTCGAGACGGCCGAGCGCCTGGTCGTGGAGGAGCGGGAGCCCGCGCGCCAGCAGTTCGCCCTGCTCCTCGGCGGGCTCAACGCGATGGCCGCCGGCGACCGGCGGCCCGGCCACGTGCTCGACTCCTACCTGCTGCGAGCCCTGGCCATCGCCGGCTACGCGCCCACCTTCGTCGAGTGCGCGCACTGCGGGCGCCCGCCGGTCACGCCGACCGGCGAGCTCGGTCATCATCGGTGGTTCAACCCGTCGATGGGAGGGGTGCTGTGCTCCACCTGCCGGATCCCCGGCTCCGCCACCCCCGCGGCCGAGACCCTCGTCCTGCTCGGCGGGCTGCTCGCCGGCGACTGGCCCGTGGTCGAGGCAGCCGACCCGCGCCACGCCCGCGAGGCGAGCGGCCTGGTGGCAGCGTTCGTGCAGTGGCAGCTGGAGCGCGGCCTGCGCTCGCTGGCGTACGTGGAGCGGTGACCGGCCGCTGAGAGCAGGGCGCGGCCGGCCACCGGGCGGCGGCCAGTGCGCTGCCTGACAGACTGCCCCCGTGACCCGCTCCACCCGTCGTACCCGCGCCGCGGCGGCGTCCGCGGCCGCAGCGGCCGCTGCCCGCGGCCCCGTCCGCCCGCCGACCCCGCACCCCTCGGGCGCCCGGCCGCCCGCCGTGCCGCCCGAGCTCGTCCCGCGCCACGTGGCGATCGTGATGGACGGCAACGGTCGCTGGGCCAAGGAGCGCGGACTGCCGCGGACGAAGGGGCACGAGGAAGGGGAGTCGAGCCTGTTCGACGTGGTCGAGGGCGCCATCGAGATGGGCGTCAAGGCGATCTCGGCCTACGCCTTCTCCACCGAGAACTGGTCCCGCAGCCCGGACGAGGTCAAGTTCCTCATGGGCTTCAACCGCGACGTCATCCGCCGCCGCCGCGACGAGATGCACGAGCTCGGCGTCCGGGTCCGGTGGGCCGGCCGCGCGCCGCGGCTGTGGAAGTCGGTCATCACCGAGCTCCAGGTCGCCGAGGAGATGACCCGGCGCAACGACGTGCTGACGCTCACCATGTGCGTCAACTACGGCGGGCGCTCCGAGCTCGGCGACGCCGCGCGGGCGCTGGCCCGCGACGTCGCCGCCGGTCGGCTGAACCCCGACCGCGTCGACGAGCGCACCCTCGGCCGCTACCTCTACGTCCCCGAGCTCGCCGACGCCGACCTGATCTGGCGCACCTCGGGGGAGCAGCGGCTGTCGAACTTCATGCTCTACCAGGCCGCGTACGCCGAGTTCGTCTTCTCCGACGTGCTCTGGCCCGACGTCGACCGCCGTCATCTGTGGCAGGCGATCGAGGAGTACGCCCGCCGGGACCGCCGCTACGGCGGGGCGCAGCCGAACCCGGTCGGCTGAGCCGGCCGGGTCGCCTGCCGGCGAGCGTGCTCAGTGCTCGTCGTAGTGCGCGCCGTGTACGGCGTGCCGGTGGCCGTCGTGCACGTAGTCCACGTGGTCGTCGTGGGGGACCGCGAGGTGCCCGCAGCCGGGGCCGTGGGCGTGGGGGTGCTCCCCGCAGGCCTCGTGGACGGGTGCGGCCTGCCCGGACGCGAAGGGCGCGCGGAGGCGCGCGCGGCGGCGCAGCCAGATGCCGACCGGCCAGGTGAGGGCGTAGAGGCTGAGCGCGAGGATCACGATCGCCGGCCCCGGCTGGACGGTGACGTCGCTGGGTGCGAGCGCGGCGAGGACCAGTCCGCCCGAGGCGGCGAGCGTGCCGAGCAGGACGGCGGCGGCCATCGTCGTCCGGAACGATCGGGACACCTGCTGGGCGGTCGCGACCGGGATCACCAGCAGTGCCGAGACGAGCAGGAGCCCGACGGTGCGCATGGCGACGGTGACGCTGACGGCGGCCAGGGCCGCCACGAGCAGGTTGTAGGCGCGCACCCGCAGGCCGGCGACCCGCGCGTAGTCGGCGTCCTGGGCGATGGCGTAGAGCTGGGGGGACAGGCCGACACACAGGACGACCACCACGGCGGCGAGCGCCACCGTGGTCAGCACGTCGGACACCGTGATGGCGGTGAGCGAGCCGAACAGGTAGCGGCCGATGGTCTGGGTTCCCTGGCCGTCGAGACCGGTGATGAGCAGGCCCCCGGCGAGCCCGCCGTAGAACATCAGGGCGAGGGCGACATCACCGTTGGTGCGGCCCTTCTCGCGGATCAGCTCCATCAGGAAGGTCGCCAGGACGGTCACGACGACCGCCGTCCAGATCGGCGAGGCGCCGGTGACCAGGCCGATCGCGACTCCGGTGACGGCGACGTGGCCGATGCCGTCGCCCATCAGGGCCATGCGGCGCTGGACGAGATAGGTCCCGATCATGGGGGCGGCGATGCCGGTCACCAGGGCGGCGATCAGCGCCCGCTGCATGAACGGCAGGGAGAACAGCTCGGCCGGGCTCACGGGAGGTCCGTTCTGGTCGTGTCGACGGGCGCGGAGACCTGCGGCGCCCGGTCCCCGTTCCGTGCTTCGGGCGCGTGGTGGTGGTGCGTGTGCGGCTCGGCGAACCACGACGAGTGCACCTCGTGGTCGGCCAGCGGTCCGCCGTCGTAGGCGATGCGCCCGTCGCGCATCACGACGCACCGGTCGACCAGGGGCGCCAGCGGGCCGAGCTCGTGCGCCACCAGGACGATGGTGGCACCGACCTGCTTGAGGTGGCCGAGGGTGTCGGCCAGGATCTGCTGGTTCGGCAGGTCCACGCCGGCCGTGGGCTCGTCGAGGAAGAAGAGGTCGGGCTCGCCGGCGAGGGCGCGCGCGATCAGGACGCGCTGCTGCTGCCCGCCGGACAGGTCGCCGACCGACTCGCGGCGCCGGTCGCGCAGGCCCACCACGTCCAGCGCCCGGTCGACCGCAAGCCGGTCGGCGCGGCTCAGCGGACGCAGGAGGCGGCGCCGCGACAGGCGTCCGGAGGCGACGACCTCCCCGACCGACGACGGTACGCCGGACGCGGCCGAGGCTCGCTGGGGGACGTAGCCGACCCGGCGCCAGTCGGCCTGCCGGTCGAGCGGCGTGCCGAACAGGCGCACCTCTCCGGCGGTGAGCGGGTGCAGGCCGACCAGGGTGCGGACCAGGGTCGACTTGCCGGAGCCGTTGGCGCCCATCAGGGCCACGAACTCGCCGTCGTGCACGGCGAGGTCGATCCCGCGCAGGATGGGCCGGCCGCCGAGCGCGACGCCGCCGTCGCGGAGGGCGACGGCAGGTGCGACGGCGGGGTCGGGAGCAGGGGTCATGAGCAGCCGTTGGCGGTGCGCAGGGCCGTCAGGTTGGAGCGCATCAGCGAGAGGTAGTCCTGGTCGGCGGTCTCGTCGGTCAACCCCTCGATCGGGTCGAGCACGGCGCTGTCGATGCCGAGGTCGTCGGCGAGGGTCTCGGCCAGCTTCGGGCTGACCAGCGTCTCGCTGAACACCGTGGTGATCCCCTCGCGCTGGATCAACTCCTGCAGCTCCGCGATCGCGGCCGGGGTCGGCTCGGCGTCGGGGGAGAGGCCGGCGATGGGTGCCATGTGCAGACCGTACTTCTCCAGGTAGCCGAACGCGTCATGGGACACCACGATCGTCTCCCGCTCGCAGGACGCGAGGCCCGCCTCGAACTCCTCGTCGAGGGTCTCCAGGTCGGTGCGCAGGGCGGCGGCGTTGGCCTCGTACTCGTCGGCGTGGTCGGGGTCCAGCTTCGCCAGGGAGGCGGCCACCGCGTCGCCGAGGGACGCCATCCGCACCGGGTCGTGCCAGAAGTGCGGGTCGAACTCCCCGTGCTCGTGGCCCTCGTCGGCGTGCTCGCCCTCGTCGGCGTGCTCGCCCTCGTCGGCGTGCTCGCCCTCGTCGGCGTGCTCGCCCTCCTCGGCGTGCTCGTCGGCGTGCTCGTCCTCGGCGTGCTCCTCGTGCTCCTCGAAGGGCGCCAGGTCGACGACGTCGGTGGCATCGAGGGTCGCGCCGCCGGCGTTCTCCGCGACGGTCTCGTCGACGGCGGGCTGGAACTCGCTCTCGTAGACCACGAGATCGGCCTGGGCGATCAGCGCGGTGTCCTTGACGTTGATCTCGAGGTCGTGCGGCTCGACCCCGGCCTTGGTCAGGGAGGTGACCGTCGCGTGGTCGCCGGCGACCCGAGCGGCGACGTACTCCAGGGGGTAGAACGCCGCCACCACCTCGGGCGAGCCGCCCTCGGCGTCGCCGCCGCCGTCCTCGGAGAGGGCGGAGCAGCCGCTGGCGGCGAGGGCGAGGGTGCTGACGGCGACGAGGGTCCTCCAAGGGCGCATGAGAATCATTCTCATCAGGGGGCCGCTCGGGGTCAAATCCACGTCGCCCCCGCTGCGTAGAGTGCGGCCCGTGCTCGTCGTCAACCGCTTCCGCGCCGGCCCGGACCCCGCCGCCCTGCGCGCCGACCTGGAACGGGTCCGCGACCTGCTGGCCGCCCAGGCCGGGTACGTCGAGGGGTGGGTCGGCCGCAATGTCGACGACCCCGACCTGTGGACCCTCACGACCCGGTGGGTCCACGTCGGTGCCTATCGGCGCGCCCTGTCGGCGTACGACCTGAAGCTGCACGGCGTGCCCGTGCTCAGCCGCGCCCTCGACGAGCCCGGTGCCTACGAGCTGGTGGAGCCCGGCGGAGTGCTCAACGTGGCGGAGTCTCGCGTAACCTAGGGCTCTTCGCCGGAGCCCGGCTCCGCGAGCCATGCACATCCGCGCACACCCGCCCGGCAGCCAGCCGGGCTCGTCCCCAGAAGGAATCCCCTGTGGCCAAGCCGCCCCCGTCCACCGTCGACCAGGTCGTCTCCCTCGCGAAGCGTCGCGGCTTCGTCTACCCCTGCGGAGAGATCTACGGCGGGACCCGCTCGGCCTGGGACTACGGCCCGCTGGGCGTGGAGCTGAAGGAGAACATCAAGCGGCAGTGGTGGCGCTCGATGGTGCAGAGCCGTGACGACGTCGTCGGCCTCGACTCCAGCGTGATCCTCCCGCGCCAGACCTGGGAGGCCTCCGGGCACGTCGCGACCTTCACCGACCCGCTCACCGAGTGCCAGTCGTGCCACAAGCGCTTCCGAGCCGACCACCTGCAGGAGGCCGTCGCGGAGAAGAAGGGCATCGAGAACCCCGACGACGTCGACCTCGCCGAGGTCGCCTGCCCCAACTGCGGCACCCGCGGCGCGTGGACCGAGCCGCGTCAGTTCTCCGGCCTGCTCAAGACCTATCTGGGGGTGATCGAGGACGAGTCCGGCCTGCACTACCTGCGCCCGGAGACCGCTCAGGGCATCTTCCTCAACTTCGCCAACGTGGTGACCTCGCAGCGGATGAAGCCCCCGTTCGGCATCGCCCAGATCGGCAAGAGCTTCCGCAACGAGATCACGCCCGGCAACTTCATCTTCCGCACCCGCGAGTTCGAGCAGATGGAGATGGAGTTCTTCGTCAAGCCGGGCGAGGACGAGGAGTGGCACCAGTACTGGATCGACACCCGCACGAAGTGGTACACCGACCTCGGCATCGACCCCGACAACCTGCGCCACTACGAGCATGCCAAGGAGAAGCTCTCCCACTACTCCAAGCGCACCGTCGACATCGAGTACCGCTTCAACTTCGCGGGATCGGAGTGGGGTGAGCTCGAGGGCATCGCGAACCGCACCGACTTCGACCTGTCGACCCACGCGGAGGCCTCGGGCAAGGACCTGTCGTACTTCGACCAGGCCGCCAACACCCGGTACGTCCCCTACGTGATCGAGCCGGCTGCCGGCCTCTCGCGCAGCCTGATGACCTTCCTCGTCGACGCCTACGCCGAGGACGAGGCGCCCAACACGAAGGGCGGCGTCGACAAGCGCACCGTGCTGCGCCTCGACCCGCGGCTCGCGCCGGTGAAGGTCGCCGTCCTCCCGCTGAGCCGCAACGAGGACCTCACGCCGAAGGCGAAGGCCGTCGCGACGGAGCTTCGCGGGCTGTGGAACGTCGACTTCGACGACGCCGGCGCCATCGGCAAGCGCTACCGCCGCCAGGACGAGATCGGCACGCCGTACTGCGTCACGGTGGACTTCGACACCCTGGACGACCAGGCCGTGACCGTGCGCGACCGGGACTCGATGTCCCAGGAGCGGGTGGCCCTCGACAAGCTCACGACCTACTTCGCCGAGCGGCTCGTCGGATGCTGAGCGTCGTCCGCTCCGTGGCCGTGCCGGCGCTCGCCCTCGCGGTGGCCGCCGGGCTCGCGGCCTGCGGATCGGACGACGACCGGCCCGAGGGGAAGGCCGAGCCGAGCGCCTCGGCGAGCGCGACCGGGCCGACGACCTATCTGGAGGTCCCCGACGACGTGACCCTCACCGAGCCGGGCACCGCCCTCGGGCTCGGTGAGGAGGGCGTCGTGGCCTTCCAGCGCCGCCAGGACGAGATCGGCGTGCTCGCCGTCACCGTCCAGCGGATCGAGCGCACTACCTTCCAGGAGTCCTTCCCGGGGTGGAACGTCGACGGCGCGACGGCCGCCCGCACGCCCTACTTCGTGCGGGTCAAGGTCACCAACGTCGGTGACGTCGACCTCGGCGGGATGCGCCTCGACAACGTGCTGTGGGCCGACGACGGCACCACGCTCGAGGCGCCCACGTACTACACCGCCGAGCAGCTGCGGGTGTGCTCGGGCGACCCGCTGCCCGCGCCCTTCGCGGCCGGAGCGAGCGCCGAGCTGTGCCAGGTGTACTTCATCGCGCCCACCCGCAACCTGGAGCGGGTCTCCTTCCCGCCCTTCGGGGGCCTGGACGCCGTCACCTGGAGCGGGGAGCTGAGCCCGGTCCAGAAGCCCGGCAAGCGAGGCAAGAGGGACAAGAAGGCGGGGCAGGAGGAGTCCTCGGGCTCTCCCTCGGAGCCGGCCTCGGAGTCGCCCTCGGAGTCGCCCTCGGAGTCGGGCTCGGCCACGCCGTCCGGCGACGCCTCGTGACCGGCCTGCGCCTGGGTGCTCTCGAGGTGCCCACACCGGTCGTGCTCGCGCCGATGGCGGGCATCACCAACGCCGCCTACCGGCGCCTGTGCGCGGAGCACGGCGCCGGCCTCTACGTCTGCGAGATGATCACGAGCCGCGGTCTGGTCGAGGGCGACGAGACGACGAAGCGGATGCTGGTCTTCGACGAGCTGGAGTCCGTCCGCTCGGTGCAGCTCTACGGCACCGACCCGACCTACGTGGGCCAGGCCACGAAGATCCTGTGCGAGGAGTACGGCGTCGCCCACGTCGACCTCAACTTCGGCTGCCCCGTCCCCAAGGTCACCCGCAAGGGCGGTGGCGGCGCGCTGCCGTGGAAGCGCAACCTGCTGGGGGCGATCCTCGAGGAGGCGGTGGCCGCCGCGGCGCCGTACGACGTGCCGGTCACCATGAAGACCCGCAAGGGCCTGGACGACGACCACCTGACCTACCTCGACGCGGGCCGGATCGCGCAGGAGAGCGGCGTCGCCGCGATCGCGCTGCACGGGCGCACCGTCGCGCAGGCCTACTCCGGCCAGGCCGACTGGGACGCCATCGCCGAGCTCGTCGCGCACGTCGACATCCCGGTGCTCGGCAACGGCGACATCTGGGAGGCCGCCGACGCGCTGCGGATGGTCGAGCAGACCGGCGCCGCGGGCGTCGTCGTCGGCCGCGGCTGCCTGGGCCGGCCGTGGCTGTTCCGCGACCTGGCGGCCGCCTTCGCCGCGGGCGACCCGGGCGACGCGGACACGACCACCCTCCCGACGCTCGGCGAGGTGGCCGCGATGATGCGGCGGCACGCGGAGCTCCTGTGCGAGCACATGGGGGAGGAGCGTGGCTGCAAGGAGTTCCGCAAGCACGTCACCTGGTATCTCAAGGGCTTCCGGGCCGGCGGCGAGCTGCGCCGCTCGCTGGGCCTGGTCGACTCGCTCGCGGCGCTGGACGGGCTGCTCGCCGAGCTCGACCCGACCGAGCCGTTCCCCACCTCAGAGCTGGGGGCGCCCCGCGGCCGCCAAGGTGCCCCGCGCCACCGGGTCGTGCTCCCCGACGGCTGGCTCGACGACACCGACGGGCTCGGCGAGAGCGGCGCGGGGGTCCTGGAGGACGTCGACGAGACGACCGGCGGGTGAGCCGCGGGTGACCCGACTCACCCCGGCGTGGGGTCTCACCAATTGGTTGAAGGCTTGATCTCTGTGCTCTACTCGCACGATGCTCTGGCCTTGGTCAGGGCCCTCGGGATCCATCTGTAAGCGACAGCAAAGGAATCAGCGCGTGGCCACCAGCCACAAGCGGGAAACCGCGCGACGTACGCCGCGAGCCGCCCTCCTGGCCGGCTCCCTCGCCGCCCTGGCGACCACCGCCGTCGTCACCGGAGGCGTCCTCAACTCCACGGCCCCCGAGGCCGACCTGGTCGCCGTCGACCGCTCCAAGGCCGCCGCCGGCTCCGTCGGCGACAGCGGCGAGCGCGTCCCGCTGCTCTCGCGGAGCACGGACCGCTCGGCCGACGCGATCGGCACCAAGCTCGACGCCCTGCTCTCCGACGACGCGACCGCGAAGGCGCTCGCCGAGGCGAAGCAGCGTCAGTGGACCTCCGCTCCGCTCAACCTGTGGACGCGCCCGGACGAGCGCGCCAAGCAGGTCGGTGAGATCGAGGAGGGCGAGAAGGTCCTCGTGACCGGCCGCACCTTCGGCGAGCGCGCCGAGATCGTGGTCGAGGGCAAGTCCCGCTGGGTGACCGCGGGCCACTTCACCGACGAGAAGCCCCCGACCCTCGGCGGCGCCTGCACCAACGGCACCTCCGTGCCCGGCAGCGTCAGCGAGAGCATCAAGAAGGTCCACGCGGCGGTCTGCGCCAACTTCCCGGAGGTCAGTGTCTACGGCACCCTCCGCGGCGGCGGGGGCGACCACCCGCGCGGCAAGGCGGTGGACATCATGATCTCCGGTGCCGTCGGCTGGCGGATCGCGGAGTTCGTCCGGGCCAACTACCAGGCCCTCGGCGTCTCCTACGTCATCTACGCCCAGAAGATCTGGTCCGTGGAGCGCGGTGGCGAGGGCTGGCGGGGCATGCCGAACCGCGGCTCGGCCACCGCCAACCACTACGACCACGTGCACGTCTCGGTCTTCTGAGCCACCTCGCGCCCCGGAGGTGCTCGCCGCGCTGCGCCGGCCGATAGGGTCCGGCTCGTGGACGAGGTCGAGGAGCGGTACGACGCGCACGCGCGCGAGCGGATCGTGCCCGAGCCGCCCAAGCGGGTGGAGGCGCCCGAGCGGCTCGCGTTCGAGCGCGACCGTGCCCGCGTGGTGCACGCGGCGTCCTTCCGCAGGCTCGCCGCCAAGACCCAGGTGGTGGGGCCGCAGAGCGACGACTTCGTCCGCAACCGGCTGACCCACAGCCTCGAGGTCGCCCAGATCGCGAGGGACCTGTCCCGGGCGCTGGGCACCCACCCCGACATCACCGAGACGGCCGCGCTGGCCCACGACCTCGGCCATCCGCCGTTCGGGCACAACGGCGAGCGGGCGCTGGCCGAGCTGGCCGCCGGCTGCGGCGGCTTCGAGGGCAACGCCCAGACCCTGCGCCTGCTGACCCGGCTGGAGGCCAAGACGCCCGGTGCCGGTCTCAACCTGACCCGCGCGACCCTCGACGCCTGCACGAAGTACCCGTGGACGCGCACCGATGCGCCCGCGCGCGACGGCAAGTTCGGCGTGTACGACGACGACCGGACGGCCTTCGCGTGGCTCCGCGCCGGCGCGCCCGAGGGCCGCCGCTGCCTCGAGGCACAGGTGATGGACCTCGCCGACGACGTGGCCTACTCCGTGCACGACGTCGAGGACGGCACCGTCGCGGGGAAGGTCGACCTGACCCGGATCGACACGGCGGCGGTGTGGGACACCGTGCGGGTCTGGTACCGCCCCGACGCCACCGACGCCGAGCTCGACGACGTGCTGGACCGGCTCCGGGCGGTCGGGAGCTGGCCGCGCTCGCCGTACGACGGCGGCCGGGCGGGGCTGGCTGCCTTGAAGAACCTCACCAGCGACCTGATCGGACGCTTCTGTGGTGCGGTCCAGCAGGCCACCTTCGCCGCGAGCGAGGGCCCGTTCGTGCGCTACGCCGCGGACCTGGTGATCCCGCCGGAGACCTGGGCGGAGATCACCGTGCTGAAGGGGATCGCGGCGCACTACGTGATGGAGGCGGCCGACCGGGTCGCGCTCCAGGTACGCCAGCGCGAGCTTCTCGCCGAGCTGGTGGACGTGCTCCTCGACCGCGGCGCGGATGCCCTCGACGAGATGTACGCCGCCGACTGGCACGCCGCACCTGACGACACCGCCCGGACCCGGGTCGTCATCGACCAGGTCGCCTCCCTCACCGACGCCAGCGCCGTCACCTGGCACCGCCGGCTCGTGGGCTGAGGCCGTCTCCGGAAGGCCGATCGGCCCGCCGCCTCGGGAGGCAGCGGGCCGATCGACGGTGTCAGGCGGCCGGGTCAGCCGGTGACCGGCACGTGGTCCTTGACCGGCTTGGGCGAGGGCGCGTCACCGGGGGCCGGCGCGCGGTCGCTGGTGACGTTGCCGCAGGTGGCCGACGCGACGGTCAGCTTGATCTGGTCGAGGATGTTGACGTACAGCGCGTCGACGGTGAAGGTGCCGTCGGCGTTCGCCGTCTGCCGGTTCACGACCAGCTCGACCACGGGCGGGACGCCGGGGACGTCGAAGACCTTCACGGCCTGGTTGGCCTTCTTCGTGTCCACGTTGACCGGCAGGCCGAGGGCGCGCAGGTTGGCGATCGTGGTGGTTCCGGTGTTGCCGGTGCACTTCGCCTCGACCGCGGCGGCGCCGACCACGCGCAGGTTGCCCGCGAGGACGTCGCACAGGGCCTTGAGCTGGTCGGGGTCGGTGAGCTTGGTGATGTCGAGGGCGCCGAGGGCGCTCAGGTTGAGCGGAGTGCCCTTGGTGTTGTCGGCGATGCCGTCCAGGGCGCCCTGCAGCTGCGGCAGGACCTGGTCGAGGGCGTCGCCGATCGGGCCGGTGAGGCCCTCGAGGGCGGTCGTGAGCTGGGTGCAGCCCGCGGTCAGCTGGGTGGTGACCTCGGCGGGCAGCTTGAGCGTCTTGATCAGACCCTCGCCGACCGCGAGGTCCGCCACGCTGGCGCTGGCCGCGCCGTTCTGCGCCGAAGCGTTCACGATGCCGCCGCTGGCGACGGGGTTCGTGGGCAGGCCGATGAGGGAGTCGGTCTTCAGCGAGCCGTCGGTCGAGCTGACCGCGGGGGTCCGCGGGATGACGCCGTTGCCACCGATGGAGAGCTCGAGGCCGAAGGCCGAGGACGGAGTGCCCGCCGCGGTCGCCGAGCCGCCCGCCAGGAGGGACACCGAGGTCGCCGCTCCTGCCACCAGGAGCAGGGCGCCGGCCAGCGGAGCCAGGTGCCGCTTGTTCTTCATGGGTGTTCCCTTCATCTTCATCACTTGTCCCCGAGATGATCCAGTTCCTGGAGGTCAGGCCTCGTCGACCATGACCACGGTGCCGATCGGCACGGTGCGGAGCAGGTCGAGCGCGTCATCCGGCACCCGCACGCAGCCGTGGCTGACCGCCTTGCCGAAGACCGACGGGTCGGTCCAGCCGTGCAGGGCCACCGTGCCGGGGCCGCCGCCGTAGGAGTCGAGGGTCTCGCTGTGGCTGCCGAGGGGCAGGATCACCGGGGAGAAGGGCTGCAACTCGTCGATGATCTGGCCGAGCACGAAGGTGCGCCCCAGCGGGGTCGGCGTGTCGCCGGCGCCGATCGCGACGGTCCAGCTGCCGACCAGCGCGTCGTCCTCGAAGAGCTCGAGGGAGCGCTCGCCCAGGTGCACCTTGACCAGGAACCGGCTGTGCGCCTCGGCCAGCTCCGAGCCCCGGATCCACCCGGTCGACCCGTTCGGCTTCGACGGCAGCAGCACCTGTACCCATTCGCGGTTGCGGGTGATCACCGGCAGCCAGGTGTCGCCGAACTGGGTCGGCCTGATCTTGCCGAAGGGCTCGCCGTCGGGCTCGTCGTACAGCGCGGTGACGCGCTTGGGATGCACCACGGTGCCCTGGGGCACCTTCGTCGGGCGCGGGTCCCGCGGCGCCGCCTCGAGGGTGGTCCTCGTGGAGCTGACCGGCAGGTCCTTCAGGTCGAGCTCGATCGAGGAGAGTCGCGCCGACGGGGCCGACGGGGCCGTCGGCCCCGTCTCGCCGTCCTTGAGCACCATCACCAGGGCCGAGAGCGCGAAGAGCAGGACGACGAGACCCACCGGCCAGCTGGCGCGGCCGCGCGCCGAGGCCTGCTCCATGCGCGGTCCCTCCCGTCATGCTCATCGCCCGTGACCCCTTCGTGCGGTCCTCCCGTGCGTCCAACGAGGCAGATGGGACGAGGGTCACGCGGGGCCGGACGAAATCTGGCGACTCTCCACAGTCCTCGTCCCCAGCCCGCGCCGGTGCGCCGCCGGGCGCTCGGAGGTCGTCAGTAGGATCGCCACATGGCTGGCCGGATCCGTGACGAGGACATCGCCGCGGTCCGTGAGCGGGCCAAGATCGACGAGGTCGTGTCGAGCTATGTGACGCTGCGCAACGCCGGCGGCGGCTCGATGAAGGGCCTGTGCCCCTTCCACGACGAGAAGTCGCCGTCCTTCCACGTGACGCCGAGCCGCGGGTTCTTCCATTGCTTCGGCTGTCAGGAGGGTGGCGACGTCTTCACCTTCCTGATGAAGATCGACGGGCTCACCTTCGGCGAGGCCGTCGAGCGGATGGCGGACAAGTACGGCGTCCAGCTGCGTCGCGACGAGACCGGTCACGACGACCGTCCGAAGGGCCCGCAGCGTCGCCGCCTGGTCGAGGCCCACGCCGTGGCGCAGGAGTTCTACGCCGAGCAGCTCGGCACGCCGGAGGCGCTGGCGGCGCGGCAGTTCCTCGCCGAGCGCGGCTTCGACCAGCAGGCGGCCCTGACCTTCGGCATCGGGTTCGCGCCGCGCGACGGCGAGGCGCTGTGGCGCCACCTGAGCGGACGCAAGTTCAGCTCGGAGGAGGTCATCGCGGCGGGCCTGGTCGCGATGGGCCGGTCACTCTACGACCGGTTCCGTGGCCGGCTGCTGTGGCCGATCCGGGAGGCCAACGGCGACACGATCGGCTTCGGCGCCCGGCGGATCTTCGAGGACGACCGGATCGAGGCGAAGTACCTCAACACCCCGGAGACGCCGATCTACAAGAAGAGCCAGGTGCTCTACGGCATCGACCTGGCCCGCAAGCCGATCGCGCTCAGCTCACAGGCGGTCGTCGTGGAGGGCTATACCGACGTGATGGCCTGCCATCTCGCCGGTGTCGGCACCGCGGTCGCGACCTGCGGCACGGCCTTCGGTGACGACCACGCGCGCGTGCTGCGCCGCTTCCTCGACGACCACGCCGAGCTGCGCAGCGAGGTCGTCTTCACCTTCGACGGCGACGAGGCGGGCCAGAAGGCGGCGCTGCGCACCTTCGATGGCGATCAGCGCTTCGTCTCCCAGACCTATGTCGCGGTCGCGCCCGAGGGCATGGACCCGTGCGAGCTGCGGATCAAGGAGGGCGACGCGGCGGTGCGCGAGCTCGTCGCGAGCCGGCGCCCGCTCTACCGCTTCGTCCTCGAGAACGTCGTCGGCCGCTACGACCTCGACCGCGCCGACAGCCGCATCGACGCCCTGCGTGCGGGAGCCAAGCTGGTCGCGAGCGTGCGCGACCGCTCGAAGGTCGACGCCTTCGTCCGCGAGCTGTCCGGCATGGTCGGGGTCGACATCGACCAGGCGCGCGCCGAGGTCCGGCGGGCGTCGGCGCGCGGGCCCGCTGCCGAGGTGCGCGGCCGAGGCGCGCGGCCGGGGGAGCGGCCGGAGGAGCCGGCGCCGCGCTCCGCCGTACCCGACCTGCGCGAGCCGCGCTTCGGCATCGAGCGGGAGACGCTCAAGCTGGTCCTGCAGGCGCCGATCGCGATCGGGCGCACCACCGCCGACATCGGCAGCAACGACTTCACGCACCCGACCTACCGCGCCGTGTGGGACCTCGTCGCCGCCGCGGGCGGCACCGTCGCCGGCCAGAACGACCCCGGCTGGGTCGCCCGGCTGCGCGAGGCGGCCACCGACCCGGCCGTCTCGTCGCTGATCAGTGCGCTCGCGGTCGAGCCGATCCCGGCCCATCGTGAGATCGACGCCGGCTACGTCGCCCACCACGTCTACCGGCTGCAGGAGCTCACCGTGCTGCGCCGCATCGACGAGGTGCGCTCGCGCCTGCAGCGCACGAACCCGCTCGACAACCCCGCCGACTACAACAAGATGTTCGGTGAGCTCGCGGCCCTCGAGCAGCACCGGCGGGCGCTGCGCGAGAAGATCGTCGGCGCCCCGTGAGGCGCGTCCGATGAGGTTCCCGCCGCTGCCGCCACGTGCCCCGGCCGTCCCGGTCGCGCCAGGGGAGCGCCTGCTCGCCTGGGCATCGGTCCGCGCGCCCGACGCGGGTCCGGTGGGCGGCACCCGCGACGCCCTCTACCTGCCGCACCGCATCCCCTGGGAGCAGGTCGCCAGCGCCGACTGGGACCAGGGGGAGTCGACGCTGCGCGTGGTCGAGGTCGCGAGCTTCGGCGAGCCGAGCCCGGTGCACGTCCTGCGACTCGAGCGGGCCGACCGGCTGCTGCAGCTGGTCCGCGAGCGGGTCACCGCGAGCATCGCCGTCCAGCGGCATGTCGTCGTCGGCGGCCGGCGGTCCGTCCGGATCCTCGCCCGCCGCCCTCCCGGCACCCGCGGCGAGCTCGCCTGGTTCGTCGAGTACGACGACGGCCTCGACCCCGCGGACCCAGCAGTGGACGCGGTGGTGCGACAGGCGCTGGCGGCCGCCCGCGGCGACGTCGAGACCTGAGCACACACGGAGACGAGGGCTCGGCCCCTCGATTTCGGGCGACGGTGCCACCCTTGCTAGGGTTTCCCCGCTCCACTGCACAGGCGGAGCGCCGCATTCCCCCGTAGCTCAACTGGCAGAGCATGCGACTGTTAATCGCAGGGTTATTGGTTCGAGTCCAATCGGGGGAGCCAGCGCGAGAGCCCCGCCGGATCGCTCCGGCGGGGCTTCGTCGTTCCGCCCCCTCACGCGCCGGGGGCCTGACCCTCCTCGGCTGCCGCAGGATCCGCACAAGCGGTCCACAGGATCCGCACAGGTTGCTGGCGCAGGCTGATGTCATGGACAGCACGCTGGTACGGCGATGAGCGAGACCGCGACCCGCCCCGACGGCACCCCGCTGCGTGCGGTCGTGGTCGACGACGAGGCCAACATCGCCGAGCTCGTCGCCATGGCGTTGCGCTACGAGGGCTGGCTCGTCGCCACCGCGCACACCGGTGGGGAGGCGGTCGGTGCCGTCCGCAGCCACGGCCCGGACGTCGTCGTGCTCGACATGATGCTGCCCGACCTCGACGGCATGGAGGTGCTGCGCAGGATCCGCGCCGACGCCCCGTCCGTGCCGGTCCTCTTCCTCACCGCGCGCGACGCCGTCGAGGACCGGGTCGCCGGGCTCACGGCCGGTGGCGACGACTACGTGACGAAGCCGTTCTCCCTCGAGGAGCTGGTCGCCCGCCTGCGCGCGCTCGTCCGGCGTGCGGGCACCGCGGTGGAGCAGAGCCGCTCGACCCTCGTCGTCGGCGACCTGCTCCTCGACGAGGACAGTCGCGAGGTCACCCGCGGCGGCGAGGAGATCGCGCTGACCGCGACGGAGTTCGAGCTGCTGCGCTATCTCATGCGCAACCCGCGGCGCGTGCTCAGCAAGGCGCAGATCCTCGACCGGGTCTGGAACTACGACTTCGGCGGCCAGGCCAACGTGGTCGAGCTCTACATCTCCTACCTGCGCAAGAAGGTCGATGCCGGCCGCGCCCCGATGATCCACACCATGCGCGGTGCGGGCTACGTCCTCAAGCCGGCGGGCTGATGCGGCGGCTCCTCCCACGCTCGCTCACGTCGCGGCTCGTCGTCACAGCGGTGGCGCTGGTCGCCGTGGTGTCCCTCCTCGTCGGGACCGTGACCGCGCTGGGCATGCGTGCCTGGCTGATGGACCGCCTCGACGGCGACGTGCGGACGGCGCTGGCCCGGGAGCGCGGAGCAGGGCTGGCTCCTGCGGGACCCGCGGGGGAGCGGACCTTCATCGGTCAGCCGGGGCTGCTGACCGCGACCCTGGGGCCGGCCGGCGACGAGGGCTTCCTCTTCCCCGAGACCGCCCGGGGGGAGGCGGTGCTCCTCGACGACTCGGCGCTGGCCGAGCTCCGAGGGCTGGAGGCTGGGGCCGAGACCGTGGCCATCCCGGGTCACGGCAGCTATCGGGTGCTCGCCCGCAGCATCGGAGGCACGACCTTCGTGAAGGGACTTCCCACCGACGACGTGGATGCTGCCACGCTGTCGCTGGTGCGGTGGGAGCTTGCCCTCACCCTGCTGGGAATCGTGGTCGCCGCGATAGCCGGCACGGCCGTCGTACGCCGTCAGCTGCGGCCGCTCACCGAGGTGGCCGCCACCGCCCACGCGGTGGCGGGGCTCCCGCTGGCGGAGGGCGAGATCGGCGTCACGGAGCGGGTCCCGGACCACCTCACCGACCCGCGCACCGAGGCCGGCCAGGTCGGCCTGGCCCTCAACCGGCTGCTCGCCCACGTCGAGTCGTCGCTGTCCGCGCGCCACCGCAGCGAGCAGCAGGTCCGCCAGTTCGTGGCCGACGCGTCGCACGAGCTGCGCACGCCGCTGACCACGATCGCCGGGTACACCGAGCTCGCCCGCCGGCGCGGCGACCCCCGCACCACGGCCGTCGCCCTCGCGAAGGTCGAGGAGGAGGCGGGACGCATGACGGCCCTGGTGGAGGACCTCCTGCTCCTGGCCAGGCTCGACCAGGGCCGGTCGCTGCTGGCCGATCCGGTCGACCTCACCCGCCTGCTGTTGGAGGCCGTCGACGACTCTCGCGTCGTGGCGCCCGACCATCGCTGGCAGGTCGTGCTCCCCGCGGACGGCGAGCCGGTCGTGGTCACCGGCGACGAGCACCGGCTGCACCAGGTGGCGACGAACCTGCTCGCGAACGCCCGCAGGCACACCCCCGCCGGCACGACCGTCACCGTGACCGTGCACTCCGACGGCTTCGACGTCCACGACGACGGCCCCGGGTTCCCACCAGGGCTCGTCGACACCGCCTTCGAGCGGTTCACCCGCGGCGACCCGTCCCGGCACCGCTCGGACGGCGTCGGGCTGGGCCTCGCGCTCGTGCAGGCCATCGTCGCCGCCCACGGCGGCGCGGTCTCCCTGCACAGCCTCCCCGGGGACACCCGGCTCAGGGTCCGGCTGCCCGGTTGAGTCGTCGGTTCTGACCCGTCGAGTCGTCGGTTCCGACCGGTTGAGTCGTCACTTGCGTCCCATCGGTACGCCGGCCGAGGAAACCGGTAGCGCCGGAGGGCGCCGCGGAGGACCCTGCAGGGGTGAGCACGAGCACGTGGACCAGTGCGGTCTGGACGACGGAGGAGTTCCGGGCCGAGCTGTGCGCCTTCGTCTCCGCGGCGCTCGGAGTCCCGGAGCGGGTTGAGGTGGTCGGAGTCCGGCCGTGGTCGGCGGTCTGGCGCGTCACGGCGCGCGGCCGCTCGTCGTACGCGAAGCAGAACTGTCCGGGCCAGGCCCACGAGGCCCGTCTGATGGCCCGGCTCGCCCACCTGGTCCCCGAGCACATCGTCCCCGTCCTGGCAGCCGATGCCGAGCGCG
Source organism: Nocardioides pymetrozini (assembly GCF_046058985.1). Classification (NCBI taxonomy): domain Bacteria; kingdom Bacillati; phylum Actinomycetota; class Actinomycetes; order Propionibacteriales; family Nocardioidaceae; genus Nocardioides; species Nocardioides pymetrozini. Next base: position 2,800,418 of record NZ_CP175556.1, on the reverse strand, counting down.
ACCTGCTGCTGACCGCCGACCTGGGGCCGACCGTCCACGAGCTCGGTGAGGCGACCGATCCCGGGACCTGGGTGCGGATCGCCGTCGACGCAGCGGTCATGCAGCGCAAGCTGGTCGGCCCGGCCTCCGGTCTCGGCCTCACCGTACTCCCGCCGGGCGACGCGGTGACGTACGTCGCCGACGCGGTCGGCCGCCTCGCCGCCCTCCCCGCGGACGACCCGCGTCGCCTGGCCCCCGAGGTCGCCGTGCTGCTCGAGGCGCGGCTCCCCGTCGTCGCGGCGTGGGGCGAGCTCGTCGAGGACCTCGAGCTCCCGCTCACCCTTCTCCACAACGACCTGCACGCCGAGAACGTCGTCCGCGCCGGCGACGGCAGCCTGCGCTGCTTCGACCTCGGTGACGCCGTCGTCGGCGACCCGCTCGCCGGTCTCTACGTCCCCCTCGCCATGGCACAGCACGTCCTCGGCCTGCCGCCCGCCGCCCCGGCCCTGCGGCGCATCGCCGACGCCGCCCTCGAGGTCTGGTCGGACCTGGCCGACCCCGTCGACCTCCGGGCGGCGCTGCCCGCGGCCCTCCAGCTCGGCCGCCTCGCGCGGGTGGAGTCCTGGCGGCGCTGCGTCGCGACCATGACCAGCGAGGAGCGGGCGGAGTTCGGCTCCGCGCCCGCCGTACGGCTGGCCTCGCTGCTCGACCCGACGCCCCTGGGCGACGCGGCCGCACTAGGGTGATCCGCGCGGGCCGGTAGCTCAGTCGGTCAGAGCAGAGGACTCATAATCCTTGGGTCGTGGGTTCGAGCCCCACCCGGCCTACTCCGCGTCACTCGCCCCAGCCCATGGGGAACACCTCGAACGGCGCCGCGAACGGGACGCCGAGCCGCGACCCGGCGGAGCGGGCCATGCCCTCGAGGAACTCGCGCGGGTCCCAGTTCTCCCAGCCGAGCCCGTCGATGTACGCCGCGTGGGCCTCGAGCGACTCCACGCCGACGTCGAAGGTGTCGGTGGTGTCGACGGCGTGGGTGGCCTCGGGGGAGCCGAAGGCCCACACCTCCCGTACGCCGCCCCACGGCGCGAGACCGTCCGGCCCGTTCCCGAGCTGGTCGGCGAAGACCCACCGGTTCCCCGCGTCGCGTACGGCGTCCACGACCGCGCGTCCGACGGCGATGTGGTCGGCCTGGTTGAGGTTCCGCCCGCCCCAGGTGTCGCGGAAGTTGCCGGTCACGACGATGTCGGGGCGGTGGCGCCGCACCTGGGCGGCGACCAGCCGGCGCAGCGCGACGCCGTACTCGAGCACGCCGTCGGGCTGGTGCAGGAAGTCGACCACGTCGACGCCGACGATCTGAGCCGAGCGGATCTGCTCGGCCTCGCGCACCTCCCGGCACGTGTCGGGATCCAGGCCGTCGATGCCGGCCTCTCCGCTGGTCACCATGCAGTAGGCGACCGTCTTGCCCTGGCCGGTCCATCGTGCGACCGCGGCCGCGGCGCCGAACTCCATGTCATCGGGGTGGGCGACGACGCAGAGCGCGCGCTCCCAGTCCTCGTCCAGCGGCTGCAGCGGTGCGGGGGTCTCGGCCATGGGCCGAGCATGTCAGTCCGCGACGCCGAGGGCCACGAGCAGCGCGCCGATGGTCAGCATCAGGAAGGTCAGCCCGTGGAGCACGACCGCCGTGCGGGGGATCTGCTTCTCCGCCACCCGCACCTCGGCCGGGTCGCCCGGCTCCAGGATGCCCTGTCGGGGCGAGGGCCGGTCGACGACGGCCGGACCGGTCAGGGTCTTGAGGGCCATCACGGCGCCGCCGCTCGCCGTGAGCAGGAGGAGGCCGAAGGTGACCCAGGCGAACCCGCGCTCGCCGGTGGCGAGGTGGGCCAGCCACGAGGCGAAGGTGACGACGGCGAGCACGGGGTGGGCGAAGGCCACGAGGTCGGGGATCCGGGTCGCGCGGGCGTTGCTGTCGCGCTGGCCGGCGCCCAGCACGAACCCGTACATGTAGCCGCCGACGAGGAGCTGCACGACGAACAGGCCGGTGACGAGGATGGACATGTCCGCGCTGTACCCGGCCCGGGCGGCGCCACTCAGGGCGAGGCGCCGGGGCGCTCAGTCCGCGCCCGCGACGGTGAGCCCCAGACGCCTGCTGAGGCCCATCGCGTCGTGCGGCGCCCTACCGCGGGCGTCGTTGTCGAAGTACACGTAGACGTCGGCCGTCTCGGCCCAGCGCCGGCACTTCTCGGCCCACTGGTCGAGCGACCGGGCGGAGTACCCGCTCGCGTAGAGCTCGGTGTGCCCGTGCAGGCGCACATGCACGACGTCGCTGGTCACCACCTCGGCCATGGGCCAGCGCCGCGGGGAGTCGGAGACCACGCAGCCGATGCCGTGCTCACGCATCTGCTCGAAGGCCCGGTCCGCGCAGAAGCTGCGGTGGCGGAACTCCAGGACGTGGCGTGCCGCCCCCGGCAGGAGGGCGTAGAAGTCGGCCATCAGGCCGGGGTCGTAGGGGAGCGAGGCGGGCAGCTGCCACAGCACCGGTCCGAGCTTGGGGCCGAGCTCGTAGACCCCGGAGTCGAAGAAGCGCTGGATCCCCTGCTCGACGTCGCGCAGGCGCTTGAGGTGCGTGATGAAGCGGCCGCCCTTGACCGCGAACACGAAGTCGTCGGGGGTCTCGTCGCGCCACCTGCGGTACGACGAGGGCCGCTGCAGCGAGTAGAAGGAGCCGTTGATCTCCACGGAGGAGAGGTGCTCGGCGAGATAGGCGAGCTCACGCCGTTGCACCAGCCCCTTCGGGTAGAAGTCGCCGCGCCACGACGGATACGACCAGCCTGAGGTTCCGACCCGGATCCTTCCCATGCGGTCGCGGTACCCCCGCCCGCGGCGCCTAGGCTCCCGAGCGTGCGCCTCGAGGGGCTAGTCGGACGTCGCGTCCGCGATGAGCAGGCGCCCGCCGTCCTGGACCAGGAAGAGGGTGATGTCCTCGGTGCGGGTGCCGCCGCCGGCGAGCTCGTAGCGGTAGGTGTAGCGGACCGTCATCGCCGCGGGATCGGCCGCCACGGAGAGGATCCGCGGCGCGCGGATGGACGCCCACACCTCGCGGTAGCGCGGGCTCCGCTGCCGGTAGTCCGCGGTGAGCCACCGGATTCCCCTCTCCGGGTCCCCGCTGGCGGTCGCCACGTAGTCCCTCGCGAAGCGCTCGAGCTGGGCGGCCGTCGGCCGCTCCGGCGCTGCGGAGGGCGTCGCGGCCGTCGTACCCGGGGCAGGAGGTGGCGGGGGAGTGGAGCCCGTCGCGTCGGGGCGTCTCGGCGTGCCCTCGTCGCCGCCGGCGAACAGCAGTGTCGCGCCGAGGACCGCGAGGACGGCGATCACCGCCGCCCCGGCGAGAGCGGCGACCGGCACCCGCGGCCGCCGCCGCGGAGGGGCGGGCTCCACGCGGGCTCGCAGGTAGTCGGCGACCTCCGCCGCCGAGGGGCGCTCACGCGGGTCCGCTCGCAGGCCGAGCTCGATGATCGGTGCCAGCCACCCGGTGGACCGCGGTACGGCGAGCGGGATGCCGTGGTTCGCCGGCGGGTGGCCCGTCGTCACCTGCAGCAGCACGGCCGCCAGTGACCACACGTCGTCGGCCTGCAGCGGGCGTCGGCCGGCGGTCAGGTCGGGCGGCGCGTAGGAGGGGTCGGGCTCGACCTCGGTGCGTGCGAGCAGCACGGCCCGCCCGGCGTCGTCGACCTGGATCGCCGAGGGTGAGACCGCGCTGTGGAGGCCGGACGCCGCGTGCACCGAGGCGAGCGAGTCGGCGACGGGCAGCAGCAGGCGGGCCGCGTCGTCCGGCGCGAGCACGCCCCGCGCGCGGAACCGGTCCGCCAGCCGTACGTCGTACCCGTCCACGGCGGGCAGGCTACCCAGAGGTGGCGCGGTCGATCAGCAGTTTGCCGCCCTGGTCCACCAGGTGCAGGGTGACGGTCTCGGTGCGGTTCCCCGCCCCGGGAAGCTCGTAGCGGTAGGTGTAGGTCACCGTCATGGCCGCGGGGTCGGCGCTGATGTCGAGGATCCGTGGGTCGTGCATCGGGCCCCAGAAGCCGGCGTAGTCGTCGCTGGCCGCCTGGTAGGCCGGCGTCAGCATCGCGAACCCCGCGCCGGGGTCGCGATCGGCGGTGGCCACGTAGTCGCGGGCGAAGCTCGTGAGCTGCTCGGCGGTGGGGCCCGTGGGGGACGGGCTGGGAGTGTCGCTCGACGTCGCAGAGTCCTCGGCCCGCGGCGTCCCCTCGTCGTCGTCGGGCCGGAGCGCCAGTGCCGCCACGAGCAGCACCAGGACCACGGTGGCGACGGCCGCCGCAGCCACCCGAGTGGTGCGGCGGGACCGAGGCACGGCGGGGAGGGCCATCGTGCTCTCCGCCGCGACGGCGGTGCGGGTCAGGTGGTCGCGGACCTCCGCCATCGTCGGCCGCGCGTGCGGGTCCTTGGCCATCGTGCGGGCGAGCAGCGGCGCGAGCCAGCCCGCGCCGGGCACCGTCGGCGGGTCCTCGTGGGCGATCCGGTACACGACGGCCAGCGGGCCGTTCTCGGCGTCCGTGCGGTGGTACGGCGGGCGCCCGGTGAGCAGGTGCACCAGCGTCGCGCCCAGCGACCAGACGTCGCTGGCCGGCGTCGCCTGCCCGCCGATCGCCACCTCCGGGGCGAGATAGGCGGGGGAGCCGGTGACCAGTCCCGTCCGGGTCAGGGTGGCGTCCTCCGAACCCCGGGCGATCCCGAAGTCCGTGAGCTTGGCGCCCTCCGGCCCCGAGAGGATGTTGGACGGCTTCACGTCGCGGTGCACGATCCCCAGCTCGTGGGCCTGGGCGAGTGCGTCGGCGACGGGAGCCAGCAGCCGTGCCGCCTCGTCGGGCGAGAGCGGCGTCTCGCGGACGACGGTCGACAGCGCGGGGCCGTCGACGTACTCCATGACCAGCCAGGCGCCAGTCGCCTCCGTCACGAGGTCGAAGACGGCGACGACGCTCGGATGAGCCAGCTGTGCGGCCAGACGGGCTTCCCGCTCGGCGCGGACCGCGTCGTCGCCGACCCCGGAGGTGGAGACCAGCCGCTTGAGCGCGACGTCGCGCCCGAGGACGTCGTCGTGAGCGAGCCACACCGCGCCGTTCGCGCCGTGCCCGATCTCGCGCTGGAGGGTGTAGCGCCCCGCAATCCGTTGGCTGGTCATCTCCCCCGCAACGTACCCGCGCCGGCCGAGACGAGCCCAGTTCGGCGCCGCCGCGCGGATGGGGCACCCTTGGGGCGGGAGGAGATCCCGCTCATCACACCGAGGAAAGGGACCGACGTGTCCGTCGACACCACGCTTCTGGACGATCTCGAGTGGCGCGGCCTGCTGGCCGAGTCCACCGACCGCGACGCGCTGCGCACAGCGCTGAGCGAGGGAAGCGTCCGGTTCTATGTGGGCTTCGACCC